>NZ_CP170475.1:332500-447823 GCF_042604635.1 Azospirillum sp. A26 | reverse complement strand
ATCCTCATCCCACCTTCAGCGCGGCGCAAAGGCAGGGTGCGGCGGCACGGGCACACTCGGCACACCGGTCTTGCAACAGCAGCCCCCCTGTCTGGTGCACTCTGTCTGGTGCAGCCCATCCAGTCACCAAACGGAATGCCGTATCATCCGGAATTCCGTCTATTGGTCTGACGGACCAAGATTTTTCCTGTTCGGGGGCGGCTCCTGCGATCCGGCCGGGCCGTCCGGCAAGTGCCCCTCCTGACCTTTTCGGTAGTACCAGCCTGACGGATTTTTGCAAGACAGATTTGTGTTGTCCGCATGCGTCGCGGCGAAGGGCAAGGGCCGGAAACGCGAAACGCCCCACCGGCGGTTGCCGGCAGGGCGTTCTGCAAGACGACGCAAACCGTCGGAAGGTCAGCGGACGGCGACGGACTGCTTGGTCGGGGCGGCGGCGACCTTCTGCTTCGGCTTGGCCGGAGCGGCGGCCTTGGCCGGCTTCGCCTTGGCGGTCGTGGCCTTCGCCGCCGGAGCGGGTGCGGCCGAAGCGACGGCGAAGACGGGGTCGGGATTGCTGACCACCTTCACGTCGCAGAGCGGGTGGCTGGCCAGATGCATCAGGCCGGCGTTCTTCTCGTCGCTGGTCAGGGTGCGCAGGTCGTCCGCCGTCAGGTCCTTCGCGGCGACCGAGCGGTCGACGAAGTTGGCGCAATATTGCGGGATGCCGATGGTGGCGGCGCGGCGGCTGATTTCGTTCGCCAGCTCCGTCCGGAACATGTCGAACTGGCGGGTGGCGTTGCCGCCGGCGCCCGAACGCTTGTAGAAGCTGATCAGCGACGCTTCCGAGCTGGACAGCAGGGCGCGGTTCTTGACCGAGAAATCCTGGTACAGGTCGAACGGCTTCTTGTCCGGCATGACCGTGCGGCAGGTCAGGCCGACCACCATCATCTCGGTGTGCATGCGCATCAGCTGCTCGGCCGCATGTTCGGCGCGGTTGTAACAGGCGGGCGTGGCCGGGACGCTGGACTTCGCCGGGCGCGCAGCCTTGGCGGCGGCCGGCTTCGTCGGCTCCTTGGCGGCAGCGCCGGCGGACGCCGGCAGGGCGAGCAGCGCGCCGAGGACGGCGGCGCCGGTCAGGGCTTTGAGGGAATGGCGGAGGGCGGCGCGCTGGCGACTCATCAGGGGCTCCGGTGGCGCGGTACGACAGGACGGGTTCGGGCGGGAAACGGCATTGCCCGACAGTCGGCGACCTTCTACCCGAACGCCGTGGCGGGTCAATGGGATTTGGCCGATGCTTACGTTTTGTCCCATCGGCGCGGCGGACAGGCAACGCCGGATCACCAAGGGTTCCTCCCCCTCCGGACGGAGGAAGCGTGCGTCGCTGGACGGGACCGGGCCGGCGACGCTATGGATTGGCAGGGCACAGTCGGACAGGTGACAGGGCATGGCAGCCACCGGATCGCAATCGGCCGGAACAGGGACCACGGCAGAGTATCGGAGCGGGCACCGCATCGGCATCGATCTGGGCGGCACCAAGACCGAGGGGATTCTGCTCGACCGTCAGGGAAACCAACTGGCACGCCACAGAGTTCCGACGCCGAAAGGCGATTATGACGGCACCGTCGCGACCATCCGCAATCTGGTGGCCCGGCTGGAACGGGAAATCCCCGCCGGAAGCAGGGCGACGGTGGGTTTGGGCATTCCGGGCGCCATCTCCCCCGCGACCGGGCTGGTGAAGAACGCCAACTCCACATGGCTAATCGGGCGCGACTTCACACGCGACCTGACCCGGGCGCTCGCCCGGCCGGTGCGGATCGAGAACGACGCCAACTGCCTTGCGGTGTCGGAAGCGACCGACGGCGCCGGGGCCGGCTGCGAAGTGGTGTTCGCGGCGATCCTCGGCACCGGCTGCGGCGCCGGCATCGTCGTTCACGGCCGGGTGCTGGGCGGGCGCAACGCCATCGCCGGAGAATGGGGCCACAACCCGCTGCCCTGGCCGACCGACGGGGAGCGGCCGGGACCGGCCTGCTACTGCGGCAAGCAGGGCTGCCTGGAGAATTTCGTATCGGGGCCTGCGGTCGCGGCCGACCATTTCGCGGCGACCGGCGAGAGGCTGGACGCCGCGACCATCCTGGCCCGCGCCGCCGACCCGTTGGCCGGCGATGCCGGGTGCCAGGCGACGGCGGACCGTCTAATCGGCCGGCTTGCCCGCGGTCTGGCGGCGGTCGCCAACCTGCTGGATCCCGACGTCATCGTGCTGGGCGGCGGCCTGTCGAACGCGGAACTGCTGTATGACCGGCTGCCGACGGCGATGCAGCCCTGGGCGTTCAGCGACCGGCTGGACACGCCGGTGCGCCGCGCCCGCCACGGCGATTCCAGTGGCGTGCGCGGTGCGGCGTGGCTGTGGCGGCCGGGAGAAATGCCAAGCGAGTAACCGCAGCTCAGTCGCGGCGCGCAGTCCGCGGGACCGGCGGAGCGTCGGCACTCTGCGGCGCCGCCATAATGCGCTTGGCGGCGGCGGGATCCACCGGCGGTGGCGTCAGTGAATGGGACGCGGAGTAATGCTTGTCCGTCCGCTTCACATCCGTGCCATAGCGCACCATGCCGGCGCGGTCAGGTCCGGCCTTCGTCGCCCCCCAATGGGACGGCGCCGGGCCGGGTAGCGGCTGGGCCTGATCGAGGTTGCGCAGCAGCGGGCCGGTCGGGACCATCTGGTCGTACACCCAGGGCGCATATTCCTGCTTCTGGGCGTGGGCCGGCAGCGACAGCGTCATCACCGCCAGAGCGGCGGCGACGGCGGTCCGGATGGCGGTATCGGCAGAGAAGGAAACGCGGGTCATCGAACAGGCACCTTTCGTCCGGGGAAAACGGATCGGAAGGGGCAGTCGAGCGCAAAGCACCCGCGCCGTCCAATGCGGAGGCGCGTTACCCACCCCGGTCGCCGCATGCCCAAGCGGGGCATAGGTCCCGCCTTACGATACGGCGCCGGGGCTATTCCGTTAGGAGGCCCCTTCAGGAGGCTCCTTCAGGAGGCCGGCAGGCGGTAGAGCGTCAGGTGCAGCCGCTTGCCGGTGTTGTAGTTGAAGCCCGACAGATCGGCCAGCGGCAGCGGCGTGGCGGTGCCCAGGCTGTCGAGGAAGGCCGGCGCCTCGCGGTCCTCCACCAGGGCCAGCCCGCAGGCGCGGTCCGCCGTCAGATGCGCGGCGGCGCCGGCGCCATGGACCAGCTTGGTCGGCGTGCCGAGCAGGAAGATCAGGCTCGGCTCCGAATAGCCGGCGGACGCCACCACGCTGTCCGGGCAAGGCCGGACCTGCGCCACCGCGCGCGCGGCCTGCCGGCTGACCCACACGCCATCGATGTTCGGCAGAACGGCGGCATAGGTCCCGGCATAGAGCAGCGCCGCGGCCCCAACCCCGGCAGCAAGCCCGCTCCGCCGCTCCCCGCGCAGAATCGAGCGCAGCGACAGAGCGAAAAGGCCGCCCACCGCCGGCGCCAGCGCCACCCCGACCGGATCGATCCGGCCATCGACCAGCCAGGGGATCACCGCCACCGCCAGGATTAAGGCACCGAAACCGATCACGCCCAGCGCCACCGCGGCGGCGACCAGCCAGCGGCGCGGCTTTTCTCGGCTGCGGTCGAAGCCGTCGATCAGGGCCGCCGCGGCGATGGCGGCGATGGCCGGGAAGACCGGCAGCGTGTAGTGCAGGAGCTTGGTCGGCACCGCCTCGAACACCAGCCAGCTCGGGATTATCCAGGCGATGCAGAAGCGCACGGCATCCAGCCGGCGGCGCGCCCACACCCAGGGAACGGCCAGCAGCGCCAGCAGCGACCAGGGGGCGAAGGTCACCCAGAAGGTGCCGAGGTAATAGCCGGGCGGCAGCCCCTTGCCCTCCTGCCCACCCGACACCTTGCCAAGCATGTCGTGGCCGACGGATTCGGCGAAGAAGGCACCCTTGCTCTTGATGGCGATGGCGATCAGCCAGGGGGCGGCGATGGCGACGACGATGCCGAGCCCGGCCAGCGGCTTCAGCCGCTTCAGCCATCCGGCCTCGCGGTCCCACAGGGCCAGCACCAGAACCGTGCTGCCGGACACCAGCAGGACCATCGGCCCCTTGACCAGCACGCCGATGCCGGCGGCGATCCAGAAGACCAGCGGAGCCGTCCAGGCAGCGCGCCCGGCGGGGACTGGCCCGCGGCGGCCGAGATAGAGCTGGGCGAGCACCGCCTGCCCGACCACCACGGTGGAGAGCAGCACGGCATCGGTCTTGGCCATGCGCGCCTCGACCCCCAGCACGACGCAGGAGGCCATCATCAGACCGGCGATGAAGCCGGCCGGGCCGCCGAACAGCCGGGCCGCCGTCCAGGCGCTGGCGAGGACGGCCAGGATGGCGCCCAGGAACGAGGGGATGCGGTAGGTCCAGATGACCTTGTCGGCGCCGACCGGAATCCCGCGCACGGCATCGGCGGCGGCGGTCGCGGCGGTCTGCAGCCAGTAGATGCCGACCGGCTTCTTGTAGCGCGTCTCGTCCTGGAAGCGGATGTCGACATAGTTGCCGCTGTCCAGCATCTGCGACGATGCCTGGGCGAAGCGCGCCTCGTCCCGGTCGAAGGGCGGCAGCACGATGAAGCCCGGCAGGAACAGCGCCGCGGCGATCAGCGCCAGCAGCGCATAGGCCCAGATCGGCAAGCGGATGGCCGGCGGATGGCCTTGCGGCGAGGACGCTGCGGTCACGGCTTGCTCGGCACCGCGTCGCCGGTGGCCTGCGACTTCTTGTGCGACCAGACGAAATAGACGTTGCGGGCGTAGATCACCAGACCCATGCCCTGCCCCAGCATGAAGACCGGGTCGAATCGGTAGAAGGCGTAGGCGAACAGCATGACGCCGCCGCCCAGCGAGAAGTACCAGAACATCTCCGGCACCACGCTGCGGCGCGCCTTTTCACTGGCGATCCACTGCACGATGAAGCGCATGGTGAACATCAGCTGGGCGAAAAAGCCGATGCCGACCCAGATCAGGTCGGTGGTGCTTTGCCCCTGGAACCACGCTGCGGCGCGCTCAATCATCGTAGAATCCTGTCGCGAATGGGTCGCTGTGAAGGTCGATCGGCTTTAAAAGACGTCAGAGGCGTTCGGAGACCGGCGACATCTTCGTCCGCCGCTTCAGCCAATACACGCCCAGCAGATCGACAACGCCGATCAGCCCGCGCCGCCAGTTGTTGTATTTTGACACGCCGCGTTCGCGCGGGCGATGGTTCACCGGCACATAGGCCACCGGGTGGCCGTGGGCGCGGAACAGCGCCGGCAGGAACCGGTGCATCGCCCCGAAGAAGGGCAGGTCGAGGAAGGCGTCGCGGCGGAACAGCTTCAACCCGCAGCCGCTGTCGGTGCAGCCATCCTGCAGGAAGGACTGGCGGACGGCATTGGCGATCTTCGAGGCCCAGCGCTTGGACAAGGTGTCCTGCCGCTTCTTGCGCAAGCCGCCGACCAGCACCGGCGCTCCCGCCTCGCCTGTCGACACCAGGGCGAACAACGCCGGGATGTCGGCCGGATCGTTCTGACCGTCGCCGTCGAGCGTCACCACGAACTCGCCGCGCGCCGCCTTGACGCCGCTGCGCACCGCGGCACTCTGGCCGGAGCGCTGGACATGGCGCAGCACGCGCAGCCGGCCGGCCTCGACCGCCGGGGCAAGGCGCGCCTGGGTGTCGTCGTCGGACTGGTCGTCGACGAAGATGACCTCGAAACCGCCGACCGGAGCCAGTGCCCGCTCGATCTCTTCGAGCAGGGGCAGCACGTTCTCGGCCTCGTTGAAAACGGGGACAACGACCGACAGCCGCACCGGCTGGCCGCTCTCCGGATAAATGCTCACGGTTTGCCATCCCATTCGCCAAACGGGCGGCAAATTACTCTCGCGGCGCGGCGAACGGTAGCGGAAAAGGATGAGACGGAAGCGGGGCAGATCTCCGCTTCCGTCCGATCCGCAAATGCGACGGCCGGATTACCCCTTCTTACCACCGATCTCGGGGGCCAACGGCAGCGGCACATAGCGCAGGTCGCCACCGCGGCTGACCAGCATCAGCAGGGTCTTGCGCCCCTGTTCTTTGGCCTTGGCGATGCGGGTTTCCAGATCGGCGGCGGTTGCCACCGGCTCCTGCCCGGCCTCCACGATGACGTCGCCGAGGTCGAGTCCGCGCTGCGAGGCCGCGCTGTCGCGGTCGACCTCGGTGACCACCAGACCGTCGACATCCTCGCCGATGGCGAAGGTCTCGCGCAGGCCGGGGGTCAAGGGAGCCAGCTTCAGGCCGAGCGCCGACTTGCTTTCCTCCGGCTGGGCGGAACGGGGGGCGCCGCTCGATCCCGACATCGCCAGCTGCTGCGGCTCGTCGCGCAGTTCGCCGACGGTGACCTGGATCGACTGCTGCTTGCCGCCGCGCAGCAGGGTCATCGGCACGGTGCTGCCGATCTGCGTCGAGGCGACGAGGCGGGGAAGCTGGCGCATCTGCTCCAAGGGATCGCCGTTGAAGGCGGTGATGACGTCGCCCTGACGCAGCCCGGCCGAGGCGGCGGGACTGTCGGGCGAGATGCTGGTGACCAGAGCGCCGCCGGAGCCCTCCACGCCCAGGCTTTCGGCGATGTCCGGCGTCACCCGCTGAACCTGGACGCCCAGCCAACCGCGGCGCACCTTTCCGCCGTCCTTCAACTGGTCGATGATCGGCTTGGCCAGCGAGGACGGGATGGCGAAGCCGATGCCGACCGATCCGCCGGTCGGCGAATAGATCGCGGTGTTGATGCCGATCACCGCGCCGCCGGCGTCATAGAGCGGACCGCCTGAATTGCCGCGGTTGATGGCGGCGTCGGTCTGCAGATACTCGTCATAGGGGCCCTGCTGGATGTCGCGGGCACGGGCCGACAGGATGCCGGCGGTCACCGAGCCGCCGAGGCCGAAGGGATTGCCGATGGCGACCACCCAGTCGCCGACCTCCACCGTTTCGCTGTCGCCCCAATGGGCGGCGGTCAGCGGCTTGGCGCTCTCGACCTTCAGCAGGGCAAGGTCGGTCGGCGCATCCGATCCCACCAGCTTGGCCGGCAGCTTGGTGCCATCATGCAGGGTGACGGCGATTTCGGCCGCGTCGGAAACGACATGGTTGTTGGTGACGATCAGGCCCGACGGATCGATGATGAAGCCGGAGCCGAGCGCCATGCTCGGCAGACCTTGCGGACCGCCACCCTGCGGACCGCCGTTCGGCCCGCTTTCCGGCGAGCCGTTGCCATGACCGCCCCTCTGACGGTTGCGGAATTCACGGAAGAATTCCTCCAGCGGCGAGCCGGGTGGAATGTCCATCCCTTCCGGCAGCCGACCGCCCCCCGCCGAGGGCTGGGGCGCCTGGGTGCTGGAGATGTTGACGACGGTGTCGATCTGCGTGCGGGCGAGGTCGCGGAAGGACGGCGGCGCGTAGGTTCTGCTCGCCCCCGGCTGTGCCCCGACGGCGGGCGCATCCTGGGCTGCGGCCGGCAGCGCCGGCAGGAACACCGCGCCGGACAGCAACGCGCACAGCGCCGCGGCCGGAAGGCGTCGGAAGATCGGGTACGAACGCGGCACGGGCGCATGCGGCATGGACGGTCTCCGCAGAAAACGGTTGGGCAATCGCCGAAGAGTCGCGACCAACGGCTCTTCAAAAGACCCTGGGCCAGAAACCATCGAATGGCAGGGCCCCGGTCGGGTTTGTTCTGAAACTGCAAACACGGAACCCCCCGTCCGGGGTCCATCGCATTTTTCAAAAGTCCGGCGACCGGGAGATGCCGGCGGCGGATTCCTTCCACCCTGGGTTTCCAATTGCCCGTGGTTTTTAAAACCGCAGGCCCTCCACCAAGCATCGTGCCCAGTTGTGACACCGGCTACAAAATCACAATTCCGTGCAAAGTTATGCTGGCATTTTTGAGAAGAGTTTCCGATAGTCATCCATACCGAAAACATCGCCCGCCAGCGTGAAGCCTCGATGCTGCTGACGCACGCGCCCGCGTGGTCCCGCGTCCGAAGCGTGCGGTCCGGGTGGACATGCTGACGAATGACTGAAAATTCACTTTGGCAACCGAGCGATATAATGAACTCAGAAACCGGGAGCGAACCGGAGTCTCCCAAGAAGCGTGGGCGCATTCCGCAGTCGGCGTGGCCCCAAATTCTTGATCGCTACCGCAGCGGTGCAACCCTTTCGGCCATCGCGCGCGAATTCGAATGCACCCCCAGCGCCATCTCCTACATCATCAAGAAGGCGGAGGCCGCCAGCGGCCAGGGCGATGCCGTCTCGGGTGACGTCCAGGACGGTGCACAGATCGCCGAGGCCGGCACGTCCGCCACGGCGGACACGGCTGGCGAAGCCGCCGCTCCGGTGACGGCGACGACCCCGGAGACGCCGGCGGAAACGCCGTTGGCCGCTCCCGCCGAGCCCGCTCCGGCACCGGCTGCCGAGGCGCCGGCCGAACCGCGCCGCGCCGCCGGCCGCACCGGCCGGACCACGCTGACCCGCGCCTCCCGGCCGGAACCGGCTGCCGAACCGGCCCAGGCCGAAGCACCGGCAGCGGCCCCGGCGCCCGCTCCGGCGCCGACTGAAACGCTGCGCCTGAACCGTCCGGACGCCGCTCCGGCAGCCCCTGCCGCCACGCCGGCTCCGGCCGCACCGGTGGCCGCCGCGCCGGAGGCCCCGCGGGCTCCCGGCCAGCCGACCCCGCCGGTGGATGCGATCGAAGGCCGCCTGCGCGACACCGCCAAGGCCTGCATCTCCGCCTATCGCGGCTGGCGTCAGCAGCCGAGCGAGGCGACGATCCAGTCCCTGTCCGACACCGTGCACGAACTGCGCAAGGCTCTGGCCCGCGTGGAAATCGACATGTCGGCCAGCCGCCGCGAGGAACAGGCAATCCGCCCGATCCCGATCCCCGCGCATCGGGCTTCGCGCCGCCCGAACTGAGCGGACTTTTGAAAAGCGGGTTTGAAAAAGCCCCTTTGAAAAGCCTCCGTCCCCCTTGGGACGGAGGCTTTTTCTTGCCGCTTTTGCTGCCGCGCCTCCGCTTGCGTTTTTCGTGCAAAAGGGTCTTGACGGCCCCCCTATCGAAAGGCTACTCCTCAGCGCCCCGATGGAAGGGTGGCCGAGTGGTTAAAGGCAGCAGACTGTAAATCTGCCCGCGTTAGCGTACGCTGGTTCGAATCCAGCCCCTTCCACCATCCCTGCGAAATCAATGCTTCGCAGGGCCGCCGTTCCAGACGGCGACTGTGTTGCAAACTCTCCCCTGGTTACAGCGATCCTGCGCCCTCGATGCGCGTCTTTATTGTTCGTTCGGCAGCGAGACATGCCCGACGGTGTAAAGTTGCATCGTCTCCGTCACCATTGGCGGCAGCCCGGCCCAGAGAGTGACTTTCGTCATCTTCCATCCCGTCGGATCGAACGCGGCAACGGCGGCCAATGCACCGGCGTCAATCGCCGACTTTGCCTCCGCAATGGCATTGTCCCGCTGTGACGCCAAGTCCGAATAGGCCGCAATCGCAGCGATGTCGCGGGTGGCGTAAGCCGCGGCTTTCAAATTCCCCGTCAGTTCCGCATGCCAAACCAGCCATGTCTGCACCGACGGCCAGCCGAAATCGCGGGTCACTGCCGCAAAACCCGGACTGGAAAGAAAGCTGTCGATCCCTTCCGGCTCATCCCACAGGTAGAACGGCGCATAGAGGTTTTCCGCACCGGCAAAACCGGCATCCTGCTTTCTTGCCGCGAGATAGGCTTTGAAACGCAGGCGCGGAAAGCCGTCGAGCAGCGGTCCCCTCTCACGAATGCGGCGGTCGATGATCGCCATGTCGTAATCGGCAGGCAGCACGAAGCTGTATTGCATGGCGATCATCGGGAAAGCTCCCCCTGCTCGACGGCTTCCATCCACTGAACGGCGGTCCCGTCCCGCACCGGCTGGACGCTGACGTAGCTGAACGGGCTCAACGGCGCCGCGCCATGCCAGTGACGTTCGCCGGGTGCGAACCAGACGGCGTCCCCGGTACGGACCTCGACCGGCTCAGCGCCCTCGCGCTGCACCAAGCCGACACCGTCGAGCACGAAAAGAAGCTGTCCGGACGGATGGCTGTGCCAGTGGGTCACGACGCCCGGCGGGATGAAGGCCCGCATCGCCGTCATCTCGCCCTCTGTCCGGCTCGACAGCAGCATCTGAACGAGGAAGGAGCCGTTGGCGATCCCCTCGGGCGCGGCAACGATGCCGTCGCCGGCGCGTCGGACGGTCATGGCCGGCGGACAGGACATCTGCATTTCAAAGTAGCCGGTCATTGGGGCGCCTCCTGCGCCGGCAGTCCGGCGGACACGCCGGATGCGAAAGACCAATCCTCGAAGGACGAATCCGCGATCACGATCATCACGTCTTCCGGCCGCACGCCCGGCGACGCCGCAAGAGTCTCGGCCAGCCGCCGGAAGAAGCGCGCCTTGGTCTCCGGCGACCGCAGCTTTCCTGTGGTGATGTGAAAGACGATGAAATCATCCGAGCGCGGGCCGCCGCGATAGGTCCGGTCGAAGATCAATTCATGCGGTTGATGCTGATGAATGGCCACGAAGCGGTCGTTCTCCGGAACCTCGAAGCAGTCGACCAGCGCACGGTCCAGACTGTCGGAAACGGCCGCGAGATAGGCCGGCGATTTGCCAGCGAGCAAAGAAATCCGTGTGAAGGGCATGGCATGCCGCTCCTGTTTGAGCGATTGACAGCCCCAGTATGGGTGGAGATTATCATCCCGATAATCAGATTATTCTGAATGAATCGTCCTGATTTATGGGATTTCGGCAATGCGCCTGACCAACCTCGACATGGATGCGCTGCGCAGCTTCGTCGCCGGCATCGACGCCGGATCCTTCGCCCAGGCCGCCGACCGGCTCGGACGGTCGACATCGGCAGTCAGCGCCCAGCTCAAGAAGCTGGAGGAGCAGGCCGGGACGGCGCTGGTGCGCAAAGCGGGTCGCGGGTTGACGCTCACCGATGGCGGGGAGGTGCTGCTCTCCTATGCCCGGCGTCTGTTGAACCTGAATGACGAGGCAATGAGCGCCGTTCGCGGCGCGGGGCTGGAGGGCTGGGTCCGTCTGGGAATCCAGGAGGATTTCGGCGAGAGCGTGTTGCCGCAGGTTCTCGGCCGCTTCGCCCGCGCCCATCCCAAAGTCCGGATCGAAGGACGCATCGCCCGCAACAGCGAGCTGTCCGAGAAGATCGCCTCCGGCCATCTCGATCTGGCTCTGGCATGGGACGACGGCAGCGCATCGGCCACCGAGCGGATCGCGTCATTGCCGCTGTGCTGGCTGACCGCGGCGGAGGAGGCGCCACTCTGGCGGGCCGACGGGAACGAGCCGTTGCCGCTCGCCGCATTGGAGGCGCCGTGCCTGCTGCGCACCATCGCCTGCGACCATCTGGACCGGCATGGGATTGCCTGGCGCATCGCCTTCGTCAGCCCGAGCCTGGGCGGCCTCTGGGCGGCGACGGCCGCGGGGCTCGGCATCGCCCTGAGGACGCCGGTGGGCCGGCCGGCGGCGGTGCGCGTGCTGGATCCCGCCGCCTGCGGCCTGCCGCAACTTCCCTCGCTCGGCCTCCGGCTCCTGCGGTCCGACAAGGGACCGAACCCGATTGGCGATCATCTCGCCACCATCATCCGGCAGGCGTTGCGCGAAACACTGCCGGCCGGCTGGATGCCGGAAACACCGGGCGCCGGGTGACGCCGGCCTCACAGTGGCAGCGGATCGGCCGGCGTCACTCGCGGGAAGCGCAGCGTGAAGGCGGTCCCCGCCCCCGGCTCGCTCTCCAGCCGCAGCCGGCCGCGCAGGGTTCGCGTGACCAGCGTGTAGACGATGTTCAAGCCCAGCCCGCTGCCGCCGCGGTCGCGGCTGGTGGTGAAGAAGGGCTCGAAGATTTTGCCATGCAGGTCGGCCGGAATGCCGCGCCCGTCGTCGGCATAGACCAGTTCCACCTCTCCGCCGGTCACCGTGACCGTCACGGTCAGCCGGCCGCGGACGCCGGGTTCATAGCCGTGTAGGAGCGAGTTGATGACGAAATTGGTCAGGATCTGGCCGAAAGCGCCGGGATAGCTGTCGAGCGTCAGACCGTCCGGACAACGCACCTCGATCGAATGCCCGCTGCGGCGGATGCGCATGCCCAGGCTGCGCAGAATCTCGTGGATGTAGTGGTTCAGTTCGAAGACGCGGCGCTCCTCGCTGGCCTGATCGACGGCGATCTGCTTGAAGCTCTGAATCAGACGGGTGGCGCGCTCGATGTTCAGCAGCATCAGCTGCGTCGCCTCGTCGGCGATGTCGATGTAGTCCGCGAAATCGCCGCGCCGCAGGCTGCCGGCTTCGAAGAGATGCCGCAAGGCACGGGTCTTCTCCGCCAGCAGCGAGGCGCCGGTCAGGGCAATGCCGACCGGCGTGTTGATCTCATGCGTCACGCCGGCCACCAGCGATCCCAGGGCCGCCATCTTCTCCGCCTGGATCAGCTGGACCTGCGCCTCCTTCAAATCCTGCAAGGCCCGCTCGGCCTCATCCCTGGCGGCGCGCACCGCCTCGGCCGCATGGACGCTTTCGGTGACGTCGGTGTGGGCGCCGACGATGCGGACGATTCGGCCGTCATTCCCCGTCACGGCGAGCACGCGGGTCTCCAGGAAGATCGTCTGGCCGGACCGGTGGCGGAAACGCTGGAGCTGGCGGCTTTCCGACTGGCGGCCGGTCGCCAGCTCCTCCACCATCTCCAGCGCGGCGTCACGGTCCTGCGGATGGAGCAGTTCCTCCCACCGGTGGCGGCTGTTGTCCATTTCCGCTTCGGAATATCCCAGCAATCCCCACCATTGCGGGGAAAACCACACCTCCCCGCTGTTCAGGTCCCATTGCGAGATGCCCTCGCGTGCCGCCCGGATCGCCTGTTCCAGCAATTCCCGGCTGGAGGCCAGCTCCCGCTCCGCCTGCTTGCGGCGGGTGATGTCGGTGTAGGTGGTGACGAATCCACCGTCGGGCAGCGGCAGGGTCACCGTCTCGATGATGACGCCGTCGGGCCGGACACGCTCGTTGTAGAAGGGCCAGGGCGCCTTGCGGATATGGTGCAGCCGCTGCGCCACCAGATCGTCGACGTTGCCGCGGCCATAGCCGCCTTGTTCCGCGATGTGTCGGACCACCGCCTCGTAAGGCTGGGCATAGCGCGGGAATCCGGGATCGATGTGGAGCAGTTCCAGCACGCGCCGGTTCCAGGCGACCAGCCGGAGGTCGCGGTCGAAGGCCATCACCCCCTGGCTGAGGCAGTCGAGCACCGAGCTGGTCTTCGCCCACGGTTCACGCTCCGCCGGGCTGCCGGCAACGGCCGCCTCGACCGCCGTCAGCAGCCATTCGCCCGCTTCCCCGGCACCCAGCGCCAATGTGACGGCGCTGCCGTCGGGAAGCCCCGAAATCATCGGCCGGCCGCGGCGCAGGTCGGCCATCGCACCGCCCAACAGGCTGCCGAACAGGCCGTCCAGCGTCGTGTTGCCCGCCACGGCGAACCGGGCCGCAAAGGCGGCATTGGCCCACACCAGACGTTCGTCGGCGTCGAAGCGGGCGAACCCGGTTTTCCCCATGCCCGTTCCTACTCCCTCCGCTCAGCCCACCAGCCACCGAAGTCGCGCGAAGACTCTGCTTAAAACAGAATTGATTACGGGAATATTCACAAATCCAGACGCGCATGCAGATTTTTCTTTCGTATTCTTGTATCCCCTGAGTTGTAGGGCAAGCGTCATTGTGTGACGATTCTCGGCAAATCCGGCGGACAGGCCTCTTGATTTTACGCCACCACGAAGCCTAATCCAGCGCCTGTCGTGGGGTGCGGCAGTCAAGCCGTTGGCAGGAAAAGGATTTGCATGATGGGAGATGTCGCGGCCTATGGCAGCCTGTTCCTGGTGGCGCTGGTGGCCGCGACGATTTTTCCCGCCCAGTCCGAGCTTCTGCTCGCCGGGCTGCATGCATCCGGCAACTATCACGATGGCCTGCTGATTCTGGTGGCGACCGTCGGAAATGTCGCCGGCTCCACGATCAACTGGGCGCTCGGCCGCTATCTGATGCATTTCCAGGACCGCCGCTGGTTCCCGGTTTCCCGCCCGCTGGTCGAACGGGCGACCGGATGGTACCAGCGCTTCGGCGTCTGGTCGCTGCTGCTGGCCTGGGTGCCGGTGATCGGCGATCCGCTGACGCTCGTCGCCGGCATCCTGCGCGTCGACCTGCGCCTGTTCCTGCTGCTGGTGACCGTCGGCAAGCTGGGACGGTACGTTGCGCTGATTGTTGCAATATAGCACAGTATAGTAGAAGTATTGTGCGTGATACCGCCGAAAGCCGACAACAATGGGCTTGTGAACGGGCCCGCCGGCACAGTATTAACGGACCCCGAAACGCGGATCCCTCGAACCGGTGAAAAGCCTCGGACCTGAAGGGGCTTTTCGGAATATCGACGTTGTTTGACAGAGGTCAAACGCGCCGCATCGGCGGTCGACTATGCTCCGCGCCAACGTGGAACCGGAAATCAGGCGCATCGACATGCCAGACGGAAGCATCGTTCAGCAGGGCTCGGCCCAACCCGCCAAGGTTCCGCTGTACGAAAACCATAAGACGATCCATCCGAAGGCGGTCAAGGGCCTCTATCGCCGCCTCAAGACCGTCACCTTCTCCGTTCTTCTGGCACTGTTCTTCATCGCCCCCTGGATCCGCTGGGAGCGCGGTCCCGATGCGCCGGCCCAGGCGGTGCTGTTCGACCTGACCACGCCGCGCTTCTTCCTGTTCTGGATCGAGATCTGGCCGCAGGAGATCTATTACCTCACCGGCATCCTGATCGTCGCGGCGCTGGGCCTGTTCCTGGCGACCGCGCTGGCCGGGCGCGTCTGGTGCGGCTTCGCCTGCCCGCACACGGTGTGGACCGACCTGTTCGTGTGGATCGAGCGCGTCTTCGAAGGCGACCGGGCGGAGCGCATCCGCATGGACAAGCAGCCCTGGACGACGCGCAAGATGCTGCGCAAGGCCGGCAAGCATGCCGGCTGGATTGCGCTGAGCCTCGTCACCGGCTTCGGCTTCCTCGCCTATTTCACCGACGCCCCTGCCCTGCTGCACGATCTGGTCACCTTCCAGGCCAGCTACGAGGCAACGTCGTTCTTCGGCATCTTCGTCGGCATGACTTATGTGATGGCCGGCTGGACGCGCGAGCAGATGTGCATGTACATGTGCCCGTGGCCGCGCATCCAGAGCGCGATGCTGGACGAACATTCGCTGGTCGTCACCTATCAGGTCGACCGCGGCGACAACCGCGGCCCGAAGCGCAAGTCGCAGAGCTGGGACGAGCGGCGCGCCCAGGGCTTCGGCGACTGCATCGACTGCGGCCAGTGCGTGCAGGTCTGCCCGATGGGCATCGACGTCCGCACCGGCGAGCAGTCGGACTGCATCAATTGCGGCCTGTGCGTCGACGCCTGCGACAGCATCATGATCCAGCAGGGCCTGCCCACCCGCCTGATCGCCTTCGATTCGCTGGCCGCCCAGGACACGCGGGCTTCCGGCAAGAGCTACCAGTGGCGCCTCGCCCGTCCGCGCGTCATCGTCTATGCCCTGATGATGCTGGTCATCGGCGGCGCGATGGCCTGGAGCTTCGCGCTCCGCCCCAGCCTGAACATCACCGTTCTGCGCGACCGCGCCCCACTGTTCGTGACGCTGTCCGACGGGTCGATCCGCAACGCCTACACCTTCAAGGTCGCCAACAAGACCCGGCAGAACCGCTCCTACACCCTCAGCGTCGCCGGCCTGCCCACCGCCGACATCAAGGTGATCGGCGAGGCCGGGGATGAGTCCGCCGCCCACACCGCCACCATCTCGGCGGAGCCGGACAGCGTCGCCACCTACCGCGTCTATGTGACGGCCCCGCGCACGGCACTCACCGCCGCCTCCCTTCCCCTGACCTTCCAGCTGTCCGACACCGGCACGGCCGAGAAGAACAGCCGCGACAGCGTTTTCCTCGGCCCCGCCAACTGACGGTCGCCAGCACCTTGGCATGAGCGCGAAAGGCGGTGGCCGTCGGAACGGCCTACCGCCTTTCGCTTTTGTGCGCAAAGGAGGGACGCCCGCATGGACAGTTTGCGCGGGCACCCCAGCCACTCACCTGACTCAAGCGAACGCAGGCTGGGCCACGGCGACACCGTGCCGCCCGGCAGCTTGGTGACGGGTGGCAGCGAGGTGAAGATCCCATGCTTTTTGATTTCGAACCATCGGGCATCAACGACACCTACCTGCGCCTGACCCGCAACGGGCTGTCCTGCATCGTTGCGCCGGCCGGGGCATGGAACGGGCTTGTCCGGGTGAACTACATCGTGGCCGGCGCCCCCGGCAGCAGCGAACCCTACATGATCTTCCGCAGCCTGGATGTCGGCTGGGACGACGGCCGCTTCTGCTGGAAGGGGCGCGCGGCGCCGGTGATGACCAGTTCGGCCATGGTCGACATCCTGCTGGATCGCGGGATGGTGACCGAGGCGGAGGCGGAACGGCTGCTGTTCGGCATCAACGCGCCGGCGGCCGGCGCCACGTCGGACGAGTCGCTGATGATCCGCGCGCTGCTCGCCGGCTGCAGCTTCACCCCCGTCTACGACCAGCAACCGCTCAGCAGCGAACCGCCGACGGTCGCCGGCTTCGCCATGCGCACCCTGTCCGATCCCGGCGCCTTCATGCTGGAGGCCCGCAACGGCATCCCCGTTCTGGACAGCGAGGCGCGCGACGCCCTGCGCCGGCTGGTCGGCGTGGTGATGTGACGGCCTACTCCTCCGTCTTTGGTCGAAGATCGCGGCGAAGAGGGTCGATTCCTTGCCCAAAGGCGTAGGGGTTAGACCTTCGGGCGATAGAAACTGTCACAGTGCCGGGACATTCTTATTGCAACTGCTCACAGGAGCCATGCTGCCGCCGACTTAACCCCTTGCGAGAGAGTCCGACCAGCCATGAACGCCAGACTGTCCCACCGCTGCACCTCCCTGTTCGACCGCGCCCGCGCCGCTTGGCTCAGCCAGCCGCTGGCCCGCAGACTGACTTCCCGCAAGGCCGCCGGGCGCCCCCGGATGTCGATGGAACTGCTGGACCTGGAACTCTTCCGCATCGACATCGGTCATTGAGGGCTGCCGTCCGGCCCCATTCCCGGCCCCAGCCGCTGATTGCCCTATTTCAGCAGATGCTCGTACCGCGCATCGGTCAGCGTCTTCATGAAGGCGACCAGCGCCTTGACGCGGCGGGTATCAAGGGCGGGCGCCGATTCCAGTTCCTTTGACGACAGGTTCGCCGCCACCTCCGGCGGTCCCCACGGCTTGCCCGTCTCCGGGTTGAGCGCGGCCTTTTCCGTCCGGTTGTTGTAGTGGTCGTAGAAGCGGACCACCGTTTCCAGATCCTTGAACACCCCGTTGTGCATGTAGGGGCCGGTCACCGCGACGTTGCGCAGGGTCGGCGTCTTGAACTTTCCCTCGTAAGCGGGCTTGGCCGCCGCCGGATTGTCGTGCAGCCCGCGGTCGGCGAAACCCGGCTTGGTCGTCGCCTCGCGCAGGGCGGGATTGGCCGGCACGCCGATGTTGTGGTGTTCGTAATTGGTGAAGGTCTCGCCCGCGGCGGCCGGCATCGGCTTCAGCTTGTGGCACTGGTTGCAGTTGGTGAACTGGGTGGAGAAGAACAGGGTCATCCCCAGATCCTCCTCCGCCGTCATCTTGTACTCGCCGCGCAGGGAGCGGTCGTATTTCGAATCGAAGGGCGCGAAGCGGTCGGTCTTCTCGAAGGCGGCGATGCTGTCGCTCATCGCGTCATAGGCGCGCTCCGCATCGTCCAGCACGCCGGCGCCGTAGAGCGCCACGAAGGCCCGGGCATAGTCGGGATTCTCCGCCAGCCGGGTGCGTGCCTGCTCCTTGGACGCCAGCCCCATCTCCGCCGGGTTCAGCGGCGGGCCGCCGGCCTGATCCTTCAGGGTGGCGGCGCGGCCGTCCCAGAACTGCCCGCCGACCGCCTTGCCGTCGGCCCTGATGTGGAAGGACGGCGTGAAGGCGGCATAGCTCGCCGTCGGCGCGTTGCGGTCGCCCACCGATTTGCCGTTGTCCCCGACCGACGCCGCCCCGCCCGCCCCGCCGGTGCGCGGATCGGCGAAGCCGAACTCCGGGTTGTGGCAGTCGCCGCAAGACTGGGTGCGGTTGGCCGACAGGGCGGTATCCGAGAACAGCGCCTCCCCCAGCCTCTCCTTGCTTGAGAGATCGGCGGCGAGCGCCGTCCCGCCTCCCGCCAGACCGGCCGACAAGAGCGCCAGCGCCAACGCACGGGGCAGGAAAACGGGGAGGGTGGACATGATGACGCTCCTGACAACGGCCACTGACTGAGGCCGACACTGAGCGTCAAAGGTTAAGCGAGAGTGAGAATTGTTATCAATTGACCTGCGCGGAAGAGGGGTGGGACGAAAGGTCGCTGACCGGCAAAGGCCCCGGCCCGATCAGGCCGGCCCGTTTCCTTCCCCCTCGGTCAGCAGGCGGCGGATGGCGTTGACCAGCGGCTTCATGTGGAAGGTCGAGTCCGGAGAAACCGCGACGGTTCCGCCGGCCGCCTCCACCGCCTCGGCCACCACCGGACCGACGGCGGCGATGCGTGTCCTGGCGAAGCCCTGGCGGAAGGCGTCGCCAAGGCCGCAGGCCTCCGCCACCTCATGCAGGCGCCGCACCTGGGGGGAGGCGGTGAAGGCGACGAAGTCGATGCGCCCCTCCGCCATGTCGCGGATCGCCGCCTGGACGGCGCCGGTCTCCGAATCGTTGGCGTAGCGGTAGGGGGTGACCGCAACCGGCTGGCCGCCGCCCGCCCGCACCGCCTCCAGCAGCGGTTCGTTCGGGTTGTCGGGATAGAGCTGGATACCGACGCGGCGGCCGGACAGATCCTCGTCTCCCAGCATGGCGATGACGCCGTCGGTAGTCGGGGCGGGAGCGGATTTGTAAGGCGCGCAGCCGATCTCGCGGAGCGCCTTCACCGGCTTCGGGCCACGGACGAAGACCCGCGCGCGGCCGATGGCGGCGACCACTTCAGCCTCGCGCTCCATGGCGCGGGCGACGGTCATCAGCCGCCGCAGCCCCTCGCCGGTCAGCAGGACGATGTCGTCGTACCCCTCGGTCAGCAGCCGCTCCAGCCACGCCCGTGCCGGCGCAGGGTCGTCGAGGTCGAGGATTTTCACCATCGGGCAGCGGATCGTCTCGGCCCCATGCTGTTCCATCATGCCGGCGAACAGGTCGAGGTCCCGGCTTTCCGGCACCAGAATCCGCTTCCCCGCCAGATCGCCGCTCTGTCCGGCCATGGTCCCGCTCCCGTGATCAGCCTGTGTGGTGAGACCGAGACTAACAGCAGGCGGCGGGCGCGGTCACGCGGGATGGAGCGGTGCGCCCCAGCCGGAGACCAGCGAACGGCTTTGAGGCGAACGGCCTTGACAAGCGGTCCGCAGGCATCTCCCCATCACGCGATCCACGACGGCTGCGCATGACGATCCGGAACGACGCTATGGCCTTCTCCCCGCTGCTGGCGGTTTTCCTCTTCGCGGTGGCGATCTGCGCGTCCTGGGCCATTCTGCGCCTCGTTCCCCGTCCGCTTCGCCCGCAGGCCGGCGCAGACGGCCGAAATGAGGGCCGCTACGCCGCCATCGACGGGATGCGCGGGCTACTGGCTTATGCCGTGTTCATCCATCACGGCATCATCACCTGGCAATATCTCCACACCGGCCTTTGGGCGCTGCCGCCCTCGCGGCTCTACACCCAGTTGGGACAGAGCAGCGTGGCGCTGTTCTTCATGGTCACCGCCTTTCTGTTCTGGGACAAGCTGCTGAAGGCCGGGCCGGACATGGACTGGCCGGGCTTCGTGTCGTCCCGCATTTACCGAGTCTATCCGGTCTATGCGGTCGCCGTGCTGCTGGTCGCGGTGCTGGCACTGGCCTCGACGGGTTTCGAAGTCAGGACCGGTCCGCTCGACCTGCTGCGCCGGCTGATCGGCTGGGCGACCTTCAAGGCTCTGCCGATCAACGGCCTGGAGAACACCGGGCAGATCGTCGCCTACGCCACCTGGTCCCTGCCCTACGAGCTGCTGTTCTACGCGGCATTGCCGGCACTCGCCGTCCTGGTCACGCCGGCCCGCCGGCTGCGGCCGGCCCTCGTGTCGGTCGCGGCGACGCTGATCCTTCTGCTCTATTTCCGCAATTTCAGCCTTGCGGTGCTGGAGTGCTTCCTGGGCGGCATCGCCGCCGCCCATGCGATCCGCCGGCCCGGGCTCGTCCGGTTCGCGCGGTCGGACCGTGGTCTGGCGGTGGCGCTCGCCGGCTTGTCGGCGGCTGTGGCAGGCTTCGACACCGCCTATGCGCCGCTCCCCATGCTGGGGCTCGGCCTGTTCTTCGCCGCCGTTGCCGCCGGTCAGAGTTTCCGCGGCGCCCTGACCTGTCAGCCGGCTCTATGGCTGGGAGAGATCAGCTACGGCGTCTATCTGCTGCACGGGATCGTGATCTGGACAGCGGTCACCGCCAACGCTCCCATGCGTTCCCTTGTCGGAGAGGATGCAGGGCTGTACGCGCTGGCGCTGGCGGGGACAGGCATCCTCGTCGTGGCGGTCGCCAGCCTCGTCCATCTGGCGATCGAGCGGCCGGCGATCATGGCCGGCCGGCGGAGCCGCGCCCTGCGCCGGAACGACCGTGCCGAGCGCGTCCCAGCCTGACGGATCGCGGCTATGGCAATCTAGCCACGCCGGCAGTGCAGCAGGCTGAACAGCCCGAAGGGCGGCAGCGTGCGGATGCTCTCCACCGCCAGCCGCGACCCAGTCATCATCGCATCCAGCGTGAAGTCCGGCCGCCAGCCGAGCTTCTTCGACAGGGGCGACAGCCACCCCTCCACCGCGCGGCGGACACCGGCTTCGGGAGCGGCGAAATGGTTGACGATCACGATGTCGCCGCCGGGTTTGCAGACTCGCTCCAACTCCGCCATCGTGCCCTGGGGGTCGGGGACGACGGTCATCACATACATGGCGACCACCACGTCGAAGCTGCCGTCGGCAAAGGCCAGCTTGCCGGCATCCATCTCCAGCAGCCCTTCGACATGGTCGAGCTTCTCGCGCTCCACCCGCTCCTGCGCCACCTTCAGCATGTCGGTGGACAGGTCGATGCCGACGACGCGGTTGTCCTTGCGGTAGTCGGACAGCGACAGGCCGGTGCCGACGCCGACCTCCAGGATGCGCAGGCCGCCGCGGCGGTTCAGCCACTCCACCGCAGCATGCCGGCCCGATGCCAAAAGCACCCCGAACACGCGGTCGTAGAAGCCGGCGTAGCGGCGATAAGCGGCGCGAATGGATTCGGCGTCCATGATCCTGTCCCCCCGTTTCGATCCCGTTGCCGGCAGTTGCGACAAGGTCGAGCCCAAGCCGTCGGCGGCGCACCATAGCCGGCTTTCGTGCATCATGAAAGTGACGCAAACAACAAAACCCGGCCAATGTCACGCATCGGGAGGCTGTTCATTTGACATAGGCACGAGAATGATTCATCGGCATTTCATATGCTGGTTTTCTTGATTGAACGTTCATTCAAAATACGGTGCTGCTTTACCGCTCCGACGCTCCGTCGGAAAAGGCGCTGGACAGCGTCGCCCCGGCGGCTCCATAGACAGGCATGGCCGACACCGTTCCCCCCCGTCCGCTGCGCCGCCGCAGGATGGCGATCCTCGTCGCGGCACTGGCCGCGGTGACGGCACTGGCCTGCTGGGGCGCCTATCGCTGGGCGGAGGCGGAGGCGCGGGCGGCGCTGACCCTCAACGGCGACCAGCGTCTCGGCCTCTATGCCAGCAGCATCCGCAACGCGGTCGGCCGTTACGACTATCTGCCCTTCCTGCTCGCCCGCGACCATGAGGTGCTCGACCTGCTCGACGCGCCTTCGGACCTGCGGCGCGACGCCGTGAACCGCCGGCTGGAGACGGCGAACGCGGCGGCGGGATCGGCGGCGCTCTATGTGGTGGACCGCAAGGGATTGGCGCTGGCGGCCAGCAACTGGGCCGATCCGGTGCAGAGCTTCATCGGCCATACCTACGACTTCCGCCCCTATTTCCGTCAGGCGGTGGAGAGCGGCAGCGGCCGTTACTTCGGCATCGGCGTCACCACCGGGCTGCCCGGCTATTTCCTGTCGCACGCGGTGCGTCAGGGCGAGGCGCTGACCGGCGTCGCTGTGGTCAAGATCGATCTGGAACCGGTGCAGCGCGACTGGGCGGCCGGCGGCGAGCGGGTGCTGGTGACCGACGAGAACGGCATCGTCTTCCTGTCCAGCCATGCCGAGTGGAAATACCGCGCCCTGCGCCCGCTGCCCGGCGCGGTGACGGACAGGCTGGCCCAGACCCGCCAGTATGACCGCAGCGATCTGCCCCCGCTCGGCCTGCATGACGGCCCGCTGATGGAAAACGGCGCCCGGCTGATCAGCCTTCCCATCTCAGGTCCGGAGGCAACCCGCCGCGCCTTTCTGATGCAGGAGCTTGCCCTGCCGGAGTTCGGCTGGACCATCCGCTTCCTGTCCGATCTGGAGCCGGTGAAGGCGGAGGCCACCGGTGCGGCCATTCTGACCGCCATGGGCATCCTGCTGCTGGCCGCCGCAACGGCGCTGGGCTGGCAGCGGCGCCAGACCCTGCGGCTCCAACGTGAGGCGCGGGTGACGCTGGAACGCCGGGTGGAGGAGCGCACGGCCGAACTGGTGACCGCCAACCGCATCCTGCGCGACGCGCAGGAGGAACTGGTGCAGGCCGGCAAGCTGGCGGCACTCGGCCAGATGTCGGCGGCGCTCGCTCACGAGATCAACCAGCCGCTGGCCGCCATCCGCACCTTCGTCTCCTCCACCCGGCTTCTGGCGGAGCGGGGCGAAACGGCGATGGTCCGCGACAACCTCGCCATGATCGGCGATCTGGCGGAGCGGATGGCGCTGCTGTCCGGCCATTTGAAGGAGTTCGCCCGCAAGGGGCCGGCACGGGTGGAGGCCGTTCCGGTCGCCCGCGCCATGGACCGCGCGCTGGCCCTGCTGACCTCCCGCCTGCGCGAGGAGGAGGTGCAGGTTGACCGGTCGATCCCGCCCGACGCCCGCGTGCGCGGCGACGCGGTGCGGCTGGAGCAGGTCTTCGTCAACCTGCTGCGCAACGCCGCCGACGCCATGGAGGGCAGCGGGGACCGGCGCCTGACCCTGACCGCCACCCGCAATGCGGAGGGCTGGGAGATCCGCATCCGCGACACCGGCACCGGCATCGCCGAGGCGCACCAGTTCCAGCTGTTCGATCCCTTCTTCACCACCAAGGAGGTCGGACAGGGGCTTGGCCTCGGGCTGTCGCTGTCCTATGGCATCGTGCGGGACTTCGGCGGCACACTGCGGGCGGAGAACAATCCCGAGGGCGGCGCCTGCTTCGTCGTCCAACTGCCGGAGGCACAGTGAGGGCCGAATGAAGACCGATCCGCTTGCCACCCCCGTGCTGTTCATCGACGACGAGCTGGCGATGCGCGTGTCGGTGACGCAGTGGCTGCAACTTGCCGGCTTCGCGGCACAGGGCTTCGAGACGCCGCAGCCGGCGCTGGATCTGCTGTCGCCCGACTTCCCCGGTGTGTTGGTCACCGACGTGCGGATGCCGCGGATGGACGGCATGGCGGTGCTGGAGCGGGCGCTGGAGCGCGACGCCGACCTGCCGGTGATCCTGGTGACCGGCCATGGCGACGTGGCACTGGCGGTGGAGGCGATGCGGCGCGGCGCCTACGACTTCATCGAAAAGCCCTTCGAGCCCGACAATCTGGTCGCCGTCCTCCGCCGCGCGGCGGAGAAGCGCCGTCTGGTTCTGGAGAATCGCGGCCTGCGCCGCCGCGCGGCCGGCGGCGGGATCGAGGCGCGGCTGATCGGCACCTCTCCCGCCATCGCCGAGCTGCGGCGCGACCTGATCGACCTCGCCGCCACCAGCGCCAGCGTGCTGATCCATGGCGAGACCGGCACGGGGAAGGAACTGGTCGCCCGCTGCCTGCACGATTTCGGTCCCAGAGGCTCAAAGGGCGCCTTCGTCGCCGTCAATTGCGGCGCCATCCCCGACAGCATGGCGGAGAGCGAGCTGTTCGGGCACGAGCCCGGCGCCTTCACCGGCGCCACCCAGCGCCGCGCCGGCAAGCTGGAGCATTCCAGCGGCGGCACGCTGTTCCTCGACGAGATCGAGAGCATGCCGCTCGCCATCCAGGTCAAGCTGCTGCGCGCGCTCCAGGAACGCACCATCGAACGGCTGGGCTCCAACAAGCAGGTCGCGGTCGATCTGCGGCTGGTCGCGGCGACCAAGATCGACCTGCTCGACCTCAGCGAGGAGGGGCGCTTCCGCGCCGACCTCTATTACCGGCTGAACGTGGCGGAGCTGCACATCCCGCCGCTGCGGGCGCGGGCGGAGGACATTCCGCTGCTGTTCGACTATTTCACCGCCGAGTTCGCCACCCGCCATACCCGCGAACCGCGCCCGCTGGAGCCGGCCGACCTCGACGCCCTGCTGGCCCACGACTGGCCCGGCAATGTGCGGGAGCTGCGCAATCTGGCCGAACGCCATGTCCTGTCGGTGGGGCGCAGCGGCGTTGCCGGCCTGCTGCGCCGCCGCGCCCTTGGGATTGGGGCCGGGGGAGAGGCGGCGGCAGCGCCGCGCGCCCTGGCCGATCAGGTCGATGCCTTCGAAAAACGGGCGATCGAACAGGCGCTGGAGCGCTGCAAGGGCGACATCAAGGCGGTGATGGACCTGCTGGACATCCCCCGCCGCACCCTGAACGAAAAGATGGCCCGCCACGGCCTGGACCGCATGCGCTTCCTGCCGCGGGTTTGACCGTTCGTCACCACCAGTGGCGCTGCTGGCGGCCGGTGCGCAGGCGGGCCATTTCGACGGTCTTCGCCGGTTCCTCCGGCTTGCGCAGATCCTTCACCACCGCCAGCAGCGCGCCGTCACGCTCGACCTCCGCCACCGTCGGGCCGGCCATCAGCGTGTCGCAATCCTCCTGCGTCGGCGCAATGAAGAAATCGGCGCGGGTCCAGTCGGTGACCCAATGCAGGTTGGCCGGCGCCAGCTTCTCGAAGGCCAGCGGTTCGGCGCAGACGGCGACGCTGTAGCTGCGGTGGCGGTGGGTGCGCGCCTCCTCCGCGGCGATGACCTCCGACAGATCCTCGACCGCTTCGGGCAGGCTGTTGGCCCAGTAATCGACATCGTATTTGCGCACGGCGCCGGCGACGCCGCCGACCAGCTCGTTGAAATAGACATATTCGTTGGGATGCAGCGACTCCAGGACCGCCGCCTCGCGCCCCAGGACCAGCGCCAGCGCAAACCCGGCCAGCACGGCGGCCGACAGTCCGCGCCCGGTGCGCTGGGACACGCCGAACCTCCAGGCGCCGGCCCAGCCGAGCAGCCGGTCGAGCCCGATGCCGCCCAGCACGGCCAGCGGCGGCAGCACGAACAGGAAATGGCGGATCGCGGTATAGCCGGGCGCATGGGTGACGGTGAACCAGACCACCGGAAACAGCGCCGCCAGCGCCACCAGCCCGCAGCCTACCGCGCGGGCGATGCCCTCCCCGCCGGCCAGCCGGTCCCGATGCATCGCCGCCGGCAGAACCAGCAGCCCCAGCACGGCACCGCCCAGCATCACCAGCGGCAGCTTGATCCCGAGATACCAGACCAGATAGCTGCGCGGCACCTCGTACATCCAATATTCCGAACCGCCCAGCAGGGTACGGATCGGGTAATGGAAGTGCGAGAAATCGGCCAGCGCCCGCAAGGGGTTCAACGGCTCCAGCACCGCCCAGGGCCAGAAGACCGCCATCAGCCCGTAGGCGACCGGCAGCGCCGGCAGCAGCCACAGCGCCCCCCGCCCGGTCTCGCGCAGCCGGGCGACGGAGACGCCGCCCAGCAGCAGCCACCCCGCCAGCATCCCCACCGCATAGCCGACCAGCAGCAGTGCTCCGACCCGGATGCCCAGCGCCAGCCCGACGACAATGCCGAATCCCAGCACCGTGGGCAGGCGCGGCCGCGGCATCTGCCCGGCCAGCCGGACCAGCAGCGCCATCCCCGCCATCATCAGCACCGCGAAGGGCACGTCCTTGGTGTGGTTGAACAGCCCGCCATACCAGGGACCGCACAGCGCCAGCAGCGCCCCGGAGAGGAACCCCGCCCGCGGCCCGGCCAACCGGCGGCCGACGCCCCACACCACCGCGATCCCCGCCACCCCGATCAGGGCACACAGCAGATGCCGCGTCTCGTACGGGTCGAAGGGCAGCAGCGGCGCCAGCGCCACCGCCGCCATATCGAACAGCCCGCCATAGAGATAGAGGTTCTTGTAAGTGAAGGCCGAATCGTCGCCGAAACCGCTGCGGTACCAGTCGATCAACTTGGCGCCATAGACATGCTGCACCTCCTCGTCGTTGGAGATGCCATACTGCCGGAAGGTGACGGCGACCAGCACCAGCAGGGCCAGCAGTCCCAACGCCGCGGCCAGATCCCACGGCTCGCCGATCGGACGGCGCAAAAAGCTGGTCCTCCCCGTCACCCCACTCCCCCGCTTCCCGTCCGCCTGCATGCCGAAGTCCGGATGCCGAAGTCCGAGCGCAGGAAGCACCGGCGGCCATGGCTTGTCATGTGAAATCTCTGCCACAGTCGCACCGCGCCGTCCGCAGGCCGAAGGTCGCGGCAATCAGTCGGCTGTCGCAGCACGACATAAAGCCTGCTTTAGCTCATTGACGTTGACTTCCCCCCAGTACCCGTGGAGAAATCGTCGGCACAGGGGATTGTTCATGGCCGAACGGGATCGGGTCTATGGCGTGACGGAGCTGGCGGCGGAGTTCGATCTCACGCCGCAGGCGCTGCGCTATTACGAGGAAAAGGGACTGCTGGCGCCGCAACGCGCCGGGGGGCGGCGGGTGTTCACCTACCGCGACCGCGCGCGGCTGATGATGATTCTGAAGTTCCGCCGGGTCGGCTTCTCGCTGGAGCAGATCGCCGAATATCTCGCCCACTACCGCTCCGGCCGGCCCAGCGCCGGGCAATACCGCGACGGACTGCGCAAAATCCGCTCCCGCCTCGTTGAGCTTGAGCGGATGCGCTCAGAAATCAGCGAGGTGATCCTTGAGCTGGAGGCGATGGAGGCCGACGCCGAACGGCGGCTCACCGCCTGCACGCATGACGATGCCCCACCACCAGACGACCCAAAATCAAACTGTCCAAAACCAGAAGCGACCGAACCGGGAGTGAAACGATGCTGCGCGGAATGATGATGAATGGCCCCCTGCTGGTGACGTCGATCCTGCGTCACGCAGCGCTCTACCATGCCGACACCGAGATCGTGTCGCGCACCACCGAGGGGCCGATCCACCGCTACACCTACGCCGACGCCTGGGTCCGCGCCCAGAAGCTGGCGAACGCGCTGGCGGCGCTGGGGATGAAGCCGGGCGACCGCATCGGCACCCTGGCCTGGAACGGCTACCGCCATCTGGAATGCTATTACGGCATCGGCGGCTCGGGCATGGTCTGCCACACCATCAACCCGCGGCTGTTCCCGGAACAGATCGCCTACATCGTCAACCACGCCGAAGACCGGCTGCTGTTCACCGACCTGACCTTCCTGCCGCTGCTGGAGGGCATCGCCCACGAGCTGACCGGGCTGAAGGGCATCGTCGTGATGACCGACCGCGCCAACATGCCGGTCTCCAGCCTGCCCAACCTGCTGTGCTACGAGGATCTGCTGGCCGACCAGCCGGACGGCTTCGACTGGCCGGAGCTGGACGAGAACACCGCCTGCAGCATGTGCTACACCTCCGGCACCACCGGCAACCCGAAGGGTGTACTGTACAGCCACCGCTCCTCCTACCTGCATGCCATCGCCGCCTGCCTGCCGGACGTGTTCGGCCTGTCGGCGTCGGACGTGGTGCTGCCGGTGGTGCCGATGTTCCACGTCAACGCCTGGGGCGTGCCCTATGCCGCGCCGATGGTCGGCGCCAAGCTGGTCTTCCCCGGCGGCAAGCTGGACGGCGCCAGCCTCTATGAGCTGTTCGAGGCCGAGAAGGTCACC
Organism: Azospirillum sp. A26; assembly: GCF_042604635.1. NCBI lineage: Bacteria > Pseudomonadati > Pseudomonadota > Alphaproteobacteria > Rhodospirillales > Azospirillaceae > Azospirillum > Azospirillum sp. A26. The sequence goes on along the minus strand of NZ_CP170475.1, from coordinate 419,729 downwards.
AACAGCGCCGGCGTGCCGACCGTCTGGCTGGCGCTGCTGAACTGGCTGGACGCCAACAAGAAGAAACTGACCAGCATGCGCCGCATCGCCATCGGCGGCTCCGCCTGCCCGCCGGTGATGATCCAGCGCTTCCAGGAGATGGGGGTGGAGGTCCTGCATGCCTGGGGCATGACGGAAACCAGCCCGCTCGGCCTCGCCAACACGCCGAAGGGCAAGCACCGCGGACAGGATGCCGAGGCCGCCCTGGCGCTGGCCTCCAAGCAGGGGCGGCCGATCTGCGGCGTGCAGTTCCGCGTCGTCGACGGCTCCGGCAACGATGTCGCGCGCGACGGCACCAGCTTCGGCCGGCTGCTGGTGCGCGGCCCGACCGTCTGCTCCGGCTATTTCGGCGTGACGGAAAGCCCGGCCCACCAGACGGTGCCGGGCTGGTTCGAGACCGGCGACGTGGTGACGATGGACGCCGATGGCTTCGTCCAGATCGTCGACCGCACCAAGGACGTCATCAAGTCGGGCGGCGAGTGGATCAGCTCCATCGACCTGGAGAACATCGCCGTCGGCCATCCCGGCGTCCAGGAGGCCGCCGCCGTCGCCGTGCCCGACGAAAAATGGGGCGAGCGCCCGATGCTGGTCGTCGTCCGCAAGCCGGACTCCACCGTGACGCGCGAGGAGCTGCTGGCGGTCTTCGACGGCAAGGTGGCGAAATGGTGCATCCCCGACGATGTCCGCTTCGTCGACAGCTTGCCCCACACCGCCACCGGCAAGCTGCTGAAGAGCGAGATCCGCCACATGCTGACCGACCGCGAAGGGGTGTGACCGGAGAAGAATTGGGCCGGAAAAGAAAACGGGCCGGACGGTATCGACCGTCCGGCCCAGTGTCCCCGCTGAACCGGCGAGGACGACGCACCCGAGGGAGGAGCGCGCAACCAAGGGCAGATTACCGGCAGGGGATCGGGGCCACTTGCCCGTCTGCGCCAGAAACTCTGCAAATTCCCGCCATCGAAGCCGTCAACGCTCCGACCGCACCCGCGCCACGGCGTCGCGCCAGCCGCCATAAAGGCGGTCGCGCTTGCCCTGCTCCATGCGCGGCTCAAAGCGGCGCTCGCTGCGCCACGCGTCGGACACCGACTCCAGCCCGTCGAACACGCCGACCTTCAGCGCGGCGAGGCAGGCGGCGCCGAGCGCCGTGGTCTCGATCACCTTCGGCCGTTCGACCGGCATGTTCAGCAGGTCGGCCAGGAACTGGCAAAGCCAGTCGTTGGCGGCCATGCCGCCGTCGATGCGCAGCGCATTGATGGTGCCGCCCCAATCGCCGGCCATCGCCTCCATCAGGTCGCGGGTTTGGAAGGCGACCGCCTCCAGCGCGGCGCGGGCGATGTGGGCCGGGCCGACGTCCAGCGTCATGCCGAAAATCGCGGCGCGGGCGGCCGAATCCCAATGCGGCGCGCCCAAGCCCACGAAGGCCGGGACGAAATAGACGCCGTGACTGTCGGGCACGCGGGTCGCCATGTCGTCGGTCTGGCTGGCATGGGTGATGATGCCGATGCCGTCGCGCAGCCATTTGATCGCGGCGCCGGCCACGAAAATCGAGCCCTCCTGCGCGTAAGCGGTCTTGCCGTTCAGCCGGTAGGCGACGGTGGTCAGCAGCCGGTTCTTCGACACCACCGGCGTCTCCCCGGTATTGATCAGTGCGAAGCAGCCGGTGCCGTAGGTCGATTTCGCCATGCCCGGCGTCAGGCAGGCCTGCCCGAAGGCCGCCGCCTGCTGGTCTCCGGCAACGCCCGCGATGGGGATCGGCCGGCCAAGCAGGCCCGGCTCGGTGGCGCCGAAATCGTCGGAGCTGTCCAGCACCCGCGGCAGCATGGCGCGCGGCACCCGGAACAGCCTCAGCAATTCGTCGTCCCAGTCCTGGGCATGGATGTCGAACAGCATGGTGCGCGAGGCGTTGGTCGCGTCGGTCGCATGCACCTGCCGGCCGGTCAGGTGATAGATCAGGAAACTGTCGATGGTGCCGAAGCACAGCTCGCCCCGCTCGGCCCGCGCCCGGGCGCCCGGCACATGGTCGAGGATCCAGGCGATCTTGGTGGCGGAGAAATAGGCGTCGATCAGCAGGCCGGTCTTGGCGCGCACCAGCTCGGCATTGCCCGCCGCCACCAGATCGTGGCAGAGCGCGGCGGTGCGGCGGTCCTGCCAGACGATGGCGCGGTGGATCGGCTCGCCGGTCGCGCGGTCCCACACCACGGCGGTCTCGCGCTGGTTGGTGATGCCGATGGCCGCGATGGCGGACACGTCGACCCCGGACTTCTCCACCGCTTCGCGCGCCACGGTGCGCACGTCGCGCAGGATGTCGGCGGGATCATGCTCGACCCAGCCGTCGCCGGGGTAATGCTGGGGGAACTCGCGCCGCGCTTCGGCCAGCGGCGTCCCCCGGCCGTCGAACAGGATCGCCCGCGACGAGGTGGTGCCCTGGTCGATGGCGAGGATGTGGCCGGCCTTGCTCATGGAAGCGTTCCCTCGTGAATTCTTGGACTTCATACCCTCTCCCGCCCCGGGAGAGGGAGGGACCCGCCAAAGGCGGGAGGGTGAGGGGCAATCCGAACATGGATCTTGTTCCTTGGATCACCCCTCACCCTTCCCAAGCTTTGCTTGGGCCCCTTCCCTCTCCCGGGACGGGAGAGGGAACCTTCAGAATAATAAGAATGGGGCGGCAGCATGCCGCCGCCCCGCAGTTTACCCCTGGCCCAACCAGGACGAAGTGCCAGGAGGAGAACCGTTCCGCCGGTCCGTTACTGGGCGCGGCCTTCCTTCCACGCCTTCAGCAGGTCGTCATAGGCGATGGTCTGGCCCTTGGGCTTCTCGTTGTCGAGCTTGGCCTTCGGGGCGCCGGGGGCGGCGAACCACTCCTTGGCGTCCTTCTTCGGGTTCAGCTTCGGCGCGCACTCGCCACCGATGTTGGCGCGCTCCATGCGGGCCAGCACCTGCTCCATCTGCTCGGCCAGATTGTCCATCGCCTGCTGCGGGGTGCGCTCACCCGTCACGGCTTCGGCGATGTTCTGCCACCACAGCGGGGCCAGCTTCGGATAGTCCGGCACGTTGGTGCCGGTCGGCGTCCAGGCGACGCGGGCCGGGCTGCGGTAGAACTCGACCAGACCGCCCAGCTTCGGCGCCACCTGGGTCATCGCGTCGGACTTGATGTCGCTTTCGCGGATCGGCGTCAGGCCGACCAGCGTCTTCTTCAGCGACGCGGTCTTCGACACGGTGAACTGGGCGTAGAGCCACGCGGCCTTGCGGCGCTCGGCCGGGGTGGACTTCAGCAGCGTCCACGACCCCACGTCCTGGTAGCCGAGCTTCATGCCCTGTTCCCAGTACGGGCCATGCGGCGAGGGGGCCATGCGCCACTTCGGCGTGCCGTCGGCGTTGACCACCGGCAGACCCGGCTTGGTCATGTCGGCGGTGAAGGCGGTGTACCAGAAGATCTGCTGGGCGACGTTGCCCTGGGCCGGAACCGGGCCGGCTTCGGAGAAGGTCATGCCGGCGGCTTCCGGCGGCGCGTACTTCTTCAGCCAGTCGATGTACTTGACCAGCGAATAGACCGCGGCCGGGCCGTTGGTGTCGCCGCCGCGGGCGACCGAGGCGCCGGCCGGGCGGCAGCCCTCGACGCGGATGCCCCACTCGTCCACCGGCTTGCCGTTCGGCAGGCCCTTGTCGCCGGCGCCGGCCATCGACAGCCAGGCGTCGGTGAAGCGCCAGCCGAGCGACGGGTCCTTCTTGCCGTAATCCATGTGGCCGAAGACGCGGACGCCGTCGATCTCCTTCACGTCGTTGGTGAAGAACTCGGCGATGTCCTCGTAGGCCGACCAGTCGAGCGGGACGCCCAGATCGTAGCCGTACTTGGCCTTGAACTTCTCCTTCAGGTCGGGACGGGCGAACCAGTCGGCGCGGAACCAGTAGAGGTTGGCGAACTGCTGGTCGGGCAGCTGGTAGAGCTTGCCGTCCGGGCCGGTGGTGAAGCTGGTGCCGATGAAGTCCTTCACGTCCAGCGTCGGCAGGGTGACGTCCTTGCCTTCGCCGCCCATGAAGTCGGACAGCGCGATGGCCTGGCCGTAGCGGACGTGGGTGCCGATCAGGTCGCTGTCGTTGACATAGGCGTCATAGACGTTGCGGCCCGACTGCATCTGCGTCTGCAGCTTCTCGATGACGTCGCCTTCCTGGATCAGGTCATGCTTCAGCTTGATCCCGGTCAGCTCGCTGAACAGCTTGGCCAGCGTCTTCGATTCGAACTCGTGCGTCGTCAGCGTTTCGGAGACGACGTTGATCTCCATCCCCTTGTAGGGCTCGGCGGCCTTCACGAACCACTCCAGCTCCTTCATCTGCTCGTCCTTGGACAGCGTGGAGGGCTGGAGTTCCTCGATGATGCGCTTGGCGACGGCTTCCTGGTCCGGCGTCATGGCGGCGGACGGGGCGGCGGAGCCCATCGCCAGCAGAACGCCGATGCCGCCGGCCATCACGGCCCCGGTCAGGCGGCGGCGCAGAGTCTGTTGCTGAAGCATGTTTCCTCCCACTTGTCGACTTGGTGTCTGGTTGACGTTTCGTTGTTAAGCGACCGGCGGAGACCACCGTTCTTCCCGTCACCCCCGCAGCCCCGCGGGGAACGGATTCCTTGGAAACTCTGTCCTCTTCTCAGCCGAAGCGGATCACCCGAACCGGATGATCAGGGCGATCCACACCAGCGAGACCGCAGAGGCGCCCCACAGCGACGCGTCGGTCGCGGCAAGCCAGCCCAGATGGATGAAGGCGCTGCCGAGCAGGCCGATGAACAGGCGGTCGCCGCGGGTGGTGCGCATCGGCAGGAAGCCCTTGGCCTCCACCGTCGGCGACACCACCTCCCAGACCGTCATGCCGGCCAGCATCAGCGCGATGCACAGGAAGAAGATCGCGGTCGGCGTGGTCCACGCCATCCAGTCCATATCCATGACGCGGAGCCTCCCTCAGACCCGGCCCAGGGCGAAGCCCTTGGCGATGTAGTTGCGGACGAACCAGATCACGAGCGCGCCCGGCAGGATGGTCAGCACGCCGGCGGCGGCCAGCAGGCCCCAGTCCATGCCCGACGCGCTGACGGTGCGGGTCATGGTGGCGGCGATCGGCTTGGCGTCGACCGAGGTCAGCGTGCGGGCCAGCAGAAGTTCGACCCAGCTGAACATGAAGCAGAAGAAGGCGGTGACGCCGACGCCGGCCCGGATCATCGGCAGGAACACCGTGCCGAAGAAGCGCGGGAAGCTGTAGCCGTCGATGTAGGCCATCTCGTCGATCTCACGCGGCACGCCCGACATGAAACCTTCCAAAATCCAGACCGCCAGCGGCACGTTGAACAGGCAGTGGGCCAGAGCGACGGCGATGTGGGTGTCGAACAGCCCGACCGTCTGGTAGAGCTGGAAGAAGGGCAGCAGGAACACGGCCGGCGGCGCCATCTTGTTGGTCAGCAGCCAGAAGAAGACGTGCTTGTCGCCGATGAAGCGGTAGCGCGAGAAGGCGTAGGCCGCCGGCAGCGCCACCGTCAGTGAGATGATGGTGTTCAGCGTCACATAATAGATCGAGTTGATGTAGCCGCTGTACCAGCTGGGATCGGTGAAGATGATGGCGTAGTTGCGCAGCGTCGGGTTGTGCGGATACAGCGTCAGGCCCGACAGGATCTCCTCGTTCGTCTTGAAGGACATGTTGACCATCCAGTAGATGGGCAGCATGAGGAAGATTATGTAGCAGACCAGAACGATGGTCCTGTTGGACACCCGCGCCGAAGAGCGGCGGATGTTTGCCGGGGCCGCCAGCGAACCGGGAGCGAGAACCGCAGCCTTGCTCATTTCTTCTCTCCCTCGCCGGTGCGGGTGATGATGGTGTAGAAGATGAAGCTGAACAGCAGCACGATCAGGAAGTAGACGATGGAGAAGGCCGCGGCCTTGCCGATGTCGAACTGACCCACCGCCATCTGCGTCAGATACTGGCTGAGGAAGGTGGTGGAGTTGCCGGGGCCGCCGCCGGTCAGCACGAACGGCTCGGTGTAGATCATGAAGCTGTCCATGAAGCGCAGCAGCACCGCGATGATCAGGACGCCGCGCATCTTCGGCAGCTGGATGTAGCGGAACACCGCCCATTTCGACGCGCCGTCGATCTTGGCCGCCTGATAGAAGGCCGGCGGGATCGACTGGAGGCCGGCGTAGCACAGCAGCGCCACGAGGCTGGTCCAGTGCCAGACATCCATCACCAGCACCGTCACCCAGGCATGGGCCGAATTGTTGGTGTAGTTGTAGTCGATGCCGATGGCGCGGAAGGTGGCGCCCAGGAGGCCGATGTCGCCGCGGCCGAAGATCTGCCAGATGGTGCCGACCACGTTGAACGGGATCAGCAGCGGCAGGGCCAGCAGCACCAGCGTCAGCGATGTCTTAGCGCTGCGACCGCCGGGCATGCCGAGAGCGATCAGGATGCCCAAAGGGATCTCGATGGCGAGCACCGCCAGCGAATAGACGATCTGGCGGACCAGCGCGTCGTGCAGCCGCTCGTCCTTCAGCACCGCCTCGAACCATTCGGTGCCGACGAAGAATGTCTGGCCGGGACCGAAGATCTCCTGCACCGAGTAGTTGACCACCGTCATCAGCGGCACCACGGCGCTGAAGGCGACGATCAGAAAGACCGGGATGATCAGGAACCAAGCCCGGTTGTCCTGGACCTTATCCATGGCTCATGGCTCCTTCAACCGACCAGATGGCTGTCGCGGTAGAGCTTGGTCCACCGGGAGGGGAAACGGATGGCGGCGTCGAGAGCCGGGATTTCCTGCTCTTCGCTCAGCCGAACCTTCAAGGTGTGGTTGTTCAGCCGCACCGTCGCCAGCTTGGAGGTGCCGAGATCGTCGACGCCGGTGACCTGCACCGGGATGGCGCCGGCAGTGCCGCTGCGGGTCAGTTCCAGGAATTCCGGCCGGATGCCCAGCTCGAACTTTCCGCCCACCCGGCCGCCGGCCGACGACACCGCGCGGTCGGGCAGCGGGATGGCGATGCCGTCGACCAGCGCATGGTCGTTGCCCAGCGTGCAGGGCATCAGGTTGATGCCGGGGCTGCCGATGAAATAGCCGACGAAGGTGTGCTCGGGGTTCTCGAACAGCTCCTGCGGGGTGCCGAGCTGGACCATGGCGCCTTCGTACATCACCGCGACCTTGTCGGCGAAGGTCAGCGCCTCCACTTGGTCGTGGGTCACGTAGATCATGGTCAGGCGATATTCCTCATGGATCTGGCGCAGCTTGCGGCGCAGGATCCATTTGGTGTGCGGGTCGATGACGGTCAGCGGCTCGTCGAACAGGATGGCCGCCACGTCCGACCGCACCAGACCGCGACCCATCGAGATCTTCTGCTTGGCGTCCGGCGTCAGCCGCTGGGCGCGCTTCTTCAGATCGGCGGTCAGGTCCAGCGCCTCGGCCACCTGCCGCACGCGGCGGTCGACGTCCGCCGCCGGAACCTTGCGGTTGCGGAGCGGGAAGGCGAGGTTCTCGTACACCGTCATGGTGTCGTAGATGACCGGGAACTGGAACACCTGGGCGATGTTGCGCTCTTCAGGCGTGCAGCGGGTCACGTCCAGCCCGTCGAACAGCACCCGTCCCTCGCTGGGCACCAGCAGGCCGGAGATGATGTTCAGCAGCGTGGACTTGCCGCAGCCCGACGGGCCCAGCAGCGCATAGGCCTTGCCGTCTTCCCACTCCTGCGACAGGCGGCGGAGCGCGTAGTCCTCAGGCTTGCTGGGGTGCGGGTGATAGGAGTGGCCGAGATTGTCGAATTGGATGGTCGCCATCGCTCCCGCCCCCTTAAGCGATGTTGCGCAGCGCGCCGCGCCGCCAGTTGGGTGCCGCCACCAGCTTGCCCACGGTGGAGAAGACGAAGATGCGGTCGGGATCGGCATAGACTTGGATGTCGCTGCCGATCGGGTGGCTGTGCACCCCCTCCTCGCGCGCGATCAGCGTGCTGTCGCCGTGGCGCAGATGGACGAAGGTCTCCGACCCGCTGATCTCCGACAGGGCGACCTTCCCCCGGATCGGCACCAGCCGCTCGCTCCGCCGCAGCACCGTCAGGTGGTTGGCGCGGATGCCGACCTTGCAGGGACCGGCCGGCAGGTTGCGGTCATGGGCGGACAGCGGCAGGCTGGTGCCGTCCGACAGCGCCACGCGGTCGTTGGTCAGGATCGCGTCCACCACATTCATCGGCGGGTCGCTGAACACCTGCGCGCATTCCAGCGAGGCCGGCGTGTGGAACACCTCGCCGGTCGCCCCGGTCTGCAACATCCGCCCCTCGTGCAGCACCGTCACGTTGCCGCCGAGGATCAGCGCCTCCTGCGGTTCGGTGGTCGCGTAGACGACGGTGGTCTTGCCGTCGGCGAAGATCTCGCGCAGTTCGGCGCGCAGCTCCTCGCGCAGCTTGTAGTCGAGGTTGACCAGCGGCTCGTCGAGCAGCAGAAGGCCGGCGCCCTTCACCAGAGCCCGCGCGATGGCGCAGCGCTGCTGCTGGCCGCCCGACAGTTCAGCCGGCAGCCGGTCGAGATAAGGCGTGATCCGCAGCATGGCGGCGGTGCGCCGCACCTTGGCGTCGATCTCCGCCTTGTCCTTGCCCTGGCGGCGCAGCGGCGAGGCGATGTTCTCGAAGACCGTCATCGCCGGATAATTGATGAACTGCTGATAGACCATCGCCACGTCGCGATGGCGCACCGACGTGCCGGTGACGTCCTTGCCGTTTTCCAGCACACGCCCGGCGGTCGGCGCATCCAGCCCGGCCATCAGCCGCATCAGCGTCGTCTTGCCGGCCAGCGTCCGCCCCAGCAGCACGTTGAAGCTGCCGGGTTGCAGTTCCAGCGACAGGGGATGGAGATGCTGCTCGGCGCCGACGCGCTTCGCCACGCCTTCCAGTGTGAGTGTCACCGCATTCCTCCCATCGACCGCCCCTTTTCAACCAACAGGCCGGCGGTATCGCCGCCCGTACCCCTGTTGGCCGTTGCTTCGCGGCGCCGGTCGAACCAGCCGCCGATGGCCTCCCGGACATTTGCGTCCAGGTGCAGCCCAAGTTTGGAGCGCCGCCACAGGAAGTCGTCGCCGGTCATGGCGAACTCCTCCCGCGCGGCATAGTCGAGTTCGGCCTCATGGACGCCGCCCCCGAAATCGATGCCCAGATCGTCCAGCCCCTTGGCGTCGCCCAGCAGCCGCTCGACCCGCGTGCCGTAGGCCCGCGCCAGCCGCAGGGCCAGCGCATCAGGCAGCCAGGGCCGGCTGCGCTTCAGGCCCGCCAGGAAGCCGGCGAAATCGGCGTTGGCGATGTCGCCGCCGGGAAGCGCCACGTCGGCGGTCCAGGTGATGCCGCCTTTGCCCAGCGCCTTGCCCAGCTTTTCCGTCGCCTCCTCCGCCAGCCGGCGGAAGGTGGTGATCTTGCCGCCGAAGATCGACAGCATCGGCGCGTCGCCGGCCGGCTCGTCCATCTCCAGCACATAGTCGCGGGTGACCGCCGAGGCGTTGCCGCTGGCGTCGTCGAACAGCGGCCGGACGCCGCTGTAGGTCCACACCACGTCGCTCTCGCGCACCGGCCTGGCGAAGTAGCGCGACACCGCCCGGCACATGTAGGCGATTTCCTCAGGGGAGATCGCCACCGCGCCGGGATCGCCCGAATAATCGAGGTCGGTGGTGCCGATCAGGGTGAAGTCGCGCTCGTACGGGATGGCGAAGACGATGCGGCGGTCGTCGTTCTGGAAGATGTAGGCATGGTCGCCGTCGAACATCTTCGGCACGACGATGTGGCTGCCCTTGACCAGACGGACCGACTTGTCGACGGTGACGCCGGTACGCTTGGCTATCATCTCGCGCACCCAGGGGCCGGCGGCATTGACCAACGCGCGGGCGCGGACGGTGCGGGTGGCGCCGGTGTGGGTGTCGACCAGCGTCGCTTCCCACAGGCCGCCCTTGCGTTCGGCCTTCTCGCAGCGGGTGCGGGTCAGGATCTCCGCGCCGCGGGCCCGCGCATCCATCGCGTTCAGCACGACCAGCCGGCTGTCCTCGACCCAGCAATCCGAATATTCGAACGCCTTGGTGAAGCCACCCGCCAGTGGCTTGCCCGCCGGCGCACTGGTCAGGTCGACGCCGTGTGAGCCTGGCAGCAGCTTGCGCTTTCCAAGATGATCGTAAAGGAACAGGCCGATGCGGACCATCCAGGCCGGGCGCATGCTGCTGTCGTGCGGCAGGACGAAGCGCAGCGGCCAGATGATGTGCGGGGCGGCGCGCAGCAGCACCTCGCGCTCTTGCAGCGCCTCGCGCACCAGACGGAATTCGTAATATTCGAGATAGCGCAGGCCGCCGTGAATCAGCTTGGTGCTGGCCGACGAGGTGGCGCCCGCAAGGTCGCCCTGTTCGCACAGCACCACCGACATCCCGCGCCCGACCGCGTCGCGGGCGATGCCCGCCCCGTTCACGCCGCCGCCGACGATCAGAAGGTCGGTAACCGCGGACTCGTTTGCCATGGGTTCCTCTCCGTACCGCGGCGGTTCCTTCTCGAACACAGCCGCTTTCGTTTCGGAACATAGAATGTTCGTTCGCGTTTGAAAAGGAAAATGTTTGTTCAACGGACCATGTTTCTGAGGCTACGCCGGATCGGGCATCTTTCCTATCGGAAATAAGGCTGATCCGGCTCCCCTCCCCGCACCCGGCTCACGCCGCGCGGATGCGGCCCAGCAGACGGTCGATATCCTCGCTCAGGCTTTCGGACCGTTGCGAAAGCGCGCGGGTGGCGTCCACCACCTGGGCGGCGGCGCTGCCGGTGCGGTTCACCGCGTCGTCCACCGACACCACCGTGTCGGCGATGCTCTGCACCGCGTCGGAAGCGTGGTTGATGCTGCGTGCGATCTCGTCGGTGGCGGCGGACTGCTCCTCCACCGCGGCGGCGACCATGGCGGTGATCTCGTCGATGCGGCTGATGGTGCGGCCGATGTCGTCGATGGCCGACACCGCTCCCTGCGCCGTCGTGCGCACCGCCTGGACCTGCTGGGCGATCTCCTCCGTCGCCTTGGCGGTCTGGCCGGCGAGGCTGCGCACCTCCTCCGCCACCACGGCGAAGCCCTTGCCCGCATCGCCAGCGCGCGCCGCCTCGATGGTGGCGTTCAGGGCCAGCAGGTTGGTCTGGCCGGCGATGGCGTTGATCATGCCGACCACGTCGCCGATCTTCTGCGCGGCGGCAGCGAGTTCCACCATCAGGTCGTTGGTGCTGCGCGCCTCCTCCACCGCACTGCGGGCGATCTGGCTGGAATCGCCGACCCGCCGCGTGATCTCGCCGATGGAGGCGGAAAGCTGGCTGGCGGTGGCGGCCACCGTCTGCACGTTGGTCGCGGTGTCGGCGACCGCCGACCGCACGTCGGTCATGCGGCGGCAGGTCTGCTCGGCGGTGGTGGACATCCCCTCCGACGCCTCGCGCATGTCGGCCGATGCAGTGCCGATGTGGCGTGACGCCTCCTTCACGCTGGCCTCGATGCTCGCGGCGATGGACTGGATGGTGCGCGACCGCTCGGCGTCGGCCGCCTGCTTCATCGCGTCCTGTTCCTCCTGCAAGCGGGCGATCTCGGCGCTCTTGTCGCGGAAGACGCCGACGATCCCCGCCATCTCGGCGATCTCGTCGCGCCCGCCGACCGCGGCATCGGCAGCCAGATCGCCGCCGGCCACGGCGCGCATGGCGTCGATCACCCGCATCAGCCGCCGGGTCAGCCGGTTGCGGACATAGAACCAGGCGATCAGCAGGCTCGACAGCACCACGACCGCCGCAGCGCCGCCCTGGACGGCGACCGCACCGGAAATCGCCGTTTCGGTCCGCGTCACATCGGCATCGGTGCGCTCCTGCTGGTGCGCGACCACGGCATCGATGGTGCCGTTCAGGTCGGTGGTCAGCCGCACCGTCTCGGCCAGCGCGCTTTCGATGTCGGCGGTGATGCGCGCCTGCTCGTCGCGCAGGCGGAAGACGCTGCCGGCGCCGCCGCCGAAAGCGGCGAGCCCGTCGCGCGCCTTGACCAGCGACGGCCGGTCCGGGCTGTCCTTCGGCAAGGCGGCGATGGCGTTGTCGACGCGCAGCAGCGCCCAATTGTACTTCGACCGGATGTTGTTCAGCGTCGCCCCATGCGGCACGCTGGAGGCGGCGGCGATCATGCCGAAGGCGAGGTTGCCGTTGGCCTGCACGTTCATCAGCTGGGTGATGACCGGCAGTTCCTCCTGCGCCAGCCGGCGGCCCAGTCCGGTTGCGGTTTCGACCGCCTGCGCGGCGGCCAGATCGCCCACCACATTGTTGACCGACAGGGTCGACACCTCCAGCAAGGGCGCCACCAGATCGGTGAAATCCTCGTGCGCCATAACCGCGTCGGCGACCAGCGTGTTGAGCTTCTCCTCCAGCGCCAGCTGTTCGGCGGTGCGCTTGCCCAGCGTGTCGAGTGCAGCCCCCATGCGCTCCAGCAGCCTGGCGACCGCGTCCGCATCCGCGGCCATGCCGCCGGCTCCTCCACCGGCCTGCCCGCCATTTCCTTCGCCGGCCTGGCTCCGAATCGCTCCGATGCGGTCGCGCAGGCCCGCCAGCCGTTTGGTCAGGCCGTCCATCCGCTCCGTCAGTTCCGCCGCATCGCGCGACGCCGCCACCGCAGGCGCATCGGCGGCGATCGCGGTGCTGTCCTTCGCCAGAGTGAGCGAGCGGACGATGGCCGGCACGCTGCTGCGGCCGATCTCACCCATCGAGCGCCCGGTCTCGGTCAGCGACCACCATGCCATCACGCTGGCGAAGGCGGCGAGCATCGCCACCCCGCCGAAGGCCAGAAACAGCCGCCCCTGAATGCCGAGCCGAACACTTCGCCGCCCCCCGGCTGGCGTCAGTTGCGTCATATCCCTCTCCTATACGTTATCTTTATGTCGGCAGGCCGGACCGTTGAGCGTCGCGACAAGTTTGAAGGATGGCGGCGACAGCCGTCAGTCGCGGCAAACCCTGATCGGGCTGACGCCATCGGGCAAACATCGGAACCGCGTGGATCCTCTCATAGCATGCGCGTTCATTTTCGTAAAGAAACATGCTTGTGCTACGAACAATATCGGGCGTACATATCAACCGTACGGGGCCGTAGGTCTTGCCGGGTGCCGGACCAGGCCCGGCCCGCCTGGAATGAGGTTGGGAACCAAGCCGGAATGAACGCCGACGGGGCCGGCGCTTTTCGCTTTGACCCATCGCGCGCATCTGATTCACTCACGACCCTTTCGAGACCGGAGACAGCCCACCGATGGATGCGCGCCTGGACGCCGAACGCCGCCAGCAGGAAATCGTGGCCCTGGTCCATGCCAAGGGCATGGTGCAGATCCAGTGGCTGGCCGAACATTTCGACGTCACGCCGCAGACCATCCGCCGCGACATCGAGCATCTGGCCGGCCAGTCGGCCGTCCGGCGCTTCCGCGGCGGCGTCACCGTGCCGTCCAGCGTGGAGAACATCGCCTATTCCACCCGCCAGACCCTGATGGCGGAGGAAAAGCGTCGCATCGCCGAACTGGTCGCCCGCCATGTGCCGGAGGACGCCTCGCTGTTCCTCAACATCGGCACGACGACCGAGGCGGTGGCCCAGGCCCTGCTCGGCCACAAGCGGCTGCGGGTGCTGACCAACAACCTGAACGTCGCCACCATCCTGCACAAGAACACGAACTTCGCCCTGTCCATTGCCGGCGGCCTCGTGCGCGAGCGCGACGGCGGCATCATCGGCGAGGCGACGGTGGAGTTCATCCGCCGCTACAAGGTGGACATCGGCATCATCGGCATCAGCGGCATCGACAGCGAAGGCGACCTGCTGGATTACGACGAGCAGGAGGTCCGCGTCGCCCGCGCCATCATCGAAAGCTCGCGCCGGGTCTTCCTGGTCACCGACCACACCAAGTTCGGCCGCAACGCCATGATCCGCATGGCCGACGTCAGCGTGCTCGACGCGCTGTTCACCGACCGCCTGCCGCCCGCCGAACTGATGGAGGTGCTGGGCAACGCCGACTGCCAGGTGCATGTCGCCGACGGCAGCGACGCGGCCAACGGCGACGGGGAGGAGGCGGAGGAGTAGGCGGATACCCCTCGTTCCAGCGTAACAGCTTCAAACGCGGCACCCCTGTCCGCAGCCCCGACGCCGCTTGCCGAACCGCGTCATCGCCTCCACTCTGTGATGTTGGGCCCGATGAAAAGCGGTTGGCCCACCCAACAGAGATGAGTAGGTGTGCGGTGATCATCGAAAGCGACCTCAAGCTCGACTTCAAGGATGTGCTGATCCGGCCGAAACGCAGCACGCTGCAGAGCCGCAACGACGTGGACGTCAACCGGACCTTCACCTTCCTGCACACCCAGCGCGACTGGACAGGCTTCCCGCTGATCGCCGCCAACATGGACGTCACCGGCAGCATGGGGATGGCCCGCGCGCTGTCGCGCTTCGGCGCGATGACCGCCCTGCACAAGCATTACAAGGCGGACGAGCTGGCCGACTTCTTCCGGGCCGAGGCTGAATCGGCCACCCTGTCCAACGTCTTCTATTCGATGGGCATCGCCGAGGCCGACCACGACAAGTTCCTGGCGGTGAAGACCAAGGCGCCGGTGGGGAAGATCTGCCTGGACGTCGCCAACGGCTACACCGAGCGCTTCGTCGAGGTGATCGCCCGCCTGCGCCAGGAGAATCCGGATGCCGTCATCATGGCCGGCAACGTCGTCACCGGCGACATGACCGAGGCGCTGCTGCTGGCCGGCGCCGACATTGTCAAGGTCGGCATCGGGCCGGGTTCGGTCTGCACCACCCGCAAGATGACCGGCGTCGGCTATCCCCAGCTGTCGGCCATCATCGAATGCGCCGACGCCGCCCACGGGCTGAAGGGGCAGGTCTGCGGCGACGGCGGCTGCACCGTGCCGGGCGACATCTCCAAGGCTTACGGCGCCGGCGCCGACTTCGTCATGCTGGGCGGCATGCTGGCCGGCCATGACGAGTGCGAGGGCGAGATCCGCTACGAGGACCGGGACGGCAACCGGGTGCCGGTCGCCATGACCTTCTACGGCATGTCGTCGGACACCGCGATGCACAAATACTCCGGCGGCGTCGCCTCCTACCGTGCGTCGGAAGGCAAGACCGTGGACGTCCCCTATCGCGGCCCGGTGGAGAACACGATGCAGGAGATCATGGGCGGCGTGCGCAGCATGATGACCTACATCGGCGCCACCCGGCTGAAGGAAGTGCCGAAACGCACCACCTTCGTCCGCGTCGGCGCCCAGCTGAACACCGTGTTCGGCGGCTGACCGCCCTCCCGACCGCATGGCAGGGTCCTGCGGCACCCCGTCGGAATCGCGTCATCCGATTCTTGTCTCTTGGTCCCGTTCCGTTCTACTGCTTGGGTAAGCGGCGAATCGGATCTTTTGCGGGAACGAGAGAGCTTATGGACGGGGTGCCCGGCAGCGGAGCGGACGTGATCCGCGCCCAGTTGCCGACCCTTCCGGACACGCCCGGCGTCTATCGGATGCTGGCGGCCGACGGGTCGGTCCTTTATGTCGGCAAGGCGAAGAACCTGAAGCGGCGGGTGGCCAGCTACACCCGGACCGACGGGCTGCCCAACCGCACCCGGCGGATGGTGTCGCTGACCCGCTCCATGGAGTTCGTCACCACCCACACCGAGGCCGAGGCGCTTCTGCTGGAAGCGAACCTGATCCGCAGCCTGCTGCCGCCCTTCAACATCCTGGTGAAGGACGACCGCTCCTTCTCCTACATCGTGATTGGGAAAGGACACGATTTCCCCCGCCTGATGCATCACCGCGGCAGCGCCGAGCGGCGCGGCACATCGGGAAAGGGCAACCGCCGCGAGTCCGACCTGTTCGGCCCCTACGCCTCGCCGCATCTGGTCGGCATGACCATCGCCGCCCTGCAACGCGCCTTCCTGCTGCGCACCTGCGACGACGGGGTGTTCGCCTCGCGCACCCGGCCCTGCCTGCAACACCAGATCAAGCGCTGCTCCGCTCCCTGCGTCGGCCGCGTCGATGAAGAGGACTACGCCGCCCAGGTCCAGGGCGTGCGCAACGTGCTGTCCGGCCGCAGCGCGGAGGTGCAGGCGGAGTTCGCCCGCCACATGCTCGACAGTTCCGACCGGCTGGAATACGAGGACGCCGCCCGCTGGCGCGACCGCATCCGCGCCCTGACCGCGCTGCAAAGCCGCCAGGACATCAATCTGGAGGACACGCTGGGCGATGCCGACGTGCTGGCCCTGCACCGGGACGGCGGTGCGGCCTGCGTCCAGGCCTTCTTCTTCCGCGGCGGGCGCAACCAGGGCACCCGCGCCTTCTTCCCGCGCGTGGATGCCGAGGAGGAGCCGGGCGACATTCTGGCCGCCTTCGCCGCCCAGCTCTATGCCGACACCCCGCCGCCGGGCCTGCTGCTGCTGAGCGACCCGGTCGAGTCAGCGGAACTGCTCGAGGAGGCGCTGAGCCTGTCCGCCGGGCACCACGTCGCCGTCGAATGTCCGAAACGCGGGCCGAAACGCCGCGCGGTCGAACACGCGCAGACCAATGCCCGCGACGCTCTGGGCCGCCGGCTGGCCGAGCGCTCCACCCAGGCGACGCTGCTGGAGGGGGTGGCGCGCGTCTTCGGCCTGCCCGACGCGCCGCGCCGGGTCGAGATCTACGACACCTCGCACATCCAGGGCTCCTTCCCGGTCGGCGCCATGGTGGTGGCCGGGCCGGAGGGGTTCCAGCGCAATGCCTACCGCCGCTTCTTCATCCGCGATCCCGAGGCCGCCGGCAACGATTACGCCATGCTGCGGGAGACCTTCACCCGCCGCTTCCACCGCAGCAGCGATGCTGGCCGGGATTCGGGGCAATGGCCCGACCTCGTCCTGATCGACGGCGGGCTGGGGCAGTTGAACGCGGTGAAAGACGAGCTGGCGATGCTACAGATCACCGACATCCCGCTAATCGCCATCGCCAAGGGACCGGACCGCAACGCCGGACGGGAGCGCTTCTTCCGCCCGGGCCAGCCGCCGCTGACGCTGGAGCCCAACGATCCGGTTCTGCATTTCCTGCAAAGGCTGCGCGACGAAGCCCACCGCACCGCCATCGACAGCCACCGCGCCCGCCGGATGAAGGCGATCTCGCACAGCCGCATCGACGGCATCCCCGGCATCGGCCCGGCCCGCAAGAAGGCGCTGCTGCATCATTTCGGCAGCGCCACCGCCGTCGCGTCCGCCGGACTGAAGGATCTGGAGGCCGCCCCCGGCATCAGCGAGGCCATCGCGCGGAAGCTCTACGAGCATTTCCACGGATAGGCGGCTACGGCACACTTTTCCCCGTGAACGGGTTCCAGCCCAGCGCCGCCAGCGCCGCCCAGGCGGTGGCGCCCAGATGGGGCCGGCGGTAGTAGAGGAAGTCGTCGGTCTTGCTGTCCGGCCCGATGGCGAGCCCGGTGGACAGCACCTGTGGCCGGGTGGCGTAGAGATAGCCGCCGGGGCTGACTTCCTTCAGAATCTCGCCGAACAGCCGGTCGGCATCGCCACGGCGGCCGACGCTGCGGTAGGCGAGCGCCGCCTGCGCCGTGCCCTCCACCCACATGCCGTCGCGGTCGTCGTTGAAGTCGAACCCGCCGTCGGCGCCATGGGCGCGCTCCGCATAGGCGAGTGCCGCCCACCACGCCTCCGGCGCCTTCGGCAGCAGCAGCGGCCAGAGCTGCGCATCGAGGCCGGAGGTCGAGGTGCTGACCGTCACCCCGTCCGGCGCGGTGCCGATGGGAAAATGGTCGCCACCCGCCGTCCATAGCGTGTCGAGGAAGGCGCGCGCCTCACGCTCCGGTCCGGCGAAATCGTCGCCCTGATTCTTGCCGAGCCAGGCGAACAGCGCGACCAGATCGGTGTTGTGCTCCGTCGATTTCCAGGTCAGCGGCTGCGGCGCGTCGTCGAAGCCCTGGACGCCGCCGTTGAAGCCGCCGGGACCGCGCGGGTCGCGGGTATGCTCCACCACCCAGCGCGCCAGTTCGACCGCACCGTCGCGGAAACGCTTTTCGCCGGTGGCGTCGGCCAGGGTCAATAGGGCAAGACCGGCCCAGGCAACATTCCCGGTGGCGGTGCCGACCTGATAGGGGTCCTCGCCCCAATGGTTGCCGACGGCATCCCACCAGCCGTTGGGCGGGATCGGCCGCTGTTTCTGCGCGCCAGCCCGATAGGTGTTGCGCAGACGCCCCTTCCAGCCGGCACGGTCGAGCGACACCGCGTCGAGCAACGCCTCGCCGATGCGCAGGGCCTTGTCGCGCTGGCCGCAGGCGGTCAGCGCCATGATCGCCAGCGCGTTGTCGTAGGTGAAGGCGGCATTGGACAGCGCCGGCTCCGAGGTCGGGCCGGGCGCATAGGAATTGTCGTAGCTGCGCAGGAACAGCGGCCCGCGCCCGGACACCTCGTCGACGCGCGCGGCCAGCGTGCCGCAGGTCTTCTGAGCCAGTTCCTTCGCCGGCGGAACCGGCGCTGCGGTTGCGGGAGTCATCAGGGCGGATAGTCCAAGGGCGACCGCCGCCAGCGCGGCGCGGCCGAACCGCATCCCTCGCCGGGAAAGTACTCGCTCGATGCTTTCACAGTTGGAGCTTGCACGCTTGGACATCGACACCGCCGGCCAATTCAAAGAGGCCCCTGATATGGCCCCTTTGCCGGCCGACGGCAACCGAACGAACGCCGCCCCCTCCCCCGGTGGGAGAGGGCGGAGCCAACCGGCTTACAGCGGCGCCAGACCGGCCATGATGTGCGTCTTGCGCTCGGCGTAGGCGCTGCCCAGCTCGGCGGCGCGGTCGTCGTCGAGAGCCTCCTTGGCCTCTTCGAACAGCTCCTCCTCCTCCTCGTCCAGGTGGTGGCGGACCAGTTCGCCCAGCACCTGGAGCTTTTCCTTCCAGCCGCTGTCGGTGGTCTTCATCGCGTTCAGCTCGTCCAGCAGGCCGTTGATGAGGTGATGCTCGTTCAGCCCCTCGACGGTTTCCGACTTCGCTTCCTTCACCTTCTTCAGCGAGGCGTAAAAGACGCCCTCCTCCACCTTCGAATGGGCCCACAGCTCGCGCTGCAGTTCCTCGAACACGGCGCGGCCGCTGCCGTTGGCCTTCTCGGTCTTGTCCAGAAGGCCGCGGATGGTGTCGTGGTCGGCCTTGATGCGGGCGAAGATGTCGGCCTGGGTACCGGTGGTCTTGCTGGCCATCGTCGGGGTCCTTGGCAATTGGGGGGCAATCGTTCTGGGAACATGGTGAACGGTTGCCAATAGAACCCCGTCGCGGCCGGACTGTTCCCGGCCGCGTCCCTTTCGGCATTGCCTTACACCTTTACCCGTGCGGGTGCGTTTCCACGAATTCGCGCAGGGTGTGCATCAGATCCACCGCATGGGCGACCTGCCCATGGGCGCAGGCCTCCGCGATGTCATCGGCGATGATGTGGGCGATGCGGTCGGCCCCGCCGGGGCAGTGGGCAAGGCAATGCCCCATCTCTACGGCGACCATTTCCGGAACATGTTCGTGTTCGGCAATCGCGTCGATCTCGGCTTCGGTGAGATCGCTCAGCGCGATGCAGTCCTTGATCGTCAACATGGCGCGTTCCTCCCGGGAACGGCCGGACTGCCCTGCTGGCAGGGTCATAAAACGGTCCTGCTTGAAACGGCATCCCTGCAAATGCCGGAGCCGCACGGGCCCCCGCCAACTGAAGGCGGCGGGGAAACCGCGCGGTCGGAGACCGGCAGAAATCAGTGAGCCATCAGAACCGGCAGCCCGGCGTGGTTCAGCACGTAGCGCGTGACACCGCCCAGGATCATTTCCCGCATCCGGCTGTGGCCATAACCGCCCATGACAAGCAGGTCGGCGCCCAGCTCAACGGCTTTCTTGGTGACCGTCTCCCCGACGGGTTCCGATCCCGGATGCAATACAGTTAACTCCGGGTTAACCCCTTGCCAAGCGAGATATTGGGCAATGCGACGTCCTGTCGCGCCCTCGGTAACCGAAGTTTCGGCGGTCAGCACATGGGTGCGGTCGGCGCTGCGCAGGAAGGGCAGAGCCGCGGCGACGGCGCGCGTCGCCTCCGTCTTGCCGTTCCAGGCGACGGCGACGGTGTGGCCGATCTCCGCCGGCAGGGTCTTCGGCACCAGCAGCACCGGCCGGGCGGAACCCAGCAGCGCCGTTTCCATGGTGGTGTAGCCCTGCGTGTCGGCCTCGATGGAGGTGTGGGCGCAGACGATCAGGTCGGACAGGCGGCCTTCCGCCGGCACGACGTCCTCGATCCGGCCGATCACCTCGCGCCAGGAGGCGGACGGCGCCTCGACCCCGCCGGGGACGTCGCGGATCTCGAACCCGGCCTCGGCGACCGCGCTGTCGAAATGGCGGCGGGCGGCGGCGCGATGGTTGTTCGACTCCGTCTCCGCCGCGCGCATGATCTCGTCCACCATGGCGCCGGACATGCCCTCGCCCAGCATCGGCACGGCATCGCGCGGGTCGAGGCGGACGAACAGGCCGACGAGGTGGGCGTCGAAGTCCCGCGCCACCGCCACCGCGCCCTTCAGGGCGACCGGATCGTTGTCACTGCCGCACAGCGGCACAAGGATGGTCTTGTAGGTCATGGACTCCTCCCGGACCGGTTCGAGCGGCCCTTCCCGGACGGCGGCGGCCCACCCGCCGGTGTGGCGGGCGATTCTCACCCTTGCCGTCATTCGCCCCGTCGTCGCTGCGGTCCGCGGCCCGGGGCAGTGGCCGCCAACCTTCAGGATATGGCCCTTAACGCGTTGTCTCGCCTCGAATTAGGCCAAGCTTGCACGGGCGTCGTCCAGCACATCCGACGCAACCCTGCCAGAATCCAGGCGCGCCCAGCCGATGCTCCCCAGATCGTAGGATTCCTGCCGTTCCACCACCTCGGCGGTGGCGTCGGAGGCATCGTTGCGACGATTGGTCACACGCTCCACCCGCTCCGTCAGCGGTGCCTCCAGCCAGATGCCGTCGAAGCGGACCCCAGCCCCGGCGGCGACCGCCGCGATCCGGTTGCGCTCGTCGGGCCGGGCGCTGACCGCATCGACCACCACGGCCTGACCGGCGGCCAGCACCGCCGCGGCCCGCCGGTAAAGCTCGCCATAGACCCGCTCCGTCATGGCCGGGCCATAACCCTCGGCCGGCAGCCGGTCGCTGTCGGCCACCCCGCACAGCCGCTTGCGCAGCACGTCGCTGCGCAGGACCACAGCACCGGGCGGCGGTCCCAACTCCGGCGCGATCTCCTGGGCCAGCCGCGTCTTGCCGCTGCCGGACAGCCCGCCGACCGCGACCAGCCGCGCCGGCACCGGGTCGAGCACGGCAAGCGCCTGCTCCAGATAACGCCGCGCCTCCCCGGCCAAAGCCTCGTCCGCCGCCCCCTCCAGCCGCAATGCCGCGGCCGACACCTTGGCCCGCACCGCCGCCCGCAGCGACAGGAACAGCGGCAGCGCCGCCAGCCCGGCGTAATCGCCCGTCTCTTCCAGATAGCGGTTCAGCACGGCATTGCCCAACGGCCGCAGTCCGCGGTGATCCAGGTCCATCAACAGGAAGGCGAGATCGTAGAAGACGTCAGCCACCGCCAGCGCCTCGTCGAACTCGATGGCGTCGAACAGGGTCGGCTCGCCGTCCAGCAGGACGATGTTGCGCAGATGCAGGTCGCCATGCCCATGGCGGACGAATCCCGCCCGCCGCCGTTCCTCCAGCACCGGGGCCAGCCGGTCGAGCGCATCGCCGGTGCGCTCCGCCAGCAGGTCCACGACAGTTGCGGGGAACAGATCCGGAGCGGCCCGCAGATCCGCGACGTTGCCGTCGGCCACCTCCCGCATCGCCTCCACCCCACCGCCATCCGGCCGGGGAGCGGCCTCGCGGTGGAAGGCGGCGATCCGCTCGGCCAGACGGCGCATCAGGGCGGGGGTCAGCGCCCGCCGCTCCGCCATGCGGTCGAACAGCGCCTCGTCCGGAAAGCGCGCCATCGACACCAGCCAGTCGACGGCTTCGCCTGCACCCCCGCTCTCGTCCAGCCGCAGCCGGCCATCCTCCCCGCGACGGACGGCGACCAAGCCGCGGTAGAGCGCCGGCGCGGTGCGACGGTTGATCGCCAGCTCCTCGGCGCAGGCGGCGTGGCGCTTCCCGACCGTCGAGTAATCGAGATAGGGATAGCGCACCGCCCGCTTCAGCTTCAGCGCCCTGTCCCCCGCCAGGAACACCGATGCCGCATGGGTGTCGATCCGCTCGACTGCCAGCCCGCCATGGGTGTGCGGATCGCCGAGAAAGGCGATCACCTCCTCTTGCTGCCCGGCGGCGGAACACCGGCCGGCAGACGGTTCGGCGGGATGCGCGGTCATGACCATAGAATAACAGAGCATGATCCTGCCCCGCTCCTGCTTTCATGGTTGAAACGCAGATGGCGATGACGACATCCTAGGGGTAGTGCCGATACACCATGGGTCAGTTGCCACGCCCCTTCGTTATAGTGGCCGGACCTCATGGTCCGACCCGATTTGCCGTGAATAGGGCCATGGGGAGGGGGTGCCCGTGAAACGCCTGCGCAGCAGCCACCAGAGGAACCGCCTGCCGGCCGTCCTGACCGCCAGTCTGCTCGGGCTCGCCCTGACAGGGGGCGGGGTTGCGCGGGCGGAGTCGATCGACGCCGACGGCCGGTTCGGCAACTGGGCGCTGGGCGGCCTCGCCTACAGCCTGCAGCCTCCGCCGGAAAGCAACCTCACCGTCCTGAACAGCAAGGTGCGGATCGGGACTTCGCTGGTCCCGCAGATCGAACCCTATGTCAACATCCAACCCTGGATCGGACCGGCCACCGGCAGCAGCCTGACCCCGCGCAGCGCCGTGACCAGTCTTTCCGGCAACCTTTCCGGGGGCTTGAGCGGCGGCGTGCTGGTCGATGTGCCGCTCGGCTCCTTCGTCTTCACCCCCAGCGTCGGCGCTGGCACCCTGCCCACCGCCCGGCGCGAAGGCGCCCCCACCACCGAATTCCGCTCGCAGCTGGAATTGGGTTATGAGTTCGACAACAAGTCGCGCTTCAGCCTGGGCTACAGCCGCATCGTCAACGACGCCGCGGCGGGCGATCCGGCGGCCGGCACCAACAATGTCTTCGGCTTTTACTATCGCCTGCCTTTCGGCGGCCCGTGACCGCCCGAAAAAGGCCGGGACATCGTGCCGCGGCGTCCGGTGCGATGAAAGCGCGCGCAACGGTAGCGTCTTAACCGCATTTTAAACATGGTTGGCTCAAGTGGACGCGGACCGAACGCTCCCTGGGGAACCCACCATGGCCACCAAGCGCAAGACCGCTTCCTCCGCCGCTCCCGCAACCGCTCCTGCCGCTGCCGCCGTGCCGGTGTTCGAGGCTCCGGTGGAAAGCTGGGCCGACACCATCCTGCGCACCAACTTCGCGTCGGTGGAACAGGACAGCATCGTCCTGTTGCAGGCGGCCGGCGCTCTTCTGGAGTCGGACTCGCCGGACAAGGTGACCGTCACGCTGGACCAGAACCTGAAGCTGTGGATCGCCATCAAGACGGTCCTGCTGAACAGCGACTGCCCGGTGGAGCCGGAGGTGAAGGCCAACCTGCGCAATCTGGCGCAGTATGTCGTGTCCACCACCATGCTGGCGACCCAGGGCGCCATCGAGACGGCCAAGCTGGTCTCGCTCGCCCGCCTGAACATGAACATCGCCGAGGGGCTGCTGAGCGGCCACCGCAACCGCATGATCCAGGAACGCGCCTATCAGATCTGGGAGGAGGACGGCCGTCCCGAAGGCCGCGAGCAGGAGCACTGGCTGCGCGCCGAGGCGGAGGTCTCCGGCCTGTTCAAGGCCCAGTCCTGACGGACAACTGAAGCGGGTTTACGCAACACCGCCATTCCCCACCGGCATGACCGCCCGCGTCGCGACACCGTGACGCGGGCGGCAACGCTTGGTAGGCTCGGCGCACCGTGACAGTCCCGCCTCACTCCACCCCACCCACACACAAGCGCGTCGACGACACACCCCGCGGCATCGCCGCGATGCTGATGTCGGTGCTGTTCTTCTCGCTGATGAATGTCCTGGCGAAGCTCCTGATGGACCGCTTCCCGGTGACCGAAGTCATGTTCTTCCGCAGCCTGTTCGCGCTGATCCCGGTCTGCCTGTCGATCCATCTCGGCACCGGCTTCGCCACCACGCTGCGCACCCGCTATCCCTGGGGCCATATGGGGCGGTCGCTGATCGGGCTGACCACCATGGTCGCCATGTTCTGGTCCTTCCATCTGCTGCCGCTGGGCGACGCCATCGCGCTGAACTTCGCAGCCCCCCTGTTCCTCACCGCCCTGTCGGTGCCGCTGCTGAGCGAGAAGGTCGGCATCCATCGCTGGAGCGCCGTTCTGGTCGGCTTCGCCGGCGTGCTGATCATCGTGCGGCCGAGCGGCGACGTGCTGAACCTGGGCGCCATCATCGCGCTGTGCGGCGCGCTGACCAACGCGCTGGCGATGATCGCCATCCGCCAGCTGAGCCGGACGGAGCGGCCGGACACCATCGTCTTCTACTTCACCCTGCTGACCACCGTCCTGCTCGGGCTGTCGCTGCCCTTCTCCTGGGTCACGCCGGACCCGATGGATTGGCTTCTGCTGCTGATGACCGGCCTGTTCGGCGGCTGCGGCCAGCTGATGCTGACCCGCGCCTATTCGCTGGCCCCGGCGGCCGTGGTGGCGCCGCTGAACTACACGTCACTGCTGCTTGCGGTCATATTCGGCTGGTTCATGTGGGGCGAGGTGCCGACCGCGACCATGGCCGCCGGAGCCGCGGTGGTGATGGCGAGCGGCCTCTACATCCTGCACCGCGAAACCCGGCGCCGCACCACCGTGACCAAGCCGCTGCCGGCCGGCGACGGCGACTGAGCGCAGTCAAACCTCGAAATTTCGGCTGGTCGTCTCGCGTCATAGTTTCGCCATCCCGCGATGATGGGCTGTACCATCGATTTGAGGTGAACGAACCGGCGGGCAAAAACCGCCGGCGGCGCCTATATGATTGGTTCGCGAGAAGCATCGCCGGTCCGCGGCAGTCGACCCGCCGGACCGGCTGCCTTACGGCGCGAAGGGGGCGGCATGAAGCAGAACGAGCGGCGCGGCGAGGCCGGGGTTGAGAGGGCCGGATCCGAGCGGAGCCGGGCCGCGGACCCGGCGGATGGCGTGACGGAGCCCCGGTTCCGCCTTGCCCAGGCGCGCGCGGCGCTGCTGTGGGAACGGCTGGGGCCGGCCTTGTGGGCGCCGCTGTCGGTGCTGGGCGGCTTCCTGGCGCTCGCCCTGCTCAACCTGCCGATCCTGCTGCCGGGCTGGCTGCACGGTCTGGCCCTGCTGGTGCTGGCCGCCGCCTTCCTGTGGTCGCTCACCGTCGGAATCCGGCGTTTCCGCGCCCCGGTCGAGGATGAGGCCCGCCGCCGGCTGGAGCGCGACAGCGGCCTTTCCCACCGTCCGCTGCACACCCTGCGCGACCGCCCCGCCGGCAACGACCCGACCGCACAGGCGCTGTGGCGCCTGCATCAGGAACGCACGCGCGCCGCCATGCGCGGACTGCGCGTGGCGTGGCCGGGAACCGAAGTGCCGTCGCACGACCGCTATGCCCTGCGCGCCCTAGTGATCCTGACGCTGGTGGTCGCCGGAGCCGCCGCCTGGGGCGACTGGCGCCCGCGGATCGCCGCCGCACTGACCCCGCAATTCTCCGGCGGCACCGCCACCGCGGCGGCGACGCTGGATCTCTGGATCAACCCGCCCGACTACACCGGCCTGCCGCCGGTCTTCCTGAAATCCGGCTCCGCTGCGAAGCCCGCCACCCAGCCAGGAGCCCAGCCGGCAGCCCAGCACACCGCCGCCAATCATCCTGCCGGCACCCCTGCCGCGGACCAGCCGGTCCACATCCCGCAGGGCAGCCTGGTGCTGGCCCGCGTCACCGGCGGCAGCGGCACCCCCAGCCTGGAGGCCGGCGACCAGACCGGCCCGTTCGAAGCGGTGGATTCCAGCAATTTCCAGGTGCAGAAGCCGGTGACCGGCGGCACCCGCATCGCCGTCACCCAGGGCGGGCGGACGCTGGGCTCCTGGCCGATCCAGGTGGTGCCCGACCGCGCGCCGATCATCGCCCACGCCAGCCCGCCCGCTGCCGGCGAACGCGGCGCGTTGAAGCTGGACTATGCCGCCCGCGACGATTACGGCCTGACCGAGGTGAAGGCGCAAATCCGCCTCGCCCCGGAGACTCCGCCCGCCCCGGCTCCCGGCGCGGCGAAGCCCGATGCGGCGCCCAAGCCGGACAAGGCCGGCACCGAGCAGGTGCTTGAGTTCCCGCTGTCGCTCCCCGGCGTCCGCCCGAAGGACGCGCGCGGCACCGCCTTCCAGGACCTGACCGCCCATCCCTGGGCCGGCATGCCGGTGACGGTGCGGCTGACCGCGACCGACGGCGCCGGCCAGACCGGCCGTTCGGAGGATGCGGCGATCATACTGCCGGAGCGCACCTTCAACCATCCGGTCGCCCGCGCCATCGTCAACCAGCGCAAGATCCTGACCCGCAGCCCGCAGGAGTCGCGCGTCCAGGTCGCCCGCGCGCTGGCGGAGATCTCCGCCCGGCCCGACAGCTACGGCAACGACATCGTCGCCTTCCTGTCCCTGCGCACCGCCCTGGCCCGGCTGATGCTGGACCAGAGCGCGGAGGCCGTGCCCGCCCTCCAGCAGCTTCTGTGGGAAACCGCGCTGCGCATCGAGGACGGCGGCCTGTCGCTGGCCGAGAAGGACCTGCGCGACGCCGAAAAGCGGCTGTCCGAAGCTCTCGACAAGAACGCCTCCGACGAGGAGCTGAACCGCCTGATGGACGAGCTGCAGGCGGCGCTCGACAAGTTCATGGACGCCATGGAACAGCGGATGCTGGAAGCCATGCAGCGCGGCGAGCAGATTCCGATGGTCCCGCCGGAGATGGCGGACAAGATGACCGACCGCAACGACCTCCAGCAGATGCTCGACCGCATGCGCGAGATGGCGCAGACGGGGTCGCGTGACGCCGCCCGGCAGATGCTGTCCCAGCTTCAGCAGATGCTGGAGAACATGCGCTCCGGCGCCATGGCCCAGATGAACCAGCAGAACGGCCAGCAGCAGCAGAACCAGGCCTGGGAGATGATGCAGCAGTTGCAGAAGCTGGCGCAGCAGCAGCAGCAGCTCCTCGACCAGAGCTTCCGCCAGTCGCAGGAGTCGATGGACCCGCAGGGGCAGCAGGGCGACCAGCCCCGCGGCCGCCAGCCCAACCAGCGCCGGAACCAGCAGGGCCAGCAGCAGCAGAATTCGGGAAGCCCGACCATGCAGAAGCAGGCCGAGCAGCAGGAGGCGCTGCGGCGCCAGCTTGGTGAGCTGATGCGGCGCATGGGCGAACAGCAGGGCGGCGAGATCCCGCAACCGCTGGGCCGCGCCGAACGCGCCATGCGCGACGCCGCCCAGGCCTTGCAGCAGGGTGCCCCCGGTGCCGCGGTTCCGTCGCAGACCGAGGCGATGGAACAGCTTCAGCAGGGCATGCAGGGGATGGCCGAACAGATGGCCCAGCAGATGATGGGCCAGGGCGGGCCGGCGATGATGGGCCAGCAGGGCCAGATGCCCCGCCAGGGCCGGGGCCGCGACCCGCTCGGCCGCCGCCCGTCCGGCTACGGCATGCAGGATTCCAACGACGTGAAGATTCCGGAGCAGTCGGAACTCCAGCGCGCCCGTGAAATCCTCGACGAACTGCGCCGCCGCTCCGGCCAGTACGGCCGCCCGCAGGAGGAGCGCAACTACATCGACCGGCTGCTGAAGCAGTTCTGACGGCCCGCTTCCGGCGGCTTAGGCACAAAAAACGGGACCGGCACTGGCCGGTCCCGCTCGACGGATACCTTCACGCTGTCCTGCCCGTCATTCCTTCGGACGGTCGTCGTCCGGATTGTGGTTGGCGGCGTGGTCCTGCATCTGTTCGGTCTGAACGGCCTTGCTGTCCAGGCCGCGGGCATCGGAATGACGGGACTTGTCGCGGTTCGACAGCACCATGTTGTCACCGATGGCGCCGGCCGGCAGGTCGGTGGTGGCCCCGGTGCCGGTGCCCTTGCCCTGCCCGCTCGGGCTCATGTGCTTCTTGCTGGCGTTCGCCATCGCGTGTTCTCCATCGGTTGGCCACCCCGGACCGCCGGGAAATGGACTCCCGGCGGCTGGCGGCTGGGTTTCAGGAAATCGCTACCGGATCACTGCTGGTTCGGCTGCGGGGTGCGCGGCTGGGTGCTGTCCAGGCTGTTGGCGGTGCCATGCGCCGCGTCGCCGCCGGCCGCGCCCGTGTTGTGGCCGGTGGCGTTGTGGTCGGCGCTGCTGCCGCTGCTGGTGCCGTGGCGCTTGCCCAGCGAGACGGTGGTGTCGTCGTACTTGAACTCCGCCATCTGCTTGACCTGATCCTCGGTCACCTGCCGGGCGACGAAGCGGTTGCCGTCGGAACGCAGCAGGTTGTAGTCCAGTGCCACATGCTTGGCGCCGATGCCCAGCACGCCGCCGCGGTTCAGGATCACCTGGGTGGCCTTGCCGGTCTGGCCGTCGAGGATGATGTCGGCGACGTCCCCCAGCTTCTTGCCGTTCTCGCCATAGACATCCTTGCCCATCATCTTCTCGAAGCTGGTGCTCTGCTGGGCGGTACCGCCGGCAGCGGATGCGACTCCCGGGCGCATGTCGCGGACGTGGCGCAGATGCTGTTCCAGCGTCGGCAAGGTCTGCTCGGCGAAGCGCCGCAGATCGGCGTCCTTGCCGTTCTCCGCCTGCTGGCGGAACAGGGTGACGGCGGTCTGGTGGGCGTCCGTCTGGCCCTGGAGATAGGCGGAATCGAACTGGTCGCCCTTCAGGCCGCGCAGCTTGTCCAGCTTCTGCTGGTGTTCGGAATCGAGCTTTGTCGGCAGCGTCATCGACTTCTGCTGAGCCATGGTCTTCATGGCGACGGAGGTCTTGGTGTGGTCGGACACCATCTGGCTGCCGAACTGCTTGACGCCCTGTTCCTTCGCCTGATCCTGCGCCAGCTTGCCCGCCTGGATTTCGAACATGTCGCTGATCGCCGCCTTTTCGGCGAAGGTCATGTCCTGCTGAGCCAACTGGCCCTTCTCGGTCACGGTCTTGGCCGGTGCCGGCGTCTGGGCCAGCGCAGGCGCCGAGACCAGAAGCATGGCGGCGGTCGCGAGAAGATGGTGGCGTTTCATGGCGGCGGCTCCTCGAATTGCATTGTGACTTGCAAGGTTTCCGGTGCCGGGCGGCCAAACATGCGGCCGGGCCGAAGCACCCCTCTTCACCTTCTCAACCGTTGGGCGCGGCGGTCGTTCCCTCCCGGTCGAGGGCCGTCCGGTTCGTCCGGGGTGCCGCACTTTTGCAGCCTCCGGGCCAAGGGGGACGCGCCGGGGGTATATCCGAATGAGTGCTCGGTCTAGGCCACGCGTCCGGGGCAAGAAGGGGGGCTTATGACCCCGGTATGCACATGTCCCCAGTACGGAGGCCCGCTTGCTTCGTGACGCCCGCCATGTCCTGAACGGCACGCACATCGACTGCGATCTGTGCGTGATCGGTGGCGGTGCCGCCGGCCTGACCATCGCGCGCGAACTGGCGGGCGGCAGCTTGAGCGTCGTCCTGCTGGAAGGAGGCGGGCTGGAGGTCGACGGCATTTCCCAGGCGCTGTACGCCGGCCGCAACGTCGGCCTGCCCTATGAGCGGCTGACCACCGCGCGCAGCCGCTATCTCGGCGGCAGCACCAATTGCTGGGGCGGCTTCTCCCGCCCGCTGGAGCGGACCGACTTCGCCGAGCGCCCCTGGATCCCCGGCAGCGGCTGGCCGATCCCGCGCGACACGATGATGCCCTATTACGAGCGCTCGCACAGCGTGCTCGGCCTCGGCCCCTTCGAGTACGACAACGACTACTGGATGGAACAGGTCCGCGGGCCGAAGACCGAACTGATTCCGGTGGAGAACGAGGACGGCAGCGCCAGCGCCTTCGAGAACCGCGTCGCCCAGCTCAGCCCGCCGATCCGCATGGGCGAGGCCTATCGCGCCGAGATCGGGCGGGCCGCCAACATCACCGCCTTCCTGAACGCCAACGTCACCGGGCTGGACACCAACCATTCGGCAACGGCGGTGGAGCGGGTGCAGGTCCGCACCCTGGACGGCCCCGGCTTCACCGTCGGCGCCCGGCTGTTCGTGCTGGGCTGCGGCGGCATCGAGAATGCGCGCATCCTGCTGCTGTCCAACAAGGTGCAGGCGGCGGGCCTGGGCAACGGCAACGATCTGGTCGGCCGCTATTTCGCCGATCACCCGCGCTTCAAGACCTCGCCGATCCGCCTGACCCGGCAGGGTCATCACCGCACGCTCTACGACGTCAGCCTGTGCCTCGCCCGGCGGCGGTTGCGCCGGCCGCACCCGTCGATCGCGCTGGCCCTGTCGCCGACCGAGGATCTCCAGGAACGGCACGCGCTGCCCAACTCCCGCACATATCTGGTCGCCTCCTACCATTCGGCAGCGCTGGACGCCTTCAAGGCGATGCGCGACCTGCGGCTCCTGCCGTCGCGCCACCGCTGCCGCCGCTTCGGCGTGTCGGAGGATGAGGCGGCGAGCCTGCTGCGCAACGCCGGCCCGCGCATCCTGCGCAGCATGCCACAGCTGGCCCATGCGCTGTTCGACAGCACCATCGATCCGGGCTGGCTGCCCCGCCGCTTCACCCTGGAAACGGTGCTGGAGCCTGTGCCCAACCCGGAAAGCCGGGTGACGCTGGACCACGCCACCGACCCGTTCGGCCGCAACCTGCCCAAGGTGGACTGGCGCCTGACCGCCCAGGACCGCTGGGGCGCCAGCGAAACCCAGCGCCTGCTGCGCGAGGACCTGCTGCGCCGCGGCCTGATCACGGTGGAGGACGCGGAGAACAAGGCCGAAGCGACGATGGCCGATGTCGGCTGGTGCTGGCACCATATGGGCACCACCCGCATGCATGACTCACCGCGCCACGGCGTGGTCGATTCCGATGGGCGCGTCCATGGCGTGGGCAACCTCTACATCGCCGGCAGCTCCGTCTTCCCGACCATGGGCGCCGACCACCCGACCATGACCATCGTGGCGCTGGCCCTGCGCATGACCGACCGCGTCCTGGCCCTGTTGCAGGACGAACGCGGCAGCCCGCCCGCACCCGCGGTGGCCGCCTCGCTTTGAGCGGGGCGGCAGCGTCCTATATTCTTCTCCCTTGCGGAGAGAATGCGATTGCCATGGACCTGTTCGACGACATTCCGGCCCCGCCCCTGACCCTTGCCCCGCCGGGATTGCCGCCCCCCGCCGGGCCGCTGCCGGACATCGTGGCGCCGGGGCTCGACTGCCTGTTCGTCGGCTTCAATCCCGGCCTGCGATCCGGCGTGCTCGGCCATCACTATGCCGGGCGCGGCAACCAGTTCTGGCGCCTGCTGCATGAGGCCGGGCTGACGCCGCGCCTCTACCGGCCGGAGGAGGACGTCACCCTGCCGGCCATCGGCCTCGGCTCCACCAACCTCGTCGCCCGCGCCACCGCCAGCGCCGCAGAACTGTCGCGGGCGGAACTGCGCGGCGGCGTGCCGCGGCTGGCGCGGATCGTCGGTTTCGTCCGGCCGCAGGTGCTGGCCTATACCGGCAAGGGCGTCTATCTGGCGGCGACCGGCCTGCCAGACGCGCCCTGGGGCGTGCAGGAACGCAGCCTGTTCGACGGCGTCGCCGACGTGGTGGTGCCGTCGCCGAGCGGCCTCGCCCGCCTGCCCTTCGAGGACAAGCTGCGCTGGTTCCGCGAGGTTCGGGCGGAGATCGACCGACGGCGGCTTGCCTGAACCCATATCAGCGACGGGGATGTCGCCTCCGCTGCAATTCCTGGGAAGGCGGTAGGGATTGTTGTCCGGACGGAGAATGCCGGCCGGTCAGGGCGGGACGCGGGGGGCACTCCCCCTGCTCCGGCATTTCGCCGGGAAAGGCCGGGCGGGCCGATGCCGGCTTGGGCCATGCTGTGCCCCGCATGACCGCGACCGCCCGAACCCGTCCCATTGACCAACAGCCACCGCAGACCGACAGGATCGCCCTGCGGCTGCGCCGCCGCCATTGGGCAATCCTGGCGCTGGCCGTCCTGCTGCTGGGAGGCGTTCTGCGGGCGGCCTGCTATCTCACGGTGTTGACGCCTGCGACCGCTGCGGCAGATCTCTGGAAAGACCCTTGGGGGCCGCGGCTTCCCGCGTTTCCCTTGACGGACGCCCAATCCTGGCAGGTCGCCCGGCTTCTGCATCTCGATGCGCCCCACAAAAAAGGGCCGGCGGAGACTCCCGTCCCCACCGGCCCTGTGCCGCTGGATCCCGCGGTGAAGCTGCTGGTCGACCATGGCTGGCCTGCCCATCGCTCCAAGTCGATCCCGGTCGAGACGATCCCGGCCGCCGCGCGGACGGCCGGGATCGTCGCAGTCTCGGACAAAGCCTCGCCTTAGCTGACGATGCCGCCCCGGCTGAAGGGCAGCGTCTGCAAGGGCTGGCCGGTCACCGAGAAGACGGCGTTCGCCACCGCCGGTGCCACGGTCGGGACGCCCGGCTCGCCGGCGCCGGTCGGCCGCTCGTGCGACGGCACGATGTGGACCTCCACCACCGGCATGTCCGACATCCGCAGCGGCAGATAGCTGTCGAAGTTGGCCTGATCCACCACGCCGTCGGTCATGGTGATCTCGCCGCGCAGCGCATGGCCGATGCCCCAGCCGGCACCGCCCTCCATCTGGGCCTTGACGATGTCCGGGTTGACAACCTCGCCGCAATCGACGGCGACGACGATCCGGTCCACCTTGATCTGGCCCTTGGCATCGACCGTCACATCGGCGACATGGGCGACATAGGTGTTGAAGCTCTCATGCACGGCGACGCCGCGGCCCTTGCCCTGCGCAAGAGGCTGGCCCCAGCCGGCCTTCTCGGCCGCCAGCTTCAGCACGCCGGCCAGACGCGGATGGTCCTTCAGCATCTCCATACGGAAGGCCACCGGATCCTTGCCGGCCGCCTTGGCGAGGCGGTCGATCATCACCTCCTTGGCATAAGCCGTGTGGGTGTGCCCGACCGAGCGCCACCACAGGGTGGTGACCGGCGAGGCGACGGTGTGGGCATCGACCGCGAGGTTCGCCACCGGATAGGCCATGTCCGAGGCGCCCTCGACCATCGTCGCGTCGACGCCGTCCTTGACCATCACCGCCTCGAACGGCGTGCCGGCCATGAAGCTCTGGCCGACGATGCGCTGCTTCCAGCCGACGAGCGCACCCTTGGCGTCGACCGCCGCGGTGATCCTGTGCAGGAACAGCGGGCGGTAGCGGCCGCCCTTGATGTCGTCCTCGCGCGTCCAGACCAGATGCACCGGGGCCTTGGGATAGGCCTTGGCGATCATCACCGCCTCGGCGATGTAGTCGGCGTTGGTGGTGGCGCGCCGGCCGAAGCTGCCGCCGGCCCACTGGGTCTCGATCTTCACCTGCTCCGGCTTGCAGCCCAGGATGTGGGCGGCGGTCATCTGCTCGACCGTCTGGAACTGCGATCCGGCCCAGATGGTGCAGCCACCCTCCGGGTTCAGCGCGACCACCGCGTTCAGCGGCTCCATCGGCGCATGGGCGAGATAGGGGAAGACGAACTCGCCGTCCACCGCATGGCCGCCCGTGGCCTTGGCGTCGGCGATGGCCTTGTCGGCATCGCCCTTGTTCGCCGCGACCGACCCCGGCTTCTCCGCCGCCTTGCGGTAGTCGGCCAGCATGGCATCGGTGCCGCGGGTCTCGGCCTTGGCGTCGTCCCAGGCGACCGTCAGCGCCTCGCGGCCCTTCATGGCGGCCCATGTGTTCCTGGCGATCACCGCCACGCCGACCGGCAGGCTGATCACCTCGATGACGCCCGGCACCTTGCGGGCGGCGGCATCGTCGACGCTCTTCACCGTGCCGCCGAAGCGCGGGCTGCGGGCCAGCACCGCCGTCACCTGACCGGGGCGGCGGATGTCCATCGAGAAGATGGCAGTGCCGTTGGTCTTGCTGATGTGGTCCAGCCGGTGCAGGTCCGGCTTGCCGATCAGCACATAGTCCTTCTGCTCCTTCAGCTTGACCTGCTGCGGCACCGGCAGCTTCGCCGCCTCCTCCGCCAGTTCGCCGAACGTGGCGCTGCGGTTGCTGGCGGCATGGCGGACCACGCCCTTCGACACCGTCACCTCGCCGGCCGGAACCTTCCAGCGGGCGGATGCCGCGGCGACCAGCATGGCGCGGGCGGCGGCGCCGGCCATGCGCAGCTCGTCCCAGCTGTTGGCGACGGCGGTCGAGCCGCCGGTGCCCTGGATGCCGAAGAAATGATTGGCGTACAGCTTGGCATCGGCCGGAGCGAAGGCGCCGCGCACCTGGGCCCAATCGGCGTCAAGCTCCTCGGCCGCGATGGTGGCGATGCCGGTGACGATGCCCTGGCCCTTGTCCAGATGCTTGGCCAGCACGGTGACCGTGTTGTCCGGCGCCACGATGATGAAGGCGTGCGGACGCGGGTCGGCCGGGCCGATGATCTTCGGCGCGGCCTCGGCGGCGAAGGCCGGCATCGGCAGATGCGCGCCGACCACCAGCACGCCGGCGCCGGCGCCGATGGCCTTCAGGAAACCACGGCGCGACGGGGCGTGCAGCGGGCCGGGAGCGGGAGCGAAACCGGAGTCCGGAAACCCATGCTGGGCGGCCTGACGGATCAGATGATGCAGCATGGATCAGGCCCTCATCGTCTGGGCGGCATCCTTGATCGCCGCGCGGATGCGGACATAGGTGGCGCAGCGGCAGACATTGCCGTCCATCGCCGCGTCGATGTCCTGGTCGGTCGGGTTCTGGTTGTCGGTCAGCAGCGCGACGGCGCTCATGATCTGGCCCGACTGGCAATAGCCGCACTGGACGACGTCCAGCTTCTGCCACGCCGCCTGGACGGCCTGGGCGGCCTTGCCCTTCACGCCCTCGATGGTCGTGATCTTGCTGTCCGGCGTCAGCATGCCGACCGGGGTCTGGCAGGCGCGGGTCGGCGTGCCGTCGACATGGACGGTGCAGGCGCCGCACTGGGCGATGCCGCAGCCGAACTTGGTACCGGTCATGTTCAGCTCGTCCCGCAGAACCCACAGGAGCGGCATGTCCTCGGGAACGTCGACCTGACGCTCCTCGCCGTTGACGTTGATGCGAACCATGGCTCTTGCCTCTTTCTCCCTGAACGGAACCGCCGGCCTGCCCTGACGATTTGCGGAAGGACGACGACAGGTCCGCTGCCCGGTTGTGGGCGTTGGCTACGGAATATGGTTTTTTGATTGATGGCTGTTGGATCAGCGCTGGCTAGACAGAATACACCGTCCAGTGCACAATGAACTAGGATGGTTTGGCTCATATCGTCATGAAAGCAATTCATAACCCGGCGCTCGACCTCAACCTGATCAAGGTGTTCGATGCGCTGCTGGAGACCCGCAACGTTTCCCGCGCGGCCGATGCGCTGGGCGTCAGCCAGTCGGCGGTCAGCCACGCGCTGGGCCGGCTGCGCACCCTGGTGGGCGACCCGCTGTTCGTGCGCACCGGCAACCGGATGGAACCGACGCCGCGCGCCCAGCGTCTGGCCGAACCCCTGCGCGACCTGCTGGTGGGTGCGACCCGCGCCCTGTCGGCGGAGGAGGATTTCGATCCCCAGCGGGAGGAGCGCAACTTCACCATCTCCACCCCGGATTCGATGCAGGCGGTGCTGCTGACCGGCATCCTGCGCGACGCGGCGGAGGGCGACCTGCGCGTCTCGGTCTCCCTGCTCAGCCTCGACCCCGACGCCATGCTGAACGCGCTGGACGACGGCACGCTGGACCTCGCCATCGGCTATCTGCCGGAGACGCGGCGCTGGCACGACCGGCAGGTGCTGTACCATGAAACCCATGTCTGCCTGTTCAACCCGGCCCTCGTCCCGGTCACTCCGCCGATCGGCCTGGAGGACTACACCCGCTATCCGCATCTGATGCCGTCGCTGCGCGGCGGGCTGACCAGCTTCATCGACGACGAGCTGACGGCGCTCGGCACCCGGCGGCGGGTCGCCGCCTCGACCACGCAGTTCCTGGCGATCCCGATGATCCTGACCCAGGCGCCGATGCTGACCTCGCTGCCCGCCCGGCTGGCCCGGCTGTGCGCCGACGCGCTCGGCCTCGCCACCAGCCCGCTGCCCTTCGACATCGGCGACTATGAAGTGTCGATGATCTGGCACCGCCGCAACAGCGGTTCCCCCTCGCATGGCTGGCTGCGCCAACGCATGAGCGAAGAGGCGGCGAAGCTCTGACATGGAAAAGGGCGCCCGTTTCCGAGCGCCCCCAACGAAGATATTGCGCTGTTCGCAGAACTCGACGGCAGTGGCCGCGGTCCGGTTCGTTCAGTCGAAATCCGTCGGCAGCCCCGGATCCCGCCAGTGCTGGAACAGGCGTGTGATCTGAAATGGCAGCACCCGGCCGACGGAGAGTTCCGCTTCCGGCACCTCCTCCTGCGCAAAGAACGCCGCGGCG
This sequence comes from Azospirillum sp. A26, assembly GCF_042604635.1. Lineage (NCBI taxonomy): Bacteria > Pseudomonadati > Pseudomonadota > Alphaproteobacteria > Rhodospirillales > Azospirillaceae > Azospirillum > Azospirillum sp. A26. Next base: position 383,141 of record NZ_CP170475.1, on the reverse strand, counting down.
CCCGTTTCATGCCCATCCCCGCGTGCGCGTTCCACAGGGCTCGCCGGGACGCAGATGAAGAACATCTTGTAGATGTGGAAGGGATAAGGCGGCTGGTGGGCATGGCGGGCACGGTCATAGACACAGGCCAGCTTACGTACCCGGACCTCGATCCCAGCCTCCTCCAGAACCTCGCGAGCGACGCACTCGCCCGGCGTCTGGTTGACGTCGGCCCAGCCGCCGGGCAAGGTCCAGCGACCGCCATCCGCCAGTTCACGCACCAGAAGGATGCGCCCGGCCTGATCGAACACCGCCCCACGAACATCCACCTTGGGCGTGGCGTAGCCGGACTGCTCCGCGAAGAGCGCTTCGATCCGGGCCGGATCACCGCCCGACCGCGCTGCCATCATCTCCGCGGCCAGGAGGCGCAGATCTTCGTACCGCTCGCGGTCATAGACATCCCTGGTGAAGGCGAGGCCGGACTGCGCCAGCGCTTGAATGCGCCGGGCCCAAACCAACCAATCCGGTTCCATGTCGCACTCCCTGAAAGCCTGAGCGGAACGGCTCTGATGACGATGGGCATCACCGGCCCCATGCGCAATTGCACCATTTGCCATCGGCTTCAGGAACTACAGCTCGCCTCACAAGGATATCGACGGCATTTGCTCGCGCCGTCCGCTCAGTCCGCGGTGACGGAACGGATCTCGTCCTGGCTGAAGCGCTGCTGCTCCTCCATCACCATCTGCGACAGCTCGCGCTTCAGGCGGTTGAACTCCGGGGTGGAGCCGTCGCGCGGGCGCGGCATGTCGACGAGGACGTCGCGCTTGATGGTGCCCGGCCGGTAGGTCATCACGATGATGCGGTCGGCCAGATAGATGCTCTCCTCGATGGAGTGGGTGACGAACAGGATGGTCTTGCCGACCTCCTCCCAGATGCGCAGCAGCTCGTCCTGAAGCGTGCGGCGGGTCAGGGCGTCTAGCGCGCCGAACGGCTCGTCCATCAGCAGGATCGGGCTGTCGAGCGCCAGCACGCGGGCGATGGCCACGCGCTGGCGCATGCCGCCCGACAGATCCTTCGGAAAGCGGTTGCGGAAGTCCTGCAAATGCAGCTTCTGCAGCAGCCACTCCACCCGCTCGGCGATCTCCGGCTTGGACATCCCCTTGATCTCCAGGCCGAAGGCGACGTTCTGCGCCACCGTCATCCAGGGGAACAGGGCATATTCCTGGAACACCATGCCGCGGTCCGGACCGGGCTCGGTGATGATGCGGCCATCGACGGTGACGGTCCCCGTCGTCGGCGGCTGGAACCCGGCGACCGCGTTCAACAGCGTGGACTTGCCACAGCCCGAGGGCCCCAGCAGGCAGACGAACTCGCCCTTGCGGATGTCGAGGTCGATGTTCTGCAAGGCGACGATCTTCTGCGCCCCGACGGCGAAGGTCTTCTCCACCCCGCGCACCTGGATCTGCACAGGCGCCGCGTCGGCGACCGGCATGGTGTCGGCAACGGTCTTCAGCATGGGCGTCATCTCCATTCCCTCCCGGTCTGTCTTCTCTGGATCAGTTCTCAAGCCCGCGGTGCCAGCGCAGCAGGTGGTTGTTCAGGCGGTTCATGCCGATGTCGATGGCGAGGCCCAGCAGGCCGATGGTGAACATCCCGGCGATGATCTTGTCGGACCACATGAACTCGCGCGCTTCCAGGATGCGGAAGCCGAGGCCGGAGTTGACGGCGATCATCTCCGACACGATCACGACGATGAAGGCGGTGCCGATGCCGATCCGGGCGCCGGCCAGAATGTAGGGGGTGGCGGCCGGCAGGATGACGCGGACGAACATGGTCAGCTTGCCGGCGCCCAGGTTGCGGGCGGCGCGCAGATAGATGCCGTCGACATGGCGCACCCCGGCGATGGTGTTCATCAGCACCGGGAAGAAGGCGCCGATGGCGATCAGGAACACGGCCGGCGCGTTGCCCAGCCCGAACCACAGGATCGCCAGCGGGATGTAGGCGATGGGCGGGATCGGCCGCAGCACCTGCATCAGCGGGTCGAACAGCGCATAAATGCGCGGGTTGCCGCCCATGGCGAGGCCCAGCGGAAGCGCCAGCCCGGCGCCGACGGCGAAGCCCAGCACCACGCGGTACAGGCTGGACCAGGCGTCGAACAGCATCTCGCCCGACAGCGCCCACAGGATCCAGCTGGACTGCGCCGGATCGTAGGCCTCGGTCGGCAGCAGATAGGCCCACCAGCGCACGACCACCTGCACCGGCGACGGCAGCACCACCGGGTTGATCAGGCCGGACGTGGACAGGATCTGCCACAGCGCGATCACCAGGACCGGCACCAGGGAGCCGCGCAGCAGGGCCGCGGGCGAGAAACGGGGGGTGGCTTGGGACATGGAACGTCCTCCTTCCGCTGGGTGGGGCTCAGTTCGCCTTCACGGTGCCGGTGGCGGTGCCGGCGTCATTCGCGGCGGCTTTGGTCGCCTTCGCCTTTTCCAGCAGGTCCAGCTTGACCCAGTCGGCGGCCTTCGGCGGGTTGTCCATGCGGCCGACGCCGAACTTCTGCATCATGTCGGTCGTGACCTGGACGTGATGGGCCGACAGGTCGTAGCTGTAGGGCGAGTTGCCGATCGCATCCTTGAAGTCCTGGCTCGAGATCTGGCCCTTGAACATCTGTTCGCGGACATACTTCTCGGCCAGATCGGGGTTGGCGATGAAGGTCGCCGTCGCCTCGACGAAGCAGTTGACCAGACGCTGGGCGACGTCGGGCTTCTTCTTGTAGAAGTCCTCGGTGATGACCAGAGACCGCACCGGCTCGCCCAGTTCGGTGTCGTAGGGCTTCACCACCTCGACGCCGAAGCCCTTGTTGATGGCCTGGCTCGACTGCGGCTCGGACTGCGACATGGCGTCGATGCTGCCGGCCAGCAGGGCCTGATTCATGTCGGCGTAGGCCATGTAGACGATCTGCACGTCCTTGCCGGAACGGTCCGACCAGCTCAAGCCATGCTTCGCCAGCTCGGCCAGCAGGATCAACTCCTGCGCGCCGCCGCGCGGGGTGGCGACCTTCTTGCCCTTCAGGTCGGCGACACTCTTGATGCCGGCATCCGGCTTGGCGACGATGCGCGCGCCGCCCTTGGCAAAGCCGGCTACCGCATAGATCGGCACGCCCGACGCACGGCCGGCGATGGCGGCGTCCACCGCGCTGGCGGCCACGTCGATCTCGCCGGCGACGATGGCCGGCAGGATATCGATGCCCTTGGGGAAGACCCGCTCCTCGATCTTCAGGTCGTACTTGCCGGCGATCTCCTTCATGTAGGAGACCGCGCCGTAATGGGCGAATTTCAGGTTGCCGAGTCGGACCAGATCGGCGGCCGAGGCACCCTGGGCGGCGAGTGCCGCGGCAGCGAAGGCGGTGGCGGCGAGCAGAGTCTTCCGGAGCATCGTGTCTCTCCCATGGGGCTTGATCCGCGACCCGTCGCCGCGGTTGGCCTGGAAGAGAGCAAGGGGCGTGCCATTGTCAGTTCGTCGCGCAAACAGTTGAAAAGCCTGGACCCGGCTTTCGGCGCCATGGCCCGCATCGGCGAAAATCCGCCGATGGCGTTGCACAGGCAGGCGGATTTCCGCCGATACCCGTCCCTGCGGCAGGTCGCCGCGCCGGGCGAAAGCCGCCGTTGCCCCTTACGACAAGTCATCGCAGCGCAACGAAAAACCGTGTAGAAGATGCTGCATCTGCGAACCAACGCACGCGCTTAACCGATTAGGGACAAGAAACATGGCCGAGAGCATGGGGATCGAAACGATCGGCGTCATCGGCGCCGGACAGATGGGCAACGGCATCGCCCAGGTCTGCGCCGTCGCCGGCCTGACGGTGGTCATGACCGACATCTCCGAAGAGGCGGTGCAGCGCGGCCTGTCGACCGTCGGCGGCAGCCTGGACCGTCTGGTCAAGAAGGAGAAGATGACCGCCGCCGACCGCGAGGCCGCCGTCGCGCGCATCACCGCCACCACCGACAAGTCGAAGCTGGCAGCGTGCGATCTGGTGATCGAGGCCGCGACCGAGAATGAAGACCTCAAGGTCAAGATCCTGAAGGATCTCTGCGCCACCCTGAAGCCGGAGGCGCTGGTCGCCACCAACACCTCGTCGATCTCCATCACCAAGCTGGCGACGGCCACCGACCGTCCGGACCGCTTCATCGGCCTGCACTTCTTCAATCCGGTGCCGCTGATGGCGCTCTTGGAGATCATCCGCGGCATCCAGACCAGCGACGACACCCACGCCAAGGCGATGGCCTTCGCCAAGCGCGTCGGCAAGTCGCCAATCACCGCCAAGAACAGCCCCGGCTTCGCCGTCAACCGCATCCTCTGCCCGATGATCAACGAGGCGATCTTCGCGCTTCAGGAAGGCATCGCCACCGCCGAGGACATCGACGCCGGCATGAAGGCGGGCTGCAACCACCCGATCGGCCCGTTGGCGCTCGCCGACCTGATCGGTCTCGACACCATGCTGTCGGTGATGGAGGTCTTCTATGAAGGCTTCAACGATCCGAAGTACCGCCCGGCCCCGCTGCTGAAGGAGATGGTCGACGCCGGCTATCTCGGCCGCAAGACCGGCCGCGGCTTCTACGACTACAGCAAGTAACCGCTGCGGCGAGGGAGGGCCCCGGCGCCCTCCCCGCCAAATCCGGCCAAGCCGGGAAGCGGGTGCGCAGAACCGTCAAAAGCGGTTCGGAAGGAGCAATCACCCGGCCGGGCATCCCCATAGGATCGGTGCAGTCCAGCGCCATCACGGAGATGCCCCATGACGGCCCGCCTTCGCGCGGCGGCGGTCGCCCTTTTGCTGTGGACCGGTCCGGCCTGTGCCGCCGATCCGCCACCGCTGACCAACACCCGCTTTGACGAGGATTACCGTTACCTGCTCTCACCCGGGGCAGGGACCGGCGCCTCTTGGGAGCGGTTCAAGGCCATCCCGGTCACGCCGGACGGTTTCGCCTCGCTCTCCACCGGGCTGGAGCTGCGCCTGCGCGGCGAGGCAATCCGCAACAGCGGCTGGGGCCAGGACGAGCCGCGCAGCGACGCCTATGGGCTTTGGCGCGCCCTGCCCTACGCCGACCTGCGTGTGGGGGAGAGCCTGCGCCTGTTCGGCCAGCTGATCATGGCCGACGCGGTGGGCAAGCTGGACCCGCTGGCGCCGCCCGATGCCGACCGCATCGACCTGATGCAGGGCTTCGCCGACCTGAACGTCCCGCTGGGCGAGGCCCAGGGCACACTGCGCGTCGGGCGCCAGATGCTGGCCTATGGCTCGGAGCGGCTGATCTCCATCCGCTACGGCGCCAACGTCCCGCGCGCCTTCGACGCGGTGAAGGGGATCGTCACCGCCGGCCCCTGGCGGATCGACGCCTTCTACGGCCGTCCGATCCAGCCGACGCCGGAGCTGTTCGACGATGGCCGCGACGCCCGCCGCACCGCCTGGGGGCTCTACGCCACCCGGCCGCTCGATTTCGGATGGGGCGGCAGCGCGGGGCTGGACGCCTATTACATCGGCTATCGCAACCGCCGCGCCGGCTTCGACGCCGGCAGGGCGAACGAACTGCGGCATACGGTTGGCCTGCGCAGCTTCGGCAAGGCCGACGGCTGGGACTGGAACTGGGAAGCGATGGGCCAGTTCGGCCGTTTCGGCAGCGGGTCGATCCGGGCCTGGTCGCTCGCCACCGACAGCGGCTATCGCTTCACGGAGTTGCCGCTGCAACCCCGGCTCGGCCTGAAGGCCAACATCGCCAGCGGCGACAGCAACCCGCGCGACGGCCGGCTAGAGACCTTCAACCCGCTGTTCCCGCGCGCCAAGTATTTCGGCGAGCTGACGCCCATCGGCCCGTTCAACCTGATGAACCTGCATCCGTCGCTGGACCTCGCTTTGTCCGACGAATTCAGCCTGTCGGCCTCCGCCATCGCCTTCTGGCGGGAAAGCCTGGACGACGGCGTCTACGACCTGACCGGCGGACTGCTGCGCTCCGGTGTGGCATCGAAGGCGCGCTATGTCGGCACCCAGGGCGAACTGGTGCTGTCCTACAGCTCCGGCCGTTCCTTCGAGGGGCTGATCTCCTACTCTCTGTTCCAGCCGGGTTCCTTCCTGAAGGACAGCGGCCCGGCCAAGACCATCCACTTCGCCGGGATGGAGGCGGTCTTCAAATTCTAGGATCAGTCTGGTGCTTCCTGAAGCACCAGACTGATCCTAGGCTTTTGGGCTTCCGTGTGATTCACGCTTCAAGCGATTCCGCTTGAAGCGATCACACTCTAAAGCGCAAGCCTTGCAGCCGGACGGCGGTCTCATACGTTCAGACAATCGGGGCTTTCGACAAGCCCCGTACGAACCAACGGCGGATGCGGGAAGCGGTGGAACGGAGACTTCAGGACAGACGCCGGACCAAGCCATCCCTGCGCAAGGGGCGGCTTCTGCATGTTCGCTCCGGCCTGTCGGCGGAAAAGACCCTGCTGCTGCGCGTCGGCATCGTCGCCGCCCTGATCGCGCTGGTCATCGCGGTGTTCTGGTTCGACCGCGACGGGCTGAAGGACCAGATCGACGGCCACATCAGCTTTCCCGACATCCTCTACTTCGCCATGATCACGGTGACCACCGTCGGCTATGGCGACATCGTGCCGGTCAGCCACACCGCCCGGCTGATCGACGCCTTCGCCGTCACGCCGATCCGCATCTTCATCTGGTTCATCTTTCTCGGCACCGCCTATGAGCTGGTGGTGCAGAGGATCGTGGAGGAATTCCGGTTGAGCCGCATTCAGAAGCAGCTGCAGGGCCACATCGTGCTGTGCGGCTTCGGGCACAGCGGCTTCATCGCCGCGCAGGAGACCGTCTCGAAAGGCCACCCCGCCGACCACATCGTCGTCATCGACGAGTCGGAGGACCGCATCCAGCTGGCGGCCGACTGCGGCTTCATCGGCCTGCTCGGCGACGGCACCAGCGAGGAGACGCTGAAGAATGCCTGTGTCGGCAAGGCGAAGGCGGTGATCGTCAGCACCGGGCGCGACGACACCACCATCCTGGTGATCCTGACCGTGCGCCACCTGTCCGCCGCCACCAAGATCGTGGCGAACATCAAGCAGGAGGAGAACATCAAGCTCGCCAACCTCAGCGGCGCCGATCTGGTGGTGTCGCCGCCCAAGATCGGCGGCTACCTGATGGCCGACGCGGTGGAGACGCGCTACGCCACCCCCTTCCTGTGCGACCTGATGTCGGCCGGCGGGCAGATGGTGCTCAGCGAACGGCGGGCGGAGCCGGACGAGGTCGGCCTGACCATGGCGGAGGTCACCGTCGGCATGGTGGTGCAGGTCCACAGCCACGGCCGCGACATCCCCTTCACCGAACGCAACCGCTACATCATCCAGCCGCAGGACACCCTGCTGATCATCAGCCCGCCGGCCGAGGGGAGCCAATCCAACTAGGATCGGCCCCCATCGCCTCACCCCTTGTAATGCCGCCCGAAGCGGTTGTTCAGGAAGGCATCCAGCGGCACCTGTTCCTGCCGGATGAAGCCGGCCTGCGGGATGGATCCTTCGCGCAGCAGGTCCAGCACGGCGCAGATGCCGGCGGCGGTGGTGACCTGGATGGCGCTCCAGGTGCGGCCGGCAATCGGCTTGCTGTAGATCTTGGTGGCGAAGGTCTCCTGCCGCAACTCGCCGTCCTGCATGCCGGTGGCGGTCGCCAGCACCAGAACCACGTCCTGCAGGGTCAACGGCACCGCGGTCTCCAGCACGTCCTTCAGCAGGTGGCGCCGCTCGCCCAGCCGCAGGTCGCGGATCAGCAGGCGGACGATGTCGCGGTGGCCGGGATAGCGCACGGTCTTGTAGTCGAGGTTCCGCACCTTGCCGGCCAACGTCTCGCACAGCGACCCCAGCCCGCCCGAGGTGTTGAAGGCCTCGTAATCGACGCCGTCCAGCGCGAAGCGCTCGTCGCCCTCCAGCGGCATCACCTCGTGCGGACGGCCGTCGATGATGGCCTCGCACGGGTTGCAATACTCGTTGATCAGCCCGTCGGTGCTCCAGGTCAGATTGTATTTCAGGGCGTTGGTCGGGTATTGCGGCAGGGCGCCGACCCTGAGATGCAGGTTGTGAAGCTCGTCGAAGCGGCGGGCGAGATCATGGCCGACGATGGAGATGAAGCCCGGCGCCAGACCGCATTGCGGGATCAGTGCCGTGTTGGCGGTCTCCGCCAGCATCTTCACCTTGCGGGTGGCGGCGACATCCTCGGTCAGGTCGAGATAATGGGCGCCGGCCGCGACGGCGGCGGTGGCGATGGCCGGGGTCAGGGTGAAGGGGCAGGCGCTCAACACCGCCTGCTGGCCTGCCATGGCGGCGCGCAGGGACGCCGGATCCTCGACATCGACGCGTGTCACCCGCAGCCCGGCCTGTTCGGCGCGGTACAGCAGCGCCTCGTCCCGGTCACCGATGGTGACGGCGAAATCGCCGGTCTCCGACAGCAGCGTGCCGATCATCGAGCCGATCTTGCCCGCACCCAGAACCAGAACCTTCATCGTTGCCATGGTCTCCCGCTCCTCTGTTCAGCCGTGTCCCGTGTTGGCGAGCCATGCCGATGGTTTGGCCCGCACACGAAAGATGTCGGCGGATGCGGCCGAGCAGAACCGGGCAATGCGCCGGTGGCGCTTGAGTTTTCCGGCGGAATGACGGAAATCCCGTCGAAATGACGGACACGCTTTATCCCTCGCACCACCGCGGCGGCAGCGCTAAGGTCGCAGCCGGTTTCCCCAAATCCGGCCCGTCCCCATGACCCTTCGCCAACTGACCGCCCCACACGCCGTCCTGCTGGAAGAGCCGCAAAACGGCATCGCCCAGACCAGCGAGATGATCCGCGGCGAGCGCTTCCACATTCTGGAGGAGCGTGACGGCTGGCTGCGGGCGGAGAACGCCTTCGACGGCCATGTCGGCTGGTTGCCCCCCGGCACCGCGCATCGGGAGCCGGTGGCCCCCACCCACCGCGTGCGGGCTCTGCGCGCCGACCTGCACCCCGGCCCGACGCACCGGGCGCCGCCGGTGGCGACGCTCAGCTTCGGGTCACTGGTGACGCTGGACGGCCGGGCCGAAAACGGCTGGGTCGGCACCGACGACGGGCTGTGGCTGTTCGCCGGCTGGCTGGAACCGGTGGACGCCGCGCCTGCCACCGACCACATCGCCACCGCCCTGCGCTTTCTGGAGACGCCCTATGTCTGGGGCGGGCGCAGCAGCTTCGGCATCGACTGTTCCGGGCTGGTGCTGACCGCCATGGCGGCGGCCGGGGTGGTCTCCCACCACAGCAGCGGCATGCAGCGCAAGGACGAGCGGCTGGGGGCGTGGGTGTCCGAAGACGGCCGCGGCGTCGAGTATCGGCGCGGCGACATCGTTTTCTTCCCCGGCCATGTCGGGCTGATGGTGGACGGGACGAACCTGCTGCACGCCACCGTCTTCACCATGTCAGTCGTGATCGAGCCGCTCAGCGAGGTCGCCAAGCGTGCGGAGGTCAATGGGGTCCGCCGTCCCAACCATGTCATTGACGGCGTTGCGCGGGCGTAGCGCCTCGCCCACCAGCAGCAGGGTCGGCCCCTTGCCGGCGGCCACCCCCTGCTCCGCCATCCGGCCGAGCGTCGTCCAGTAGCGGCGCTCGTCGGGCCGGCAGCCGTTTTCCACCGCCAGCACCGGCGTCGCGGCGGGCAGCCCAGCCCCGGTCAGCCCCTGGCCAACCGCGCGCGCCTGCTCGCGTCCCATATAGATCGCCAGCGTGCCCTGCGGATCGGCCAGCCGCGCCCAGTCCGGTTCGAACCGCTCGCCGTCGCGGCCATGGGCGGTGACGAAGGTGACGGCGCGCGACACCCCGCGCTTTGTCAGAGACAGTCCGGTCGAGGCGGCGCAGCCGAGCGCCGCGGTGATGCCGGGGATGACGCGAACCGGAATGCCGAGGCTGTCGAGATGCTCGATCTCCTCGCCGGCCCGGCCGAACACCATCGGGTCGCCGCCCTTCAGCCGCACCACCCGTTTGCCGCGCCGGGCATGGAAGGCAATCAGCGCGTTGATCTCCCCCTGCGGCAGCGAATGCCGGCCGGACCGCTTGCCGACACAGATGCGCTCGGCGTTGGGATGGGCGAGGTCGAGGATGCCGTCGCCGACGAGAGCGTCGTAGAGCACGATTTCGGCCGCCGCCAGCGCCTTGACCGCCGCGACGGTCAGCAGATCCGGGTCGCCGGGACCGGCGCCGACGAGGGTGACTTGTCCGCACTTGTTTTGCCGAGCAGAGCAAGATCCCCTCTCCCCCCCGGGGAGAGGGTTAGGGTGAGGGGGACGCGCAGCGGCCCTTTCCCAAGGGGGAGGAGGAAAGGACGAGGCACCGCCTCCAGCGCCAGCGAACCGCGGCACCAAGAGGCGCGCCAGCGCCGCAAGACCATCAAGCCACTTCGCGCTGGTGGGCATGACGAAGCACCTCCTTGAGTTCGGGCACGCAGGATCCACAATTCGTGCCGGCCTTCAACGCCGCGCCGATCTCCGCCACGCTGGTCAACCGGCGGTCGCGGATGGCGCTGGCCAGCCGGTTGATGCCGACGCTGAAGCAGGCGCAGACGATCCGCCCCTCATCCGCCGGCACTCCCGGCGCCCGGCCGGCGAGCAGCCCGGCCCGCGCGCCGTCCTCCAGACTGTCCGTTTCCAGCAGCCCGGCGAGCCAGCCGCGCGGCGGCAAACGCCCGTCGGCGGCGACGAACAGGCAGGCCTCCAGCCGGTCGCCCTTCATCCAGGCCATGCGCAGGCCGCCGCGCGCCTCGTCGCGGAACTCGACCACCGCCTCGGCCGGATCGAGACCGGGCAGCCAGGACTCCACCGCCGGGATCGACCCCGTCCCCGCCATCTCCACCAGATGCCCGCCCGCCACCGCGCGGCGCGCCCAATAGCCGCCATGCCCGGGCTCCACGGCATGGCGGACCAGCAGGAAGGCGGTCCAGTCCGGCCGCCAGGGCAGGACCGTCGCCGGCATCCGCTTCAGGTCGGGCTGGCCGGAGAGCGGGTCTACCGCCTCGTCGTCGACCAGCCGGCCGATGACGCAATCGCCGGTGAAGCGCTCGGTCCAGTGCATCGGCAGGAAGACGGTGCCTTCGCCCTGGGCATCGGTGACGCGGACGCGGGCCAGCGCCTCCCCGGCTACGGTGGTGATGCGGGCCAGCCCGCCATCCACCAGCCCCCGCGCCAGCGCGTCGGCGGGATTGACGTCCAGCCGCGGTTCCGGCGCATGGGCCGACAGCCGCGCCGACAGGCCGGTGCGGGTCATGGTGTGCCACTGGTCGCGCAGCCGGCCGGTGTTCAGCAGCAGGGCGCCGTCGGGCACGCTGCGCGGCAGCGGCTTCGCCGTCACCGCCAGCATCCGGGCGCGCCCGTCCGCGGTGAAGAACCGCCCGTCGCCGAACAGCCGCTTCTGCGGCTCGCTCCCCGCCCGCCAGGGCCAGGGGAAGGGCGCCAGCGCGTCATAGCCGGCATCGTCCAGCCCGCTCAGCGCCCCGATGTCGAAGGCTCGCGTCCCGCCATTTTCGAACGCCGACAGCGCGGCATGCTCGCGGAACAGTTCGGCGGCGCTCTCATAGGGAAAGGCGTCGGCGAACCCCATCCGGCGGGCGACCTGGGTGACGATCCACCAGTCGGCCTGCGCCTCCCCCGCCTCCGCCTTGAAGGCCCGCTGGCGCGAGATGGTGCGGTCGGAGTTGGTGACGGTGCCGTCCTTCTCGCTCCACCCCTTGGCCGGCAGGCGGATATGGGCGAAGCGGCCGGTGTCGGTGTCGCGGATGCAGTCGGAGACCACCACCGTCCCGCAGCGCTCCAGCGCCCGCCGCACCCGCCCGGCGTCGGGCATGCTGACGGCGGGGTTGGTCGCCATGATCCACACCGCCTTGACCGTGCCGGCCTCGATGGCGCGGAACAGATCGACCGCCTTCAGCCCCGGCTTGGCCGCCACGCGCGGCGCATTCCAGAAGCGGCCGACCCGGTCCACCTCTTCGGCCGTAAAGCCCATATGGGCGGCGAGCTGGTTCGCCAGCCCGCCGACCTCGCGCCCGCCCATGGCGTTCGGCTGCCCAGTGACGGAGAAGGGGCCGCAGCCGGGCCGCCCGATGCGCCCGGTCAGGAAATGCAGGTTCAGGATGGCGTTGACGGTGTCGCTGCCCTGGGAGGACTGGTTGACCCCCTGCGAATAGACCGTCACCACCCGGTCCGTCGCGGCGAACTCCGCATAGAAGGCGGCAACCTCCGCAGCCTCCAGCCCGCAGCGGCGGGCCACCGTCGCGATGTCCGGCGCGTCGGCGCGGGCGGCGGCCAGCGCCTCCTCGACCCCCTCGGCATGGGCGGCGACGAAGCCGGCATCGCGATGGCCATGCCCTTCTAGGTAAGCCAGCAGCCCGTTGAACAGCAGCGCATCGGTGCCGGCCTTCAGCGCCAGATGGCGGTCGGCGGCATCGACGCAGTCGGTGCGCCGCGGATCGACGACGACGATCCGCGTGCCGCGTTCGGCCCGCGCCGCCAGCAGCCGCTGGTTCAGCACCGGGTGGCACCAGGCGAGGTTGGACCCCACCAGCACCACCAGATCGGCGCACTCGAAATCCTCGTAAGTCCCCGGCACCGCGTCGGCCCCCAGCCCCCGCTTGTGCCCGACGACCGACGAGGCCATGCACAGCCGCGAGTTGGTGTCGATGTTCGCCGAGCCGATGAAGCCCTTCATCAGCTTGTTGGCGACGTAGTAATCCTCGGTCAGCAACTGGCCGGAGACGTAGAAGGCGACCGAATCCGGCCCATGCTTGGCGATGGTGTCGGAAAAGCGCCGGGCCACCTCGTCCAGCGCCTCGTCCCACGACACCCGCCGATCTCCGATTTCCGGGTGCAGCAGCCGCCCGTCCGGCACCAGCGTGTCGGCCAGCGCCGATCCCTTGGAGCAGAGCCGTCCCCGGTTCGCCGGGTGGTCGGCATCGCCGCGCACAGTCACGGCACCAGTCGCTGCCACCGTCGCGATCACCCCGCACCCGACCCCGCAATAGGGACAGGTGGTCTTCACCTCCCGTGCCGGTCCGGAGGACGACCCCCCGCTTGGGTCAGGCCCGTCAAACATGGCCGCAGGCCTTGCGGCAGCCGCCGCGCGACAGCTTGGCCTCGGCGAGCGCGAGGGAGACGCTGCGCCCCTCCACCCGCACCGGGACATGGCCGGTGCGGCCCTCGTCAGGGGCGACGGCCTCGCCGGTCGCCAGCTCGATCACCCAGCTGTGCAGCGGGCAGGTGACGCGGCGGCCATGGACGATGCCCTGGGACAGCGGTCCCTGCTTGTGCGGGCAGGCATCCTCCAGCGCGAAGACCTCGTCGGCCGCCGTGCGGAACAGGGCGATGTCGCCGTCGGGGGTGCGGACGACGCGCGAGCCCAACACGGGGATGTCGTCGATGCTGCCGACCTGGGTCCAGACCGTTTCCGACGTGGTGTTTTCCATGACGATGCTGTCCATGATCGGTTACCCCACTTCGGCGAGCAGATTGAATTCGTGACGGTCGACGCCCTTGGCGGCGCGCTCCGCCCACGGGTCGTCCTGCGAGAAGGTCTGCGAGAACAGGAAGCGCGCGTTCAACGCCCGGCGCCGCTCCGGATCATCGACCAGCGCCGCCTTGATGTGGTCGAGCCCGACCCGCTCGACCCACGGCGCGGTGCGCTCCAGATAGCGGGCCTCCTCGCGGTAGAGCTGCATGAAGGCGCCGGTGTATTCCAGCACCTCCTCCTCCGTGCCCACGCGGACCAGCAGGTCGCAGGCGCGGACATGCAGGCCGCCGTTGCCGCCGACATGCAGCTCGTAGCCGCTGTCGATGCAGACGACGCCCAGATCCTTGATGGTCGCCTCGGCGCAGTTGCGCGGGCAGCCGGACACTGCCAGCTTGACCTTGTGCGGGGTCCAGGTGCCCCAGGTCAGCCGCTCCAGCTTCACGCCCAGCCCCGTCGAATCCTGCGTGCCGAAGCGGCACCACTCCGACCCGACGCAGGTCTTCACCGTGCGCAGTCCCTTGGCATAGGCGTGTCCCGACACCATCCCGGCGGCGTTGAGGTCGGCCCACACAGCCGGCAGATCCTCCTTCTTCACGCCGAATAGGTCGATGCGCTGGCCGCCGGTGACCTTCACGGTGGGGATGGCGAACTTGTCGACCACGTCGGCGATGGCGCGCAGTTCCGCCGCATTGGTCAGGCCGCCCCACATGCGCGGCACGACCGAATAGGTGCCGTCCTTCTGGATGTTGGCGTGGGCGCGCTCGTTGATGTAGCGCGACTGGTAGTCGTCCCGGTACTCACCCGGCCAGGCGCACAGCAGGTAATAGTTCAGCGCCGGCCGGCACGATGCGCAGCCGTCGGGCGTCGTCCATTCCATCGCCTGGAACACCTCGGCCATGGTCTTCAGCCCGCGGTCGACGATGGCCGCCCGCACCTGATCATGGGTGTGGTGGGTGCATTTGCACATCGACTTGACCTTGGGCGCGGCGGTGAAGCCGTCGCCCAGCGTCACCGCCAGCAGACGCTCCACCGTGCCGGAGCAGCCGCCGCAGGAGGCCGACGCCTTGGTGTGCGCCTTCACCTCGTCCAGGCTGGTCAGGCCCTTCTCGGTGATCGCCTTGACGATGGTGCCCTTGCACACGCCGTTGCAGCCGCAGATCTCCGCACTGTCGGGCAAGGCTGCGATGGCGGCGTTGGGGTCGCCGGCATCGGCGCTGCCGAACCCCTGGCCGAAGATCATGGTATCGCGCTCGGCCGACACGTCGGCGCCGTCCTTCAGCAGCGAGAAGTACCAGGCGCCGTCCTTGGTGTCGCCATAGAGCACGGCGCCCAGCAGCTTGCCGTCCTTCAGCACCAGCCGCTTGTAGACGCCGCGCGCGGCATCGCGGAAGACGATGTCCTCGGTCCCCGCCCCACCCGAGAAATCGCCGGCGGAGAAGACATCGACGCCGGTGACCTTCAGCTTGGTCGAGGTGACGGAGCCGGTGTAGGCGGCACCCTCCCCACCGGCGAGGTCATGGGCCAGCACCTTCGCCATCTCGAACAGCGGGGCGACAAGCCCCCAGGTGACGCCGCGATGCTCGACGCATTCGCCGACCGCGTAGATCGACGGGTCGCTGGTGCGCATCCGGTCATCGACGCGGATGCCGCGCCCGCACTCCAGCCCGGCGGCCTTGCCCAGCGCCATGTTGGGACGGATGCCCACCGCCATGACGACGATGTCTGCCGGCAGCTCGCGCCCATCCCGCAGCCGAACCGCGCTGACCCAGCCGTCGCCCCCCGGATTACTTCCAACAATCTCGGCGGTATCGGCGCCGGTCAGCACCTCGATGCCGCGGCGCTCCAGCTCACGTTGCAGCAGCATGCCGGCCGACGGGTCGAGCTGGCGCTCCATCAGCGTCGGCATCAGATGGACGACGGTGACCTCCATGCCCTTGACGCGCAGACCGTTGGCGGCTTCCAGCCCCAGCAGCCCGCCGCCGATCACCACGGCCCGCCCGCCCTTCGCCGCCGCCGCCAGCATGGCGTCGACATCGGCCAGATCGCGGAAGCCGATGACGCCCGGCAGGGTCGATCCCGGCACCGGGATGATGAAGGGCATGGAGCCGGTGGCGATCAGCAGCCGGTCATAGGGAACGACACGGCCGGACTGCGAGACCACCATCTTCGCTTCGCGGTCGATGCCCTCCACCGCCTCTCCGGTCAGCAGCGCAATGCCGTTGGCGTCGTACCACTCGCGGCTGTTCAGCACGATCTGGTCGAAGGTCTTCTCGCCCGCCAGCACCGGCGACAGCATGATGCGGTTGTAGTTCGGATGCGGCTCGGCACCGAAGACGGTGATGTCGAAGCGGCCGGGCGCCTTGGCCAGCAGTTCCTCCACTGTCTTCATGCCGGCCATGCCGTTGCCGACCACCACCAGCCTTTCCCTGACCGGGCCGGCGCTGTGCAGTTCTGCTTCGTTGGATTCGACGGCGGGCCCGTTGTTCGATGAGAGATGCATGTCCATGGCGCGTCTGCCTCGTCTATCGTGTCCGGCCTGCTGCGAAGTCAGGCACGGGGCCAAAAAGAAAGGCGTCCGAACGGGCCTGCGTCCCTGCCCCGCGAGTGAATCGCAAAGGCGGGTGCAAACCTGTTCGGACGCCGTTGTCCGGGCGGTTCGTCGTCGAACCAGAGCCAAATCCGCGCGTCGTCGCGTGGGCTTTGGCGGTGTCGCGGGCACTGGCGACGTTGCTGGCACCCGCTGTTGTCTCGGCATCCCCTTCGCAATCCGCGTGCCAATCGCCGCGTGACCGGCCGTTCACGGCAAAACTCCAGGGATTCCGCGGCCTCGCCTGCCTCACCCTGCCCGATACCTAGGTGCCTATTTTTGGATCATGCTTAGGTATTGCACAAAGCATCGCCATCCCGCCTTGTGTGCGCTGCAAAAAGCGGCAGACGACCCAATGCACTCGACAGGTTCCTCATACCTTCCGCCGGGTCATAGCCAACAGATTCAACCGCTCCGGCCGATTTTTCGGCAAAAACCATCCTTTGGCATGAGGCTTGCGAAGAGGGGGACCAGAGACGCGCCAACGACGGTGCGTGCATCCCAAGCGTCCAATGATGGGCCAGCCCCCGGCAGTGTTGCCGACCCCGGTATCGACAAGCCTTTCCATAAGGCTTTTCCGGTCGATCCCGCTGGACGCTTTCGACGGCCAAGGCACCTCTACAGCCATCTGCCCGAAAAACAGCCAGCCCGGGACTTGCCCAGAAAATCGTCACCGGTGTCGCACGCCCGACCGCTGGTCCGGATTTCAGAGATGGAGCAACCGACGTGGCCCAAATCTCCCGCACCGCCTCCCGCACCCTCCGCCACCTTCTCGCATCCGCTGCCGCGGCCGTCGCCCTGACCGCAGGCGTCTCTGCCATCGCCGCCCCACTCGACGTCGAAAAGGACCAGCTGAAGCTCGGCTTCATCAAGCTGACCGACATGGCGCCGCTCGCCATCGCCGTCGAGAAGGGCTTCTTCGAGGATGAGGGCCTGTCCGTCACGCTGGAGCCGCAGGCGAACTGGAAGGTGCTGCTCGACCGTGTGATCTCCGGCGAGTTGGACGGCGCCCACATGCTGGCCGGCCAGCCGCTGGGCGCCACCATCGGCTTCGGCACCAAGGCGCACATCGTCACCGCCTTCTCGATGGACCTGAACGGCAACGGCATCACGCTGTCGAACGACGTCTGGCGGAAGATGAAGGCCAATGTGCCCAACGGCGCCGACGGCAAGCCGCTCCACCCGATCAAGGCCGACGCGCTGAAGCCGGTGATCGCCCAGTACAAGGCCGAGGGCAAGCCCTTCAATATGGGCATGGTCTTCCCGGTCTCGACCCACAATTACGAGCTGCGCTACTGGCTGGCGTCGGGCGGGATCAACCCCGGCTTCTACAGCCCGACCGACGTGTCGGGCCAGATCGGCGCCGACGCGCTGCTGTCGGTCACCCCGCCGCCGCAGATGCCGGCGACGCTGGAGGCCGGCACCATCTACGGCTACAGCGTCGGCGAGCCGTGGAACCAGCAGGCAGTGGTCAAGGGCATCGGCGTGCCGGTCATCACCGACACCGAGATCTGGAAGAACAACCCCGAGAAGGTCTTCGGCGTCACCGACGACTGGGCGAAGAAAAATCCCAAGACTCATCTGGCCGTGGTCAAGGCGCTGATCCGCGCCGCCCAGTGGCTGGACGAGAACAACAACGCCAACCGCGCCGAAGCGGTGAAGATCCTCGCCAAGTCCGAATATGTCGGCGCCGACGCCAAGGTCATCGCCAATTCGATGACCGGTACCTTCGAGTATGAGAAGGGCGACAAGCGCGACGTTCCCGACTTCAACGTCTTCTTCCGCTACAACGCGACCTACCCCTTCTATTCCGACGCCGTCTGGTACCTAACCCAGATGCGCCGCTGGGGCCAGATCGCCGAAGCCAAGCCGGACGCCTGGTACGACGAGACCGCCCGCAGCGTCTACAAGCCGGACATCTATCTCCAGGCCGCGAAGCTGCTGGTCGAGGAGGGCAAATCCAAGGAAGCCGACTTCCCGTGGAAGAGCGACGGCTACAAGCCGGTCGACAACGGCTTCATCGACGGCATCCCCTATGACGGCCACAAGCCGAACGACTACCTCGCCAAGCAGCCCATCGGCCTGAAGGGCAACCAGAAGATCGAGGGCGGTCAGGTGGTGGGCGGGTAAGCGCCCCCACGTTCCCCCATCACCGACAGCCAGGGACACCCCGCCATGACCAGCCTGACCGACACCTCCGCCGACCTTGCCCGCGCCCAGCGCAAGGCCCGCCGCGCCCATACCCTCAACCGCGTCGCCGCCGTCCTGACCACAATCGGCCTCGGCTGGCTGGCGCCGCTGCTGCGGCTCGCCGCCGGCGAGAACCCGCGCCAGCAGGGCGTCGAGCTGTGGCGTCAGATGGGCATCCCGCTGACCGCCATCCTGCTGTTCCTCGCCGCCTGGGGCTGGGCCGCCCCGCAGGTACAGACCAGCCTCGGCGCCATCCCCGGCCCGGCCCAGGTGTGGGAGCAGGCGACCAACCTCTATGCCGACCACAAGGCCGAACGCGCCAAGGAGGCCGCCTTCTACGACCGGCAGGCCAAGCGCAACGCCGAGATCCTGGCGAAGGACCCGAAGGCGGAGGTCAAGACCCGCCCCTATGCCGGCAAGCCGACCTACATCGACCAGATCTTCACCAGCCTGAAGACGGTCTTCACCGGCTTCCTGCTGGGCGCCCTGGTGGCGGTGCCGCTGGGGGTAGCGAGCGGCCTGTCGCCGACCGTCAATGCCGCGATCAACCCTCTGATCCAGATCTTCAAACCGGTGTCGCCGCTGGCCTGGCTGCCGCTGGTCACCATGGTGGTCAGCGCCACCGTGTCGGGCAGCGACCCGCTGTTCGAGAAGTCCTTCCTGACCTCCGCCATCACCGTCACGCTGTGCTCGCTGTGGCCGACCCTGATCAACACGGCGGTCGGCGTCTCCTCCATCGACCGCGACCTGATGAATGTCGGCAAGGTGCTTCAGCTCTCCGGCTTCACCATGGTCCGCCGCCTCGTGCTGCCGTCGGCCCTGCCCTTCATCTTCACCGGCCTGCGCCTGTCGCTGGGCGTGGGCTGGATGGTGCTGATCGCCGCGGAGATGCTGGCCCAGAACCCCGGCCTCGGCAAGTTCGTCTGGGACGAGTTCCAGAACGGTTCCGCCAGCTCGCTCGCCAGGATCATGGTGGCGGTCTTCACCATCGGCCTGATCGGCTTTCTGCTCGACCGCGTGATGCTGGCGCTCCAGTCCGCCGTCAGCCACAGCCCCGCCCGCTAAGGAGACCGGCCATGGCGATCCTGGACCTGAAGGGTGTGTCGAAGTCCTACGGCGGCAACACCGTGCTGCGCGACATCGACCTGTCGATCGAAGAGGGCGAGTTCGTCGCCATCGTCGGCTTCTCCGGCTCCGGCAAGTCGACGCTGATCAACCTGATCGCCGGGCTGGCGATGGCGGACGCCGGCGAAGTGCTCTACCGCGGCAAGCCGGTCACTGGCCCCGGTCCGGAACGCGGGCTGGTCTTCCAGTCCTACTCGCTGATGCCCTGGCTCAGCGTGAAGGAGAATGTTGCCCTGGCGGTCGATGCCGTCCACAAGGCCAAGGGCGGTGCCGAACGCGGCGTGCTGACCCGCCGGGCGGTGGAGACGGTCGGTCTGGGCCACGCCACCGACCGCCGGCCGAAGGAGCTGTCGGGCGGCATGCGCCAGCGCGTCGGCTTCGCCCGCGCGCTCGCCATGAGCCCGGAGATGCTGCTGCTGGACGAGCCGCTGTCGGCGCTCGACGCCCTGACCCGCGCCAAGCTTCAGGACGAGATCGAGGCGATCTGGCGCAAGGACCGCAAGACCGTCATCCTCATCACCAACGACGTGGACGAGGCGATCCTGCTGGCCGACCGCATCGTGCCCCTGACCCCCGGCCCGAACGCCACGCTGGGTCCAGCCTTCACCGTCGATCTGCCCCGCCCGCGCGACCGCACCGCCGTCAACCATGACGAGGATTTCAAGCGCCTGCGCGCCGAGGTCACCGCCTATCTGATGGAGGTCGGCGTCGCCCGCGGCACCGGCGGCGAAGATGGCCTGACGCTGCCCGACGTGAAGCCGATCACCGCCTCGCCCCCGCCCAAGGCCTATATCGAGGCGATGGGCGGACGCGGGATGGAGGATCGCTATCTTGAATTCACCCGCCTGACCAAGACCTTCGCCACGCCGAAGGGGCCGCTGACCGTGGTGGACGGCTTCGATCTGAAGATGCGCAAGGGCGAGTTCGTCTCGCTGATCGGCCATTCCGGCTGCGGCAAGTCCACCGTGCTGTCGATGGTGGCGGGGCTGGCAGACGTGACCAGCGGCGGCATCGTGCTGGACGGCAAGGAGGTGGACGGCGCCGGCCCCGACCGCGCCGTGGTGTTCCAGGCCCCCAGCCTGTTTCCCTGGCTGACCGCCTACGAAAACGTCATGCTCGGCGTCGACCGCGTCTTCCCCCATGCCAGCAAGGGCGAGCGCGCCGACATCGCCCGCTACTATCTCGCTCGCGTCGGGCTTGGCGATAGCATGGACAAGAAGGCGTCCGAGCTGTCCAACGGCATGAAGCAGCGCGTCGGCATCGCCCGCGCCTTCGCCCTGTCGCCCAAGCTGCTGCTGCTCGACGAGCCTTTCGGCATGCTCGACAGCCTGACCCGCTGGGAGTTGCAGGAGGTGCTGATGGAGGTGTGGGCGCGCACCAAGGTCACCGCGGTCTGCGTCACCCACGACGTGGACGAGGCGCTGCTGCTGGCCGACCGGGTGGTGATGATGACCAACGGCCCGAACGCCAAGATCGGCCACGTCCTGACCGTCGACATCCCCCATCCCCGCACCCGTCAGGCCCTGCTGGAGCACCCGCGCTATTACGACTACCGCGAGGAGCTGCTGAACTTCCTCGAAGGCGGCCATGCCGGGGCGCCGAAGAAGGCGGCATAGCGGCGTCCCATCCCCCGGAAAGCCCACCGAAGATCCATCGACAAGCTGGCCCCCCGGGACCAGCTTGTTGTCTTTCGGCGAGACAGACGGGAGAGAGGAAGATGAAGCGCGTGACCCTGCCGGACGGCACCGAGGTCCCGGCTCTCGGCCAGGGCACCTGGATGATGGCGGAGGGCCGCGGCGACCGCGCCGCCGAGATCGCCGCGATCCGGGCCGGCATCGACCGTGGCATGACCCTGATCGACACCGCCGAGATGTATGGCGACGGCGCGTCGGAGGAGTTGGTGGGCGAGGCCATCGCCGGCCGGCGCGACGGGCTGTTCATCGTCACCAAGGTCCTGCCCAGCAACGCCTCGCGCATCGGCACGGTCAAGGCCTGCGAGCGCAGCCTGAAGCGGCTCGGGATCGACCGCATCGACCTCTACCTGCTGCACTGGCGCGGCGGCGTGCCGCTGGAGGAGACGGTCGAGGCGTTCCAATCGCTGATCCAGGCCGGCAAGATCGCCCGCTGGGGCGTCTCCAACTTCGACGTCGACGATCTGGAGGAGCTGGCGGAGGCCACCGACCTGCACGGCTGCGCCGTCAATCAGGTGCTCTACAACCCCGAACACCGCGGCATCGAATACGACCTGCTGCCGTTCCAGCACACCGCGCGGATGCCGGTGATGGCCTATTCCCCCATCGGCCAGGGCGGCCGGCTGCTGCGCTCCCCCGCCTTGCTGGCGGTGGCGAAGCGCCACGGCGTGACACCGACCCAGGTCGCGATTGCGTGGGCGCTGCGGCAGCAGGGGGTGATCGCGATCCCCAAGGCCGGCACGACGCCGCATGCCCTGGAGAATGCCGAGGCGGTCAAGCTGACCCTGACCGGCGAGGACATCGCGGAGATCGACAAGGCCTTCCCGCCGCCGAAACGCAAGCAGCCGCTGGCGATGATCTGAGCGACGATCTGGGCGACGATCTGGGGATGGCCGAAGGAGCGGAACGCCCCGGTCACAGCGCCAGATCGGACGACAGGGGCTGGTCCAGCCCGAGCCAGGCATCGGCCAGCGGGCCGACGGTCAATGCCCCGTCGATCCGGCAGTCGGCCAGGGCGGTGCTAAAGGTTTCGTGCAGGTCGGCCAGGGCGGCGGACGGCAGGCCCATCGCCAGACGCAGGGTCACGTCCAGCCGCCTGCCGGCCAGCGTCGCCATCAGCTGCACCGGGCCCAGCCGCTGCGGCCGGGCCTGAAGCACCAGGGTAACGCGGTCGGACAGCCCGTCCTCGATCCCGACGGCACAGAGCAACCCGTCGTCGCTGTCGAGCAGGGGCACGCGCGACAGCCGCCACAGCCGTCCGTCCACCGGCTGGAAGCGCGACGCCAGCGCCCGGTCGCACTCGTCGATCAGCAATCCGCCGTCCAGATCCGCCAGCCGTGCCGCCGCGTCGGCTCCGACCCAGCCGCGGCAGCCGCCGGCGGTCGCCGCCAGGAACAGGGCGAGCGCGGCGCCGAACGTCGAATCGCAGCGCGGCAGGCAGCCGCGCGCCAGCACCGCATCGGCCGGCGACAGCGACTCCAGCAGGTCGAGCAGACGGCGCACCAGTGCCGGCGCCTCGTCGCCGTCGGCCGGGGCGTCCACCGGAGCGTGGGTAGCGGCTGACGGTGGCGAGGCGAAATGCGCCGCCAGCAGGCTCGGCGGCGGCACATGCCGGGGAACGAGGTCGCGCCCCGCCATTCAATCGGCCTCCATCCGGATGGTCCCCATTCGCTGGCGCTCCGCTCAATAGACGACGGCGTCGGCGTCGTCGGATTGCGGGATGATGATGGTGCCGTCCTCCGCCATCGCCTTGGCGACGCGCACGATCTCCGCTTGGGCGTCGTTGACGTCGCGCATGCGCAAGGGGCCCATATTCTCGATCTCGTCCAGCAGGATCAGGCGGGCGCGTTCCGACAGGACCGACAGGAAATGGTCGCGCTGGGCCACGGGCGCGCCCTTCAGCGCGATGGCGAGCTGGCCGGTGTCGCAGCGGCGGATCACCGCCTGCAGCGAGACGCGGTCGAGCCGCATCAGATCCTCGAAGGTGAACATCAGCTGCTTGATGCGCTGGGTCGGCTCCGGCATCACGGTTTCCAGATCGTCGAAGATCTCGGTCAGCGTCTCGCGGTCGATGCGGTTGAAGATGTCGGCCATCCGCTCCAGCGAATCGTTGCCGTGGGTGCGGGCGTAATTCGCCATGAACTCGTTGTGCAGGATCGATTCGATGTCGAGCAGCACCTCGCGCTGCACCGATTCGATCTGGATCATGCGCTCAATCACCTCGGTGCGGGCGGCCGGCGGCAGCAGGACCAGCACCTTGGCGGCGTGGTCGGCGCGCATCTTGGACAGGATGACCGCCGCCGTCTGGGGATATTCGCCGGCCAGATAGCTGGCGAGCACCCCCTCGTTCACGTTGGACATCTTCTCCCACATGGTGCGGCCGGCGGGTCCGCGGATCTCGCCCATGATCTCCGTCACGCGGTCGGCCGGCAGGAAGCGGTTCAGCATCCGCTCCGTGCTGTCGTAGGAGCCGACCACCGATCCGGCATTGGCGAAGCGTTCGGTGAAGATGCGCATCAGCGTCTCCACCAGATTGGAGGTGACGTTGCCGAGCGTCGCCATCGAGCGGCTGACGAGGCGGATTTCGTCCTCGTCCAGCCGCTCCATCAGCCGGGAACCGCGCTCCTCGCCCAACGCCAGGAAGATGACCGCACTTTTCTCGATGCCGGTCAGGCTTTTGTAGTTCTCACGGATCTTGATCGGCGTTCCCATAGCGGCACCTCAGAATGAGCAATCGGCGGAGGGGGCGGAAGACGAGGCGGTATCGGAGATGTCGGCCGGCGGCAGGGCCAGCGCGCGGTCATGGCGGAAGGCCACCGCCATCACCGCCCCGGCCACCAGCAGCAGCGGATGCGGGATCAGCGGGTTGGGATCGAGGACGGCGAGCAGCCCGGCGACTGAGCCGTCCTCCGGCACCGCCACCCCGCGGCGACGGGCCAGAGCCAGCAGGCTGTCGGCCAGACTGGCAGAGGGATTGGCAGAGAAGCCGGTGGGCGTGTCGTCCATCGCCTCACACCCCATAGGAGCGGATCAGGCTGCCGGCGATCAGGAACCAGCCGTCGGTCAGCACGAAGAAGATGATCTTGAAGGGCAGCGCGATCATCACCGGCGGCAGCATCATCATACCCATCGCCATCAGGATCGCCGCCACCACCATGTCGATCACCAGGAAGGGCAGGAACAGCAGGAAGCCGATCTCGAAGGCGCGGCGCAGCTCCGACAGCAGGAAGGCCGGCATCAAGAGCCGCAGATCGACGCTTTCCGCCGTCACCGGCCGCTCGTCCCGTGCCGGTTCCGTGCTCTCGCCCGCCGGCTTCGGCTTTGCGGTGAAGGCGGCGAATGCGGCCAGATCGCGGTCGCGGACATGCGAGGCCATGAAGCCACGGAACGGCTCAATCATCCGCTCCAGCCCCTGCTCCTGGGTCACCTGTTCGTTCAACAGCGGACGCAGGCCGTCCTGCCAGGCGCTGTCGATCACCGGCCCCATGATGTGGAAGGTCAGGAACATGGCAAGGCTGACCAGCACCATGTTCGGCGGCGACTGCTGCAACCCGAGGGCGGAGCGCAGCAGCGACAGCACGACGATGATGCGGGTGAAGCAGGTGACCATGATCAGCAGGCCGGGCGCGACGCTGAGCACCGTCAGCAGCACGATGCCCTGGACGATCCGCCCCGACAGGCTCCCCCCATCCGCCAGCGATCCGAGCGCACCGAGGTTGAGGTCGAGCGGCGCCGCCGCAGCCGGGCCGGCGGCGAGGAGGAGGGCGAGGAGGAGAAGAAGGGGGCGCAGACGCATGCGGGTGCTTTCGGGGAATGCCCCCTCTCCCCCCCGGGAGAGGGTCGGGGTGAGGGGGATGCAGGGGGTGGATAGGCAGGGATGCGAGGTGCCGCTCAGCCGACTGAGCCACGTTATGCGTCCCCCTCACCCTAACCCTCTCCCCGGGGGGAGAGGGGATTCTGCTCAGTCGATCTCCAGTTCCGTCCGCACGATCTCGGTCAGCGTCACGCCGAGCCGCTGGTCCTCGACGATCACCACCTCGCCGCGCGCGACCAGACGGTGGTTGACCAGCACCTCGACCGGTTCGTCCACCTTGCGCTCAAGCTCCAGCACGGCGCCGCGGCCGAGCTTCAGCAGTTGCGCCACCAGCATGCTGGTGCGGCCCAGCACGACCTGCACGTCCACCGGCACGTTGTAGATGGCGTTCATCGGCCCGTCGTACGCCTTGTCGCCGGCCTTTTCGGGGGCCTTCTCCGCCTGCTTGGGATCGTCGTCGAGGATGTCGAGGTTCAAGGGAGGCATGAGGGGTCTCGCTTCACATCGGTTGGGGCATGTCGGAGGACAGGGCCGGCGCCAGGGCGGCGACGGCGCGGTCGGTGAGGGCGGCGACGGCGGCCTCGAAAGCGGCTGGATCGCGGCTGGCGGAGCCGGCGCCCCAGTTGGCCTCCAGGGCGCCGACGGCCAGCGCCGGGTCGCCCTGGATGTCGAGGCGCCCCTGGAAGACGGCCTGCCCGGCCAGCCGCTCTTCCAGCGGGCGGCAGAGCGACGGGTGCAGGCGCAGGGTCAGAACCGGGGCCTGCCCGGCGGCGCGCAGGGCATCGACGGCCAGACGCTCCACCTCGGCGCGGGCGACCTCATCGAGCAGGCGCGGCGCCATGCGGCGGACCAGCGCCAGCAGAACGAAGGCACCTTGGGCCTCCAGCCGCTCCATCACCGCGGCGTGGTCGGCGTCGAGCGCCGCCATCCGCTGTGCCAATTGGTCGAGGGTGGCCGACAGCTCCGCCTCGATCCGGCGGGCGGCGGACAGCTCGCCGTCGCGCCGGCCCTGGGCGAGGCCCTCAGCGAGCGCGATCCGGCGGGTTTCGTCCAGCGCTGCGCGATGGTCGCGCTCGGACAGGCTCGGCAGGTCGAGCGGATCGACGGCCTGCGCCTCGTCCGGTTCCGCCACGGCGGCGGGCGCGCCGAAGCTGTGGTCGAAGCGGTAGCGCGGATAGGCGGCCATCACGCCACCTCCTCATAGAGCCAGGAGCGCAGGATATCGATGGCCTCGTCCGGGTACTGGTCAACCAGCTCGCCCAGCCGGCGGATGGAGGAGGCGCGGACCCGGCCCTCCACCGTGCGCAGCTCGATCAGCTGGTCCATCGTCTCCTCGATGCCGAGCTGCGGCGTCATCGGCGCGGCGGCCAATCCACCTGCAAGGCCGGCCGCATCGGCCTCCCCGCCGTCGCCCAGCGCCGCACCGGCGGCGGCGGTGGCTGCGGGGCCGGTCAGCTGCGGCATGGCGCCGCCGGCCGGAGCCGCCAGGGCCGGGGCCGGGGCCTCCGCCACCACCGGTTCCGGCGCCGGGAAGACGCGGCGGATCAGCGGACGCAGGCCGACCAGGATCACCAGGGCGGAGAGCACCAGCAGGATCACCCACTGGATCAGCGTCATGACGTTGCGGGTCAGCGTCTCGGCGATCTCGTCGCCCAGGGGTCGCGGCGCGAGGTCGGGGGCCAGATCGACGAATTCCAGATTGTCCACCGTC
The DNA here is from genome assembly GCF_042604635.1 of Azospirillum sp. A26. Lineage (NCBI taxonomy): Bacteria > Pseudomonadati > Pseudomonadota > Alphaproteobacteria > Rhodospirillales > Azospirillaceae > Azospirillum > Azospirillum sp. A26. Next base: position 356,501 of record NZ_CP170475.1, on the reverse strand, counting down.
ACCCGGTCGCCGCGCGCCTCGCTGAAGCCCATGGCGGAGCGGACCAGCTCGCCCAGGCGCTGAAGCTCCTCCGCCGCGCGCGGCTCGTACTGGCGGGTGCCGTCGGGGGCGGTCTTCCAGGTGCCGTTGACCAGCACGGCGACGCTGAGGCGGCGGACGTCGCCCGGCTCGATCACCGTTTCGCGGCTGACGTTGGAGATCTCGTAATTGACCGTCTCCTCCTGCCGCTTGGTGTCGTTGGAGGATTGCGGCCCCTGCGACTGGGCGCGCACGTCGCGCTGCGGCAGGTTCTGTTCGGCGGTGACCGGCGGCTCGCCGTTGCTGTCCTGGCTGCGCTCCTGCTCCTGCACGGACTGGGTGGAGCGGATCACCTGGCTGTTGGGGTCGAAGGTCTGGCTGCGCACCACCTCGCGCTTGGTCTCCACCTCGGCGGCGACCTGGACGCGGACGTTGCCGGCGCCGAGCCGGGCGGTCAGCATCTGCTCCACCGCGCGGGCGACGCGGGTTTCCGCCGCGACCCGCAGCCCGTCGGTGCGCGCCGACGCCAGCCCCGGCCCGTCATCCTCGGTCAGCAGCAGCTCGCCGGAGGAATCCATCACCGTCACGGCGCTGGGCTTCAGGTTCGGCACGGCGGCGGAGACGAGATGTCGGATCGACAGGGCCTGTTTGCGGTCCATCGACCCCCGGCCGCGCATGCGCACCACCACCGACGCGGTCGGCTTCGGCGCGCTGCGCGAGAACTCCTCGCGCTCCGGCAGAACGATGTGGACACGCGCCGCCTCGACGCCGGACAGCGTCTCGATGGTGCGGCCGAGTTCGCCCTCCATGGCGCGCAGGCGGTTGATGCGCTGCATGAAGCTGGTGATGCCGAGCGGCTTGTCGGTGTCGAACAGCTCATAGCCGACGCCGCCATGCGCGGGCAGGCCCTTCTCCGCCAGGGCCATGCGGACGCGGGAGACGTCGGCCTGCGGCACGCTGATCGTCGTGCCGTCGAAGCCGGCATTCACCGGCACGCCCATGTCCTGGACCGCCTTGGCGATGCGGCCGGCCTCCGCCGGTTCCAGCCCGCTGTAAAGCGCGGTCATGTGCGGCTGCGACAGCAGAACCGCCATGCCGGCGACGGCCAGGACGATGCCGAGGCCGGTCCCCGCCAGCACGAGCAGCCGACCGCGCCCCAACGACCGCAACGTGTCGATCAGACTGTCCACGGTTCCCCGCACCTTTAAAGTTTCTGAAAATCGGCGGGCCTAGTCTTCGCCCTGCGCACCCCGTCACGCTAACGGCGCGACTTTTAAGCGGAGTAAAAAACGCGGATGTCGCCAAAGACAAAGCCGCTAAAACTTTAAAGAATGCTCGGTTGATTAAAATTTTCGGCAATGTCCGGCGGGATGGAGCGATGATTACACGGTTCGGCATGGCGAAGACAGGGGCGGGAGCGGCACGGGACGAGGTGCTCGACCGGCTGCGCGGATCGGAACGGATCCTGGTGGTGGCCTTGCCGGTCGCCCGGCTGCTCGCCGGCATTGCGGCGCTGGGCGCGGTGGCGGCGGCCGGGCTCGGCGGCTACTGGCTGGCTGCGGGACCGCAGGCGGTCGAGCGGCTGTGGACCCGGTCGGCGGAGACGGCGCCGGCCGATGCCGTGGTCGACATGCCGGAACTGGTGGTCAATCTGCGCCGCGACACGCCGTCCCGCTTCCTGAAGATCGGCCTGTCCCTGACCGTCGCTCCCCTTGACCGGCAGGCGCTGGAACAGGCGATGCCGCAGCTGACCGACAGCCTGCAGGAGTTTCTGCGCAACCTGGACCAGGACGACCTCGAAGGGTCGGCCGGGCTGCATCGCCTGCGCAGCGAGATCAAGCGCCGCTTCAACCTGATCCTGTCCGATCCCGCCGGCCGGCGCGACGTCGTCACCGACGTTCTGCTGCGCAGCCTGCTCACGCAATAGCGACCTCCAGAGGCACCGGATGACGACCGACACCCCCAACCCGCCTTCCACATCCATGCCAGCCCCCCAGCCCGTTCCGGCCACGGAGGAGGATGCGGACTGGTCCGACGCCGCGTGGGAACTGGCCGCGGCCCAGCAGACCGCCACCCCCGCCCCGCCCCCGGCCGAGGAAGCCGCGGCGATGGCGGAGGCGCTGCGGGAGGCGCTGGCCGGCGAGACCAAGACGCTGAGCCAGGAGGAGATCGACCGGCTGCTGAATTTCGGCGCCCCGGAAGGCGGCGGGCCGGAGATGAGCGCCATCCAGCGGCTGGTCAGCTCGACCACGGTCAACAAGGACCGGCTGCCGATGCTGGACGTGGTGTTCGACCGCATGGTGCGGATGCTGAACACCTCGCTGCGCCAGTTCGCCTCGACCAACGTCGAGGCGTCGCTGTCGAAGATCGAATGGCTGCGCTACACCGACTTCCAGGACGCCATCGAGCTGCCCGCCCTGATCGGCGTCGCCCGCGCCGAGCCGTGGGACAACCAGATGCTGGTGACCATCGACAGCGCGCTGATTTATTGCATGATGGACGTGCTGCTGGGCGGGCGGCGGTCCAGGCCGGGACGGATCGACGGGCGCGCCTACACCTCCATCGAACGCAAGATGACCGAGCGGATGATGAAGGTGGTGCTCCAGGATCTGGGGCAGTCCTTCGACCCGCTGGCTCAGGTCGATTTCGTCTTCGACCGGCTGGAGGTGAACCCGCAGTTCGCCACCATCACGCGGGCCAGCAACGCCATCATCCGCGTGCGCATCGCCGTGGAGGTGGAGCGCCGCACCGGCCACATCGACATCGTCATCCCCTACGCCACGCTGGAGCCGGTCCGCGGCAAGCTGGTGCAGATGTTCATGGGCGAGAAGTTCGGCCATGACTCGGTGTGGGAAAGCCACCTGAAGAACGAGCTGATGCGCTCCAAGCTGGAACTGGTCGCCGTGCTGGCGGAGACCAAGGTCCCGCTGGGCGAGGTCCTGGCCTGGCAGAAGGGCCAGTCGCTGAAGCTGCGCATCAGCCCGGATCAGACCGTCCTGGTCTTCAGCAAGACCATCCCGCTGTTCGCCGGCCACATGGGACAGCGCAACGACAACATCGCGGTGAAGATCGACACCGATCTCGACACCAAGCAGGAGCTGATCGATGGTCTCCTTTCTCATTGACGCGGCCCTGGCGGTGATGCTGGTCACGGCGACCGCCTATCTGGTCATCGTCAACAAGCGGCTGAAGCTGCTGCGCACCGGCCAGTCCGAGATCAACGCCCTGGTGTCGACCTTCTCCAAGTCGATCGACAACACCGACGCCTCGATGAAACGCATGGTGGCCTCGGCGACGGAGATCGCCGCCCGGCTGTCCGACGATCTCGACCGCGCCCGGGGCATGAAGGAGGACATGGGGCTGATCCTGGGCTCCTGCGAGCGCACCACCGCCCGCATGGAGGAGTCGGTCCAGCATGCCCGCGCCCTGCTGCGCCGCCTGGACGAGGGTGCGATGCGCGCCACACGGAACCGGGCGCAGCCGGAAGCGGCAGAGGTCGCCGGAAGCGTGGCCAAGGACGCCGAGGCTTCACCGGCCTCGCCGCTGCTGTCGGCGCTGAAGGCGGCGGAGGTGGACAAGGGCGAGTTCCAGGCGTTGGAAACGGCGTTGCGCGCGGTGACCGGCCAGCCTGTCGAAGCACCGGCCCCAGCCCCGGCCCCGGCTTCCGGGTCCGGCGGCCCGGCGAAAGCGGCGGCCAGCGCCTTCTATGCGCGGCTGCGCACCGTCGGGTCGGAGGCGTCGGCATGATCCCGCGGATTCTCCCCATCACCCTGGTCGCCGTGCTGATGGTGCTGCCGCTGAAGCTCGGCGCCCTGGTCGACGGCTTCCCGGTCATCGCCCAGCAGTTCGACCGCGAGTTCGGCGCCCATGAACGGCCCTGGGCAACCGACCTGAAGGCGAACGACGGCAAGGCCACGGCGGAGGCGGCGCCCGCCCCGGCGCCGGCTCCCCTGCCGGTCTCCACCCCCGTGGCCGAGGTCCCGCCGCCGGTGGCGCTGGCGCCGCCCAACTGCACCGATCCGCTGCTGCGCGCCGCCATCGACGAGCAGAAGGCCGATACGTCCGGCCGGCAGAACCGCCTGCGCGAGGCCGAGGCGGTACTCGCCGCGACCGAGGCGCGGGTCGGCACGCAGATCCAGCGGCTGAACGGGGTGAAGCGCGAGGTCGAGGCGCTGATGAGCCAGCGCTCCACCCTGGCGCAGGAGGATCTGAAGCGGATGGTGGCGATCTACGAGGCGATGAAGCCACGCGACGCCGCCCGCATCCTGACGGACATGGAAACGGATATGGTCGTCGATGTGCTGGACCGCATTTCCGAACGGCGCGCCGCGCCGATCCTGGCTGAGATGGCCGACGCCAAGGCGCGCGAGGTGACGCGGCTGATCCTGCAACGCCGCGCCCTGCCCGGCGACCGCAAGGCCGCTCCGGCGGTCGTCGGGGCAGCAGTCCCCGTCACCGCCATGCCGCGCCCCACCCTGACCAATTGAGCGCCATGACCAGCATGCCCGATGCCGTCGCGGCACCGCCCCGCCCTGCTCCGACGTCTGCCCCTGCCCAGCGCGGCGGTTCGGCCGGCGATGACGCCCGCGACGAGGATTTCGCCAGTCTGGTGGACGAGGCCGCCGACGAGGAGCCTGACGACGCGGCCCGCCCCGACCGCTTGCGCAAACGCAAGGACCCGCGGCCGGACGATCCCGTCGCCGCGCAGGGCGCAATCGTCCAGGCGGTGGTGCAGGCGGTCGTCCAAACTGGCGGCACCGACGCGCCGCTGATGCCGTGGATGGTGGCCGCGACGCCGCCGCCGGACGGGGTCGGCGCCGTCCCATCGGTTCCGGCTGCGGCAGTCCCCGAAGCAGGATCGGGCTCCGCCGCGCCCAAGGCTGGACAAGACGCCGGCATCGGCAAGCCCCCTGCCGGGCAGGCCGCGGCGCCCGCATCGACGACCCCGCCGGCAGCCATTCCGCAGCCGAGGCCGGAACCGTCCGCACCGGCTGGGCCGGGCGGGAAGAGCGGAACGGAGCCGACGGCGCCGGCCGACACGGCGGCACAAGGCAGCGCCGGGCAGACGGCGGAGGCTCCGGCGCCGCTCCAGGCCGGACAGGCCACCCTGCCGGCCGCGACCGCAGAGGCAACGCCCTCCCCGGACGGACGAGAGAGCCGGCGCGACGAAAGCACCGATCCCCGCACCGCCGTGCGTGGCGTGCGCGGCGGTCGTCAGAATAATGCTGCCGGCAATGCCGTCCAGCCGGCCACAGCCTCCGCGTCCCCCCGACACGGCCAGCCGGCACCCGATGCCGCTCCGGCCCCCGCCGGCCGGGACGCCGCCCCACCCTTCGCCACACCCCCGGCGACCGGCGGCGGCGAGGCGGCGGCAACGGGGTTCGAGACGGTGCCGCCCCTGCCAGCCCAGGCGGCGACGCATTATGCCGCCGCCGCCGCGTCCGGCCGAGCCGCCACCGCGCACAGCCCGGCGATGGCGCAGCTGGCCGCCCCGCTGGTTCGCGTGGCGGAGTCCGGTGGCGGCGAGTTCCACATCGACCTCGCCCCGGCGGAGCTTGGCCGCATCCGCGTCGTCGCCGACGTCAGCGACTGCAAGGTTTCGCTGACCGTCCAGGCCGAACAGGCCGACACGCTGGCCCTGCTGCGGCGCGACCTGACGCAGCTGGAACGCGCGCTCGGCGATGCCGGCCTGTCGCTCGACAGCTCCAGCCTTCAGTTCTCGTTGCAGGGCGACGGCCAGTCGCGCGGCTTCGCCGCTCCCGACCGCGGCGGCAGCTCCGGCGGCTGGCGCGTGCAGGCCGAGGCTGTTCCCGAACCCGTTGCCGACCGACCGCTGCGCCCGATCGACGGGCTGGTCGACGTCACCGTCTGAACAGGAAAGACCGTCCCGCCATGACCACCACGCCAAGCACCGCCCCGACGACGGCCGCCACCAAGACGGCCGCCACGGAAGAGCCCAAGAAGGCCACCGTCGATTACGAATCCTTCCTGAAGCTGCTGACCGCGCAGCTGCGCAACCAGGACCCGCTGGCGCCGATGGACGCCACCCAGTTCATGACCCAGCTGGCGCAGCTGTCGACGGTGGAGCAGTCGATGCGCTCCAACGACACGCTGGGCAAGGTGCTGGACACGCTGAAGAGCAGCGGCATGCGCATGGACATGGCCCTGCTCGGCCGCAAGGTGGAGGTGGCGTCCGACCAGCTGTCGCTGACCGGCGGCAAGGCGGAGGCCGCCTACACCGTCGACGGCACGCCGGCTTCCGTGAAGCTGGAGGTGCTGAACAGCGCCGGCAGCGTCGTCTACAGCACGCCCGGCGCGCCGAAGGCCGGCCGGCAGGTCTTCGACTGGACCGGCAGGACCGCCAGCGGCGGCACCGCGCCCGACGGGGTCTATACGCTGCGGGTGACGGCGAAGGACAAGGACGGCAAGGCGCTGACCAGCGCCACCGTCGTCAGCGACACGGTCGCCGAGGTGCGCAACGTCGACGGCGCCAGCAAGTTCGTGCTGAAGAGCGGCGCCACGGTGGATTCGAGCGCGGTGCTGTCGGCGTCGTGACGGCATGCGTCCTCTCCCCGACGGGAGAGGACGCCCTCACAGCCGCGTGTTGTCCTGGCGCAGCAGGCGGTCGATCAGCACCGCACGAATGGGCTGGCCGCTTTCCCGGACGAAGGAGCCGTTGGCGCCGGCCAGCAGCGCGGTGGCGACGCCCTGCGGGTCGACCGCCGGGCCGTTGAAGCGGCCATGACCGGCAAGGTCGAACAGGGCCTCCAGCATCGCGCTGCGGGCATGCGGCAGGCGGCGGCGGACCAGCAGCGCATCGTCGGCGCTGCCGGCTTCCAGCGTCACCTGGGTCAGGATGAAGGCGACGGTCCGCCCGCGCTCCAGCATCGGCACGACCAGCTGGCCGGCCTCCACGTAGTAGGGGCCGCCGGCGACGGTTTCGGCGGGAGCGGCGGGGGTGGGGCCGGCGCCCTGCGGGGCCTCGAACCGGCCGAAGCCGTAGCCGCCGGCGAAGGCGAGCGCCGCGGCCACGGCGAACAGCAGGACGGCTTTCATGGCACGGGCTCCCGAACAGGCCGGATCATCAGAAAGGCAGAATCACGTCCAGCACCTGCTGGCCGTAGCGCGGCTGCTGCACGTCGGTGATCTGGCCGCGGCCGCCATAGGTGATGCGCGCCTCGGCGATCTTGTCGTATTCGATGGTGTTGGCGTTGCTGATGTCCTCGGGGCGGATGACGCCGGCGATGCGCATCTCGCGCAGTTCATAGTTCACCCGCACCTCCTGCCGGCCGGCGATGACGAAGTTGCCGTTGGGCAGCACCTGGGTCACCACGGCGGCGACGCGCATGGCGATGCGCTCGTTGCGCTGGATGGTGCCGTTGCCGCTCGAGGTGCTGGAACTGTCAAGATCGACCAGGCTGGACGGATCGACCGCATCGGGCAGGATGGCGGGAAGGCGGCTTTCCAGCCCGAAGAAGTTGGGCAGGCCGGCCTTCTCGTTGTTGGTGCGCCCGCGCTGGGTGCTGTTGCGCAGCTGCGCCTGGTCGGAGATGTCGATGACGACGGTCAGAAGGTCGCCCACCGCCTTGGCGCGGGGATCGCGGAAGAAATCGCGCGACCCGGTGCGCCACAGCGAGCTTGGAATCTGCTCGGCCATCGACGGCTGCGGCATCGGCAGCGAGATGACGCGGGCTTCCGGCTGCATCGCCGGGTTGGAGATCTCCGACAGGGAAGGAGCGCTGCCGATGTCGGCCAGCCGCGCACAGCCGCCGGCGCCAAGCGACAGCAGCAGGATGGGGACGAACGCGGTGCGCATGACGGAAGCTCCCTTGAGAGGATTCAGGGCTTTGCGGCTTGCGGAATCCGCGGGCCGCTGACCGAGACGGTCTCGGCCCCGGTGACGGTGCCGGTGACGACGGTGCTGCTGGCGATGTTCATGACGCGGACGCTGTCGCCGACGCCGCCCTCCTGCAACGCCCGCCCGCGGGCGGCCAGCAGCAGCGCGCCGTCCTCGTAGACCAGCGTCACCGGCCGGTTGCGTTGGACGACGATGGGGGCGCCGACCGAGCCGACCTGGACCAGCCGCCCGGCGGAGAGCTGCCGGCGCGGCGACTGGCCGACCAGCGCGTCGGCGGTGGCGATGAAGCCGGCCCCGGCACGGTCCAGCGACAGGCGGACGGTGGTTAGGTCCGACGCCTCGATCACCTCGCCCGGCCGGATGCGGCGGACCGGCACCGGCATCGTCACCTCCACGTCGGCCCGGCCGCTCAGCTCGACCGCGTGGCCGTTGCTGAGGATGCGGGCCTGGAAGATGCCGGTGCGGGGGTCGAGGGCGATGTCGCGCACGGCATCCACCGGCCCGTCGAAGGGGCGGCCGAGTGTCAGCGCCACCTGCGCGTCCGGCGGCACCGAGGGGCCGAGGGAGGCCATAAGCTCCTCCGCCAGCCGCGTCTCGACAGGACCGGCAGCAGCCGGAAGGGGAAGCGCCAGCATGGTCCCGAGCAGGAGAACGGAGAGCCGCCGGCGGAGGGGGTGCTGCACAATCGTCACCGCATGTTGGTCATGGTGGAGGCCATCTGGTCGCCGGCCTCGATCACCTTGGCGTTCATCTCATAGGCGCGCTGGGCGGAGATCAGCTCGGTGATCTCCTGCACGACGTTGACGTTGGAGGATTCCAGGTATTTCTGGCGGATGGTGCCGAAACCGGCTTGGCCCGCCAGCCCCTCCTGCGGTTCGCCCGAGGCGGGGGTGGCGCGGAACAGATTGTCGCCCAGCGCCTCCAGCCCGCTGTCGTTGACGAACACCGTCATCGCCAACTGGCCCTGGTTGACCGGCTGGGCCTTGCCGTCGACATAGGCCAGCACCTCGCCGGAGCGGTTGATCACCACCTCGCGCGTGCCCTGCGGCACGGTGATGCCGGGGGCGACGGCAAAGCCGTCGGCGGTGACGATGCTGCCCTCCGGCGACAACTTGAAGCTGCCGGCGCGGGTGTAGACGGTCTCGCCGCCAGGCTGCGTCACGTTGAAATAGCCGCGCCCCTCGATCGCCAGATCCAGTTCGTTGCCGGTGGAGGTCAGGTTGCCGGTGGTGTTGATGCGGTTGACCGAGGTCGGCCGCACGCCCAGCCCCACCTCGACGCCGGTCGGCACGATGGTGCCGCTGTCCGTGGACTGGCTGCCCTGGCGCTTTTCCGCCTGGTACATAAGATCCTGGAATTCGGCGCGCGAGCGCTTGAAGGCGGTGGTGTTGATGTTGGCGATGTTGTTCGAGATGACCTCGACGTTCATCTGCTGGGCCATCATCCCGGTGGACGCGATGCTGAGCACGCGCATGGACGGACTCTCCCTGTGGGGATTTTAAGAGGATTTGCCGAGGCGGTTGATGGCGGAGCGCAGCAGGTCCTGCCCGTCATCCACCATCTTGGTCACCGCCTGATAGTCGCGGGTCAGGTCCATCATGCGGCCGATCTCGACGATGCCCTGCACATTGGACCGCTCGACCTTGCCCTCCACCAGCCGGGTGTCGGGGGCGGGGCGCGCCTCCATGCCGTCGGCCGGTTCGAACAGCAGGTCGCCGGTCTGTTTCAGCGCCTGCGGGTTGTCGAAGCGCGAGACGGCGATGCGGGAGACCACGGCGCCGTCGGCCGACAGCAGCCCGTCGGAGCCGATGGTGATCCTGGACGCATCGGACGGGATCACGATGGGCCGGCGGCCGTCGTCGAGCACGGCATATCCGTTGGGGCCGACCAGCGTGCCGTCGGCATCGCGGCGCAGCCGGCCGTCGCGGGTGTAGCGCACGCCGTCCGGCGTCTGCACCGACAGAAAACCGTCGCCGTCGAGCGCCACGTCATAGGGGTTGTCGGTCTCGGTGAAGGCGCCGGCCCGCAGGTCGGTGTAGGTGGAACGGTCGATGGTGAAGGCGATGCGGTCGGTCGGCTTGCGCCCGCCGGCCTCCATCGCCGCTTCGAACAGGGTGCGTTCGCCACGGAAACCGACGGTATTCATGTTGGCGACGTTGTTGGCGACGACGTCCAGCTGCCGCCGCAGCGCCATCTGGCGCGACAGTCCGATGTAAAGCTGGTTCTCCATCGCCGAACACTCCGGTTTTGAACTCCGCCTTAATCTGGACGAGGCAGTTTAAAGCCGGGTTTCAACCTGAGCCGGTTCGGCCGATGCCTTGCCTGTCCTGGTTCGGGTTTGGCGATTATTTCGATAAAATGCGAGACGACTGTGATGAAACGGCGCCCGGATACCGCATTGACGCTTGGTTCGACGCTGGTTCTCGCCCTGCTGGCGGCGCCGGGGCCGGCACAGGCCGCCGTCCGGGCGCAGCTGGGCGACCATGGCGACTATTCGCGGCTGGTGCTGTCGGTGCCGAAGGGCGTGGAGCCGGTGGCGGTGGTCGACGGCTGCGTCCTGCGCATCGGCGTGCCCGATCCCCTGCGCTGGCCGCTGGCGAGCCTGCGCGACAGCTTCTCCCGCCGGCTGTCGGACTTCGTCACGGCGGATGGAGGGCGCAGCCTGACCGCGACGGTGCCCTGCGGGGCGCGGGTGGCGAGCTTCATGGAGCGGCGTACCCTGATCGTCGATGTCGGCGGGCCTCCGGTTCCGGGGGTGAAACCGGAGACGCCGGGAGATGGGGCGGTGGAGGGGACGCCGGATGCGGTGGTCGCGATTACGCCGCCGGAGGTTGGCGCTATTGGTGTCGCCGAGGTCGTTGAAGCGCTGAACCCTATCGGCACGGCGAATGCTGCGCCTGTCACTCTCGCACCCCCGGAGCAATCCCCTCTCCCCCCCGGGGAGAGGGTTAGGGTGAGGGGGGAGCGCGGCGAGGATTCTCGGGAAAGGCACGAAGTGCATCCCCCTCACCCCGACCCTCTCCCCGGGGGGGAGAGGGAGACGAAGGGGGAGAGGGAGAACCCGCCCCTCCCCGTCGTTGCCAGCCTGGAAGGCGAAGTCCGCGACAACATCCAGCAGACCCTGCGCCAGTTGGAGCGCATGCCGGAACGCCCGGCAAAACCCGTCCCGCAAACCGCCGAGCCGCCCAAGCCGCCGGCCCCGCCGCCCATCGGGGCGATGGATCTCGCCGGCTGGGCCGGGGACGATTTCAACCGCACGCGCGAAGCGCTGCAAGCCGCGCTCGACACGGCGCAGGCCCGCGCACGGGTCGAGGCGCAGATCGCCGTGGTCCGCTTCCTGCTCGCCCGCGCCATGGACGAGGAGGGGCGCGCGGCGCTGGAGACGGCGGCCAGCCTGTCACCGGCACCCGACCAGCGCTATGCCTTGCGCATCCTGGGCGACGCCTTCCGCGCGCTCGACCGCGAGGACGGGCCCGACGACAACCTGTTCGTCCAGCTGCCGGCCGGCGCCATGCCCGACCACCATGTCTGGCGCAGCGTCGCGCTGGCGCCGACCCGCTGGGCGGCGGCGAAGGAGGGGCTGCCCATCGCGCTCCGCCGGCTGCTCGACTATCCGGCCGACCTGCGCAGCCGGCTGCTGACCACGCTCGCCACCGCCGCGGACGAGGCGGGAGACAGCGCGGCGCTGAACCTGATCGTGCTGGAGATGATCACCGTCGATTCGAAGGGCATGGCCGACGGCCGGCTGGATTATTTCCGCGGCCGCTTGGCAGAGTTGAAGGCGACGCCCGACGCGGCTCTCGAACGGTATGACGCCGCAGCGGGCCTGCGTCGCGGCCCCTTCGCCCGCCGGGCCGAGGTGCGCGCCATCGAACTGCGCCGCAGCCTGGGGCGGTTGGACGAGGATGGCGCCATCAAGGCGCTGGAAGCCTTGCGCTTCGCCTGGCGCGGCGACGACATCGAAACGGATGCTCTGGCGGCGCTCGGCGGTGCCTATGCCCGCAGCGGCAGGACCGAAGCGGCGCTCGACATCTTCGGCCTGTTGGGGCGGCGTTTCGGCGCCTCCACGCGCGGGCGCGACGCGCTGGCGGCCGGGCGCACTTTGCTGGCCGCCGTGCTCGACCGGCTGGAGCAATCCCCGCCCGGCGGGCTCTATGCACTGGCCTTGCAGGCACGCCATGGACGGCTGGTGACGCTGGTCGACGGCTCGGATGGCGGGTTGCGCCTGCGCCTCGCCACCTTGCTGCTGCGCGACGGCTATGGGCTGGAGGCCACCCGCATCCTGCATGCGCTGACGGAAGGTGCCACCGGCCCGCGCCGGGCGGAGCTTGGCGCCACCCTGGCCCGCGCCCTGATCGACGGTGGGCGCGAGGGGGAGGCGCTGGATGTTCTGGCCCGCACCGGCGGGTCGGCGTTGGAGCCGGTCCTGGCCGAACGCCGCGCCCTGCTGCGCGCCGACGCGCTGCTGGGCGACGGCGACACCGTGCGGGCGCTCGACGCGCTGCGCGGCCTGGGCGGGGCGGAGGCGGCGCGGCTGCGGGCGGAGGGGCTGTTCGCGGCCGGCGAATGGCGGGCGGCGCGGACCGCCTTCGCCGAACTGGCCGCCACCGGGGCGGAACCGACGGCCGACGATCTGGCCTTGCAGGGGTTGTCGGCCTATCTGGCCGGCGACGCCGAGGGCCTGCGCGGCTTTGGCCCGGCCCAGCGCGCGCGTCTGGCCGGCACCCGCTGGGCCGGGCTGCTCGATGCGCTCGCCCCGCCGCCCGCCGACGGGCCGCTGCGCGCGGAGTCGGTGGAGCGCGACCTTGCCGCGGCGACCGCGCTCGACCGGCTGGCGCGCGGGTGGCGGAAGTCCCCCTGACCTTTGGGCCCCGATCCGTAAAGCCACTTTAAACGGCGGGCTGTAGCGTCGGCGGACCGTTGCCCCCAATCGCGATGGCTCTTGCACATCCGGAGAAGAAGACATGCGCTTGATGTTCGGGTTGATCGCGGTGTTTGCCAGCGTGCTCGGCGGGTTCTACGCGATGGGCGGGCGGATGGCGGTGCTGTGGCAGCCGGTGGAGATCGTCATCATCATCGGCGCCGGCATCGGCGGCTTCGCCATCGCCAACAGCCCGGCGGTGCTGCGCGACACGCTGCGCGCTGTCGGCACCATCGCCCGCGGGCGGACCACCCCCAAGAACGACTATCTCGACATGATCGCGCTGGTCTACGGGCTGCTGCGCGTCGCCAAGTCCAAGGGCATGTCGCAGATCGAGACCGACATCGACAAGCCCGCCGACAGCCCGTTGTTCACCCAGTATCCCAATGTCCTGCGCTATGACCGCTGCATCACCTTCCTGTGCGATTACCTGCGCCTGATCGCACTCGGCCAGGACAACCCGCACGACCTGGAATCGCTGATGGCGGAAGAGCTGGACACGCTGGGCCGCGAGCTGAACCAGGTGCCGAAGGCGTTGCAGAACCTTGCCGACGCGCTGCCGGCGCTGGGCATCGTCGCCGCGGTGCTGGGCGTCATCAACGCCATGGGCGCCATCAGCGAGGCGCCGGAGGTGCTGGGCCGGATGATCGGCGGGGCGCTGACCGGCACCTTCCTCGGCGTGCTACTGTCCTACGGCATGGTCGGCCCCATCGCCAGCGCCGCCCGCCAGCGCCGCGAATCGGAACTGAACATGTATTTCTGCATCAAGGCGGCGCTGTGCGCCTACCTGCGCGGCAGCCCGCCGCAGGTCTGCGCCGAATATGCCCGCAAGGTGCTGTACACCGACATCCAGCCCAGCCTTGCCGAGGTGGAGGTCGCCACCGCGCTGTCGTCGCAGGCCAAGGCCCGCGACGCCCGCCAGCCGGCGTGACCGGCCATGCCGCGCAAGACCGCCCTCCCCCCGATCATCGTCAAGCGCCATCTCGGCGGCCATGAGGAAGAGGAGCACAACGGAACCTGGAAGCTGGCCTACGCCGACTTCGTGACGGCGATGATGACCTTCTTCCTGGTGATGTGGCTGATGAACATCACCACCACCGAACAGCGCAAGGGCATTGCCGACTACTTCAACCCAGTCGCGGTGTCGCAAAGCAATTCCGGCGCCGACGGCATGCTGGCCGGTCGTTCGGTCGACAAGACCGGGTCGCTGACCACCCCGAACGCCGCCGGCGATCAGGCGAGCCCGGTCGCCTCCCCGCCCGTCGTCGCCTCGGTCGGCGACAGCGACCGCCAGCCGGCCGGCCGCAGGGATCCGATGCCCCATCCGCCGGGCGGCACGGTTCCGCCGGTGGACCTGCTTCGCCCCGCGACGGAAAGCGCGCCCGCAGCCGGACCGCCCGCTCCCACTGTCCAGGCCACCCGTGCGGAGCTGGAGGCGCTGCTCGACCGCCAATCCTCCGAATTGACGGAGAAGGTGGCGCTGGAGTCGCTGGAACGGGATCTCCGCCAGCGCATCGCGGCGTCGCCGGACCTCAGCGCCCTGCAAGGCAGTCTGGTGATCCAGCAGGTGCCGGAGGGGCTGCGCGTCCAGCTGACCGATCAGGCCCGCTTCTCGATGTTCAAGGTCGGCTCGGCCCAGATGAACGACCAGGGGCGGCGGCTGATGCGGATGGTGGCGTCGGCGCTCGGCTCGGTGCCGAACCCCATCGGCATCACCGGCCACACGGATGCGCTGGGCTATGCGCCGGATGCAAAGTACGGCAACTGGGAACTGTCGAGCGACCGCGCCAACGCCGCCCGCCGCGAACTGCTGGCCAGCGGCATTCCGGGCGGGCGCATCGTCCGGGTGGAGGGGCGTGCCGATCTGGACCATTTCGGCGCCAGCGATCCGCTGGATCCCAGCAACCGGCGGATCAGCATCACGTTGCTGCGGCGGCCGGCGAGGCAATAGACGGGAGCAATCAAGGCGGGAAACAATCAAAAGAAAAAGCCTTACGCATTTTAACAAAACCATCCGCTTTTTCCTTTAAAGCCCCTTTAAAACCCCTTCGCTACCGTTAACCCCGCCAGTCATCCGCGGAGAATCCCGGAACGCACACCTTCCCTTCCGTTCGTCGTCACTGCGACGGCCCGTTCGACGGTTGACCAGAGGATTCCAAGGATGAGCCTTTACAGCGCCATGCGGTCCGGTGTCAGCGGGATGTCCGCGCAAAGCTCGCGCCTTGCCGCCATTTCGGACAACATCAGCAATTCGCAGACGGTCGGCTACAAGCGGGCGACTGTGGATTTCTCCACCCTGGTCACCTCGCCCGGCAGCCGCAGCACCTACACGGCAAGCGGCGTGCAGTCCGCCACGCATTATCAGATGCAGCAGGACGGCACGATCCTCGGGACCAGCTCGACCACCGACATGGCGATCAGCGGCAACGGCTTCTTCGTCGTCGGCAACAGGGCCTCGGGCACGCCACAATATTCGCTGACCCGCGCCGGCAGCTTCCTGCCCGACGAGGCCGGCTTCCTGCGCAACAATGCCGGCCAGTATCTGGAAGCCTGGAAGCTGAACCCGGACGGCACCATGCCGAACGTCAGCAGCTCCCGCTTCGACGACCTCCAGTCGGTGAATGTCGGCAATCTCGTCTATGGCGGCAGCAAAACGACGCAGATGGATTTCTCCGGCAACCTGCCGGCCCAGGCCATCACCGGCGACAGCTTCACCAGCAGCCCGACCTTCTATGATGGACTGGGCAACCCGCTCGACCTGTCGATGACCTGGACCAAGGCCGCCGGCCCCAACCAGTGGACGCTGACCGCCACCGGCCCGGCCGGCTACACCGTCGCCGGCGCGCCGGTGACGCTGACCTTCGCCGCGACCGGCCCCTATGCCGGCAAGCCGGTGGACGGCGCCGGCCTGCCGCTCGACCCGATGCCGGGGCTCACCGTCACCTCGCCGGCCACGCCGACCGCCGACAGCTTCACCATGTCGCTCGGCAACCTCACTCAGCTGAACGGCGACTACGTGCCGACCGTCACCGGCGACGGCGCCAAGGTCGGTCAGGTCACCTCGGTCAACATCGACGACAGCGGCAAGCTGTGGGTGATGTACGACAACGGCGCCCGTCAGGCGCTGTACCAGATCCCGATCGCCACCGTCACCAACCCCGACGGTCTGGTCGCCCAGGACGGTAACACCTACACGCTGGGGGCGGACACCGGAACCCTGACGCTGGGGGCGGGCAAGCAGGGCGGTGCCGGCAGCGTCGTCGGCAGCGCGCTGGAACAGTCGAACGTCGACATCGCGACCGAGCTGGTGTCGCTGATCGAGACGCAGCGCGCCTACTCGTCCAGCGCCACCCTGGTGCGCACCGCCGACGAGATGGTCGAAGAAACCACGCGCCTGAAGCGCTGAGCCCAGTTCCGACGGAGTCCCGGCCATGAGCGTCCAACTCGCCCTCACGTCCGCCCTGTCCGGCCTGCGCACGACGCAGCAGCAGGCGGCGATGGTGTCCCACAACCTCGCCAACGCCACCACCGCCGGCTATGTGCGCCGCGACCTCGACCTGTCGGCGGTCACCACCGCGGGCCGGGGCGCCCCCAATGGCGCTGGGGTGCGGGTGGATGCCGTCGCCCGCAAGGTGGACGAGTTGCTGATCCGCGACGCGCGGTTCGAGACCAGCCGCTACAGCGGGCAGGAGGCGCGCGCGTCGGCGCTGGCCGACTATGCGCTGGTGCTGGGGCAGCCACAGGACGAGAAGTCGGTCTCGACCCAGCTGTCGAAGCTGCAGCAGGCCTTCTCCCGCCTGCACGACATGCCCAACGACGACGCGGCGCGGAACGCCGTGGTGTCGCAGGCGACGGCTCTGGCCGGCGGGCTGAACCGTGTCGCCGAGGCGGCGCAGACGGTGCAGGACGACGCCAGGGGCCGGCTCCAGACCTCCGTCGATACGGTGAACACCTCGCTCCAGCGCATCAGCGACCTGAACGGCAAGATCGCGACGCTGGAGACGCGCGGCGGCGATGCCGGCGACCTGCGCGACCAGCGCGACCGCCTGCTCGATCAGGTCTCGCAGGAGATCGGCATCCGCACCTACAGCCGCGAGGACGGCCAGGTGGTGGTAATGACCCGCAACGGCCAGACCCTGCTTGACCACCCGCTGGCCCCGGGCGAGCAGCCGCTGACCCTGCTGGGGGACGAGGTGATGGCGAACGGCGTCGCCCTGTCGGCCAACCCGGACAGCGAAATCCAGAGCGGCCGCATCATGGGCTATGTCCAGACCGTCAAGCAGGACATGCCCCGCGCCATGGCGCAGCTGGACGAGCTGGCCGCCGGCCTCGTCCAGGCCTTTCAGGGGGCGGAGGCCGACCCGACCCAGCCCGGCCTGTTCACCGATGCCGGCGCCGCCTATGGCGCCACCGCCGGGCTGGCCTCGCGCATCGCCGTCAACGACGCGGTGCGGACGGAAAGCTGGCGGGTGCAGAGCGGCGTGCAGGCGGCGGCCCCGCTCCAGCCGGGCGACCAGACGCAGATCGAGACCTTCCAGGCCGTCTTCACCGGCACCCGCAGCTTCGCCGCCACCGACATGCCCGCCAACGCGACGCTCGGCAGCTACGCCACCGCCATGGTGTCGGCCCAGCAGGGCTACCGCACCGGTGCCGAGTCGGAGATGAACGCGCGCAAGATCAGCGCCGACACGCTGGAGACCGCGCGCATCAACCGCGACGGCGTCAACATCGACGACGAGATGCAGAAGCTGCTGCTGATCGAGCAGAGCTATGGCGCCAGCGCCCAGGTGGTGCAGGTGGCCGGCCGCATGATCGACATCCTGTTGCAGATCAAGGGGTAAGCCGATGCTGTACAATGCCCTGTCCACGCTGGGGATGAGCCGGTCGCTGCAAAGCACCATGACCCGGCAGCAGATGGAGCTGACCCGCGCCAACGAGGAGGTGTCGACCGGCGTCCATGCCGACGTCGCCGCGACCATCGGCGCCGGCACCGGCCGCGACATCGCCCTGCGCAACCTGTTCGACCGCACCGACGAGTATGTGAAGACCACCGACCTGCTCGACGGCCGGATGAAGACGATGGACAGCGCGATGACCAGCATCCTCGCGTCGGGCACCGACCTGCTGGCCGCCGCCTCGACCGGGCTGGGGCAGCAGTCGCCGACCGGGACGTCTCTGCAAATCCGCGCGCGCGGCGTGCTGGATCAGGTGGTCGGGCTGCTGAACGCCTCGTCCGGCAACAGCTATCTCTTCGCCGGCACCGCGCTGGACCAGCCGCCGATGCGCAACGTCGACGGCGACAAGTCGGGCCTGCGCTCGCCGATGCAGATCGTCCAGGACGCCATCCAGTCGGCCACCGGCGGCACCGCCATGCCGAAGACGGCGGCGGAGACCGCGGCGGTCGTCGCCCGGCTCGACGATCTGTTCGCCGTGCGCGACCCGGCGACCCCGGCCCCCGCCCCGCTGACCGACAGCTTCGAAGGCGGCCTCTACACCGGCACCACGGCGATGCAGCCCGGCGGCACCGCCTCGCCGCGCGTCAGCGGCCAGCCGGCGGAGTCCACCGCCATCGCCTATGGCGTGCAGGCCAACGACCCGATGATGCGGCAGATGCTGGAAGGCATCTACATGCTGGCGGCGGTCGACACCTCGCAGATGGATGTCGACGCCTATCCCGACTACATCAGGACCGCGGTCGACAAGCTGTCCGGCGGCCTCGGCAAACTGCGGGAGGCGACGGCCCAGCTCGGCATCCAGCGCGCCCAGGTCGCGACGCTGGCCGAGCAGCACAAGACGCAGAAGTCGATCCTCAGCCTGCAGATCGACAATCTGGAAGGCGTCGATCCCTACGAGGCCAGCACGCGGATCAGCCAGCTGGAGGCGCAGATCGACGCCACCTCCAGCGCGACCGCGCGCATCGCCAAGCTGCACCTGACCAACTACCTCTAGGCCGCATCGACATGAGCCCCGGCATCCAGCTCCCCCTATCGTACCGGCTCCGGCCCGCCTTGCGCCGCGTCCTGGTGCTGGCCGGCGGGCTGCTGCTGGCGTTCGGCATGCTGTCGGCCGTGCCCGCGGCGGCGCAGACGCGGGTGAAGGATCTGGTCACCTTCGACGGGGTCCGCCGCAACCAGCTGGTCGGCTACGGCCTTGTCGTCGGGCTGAACGGCACCGGCGACCGGCTGATCAACACCCCCTTCACCGAACAGAGCCTGAAGGGGATGATGGAGCGGCTGGGCATCAACACCCGCGGCGAGACCCTGCGCACCCGCAACGCCGCGGCGGTTATGGTGACCGCCAGCCTGCCGCCCTTCCCACGCCAGGGCACGACGGTCGACGTGACGGTCTCGGCGCTCGGCGACGCCACCAGCCTGCTGGGCGGCACGCTGGTGGTGACGCCGCTGCTGGGCGCCGACGGCGAGGCCTATGCCGTGGCCCAGGGGCCGCTGTCGGTCAGCGGCTACAGCGCCGGCGGGGCGGCGGCGACGGTGACCAAGGGGGTGCCGACCACCGCCCGCATCGCCAACGGCGCCACGGTGGAGCGCGAGCTGAAATTCGCGCTGAACGATGTCGGCGTGGTGCGGATGGCGCTGCGCAACCCCGACTTCACCACGGCGATCCGCATCGCCGACGCGGTGAACGGCCGGCTCGGCACCGGCAACGCCCGTGTGGTCGACCTGACCACCGTCGATGTGCGGATCACCGGATCCTATGTCGGCAACGTCTCCCGCCTGATCGGCGAGATCGAACAGCTGGCGGTCCGCCCCGACGCCATCGCCCGCGTGGTGGTGGACGAGCGCAGCGGCACCATCGTCATCGGCGACGATGTGCGGGTCAGCCGCGTCGCCATCACCCAGGGCAACCTGACCGTCCGCGTGGTAGAGACGCCGCAGGTGTCGCAGCCGCAGCCCTTCAGCAACGGCTCCACCGTCGTTGTGCCGCGCACCGACGTGCAGGTGCAGGAAGGCAATGGCCGCCAGTTCGTGACCGTCGGCGGCAATGTCAGCCTGCAACAGCTGGTCAACGGGCTGAACGCGCTGGGGGTGGGGCCGCGCGACATGGTCGCCATCCTCCAGGCCATCAAGGCCGCCGGTGCCCTGCACGCCGACCTGGAAATCATCTGACCCCAAAAGACCAGGATGGAGAGAC
This sequence comes from Azospirillum sp. A26, assembly GCF_042604635.1. Lineage (NCBI taxonomy): Bacteria > Pseudomonadati > Pseudomonadota > Alphaproteobacteria > Rhodospirillales > Azospirillaceae > Azospirillum > Azospirillum sp. A26. Next base: position 336,555 of record NZ_CP170475.1, on the reverse strand, counting down.
GACGATGGACATCGCCGCAACGACCCTCCGCAGCCCTGCGACGCCCACGCCGGCAACCGCGAGGCCGGCCTTCCCCAACCCGGAAGCGGCCGACAAGGTCGCCAAGGAATTCGAGGCGATGCTGGTCGGCCAGCTGATGGAAAGCATGTTCGCGGGCATGCGCGAAAGCCCGCTGTTCGGCGGCGGCGGCCCGGCGGAAAAGCCGTGGCGCAGCATGATGTTGCAGGAATACGGCAAGGCCATTGCCGAATCCGGCACGCTCGGCATCGGCAGGATGACGCATGACGAGATCGCTCGCCTCTACGCCTCCCAAGCGGAGCAGCGGTCATGAGCGTCACCCTCAAGGACCTGATCCACGAATTTGCCCCCGACCGCCGGCCCGAACAGGCCGAGACCGAGGGATCGGCCGCTCCCGATCCCGGCTATGACGGCGCCACCGCCCTGCTGGTGCGTAACTTCCTCGATGCGGTGGAAGCGCTGTCCGCCGTGCTGGAGGAGGAATCCGCCTGCATCGCCGCTGGCATGCTCGACCGGCTGGAGGTCTTCGCCCACCGCAAGGCGGCGATGGCCGAACAGCTGGAGGGCGCCGTCCTGCGCGCCCGCGACGAAGGCATCCGCCTGCCCGACGATCTGCGCACGATGACGCTGGAGCGCATCGACCGGCTGGAGCGGGCGGTGTCGGTCAACGCCTCCGGCCTCGTCGCCCTGCGCAAGGCGGTGCTGACCATCAACCGCAACCTGCTGACCGCGCTGGAGAAGGCGTCGAGCGACGGCACCTATGCCCGCGACGGACAGGCGCGCCGGCCGGTGGAACTGTCGGCCTCCGGCCTGAACGCCACGCTGTGATTCCTGTCAGCATCTGATCGACTTTAGCGGCCCTTCACGCTGGACAGCTCGCCGGCCTGTTCCAGCTTGATGATGCTGGCGACCAGCGCGCGCTGGAAGCCGCGGGCATCGGAGGGCAAGGACACCCCGGTGCCGGTCGGCCAGAATTCGACGAAGGCGAGGCTGCCCTCCTCCCCCGCACCCGGCCATTCGAAGGCGACGCCCAGCCCGATCTCCTTCGTCGTCCGCCGATGGTCGGTGACGAGGATTTGCGCTTCCCAATGCATGCCGCCGGCGCCCTTGTCGGCCCGCTGCTGGCTCCAGTTCCGCAGGTAGTCACGGAAGGTCTCCGACTGGCGGTCGAGCCGCACATAGCTCGACCGGTCGGTCACCGTCTGCGCCAGCTTCGTGGTGTAACGCGCCTGGGCGAGCGCCCGCGTGACATCAGCGCAAAGCTCCTCGATCTGGGCGAAGCTACGCCGCACCGTATCGGCAAGCGCCGCCGCCAGGGCGGGACCGGTCAGCGCCGCCGCGGCGTGGTCCTTGCGATACATGTCGAAGAGATCGTCCGAATCGCCCATCGCCACCCCCACGCCACCGCCATCTGACGGTCCAGTCCACCGAATTCACCAAAAACAAATTAATAGCCGGTGAAGCGACACGAAAACGCCCCGGTTCATTCGAACCAGGGCGTTTTTCTAAGGTATGTGAAGATGCAAGCATGTGCGCTTTTGGATTGAAGCGTCTCCTGTGCCTGAGCGACCTGGCGGCGACCTACTCTCCCACGTCTTAAGACGCAGTACCATTGGCGCGGAGGCTTTTCACGGCCGAGTTCGGGATGGGATCGGGTGTTTGACACCTCGCCATGACCACCAGGTCACCGAGGCACAAGACCGACGCTGTTACCGAAAGCGCTGTATGCTTGTTCAGTGCAAGTGAGGAGGATGTATCGAACGGCTGTGCGCTGGTCAAGCACTGCTTTGGAGCAGGCTTGCTGCTGCGCATGGCGCGGTTTGTGGTGTCGAGATCAAGCCGATCGAGCGATTAGTAAGGCTTAGCTTCAGGCATTGCTGCCGGTCCACATGCCTCCTATCGACGTGATGGTCTGTCACGGCTCTCAAGGGAGCTCTGGTTTAGAGGTGGGTTTCCCGCTTAGATGCTTTCAGCGGTTATCCCGTCCATACTTAGCTACCCGGCCATGCCACTGGCGTGACAACCGGTGCACCAGAGGTATGTCCATCCCGGTCCTCTCGTACTAGGGACAAATCCTCGCAAAACTCCGACACCCACGGCAGATAGGGACCGAACTGTCTCACGACGTTCTAAACCCAGCTCACGTACCACTTTAATCGGCGAACAGCCGAACCCTTGGGACCTGCTCCAGCCCCAGGATGTGATGAGCCGACATCGAGGTGCCAAACGACTCCGTCGATATGGACTCTTGGGAGTCATCAGCCTGTTATCCCCGGCGTACCTTTTATCCGTTGAGCGATGGCCCGTCCACGTGGAGCCACCGGATCACTATGGCCGACTTTCGTCTCTGCTCGACTTGTCAGTCTTGCAGTCAGGCGGGCTTATGCCATTGCACTCGTCGAGCGATTTCCGACCGCTCTGAGCCCACCATCGCGCGCCTCCGTTACACTTTGGGAGGCGACCGCCCCAGTCAAACTACCCGCCATGCAGGGTCCCGGACCCGGATCACGGGCCACGGTTAGATGCCAGAGACTTCAAGGGTGGTATTTCAAGGTTGGCTCCACACGAGCTGGCGCCCATGTTTCCAAGCCTCCCACCTATCCTACACATGAAGTCCCTAGCACCACTGCAAAGCTGTAGTAAAGGTGCACGGGGTCTTTCCGTCTGACCGCGGGAACTCCGCATCTTCACGGAGAGTTCAATTTCGCTGAGTTGGTGTTGGAGACAGCGGGGAAGTCGTTACGCCATTCGTGCAGGTCGGAACTTACCCGACAAGGAATTTCGCTACCTTAGGACCGTTATAGTTACGGCCGCCGTTTACCGGGGCTTCAATTCAGAGCTTGCACTCCTCCTCTTAACCTTCCGGCACCGGGCAGGCGTCAGACCCTATACGTCGCCTTGTGTGGCTTCGCAGAGCCCTGTGTTTTTAGTAAACAGTCGCTACCCCCTGGTCTGTGCCCCCCGCCTGCGCTTGCGCACAAACGGGGCCCTCTTCTTCCGAAGTTACGAGGGCAATTTGCCGAGTTCCTTCAACACCATTCTCTCAAGCGCCTGGGTATACTCTACCAGTCCACCTGTGTCGGTTTGGGGTACGGTCTATAAGGCGGGGCTATTTCCTGGAACCGGTCCACAGCACGATCAATCCGATAAGATCGTACACGCTTTCCAATCCGTCACCTCCGCCAGGCCCACGAATATTAACGTGGTTCCCATCGACTACGCCTTTCGGCCTCGCCTTAGGGGCCGGCTCACCCTGCGTGGATTAACCTTGCGCAGGAACCCTTGGACTTTCGGCGACAGTGTTTCTCACACTGTTTGTCGCTACTCATGTCAGCATTCTCACTTCCGATACCTCCAGGCGGCCTCACGGACACCCTTCGCAGGCTTACGGAACGCTCCGCTACCACGTGATCATAAGATCACATCCGCAGCTTCGGTACACGGCTTGAGCCCCGATACATTTTCGGCGCAGGCCGGCTTAACTAGACCAGTGAGCTATTACGCTTTCTTTAAAGGATGGCTGCTTCTAAGCCAACCTCCTGGTTGTCATGGCCTTCCCACATCCTTTCCCACTTAGCCGTGATTTGGGGACCTTAGCTGGCGGTCTGGGCTGTTTCCCTCTCGACGATGGACCTTAGCACCCACCGTCTGTCTGCCGGACTGCACTCTGCGGTATTCGGAGTTTGGTTAGGTTTGGTAAGGCTCGCGCCCCCCTAGCCCATCCAGTGCTCTACCCCCGCAGGTGATATCCGACGCGCTACCTAAATAGCTTTCGCGGAGAACCAGCTATTTCCTGATTTGATTGGCCTTTCACCCCTAGCCACAGGTCATCTCCGACTTTTTCAACAGGCGTGAGTTCGGTCCTCCAGTGCGTGTTACCGCACCTTCAACCTGCCCATGGCTAGATCATCAGGTTTCGGGTCTAAAGCATGCAACTCGGTCGCCCTATTCAGACTCGCTTTCGCTGCGCCTCCACCTACCGGCTTAAGCTCGCTGCATACTCTAAGTCGCTGACCCATTATACAAAAGGTACGCCG
>NZ_CP170475.1:0-327500 GCF_042604635.1 Azospirillum sp. A26 | reverse complement strand
GCTTTCGCCGGAGATCACCGACCGCAAGCTGTCCGGAACCGGCAGTCGCCCCAGGATGCCATGCACCGCCACCGGATCGGTCGGCGCAACCGCCGCCCCCAGCACCAGGCACCAGATCAGCGGCACCTCGATCCCGACCAGCGGGAAGAGGAGGTGCAGCCCCACCCCCATCAGGCCGGTGAACAGCAGGACGCTCACTGTCGCCAGCGCCAGAACCGTCCATTTCCGCGTCAGCAGGACGCACAGATCCTCGTTCACCGCGGCGGTGTAGAGCAGCAGGCTGAGAATGCCGTCGAGCAGGATCGCCGGCAGGCTGATCTCGCCGATCAGGCCGCGCAACCAGTCGCCGACGCCCAGGCTGGAGCCCACCGCGTCGATGCCGCTCACCAGCAGCGCCAGTGCCAGCCCCTGGAAGAACAGCGAGATGGTGTTGGGCAGCCTGAGCCATTTGTAATTGATGAGACCGAAGATCGCCGCCAGGGTCAGCAATATGGCGGAAAGATTGAACGGCCCCACGAGCATTCTCCGAAAAAAGCAGCGCACGCTGCGCAATTGCCCGACAAACTCCGGGCCGGACCAAGAAACGGCTGCCGGCTGCGATGATCTCGAAAACATCGGCGGAGCTGCGAAAGTCGCGGGCGTATGAGGATTCAGGTCAACTACTCCCAAATGGTTAGAGAGCGCTGATTGCCACCCCTGTTGCGATTGCCTATTCTTGCGCCACGATCTGTGCAGGGATCCTTATGTTTCCTCTAATTTATGCTCATCGTCGCCGTACCGCCGCGGCCGCGAAATCGGTGGCATGATGGCCGACCCGGTCTGGCAGGACGCCGCAAGGCTGCGTCAATCCGCAGGTCCCGTCCGCGCAGCCGGCGGCATGGAAAACCCTGACGGTATGAAAAGCAGAACCGGCAGCGGTCCGGATGTCTTCACGGGCGGCGGCGAGATGGGCCGGCGGATGCGGGACATGGACTGGTCGGCGACTCCGCTCGGCCCGCCGGAGGACTGGCCGCAATCGCTGCGCACCATCGTCAACCTGATGCTGACCTCCAGCTTCCCGATGTTCGCGGTCTGGGGGCCGGAGCTGACCTTTCTCTACAACGACAGCTACCGCCCGATCCTGGGCGACAAGCCGGAGGCGCTGGGCCGTCCCTTCGCCGAGGTGTGGGCCGACATCTGGGACGATCTGGTCCCCCTGGTGGCACGGGCGCTCGCCGGCGAGGCGACCTATCATGAGGACCGGCAGCTGTTCATGGAGCGGCACGGCTATCGCGAGGAGACCTATTTCACCTTCTCCTACAGCCCGGTCCGCGACGAGGCCGACCGCGTCGCCGGCATGTTCTGCGCCTGCACCGAGAACACCGCCCGGGTGCTGGCCGAACGGCGGCTGACCTTCCAGCTCGATCTGGCGGAGAAGCTGCGCGGGTTGAACGATCCGGTCGGCATCACCGCCGCCGCCGCCGAAGCCATCGCCCGTCATCTGCGGGTGGCGCGGGCCGGCTATGGCCGCATCGATCCGACCGGCAGCATGATTTCGGTGGACCGGGACTGGAGCGACAGCGGGGTGGAAAGCCTCGCCGGCCAGTCCCGGCCGCTCGACAGCTTCGGCCCGGCGCTGATCGCCGAGCTGCGGGCGGGATACACGCTGCGCGTCGACGATGTCGCCACCGACCCCCGCACCAGCGGAAACGGGCCGGCGGCGGCCTTCGCCGGGATCGGGGCTCGGGCGCTGCTGGTCGTGCCGTTGTTGAAGGCGGGACAGCTGACGGCCATCCTCTACCTGCATGAGGGCGAGGCGCGCCACTGGACCGAAACCGACGCCGCCCTGGCGGAGGATGTGGCCGAACGGACCTGGGCCGCGGTCGAGCGCGCCCTCGCCGAGGCGGCCTTGCGGGCGGCCAACACGGCGCTGATCCGCGAACGCGCCGCGGTGGAGGCGGCCAACGCCCGGCTGGCGGCGGAGGGGGAGCGGCTGCGCACCCTGTTCCGGCAGGCGCCGGGCTTCATGTGCGTGCTGCGCGGGCCGGACCATGTCTTCGAACTGGCGAACGACACCTATATGCAGCTGGTCGGCCGCCGGGATCTGATGGACCGCCCGGCGCGGGACGCTTTGCCGGAGGTGGAAGGCCAGGGCTTCTTCGAATTGCTCGACCGCGTCTATGCCAGCGGCGAGACCTTCGTCGGGCACAGCGTCCCCATCAGTTTCCAGCGCCGGCCGGACGGGCCGCTGGAGGAGCGCTTCCTCACCTTCGTCTATCAGCCGATCAAGGATGAGGACGGCCGCGTCACCGGCCTGTTCGTCGAGGGCAGCGACGTCACCGAGGCGAAACGGGCCGAGGAGGAGCTGCAACAGCTCAACGCCACGCTGGAGGCCCGCGTCGCCGAGGAGGTGGCCGAGCGCGAGCGCGTCCAGATCGCCCTGTTGCAGACGCAGAAGACCGAGGCGCTGGGCCAGATGACCGGCGGGGTCGCCCACGACTTCAACAACCTGCTCCAGGCGCTGTCCGGCTGCCTGCACATGATCGAGAAGCGGGCGGAGGGCACGCGCATCCAGCCGCTGGTCGATGCCGGGCGGCAGGCGGTGGACCGCGGCGCCAAGCTGGTGCAGCAGCTGATGGCCTTCGCCCGCCGGCAGGCCCTGCGGCCGGAGACGGTCGATCTGCGCGACCGCGTGCTCGGCATGTCGGAGCTGCTGAACCGGGCCCTGCGCGCCGACATCCGGCTGGAGGTGGACTTCGCCACCGGGCTCTGGCCGGTGGAGGTCGATGCGACGCAGCTGGAGCTGGCCCTGCTGAACCTCGTGGTCAACGCGCGCGACGCGATGCCGGACGGCGGCATGCTGTCGATCCGCGCGGCCAACGTCACCCTGACGCACGGCGATCCGCAGGCGCCGAACGGGCTGTCGGGCGAATTCGTGCGGCTGACGGTGAGCGACACCGGCACCGGCATGCCGGCCGATGTGCAGGCCCGCGCCTTCGATCCCTTCTTCACCACCAAGGAGATCGGCAAGGGCAGCGGGCTGGGGCTGTCGCAGGTCTACGGCTTCGCCCGCCATTCCGGCGGCACCGTCTGGATCGAGAGCGAGGAAGGGCGCGGCACCACCGTCGGCCTGCTGATCCGCCGGTCCGGCACCGCCCCGGCGACGGCGGCCAAGCCGGTGGCGGAGGCCGGTGCCAGCCGGGTCGGCGGCCATGTGCTGGTGGTGGAGGACGACCCCATCGTCGCGCTGACCGTGGCGACCGCGCTGGAGGATGCCGGCTTCACCATCACCCGTGCCGCCACGGCCGACGAGGCGCTGCCCCTGTTGGAGGCCGGCGGCTTCGACCTGCTGTTCAGCGACGTGGTGATGCCCGGCACCATGAGCGGCGTCGATCTGGCGCGGAGCGCGCAGCGGCTCCGGCCCGATCTGCCCGTCGTTCTGGCGACCGGCTACAGCGAGGAGGTCGCCCGCGCCACCGGCGTGATGGTGCTGCCGAAACCCTACCGCATCGACCATCTGGTCGAGGTGCTGGACACATTGCTGACGGAGGCTGGCCCCCCTCTCCCCCCCCGGGGAGAGGGTTAGGTGAGGGGGGAGCGCGGCGAGGATCTTCAAGAAGCGCGCGCTTGCTGTTCCCCAACCAAGCCACGCAGCGCATCCCCCTCACCCCGACCCTCTCCCCGGGGGGGGAGAGGGGGATTTTCCCAGGGGAGAGGTGGGCGGCGGCCGCAAGCCTCAGTCCCCCGCCGCCGGCTGCGGCATGGCGCCATGCCCCGGCCGCCTGCGGACGAACAGCCGGTAGACCGCGACGAAGAAGACCGGTACGAACAGCACCGCCAGCACCGTGGCGGAGATCATGCCGCCCATCACGCCGACGCCGATGGCGTTCTGGCTTTCCGACCCGGCGCCGGTGCTGATCGCCAGCGGCAGCACGCCGAGGATGAAGGCCATCGAGGTCATGATGATGGGACGCAGGCGCTGACGGCAGGCCTCCGCTGCCGCCTCCTTCAACTCCATGCCCTGGTCGTAGAGCGCCTTGGCGAACTCCACGATCAGGATGGCGTTCTTCGCCGACAGGCCGATGGTGGTCAGCAGGCCGACCTGGAAATAGACGTCGCTCGGCAGGCCGCGCAGCGTCGCCGCGATGACGGCGCCGATGACGCCCAGCGGCACCACCATGATGACCGACACCGGCACCGACCAGCTCTCATAGAGAGCGGCGAGGCAGAGGAAGACGATGATCATCGACAGGGCGTAGAGCGCCGGCGCCTGCGAGCCGCTGAGCCGCTCCTCGTAGGACAGGCCGGTCCACTCGTAGCCGATGCCCGGCGGCAGCTTCTGCATCAGCGTCTCCATTTCGGTCATCGCCTCGCCCGAGCTGATGCCCGGTGCGGCCGATCCCTGGATGTTCACCGACGAGGAGCCGTTGTAGCGCTCCAGCTTCGGCGAGCCGTAGATCCACTGCGCCGTGGTGAAGGCGGAGAAGGGAACCATCTGGCCGCCGGCATTGCGCACGTACCAGCGATCGATGTCGCTGGGCTGCATGCGGTAGGGCGCGTCGGCCTGGAGATAGACCTTCTTCACCCGGCCCTGGTCGATGAAGTCGTTGACGTAGGACGAGCCCCAGGCCGCCGACAGCGTCGTGTTGATGTCGCTGAGCGACAGGCCGAGCGCGCTCGCCTTCTCACGGTCGATGTCCAGCTTGAACTGCGGGGTGTCCTCCAGCCCGTTGGGGCGGACGCCGACCAGCTTCGGGTTCTGCGCCGCCGCTCCCAGCAGCTGGTTGCGCGCCTGCATCAGCCGGTCATGGCCCAGCCCGCCGCGGTCGACCAGCTGAAGGTCGAAGCCGGTGGCATTGCCGAGGCCGGGAACCGACGGCGGCAGGAAGGAGAAGAGCACCGCGTCCTTCAGCTTCGACATCGCCCCCATCACCCGGCCGGCGATGGCCTGCGGCTTCTGCGAGGCCTGGGTACGCTCGCTCCAGTCCTTCAGCCGGACGAAGGCCATGCCGGCATTCTGGCCGCGGCCGGAGAAGTTGAAGCCGACGATGGTGAACAGGCCCTCGACGCTGTCCTTCTCCTTTTCCAGCATATAGGCGGTGACGGCCTTGGCGGTCTCGGCCGTGCGCTGCGAGCTGGCGTTCGGCGGGGCCGACCACAGCACGAACAGCTGGCCGCGATCCTCCGTCGGCAGGAAGGAGGACGGCATCTGCACGAACAGATAGCCCAGCCCGCCCAGGATCAGGGCATAGGCGATGAAGTAGCGGCCCAGCCGGTTGACCGCGCCGCGCACGCCGCGGACATAGACCCGGCTGCCGGCATCGAAGCCGCGGTTGAACAGGCCGAAGAAACCGCCGCGGGCATGGCCGTGCCCCTCGCCATGATTGGCGACCGGCTTCAGCAGGGTGGCGCAGAGCGCCGGGGTCAGGACAAGGGCGACCAGCACCGACAGCGCCATCGCCGAGACGATGGTCAGCGAGAACTGGCGATAGATGGCGCCGGCCGAGCCGCCGAAGAAGGCCATCGGCACGAACACCGCCGACAGCACCAGCGCGATGCCGACCAGCGCGCCGGTGATCTGGTCCATCGACTTGCGCGTCGCCTCGCGCGGGGGGAGCCCCTCCTCGCCCATCACGCGCTCGACATTCTCCACCACGACGATGGCGTCGTCGACCAGCAGGCCGATCGCCAGCACCATGCCGAACATCGTCAGCACGTTGATGGAGAAGCCGAAGGCCGACATCACGCCGAAGGTGCCGAGCAGCACCACCGGCACCGCGATGGTCGGGATCAGCGTCGCGCGGAAATTCTGGAGGAACAGGTACATCACGACGAAGACGAGGACGATGGCCTCGAACAGCGTCTTGATCACCTCGTGAATCGACAGCTGGACGAAGGGCGTCGTGTCGTAGGGGTAGATAACCTCGATGCCGGCCGGGAAGAAGGGCTGAAGCTCCGCCACCCGCGCCTTGACCGCGGCGGCGGTGTTGAGCGCGTTGGCCCCGGTCGCCAGCTTGATGCCGACGCCGGCCGCCGGCTTGCCGTTGTAGGCGGCGTTGATCTCGTAGGTCTCGGACCCGATCTCGATCCGCGCCACGTCGCGCAGCCGCACCTGCGACCCGTCGGGATTCACGCGCAGCAGGATGGCGCCGAACTGCTCCGGCGTCTGGAGCCGCGACTGGGCGCTGATGGTGGCGTTGATCTGCTGGCCCTGGACCGCCGGGGCGCCGCCGAGCTGGCCGGCGGAGACCTGGGCGTTCTGGGTCTTGATCGCGTTGGAGACGTCGGTGGTGGTCAGTGCGAAGTTGTTCAGCGCGTCGGGGTCGAGCCAGATGCGCATGGCATGCTGCGGCCCGAAGACGGTGATGTCGCCGACACCTTCGACGCGGCTCAGCGTGTCCTGGAGGTTGGAGGTGACGTAGTCGGCGATGTCGCCCTGGCTGAGGCGCCCGTCGCTGGACACGAAACCGACCACCAGCAGGAAGTCGTTGCCGGCCTTCGACACCTGGATGCCGCGCTGCTGGACCTCCTGCGGCAGCAGCGGCGTCGCCAGCTGCAGCTTGTTCTGGACCTGCACCTGGGCGATGTCGGGGTTGGCCTCCGGCTCGAAGGTCAGGGTGATGGTGACGTTGCCGGAGGAGTCGCTGTTGGAGGACATGTAGCGGAAATGGTCGAGCCCGGTCATCTTCTGTTCGATGACCTGGGTGACCGTGTCCTCCAGCGTCTTGGCCGAGGCGCCGGGATAGCTGGCGGTGATCGACACCGTCGGCGGCGCGATCTTCGGATATTGCTCGACGGGCAGCCGCAGGATCGCCAGGGCGCCCGCCATCATGATGACGATGGCGATGACCCAGGCGAAGACCGGGCGGTCGATGAAGAATTTCGACATGGGGACGGTTCCTGGGATTAGCGGGCCGAGGCGGCCTTTTCAGGCAAGGCGGCCAGCGCGTTCTGGGCGGGCACCGGCTTCACCTCGGCACCCGGCTTCAGCTTTTGCAGGCCTTCCACCACCACGCGCTCGCCGGGAGCCAGCCCGTCCGACACCAGCCAGACATTGCCGACCGGGCGTTCGGTCTTGATGGTGCGCGGGGTCGCCTTGTTGTCGGCGCCCACCACCCAGACGCGGGCGGAGCCGTCCGGCGACCGGGCCACGGCGGCCTGCGGCACGGCGATGGCGTTCTCCGCCACGCCCTGCTCGACGCGGGCGCGGACGAACAGGCCGGGCAGCAGCTGCTTGTTCGGGTTGGGGAAGACCGCGCGCAGCTGGACCGAGCTGGTGCCGGAATCCACCGTCACGTCGGCGAATTGCAGCTCGCCCTTCGCCGGATAGGCGGTGTCGTCGCCGCTGGCGTTGCTATTCAGGAACAGCGTCACCGGGATCTTGCCGGGTTCCGCCGGGCGGATGCGGCCGGTCTCCATGTCCTCGCGCAGCTTCATCAGCTGCGAGGCGGTCTGCGTCACGTCGACATAGATCGGGTCGAACTGCTGGATGGTGGCGAGGGCCGTCGCCTGGTTGGAGGTGACCAGCGCGCCTTCCGTCACCGCCGACTTGCCGATGCGGCCGGAAATCGGGGCGAAAACCTTGGTGTAGTTCAGGTTGATGCTGGCGAGGTTGTAGGCGGCCTTGGCGGAGGCGACCTGCGCCTCGTTCTGCTTCAGCGAGGCCTGGACGTCGTCGAAGTCCTGCTTGCTGACCACGCTGTTCTTGACCAGATCGCCATAGCGCGACGCCTTGTTGCGGGCGGCCTGGAGATTGGCTTCCGCCTTCTGCACGTCGGCCTGGGCGCTCGCCAGCGACGCCTCGTAGGTGGCGGGGTCGATCTGGTAGAGCTGGTCGCCGGCCTTGACCTCGCTGCCCTCGCGGAACAGGCGCTTCAGCACGATGCCGCTGACCTGCGGGCGGATTTCCGCCACCCGGTAGGGGGCGGTGCGGCCCGGAAGCTCGGTGGTCACCGGCAGGCGCTGCGGCTCGATGGTGGCGACCGAGACCTCGGGCGGGCCGCCGGCACCCTGGGGCTGGCCGGATGCCTGCTTCTGCTGGTTGCAGCCGGCGAGCACCGCGATCAGGCAGGCCGCCGCGGCCAACGTCATGAATGGCTTTGAACTGGACATCTGTTTCCTCGTCTCGGCGCCGCACGTCGGCGGACCCGTCTCCCTGCTGCACGCTCTATCTATACGCTGCGGGGTCAGGCGGTCCGGCACATCCCCGTTGCTTAGTACTGTCTCATACAGTACAGTGTACCAGACGATACATTCAGAATGCTGCACCGCGCAAGGGGGTTCCGCAAATGCCCGATATGGGGCCGGAACATCGGAAGTCACCGGGAACTCCCACGTCCTTTTTGCAGAATGTGCCGGATCGCGGCCCGGGACCGAGGGAAACGCAAGATGACCAGCAGCCAAAAGGCCCAGATCGAGAAGGCCCCGATAGAGAAGGTCGGAATCGGACACCAGCCGACCGCCGCCATTGCCGGACCGGCTTGCGGGCCGGCCACCTGCGGGCCGCGCGGCTTGGCGCGCCGGCAGGCGATCCTGACGGCGGCGCGGCGCCTGTTCGTCGAGAAGGGGTTCGAGAAGACGACGCTGAGCGACATCATCGCCGTCGCCGGCGGCTCCCGCGCCACGCTGTACGAGCATTTCGGCGACAAGGAAGGGCTATTCCGCGCCATCATGGAGGAGGACAACGCCATGATCCTCTCCGGCCTCGCCCCCGCCCAGGCTGACGAGCGGGTGACGCCGGAGGCCGGGCTGACCGCCTTCGCGCTGCATCTGGTCAAGGCGTTGCTGAACGAGGAGACGACCGCCACCGTCCGCATCCTGATCGCGGAGGGCGACCGCGTGCCCGACATCACCGAAGCCTTCTTCCGCATCGGGCCGGAGAACGCCATCGGCCGGGTGGCCGACTATCTGAAACGGCTGTCGGACAGCGGCGACCTGAGCATCGACGATCCGGCCGCCGCCGCGCAGGCCTTCCTGGGCATGGTCACCGGCAACCTGCTGGTCCGCCGCCTGATCCTGCCGCAGAGCGCGCCGGCCATCCCCGACCTCGACCGCTATGTCCGGCAGGCGGTGCGCCTCTTCCTGAACGGGGCGTGCGCGAGGGTGGCCGAGGCGGGCTGAGGAGAGGGAAGCCTCAAATCGCCGCCTTTCAGATCGTCTCCGCCGCCGTATCCCCCACCCCGCGGGCGCGGCCGGCCTTGGTCAGCGGTTCGGCGATGTCCTCCAGCCCCTTGCCTTCGGCATCGACGCCATAGACCAGCGCCACCACCCCGCCGACCATCATCACCACCGACCCCAGCACATAGCCCCAGAACAGCGGGTCGCGCTCCGTCCCCTCCCCCACCAGCCAGCCGAACAGCAGCGGGCCGGTGGATCCCACCACCTGGGCGATGGCGAAGAAATAGGAGATCGCCTGCGCCCGGACCTCCAGCGGGAAGATCTCGCTGACCGTCAGATAGGCCGACGACGCGCCGGCCGAGGCGAAGAAGAAGGAGACGCACCAGAAGATCGTGTGGGTGTTCGCGGTCAGCACCTCCTGGCGGAACAGGAAGGCGGAGACCAGCAGCACGACCCCCGCCAGCAGATAGGTGCCGAAGATCATCCGGCGCCGCCCCACCGTGTCGAACAGCGGACCCAGCAGCAGCGGCCCGATCAGGTTGCCGGCGGCGAAGGGGAAGAAATAGACCGCCGTCTGCGACGGGTCGAGATGGTAGAAATTCTGCAGGACCAGCGCGTAGGTGAAGAAGATCGCGTTGTAGAGGAAGGACTGCGTCACCATCATCGTCACGCCCAGGACGGTGCGCGTCGGATACTGCCGGAAGAAGACGTCGACCAGCTGCGCGTAGGACACCGACTCTTCCGGAACGATGTGCATGGCGCGCTTCGGATCGACCGGCGCCAGCGCCTTGCCCTGCTCCCGCACGCTGGCCTCGATGTCGTCGACGATGCGCTCGGCCTCCGCCTCCCTGCCATGGGTGACCATCCAGCGCGGGCTTTCCGGGATGTGCCGGCGCAGATAAATGATGATCAGACCGAGCAGCGGGCCGATGAAAAAGGCGATGCGCCAGCCGAGATTTTCCGGGACCAGCGAATGGTCGAGCAGGAAGACGCTGCCGACCGCGCCGATCATCGCACCAGCCCAATAGGTGCCGTTGACGGCGATGTCGACCCGGCCGCGGAACCGCGCGGGGATCAGCTCGTCGATGGCCGAGTTGACGGCGGCATACTCGCCGCCGATGCCCATCCCGGCGATGAAGCGCCAGACATAGAGGAACCAGGGCGTCCAGGCGAAGCCGGCGATGCCGGACGCGATCAGGTAGAGCGCCAGCGTGGTGATGAACAGCCGTTTCCGTCCCCAGCGGTCGGTCAGCCGGCCGAAGACCAGCGCGCCCACCACCTGCCCCATCAGATAGATGGTGCCGGCCAGCCCGACCTCGGCACTCGACATGCCGAGGCTCTCCTTATAGCCGGAGGCCGAGATCAGCTGGATTTCGATGCCGTCCAGGATCCAGCTCACCCCCAGCCCGATCACCACCATCCAGTGGAAGCGCGCCCAGGGCAGCCGGTCCATCCGGGCCGGCACCAGACTGCTCACCGCGGCGGCGCTGTTTGCAGCGGTCATGTCGGGCTGACTCCCCAAGGCTGGCGGCAGATGTCGTGCCTGTGAAAACACGGCGTGCCGCCGGAAGGTTTCCGCACCCGCAGGGTCCCGTCAAATATCTGGCATGCGAATTGTCCTGACTCTCCTCATTTCCCATTGCGCTTTTGGATCGATCCAATTAGCGTGTGTCGGCAGTTGGACCGCAGAAATGCGTCCTGCGGTCCGGGCAGCATCCCGGACGACAAGACTTGAGCGGACAAAGGCAATCCGTGCGATGCCGAGCCTTCTTGAAGAGCTTTCTGGAAGGCGGCGCGACGCGGGTGCGGAGGAACGCCCGTGACCTATGATTTTCAATTCGACGCGGTGTTCGCGTCCTGGGACTATCTGCTCGACGGGGCGTGGCTGACCGTCAGGCTGTCGTTCGGCGCCATGGCCATCGGCATGGTGGTCGCCATCCTCTGCGCGCTCGGCAAGACCTCCGGGCCGAAGCCGGTGCGCTGGGCGATCAATGCCTATATCGAGGTCATCCGCAACACGCCCTTCCTGGTGCAGATCTTCCTGATCTTCTTCGGGCTGCCGACGGTCGGGCTCCGGCTGTCGCCGGACGTGGCGGCGATGATCGCGATGGTCGTCAATGTCGGCGCCTACGCCACCGAGATCATCCGCGCCGGCATCGAATCCATCCACAAGGGCCAGATCGAAGCCGGGCTGGCGCTGGGCCTCCGGCCGTTGCAGGTCTTCCGCTACATCGTGCTGAAGCCGGCCCTGCGCACGGTCTATCCGGCGCTGACCAGCCAGTTCATCCTGCTGATGCTGAGTTCCAGCGTGGTGTCCGCCATCTCCGCCGACGAGCTGACCTCGGTCGCCAACAACATCCAGTCGCAGACCTTCCGCAGCTTCGAGATCTACATCGTCGTGACCGGGATCTATCTGGTGCTGGCGCTGATGTTCTCGGCCCTGTTCGCCGGCATCTACCGGCTGGCCTTCGCCTACACCGTTGACCGGCGCTGAGGGGGACCGAGCGATGATCCGCGCCTTCGGATACAACGAATTCCTGTTCCTGCTCAGCGCCGTGCAATGGACGCTGATGCTGTCGGTCATCGCCTTCATCGGCGGCGGCATCGTCGGGCTGTTCGTGGCGCTCGGCCGCACGTCGGACGTGAAGCCGCTGCGCCTGCTCGCCACCGGCTACATCCAGCTGTTCCAGGGCACGCCGCTGCTGATGCAGCTGTTCCTCGTCTTCTTCGGCGCCACCGTGATCGGCATCGACATGAGCCCGTGGGTGGCCGCGGCGGTCGGGCTGACGCTGAACACCAGCGCCTTCCTGGGCGAGATCTGGCGCGGCTGCATCCAGTCGGTGCCGCGCGGCCAGTGGGAGGCGGCCTCGTCGCTCGGCCTGCGCTATCCCGGCCTGATGCGCTACGTGATCCTGCCGCAGGCGGTGAAGGTCGCGGTGCCGCCGACCGTGGGCTATCTGGTGCAGGTGATCAAGGGCACCTCGCTGGCCGCCATCATCGGCTTCGTCGAGCTGACCCGCGCCGGCCAGATCGTCAACAACGCCACCTTCCAGCCCTTCCTCGTCTTCGGCATCGTCGCCGCGATCTATTTCGCGCTGTGCTGGCCGCTGTCGCTGCTGAGCCAGCGCCTGGAAGCCCGCTACGCCGCGCCTTCCCGTTGAAGTCCCAATAAAACACCCGCACTCGGAGGAAACACCCATGGCCTTCACCGTCACACGCCGCCTGATCGTCGCCGGCGCCCTGATGACCGCCGCAGTCGGCCTCACCGCCACGGCACACGCCCAGAGCGTCGAGGACATCAAGGGCAAGGGCAAGCTGACCATCGGCATGCTGGTCGATTTCCCGCCCTTCGGCATCACCAGCTCGGACGGCAAGCCGGACGGCTATGACGCCGACGTCGCCAAGCTGATGGCCAAGCACATGGGCGTGCCGGTGGACATCGTGCCGGTGACCGGTCCGAACCGCATCCCCTACCTGCTGACCGGCAAGGTCGACGTCCTGGTCGCCTCGCTCGGCATCACGCCGGAGCGCGCCAAGCAGGTCGCCTTCTCCGAGCCCTATGCCGCCATCGAGATCGGGCTGCTCGCCCCGCAGAAGTCGACTGTCGCGAAGGCCGAGGATCTGTCGGGCAAGAGCGTCGGCGTCGCCCGCGCCAGCACCCAGGACCAGTCGCTGACCGCGGTGGCGCCAAAGGATGCCCGCGTCATGCGCTTCGACGACGACGCCAGCGCCGTGCAGGCCCTGCTGTCCGGTCAGGTCGATGCGCTGGGCGTCAGCAACGTGGTGGCCCAGCAGATCAAGACGATGGCGCCGCAGGCCAATTACGAGATGAAGTTCGTGCTGAAGAGCCAGGTCCAGGGCGTGGCATTGCGCCAGGGCCAGGACAAGCTGATGGGCTGGGTCAACGGCTTCCTCGACACCGTGAAGAAGAACGGCGAGCTGAACGCCATCCACCAGAAGTGGCTGGGCACCGACCTGCCGGCGGCGGTCACCGCCAGCAAGTCCTGAGGCCAGCAAGTCGTAAATCAGGCAAAGCGCAACCCCCGGTGGAGGACAGGACCATGGCACTGGCGACCGAACCGACGCGCAACGGCATCGCACCTGCGATGGGCGCGGATGTCGTCATCCGCATGGAAGGCGTCCAGAAATGGTACGATCAGTTCCAGGTGCTGAAGGACATCGACCTGGCGGTCCACCGGGGCGAGCGCATCGTCATCTGCGGCCCGTCCGGATCGGGCAAATCGACCCTGATCCGCTGCATCAACCAGCTGGAACGCCACCAGAAGGGCCGGATCACCGTCAACGGCGTCGAACTCGGCCCGCACCACCGCCAGCTCGACATGGTCCGGCGCGAGGTCGGCATGGTGTTCCAGAGCTTCAACCTGTTCCCGCACCTGACCGTGCTGGAGAACTGCATGCTGGCGCCGTTGAAGGTGCGCGGCACCACCAAGGCCGAGGCGAAGGCCACCGCGATGCGCTATCTGGAGCGGGTGCGCATCCCCGAACAGGCCGACAAATACCCCGGCCAGCTCTCGGGCGGCCAGCAGCAGCGCGTCGCCATCGCGCGGTCGCTCTGCATGAACCCGAAGGTGATGCTGTTCGACGAACCGACCTCCGCGCTGGATCCGGAGATGGTGAAGGAGGTGCTGGACACCATGATCGGCTTGGCGGAAGACGGCATGACCATGCTGTGCGTGACGCACGAGATGGGCTTCGCCAAATCGGTCGCCCACCGCGTCATCTTCATGGACCGCGGCGAGATCGTCGAGCAGAACACGCCGGAGGAGTTCTTCACCGCCCCGAAATCGGAGCGGACGCGGAGCTTCCTCGGCCAGATCCTCGCGCACTGAGCACCCGCCGTTCCACCAAGGAAAAATTGCGATGAAGCCCGAAATTCTTCTCGTCGAACCCATGATGCCCGCCATCGAGCAGGCTCTGGATGCGACCTACACCGTCCACCGCCTGTCCGCCGCCCCGGACCGCGACCGGCTGATCGCCGAGGTCGCCGGCCGGGTGCGCGCCGTCGTCACCGGCGGCGGCACCGGCGTGAAGAACGCGGTGGTCGATGCCCTGCCCGATCTCGGGATCGTCGCCATCAACGGCGTCGGCACCGATGCGGTCGATCTGGAACATTGCCGCGGCCGCGGCGTGCGCGTCAGCAACACGCCGGACGTGCTGACCGACGATGTGGCCGATCTCGCCATCGGGCTGATGATCGCCGGGTCGCGCCGGATGATGGTTGGCGACCGCTTCGTCCGCGCCGGCCAATGGCCGACGGGCAAGCTGCCGCTCGCCCGCAAGGTCAGCGGCAAGCGGCTGGGCGTGCTGGGTCTGGGCCGCATCGGCGAGGCCATCGCCAGGCGTGCCGAAGCCTTCGGCATGACCATCGCCTACACCAACCGCAAGCCGCGCGACGGCGTATCCTACCGCTTCGTCGCCTCGCCGGTCGATCTGGCGCGGGAGAGCGACATCCTGATGGTCGCGGCCTCGGCCGGGGCGGACGCCCGCAACATGGTCGGCCGCGCCGTGCTCGACGCGCTGGGGCCGGAGGGTCTGCTGGTCAACGTCGCGCGCGGCAGCGTGGTGGACGAGCCGGAACTGCTGGCGGCCTTGACCGAGGGCCGGATCGGCGGCGCCGCGCTGGACGTCTTCGCCGACGAGCCGAACGTGCCGGAGGGCTTCTACGGCCTCGACAACGTCGTGCTCCAGCCGCATCAGGCCAGCGCCACGGTGGAGACGCGGATGGCGATGGGCCAGCTGGTGCTCGACAATCTGGAGGCCTTCTTCGCCGGCCGGCCGCCGCCGACCGCCGTGGTGTGAGGCGCCCCCGCCGTGGCCAAGCCGCGCGATAGAGAAAAGCCGGGCAGCGTCACCCTGACGGAGGTCGCCGGCCATGCCGGGGTGTCGCGCTCGACCGTGTCGCTGGTGCTGCGCGGCAGCCCGCTGGTCGCGACGGAAACACGGGAGCGGGTCCAGGCCGCCATGGCGGCGCTGGGCTACATCTACAACCGCGGCGCCGCCAACCTGCGCGCCGCCCGCACCCAGACGGTCGGGCTGCTGGTCTGCGAACTGAACAACCCCTTCTATGCCGAGCTGACGGCGGGGGTCGACGACGTGCTGGACACCGAAGGCTTCGTCGCCTTCATCGCCAACACCGCCGAGCAGCCGGAGCGCCAGGACCGCTTCCTCCAGCGGATGCGGGAGCACAATGTCGACGGGGTGATCCTCTGCCCGGCCGCCGGGACGGACAGCGGGCTGCTCGACCGGCTGGACGGCTGGCGGCTGCCCTGCGTGCAGGCGCTGCGCTTCGTCCCCGACAGCCTGGAGTCCGGCCGGGGGCGGGATTACGCCGGGGTCGATTATCAGGCGGGCATCGAGACGGTCATCGATCATCTCGTCGCGCTCGGCCATCGGCGGATCGCCTTCGTCGGCGGCACCTTGGACCATTCCGCCTACGCCGGCCGCCATGCCGGCTTCACCGCGGCGATGCGGCGGCACGGGCTGGCCGACGATCTGGTCCTGCGCTGCCCGCTGACCCGGCGGTCGGGTGCCGGGATCGCCGACGATCTGCTGAATAGGCCGCAGACACCCACGGCGGCGCTCTGCTACAACGACGTGGTGGCGCTCGGGCTGATGCTGGGTCTGGAGGCGCGCGGCCTGCGGGCCGGGCGCGATCTGGCCGTCACCGGCTTCGACGACGTGCCGGAAGCGGCGCTCAGCCGGCCGGCGCTGACCACCGTCGCCACCTCCGCAAGGCAGATCGGTCAGGAGGCCGCCCGGCTGCTGCTGCGCCGGATCGCCGACCCGCAGGGCCCGCCCGAGCGGATCATCCTGCCGAGCCGGCTGGTCGTCCGCCAATCCTGCGGCTCTCCTTCTTCTTCCCTCCATCACAGAGATTTGTCATGACCGATACCGTCGAGGCCCTGATCGAGGCACGCGAGACCCGCCAGTGGCTGACCGGGCTGGACAACCGCCCCGCCACCGAAGCGGAGGCCTACGAGATCCAGGACGCCGTCGCCCGCCGCCTGGGTCCCGTCACCGCCTGGAAGGTCGGCGCTGCCACGCCCGACGCCGAGCCCTTCCGCGCGCCGATCAACGCCGCCACCGTCTTCGAAAACACCGATCACCTGCCGGCCAAGATCTTCCAGGTCATCGGCGTGGAGGCGGAGATCGCCTACCGCTTCGCCCGCGACCTGCCGGTGCGCGAGCAGCCCTACAGCCGGGAAGAGGTTCTGGCCGCCGTCGCCTCGGTCCATCCCGCCTGGGAGATCGTCGACACCCGCTTCGCCGGTTTCGGCAGCCAGGATCGGCTGAGCCACATGGCCGACCAGTTCAACCACGGCGCCCTGATCGTCGGCCCGGCCATCGCCGATTGGCGCGCGCTCGACCCGGTGACGGAGACGGTGACGCTGGAGATCGACGGCGAGACCAAGGTCGATGTCGTCGGCGGCAACAGCGCCGGCGATCCGGTCCGCCTGCTGGTGTGGATGGCCAATGTCGGCGCCCGCAGCTTCGGCGGCCTGCATGAAGGCGAGGTAGTGACCACCGGCTCCTGCACCGGCACCATTTTCGTCGAGCCGGGCAGCCGCTCGGTCGCCCGCTACGGCACCATGGGCACCATCACGCTGAAGGTGGATTGAGCGAAGGGAAATCCGATCCCCTCTCCCCCCGGGGAGAGGGTTAGGGTGAGGGGGTCGCGCGGCGAGGATCTTCAAGAACCGCGCACTCCCCATTCCCCACCAAATCCACCCTCTGCATCCCCCTCACCCCGCCCCTCTCCCCGGGGGGGAGAGGGGGATCATGCTCACGGCAGCAGATGCCCCAGCCGCTGGCCGAGTGCGGTCAGGCCGCTGGAGGCCGGGACGTTGGCGCCGGCAACCAGATCGACCTGCCGGCGGACGGCGCCGTCATAGTCGATGCGCAGCCGGCCGACCACGTCGCCGCGATGGACCGGGCTTGGCAGCGGTTCGGCCAGGGTGGCGACGACATGCAGGCTGTTGCGGTCGGCCGGCGCCATGGTGACGGTGACGTCGTCGGCGACCGTCACCGGAACGCTGTCCTCCTCGCCCATCCACACCGGGGCCTGCTCCACCAGCTCGCCCTTGCGCAGCAGGGGATAGAGCTTGAAGCTGTTCCACGCCCAGTCGAGCAGCCGGGTCGGCTCGTCGTTGCGGGCCTGCGGGCTGGGCAGGCCGTTGACCACCAGCACCAGCCGGCGCCCGTTGCGCTCCCCCGACGCGGTCAGGCCATAGCCGCCGACCTCGGTGTGGCCGGTCTTGATGCCGTCGACGCTGACGGGATGGTAGAGCAGCGGGTTGCGGTTGCCCTGGCGGATGCCGTTCCAGGCGAAGTTCCGCTCCGACTCATAATGGTAGAACTGCGGAAAGTCGCGGATCAGGTGGGTGGCCAGGGTCGCCAGATCACGGGCGGTGGTGTAGTGGCCCGGATCCGGCCAGCCGCTGGCGTTCATGAAATGGCTGTCGGCCATCCCCAGTTCGCGCGCCTTGGCGTTCATCATCGAGGCGAAGGCGGATTCGCTGCCGGCCAGCCCCTCGGCCAGAGCCACGGCGGCGTCGTTGCCGCTGTCGATCAGCAGGCCGCGCAGCAGATCCTCCACCCGCACCGTGCTGCCCAGCTTCAGGAACATGCGCGAGCCGCCCATCTTCCAGGCGGTCTGGCTGACCGAAAAGCTGGTGTCGAGCGTCGTCCGGCCATGGACCAGCGCGTCGTAGGTCAGGTAGGCCGTCATCATCTTGGTCATCGAGGACGGCGCCATGCGCACCGTCCCGTTCTTGTCCAGCAGCACCTCACCGCTGGAGAGATCGACCAGATAGGCCTGCTTGGCCGCGGTGTCCGGCTGCGACAGCGCGAGTGCGGGGGCGGACAGCAGCATGGCGGCGGCGAGCGACAGGCAGCCGGCCAGATGGCGCAGCAGTGCGGCGGAACGGCCTTCGGAGCGCGGCCGCGGATTGACGACGATCACCCTGTTGATCCCCTGAGGCGACGGATGGGTCTTGTGACGGCCGTTTCCATGGACCATCGCCGCGCCCTCTGCATCACTTATTTTCGTAGGGGATTGCAGGTCTGTCCGGCGGAACCCATCAGGCCAAATCCCTCAGGCAGGATCCAGCAGCCGCGGCCCGGCGCCGCCATCGCCAAGCTCGTCCCACGGGTTGCGCAGGGGACAGTCGCGGATCGACAGGCAGCCGCAGCCGATGCAGCCGTCCAGATTGTCGCGCAGCTTGGTCAGCTTGGCGATGCGGTCGTCCAGTTCCTCGCGCCAGCGCTCCGACATGCGGCGCCAGTCGGCGGTGGTCGGGGTGCGGTCCTCCGGCAGGGCATTCAGCGCGTCGGCGATGGAGGCGAGCGAGATGCCGAGCCGCTGCGCCACCTTGATCACTGCCACCCGGCGCAGCACGTCGCGGGAGAAGCGGCGCTGGTTGCCGGGATTGCGCCAGCTCCGGATCAGCCCCTGTGCCTCGTAGAAATGGATGGTCGAGACCGCCACGCCGGACCGGCGCGCCACCTCCCCCACCGTCAGGTCCTTGTCGTATTCCTCCGGCGACAGCATTGCGGCCCTCCCCTCTCCTGCAACCCTCCGTCCCGCCAGTCTGGCGGCTTTTCCGCTTGACCTCAAGTTCTGTTGAGGTTTTAGCCTGCCCCGACTTTGCCGCCCGAATGGGCAAAGTGCCGATTGGGCAATCAGATATTTGGACCCAGAATTTTGGACCAGGGGAATGGGAACCGAATGACCAGGGGAAAGCTTGCCGCCCTGCGTGAGCGCTTGGCGGGCTTGGGTGCGGTGGTGTTCCGGCCGATCCTGCCCGGCGCCACGCTGCGCGACCGCATGATCGCCTGCTGCGGCGCGCTGCTGGGCATCGCCGCGACGGGACTGCTCTGCCGCAACATGCTGACCTACATGTCGAGTGCGCCGGTCCTGGTGGCGCCGATGGGGGCGTCGGCGGTGCTGCTGTTCGCCGTGCCGGCCAGCCCGCTGGCCCAGCCCTGGTCGATCGTCGGCGGCAACACGCTGTCGGCCATCGTCGGGGTGCTGGTCGCCGCCGTCATTCCCGACCCGATGCTGGCCGGGGCCGCCGCGGTGGCGCTGGCCATCGCCACCATGTCGCTGACCCGCTGCCTGCATCCGCCCGGCGGCGCCGCCGCGCTGACCGCGGTGCTGGGCGGGCCGGCGGTGACCGAGATGGGCATCAAGTTCGCCTTCTTCCCGGTCGCGGTGAATTCCATCCTGCTGCTGACCGCCGGGCTGATGTTCCACCGGCTGTCCGGCCACCGCTACCCGCACAAGGCGGTCAACACCCACCGCACCAACGATCCGCCGCCGCAGCTGCGGCCCGGCCTGACCCAGGGCGATGTCGACGGTGCACTGCGCACGCTGGCCGAAACGCTGGACGTCAGCCGCGACGATCTGGGCGCCCTGCTGGTCAATGCCGAGCTGCACGCGCTGGAGCGGCTGCACGCCGACATCACCTGCCGCGAGATCATGTCGCGCGACCTCGTCACCGTCACGCCGGACACCCATCCCCAGCTGGCCCGCGCCCGGCTGCTGGAGCACGGCTTCCGCACCCTGCCGGTGGTCGATGCGCAGAATGCCGTGGTCGGCATCGTCGGGCACGAGCAGCTGTCGCATGGCGACGTTCTGCACCACGGATCGCGGGTCGCCACGGTGATGGCGCCGGCAGTGACCGAGCTGCCCGACACCCCGGTCTTCGGACTGCTCGGCCGGCTGTCCGACGGCCGCACCCACGATGTGGTGATCATCGACCAGAACCGGCGCGTGCTGGGGATGATCACTCAGACCGACCTGCTGGTGGTGCTGGCCCGAACCGCGCTCGCCCGTGCGGTGCAGACCGGGGTCGACGGGCTGAACGACGCCTTGCCCCGCGGTTACCTGCGCGATGTGACGGCCGGGCGGGCGTAACAGCCCGGCTGCTGTGCATCGGCGGCGATTCTTGAACTCTGGTGACGGGACTCCGGAAGGATTAGTCCGAAGGGAGGAAGCGTCACCAGAGTTCAAGAATCGGAGCGGTCCGCGTCACCAAAGTTCAAGAATCGGAATGGCATCAGGCGATGCGCGCAACCACCCGCTCGTTGATCGGCGGACGCGACGGGTGGAGGATCAGCCCTTCGCCCGATTCCTCGACACGGGCGTCCGGATAGGCGGCCATGGCGTATTTCAGATTCGGGATGAACTTGGTCTTGAACTGGCGGACCAGGGCATAGCCGGCGCCGAACTGGCCATGCAGTGCCGCCCAGGTGATCGGCGTCGGCTTGTCCAGCGAATGCAGGCGGTAGGCCAGCCAGATATAGACGTCGAGCGCCATCGACTTGCCGCTGATCGCCTTCAGCGCCTCTTCCGCCACCGGAACCGGATGCTCGCGCAAGGCCTTGAAGAAGCTGTCGCTGAGCCGCACCGTCTCGGTGAACAGAGTGCCCTGGCGGTCGTCGGGCCGGCGCAGCTGGATGGCGTCGGCGACGATTGATTCCTTGCTCTGCCGCCGGCCGCCGTCGGCGTCGGTGAAGAAGGTCAGGTGGCAAGCCGACAGGCGGGCCGCCTGATCCTCCACGTCGCGATAGGCCTTGCCGCAGATCGGGATGTCCATGCGCTTCAGCCAGTCATGCATGGAGCCGCCAAGCTCGACCTCCGGATTCCCGGTCTGAATCGCACGGGTCTGGAGATAGAGCAGAATCATGCGGGCCCGGCTGCCATAGGGAACGCCGATTCGGCGGGTGACGCCGTTGCGGTCCTCGATCACGCCGGGCTGGATGACCAGCTTCACCTTGTGGCCGGGCCGTTCCCAATGCTGGTCGTCGGGAAGCTGGCGGTGCGGCAGCGCGGTCTGGCAGAATCCGGCATAGGTGATGCCGAGCTTGCCGTTTTCCGCGGCCTGGACCGCCGCGGCGATGTCGATCAGCGGTCGTTCCTCGTCCGAAACGAGGGCCAGCGCGCCGTCGCGTCCGTGAGTCTCGATCAAACGATGAATGCTGCCCATGCCGACCTCCAGCTTTTGGCCAGCGTGACCGTCCTGTGACGGGCCGATGACCGAACCTGCCAGATACAACACCCCGGATCGCGCCGAAGGCAATTTGAACCTTGGTGACGCAGGCTATTTGGAACCTATTTGAAACCAACTATTAGATTCGTCACCAAAGTTCAGGGGATAAGTCCGAGTCGCGTCACCACAGTTCAAGCCACGCGTCACCAGAGTTCATGGGGAAGACTCGGGCGCCTGTGGACGAATCGCGGCAGGGACCGGGCTGTTCGTTTGAACCTTGGTGACGCTGGCCTTGTCGATTCGAGGCCGGAGTCGGCCTTCTGCGCCCGCGGAGCGTCACCAAAGTTCAAGGATTCCAGCGGCTGGGATGGGCGGAGTGACGGGCTGTGCGCCCTTTGTCCGGCCCGTTGCCTGTTGAAGGTCATGCGCTTTCCGTCATCCCCGCGAAGGCGGGGATCCAGGCAAATTTCCGTCAAGTGGTTGATTTAGATAGAAACCTGCCTTTGCGGGACTGGTGGATGAGGTGAGGTGACGTTCGCTCCGCCACCCGTCATCTCTTCACACAGTCCGGGCGTCACCAAAGTTCAAACGCCTGATCGAGTCGAATCCATGTCGAGTCGAGGCCCGGAGCGTCACCAAAGTTCAAACCCCGCGCTCGCCCAGCGTCACCAAAGTTCAGGAATCACGTCGAGTCGGTCCGGCTATAGGCGTCACCAAAGTTCAAACCCGGACCGGTCCTGTGCCCTCGAAGCGTCACCAAGGTTCAGGAATCCGGCCGCCAGGGAACAGGCCGGCCACGGCGGAGTTTCCATGCCCTGGGGCCTGACTGGCCGGAGGGGGGACAGGATGCGGGATGCAATGGCCGAAACATCCGGGGCGGCATCGGCGGGGGAGACGGAAGACGGTGAATCGGGGAAGGTCGTCCTTGCCGCCATCGCGGCCAATCTGGCGATCACCATCACCAAGTTCGTCGCGGCACTGATCACCGGCAGCGCGTCGATGCTGAGCGAGGCGGTCCATTCCCTGGTCGATACCGGGAACGAGGCGCTGATGCTGGTGGGGCTGAAACGGTCGAAGAAGCCGCCCGACGAGCGCCACCCCTTCGGTTACGCGCGCGAGCTATATTTCTGGACCTTCGTCGTGGCGCTGGTGATCTTCGCCGGCGGTGCGGTGGTCTCCATCTATGAAGGGGTGGAGAAGATCCTCCATCCGCAGCCGGTGGAGTCCGCCTGGATCAACTTCGTCGTGCTGGGCGTCGCCTTCGTGATGGAGGCGATCAGCTGGGTGGTGGCGCTGCGCGCCTTTAACGCCGACCGCGGCGAGGCCGGCGTGTTCGAGACCGTCCATGCCAGCAAGGACCCGACCGTCTTCATCGTCCTGTTCGAGGACAGTGCCGCGCTGGTCGGGCTGATCATCGCCGCCGCCTGCCTGTCGGCGGATCTGCTGCTCGACCAGCCGGTCTATGACGGCGTCGGGTCGATCCTGATCGGGCTGGTGCTGGCCGCCACCGCCGCCTTCCTCGCCTATGAGACGAAGAGCCTGCTGATCGGCGAGGCCGCCCGCCCCGACCTCGTGCATGGGGTGCGCGCCCTGGTGCGGGAGGAGGAGGCGGTCGACCATGTGAACGAGGTGCTGACCATCCATCTCGGCCCCAAGGTGGTGATCGTCAATCTCAGCCTGGACGTGCGGGACGAGGTCAGCGCCGGTCAGGTGGAGCGGACGCTGGCCCGCATCGAGCGCCGGGTGAAGGAGCGCTTCCCCGAGATCCGCCGCGTCTTCACCGAGGTGCGGGCGGCCGGCGACCGGCCAAGCCTTTCAAACGGTTAACCTTGCAAAAGGCTGAACCGACACCACATGCCGGGCAGAGCGCAATCAGGATGGAGCAGCCCTGCCCGGCAGGCGGGGACCCGATGAACACTTCGCCAAGCGGCCCCAGATGGCCGCGGGGGATCGGATCTCCGGTCGCCCGCGGCGTATCCCTGTTTTCCTGCGTGAGCGATCCGGTCGCTCCCATGCTGCCCGGCTTGGTGCATGGCCCGACCGATGCCTGACGCGCATTACGCTGCCGGCTCTTCTTACCGTCACCTGTTCTGTCGAACGCGGGGTGCCCCAGGCACCGGCCGCGCGACGACTCATGCCCATTTTTCCAAGGAATCCTTCGATGCTCTCGTTTGAGATCGCCATCATCGTTGCGTTGACGCTCCTCAACGGGGTGTTCGCCATGTCCGAACTGGCCGTCGTCTCTTCGCGCAAGGCCCGGCTCCAGCATCTGGCCGACCAGGGCGACCGCGGAGCGCGGACGGCGCTGCGGCTGATCGAGGAGCCGAGCCGCTTCCTCAGCACCGTCCAGATCGGCATCACGCTGGTCGGCGTCGTCGCCGGCGCCTATGGCGGCGCCACGCTGGGCGACCGGCTGGGCCAGTGGCTGGACGGCTTCCCCGTCCTGGCCGGCAAGGGCGAGATCCTCGGCGTCGGCGGCGTTCTGGTGGTCATCACCTATCTGTCCATCGTGCTGGGCGAGCTGATCCCGAAGCGCATCGCCCTGAAGAACCCGGAGCGGATCGCCGCCCTCATCGCGCCGCCGATGCGCGCGCTGTCCCGCATCGCCGGCCCCTTCGTCTGGCTGCTCGGCGCCTCCACCGACCTGCTGCTGCGGCTGCTCGGCCTGCATGGCGCGCGCGAGGAGACGGTCACCGAGGAGGAGGTCCGCTCGATGATCTCCGAAGGCACCGAGTCCGGCGTCTTCGCCCCGGCCGAGAAGGAGATGATCGACGGCGTGCTGCGGCTGGCCGACCGCACGGTGCGCAGCATCATGGTCCCTCGCCCGGACGTCGCCTGGCTCGATTTGGGCAAGCCGCAGGCCGAATTGCTGGAGGCGATCCGCAGCTTCGGCCATTCGCGCTATCCGGTGTGCCGCGGCACGCTGGACGAGCTGGTCGGCGTCGTTCACACCCGCGACCTGCTGGGTATGGTCGTCGAGGGTCGCCCCTTCGATCTGGAGGCCGGGGCCGCCAAGCCGCTGGTGGTGCATGACGGCACGCCGATCCTGAAGCTGCTCGACCTGATGAAGAACTCCGGCCACCATCTGGCGATGGTCGTCGACGAGTATGGCAGCATCGAGGGGCTGGTCACTCTGACCGACATCCTCGAGATCATCGCCGGCGACCTGCCGGAGGCCGGCGAGGCGGTGGAGACAGCGGCGATCCGGCGCGAGGACGGTTCCTGGCTGGTCGAGGGCTGGATGCCGGTGGACGAGTTCGAGGACACGGTCGGCGTGCGCGGCCTGCGCGATGCCGGCGACTTCCACACGCTGGCGGGTCTGGTGCTGCACCGGCTGGGCCATGTGCCGCAGGCCGGCGAGTGGTTCGAGTGGAACGGCGTCCGCTTCGAGGTGGTCGACATGGATGGACGCCGCATCGACAAGGTGCTGGTGATGCCCAAGGTCGAGCAGCCGGCCGACGCGGAGGAGTGAGTCCCGCCGTCCACCGGCGGCGCGGAGGTGCATTTGTTGTTGCAACTCCGCACGGGCTCCATTGACAAAGTTCCGGCAACTTGCTCAGACTCCGCCCGGCCGCCAGATGGGGGGCGGAGTCCAAGCCGAATGACGGGCGGAATCACGGGAGTGCGGTCGATGGGTGGCGGGGGCGACGAGATGCGCCAGTTGCGCGAGCGCCGCGGCGAGAACCAGACGCAGTTCGCCGACTGGCTGAACGGGCAGCTCGGCCGCAGCTATACCAAGGCGCGGATCAGCCGCTGGGAAAGCGGGGCGGAACGCATCCCGCAGCAGCTCGTCGATTTCCTGACCCGCCACAAGGCGGACGGCCGGCCGCGCTCCGCCACATATCTGGCGGTGGCCAACCAGAAGGGCGGCGTCGGCAAGACCGCCACCGCTGTCAACCTCGCCTATGCCCTGACCGAGGGCGGGGCGCGGGTTCTGCTGATCGACTGCGATTCCCAGAGCAACGCCACCGTCCATGTCGGCATCGGCAACGCCGCCATCGTCGCCTTGGAGCAGCAGCGCAAGACACTCTATTATGTGCTGCGCTCGGAAGAGCCGCTGACCTCGGTCATCATGCCGACGACGGAGAGCGGGCTGGATCTGGCGCCGGCCGGACTGTCGCTGGCCGATGCCGACGTGGAGCTGGCCGCCGATTCCACCGGCGGGCTGATCCTGCGCGAGAAGCTGGACGAGGTGCGCCACTCCTACGATTTCGTGGTGATGGACTGCGCGCCCAATCTGGGTCTGGTGACCGCCAACGCCCTGTCGGCGGCGGAGCTGGTGGTGGTGCCGGTGCAGACGGAGGCGCTGGCCCTGCTGGGCGTCAAGCGGCTGGTCGACACCATCGGCCGCATCCGCCGCCGGGTGAACCCGGCCCTGCGCATCGCCGGCATCATCCCGACCATGTACAACGACCGGCTGACTCAGGACCGCGCGACGTTGCAGGAACTGCACGAATCCTACGCCGGTCAGGTGCCGGTCTTCGATCCCATCCCGCGCGCCACCGTCTATGGCAAGGCGGCGGCGGCCGGCATGATCACGCTGGCCGGCGATCCCAAGGCGCCGGGGGCCGAGACCTTCCGCGAGGTGGCGCGCCAGATCCGTGCCTATGCCCAGAACCGGGAGACGACCCATGTCGCGTAAGTTCGAACGCAAGACCCGCGAGCTGCTGGGCACTGCGGCCGAGCCCGCGGGCGCGGCGATGGGGGGTATGGCCGGCGGGCTGACGGTGGGCAGCGACCGGCTGTTCGGCACCTCGGCCGGCTTCCCGCATGTGGTGGAGCTGGACCTCGCCCGCGTCCACCGCAACCCCGACCAGCCCCGCCGCCATTTCGACGAGGCGGAGCTGCGCGGCCTCGCCTCCTCCATCGAGCGGCACGGGCTTCAGAACCCGGTCCTGGTGCGTCCCCTGCCCCAGGGCGAGTATCTGCTGATCGGCGGCGAGCGGCGGGTTCGTGCGCATGAGATGCTGGGGCGCAAGACGGTCTTCGCCATCCTGACCTCCGGCGATCCGGACGAGATCGGGCTGATCGACAATGTCCAGCGCGTCGATTTGAACGCGGTGGAATATGCCGCGGCGCTCGCCCGGTTGATCGACAAGCACGGCTACACCCATGACGAGCTGGCCGCCGTCGTCGGGCGCGACCGCACCGACGTGACCAAGCTGCTGGCGATCATGGGGCTGCCCGAGGAGATCCGGGAGGAGTATGCGACCGGGTTCGCCCATGTCTCCCGCTCCGTGATGATCGAGATTGCCGCCGCGCCCGCCGGGGTGCAGGCCGGGCTGTGGAAGCGGGCCAAGGAGGGCGCCAGCGTCAAGGCGGTGCGGCAGGCCAAGCGCGACCATGCCCAAGGCGGTGTTGCCGGCGGCGCCGC
Source organism: Azospirillum sp. A26 (assembly GCF_042604635.1). NCBI lineage: Bacteria > Pseudomonadati > Pseudomonadota > Alphaproteobacteria > Rhodospirillales > Azospirillaceae > Azospirillum > Azospirillum sp. A26. Next base: position 301,016 of record NZ_CP170475.1, on the reverse strand, counting down.
GGACGATACGCCGGCGCAGGAGCCGGATGCGAAGGAGGCGGTGCGCGCCTTGCAGGCCAGCGTGAAGCGCATCCTGCGCGACGTGGCGGTGGTGCGCGAGCAGCGCCGCCATCTCGACGCCGGCAACCGCGACCGGCTGGTCCGGCTGCGGGCCGAGATCGACGCCATTCTGGACGGGGACGGCTAAACGCCCTCCCCCAGCAGCGATTTCGGCTCCAGGAAGGCGTCAAGGCCGAAGCTGCCATATTCGCGGCCGATGCCCGATTGCTTGAAGCCGCCGAAGGGCGCCTTCGGATCGTGGGCAAGGCTGTTGATCAGCACGCGGCCGGCGACGATGCGGTCGGCGACCCGGCGGGCACGGGCGGTGTCGCCCGCCAGCACATAGGCCTGGAGGCCGTAGATTGTGTCGTTGGCGATGGCGACCGCCTCCTCCTCGTCGCCGTAGGGGATGATGGAGAGGACGGGACCGAAGATCTCCTCGCGTGCGATGGTCATTTCGTTGCGGACGCCGGTGAACAGGGTCGGCCGCACGAACCAGGCGCCGGAAAACTCCGGCTGCCCCTCCGGCCGCCCTTCCCCGCCGGCCAGCAGGACGGCGCCCTCCTCCACCCCGATGCGGATGTAGCGCTGCACCCGCTCCCACTGGGTCCGGCTGACCATCGGACCGACGGTGGTTGCCGGATCGCGTGGGTCGCCGGTACGCACCGCCTCCACCGCCGCCTTGGTCAGCGCCTCGATCTCGGCGAGGCGGCTGCGCGGAGCCAGCAGGCGGGTGCCGGCGATGCAGGCCTGACCGCTGTTCATGAAGGCGGCACTGACCGCCAGCGGGATCGCCCGCGACAGGTCGGCGTCGTCGAGGATGATCGTCGGCGACTTGCCGCCCAGCTCCAGCGTGACCCGCTTCAAGCTGTCGGCCGCCGCGCGCAGGATCGCCTTGCCGGTGGCGGTGGAGCCGGTGAAGGAGATCTTGGCGACATCCGCATGGCTGGAGATCGCCGCCCCCACCCGGTCGCCGCGGCCGGTCACGATGTTGACCAGGCCGGGCGGCAGATCGGCGGCATGCAGCGCCTCGGTGACGATCCGCGTCTGGCGGGCGCTCATCTCGCTGGGCTTGATCACCGCGGTGCAGCCGGCGGCGAGTGCGGTGGCGAGCTTGCCGCAGATGAAGCCGGCATTGCTGTTCCACGGCGTGATCAGCCCGGCGACGCCGAGCGGCTCCATGCTGACCTCGGCCGTGCCCATGCGGCGGACGAAGGGGTAATCGGCCAGCAGCGCGGCGGTCTCGCGGAAGGCATTCACCGGGTGATCGACCATGAAGCTGGCGCGCGAGGCCGGGGCGCCATACTCCTCGATCACGGCGTCGAGCAGCTCGTCGCGCCGGGCGGCCACGGCATCGCCCAGCCGGTGCAGCAGGGCGATGCGCTCCGCCTTGGCCGTCCGGGAGAAGGCGGGGAAGGCGCGCTTGGCGGCGGCGATGGCGGCATGCGCGTCCTCCTCGTCGGCAAGGCGGACGCGGCCGGTGACGACGCCGGTCGCCGGGTTGTGCAGGTCGAACAGCTCCGTCCCATGCGGGGTGACGAAGCGGCCGTCGATATAGATGCTGTCGATCTGGTGCATCGGGCTCTCCCGGAACGGTGAATGGGTGTCGGCCATTCAGGTGGCACAGCCGCCGCCGGGTGATAAGGTGGACAATTCCGCATGCATCGGTGAACGGATCGGGACAATGAGTGTGACCGGACTGGCGGAGCTGGAAGCGGTGCAGGCGGTTGCCCGGCATCGCGGTTTCCGCGCCGCGGCGGCCGAGCTGGGAATGTCGCGCTCGGCGCTCAGCCATGCCATCGCGGCGCTGGAGGAGCGGCTGGGGGTGCGGCTGTTCCACCGCACGACGCGCAGCGTGGCGCTGACCCAGGCGGGCGAGCAGTTCGTCGCCGACACTGCCCCTGCCCTGCGCGACATCCGCGCCGCCATCGACCGGCTGTCCGACCATCGGCTGGCGCCCGCCGGAACGCTGCGCATCAACAGCTCGGCCGGGGCGGCACGGATGATCATGAAGCCGGTCATCCTGGACTATCTGCGCCGCTACCCTGAGATGACCGTCGACATCGTCACCGAGGGGAAGCTGGTCGACATCGTGCTGGAGGGCTTCGATGCCGGGGTGCGGCTGGCGGAGCAGGTGCCACAGGACATGATCGCCATCCCGCTCGGCCCCGACCTGCGCTTCGCGGTCGTCGGCACGCCGGACTATTTCGCCGGTCTCACCCCACCGGAGACCCCGGCCGACCTCGCCGGGCACCGCTGCATCCGCAGCCGCCTGCCGAGCGGAGCCCTCTATCGCTGGGAGTTCGAGCGGCATGGCGAAACGGTCGCCATCGACGGCACCGGGCCGCTGATCCTGGACGATGCCGACCTGATGCTCGACGCGGTGCGCGGCGGGCTCGGGCTCGGCTATCTGGCGGAATGGCATGTCGCCGACGACATCGCCGCCGGGCGCCTGCTGCGCGTGCTGGAGGACTGGACGCAGCCGTTTCCGGGCTTGTGTCTTTACTACTCAGGCCGACGCCATCTGCCGCCGGGGTTGCGGGCGCTGGTGGATCTGGTGCGGGAGCTTGGCGGGCGGCGGTAGGGGGACGATGTGGGACGTCCCACATCGCCCATCCAGCCGGTCGGCAGGCACCGGATCCAGCGTGACCCGCATCTGACGGAGAGGGGCGGGCAGGGGAACGCCTTCGCCACAAGTAAGAATCTTTCGCATAATGGCGGTGCGCCACTGCCGCCGGCCGACGGGCGGACAGCAACCGCAGAGGGTGCCGGCTCCAAGTTGGGCACGCGGCAGGGCAGGGGCGGAGACGCCATACATCACGCGGGTATCGGTGGCGTCGCCGTTCAGCCAGACCGAACGCTGGCTCACCGCAAATCATCTTGCAAATAAGAATCAATCTCACTACGCAGGAAAGCGCGACGCGGTCTTGCAGGTGCGCATCCCGCTGGCCCTGACCGGGGAGACCGGCCGGGGCCGCAGCCAATAAAGCAGCCAACAAATCCGTGAATTGACATCGGCACAGTGACGAATGGGGGATCATCGGAATGACGATTAACAGGCAGCCCGGACGCCTTGGGAGACAGAACAGGGGGCGCGTCCGCCTGCTGGCGTCGGTTGCGGCGGCGGCCCTGCTGCTGCCGGCCCTGGCCTTGGCGCAGGCGACGACGAACACGGGAGACGCCGCCCCGTCGGGGGCGATGTCATCGGGGGCGATGACGCTGCCGACCATCGACGTCGGCGCCGACCGCCAGCGCGACGCCAACCCGCCGACCACCGTCGGCTCCAAGCTGCCGCTCGCCCCGCGCGAGGTGCCGCAGACCGTCACCACGGTGCCGCGCGAGCGCATCGAGGAGCAGAAACTCATCACGCTCGAAGACGCGATGAAGCAGACGCCGGGCGTCACGGTGGAGCCGATCGACGGCAACCGCCTGCAATTCTATTCGCGCGGCTTCGAGATGACGAACCTGCAGTTCGACGGCGTGCCGACCACGCTGGACAGCCGCATCTTCGCCTCGCCCGATCTGGCGATGTATGAGCGGGTGGAGGTGCTGAAGGGCCCCGCCGGGCTGCTGAACGGTATGGGCGGCCCCGGCGGTGCGATCAATCTGGTCCGCAAGACGCCGAAGAAGACGCTGGAAGGCTATGGCGAGCTGACCGCCGGCTCCTATGCCAACTACCGTGGCGAAGGCGACATCACCGGGCCGCTGAACCAGTCCGGCAGCCTGCGCGGACGCTTCGTCGGCGCCTATCAGGACCGCAACGGCTTCCAGGACTGGACAGAGCAGGACCGGGCGGTCGGCTATGGCAGCATCGCCGCCGACCTGACGCCCGACACCACGCTGACGGCCGGCGCCTGGTATCAGCGCATGAGCTACAAGGGCGCCTGGAACCTGCCGGGCTATGCCACGGTGGTGAACGGACAGCCGCAGTTCCGGCTGCTCGACGTCGACCGCTCGACCTCGCTGGGCGAGGAATGGAACCGCGACATCTTCACCAGCAAGGGCGGCTTCGCCGACCTGGAGCACCGGTTCGACAATGGCTGGGCGGTGAAGCTCGCCACCCACTACATCGACAATGAGATGGACCGGAAGATGGCCTATGCCTACTCCCCGGTCACGCCGGGGGTGAACCGGACGACGCTCTACGCCCAGAAGCTCCGCTACGACCAGGACCAGATCGGCGCAGACCTGTCGGCCAGCGGCAATTTCGGGCTGTTCGGCCAGACCCACGAGGCGGCGGTCGGCGCCAATTACGAGCGCTGGACCTTCCGCCACCGCGCGGCCAACCCGGTCGGCAGCTGGTCGGTGACGCAGAACATCTTCGCCCCCAACGCCTCCGCCCCCGAACCGGCCTGGCGGAACTGGCAGCGGGACACCAAGACCACCACCGACAGCTGGGGCACCTACGGCGTCCTGCGCCTGAAGCTGGCCGATCCGCTGAAGCTGATCGTCGGCGGGCGGATGAACTGGTGGCAGACCAAGGTCGATGCCGACGCGCTGGCCGGCACCGCGGAAAGCAGCGCGTCCGTGCGCGGCAAGGTCACGCCCTATGCCGGCCTCGTCTATGAGGTCAATTCCACCTACGCGCTCTACACCAGCGTGACGCAGATGTACCAGCCGCAATCCTTCGTCGATGCGTCCGGCAAGGTGCTGGAGCCGCTGAAGGGCCGGCAGTACGAGGCCGGCGTCAAGGCCGACTACTTCGGCGGGCGGCTGCACGCCACCGCGTCGGTCTTCCACATCGAGGAGGAGAACCGGCCGCAGGCCGATCCGCGCTATCCCAACCAGTCGATCTACATCTCCGGCGGCAAGGCGCAGAGCCGCGGCTTCGAGCTGGACGTCTCCGGCGAGATCCTGCCGGGCTGGGACGCCTATGCCGGCTACACCTTCACCCGCGCCAAGAGCCTGGACAGCAGCGCCAACTCCGGCAGCGCCTTCACCGCCATCGCGCCGATGCACCAGTTCAAGCTGTGGACCAACTACCGCCTGCCCGAGAGCATCGACGACCGGCTGAGCGTCGGCGGCGGCATCAACGCCCAGACCTCGATGTACAACGAGTTCCCGTCGCTGGGCGGCGCCCGCCTGACCCAGGGCGGCTATGCGACGGTAGACGCCCGCGTCGCCTATGACGTGACCGAGAAGGTGACGGCGGCGGTGAATGTCAAGAACCTGTTCGACCGCACCTATTACCAGCGCATCAACAACGTGCAGTCGGGCAACATCTATGGCGAGCCGCGCACCGTGCTGCTGACCCTGCGGGCCAAGCTGTAACGGCGTCTGTGCGGGGGCGGGGGCCGGTCGGCCGTCCGCCCCCGTCCCCGCAAGGTCCGCAATAAATCGCTTGTCCATCGCGGTGGGCGGGCGCAAAGCTCAGGTCTTCCGCCGGCCCTACCCCTTTCGAACAGAGGGGGCCGGCTCCGACCTTTGCCCCGACCTTTGCCCAAGTGCCACCGCGATGATGACCCCGTTCCGCCGTGCCGTCCTGCCGTTCGGGCTGGCGGCAGCCCTGCTGTGCCTGCCTGCCTCGGCCATGTCCGGCCAGCGCAGCTATGCCGCCACCCATGGGGCGGCGCCCTTCGTGACCCAGCATCTGATCCCCGGATCGGACATCGACCTCGCCCAGGTCGATCTGACGCTGCCATCGGCCAGGGTTGTGGCGCTGACCATCGACGACGGGCCGGATGGGCATGACCCCCACATCCTCGACATCCTGCGGGCGCATGGGGCGAAGGCGACCTTCTTCTACATCGGCGCCAAGATCCCGGAGCATCGCGACATCGCCAGGATGGTCGCCACCTCCGGCAACGAAGTCGGCAGCCACACCCAGACCCACCCGATGACCACCGACCTGAAGCCGGCCGAGCGCGAATGGAATCTGGCGCAGGCGGAAAAGGCGCTGGCGTCGGTCGGGGTGACGGCGACATGGTTCCGGCCGCCCTATGGCGACGTGGACGATGCGCTGACGGCACTGGCGCGACACCATGGTATGGCGACGGTGCTGTGGACCGCCGACAGCCAGGACTGGAAGGACACCGGCCCCGATATCATCCGCCACCGCATCGTCGAGCGGCTGGCGCCCGGCGCCGTCGTGCTGATGCACAGCACCAAGGCGGCGACCGTCGCGGCGCTGCCGGCGATCCTGGAGGAAGGGGAGAGGCGGGGCCTGCGCTTCGTCACCATGAGCGACTGGGACGCAGCGATGCGGCAGTCGGTGACCCCGGAACTGGCGCTGCTGCACCCGGTTCCGCGGCGGCGGTGAGTGCGGACGTCGGGGGTAGGGATGCAAGGATGTCCCATCGGCGGGCGCGCCCTGCCGGTGTAGGATGGCGCGGATAAGGCCGCCCACCCCTTGTGGCCTTATTTTGGGGCCGCCGCCGGGAAAACCGCCATGCCTGTCGAACCCTTCACCCTGGTCCTCTCGCTGCTCCAGCAGATGTGCGTCTATCTGGTGATCGCCTATCTGCTGAGCCGGACGCCGCTGTTCCTGCCGCTGACCCATGTGACGGTGCGCTGGCCGCACAAGCTGGCCTGCTACGTGATCTTCTCGATCTTCTGCATCATGGGCACCTATTTCGGCCTGCACATCGACGACAGCATCGCCAACACCCGCGCCATCGGGGCGGTGCTGGGCGGCATCTTCGGTGGGCCGTCGGTGGGGCTGGCGGTCGGGCTGACCGGCGGGATGCACCGCTACTCGCTAGGCGGCATGTCGGCGCTGGCCTGCGCCATCTCCACCATGGCGGAGGGGCTGATCGGCGGGCTGGTCCATCGCCACATGGTGCGCCACGGCCGGATCGAGCCGCTGTTCAACCCGCTGCGCGTCGGTGCCGTCACCTTCGTGGCGGAGGTGGTGCAGATGCTGATCATCCTGGCGGTGGCCCGGCCGTTCGAGGCGGCGCTGCATCTGGTGGAGGTGGTGGCGGCGCCGATGATCGTCGCCAACACGCTGGGTGCGGCGCTGTTCATGCGCATCCTGCTGGAGCGCCGGGTGCTGGACGAGAAGCAGTCCAGCGCCTTTTCCGCCAAGGCGCTGAAGATCGCCGCGCGCTGCGACGGGGTGCTGCGCGGCGGCTTCAACAGCGAGAACAGCACCCGCGTCGCCCGCATCATCTTCGAGGAGACCGGCGTCGGCGCCGTCGCCATCACCGACCGGGAAAAGCTGCTGGCCTTCATCGGCATGGGCGACGACCACCATCTGCCGGGCACGCCGATCAGCTCGCCGCAGACCCATCAGGCCATCGCCAGCAACCAGGTGATCTATGCCGACGGCAACGAGGTGGCCTATCGCTGCTCGATCAGCCCGTCCTGCCGGCTGGGGGCGGCGCTGGTCATCCCGCTGGTGGGGGAGGATGGCGGGGTGATCGGCACCATCAAGCTGTACGAGCCGAAGACCAAGATCTTCTCCACCATCAACCGCACGCTGGGGGAGGGCGTGGCGCGGCTGCTGTCCAACCAGATCCTGGCCGGCCGCTACGAACAGCAGAAGGCGCTGCTGGCGCAGTCGGAGATCAAGCTGCTGCATGCGCAGGTGAACCCGCATTTCCTGTTCAACGCCCTCAACACCATCTCCGCCGTCATCCGCAACGATCCGGAGCGGGCGCGGCAACTGGTGCAGAACCTGTCGACCTTCTTCCGCAAGAACCTGAAGCGCCCCAGCCAGATGGCGACGCTGGCCGACGAGGTCGAGCATGTCAGCGCCTATCTCCAGATCGAGCTGGCCCGCTTCACCGGGCGGCTGGCGGTGGAGATCGCGGTGCCGGACGAGCTGCGCCACGCCCGGCTGCCGGCCTTCTCGCTCCAGCCGCTGGTGGAGAACGCGATCAAGCACGGCACGGCGCAGCTTCTCGGCGACGGCCGGGTGCGCATCGCGGCGCGGCGCGACGGCGGCGACCTGCTGCTGGCGGTGGAGGACAATGCCGGGCTCTATGAGGCCAAGCCGGGCGGCGACGGGCTGGGGATGACCATCGTCGACCGCCGCGTCCGCAACCGCTACGGTGAGGCGTACGGCGTGTCGGTCGCCTGCGAGCCGGATGCCTTCACCCGCGTCACCCTGCGCCTGCCCCTTGAGGAAACCGTGCCCGCATGACGGCTCCCGCAATGCCCTCTGCCATGACTGTCCTGATCGTCGACGACGAGCCGCTGGCGCGCGAGGAACTGCGCCGCCTGCTGGAGGAATCCTCCGACATCCGCATCGTCGGCGAATGCGCCAACGCCATCGAGGCCATCGGCGCCATCAACCGGCAGGCGCCCGACGTGGTCTTCCTCGACATCCAGATGCCGCGGGTCAGCGGGCTGGAGATGCTGAGCATGCTGGACCCGGAGCGGATGCCGCGCATCGTCTTCCTGACCGCGCACGACGAGTATGCCGTCCAGGCCTTCGAGGAGCACGCCTTCGACTATCTGCTGAAGCCGGCCGATCCGGCGCGGCTGGCGAAGACGTTGCAGCGGCTGCGCCGCCAGCATGCGCCGCAGGAGCTGTCGGTCCTGCCGGGGGCGGCGGAGCTGCGCCATATCCCCTGCACCGGCGTCAACCGCATCACCCTGATGAAGCTGGCCGATGTCGAGTATGTCGTCTCCCGCCCGGCCGGTGTCTATGTGGTGGGGGAGGACGGGCAGGAGCGCTTCACCGAACTGACGCTCCACACCATCCAGGAGAAGAGCCCGCTGTTCCGCTGCCACCGCCAGCATCTGGTCAACCCGGACCGCATCCGGGAGATCCGCTTCGCCGACGGCGGTCTGGCGGAAATCCAGACCACCGGCGGCCATGCGGTGCCGGTCAGCCGGCGCTTCCTGGGGGCGCTCAAGGAGAGGCTGGGAATGGGGTGAAGCCGGCGCCCGCTTGCATCGGCAATTTCATCCCAAGAGTGAACCAAGGCGATATGGAACGCTGGAGGTGCGGAACCCCCATTTTGGACGGGTCCGCTGTTTGTCTGAAAACCTGACAAGGATACCATCGCTTCGGAATGACAGGAAAAAGGGATATTTCCTTTTCCGTCAGCCTTCTTGTTTTTCGGCGGTGATGGAAATGGCAAAGAAAGTTTCGGATCTCCTGCGTGAATGGGATGGTCTCACCAAAAAGCATCGCGAATACTTGGTGAAGTACAAATTCAGCAACAAGTTTGCTGTCGTGTCGAAGGATCTCGATGGACTCTTCGACGAATACAAGACCTACACCAAGATGATGTCGGACCAGAGCAAGGTCGTCGAATCCATAAAGTCGCAGGTTTTGGTCCAGGCGGCGGCTTTGGGCAAGAAACTGAAAGCCAGGCTGATCGCCACCAAAAAGGAAAAAGAGGAGGGTCTCGATACCCTTGATGACTTTTGCAGATGCATCACCCACGAATCGGACGAAGTGGATCCGAAGCTGCTCGGGAAAGAGTGGGCGGAAATGTGGAAGGACAGCAAGGGCAAGAACAAGGCTCTGCACGCCATTATCCTCGACGATTCGAAGATGATCCCGCTGCTCAAAAAGCTGGCCGACGAGGCCAGGAAATTCGACGGCTATGCCGCCAAGCAGGGAGCCGCGAACACAGTGCTGAATCGCAAGACCGAGATGGACATCAGGCCCGACATTGCAAAGAACATCAAGTCCTTATCGGCTTGGCAGGACAAGAAGGCCGCGGAAGAGGTGTCGGCCTTTCTGAAGAATTTCGAGAAAAACCTGAACGCCGCGATTTTCTGAACAACATCGTCCGGGCCTGACGGGGCGGCGGGCGGCCCCGGTGTCGCCGCCGCTCTGCGCCGTGCAAAGTCCAATCTGGATCAGTTTCGCCGCACTGTCCTGACGCCGGTCCTACACCGTCCCGCCGCCCACCCAGCCGGCCGACGGGGATTCCGTCCCGTCATGGGCGCCTTTGAACCCCCGACCATGACTGAATGGCCGCCGCCGGTGTTACCGGGGGAGACGGTGCAGGATGGGAGGGGGCGATGGGAAGCGTGCGAAGGGGATGGGCGATCGTCGTCGATGCGGCCTATGGCTGGATGAACGACGACGCGATGAGCATGGCGGCGTCCATCGCCTTCTACACCATCTTTTCGCTGGCGCCTCTGGCGATCCTGGTGATCGCGCTGGCCGGGCTGGTGTTCGGCGACGAGGCGGCGCGCGGCGCGCTGGTCGATCAGCTGACGACACTGGTCGGGCACGATGCCGGCGAAACCTTGCAGGACCTGATCGCGCGGGCCGGTGCGAAGGAGACCGGCATCGTCGCCAGCGTCATCGGCATCGGCACCATCCTGGTCGGCGCCACCACCGTCTTCGTCGAGCTTCAGGCCGGGCTGAACCGCATCTGGCGGGTGGCGGCCCCCCAGGAATCGACCATAACCTGGCTGGTGCGGGTGCGGCTGAAGGCGCTGGCGCTGATCGGCGCCATCGGCTTCCTGCTGATCGTCTCGCTGGTGGTCAGCGCCGGTCTGGCGGCGGCCGGCCGCTGGGCCTCGGCCTATATGCCGGCGATGCCGTCGCTGCTCTGGCTGTTCGACGTGCTGGTGTCCTGGACGGTGCTGACCGGCCTGTTCGCGTTGATCTACCGCATCCTGCCCGACGCCTACATCCGCTGGGCCGACGTCTGGCTGGGGGCGGCGGTCAACGCCTTCCTGTTCGCGGTCGGCAAATTCATGATCGGCTTCTACATCGCCACCAGCGGCGTGGTGTCGGTCTATGGCGCGGCGGGATCCTTCGTTCTGATCCTGCTGTGGGTCTATTATTCGGCGGTCATCTTCCTGTTCGGGGCGGAACTGACCCGCGCCTATTCGGAACGCAGCGGCAGCCGGGCGCGGCTCCCCGGCCTAAAGCCCGAGGCCGGCCCCAGTCCTAGCCCTAGCCCCAGTCCCGGCCCCGGTCTGGGCGAGCCGGCTACCGGCCGCAACAGCCCCGTCCCAGAGTCATCAGGATCTGCCGTGCCTTGAACGACCGCGGGTCGAGCGGCGGCTCGTCCGGGGCAAGGCGGGCCTGGGCCTCGCGGTAGCGGTCGTAGCTGTCGTCGTTGAACAGGCGGCGCAGGTTGGCAAGCGCCTTGCGCAGGGGTGTGCGGGGGCAGGACTCGGTCATCGGAGATCTCTGGCGAAAGCCGGCGCGGCGTTGTGGGACGTCCCACCCTAGCGCCATCGCCGCACGCGCGGGACCGCTTTCCGGCGAGCGGCGCTCCGGCGGCGCGAGCGGCGCATTCCGGGACCTGAGCGGTTTTGCGGCCATGCCGCCGGGGGCATTCCGGCGGCTTGCCCTCACACCGCTCCCTGCGCCTCGCCGACCAGCCAGTCGACGAAGCCGGCGACCAGCTTTCCCGCATCGGCCTGCGGTGGAACGAGCGCCACGTAGCCCGTCCTCGGAACCCGAATCTCCGGCAGCGGCGTCATCAGCTTTCCGTTGACGATGTCGATGTCCAGCATCGGCAGCGGGCCGATCCCGATGCCGAGCCCGTCCTCCACCGCCTGACGGGTGACGAAGAAGTGGTCGAATATCTGGCGGGGATGACCGGCAAGATGCTGGAGCCCCGCCGCCTCGAGCCAGCCGGTCCAATCGCCCGGACGGGTTTCGCTTGCCAGCAGGGTGTGGCCCTCGATGTCGGCGGGCTTGCGGATCGGCCGCCGCGCGAACAGCGCCGGGCTCATGATCAGCGTATCCACATCGTCCAGCACCGGAACGACGCGGTGCTGGGGCCAGACATGCTCCCGTGCGGCACCGCGCCGGATCGCCACGTCGACGCCGCCGCGCAATTCCTCCAGTACGGTCGACACCGTGGTGACCGCCACCTCGACCTGCGGATGGCCGGCATGGTAGCGGCCGAGCCGCGGGATCAGCCAGCGCATCGCGAAGCTGGTCGGGGCGCTGACCCGCAGGATGCGCCGCGCGTCGGGCCGGCCGCAGGCTTCCGCCGCGACGGCCAGCCGGTCGAAGGACAGCCCGACCTCGGACGCGAAAATCCGCGCCATCGGCGTCGCCACCATGCGGCGCCCCTCCTTGGTGAACAGCCTCTGCCCGAGCCAGCTTTCCAGCGCGGCGATCTGCCGGCTCACCGCGCCATGGGTGAGACCGAGTTCGGCCCCGGCTTCGGCATAGCTGCCGGTGCGGGCCGCGACCTCGAAGATGCGCAGGGCGTTCAGCGGGGGAAGGCGGCGCATGAGCGATCCTTGGGAAAACCCGTGAGGAAAACGAACGCTATCCGTGATTCAAACCATACTAGTCGATGAATCGTCACGGGTATACCCTGCCTGCCCATTCAGACCAGCCGGGCAATGCCTGTGGCGCCGCCGGGAAAGCCAGTAAAGATGAATCCGAGACAGTGGTGGACGGAGAAGAAGAAAAGCCTGACGGGCGCGTGTCTTGCCCATGCGGTGCATGACGGCTACACCGACGCCCTCTATGTCTTCCTGCCGGTGTGGCAGGCGCAGTTCGGCCTGTCCTATGCGATGCTTGCCGTCATCCGTGCCCTTTACTCCGGGACGATGGGGGGACTGCAAATCCCGGCCGACCGCGTCCTTCGCGGCCTGTCGCCGCGGGCGGCGTTGATCCTGTCGACACTCCTTGCGGCGGCGGGCCTGCTGATCATGGCGTTGCCGCTTGGCCTGCCGGGCCTGTGCGTCGGCCTCGTCGTCGCCGGCATCGGATCGAGCATCCAGCACCCCTGCGGCTCGATGCTCGTCACCGTCAGCTACGGCGCGGCATCGCGCCATCCGCTCGGCATCTACAATTTCTCGGGCGATCTCGGGAAAGCGGCTCTGCCGGCGCTCGTCGCCGTGCTGCTGCCGACCGTCGGCTGGCAGCCGGTGCTGGGGATGATGGCGGCCATCGGACTCGTCCTGTCGGTCGCCCTGCTGCCGCTGTTGCCGGCGGTTCCCATCACCAGGGCCGCCAAGACGAAGGCGGCCGGCCGCGGCCGCGGCGGCTTCGGCATCCTGACGGCGATCGGCGCGCTCGATACCGCGACCCGCATGGGCTATCTGCTCTTCCTGCCCTTCCTCATCCATGGCCAGGGCGGGGACTCGGCGACGGTCGGGCTGGGGCTGGCCCTGCTGTTCATCGGCGGCGCGCTGGGAAAGGCGACATGCAGCCTGCTTGGCGAGCGGCTGGGGGTGGTCGGCAGCGTCATGGTGACCGAAGCCGCCACGGCCCTGCTGATCGCGGCGACGCTGTTCACCTCGCTGACGCCGACCCTCATCCTGCTGCCGCTGCTCGGCATCGTGCTCAACGGCACCTCCTCGGTGCTCTACGGCACCGTGCCGGAGCTGTCCAACGGCGACACCGGCCGGGCCTTCGCGGTCTTCTACACCAGCGTCATCGGCTCCGGCGGGCTGGCCCCGATCCTCTACGGCGCCATCGCCGACCACAGCAGCCAGACGACCGGCGTGCTGGCCTCGGCGGCGACCGCCGCCCTGATCGTTCCGCTCGTCCTGATGCTGAGGCCCCATCTGAACGCCTCCGCCGCGGAACCGCATGGCAAGCCCGGCCTGCCGCGCTCCGCCTGACCGCATCACCGCCATAAGGAGATCCTTCCCAATGACCACCGTCTCTCAAGCGCCGCTGATCCTGATAACGGGCGGCGGGCGCGGCATGGGGGCCGCGACCGCGAGGCTCGCCGCCGCCCAGGGCTACGACGTCGCGATCAGCTTCGTTTCCGACGAGACCGCCGCCCATGCCGTGGTGGCGGATGTCGAGGCCCAGGGGCGCCGGGCCTTGGCGGTGCGCGCCGACAGCGCCGATCCGGCGCAGGTCGCCGCGCTGTTCGAGGCAATCGACCGCGAATTCGGCCGCATCGACGTCCTGGTCAACAACGCCGCGGTGCTGGCGCGCCAGTGCCGGACCGAGGATCTTGGCTTCGAGCGGATGCAGCGCATCTTCGCGGTCAATGCCATCGGCCCGATCCTCTGCGCGCAGCAGGCGGCCAAGCGCATGTCGCATCGCCACAACGGGCCGGGCGGCGTGATCGTCAACATCTCGTCGGCATCGGCCCGGCTCGGCAGCCCGAACGAATATGTCGACTATGCCGCCTCCAAAGGCGCGCTGGAGACTTTCACCATCGGCTTCTCCAAGGAGGTCGCGCGGGACGGCATCCGCGTCAACTGCATCCGCCCCGGCCACATCTACACCGACATGCACGCCAGCGGCGGGGAGCCGGGACGGGTGGACCGGGTCAAGGACTCGATCCCGATGGGGCGGGGCGGCCAGCCCGAGGAGGTCGCGCGGGCGATCCTGTGGCTGGCGAGCGCCGAAGCCTCCTTCATCACCGGCACCTTCCTCGACGTCACCGGCGGCAAGTGAGCATAAGCGGGGCGGTGGCATTTGACATGGACTTGGGTGCCGCCGCTCGCCCCCTGCCGGCTGCCGCTCGGCACGTCCCGGCTGCCGCTCGCGGCATTCCACCCCACAGGAGCAGGCGGCGAGATTACACCGGCGGCATATCCTTTTCAGGAGAGCCGTCATGGATCACGCCTTAACATTTGTGATCGCGACACTCTGCATTCTTGCGCTCTGCTACCGCTTCTACGGCGTGTTCTTCGTGCGCAAGGTTCTCCGTGCCGACGATTCGGAAGTCACCCCGTCCCACATCCTGGCGGACGGCAAGAACTATGTGCCCACCAAGAAATGGGTGAATGCGGGTCAGCACTTCGCCGCCATCGCCGCCGCCGGCCCGCTGGTCGGTCCGGTGCTGGCCGCCCAGTTCGGCTACCTGCCGAGCTTCCTGTGGCTGCTGATCGGCTGCGTCGTCGGCGGCGCGGTGCATGACACCGTCGTGCTGTTCGCCTCGATGAAGCACAAGGGACAGTCGCTGTCCGAAGTCGCCAAGGCCGAACTCGGCCCGGTGGCCGGCTGGTGCACCGGTCTGGCGATGCTGTTCATCATCACCATCACCATGGCCGGCCTGTCGATGGTCGTCGTCCATGCGCTGGAACGCAACGCCTGGGGCACCTTCGCGGTGTTCATGACGATCCCCATCGCCATCGCGCTCGGCCTCTACGAGAAGATCACCGGCTCGTCCAAGGGCGCCACCCAGGTCGGCATCGCCGCCATCGCCGCCTCGGTCTTCGCCGGCCCCTACATCCAGGGCACGCTGCTGGGCGAATGGCTGACGCTGCATGCCGAGACGGTCGCCGTCATCCTGCCGGTCTATGCTTTCTTCGCCACGGCGCTGCCGGTCTGGCTGCTGCTGACCCCGCGCGGCTATCTGTCCAGCTTCATGAAGGTCGGCGTGTTCGGCGCGCTGGTCGTCGGCGTCGTCTTCATCAACCCGGAAATCCGCTTCCCCGCCCTGACCGACTTCATCCATGGCGGCGGCCCGGTGCTGAACGGCCCGGTCTGGCCCTTCATCTCGATCACCATCGCCTGCGGCGCCATCTCCGGCTTCCATGCCTTCATCGGGTCGGGCACCACGCCCAAGCTGATCGACAAGTGGAGCGACATCCGTCCCGTGGCCTTCGGCGGCATGCTGGCGGAATGCCTGGTCGGCGTCATGGCGCTGATCGCCGCCACCGCCCTGCATCCGGCCGATTACTTCGCCATCAACTCCGCACCGGCCGCCTTCAAGGCCCTGGGCATGACCGTCGTCGACCTGCCGCGGCTGAGCCAGGACATCGGCCTCGACCTCTACGGCCGGACCGGCGGTGCGGTGACCCTGGCGGTCGGCATGACCGAAATCTTCACCCGTGTGCCGTGGTTCAACAGCCTCGCCTCCTACTTCTTCCAGTTCGTCGTGATGTTCGAGGCGGTGTTCATCCTGACCGCGGTGGACAGCGGCACCCGCGTCGCCCGTTACCTGATCCAGGACCTGCTGGGCGACGTCTATGCCCCGATGAAGCGGCTGGACTGGGTCCCCGGTTCGATCGTCGCCAGCGTCATCGCCTGCGTGGCCTGGGGGTATCTGCTGACCTCGGGCGACATCAACTCGGTCTGGGCCCTGTTCGGCGTGTCGAACCAGCTGATGGCCTCGGTCGGCCTGATCATCGGCGCCACCATCATCCTGCGGCTGGCCCAGAAGCGGATCTACATGCTGACCTGCCTGATCCCGCTGGCCTACCTGTTCGTCACGGTGAACGTCGCCGGCTACTGGATGATCGCCAACGTCTATCTGAACAAGGCGGCCAAGGGCTACAACCCCTTCAACGCCGGCATCTCGATCATCATGCTGGTGCTGGGCTTCATCATCCTGATCGCCGCCTTCCGCAAGTGGAAGGAACTGCTCCAGGCCCGCGCCATCGAGGTTCCGATGGTCGCCACCCCGGCCGAATGACGGTTCAGGTGTCGTAAAATGCGAACGGGCCCTGTGGAGTGTTCCACAGGGCCCGTTCGCTTTCGTCCGTTCAGCGCTTTCGCGGCAATCAGGCCGCCGCGACGAGCGTCTCTTCCGCCGGCAGCTCGGCGGGGATCCAGGAGATCAGCTCGCGCCCGGTGTTGGCGAGGCGCTTCGGCTCGATGCGGCCGATGACGCGGGTGCCTTCCCTGGCGATGCGCAGGATGTCGCCATCCTCCGGAACCAGCGCGCGTTCGACGCCGCAACTGCGGGCGAGGCGGGCATGGGCTTCCATATGCTCGATGGTGCCATGGACCGGCACGGCGAAGCGGGGACGGACCAGCCCGTACATGCGGGCGAGATCGTCGCGCTTCGGATGGCCGGAGACATGGACCGGCGCCTCGGCGGGCGTGACGATCTCGACGCCCATGCCGCGCAGATGCCCGTGGATTTCGGCCAGGGCATCTTCGTTGCCGGGGATGATGCGGGCGGAGAAGATGACGGTGTCGCCCTCTTCCAGCCACAGCTCGCGATGCTCGTTGCGGGCCAGACGGCTGAGCGCCGCCCGTTCCTCGCCCTGGCTGCCGGTGCACAGGAAGACGAGG
Source organism: Azospirillum sp. A26 (assembly GCF_042604635.1). Taxonomy (NCBI): domain Bacteria; kingdom Pseudomonadati; phylum Pseudomonadota; class Alphaproteobacteria; order Rhodospirillales; family Azospirillaceae; genus Azospirillum; species Azospirillum sp. A26. Next base: position 284,152 of record NZ_CP170475.1, on the reverse strand, counting down.
TTGTCGCGCGGGGTCCAGGAGGCCTCGCGGACATCCATGAAGTCCGGCACATGGTCGAGATAGCCGCAGGCCTGCGCCGCCTTTTCCATGCGCAGCATGGAACGGCCGACCAGAACCACCTTGCGCCCGACCGCCGCCGCCGCTTCCGCCACCGCGGTCATGCGGGCGACGTTGGAGGCGAAGCCGGTCACCGCGATGGCGCCCGAGCGGTTGGCGAAGGCGCCGATCAGGCCGGCGCGGGCGTCGGCCTCCGACCCGGTCGAGCCGGGCACGTCGGCGTTGGTGCTGTCGCACATCATGGCGAGCAGCCCTTCGTCGCCCAGGCGCTTCAGCGCGGCGAAATCGGTGCTGCGGCCGACCAGCGGGTTGGGATCGAACTTCCAATCGCCGGTGTGCAGGACCGTGCCGGCCGCCGTGCGGATCGCCAGCGACATCGGTTCGGGGATCGAATGGGTGACGGCGATGGTCTCGATCCGGAAGGGACCGATGGTCAGCGTGTCGCCGATCTCGAAGGTCTGCACCTTGGCGGCGCGGTGGGCGCCCTTTTCCTTCAGCCGGTCCCGGATGATGTGGGAAGCGAAGGGGCTGGCATAGATCGGGCAGCGCAGGCGCGGCCACAGATGGTGGATCGCGCCGATATGGTCCTCGTGCGCGTGGGTCACCACCAGCCCGACGACGTCCTGCATCCGCTCTTCGATGAAGGCCGGATCGGCCATCAGGCTGTCGATGCCCGGCATCTCGTCGCCGACGAAGGCGACCCCGGCATCGACGATCAGCCATTTGCCGGCGTGACCGTAGAGCGCCATGTTCATGCCGATGCGGGAACAGCCGCCCAGCGGAAGGAACAGGATCTCGTCCTTGCCCGGAACCGGGCCGGTGGGGCCGCCGCCATGAACCGGATTGGCCGGCGGGCGGGAGCTGTCGAAATCGTCACGCGGACGCGGGTTGCGGTTGCGTGCGCGGTTGTTCGGCGCCATCCGGCGCCGCTTTGAATCAAACGTCATGCCTCTGTCGTACGTCTCACTTAGGCCGGCATTCGACGCTGCCGGACGGGCGTGCATCGCTCGTCGATGCGGATCCCGGTGTGGACCCCTGCCGGAGGCGCCGTGCGGCGGCCGTCTGACGACTGGGATCGAATGTTTCGTAAGGGCTTATGTGGGCAAAGGCAGGCGCACGTCAAGGGCATGCGTAAAAAGTCACACGAAATGGTGGGGCATTGCTGGGATGCGTGGGGGGCCACCGGCCAAGCCGATGGTGCTGCCCCCCCGGGAATTCCGCGTCCTGCTAGAGCTGGGATGCAATGGCCGCCTTGTCGATGACCGACCATACGGTGTCGATGCGGCCGTCACGGAACCGGTAAAAGACGTTCTCGCTGAACCGAACCCTCCGGCCATTGACGGGAAGATCGAACAGAACGCCTTTCGGGGTGCAATCGAACAGCAGGCGGCTTGCAATATGGGGAGGCTGCGAGACCAGAAGGCCGATGTTGAATTTCAGATCGGGGATCGCGCGGACATCAGCCTCCAGCATCTCGCGATAGCCGGACAGCCCGAATTTCCGTCCATTGTGCTCGACCTCTTCATGGACGAAAGTCCCCAGGCTTTGCCAGTCCCGGTCGTTCAGGCAGGCGATGTAGCGATGGTAAAGGGCGGAAAGATCGGCCTCGGTCATCGGACAGCTCCCGGCTTCGTGCGAATAATGTCGTAGGACAGGGCAGAGGGGACAACGGTTCCGGACGCTGCCTTGTATCGCGTGCGGCGACTACCGCAGCGCCACGGTTTCTTCCGATGCTTCCAAGGCGGATTGAACAGCGGCCGGCACTCTAAGGTTTCGCACCGGCGCCCGCCCGCTGCCATGCGGGGGGCGCTGTGCGGCTCGACAGGCTTGGGGTCAGTGGTTGTCGCGCGGGATCCCCATCGTCTGCGCCACGCGCTGGTACTTGACCGCCGGCTTCAGGACCATGCCCTCGTCCAGCTGGTCGACGATGCCGCGCTGGATTTCCTGCCACGGGGTCTGGGACGGCGGGGCGGGGTAGCCGCCGGCGGCCTCCAGCGTGACCTTGCGGTCGGCAAGCTCCGCTTCGGAGATCAGGATGTCGGCGCTGCCACGGCGCAGGTCGATGCGCACGCGGTCGCCCGAGCGCAGAAGGCCGAGATTGCCGCCGGCCGCCGCCTCCGGCGAGGCGTTGAGGATCGAGGGCGAGCCCGAGGTGCCGGACTGGCGGCCGTCGCCGATGCAGGGCAGGGAATGGATGCCCTGCTTGATGAGGTCGGCGGGCGGACGCATGTTCACCACCTCCGCCGCGCCGGGGTAGCCGATGGGGCCGGCGCCGCGGATGACCAGGATGGTGTAGGCGTCGATGCCCAGCGACGGGTCGTCGATGCGGTGATGGTAGTCCTCCGGGCCGTCGAAGACGACGACCTTGCCCTCGAAGGCTTCCGGATCCTTCGGATTGGACAGGTAGCGCTCGCGGAACTCGTCGGAGATCACGCTGGTCTTCATGATGGCGGCGTTGAACAGGGTGCCGCGCAGCACGACGAAGCCGGCGTTGATCTTCAGCGGGTCGTCGATCGGGTGGATGACGCGGGTGTCGAGGATCTCGGTGTTGCGGCAGTTCTCGCCGATGGTGCGGCCGTTGACGTTGGGTGCATCCTCGCGGATCAGGCCCTGGGTCATCAGCTGCCCGACCACCGCCGGCACGCCGCCGGCGCGGTGGAAGTCCTCGCCCAGATACTCGCCGGCCGGCTGGAGGTTGACCAGCAGCGGCACGCCCAGCCCGTGGGTCTGCCAGTCGTCCACCGTCAGCGGCACGCCGATGTGCTTGGCGATGGCGTTGATGTGGATCGGCGCGTTGGTCGAGCCGCCGATGGCCGAATTGACGACGATGGCGTTGAGGAAGGCGTCGCGGGTCAGGATGTCCGACGGCTTGATGTCCTGGCGCACCATCTCGACGATGCGCTTGCCGGTCTCATAGGCGGCCTGCTGGCGCTCGCGGTAGGGGGCGGGGATCGCGGCAGATCCTGGAAGCTGCATGCCCAGCACCTCCGCCAGCGAATTCATGGTGGAGGCGGTGCCCATGGTGTTGCAGTAGCCGGTCGAGGGGGCGGAGGAGGCCACCAGCTCGATGAAGCCCTGATAGTCGATCTCGCCGGCCGCCATCATCTGGCGCGCCTTCCACACGATGGTGCCGGACCCGGTGCGCTCGCCGCGGAACCAGCCATTCAGCATCGGGCCGACCGACAGCGCGATGGCCGGGATGTTGACGGTGGCCGCCGCCATCAGGCAGGCCGGCGTGGTCTTGTCGCAGCCGATGGTCAGCACGACGCCGTCGAGCGGATAGCCGTGCAGCACCTCGACCAGCCCGAGATAGGCCAGGTTGCGGTCGATGGAGGCGGTCGGCCGCTTGCCGGTCTCCTGGATCGGGTGGACCGGGAACTCGATGGCGATGCCGCCGGCGGTGCGGATGCCTTCGCGCAGCCGTTCGGCCAGCACCAGATGGTGGCGGTTGCAGGGGCTGAGGTCGGACCCGGTCTGGGCGATGCCGATGATCGGCGCGCCGGATTGCAGCTCCTCGCGCGTCAGGCCGAAATTCAGGTAGCGCTCAAGGTACAGCGCGGTCATGTCGGGGTTGGCGGGGTTGTCGAACCACGCGCGCGAGCGCAGACGCCGTTCTGAACCGGGGGCCGAACCATCGGCATTGGCGGGGAAGGGGGGCTTCGTCTCGGACATATCGACACCGGTTTCAGGTTGGGGCGCGGACCGTAGGCCCGGCGCCGGAGTTGTGGTTGCGTCTCTTTGGCCTTGCTCGAGGCCGGGATCGGGTCAGGCCGCGCGCATGTCGGCCAGGAAGCGCGACACGCAGCCGCGCAGGTCGTCGGCCTCGCCGGACAGGCCGTCGGCGGCGGACTTGACCTGACGCGAGGCGTCGCTGGTGGCCTGGAAGGCGTGGGTCACGCCGGCGATGCTGTCGCGGACATCCTGGGTGCCGCGCGCGGCGCGCTGGATGCTGCCGCTGATCTCGCTGGTCGCCGCCCGCTGCTCGCCGATGGCGGAGGCGATGGTGCCGGAGACCTCGTTGACCTCGCCGATGACCTTGACGATCTCGGTGATGGCGCCGGCCGCCTCGCTGCTGACGCGCTGGACGGCGGCGATCTGGGCCTCGATCTCCTCGGTCGCCTTCGCGGTCTGGGCGGCGAGGCTCTTGACCTCGTTCGCCACCACGGCGAAGCCGCGGCCCGCCTCGCCGGCCCGCGCCGCCTCGATGGTGGCGTTCAGCGCCAGCAGGTTGGTTTGCGCTGCGATGGAGCCGATCAGCTGCACCACGTCGCCGATCTGGCGGGCGACGCCGGTCAGGCTGCGCACCGTCTCGTCGGTGACGCGGGCGATGCCGACCGCCTGCTCGGTCACCTCGGCGCTGCGGGCGACATGCTGGCTGATGGCGACGATGGAGACGGCCAGTTCCTCGGCGGCGGCGGCCACCGTCTCGACGCTGCCGGTGGTCTCGCCGGAGCTGCGGACGGCGTCGCCGGCAAGCCGGCTGGTCTCGTCGGTGGTCGACTGGATGGTCCGGGCGGTGGACTGGAGCTGGGTGGCGGCGCTGGCGACGCGGCCCAGCGTGTTGTCCACCAGCCCCTCGAACTCGCGGGTCAGGCGGTCGATGCGCTCGCCGCGGCGGACGCGGGCCTCATGCTCGGCGGCCTTGTCGGCGGCCATGCGGTCGGCCTCGATCAGGCCGGCCTGGAAGACCTGCACCGCCTTGGCCATGCCGCCGATCTCGTCGCGGCGGTCGAGGCCGGGGACGGTCACCGAGCGGTCGCCGCCGGCCAGCCGGGTCATGGCGTCGGTCATGGCGACAACCGGTCGCGACAGGCTGCGGGCGATCAGAAGCGCGGCGGCAAGGCCGAGGATCAGCCCGGCGGCCGAAACGATCCCCATCGTCCGGCGCTGCTCCCCAAGCTGCGCCATCGTGCCGGTGCGCAACGTCTGTTCCGTGGCGATGCCCTGGTCGGTCAGCGCGCGCGCCTGGGTGCCGATCGACGAGCCGAGCGATGCGAGGGTGTCCCCGACCAGCCCGTCACGGGTTTCCGTCGCCGACACCAGCCGGTCGAATTCGGTGCCATAGGCCGCAAGCGTCTTGATCAGGGCGGCGGCGAGGGGAGGGGCGTCGGCGGTCTTCGTCATCGCCTCGCATTTCTGGACGGCATTCTTCAGTTCGTTGCGCGTCGCCGCGGCCAGGCCGGCCGACCCTTCCTTCTGGAACCGCATGGCGACGAAGCGGGCGGACAGCACATGTTCCATCGTCTGGCTGGCGAGGGTCACCAGTTCGGCGTTCCCGGACTTGCGGGCGTTGGACAGGATGGTGTCGAGCATGGTGCGCAGCCGCGCCCCCAGCTTGGCCTCCTCGGCCAGGGCGGCGTCCCGCTTCGCCTGCATCTCCTGGACTTCGGAGAAGGCGACCCGGTAGCGGCCGGTCTGCTCGGCCATCGCGTTGACCGTATTGGCCATCGCCGGGTCGCCCATCGTCCCGGCGCCCTCGCCGATGATGTGGGCGGCCTCGTCCAGCAGGGACCGCACGCTTTCCGCATCCTCCTCGCGCCCGCTCAGCAGAAAGCCGGTGGCTTTCAGGCGCGTTTCCAGCATCAGCGCCTGCAGGCGTCCAAGATCGTTGGATCGCTTGGCCAGATCGCCGTAGGTCCGCACCACCGTCTCCGTCTCCGACAGGGCGTTGATGCCCACACCGGCGACGGCGGCGAGGAACAGCAGGATGCCGGCGCTGCCGGCGGTGATCCGGTGGCCGATGCGGGTGCCGAGTTTGATGCCGGCTGCGGTGGGCATGCGGGGGGACCTCCCAGTTTTGGGGCCCAGTAGCGGGGCCCTGTCGCGGGGGCTGCTACCAGTCGAAGGAGTGGGTGCGGTGCCAGCGGCCGACCATGCAGGCGTCGGCGACCAGCGACAGCGGACGGCCGTCCACGTCGCTCGCCCCGTCCGTCACCAGCCGGTGGAAGTGGCGGTAGATGCGCTGGTACTCGGTGTCGGGTTCGGCCAGCACCGGCGCGCCGTCCGCGAACAGGCGGGTGCCGCCATGGGTGAGGTCAATGCGCCCATCCGTCGTTTCGATGACGATCGCCCAGGTCTGCTCGCCCTGCTGGAGGAAGTCGAAGTCGGCGGTGACCCGGCCGATGCGGGAACCGGGGGCGGCGCCCATCTCCAGCGTCGCGGCGATGGGGGTGTCGCGGTTGGCCGGCACATGCAGGTCGGCGGCGCGGACGAAGACCGGGGCCGGCAGGATGTCGGTCAGGATCGACAGGGCGTTGATGCCGGGGTCGAAGACGCCGAAGCCGCCGGCCGCGAAGATCCAGTCCTGGCCGGGATGCCAGCGCCGCACATCCTCCTTCCAGGTGATGGCGACGCTGCGGATGTCGGTATCCGCCAACCGGCGCCTGGTTTCCTCCACCGCCGGGTTGAACTGCGAATGCCAGGCGGTGAACAGGGTGCGCCGCGCGGTCTCCGCCTCCGCCACCAGATCGTGAAGCTCCGACAACGTGGCGGCGGGCGGCTTCTCGATCAGCACATGCTTGCCGGCGCGCAGCGCCTCGACCGTCAGGCCGTGGCGGACGGCGGGCGGGGTGCAGAGCGCCACGGCGTCGAGGCCGGGCAGGGCCGCCAGCATGTCGGATTGGGAGCGGAAGCTCGGCACGCCGTCAACAGTCGCACCGTCCGGGCTGACCACGGCGGCGAGCTGGAACAGGCCGGTGGCGGCAATGGCGGGGATGTGCTGGTCGCGGGCGATCTTTCCCAGACCGATAAGTCCGAGGGTGGGGAGCGTCATGGCGATATGTCCGGTCGGGGAAGGTCGGCGGCGGTCACGAGCCCGCCGTCAGGCCTTGCCCTTGTTGTAGACGTCGAAGCAAACGGCGGCGAGCAGCACCAGACCCTTGATGACCTGCTGCCAGTCGATGCCGATGCCGACGATCGACATGCCGTTGTTCATCACGCCCATGATGAAGGCGCCGATCACCGCACCGGTCACCCGGCCGACGCCGCCCGAGGCCGAGGCGCCGCCGATGAAGCAGGCGGCGATCACGTCCAGCTCGAAGGACACGCCGGCCTTCGGCGTGGCGGTGTTGAGGCGGGCGGCGAAGATCAGGCCGGCCAGCGCCGCCAGGACGCCCATGTTGACAAAGGTGTAGAAGGACAGGCGGCGGGTGTCGATGCCCGACAGCTTGGCGGCCTTCTCGTTGCCGCCCAGCGCGTAGATGCGCCGGCCGATGGTGGTGTCCCGGGTGACGAAGGCGTAGAGGCCGATCAGCAGCGCCATGATGATCAGGACGTTCGGCAGGCCTTTGTAGGTGGACAGCAGCCAGCCGACATAGGCGACCACCGCGAACAGCCCGGCGCTCTTCAGCAGGAACAGGACCAGCGGCTCCTGCTCGATGGCGAAGCGATGGCGGCGCAGGCGGGCGGCGACGCTGAAGGCGATCAGGATCGCCGGGGTGGCGAGGCACAGCACCATTGTGGTGGTGTGGAAGCCCTCGGTGCCGAAGATGTCCGGGATGAAGCCGGAGCTGAGGCGCTGGAACTCCACCGGGAAGGGGCCGACCGACTGTCCGGCCAGCAGCGCGAGGCTGAGGCCGCGAAAGACCAGCATGCCGGCCAGCGTCACGATGAAGGACGGGATGCGGAAATAGGCGACCCAATAGCCCTGGGCGGCGCCGATGGCGGCACCGGCAGCCAAGCTGACGATGGCGGTGGGGATGAAGTGCCAGTGGAACTGCACCATCAGGATGGCGGCCAGCGCGCCGATGAAGCCGACGATGGAGCCCACCGACAAATCGATGTGCCCGGCGACGATCACCAGCAGCATGCCCAGCGCCATGATGACGATGTAGCTGTTCTGCAGGACGAGGTTGGTCAGGTTCAGCGGCTGCAGCAGCGTGCCGTTGGTCATGTACTGGAAGAACGCCACGATCGCCAGCAGCGAGATCAGCATGCCGTAATCGCGCATGTGGCTCTTCAGGAACTTGGCCATCGAGGCCTGGCGCGGCGGCGCGGCCGGCAGGTTCAGTTCGGCGCTCATTGCAGGGACTCCCGGGCGGCAGCGGCGACGGCGGCGCGGGCTGCCGTGGCTTTCGAGGCGGACGACATGATGGCGTGCATGATCTTTTCCTGGCTGGCCTCGGCCGCCGGCATCTCGGCGACCAGGGCGCCTTCGTTCATCACATAGATGCGGTCGGCGACACCCAGAAGCTCCGGCAGTTCGGACGAGATCAGGATGACGCCGCGGCCCTCGGCCACCAGCTGGTTGACGATGGTGTAGATTTCATATTTGGCGCCGACGTCGATGCCGCGGGTCGGTTCGTCCAGGATCAGCACCTGCGGGTCGGCGAACAGCCATTTGCTGAGCACGACCTTCTGCTGGTTGCCGCCGGACAGGTTGACCGTCTGCTGGAACACGTCGGAACAGCGGATGCGCAACCGGCGGCGGAACTCGTTGGCGACCTCGATCTCGCGCTCGTGGTGGATGACGCCGCGCTTGGCGACGCCGTCCAGATTGGCCAGCGTCACGTTGTGGCGGATGTCGTTGTCGAGCACGAGGCCGTAATGCTTGCGGTCCTCGGTGGCATAGGCCAGCCCGTTGCCCATCGCTTTGCTGATGGTGGAGACGTCGATCTCGCGCCCGTCGAGGAAGGCCTGGCCGCGGATGTTGCGGCCGTAGGAGCGGCCGAACAGGCTCATGGCGAATTCGGTGCGGCCGGCGCCCATCAGCCCGGCGATGCCCACCACCTCGCCCCGGCGGACATGCAGGTCGATGTCCTTGACGACGCGGCGGCCGGGATGGATGGGGTGGTCGGCGCTCCAGTCCTTCACCTCGAACAGGATCCTGCCCGGGTTGCTGGTGCGGCGCGGATAGCGGTCGGCAAGGTCGCGGCCGACCATGCCCTTGATGATGCGGTCCTGGCTGATCGGCGCGTCGTGGCAGTCCAGCGTCTCCACCGTGGTGCCGTCGCGCAGGATGGTGACGCGGTCGGCGACCTTGGCGATCTCGTTCAGCTTGTGCGAGATCAGGATGGAGGAGATGCCCTGCTCCTTGAAGCGCAGCAGCAGTTCCAGCAGCGCGTCGCTGTCGCTCTCGTTCAGGCTGGCGGTCGGCTCGTCCAGGATCAGCAGCTTGACCTGCTTGGACAGCGCCTTGGCGATCTCGACCAGCTGCTGCTTGCCGACGCCGATGTCGGTGATCAGCGTCTCCGGCGAATCGGTCAGCCCGACCATGCGCAGCAGTTCGCGCGCGCGGGCGGTGGCGGCGACCCAGTCGATCCGGCCGCGCTTCGCCTGCTCGTTGCCGAGAAACAGGTTCTCGGTGATCGACAGCAGCGGAACCAGCGCCAGTTCCTGGTGGATGATGATGATGCCCAGCTTCTCGCTGTCGGCGATGCCGCGAAAGGCGACGGGCTGGCCGCCGAAGCGGATTTCGCCCTCGTAGCTGCCGTGCGGATAGACCCCGCTCAGCACCTTCATCAGCGTCGATTTTCCGGCGCCGTTTTCGCCGATCAGCGCGTGGATCTCCCCCTCGCGGACCGAGAGGTTGACGTTGTCCAGAGCCTTGACGCCCGGAAACGTCTTGGTGATGCCGCGCATCTCAAGAATGCTGTCCATGGATAAAACCTCTGACCGCCCGACCTTCCGCAAGGCGAGGCGCGGGAGGGGATGCCGGATGGTGCCCCGCTCCCGCGCCGTTCACTCACTTGATCTGCGATTCCTTGTAGTAGCCGCCGTCGACCAGGACCTGCTTCCAGTTCGAGGAGTCGACCAGCACCGGCTTCAGCAGGTAGGACGGGACGACTTTCTTGCCGTTGTCGTAGGTCTTGGTGTCGTTGACCTGCGGGGTGCGGCCGGCCAGCAGGTCGTCGACCATGCCCACCGTGACCTTCGCCAGTTCGCGGGTGTCCTTGAAGACGGTGGAGCGCTGCTCGCCCGCCAGGATCGACTTGACCGACTGCACCTCGGCGTCCTGGCCGGTGACGACCGGCATCGGCTGCGCCGCCGAACCGTAGCCGACGCCCTTCAGCGACGAGATGATGCCGATGCTGAGGCCGTCATAGGGAGACAGCACCGCGTCCACCCGCTTGTTGCCGTAATAGGCGCTCAGCAGATTGTCCATGCGGGCCTGGGCGACGGCGCCGTCCCAGCGCAGGGTCGACACCTTGTCCATGCCGACCTGGCCGCTGCCGACCTTCAGCTTGCCGCTGTCGATGTAGGGCTGCAGCACCGACATCGCGCCGTTGTAGAAGAAGTAGGCGTTGTTGTCGTCGGGCGAGCCGCCGAACAGCTCGATGTTGAACGGACCCTTGCCGTCCTTCAGCCCAAGCGCCTTCTCGATGTAGGAGGCCTGGAGCACGCCGACCTGGAAGTTGTCGAAGGTGGCGTAGTAATCGACGTTGGCCGAGCCGCGGATCAGGCGGTCGTAGGCGATGACCTTCACGCCGCGCTCCGCCGCCTTTTGCAGCACGTCGGTCAGCGTCGTCCCGTCGATGGCGGCGATCACCAGAACCTTGTCGTTCTTGGTGACCATGTTCTCGATCTGGGCGAGCTGGTTGGGGATGTCGTCCTCTGCATATTGCAGGTCGGTCTTGTATCCCTTCTCCTGGAAATACTTGACCATGTTGTTGCCGTCGTCGATCCAGCGCGCCGACGACTTGGTCGGCATGGCGATGCCGACGGTCGGCTTGTCCTGGGCCATGGCCGGGACGGCGGCGCCGGTGGCGACCAGGATGCCGACTGCGAGGCCGGCGAATTTCGAAGTGAAGGAAGTGCGCTTGGCGGACGACATGGACCGGAATCCTCCCCGTTACTACGGCACGCGATACGCCGCCCCCGCGTTCTGTGGCGCGGATGGCGTTGGACGCGATGGTTGGTGTCCCTAGCAATCCTCCCTTTTCCCATAACTGTCAAATATGATTATTCGGCAAATCGATATGCATTTCGGTATTGGTCGTCACTGTGCCGTGGCGGTGGTTGCGGGGCCGGCGGCGACGAGGCGCATCTTGAGTTCCGAGGCCGCGCGGACGGCCGACAGCACGGTGCGGGCACCGGGGGACAGCGGCCGGTCCTTCAGCCAGAAGATGCCGTAGGGCTCGACGCTGAACCGCTTGTGGAAGGGCATGATGGCGCAGCAGCCGCTGGGCGAGAACACCTGGGCGAGAGCGCGGGCGAAGACGGTGATCGACTCGGTTTCCGCCACCATCGCCATCGAGATGACCGGAGAGGCGCTTTCGATCACCTTGTGCGGCAACCGGGCGCCCTCGGCGCGGAACAGCGCCTCCACCCGGTCGCGCAGCAGGGTGCCGACGGGCTGGAGGATCCAGGTTGCGTCGGACAGATCCGCCGCGGTCAGCGGGCGGCCGAGCCGGAGCAGCGGGTTGCTATCATGGCAGATGAAACACAGCTCCTCGCTGCTGATCTCCTGATACTCGAAGGCGGTGGGGTCGTAATGGCCGGGCAGGCGGCCGATGGCGAAATCCATCACCCCCTGGTGGACCCGGTCGGCCAGCACGTCGCTGGTCTCCACCGCCACGGCGACCTTCAGGTTGGGATGGTCGCGGGTCAGGCTGCTGATGACCGGCACCACCAGCTCCACCGCCGGGGCCATCACCGTGCCGATGGAGACCCGGCCGCTGTGGCCGGCGAGCAGGGCGTTCAGCTCCTCGCCCGTTTCCTGCAACTCGCTGAGGATCATCCGGGCGTGGCGGATCATCAGGCTGCCGTACCAGTTCGGCTCGATCCCGCGGCCATGGCGGTCGAACAGCTCGATGCCCAGCGTCTCCTCCAGATCGCCCAGCAGTTTGGAGGCGGCGGGCTGCGACATGTTCAGGCTGGCGGCGGCGCGGTGCAGGTTGCGGTGTTCGTCGAGCGCCGCGAACAGCTGGAGATGGCGCAGCTTCAGCCGTGCCTTCTGGAACCAGTTCGGCGGAAAGCGTTGGGGGGTCACGGGGGGAAAGCCTCCGACTGGGGCGGTGGCGCCTTGATAGCAGACGTCGGGATACGACATTTGGTATCGCAAGCGCCGATCTTCGTATTGGACGATTATCAAGAGGCCTCTTATCGTTTGCGCCGTCAACAAATTTAAGAATTCACCGGTGACGGCGATTTGCCGGGGGCGAACTCCGGGACGAGAAGAGCGAAGCGAGGGGGAGTTAAGCGGGATGGCGCAGGAAGCGCGTTGCGTCTGGCAGGCCCGGGCTGTGCTCGGGGAAGGTCCGCTCTGGTCCCCGCGGCAGGATGCCGTCTATTTCGTCGATATCCGCGGATCCCGCATCCTGCGCCACGGCCTGTCCGATGGATCGCAGGCGGGGTGGGATCTCGATGACGCCGCCTGCTGGCTGGTGGAGAGCGCCGACGGCGACGGCTTCATCGCGGGCTTGCGCTCGCGCCGGGTGGTCCGGCTGCGGCTGGAGCCGGGCCAGGCGGCGGTCGTCGGCGAGGAGATCGCCCGGATCGAGCCGGACAAGCCGGGCAACCGCCTGAATGACGGCAAGGCCGACCGCGACGGCCGGCTGTGGGCCGGCAGCATGGACGATGCGGAGGAGGCGCCGGCCGGCAGCTTCTACCGCATCGACACCAATGGCGCGGTCACGATGGTCGACGAGGGCTACACCGTCGCCAACGGGCCGGCGCTGGCGCCGGACGGGCGGACGATCTACCACACCGACAGCGCGGCGCGGACGGTCTACGCCTTCGACATCGGCGTCGACGGCAGCCTGTCGGGCAAGCGCGTCCATATCCGCTTCACCGAGGCCGACGGCTATCCCGACGGCATGACCTGCGACGCCGAAGGCGGGCTGTGGGTCTGCCATTGGGACGGCGGCCGGGTCAGCCGCTTCCGTCCCGACGGCACGCTCGACCGCGCCGTCGCCCTGCCGGTCTCCCGCGTCACCTCCTGCGTCTTCGCCGGTCCGGATCTGGACCGGCTGTTCATCACCACCGCGGCGCATGGCCGGCCGGACGAGCCGCTGGCCGGTGCGCTGTTCGAGTGCGACCCCGGCGTCCGCGGCCTGCCGCCCGGACAGTTCGGGTCCCCGTCGCGCTGATTCCTGACTGCTGACTTCTGTTCGCCGATCCGATTCCGAGGAAGGACCCTACCGCCATGCCGTCCAGCGCCCGCCCCTATCGCGGCGTCTTCCCCGTCGTCCCCACCATCTTCACCGAAGCGGGAGAGCTGGACCTCGACGGCCAGAAGCGCTGCGTCGATTTCATGATCGACGCCGGCTCCACCGGCCTGTGCATCCTCGCCAATTTCTCCGAACAGTTCGTGCTGACCGACGACGAGCGCACGCTGCTGATGGAGACCATCCTCGCCCATGTCGCCGGCCGGGTTCCGGTGATCGTCACCACCACCCATTTCAGCACCCGCGCCTGCGCCGACCGCAGCCGCCGCGCCCAGGATCTCGGCGCCGCCATGGTGATGGTGATGCCGCCCTATCACGGCGCCACCATCCGCGTGCCGGAAGCCGGCATCGTCGAGTTCTTCAGCCGCGTGTCGGATGCCATCGACATCCCGATCATGATCCAGGACGCACCCGTCAGCGGCACCCCGCTGTCCGCGCCGCTGCTGGCGCGGATGGCGCGGGAGATCGCGCAGGTCTCCTACTTCAAGATCGAGGTGCCGCAGGCGGCGGCCAAGCTGCGCACCCTGATCGAGCTGGGCGGCGACGCCATCGAAGGCCCGTGGGACGGCGAGGAGGCGATCACCCTGCTGGCCGACCTCGACGCCGGGGCGACGGGCGCGATGACCGGCGGCGGCTATCCGGACGGCATCCGCCAGATCGTCGATCCCTATCTGGCGGGCGACCGCGAGGCGGCGGTGGCGGCCTATGGGCGCTGGCTGCCGCTGATCAACCACGAGAACCGCCAGTGCGGCATCGCCACCGCCAAGATCCTGATGAAGGAGGGCGGCATCATCGCGTCCGACGCGATGCGCCACCCGACGGCCAACCCGCACCCGATGAGCCGCGACGGCCTGCTGGACGCCGCGAAGCGTCTCGATCCGCTCGTTCTGCGCTGGGCGCGCTGAACGGCATTCGAGCAAGCAGTTTCGGGCAAGGAGACCCCATTAGATGACCATCACCGGCGAGATGCTGATCGGCGCGACCGCCCACCGCGGCAGCCAGGGCGAATTCCGCGCCGTCGACCCCGCCACTGGCGAGGCGCTGGAGCCCGTCTTCGGCGGCGGCGGTGCGGCAGACGTGGAGCGTGCCTGTGCGCTGGCCTGGGCCGCCTTCGACACCTTTCGCGAGACCGGCCTGGAGCAGCGCGCTACCTTCCTTGAGACGGTCGCCCAGAACATCCTCGACATCGGCGACGAGCTGATCGTCCGCGCCATGGCCGAATCCGGCCTGCCGCGCGCCCGGCTGGAGGGCGAGCGCGGCCGCACCGTCGGCCAGCTTCGCCTGTTCGCCCAGGTCGTGCGCGAGGGCAGCTGGGTCGAGGCCCGCATCGACCCGGCCATGCCCGCGCGCACGCCGCTGCCGCGCGCCGACATCCGCCAGCGCCACATCGCGCTGGGGCCGGTCGCCGTGTTCGGCGCGTCGAACTTCCCGCTCGCCTTCTCGGTGGCCGGCGGCGACACCGCGTCCGCCTTCGCCGCCGGCTGCCCGGTGGTGGTCAAGGGCCATGGCGCCCATCCCGGCACCTCGGAACTGGTCGGCCGCGCCGTCCAGGCGGCGGTCGCCTCCTGCGGCCTGCCCGAGGGGGTCTTCTCGCTGCTGTTCGGCACCGGCAACGAGATCGGCACGGCGCTGGTCGCCGATCCGCGCATCAGGGCGGTCGGCTTCACCGGCTCGCGCGGCGGCGGGCTGGCGCTGATGGGGGTGGCGGCCAAGCGGCCGGAGCCGATCCCGGTCTATGCCGAGATGAGCAGCATCAACCCGGTCTTCCTGATGCCGGCGGCGCTGGCCTCGCGGGCCGAGGCGCTGGGCAAGGCGTTCGTGGCGTCGCTGACGATGGGCGCCGGGCAGTTCTGCACCAACCCCGGCATCCTGCTGGCGGTGGACGGGCCGGACCTCGACCGCTTCGTCGCCGCGGCGGTGGAGGCGTTGGGTGGCAGCGCCGCCTCGACCATGCTGACGCCGGGCATCCATGCCGCCTTCGACAGCGGTGTCGCCAAGCTGGCCGGCAGCGGTGCCGTGACGACGCTGGCGCGCGGTCTGGCGTGCAGCGGGCCGAACCAGGCGCAGGCCGCCCTCTTCACCACGACGGCGGACGCCTTCCTGGCCGACACGGAGTTGCAGGAGGAGGTGTTCGGCGCCGCCTCTCTGCTGATCCGCTGCGCGGACGTGGCGGCGATGACGGCGGTGGCGGAAAGGCTGGAAGGCCAGCTGACGGCGACCTTGCAGATGGATGGGGCTGACAAGGCCGCGGTGGCCGGGCTGATCCCGACGCTGGAGCGCAAGGCCGGGCGCATCCTGGCGAACGGCTGGCCGACGGGGGTGGAGGTCTGTCACGCGATGGTGCATGGCGGCCCGTTCCCGGCGACCTCGGACCCGCGCAGCACCTCGGTCGGCACGCTGGCGATCCGCCGCTTCCTGCGTCCGGTCTGCTACCAGGACATCCCCGCCGATCTGCTGCCGGAAGCGTTGCGCGACGGCAACCCGCTTGGGCTGTGGCGCCGGGTCGACGGGACCTTGGGACAGGAGTGACCGCCGGTCCGAGATGACCGGGGCCGGGACCGACCGGCACCACCAACCCGCAACGGCTGCGTCAGAGGGAGCGCTGACGCAGAGTACACTGTCGGACCCGGCCCCGCGCCGGGCCTGACGGTCGGGCAGGGCGTGCGCCTGACGCATCGCCGAAGCATCGCTCCCACCCAGTGCATCGAAGCAAAAACAAACCGCATTTAGAGGAAACGCAAATGGTGAGATCAGCTCTGCTGCTTGGCGCAGCCACCCTTTCGCTCGCCTGTGTCATGGCGACCGGCTCCGCCTCCGCCCAATCGAAGTTCGACATCATGCTGGGCGGCGACGCCTATTTCGAAGGCGGTTACGTCAACCAGGACCGCGACTCCGGCCAGCGCAACACCGAGTTCCGCAACCGCCTGCGCCTGCTGGTGACGCCGAAGGCCAAGGCCGACAACGGGCTGGAATACGGCGCCCGCATCCGCCTGCTGGCGGAGAACGGCACCAACAACGCCCGCACCGTCACCAACGACCGTGCCTTCATCTTCGTCAACGGCGGCTTCGGCGTCCTGCATCTGGGCGTCGAGAACGGCCCGTCCGACGACAGCGGCATCATCGCCCCGTCCGACTGGGGCACCGGCGGCGTCGACGGCTCCTTCCCGTCCTGGCTCGGCAACAGCGCGGCCAACGCGCCGGTCACCATCGGCAACATCCGCGCGCTGATCTCCGGCAACAGCGCCACCCGCGCCACCTACTGGACGCCGGAGATCGCCGGCTTCAAGCTCGGCGCCTCCTACCAGCCGGCGTCGGACAGCAGCAACACCGACGTCAACCGCTCCAAGCTGGCGCTTGCCTCGGCCAACCGCACCGGCGCCTACCGCGACGTGTACGAAGTCGGCGGCACCTACACCAACAGCTTCGGCGGTGTCGCGATCAACGGCAGCCTGTTCTACCTGGGCGGCGAGGCCAAGAACTCCACCACCACCCCGGCGGCCAGCTTCGACGATCTGTCCTCGACCCATGCCGGCCTGACGCTGGCCTATGCCGGCTTCAAGATCGGCGGCAGCTATGCCTGGTCGGGCGACAGCGGCTATGCCAAGGCCGGCACCGCCGGCATCGTCAGCCGCGAGAAGCAGGACGTCTGGACCGCCGGCGCGCAGTACACCTTCGGCGCCACCACGTTGGGCGTCGGCTACCTGAACGCCAAGGATGCCGGCGACCTGACGGTGCGCGGCCGCAGCAAGTTCGAGCTGATCACCGTCGGCGCCAAGTATGTCGTCGCTCCCGGCTTCAGCCTCGCGCCGGAATACAACCACTTCAAGCTCACCTCCGACGTCGCCGCCAACAGCGACAAGGGCGACATCTTCATCATCCGGACCGATCTGGCCTTCTAACAGCCTGTCGTTCCGAAAAAGGCCGACCGACGTCCTGGCCTTTTCCGTCTCCTTCGGCTTCGCGCCGCCGCGGTGTTCTCTCCATCCCGCCGCGGTGGTTGCGTCCCGGCGCGCTCTCCCTCGGGTGCGTCGGCCCCGGTCCAGGCTGGAACGGGGTCACCTCACGGCCGGGCGGCCCTCCGCTGCCCGGCCGTTTTTTTGACCGGATTTCGGACCGCTTCTTTGGCCGGATATATCCTTTTCGGCATCGCATCGGTCGAGAATCGTATTGGACAGTTATGGTTCTGCGTACTTAAAGTAGGCATGACGAACAATTCCGGACCGGGCCGCGATCACGACCTTTCAGCGCCCCGTCCCGTCGCCTGCCCCTCGTCCCTTATCCTTTGTCCATCGCGCACCGCAATAAAACCTCGCCATAAACACTCAGGGAGTGAATCGGATGTCCAGGAAATGGGTGATCTCCGCCGCCACCGCCGCCGCGGCCCTGTTCATCGGGCTCGGCGCCGTCCAGGCCGCCGACAAGAAGCTGGTGGTCGGCTTCTCGCAGATCGGCTCTGAGTCCGGCTGGCGCGCGGCCGAGACCAAGACCGCCAAGGCGGAGGCCGACAAGCGCGGCATCGACCTGAAGATCTCCGATGCCCAGCAGAAGCAGGAAAACCAGATCAAGGCGGTGCGCTCCTTCGTCGCCCAGGGCGTCGATGCGATCTTCATCGCGCCGGTGGTGGCGACCGGCTGGGATTCGGTGCTGAAGGAGGCCAAGGAGGCGAAGATCCCGGTGGTTCTGCTCGACCGTCAGATCGAGACCAAGGACCAGAGCCTCTACATGACCGCCGTCACCTCCGACACGGTGCATGAGGGCCGGGTGGCCGGCGAATGGCTGGCCAAGCAGACCGGCGGCAAATGCGCCGTGGTCGAGTTGCAGGGCACCGTCGGCTCCTCGCCCGCCATCAACCGCAAGAAGGGCTTCGACGAGATCGTCGCCAAGAATCCCGGCATGAAGATCGTCCGCACCCAGTCCGGCGACTTCACCCGCGCCAAGGGCAAGGAGGTGATGGAGAGCTTCATCAAGGCCGAGAATGGCGGGAAGGGCATCTGCGCCGTCTACGCCCACAACGACGACATGGCCGTCGGCGCCATCCAGGCGATCAAGGAAGCCGGCCTGAAGCCGGGCAAGGACATCCTGGTCGTCTCCATCGACGGCGTGCCGGACATCTTCAAGGCGATGTCGGAAGGCGAGGCGAACGCCACGGTCGAGCTGACGCCGAACATGGCCGGCCCGGCCTATGACGCGCTGATCGCCTTCAAGAAGGACGGCAAGGCGCCGCCGAAGTGGATCCAGACCGAATCGGCCCTGTTCACCCCGGACACCGCCAAGGCCGAGTACGAGCGCCGCAAGGACGCCTACTGATCTGGGTTGAGGGTTGGGGCCGCGGGAGCATCTCTCCCGCGGCCCCACACATTTCGTTGCGCATCCGGCGAGGTCCGCCATGACGGCATCCACCGCTCCCCCTTCCATATCCTCCTCGGGGCCGCTGCTGGCGATCCGCGGGCTGTCGAAGGCGTTTCTCGGCGTCCAGGCGCTCGACGGCGTCGATTTCACCCTGCGCCATGGCGAGATCCATGCCCTGCTGGGCGAGAACGGCGCCGGCAAATCGACGCTCATCAAGACGCTGACCGGCGTCTACCAGCGCGACGGCGGCGCCGTGGCGCTGGAGGGGCGGGAGATCGCCCCGCGCGGGGTCGAGGAGGCGCAGCGCCTGCACATCGGCACCGTCTATCAGGAGGTCAATTTGCTGCCGAACCTGTCGGTGGCGGAGAACCTGTTCCTGGGGCGCCAGCCCATGCGCTGGGGGCTGGTCGACCGCGGCGCCATGCGGCGGCGGGCGCGGGCGGTGCTGCACCCCTATGGGCTGTCGATCGACGTGACCGCGCCGCTCGGGCGCTTCTCGGTCGCGACGCAACAGATCATCGCCATCGCGCGGGCGGTCGACATGTCGGCCAAGGTGCTGATCCTCGACGAGCCCACCGCCAGCCTGGACGCGCAGGAGGTGGCGGTGCTGTTCCGGGTGATGCGGACCCTGCGCTCGCGCGGGATCGGCATCGTCTTCGTCACCCATTTCCTCGATCAGGTCTATGAGGTCTGCGACAGCATCACCGTGCTGCGCAACGGCCGGCTGGTCGGCGAGCGGCGCACGGCGGAGCTGCCGCGCCTCGACCTCGTCGCCATGATGCTGGGGCGGGAGCTGGAGGCGGCGGCGCACCGCATCGACCTTGGCCCGGCCGAGCTGGACAGCCGTCCGCCGCTGGCCAGCTTCAAGGGATTCGGCAAGGCGCGCAGCGTCGAGCCCTTCGAC
Organism: Azospirillum sp. A26; assembly: GCF_042604635.1. Classification (NCBI taxonomy): domain Bacteria; kingdom Pseudomonadati; phylum Pseudomonadota; class Alphaproteobacteria; order Rhodospirillales; family Azospirillaceae; genus Azospirillum; species Azospirillum sp. A26. The sequence continues at coordinate 264,736 of NZ_CP170475.1, read as the reverse complement.
CTCGACATCCGCCCCGGCGAGGTGGTGGCGCTGGCCGGGCTGCTGGGCTCAGGCCGCACGGAGACGGTCCGGCTGGTCTTCGGCATGGACCGCGCCGACAAGGGCGAGGCGACGGTGGACGGCCGGACGGTGCGGCTCAGGGGCCCGCGCGAGGCTGTGAGGCTCGGCTTCGGCTTCTGCCCGGAGGACCGCAAGAAGGAGGGCATCGTCGGCGAGCTGTCGGTGCGCGAGAACATCATCCTGGCGCTCCAGGCGCGGCAGGGCTGGCTGAAGCCGATCCCGCGCCGCCGCCAGGAGGAGATCGCCGACCGCTTCATCCGCCTGCTCGACATCCGCACGCCGGACGCCGAGCGGCCGATCCAGCTGCTGTCGGGCGGCAACCAGCAGAAGGCGCTGCTGGCGCGCTGGCTGGCGACCGAGCCGCGGCTGCTGATCCTCGACGAGCCGACGCGCGGCATCGATGTCGGGGCGCATGCCGAGATCATCCGCCTGATCGAGCGGCTGTGCGCCGACGGCATGGCGCTGCTGGTGGTGTCGTCGGAGCTGGAGGAGATCGTCGCCTACAGCCGCCGCGTCGTCGTGCTGCGCGACCGCCGCCATGTGGCGGAACTGAGGGGAGGAGAGGTCAGCGTGGAGCGCATCGTCGCCGCCATCGCGTCGGAGACGCCCAATGTAGCCGGATCGGGCGCGGAGGTGCGGCAATGACGCTGTCCGCCCCCGGCCCGGCGCGCAATTTGCCGCAATATGGCGCGCTGATCGCCGTCCTGCTGGCCAACTGGCTGCTGTTTCCCGATTTCTTCGCCATCCGTCTCCAGGACGGCCGGCTGTTCGGCAGCCTGATCGACGTGCTGAACCGCGGCGCCCCCGTGGCGCTGCTCGCCGTCGGCATGACCATGGTCATCGCCACCCGCGGCGTCGACCTGTCGGTCGGTGCCGTCATGGCGATTTCCGGCGCCATCGCCGCCACCATGACCGGGGCGGGCTGGAGCCTGCCGGCGGTGCTGGCGGCGTCGCTGGCGGCAGGCCTGCTGTGCGGTCTGTGGAACGGCCTGCTGGTGGCGGTCCTGCGCATCCAGCCGATCATCGCCACCCTGATCCTGATGGTCGCCGGCCGCGGCATTGCCCAGCTGGTGACGGAAGGGCAGATCGTCACCTTCACCAGCCCAGCGCTGGCCTTCATCGGCAGCGGGTCCTTCCTGACCGTGCCGATGCCGGTGGTGCTGACTGTCGTCGTGCTGGCGGTGACGGTGCTGCTGGTGCGGGCGACGGCGCTGGGGCTGATGATCGAGGCGGTCGGCGTCAACCGGCTGTCGAGCGCCGGGGCCGGCGTCAACACGCCGGTGGTGCTGGTCGCCGTCTATGTCTGGTGCGGGCTGTGCGCGGCGGTGGCCGGGCTGATCGTCACCGCCGACATCCGCGGCGCCGACGCCAACAATGCCGGGCTGTGGCTGGAGCTGGACGCCATCCTCGCGGTGGTGGTCGGCGGCACCTCGCTGCTCGGCGGGCGCTTCGGGTTGGTGCTGTCGGTGGTGGGCGCGCTGATCATCCAGTCGATGAACACCGGCATCCTGCTGAGCGGCTTCAAGCCGGAATTCAACCTGATCGTCAAGGCGGGCGTCCTGCTGGTCGTCCTGCTGCTGCAATCGCCGACGCTGACCCTGCTCCTGCCGCGGCCCAGGGGCGCCCGGCCGATCGGGACGGTCAAGCCGCCGGTGGCGCCGACCAGCGGAGGGGCGAAACCATGACCGGTGCACTCCAGCGCTTTCTGCCGCTGATCGTCACCACCGCCGTGCTGGTGGTGGGATTCCTGATCTGCGCGGCGCAGTTCCCCAACTTCGCCTCCTGGCGGGTGGTGGCGAACCTTTTGACCGACAACGCCTTTCTCGGCATCACCGCGGTCGGCATGACCTTCGTCATCCTGTCCGGCGGCATCGACCTGTCGGTGGGCGCGGTTATCGGCTTCACCACCGTGCTGCTGGCCGTGCTGATCGAGCATGGCGGCTGGCACCCGGTTCCCGCCTTCGCCGTGGCGCTGATCGCCGCCGGCGGCTTCGGCGCGGCGATGGGCGGGGTGATCCATGTCTTCCAGATGCCGCCCTTCATCGTCACGCTGGCCGGGATGTTCATTGCCCGTGGGCTGGGCTTCGTCCTGACCACCGATTCGGTGCCGATCAACCACCCGCTCTATGGCGAGCTGAACGACATGGCGCTGCGCTTCGACTTCGGGCTGAAGCTGAGCCTGCCGGCGCTGCTGATGCTGGGGGTGGTGGTCGCGGCGGTGGTGCTGGCGCACTGGACGCGCTTCGGCGCCAACCTCTATGCGCTGGGCGGCAACCGCCAGTCGGCGGAGCTGATGGGCGTGCCGGTGGCGCGGACGACGGTGGCGGTCTATGGGCTGTCGGGGCTGCTGGCCGGGCTGGCCGGGATCGTCTTCTCGCTCTACACCGGGGCCGGCTATTCGCTGGCGGCGACCGGGGTGGAGCTGGACACCATCACCGCGGTGGTGATCGGCGGCACCCAGCTGACCGGCGGCTACGGCTATGTCGTCGGCACCTTCGTCGGCGTGCTGATCCAGGGGCTGATCCAGACCTACATCACCTTCGACGGCACCTTGAGCAGCTGGTGGACCAAGATCGCCATCGGCGTGCTGTTGTTCGTTTTCATCCTGTTGCAGAAGGGCCTGCTGGTGGTCTGGGCCGGCCGCGGCGGCGAACCGGCGGAGGCATGATGCCCATCGAGAGTTTCCTGTTCGACACCGTCGAGGGCCGGCCGGTGGAGGGCTTCACCCTCTCCGCCGGCGGGCTGGAGGCGACGGTGATCGCCCATGGCGCCCGGCTGGTGCGGATGCTGGTGCCCGGCCGCGACGGAACCGCCGCCGACGTGGTGCTGGGCTTCGACCGGTTGGCCGATTACTTGGCGAGCGACGCCTATTTCGGCGCCACCTGCGGCCGCTATGGCAACCGCATCGGCGGTGCGGCCTTCACGCTGGACGGGGTGCGCCATGCGCTGGCCGTCAACGAGCCGCCAAACCAGCTGCATGGCGGGCCGGACGGGTTCGACCGGCGGCTCTGGCAGGCGGAGGTCGATGCGGCCGCGAACGCCGTCACCTTCACGCTGGTCTCGCCGGATGGCGACCAGGGCTATCCCGGCACGCTGACGGCGACGACGCGCTACCAACTGATGGACGATGGGGTTCTGGACATCGCCATGACGGCGACGACCGACCGGGCGACCATCGTCAACATCGTCCATCACAGCTACTGGAACCTCGCCGGCCACGCATCGGGCGACCTGCGCGACCAGCGGCTGACGGTGCGCGGCGGCTTCATCACGCCGGTGGGCACCGACCTGATCCCGACCGGGGAGGTGCGGCCGGTGGACGGCACCCCCTTCGACCTGCGCGGCGGGGTGGAACTGGGCGAGGCGCTGGAGGCGGTCGGCGGTTTCGGCTTTGACCACAACTGGTGCCTGGAGGGGCCGGCGGGCGAGCTGCGGCCGGTGGCGCTGCTGGAGCATCCGGCCAGCGGCCGGCGGATGGAGCTGGCGACCGACCAGCCGGGCTTGCAGGTCTACACCGGCGGCTATCTCAGCGAGACAATCGTCGGCAAGGGCGGGCAGCCCTATTGCCGCTTCGCCGGGCTGGCACTGGAAAGCCAGCGCTTCCCCGGCAGCCCGAACATCGGCCATTTCCCCTCGGCCCGGCTCGATCCCGGCGAGACCTACTGCCACCAGATGCAGCTGCGATTCCGGGCGGGCTGAGCGCAGGGCGGGAACCGTCCGGCGGCTTCGCGGGTTCATCCAAGGCACGGCAGCGGCTCCGCTGTCGCCCTTGCGATGATGCCCACGATGCCGGAAGGAATGGTCGACATGGCCGCGATGCCTGACGCCGCCCGCCCAAGCCCCAATTGCCAGCCCAGCCAGACCTCGACAGGCCCGATCCTGGTGCCGGGCCGGACCTGCTGGCGGATGGAGACGGCGGACCGCGTGGCGGTCATCATCGACGCCGCCGCCTATTTCGCCCGGATCAAGGCGGCCATCCTGAACGCCCGCCACACGGTGATGCTGATCGGCTGGGATTTCGACACCCGGATCAAGCTGGAACCCGACGATCCGATGCCGGGCGTGCCGAACGAGCTGGGCGATTTCCTGAGCTGGATCGTCCGGGTCCGGCCGGAGCTGACCATCAATGTGCTGAAATGGGATCTGGCGATCCTGAAGATGCCGTTCCGCGGCGGGACGCCGCTGGTGCTGCTCGACTGGATCAGCAGCCGGCGCCTGCGCTTCCGCCTGGACTCCGCCCACCCGCCCGGCGCCTGCCACCACCAGAAGATCGCCATCATCGACGATGCGCTGGCCTTCTGCGGCGGCATCGACATGACCACCGACCGCTGGGACACGCCCGGCCACCGCGACGGCGATCCCCGGCGGGTGCGGCCGAACGGCGAGGCCTACGGCCCTTTCCATGACGTGACCACCGCCGTCGACGGCGCCGCGGCGCGGGCGCTGGGCGAGCTGGCGCGGGAGCGCTGGCACCGGGCGACCGGCGAGCTGCTGACCCCGCCGCCGCCGGTCCCGGCCTTCTGGCCCGACGATCTGGAGCCCGACTTCCGCGACCTCCCCGTCGCCATCGCCCGCACCGACCCCATGGCGGACCATGAGGGGACGCAGAAGACCGGCAAGCGCGGCGTGCGCGAGATCGAGGCGCTCTATCTGGCCGCCATCGCCGCCGCGCGCGATTTCATCTATCTGGAAAGCCAGTATTTCGCCTCGCAGAAGATCGTCGGCGCCATCATCGAGCGGCTGTCGGAGCCCGACGGGCCCGAGGTGGTGGTGATCAATCCCGAGCGCACGCCCGCCTGGATCGAGGAGGAGTCGATGGGCAGCGCCCGCTCGCTGCTGCTCCAGCGCCTGCACGAGGCCGTCGCCAACCCCCGCTTCCGCATCCTGGCGCCGGTGACCGAGGGCGGCGAGGGCATCTATGTCCATGCCAAGGTGCTGGTGGTCGACGACCGGCTGCTGCGGGTGGGGTCGTCCAACATCAACAACCGGTCCCAGGGGCTGGACACCGAATGCGACCTCGCCATCGAGTGCGCGCCGGGCGAACGGCCGGAGGTCTGCCGGTCCATCCGCTCGGTCCGCACCCGCCTGATGGCGGAGCATCTGGGCGTCACTGTCGAGGAGGTGGAGCGCACCGAGGAGGCGACCGGGTCGCTGACCGCCACGATTGACCGGCTGATCCGCCCGGCCGGCCGCTCGCTCCGCCCGCTGGAGCCGCAGCCGCTGACCGAGACGGAACGCAAGCTGGTGGAGGAGCGGCTGCTCGACCCCGACCGTCCGGAGCCGATGGCGACCACCATCCTGCGCGGGGCGACGGTGTTCGGCGACGTGAACCGGACGGCATGGCGCATCGGCGCCGGGGTGGCCGCGGTGGCGGCGGTGGGGGTCGGACTGGCCCTTCTGGCCCGCCGGAACGGGCGTCAGAAAAAAATGCGTGGAGAGTGAATTCTCTGCTTGCGGGCCGCGATCCATCCCGCTACATAAGCGCTCCCCGCGGCGCCCAACGCGGTGCGGGGAAAAGCGCTTGTGGCGGAATTGGTAGACGCGCTAGGTTCAGGTCCTAGTGGCTGAAAGGCCGTGGGGGTTCGAGTCCCTCCAAGCGCACCAACACTTCAAGTGTTGGTGTAGAGGTGCAGAAGTATAGTGGGGCCATAGCTCAGCTGGGAGAGCGCTACAATGGCATTGTAGAGGTCATCGGTTCGATCCCGATTGGCTCCACCACTTCTGAAGAGTTTGGGTAGGTTTAGGTCTTGTCTGTCGGGGTGAAGCCTTGTATAAGGCGCCGCTCCTCAGCGCGGGTGTAGCTCAGTTGGTTAGAGCGCCGGCCTGTCACGCCGGAGGCCGCGGGTTCAAGTCCCGTCACTCGCGCCACTTTGCGGGCGTAGCTCAGGGGTAGAGCACAACCTTGCCAAGGTTGGGGTCGAGGGTTCGAATCCCTTCGCCCGCTCCATGATCTGGAGCGACAGTTTACAGGGTTCCCGTGGTCTCGTAGCTCAGCGGGAGAGCACTACGTTGACATCGTAGGGGTCACTGGTTCAATCCCAGTCGGGACCACCATCCTTTGAAGGGCCTGTCCCTCAGTGGCGCTTGCCGCTGAGGGGCGGTTCGAACGCGCTGGGCTGCCGGTCTGTCGACCGGCGGCCCTTTTGCTGTCTGCTGAATAGTACGCGCGGTAAGCCGCTTTCCATCCGTGAACGACCTGAAGGGGTCGTCGATGGCCCGGCGATCCGGAGCCCGGCAATCGACGGTTGGCCTGCGCAATGGGAAGCGGGGCTGGCAAAGACCATACCGCGACCGCCGATCTGCCACCTCTCTTGGAGTGCCATCGTTTCAGGCGGTATCGCTTGAAACGTGGATCGCACCGAAAATCAATAGGTTGGAGTCTGTCTGATGCTTCAATGAGCATCGGACGGGCTATAAACCAGAAATTGTACCGCATGACGCAACTCTTTATGGTTCGCAGCGGAATGGGATGCTTGTATATGGTTATCGGAGGTCCCAATACCTCCGGAAGCTGCTTATAGGAGCATATAATAATATGTCAGTTGAGATTCTGGAACTAACGGCGCATGAAACGCCCGTTCCGAACAACGAGCAAATTGTAAGAAAAGTCGAAGTGACGGAGAAGATCGCTTCAATCATTCCTCTTGTCATCCTCGCAATTTTCTTTGTTATCCCAACCATCGGTTCACTGATCGAAGCGGACCTGTTTAGAGCCTTTATCAATGGAGTTGTTTCGTTCCTGATTTGTGGCCTGATAATTAAAGTTGCCGAAAAGATCATTGTCCGTCCCATGCGCTACGTGCGCTACAAGGCCGCCGCGCAGGTTTTGCAGACACAAATGCAATCTCTTCGTGAACCCGCGTCGCTGTGGCGCTCCTGGTTCCTTACGGTGCCCGGAGCTTTGGCGATCACACGGGGCGGGCATCTGGTAATTGTTGATCGTTCAACGGATTACAATCAGCTTTGGCTTAACCGGCAACAGATCGTCAGCGTCAGTGTCGAGCGTGAGGCAACGCATATCGCCAAGACTTCGCATGGCAGCTCCCTGTCATTCGGTTGGGTTTCGGGCGGGGGCTTTCTCAGTGCCTGGACCATGGGCCGCCGCTCCACCACCAGGATACGGACCGTTGAGACGGCGTTTCTGGAGATTCGCTATCGATTTGAGCAGAACGGAGCCGTCTACACGGCTGTGGTGCCGTTCGGTGAGGATCGCCGTGGCGCCGACGAATTGCTTGCCGCGATCATGCTTCTTGAACCGGTGGGGTGAGGGTGGCGAACGCGATCCCGCAGGGCGGGTTGCGGCCGGTGGGCAGGCTGCTACTGTAGCTCCGTTTCCCTCAGAGGCCGGCTGTCCAGCTGCCGTGCGGAGAGCCGAAAGGGAGAGGTATGCCCGTGTTTTCCCCGTCCGATCTTCGTCGCCTCGTCGATCCCGGCACGTTCGAGCGGGGCCGCGCCTATTGGCAGGAGGGGCGAGTCCAGAAGGTTGAGGGACAGCACGGGCATCGCGACAGCTGGACCGTGAACGCGTCGGTTCGGGGATCGGGCCGGGCGACCTACCGGCCGGACATCTCGATCGATCTGGTCAAGGGCGTGCCGCGCAAGCTGGATGGCATGTGCGACTGTCCGGTCGGCTACAATTGCAAGCATGTCGTGGCGGCGATGCTGGCCTGGGCGGAGCGTTCGGCCGCGCCGTCGCAGAGTGTGGCCTCGCAGGCCGTGGCATTGCGGACCACGCCGGCGATGCCGGCGGACGCCGGACTTTCGGCGCCGGTCAAGGGGTTGCTGGCACGTCTGGCCGCGGCGGCGCAGCGCGATTCCGACGAGCCCTATGCCGACACTGTCCGCAAGCGGCTGCTCTATGTGCTGAAGCTCGGTGACTCCGGCTCCGGCGAGCGGTCCCCGCTGCTCCGCGTCATTTCCGTCACCCTGCGCAAGGACGGCCAGTTCTCCGGCGACGACAAGGCCTATGACCCCAATGGGTTCACCAGCCTGAAGTCCGCGAAGTTCGTCACTCCCGCCGACCATGACCTGCTGGATGCGGTATCGCGCAACGGACAGAGGGCGTCACAGGACATCCAACTGCCCTCCGACGTCGCTCCCTGGCTGGTCGAACGCATGCTGCGCACCGGGCGGCTCTATTGGCAGGATTTCCGTAACGGGGAACCGTTGCGCCCCGGCCCGGCCCTGTCCGGCACGCCGCGCTGGGAAACCGACGGCGCCGGCAACCAGCGCTTCACCGTCGCGATCGAACCGAAATCGGACGGCATACCGCCCGCGGTCGTGCTGCCGACCGTGCCGCTGCTTTATGTCGATCCGGTGGAGGCCGCCTGCGGCCCGGTCGAGGCGGTGGCGGTGTCTCCGCACATCGCAGCCGCGCTGCTGGCGGCCCCACCGCTGCCGCCGGGAGAGGTCGCCGTCTTCCGGGCCGAGGCGGAGCGGTTCGGCGACCGCCTGCCGGTGCTGCCGGATCCCCCGGCGCGGGCGGAGCGGCGCCGGGTCCTGCCCCGGCCGGTGCTGCGGCTGGCGAGGGCGCGGCCGGCGGGGCTGTACGGCCTTTATCAGTCGGGCTATGGGCGGTCGGGCTATGGGATGATGGAGGCTCCCGAGATCGCGGTCGCCGATTTGCAGTTTGACTATGCCGGCATCCGCCTGCCTTGGAAGCGGGGCGGGCCGCCGCTGCAATGGATGGAGGACGGCGTCCTCGTCACCGCCGAGCGGCGGCCGGCGGAGGAGAAGAAGGCGGTCAAGCGCTTGAAGGAGACCGGCCTCGACGTTCCGCCGCTGCCGCTCAGCGTCGGCGGCGGCCCGCCGGTTCGGGATGAGCTGTTCGCGGCGCCGGGCGACGAGTTCGACGAGCGGTCGATCTGGCTGAATTTCTGCCATTTCAATCTGCCGGAGCTGAAGGCCGCCGGCTGGATCGTCGAGGTCGCCCCGGATTTCCCCTTCGAGGTTCTGGACGCGCCGAAGGATTGGGCGTTCGAGGTCGGCGACGGATCCGGCATCGACTGGTTCAGCCTGTCGCTGGGCGTCGATGTCGGCGGCGAGCGCATCGACCTGCTGCCCATCCTGCGCGAGGTGATCGACGCGCTGTCCCGGATCGATCCGGACCTGCTGGACGACGAGTTCCATGAGGACGGGGGGAACGGCGGCGGCGCAGGTACCCGCGATGGACGGGAGCTGGGCCTGGCGGCGGTGCTGGAGCAGCTTGCCCCGTCGGGGACGATGTTCGTGCGGGTCGGCGTCAGCCGCTACATCCCGCTGGATGTCGAGCGGCTGACGCCGATGATCGGCGTGCTGATGGAGCTGTTCGGTCTGCAACGCGGCGGCGGGGAACTGCGGATCGGCCGGTCCCATCTGGGCGACCTGTCGGCGCTGGAGGATGCGGCGGCGGCGGCCGGCATTCCGCTGCTGGGCGCCGATGCCGTGCGCGATATGGGACGGGCCCTGCGCGAGGCGGGCGGCGTGCCGGCGGTGACGCCTCCGCAGGGGCTGAACGCCACCCTGCGCCCCTATCAGCGGACGGGGCTGGACTGGCTGCAATTCCTGGGCGGCCACGGCTTCGGCGGCATCCTGGCCGACGACATGGGGCTGGGCAAGACCTTGCAGGCGCTGGCCCATCTTCTGACGGAGAAGGAGGCCGGGCGGCTCGACCGCCCCAGCCTGCTGATCGCGCCGACCAGCGTGCTCGGCAACTGGCGGGCGGAGGTGCAGCGCTTCGCCCCGGCCCTGCGCACCCTGGTGCTGCACGGGCCGCAGCGCAAGGCGGCGCACGGCTCGCTGGCCGAGCACGATCTGGTGGTGACCTCCTACGCCCTGCTGCCGCGCGACCGCGAGGTGCTGACGGCGCAGCCCTGGCACATGGCGATCTTCGACGAGGCGCAGTATCTGAAGAATCCCGCCGGCCAGTCCTACAAAGCGGCGCAGGCGCTGGAGGCGCGTCAGCGCCTGTGCCTGACCGGCACCCCGGTGGAGAACAACCTGGACGAGCTGTGGGCGCTGTTCGCGGTCTGCGTGCCGTCGCTGTTCGGCGACCGCACCGGCTTCCGCCGCAACTTCCGCACGCCCATCGAAAAGCATGGCGACGCCGAGCGCCAGCGTGTGCTGGCCCGCCGCGTCCGCCCCTTCCTGCTGCGCCGGACCAAGGAGCAGGTGGCTGCCGACCTGCCGCCGAAGATCGAGATCGTCGAGACGGTGGAGCCCGGCGACAGCCAGCGCGACCTGTATGAGACCATCCGCCTGGCCATGGACAAGCGGGTGCGCGAGGAGGTGGCGCTGAAGGGGCTGGCGCGCAGCCACATCACCATCCTGGATGCGCTGCTGAAGCTGCGGCAGGTCTGCTGCGACCCGCGGCTGGTGAAGCTGGAAACCGCGCGCAAGCGCGTGGCGAAGGGCGCATCGTCGGCCAAGCTGGACCGCCTGCTGGAAATGCTGCCGGAACTGCTGGCCGATGGCCGCCGTATCCTGCTGTTCTCGCAGTTCACCTCGATGTTCGACCTGATCCGGCCGGAGCTGGAGCGGCTCGCCATTCCCTTCGTCGAGCTGACCGGCGACACCCGCGACCGCGAGACGCCGATCCGGCGGTTCCAGGCGGGCGAGGTGCCGCTGTTCCTCATCAGCCTGAAGGCGGGCGGCACCGGGCTGAACCTGACCGCCGCCGACACGGTGATCCATTACGATCCGTGGTGGAACCCAGCGGTGGAGGATCAGGCCACCGACCGCGCCCACCGCATCGGCCAGGACAAGCCGGTCTTCGTCTACAAGCTGGTCACCGCCGGCACGGTGGAGGAGCGCATGGTCCAGCTTCAGGAACGCAAGCGCCGGCTGGGCGAGGCCGTCTACGACCGGGACCGGACGGCGGAGGATCTGCTGACCGCCGACGATCTGGACTTCCTGCTGGCCCCGATCGACGGGTAATACCGGCGGTCATTGACGATGAGCGCCGGTATCCCTGCCGACCGGTCAGGATCGAAGGCCGTCGGTGCAAGGCGCTCAGATCTCCGCCGGTGGCCTGACCGGGATCGGCCCGCCCGCAACGGGCGGCGGGGCCGGCAGCGACCGCAGAGACGCCCGCGCCGCCTCGCGCAGCGGGGCGAAGCCATCCTCCGGAAAGCGGCGGATCAGCGTCTGGTAGGACGCGCGTGCCACCTCCGGGCAATTCAGGATGCGGAACTGGTCGCCCTGGCGCAGCAGGGCTGCGGCCTCGTCGGTCTTCGGATGGCCGGCGATGGAGGACGCGACTCCGTACCAGCGCCCATAGGCCGACCACAGGTCGCGCACGGCGTCGCCGTCGCACCGGCCGGCGGTCAGCGCTTTTTCAAGGGCTTGGCGATAATCGCTGTCTGGGGCCTGCGACAATTGCGCACAGCCTCCGAGCCCAAGCAGACAAGCAGCGGCTGTGGCCGCCCCAAGGACGGACAGCGTCGTTCCGGACATGGAACCTCCTCAAACGCGGGTGCCCGGGGACCCTAGGACATCAGGGTTAAACCAGCGTTCATGTTTGTAAGCGTTGGTTTTCTGTTTCATCACCAACGTTAACCATAGGGGATGAGCGAATTAATGGTTGTTTGCAGCGATCACTCGAAATTCGCATAGAGTTTCCAAGTAAAACGCCACATGAATAAAAATTTATCCAGTCTTTAGTAGAACGGAACCATTAAAACCGCGTAAAACCGGGGTTGCGCCTATGTCTATCCGGGTAACCCAATCTGTTGACATATTGCCTTTCGATAGGTTCTTTTGGGGCTGTGATAAGCATGTGACATCAGCGCAATTGCGTAAAAAACAATGCTTTATCTGCGCTTGCTCGACAATGGAGAATCCAATGCAGGCTTTGCTGATTGAGCCAGCCGATCTGATCGCCGACGCCATCGGAAAGCAACTCGCCCTGTGCAAGGTTAACCATGACCGCCTGGACCTGAATGGCCTGCGCGATCTGGTGGGCGGGCATGGCTCCGTCGACATCACCCATGACGCGATCATCATCGGCGATGTCGGCGACACCGAAGCCTGCGTCGCCATGCTGCGCGCCCGCAACGTCACCGCCGCGATCATCTGCCTGATCGAGCGCCGCTGCGCCAACACCACCGCCGGCATCCTGCGGGCCGGGGCGGACGACGTGCTTGTGAAGCCGGTCGTCAGCACCGAAATCCGCGCCCGGCTGGAGGCGATCCGCCGCCGCTCCTACGGGCTGACCAGCAACGCGGTGACGGTGGGCCGCCTGACCGTCTTCCTCGACGGCCGCGATCCGGAGGTGGACGGCGAACGCCTGCGCCTCAGCCAGCGCGAACATGCCATCCTGTCGGTGCTGGCCCTCAACCACCGCCGCGTGGTGTCGAAGGAACACATCTACGAGGAGGTCTACGGCCTGTCCGGCTCCGACCCGCTCGACAAGGTGATCGACGTCTATATCTGCAAGCTGCGCAAGAAGATCGACACGGCGACCGGCGGCGGCCGCTACATCGAGACGGTCTATGGCCGCGGCTACAAGTTCGAGGCGCCGCCCGACCATGTCGCTCCCGACCGTGGCCAGCTGATGCTGGACCGCTGGTCGAACGCCGGCGCGCTGTCCGGAGCCCGCGTCCCCTTCATCCCGCCGGTGGTCCCCCGCGCCGCCGCCCGCGCCGTCGGGCGCTGATCCTCCGCGTCCGAGCGCCTGCCGCCCGACACCGACTACCGAAAACACCGCCCGCCCCGAACGTGTCCGATTTTTTACCCCGGCTTAAACCGGCCCGGTCATCCTCGAATTCGCCGCTCGCGCCCCCGCACAACAGATCGGGAAGGCCGGCGTGATTGGCCCCGGCGTCAGAAAGGCGCCATGCATCTCGCGAATGGAGATACCCATGGCCTCGATTATGACGAACACCTCCGCCATGACCGCGCTGCAGACCCTGCGTCGCGTGACCGGGGATCTGGAGACCACGCAGGACCGCATCTCGACCGGCCTGAAGGTCAACAACGCCAAGGACAATGCCGCCTACTGGTCGATCGCCACCACCATGAAGGCCGACGTCGCCGGCTTCAAGGCGGTCAAGGAATCGCTGGAGCTGGGGTCCGGCACCACCAATACCGCGTCGGTGGCCTCCAAGAACATCGTCGAAAACCTTCAGACGCTGAAGGCCCGCGTCATCGCCGGCCAGACCAACGGCGTCGACAAGTCGCTGATCCAGAACGACGTCGACCAGCTGGTAAAGCTGATCAAGGGTGCCGCCGCCGACGCCTCCTTCAACGGCGACAACCTGCTGCGCGTCACCTATTCGAACGACGGCACGGCCAAGGACAAGAACGTCTCGATCCTCGCCTCGCTGAGCCGCAGCGACGGCAACGTCGATCCGAGCTACATCGATTTCCAGCGCCAGGACATGCGCGTGGAATCCATCGTCGGCAAGGCCACCATCGAGCAGCAGGTCGACTCGACCAATGACCTGAAGGCGTCCGTCGGCATCAAGCTGGGCGCGCCGGACACCACCTTCATCGACGGTCAGAACCTGGGCCTCGGCGCCATGACGCTGACGGTCACCAAGGAAGACGGCAGCAAGGTCGACGTCTCGGTGGACCTGTCGGCCCAGACCTACGACACCGATCTGGCCACCACCCAGGGCAACATCGCCACGGCGGTCAACACCGCCCTGACGGCGGCCGGCGCCGACTTCCAGGTCGCCTTCAACGGCGACACGCTGGAGTTCACCGACCAGGACGTGAACACCGACGGCAACTTCACCGCCCAGGTGTCCGGCCTGTGGGTCGGCTCGAAGGAGAGCGACGCCTTCGGCGGCCTCGCCGATCTGACCCAGATCGACGTGGTCAACAATTCGAAGAAGTCGCTGGAGGTCATCAACAAGCTGCTCGACAGCGCCATCGGCAAGGCGTCGGTCATCGGCTCCATCGAGAACCGCGTGTCGGTGCAGAACGACTTCGTGTCGAAGCTGACCGACTCGATGAACAAGGGCATCGGCGCCCTGGTCGATGCCGACATGAACGAGGAATCGAGCCGCCTGCAGGCCCTCCAAGTCCAGCAGCAGCTCGCCATCCAGGCTCTGTCCATCGCCAACCAGGGTCCGCAGAACATCCTGTCGCTGTTCCGCTAAGCCCCTGACGGGCGGTGCCATCGGCTGAATTTCAGGGTCCGACCCCCTGGACGATGGCGCCGCCCCGCCGGCCATGCCCGGTCATCACGCCCGTCGCCGGACGGAGCGGGCATCGCCGGCGGCCATCCGCGTCCGCCATCAAACCCACCGCAGGGGTGCGCCCATGAGCATCGCCGCCTACCACCAGACCATCGCCGAGTGCGACGATCCGCGAAAGATCGAGTACCGGGTGTTCCTGCGGATCACCCTGGCGCTGGAGAACAACCGCGACGCCGACTGGCGCTCCGCCGCGCTGAAGGACGCGCTGTGGCGGAATCTGGAGCTGTGGAACACCTTGCGCGCCGACCTGCTGGAGGACGGCAACGCCCTGCCGGAGGCGTTGCGCGCCGGTCTGGTCTCGCTCTCCTTCGCGGTGAACCGCAACACCCAGCGGGTTCTGCGCGGCGAGGGCGGCATCGACCTGCTGCTACACATCAACCGCTCGGTGATGCAGGGCCTGCAAGGGGCGGCACAAGCTGTTTCGCCCGCGCTGGAACTGGCGACGGAGGATCTGTCCTATGGCACTTAAGCTGCGCCTGAAGCCGTGCGAGCGGGTGGTGATCAACGGCTGCGTCGTGCAGAACGAGAACCGCCGCTACACCCTGACGATCTCCAACTTCGCCCAGATCATCCGCGGCAGCGACATCCTCCAGGAGGAGGATGCGGTGACCCCGGTGCGCCGCGCCTATTTCCTGATCCAGAGCATGCTGCTCGACCCGGAGGTCGCCGCCAACGGCAGCGGTGCGGTGGCGGCGATGATGGCGCAGCTCTACACCGCCTTCGCCCGCCCCGACATCCAGGACCGCATCGCCCGCGCCATGGGCCATATCGGCGAGCGCGACTATTACAAGGCGCTGTCCGCCCTGCGCCCGGTGATGGAGTATGAGGGCACGCTGCTGGCGGCGTCCCCTGCCGCGTCCCCCTCCGCATCTCCCCCTGCCCCGGCGGTCTCCTTCCAGGCGGACGGCATCGGCCATCACGCAGGAGGATGAGGCCATGCCGATCCCCGTCACCGGCGTGACCGGCCCGTCCGGCGACCGCGCCACCACCACCAGCGCCGACATCATCGCGGAAGCGCGCCAGCGTCAGGCCGACCGGCTGCGCGCCGCCCAGGCCGAGACGGCCAAGCCGGTGGAGGCGGCCGAGCGGACCCAGAACACCGCCGCCGCGAAAGCGGACGCGTCCGACGCGGAGGCGAAGCACGCCGCCCGGCCCTACCGCGTCAACCTCGATCCCGACACGAGGCGGCTCTACACCGAGGTGCTCGACACCGCGACCGGGGAGGTCATCATGCGCATCCCCGCCGGCTATGGCGCCGAAACCGATGCGGCCGACGAGGATCCCGTCCTCCCGCAGGACAAGGACGGCCGGGGCGGGGAGGTCGAGGCATGACGACGCTCGTCGATCTGCGGATGGTCAGCAAGAACCACGACCGCTACGAACAGGCGGTGCGCAGCCGCCCGGCGGTGCAGCGCGCCATCGCCTATTTCCAGGACAACATCGGCAAGATCGCCAGCACCGAAGATTTCATGAAGGACGACAAGCTCTACCGCTTCGTCCTCGACGCCTTCGACCTCGGCAGTCAGGCCAAGTCGCGCGGCCTGATCCGCAAGGTTCTGGAAGAGGGGGTGAGCGATCAGTATTCCACCGCCAACCGGATGAGCGACACCAAGTTCCGCGAGATGGCGACCATCCTGGGCTTCGCCGAGAACGGCGGCGCCAACCTGAAGCAGCCGGCCGTCGTCCAGGCCATCGTCGACCGCTATGTCGCCGTGACGCTGGAGGTGGAATCGGAGGACAGGAACCCGGCGGTGCGGCTCGGCCTCTATTTCCAGCGGCGGTCGGCGAACATCACCAACTGGTATCAGGTCATGGCCGACAATGCCCTGCGCAAGGTGGTCTACACCACGCTGGGGCTGCCCGACCAGACGGCGCTGCTGGATGTCGACAAGCAGAAGGCGCTTCTGGAAAAGCGGATGGACATCGCCGACCTCAAGAGCCCGGACAAGGTCGCCAAGTTCCTCGACCGCTTCGCCGCGATGTACGACATGCAGAACGGCGGCGCCGCCGCGACCGCCGCCATGCCGTCCATCGGGCCGATTTCCCGCAGCGGACGGGCCTCGATCATCTCCATCGATCCGTCCATCACCATGACGCTGATGAGGTTCCCGCGCTTCTGACAAGGCCGCGGGGCTCGCCCGAGCGGGAGGAGTCCAGCCGTGCAGACGCCAGCCGGCGACTTACAGGACCGGAGGTCCGGGGATCAACAGGACCCCAGGTCCGGAGAGCCGCAAGACCGTAAGGCCCGCGACCGCATCCGCCCGCCGGCCACCACCGGGGCCGCCGCCGTGGCTCTGCGCGGAGCGTCCGCGGCGGACGAGGATGACGGGCGCGACGCGCTGCACATTCTGCCGCTGTCGATCCTGCCGCTGGAAACGCCGGGGCTGCGCCGGGCGCGGCTGATCAAGAATGTCCGGCTGGAGACGGTGGCGGAGCTGTTCAACGACGCCCAGACCGGCAGCGGCCAGATCCGCATCGACCAGCTGTCGAAATGCTTCGGCATCGACGGCCCGGAATTCCGCCGCGACCTGCGCAAGATCGTGCAGATCGCCGAGGCCGCCAGCTTCGACGTCTACAGCCTGCGGCTGGAACTGCGCCGCCTGAACATCGATGTGGAGGAAGCGGCGGCGCTCCGCCTGTCGGCCGCCAAGCGGGCCGAGCTGACCAGCTACATGCGTGTCTTCACCCGGCCGCTGGTGGAGCATGTCTATGGCGTGCAGGGGGCGGACATCGCCAGCATGGACGAGCTGGTCCGCCTGTTCGCCCAGCCCGACGTGGAGGAGGCGCGGCGCCGCCTGCAACTGACCGCCGACCGGCTCGACATTCCGCTGGGCGAGATCCCGGCCTTTCTCGAGGATTATGCCGACATCTTCCTGTCGCTGGCCTATTTCAAGCGCTGCCTGGACGACATCGTGCCCGACGTGCAGGGCTTCCTCGGCTGGATGGCGGAGCTGTATCAGGTCAGCGAGGTGCGCCGCGACGCCCGCCAGGGCCGCATGCTGGACGAGATCGGCCATGACCTGACCGACATCGCCACCTCGATCACCGGGCGCTTCGAGAGCTTCGACAACCGCTCCCGCGATTTCTGGCGCGACATCAACCCGGAGAGCTTCCGCAGCATCCGCGACCTGATCGTCACCCATCACCTGACCATCGGCGGGGTGCTGTGCGGTCTGGCGGTGAAGATGAATTTGTGGAAGCACCGCTTCTCGCGCGGCGGCGGCCCGGTGCGGCGGCTGGAGTTCATCCGCTCGGAAATCCTGCCGGGGCTGGCCCACATCAAGACCATCGAGCAGACCTCCCGCAACAACATGGGCTGGTGAGGGGGCGGCACAAATCTCGCTGCCGCACCCTTGTTTCGAGCGCCGGACTTCACATCTAACCGACTGTCGGCGGTGACGCCGCGATCCAAGCACGATCCCGCGTGACGAGGCCATGTCCAGGCCGGCGCGGCAATTCCGGTGACTTCCCTTGATCTAAGTTCCCCGGTTCGGCCCCCCATTGCGGGAGTGCCGGCGCCATCCTCTCCGATCCCGTGACGCGCAGGCCGCCGCGACCCTCCCCCGTGCCGTGGCGCCGCCGGTGGGATCGGAGAGGACCCCCCTTTTTCCCAATTCCGAGCGCCGCACCCGCCAAGGGTGCGCGTATGCCCCGCGCATCCGGCGCCGGGGCGGGCACAAGGAACCCCATGGGTACGCATCAGAACACCGACTCCAAAACCATCCAAATCCAGCGGTCGAATTTGGGCCGCGCCCTCGTCCTCCATCCGGTCCTGCGCGGCGTCGAGACCGCCCGCAGCCCCGAAGCCTCGCTGGAGGAGGCGGTCGGTCTTGCCGCGGCCATTGCGCTTGAGGTGGTGCAGGCCGCCGTCGTCAAGGTCAGCCAGCCGCGCCCGGCCACCTTGCTGGGCGGCGGCGCCATCGAGCAGTATGCCACGCTGATCGACGAGGCGCGGGAGGCGGGCGAGGACATCGACCTCGTTATCGTCGACCATCTGCTGACCCCGGTGCAGCAGCGCAATCTGGAACGGGCCTTCGGCGCCAAGGTCATCGACCGCACCGGCCTGATCCTGGAGATCTTCGGCGCGCGCGCCCGCACCCATGAAGGCCAGCTTCAGGTCGAGCTGGCGTCGCTGACCTACCAGAAGTCGCGGCTGGTGCGGTCCTGGACCCACCTTGAACGCCAGCGCGGCGGCTTCGGCTTCCTCGGCGGCCCCGGCGAATCGCAGCTGGAGCTTGACCGCCGGCTGATCGGCAACCGGATCGTCAGGATCAAGCGGGAGCTGGACGACGTCCGCCGCACCCGCGGCCTGCACCGCAAGGCGCGCGCCAAGGTGCCCTATCCGGTGGTGGCGCTGGTCGGCTACACCAACGCCGGCAAGTCCACCCTGTTCAACCGGATGGCCGGCGCCGACGTGTTCGCCAAGGATCTGCTGTTCGCGACGCTGGATCCGACCATGCGGCAGGTGGTCCTGCCGTCGGGGCGCAAGGTGATCCTGTCCGACACGGTCGGTTTCATCTCCGACCTGCCGACCCATCTGGTCGCGGCCTTCCGCGCCACGCTGGAGGAGGTGCAGTCGGCCGACATCATCCTGCATGTCCGCGACATCGCCCACCCCGACACCGAAGCCCAGAAGGCCGACGTGGAGGCGATCCTGGCCGACCTCGGCATCGATCCGGAGCGCGACCCGCGCGTGGTCGAGGTCTCCAACAAGATCGATTTGCTGGCCGGGGCGGAGCGTGACGCCGTGCTTGCCCGTGCCGGGCGGGACGGCAACGCCTGTGCGCTGTCCGCCGCGACCGGCGAGCGTCTGGACACGCTTTTCCGCATCCTCGACGGGCGGATGACCGCCGGTCGTGAGCTGGTGGAACTGGATGTCGAGCATGGCGACGGGGCGACGCTCGCCTGGCTCTACGCCCATGGCGAGGTGGTCGAACGCCGCGACGACGACAGCCACGCCCATCTGCACGTGGCCATCGAACCGGCGACGCTCGCCCGTCTGGGCCATCCGGGGCAGGGGCATGCCGCGGCCTGACCGCGATTGCCGGATTTCGAAAAAGAGGGGGGCTGCCGGAAACGGCGGCCCCTTTTCGTATGTCGTCCTCGAACGCTCGTGTGAACAGCCGAACGGGTTCATCAATACAGTCTATGACCATCTTCATAAAGTGACGGTATTTCAAAGGATTTCTGCACCGATTTAAAAATCAGTTCCGCCGACTGTCCAGAGTGCGAAGGCTAAGATGTTTGACCGGACCGCGCGGATATGTATGATCCGCCGCTCGATTTTGTGCGGACGCGCAATTCCCGTTGTGCGAGCAATATGCGCCCGGTTGCCGATTGCCGGCTTTTCCTTCCGGGCCCGCAACATTCACTCATCCGCTTCGTTGTGCCGTGAGCGTCTCGTCGCGCTTGCGCTTGGGCGGGCTTGTTTCGGAGTGCCATCATGCAAGGAATCAACAAGACGGTATCCTTCACTGCCGGAGGATTGATTCTGTTCTTCGTCGCGGTCGCGTCGCTGTTCACCGAGTCCTTCGGCGCCCGGGTGTCGGCGGTCCAGGCGGCCATCGTCGGCAATTTCGGCTGGTTCTATGTCCTGAGCGTGGCGGGATTCCTGCTGTTCACCCTCTGGCTTTTCATCAGCCCCTACAGCGCGATCAAGCTGGGCAAGGACGATGACGAGCCGGAATTCAGCTACCCCACATGGTTCGCCATGCTGTTCAGCGCCGGCATGGGGATCGGCCTGCTGTTCTACGGCGTGGCCGAGCCGATGCTCCACTTCGCCAATCCGCGCATCGGCGAGGGCGGAACCCCGGACGCCGCGCGCGAGGCGATGAACCTCGCCTTCCTGCATTGGGGCCTGCATGCCTGGGGCATCTACATCGTCGTCGGGCTGGCGCTCGGCTATTTCGCCTATCGCCACGATCTGCCGCTGACCATCCGCTCGGCACTCTATCCGCTGCTCGGCGACCGCATCCGCGGCTGGCCGGGGCACATCGTCGACATCACCGCAATCGTCGGCACGCTGTTCGGCATCGCCACCTCGCTCGGCCTCGGCGTCACCCAGATCAACGCCGGCTTCGCCTATCTCGGCCTGCTCGGGGTCGGCACCACGCAGCAGATGGTGCTGCTCGTGGTCATCACCGCCATCGCCACCGCGTCCGCCGTCAGCGGCGTCGGCAAGGGCATCCGCCGCCTGAGCGAGCTGAACATGCTGGGCGGGCTTCTGCTGCTGGCCTTCGTCTTCCTGCTCGGCCCGACGGTGTTCCTGCTCTCCACCCTGGTGGAGAATATCGGCCGCTATTTGTGGACGCTTCCCTACACCAGCTTCCGCACGCTGCCCTATTCCGGGGCGGAGTGGCAGGCGAGCTGGACCATGTTCTATTGGGGCTGGTGGATTTCCTGGGCGCCCTTCGTCGGCATGTTCATCGCCCGGGTGTCGCGCGGCCGCACCATCCGCGAATTCATCGGCGGCGTGCTGTTCGCCCCGGTCGCCCTGACCTTCGTCTGGTTCACCGTGTTTGGCGAGACCGCCATCCACATGGAGATGTTCGAAGGCGGCGGCATGGCCAAGGCGGTGGCCGACAGCGTGCCGACGGCGCTGTTCGTCATGCTGGACCGGCTGCCGCTGAGCACGATCACCTCCGCCCTCGGCACGCTGATGGTGGTTTGCTTCTTCGTCACCTCGGCCGATTCCGGGGCGCTGGTCATCGACATCATCGGCTCCGGCGGCAACCAGGATCCGCCCATCGCGACCCGCATCTTCTGGGCGGTGCTGTCGGGTGCGGTCGCCGCCGTGCTGCTGCTGGTCGGCGGGTTGCAGGCCCTGCAGACGGCGGCGGTGACCACGGCGCTGCCCTTCACCATCGTCATGGTGCTGATGTGCGTCAGTCTGGTGATCAGCCTGCGCGAGGAACGCAGCGTGGCGCAGGACCGCCGCACCGTCCGCGAGTCCCTGGCGCCCGGCTCGGCGGAACCTGCCGCGGCGCTGCTCGGTGCCGGGGACGACTGGCGGCAGCGGCTCGGCGCCATGGTCGGGCGTCGCACGGCGGTGCAGGTCGCCATCCCTCCCGGCGGCGGCGCTGCCCGGCGGGAGGTGGCCCGCTTCATCGCCGAAACCGCCCAGCCGGCCCTGCGCGACGTGGCGGTGGAGCTGGAGCGGCTGGGCCGGCGGGTGGAGATCGAGTCCTCGGCCTTCAGCGCCGGCCTGACCGTCCTGCGCGACGGGCAGGAGGAATTCTCCTACACCATCCGCGCCCGCGCCTATCACCCGCTGACCCTGGCCCTGCCGGCGCTGGAGGACGACACCGACCCCTGGCAGCGCCGGGTCGAGGTGATCCTGCGCGGCGGCCTGCACAAGCAGCTGCCCCCCGACCGCACCAGCCGCGAGGCGATCACGCAGGACGTCGTCCACGAATATGGCAAATGGCTGGGGTGGTGATCGCAGGCGGCGATCCTCCCGCTCTATCCGCCTGATGGCGGCGGGCGGGACACCACGTAGGCGGCGGCACCCATCATGACCAGCCCGGTGCCGGCGAGCACTAGGTATCCGGGGGAGGACAGGGCCAGGAGGACGAAGCTGGACGACATGCCGCCGACCGCCATGAGTTTCGCCTTCACCGGAATGGCGCCGCGGTCCTGCCACTCGCGGATGGCGCGGCCGAACCGCGGGTCGTTGCGCATCCGCTCGCGCAGTTCGGGATTGCCGCGGGCATAGGCCCAGCCGGCGACCAGCAGGAAGGGGACGGTGGGCAGGATCGGCAGGAAGGCTCCGGCGGTGGCCAGCCCCACCGCGCCATGGCCGACCAGCAGCCACAGCCGCCGCCGTCCCTTTCCCATGCCGTTGTCCGCATCCATCGTCCGACCGCCCGCTCATCCTGCATCCCGGTTCCGGTTCATTGAACCGCGCCCGGCGGCACCGCGCAAGCTGGGGTTGGTCACGACGCCGTGCGCGCCATCCCCGGCGTGGCCGACCTGGCCGTCGCCTCCAGGCTGTACAGCTTCGCCAGCAGCTGCGGCGCCGGCTGTTCGGTTCCCGCCGGTGCCCCCGCTGTCGTCGCCACTTCCGCGGCCGGTGCCGATTTGCGGCGCAAGGCCTCCGCCAGCGATTGGGGGGAGGGCAGGGCAGAGTCGCCGCCGCTGCCGCCGCCCATCCAGGGCAGCGCCCCGACGGACAGACCCTCCGCCGCGGCGGTCTCCGTCCCCTCTTCCAGCAGGCTGCCGATATGGCCCAGCACGCTGTCGCCGGTGACCTCCTCGAAAGCGACCATGGCCGCGCTGCCGATCAGGCCGGGCAACCCGCCGAACAGGAAGCCGCCGGCCAGCCGCGCCGGGATCGAGATGCCCTCGCCCGTTGCCTCGCGGTAGACCGACGACACCACCGGTAGCTGCTGGAGCGGGTTGACCACGTCGAGCAGATCGTCGAAGCCGACGCTCATCCTGTCGGCCAGCGTTTCCTCCGGCTCGGCGGGCGGTTTGCGCTGGGCGGTCGGCGGGCTGACGGCCTGGGCGGCCAGTCTGGTATTGACGCTCATGCGTGGTCTCCGATGGCGGCGAGCAGCGACTCCAGCCGGGCGAAACTGTCGGCGGAGGGGGAGGGGTCGTCCTTGCCCTGGCGCAGGAACTCTTCCAGCCGGGGGTGCAGGTCGATGGCGGCGTCGGTTTCCGGATCGGTGCCGCGCTTGTAGGCGCCGAGCCGGATCATCTCCTTCATGCCGTCATAGCTGGCGGCCAGCGCGCGGGCGCGGCCGACGATGCGGTTCTCGTGCGCGTCATGGCAGCCGGGCAGGCTGCGTGACACGCTGCGCAGCAGGTTGACGGCGGGATAGCGTCCCTGCTCGGCGATCCTGCGGTCGAGCACCAGATGCCCGTCGAGGATGCCGCGCACCGCGTCGGCGATGGGCTCGTCATGGTCGTCGCCATCGACCAGAACGGTGAAGATGGCGGTGATGTCGCCGTTTCCCCCTCCGTCCGGGCCGCCATCCTCCGGCCCCGGCCCGGCGCGCTCCAGCAGGCGGGGCAGTTCGGCGAAGACGCTGGGCGGATAGCTCTTGGCGGTCGGCGGCTCGCCGGCGGCCAGCCCGATCTCGCGCTGGGCCATGGCGAAGCGGGTGACGCTGTCCATCAGGCACAGCACATGTCTGCCCTGGTCCCTCATCTCCTCCGCCACCGTCATGGTCAGCAGCGCCGCCTGCCGGCGCATCAGCGGCGGCTCGTCCGAGGTGGCGACGATGACGATCGCGCGCGCCAGCCCCTCCGGCCCCAGATCGTCCTGGATGAACTCGCGCACCTCGCGCCCGCGCTCGCCGATCAGGCCGATGACGATGGCGTCGGCCTCGGCATGGCGGGCAACCATCGCCAGCAGCGTCGATTTGCCGACGCCCGACCCGGCGAACACGCCCAGCCGCTGGCCGCGGCAGAGCGGCACGAAGCTGTCGATCACCCGGATGCCGCTGTCCAGCCGCCTGCCCACCCGGCGCCGCGCGCAGGCGGCCGGCGGCGGTTGGCGCAAGGATCGCGGATGCTCGCCGTTCGCCAGCGGCCCCTTGCCGTCGATCGGCTCGCCCAGCGCGTTCACCACCCGGCCGAGCCAGCCGGGGCCGGGCCGGAGCGTGAAGGCGGTGTCGTCGGTGACCGCGCCGCAGCCCTCCGCCACGCCGTCGAGGCTGTCGAAGGCCATCAGCAGCGAGCGGCCGTTACGGAAGCCGATGGTCTCGCACAGCACACGTCCGCCGCGGACGGTCTCCGCATGGCATTTGTCGCCGACCGACAGCACGCGCTGCAACCCGTCGACCTCCAGCGTCATGCCGGCGGCCGAGCGGATTTCCCCGCGCCACCGGCGCGTCGGCAGCCGGTCGAATTCCGCAGCCAGGGTGGCAAGTGCCCGCATCGGTTCTGTCTCCACCATGTCCATCGATGGCATCAGCCTAGAGCAGCGAATTTAAATCCGGTTTTAAACGGGCGCGCTCATCGTCCGGCACAGTGTTCCGGCAAGTTGTGATGGACCGAGGTCGCAATGGATTTGGGTAAAATTGGTTTCTTTCAGCTTGCCGGTACGCGGCTGGACTATCTGGCGCAGCGGCAGAAGCTGGTCGCCGAGAATGTGGTGAACGCCAACACGCCCGACTACCAGGCGCGCGAGCTCAAACCCTTCGACAGCGTGATGGACGGCATCCGCCCGGTGGAGACCGCCCGCACCTCCGGCCTGCATCTGGCGAGCACCCGCTCCACCGCCGGCTTCCGCGAGGAGGGCCGGGCCGCCCTCTGGGAATCGACGCCCAGCGGCAACGCGGTGTCGCTGGAGCAGGAGATGATCAAGGGCAGCGAGACCCGCGACGCCTTCGCGCTGACCACCAGCCTGTTCCAGCGCAATGTGCAGATGCTGCGCATGGCCTGGAAGAACGGTTGAAGAGCTTAGGACGGAGACGACCCGATGATGAACGATGTCCTCGGCGCCACGCTGAAGATCGCCGGCGCCGGACTCCAGGCGCAGTCGACCCGCCTGCGCGTGGTGGCGGAGAATCTCGCCAACGCCGACAGCACCGCCACCGCCAGGGGCGGCGACCCCTACCGCCGCAAGACGGTGTCCTTCGACAGCGTGATGGACCGCGGCGTCGGGGCGGAGCTGGTGCAGGTCAAGCAGATCGGCCGCGACCGCAGCGACTTCCAGCTCGCCTACGACCCCTCGCACCCGGCGGCCGACGACAAGGGCTACGTCAAGAAGCCGAACGTCCAGCCGCTGGTCGAGATGATGGACATGCGCGAGGCCGGCCGCGCCTTCGAGGCCAGCATGAACGTCATCGAACAATCGCGCGCGATGATGACCCGCGTCGTCGACCTGCTGCGTAGCTGAGGAGCCGTTCCATGATCGAGATGTCCGTCGGCCGCGTCGCCGCCGCCTACGCCGCCAACCGCAGCCCGATTTCCAGCGGCCTCGCCGAGACCCAGGCGGCGGCCTCGCCGCTGTCCTCCGCCGGTCAGACCGACGCGGTCGCCGCCGGTGCCGAAAGCGATTTCGGCGGTTTCCTCGACAAGTCGATCTCCCAGGCGGTCGACACGCTGAAGGAAAGCGAGCGGGTGTCGCTGGCCGCCGTGTCGGGCAAGGCCAGCGCGCAGGACGTTGTGCGCTCCGTCCTGGCCGCCGAGATGACGGTGCAGAGCGTCGTCGCCATCCGCGACAAGATGGTCCAGGCCTATCAGGAGATCATGCGCATCGCGGTGTGAGCGGGTGTGCTTGAGGAGGGATCCGCCATGAACCAGGCCGACGTGCTGGAGGTGCTGCGCAGCGGCATCTGGACGACCCTGCTGGTCGCCGCCCCGCCGCTGATCGTCGCGGTGGTGGTCGGCGTGTCGATCTCGCTGGTGCAGGCGCTGACCCAGGTGCAGGAGATGACGCTGACCTTCGTGCCGAAGATCGTCGCGATCCTGGTGGTGACGGTGCTGGCGCTGCCCTTCATGTACGGCACGCTCGCCACTTACGCCGACCGGCTGAGCGACCTGATCGTCGCCATCGACTGACGGCGTCGACCGATGCGCCTCCCCCCGTTGCGAGCGGCCATGGTCCCCCTTCTCGGGCTTCTCGTAAATCCGGCCGGCGGTGCGGCGGCGGCCAACGTCTCGCAGATCGGGGTGTGGAGCACGGCCCTCTACGCCCCGCCCAAACAGCCTGCCCAGCCCGCCGCCAAGTCTCTGCCACCCGAAGCGCAATGCATCGCCGCCATCCTCGACGCGGAGAAGGCGGCGGGCATCGCCGACCATCTGCTGCTGGCGATGGGCTTCACCGAATCCGGCCGGCGGACGGAGGACCGGCTGTTCACCGCCTGGCCCTGGACGGTCAACACCGAGGGGCGCTCCCATTACTTCCCGACCCGCGACGCCGCGATATCCTTCGTGCGGGAAACCCAGGCGCGCGGCGTCCAGTCCATCGATGTCGGCTGCCTGCAAGTGAATTTGCGCTGGCACCCCGACGCCTTCCCCGACCTCGTCACCGCCTTCGATCCGGTCGCCAACGCCCGCTATGCCGCGTCCTTCCTGTCGGCGCTGCGGCGCGACCACGGCTCGCTGGAAACCGCCATCGCCCGCTACCACTCCGCCCAGTCCGAGCGCGGCGAGGCCTATCGCCAGCGGGTAACCGGCAACCTGCGCTGGGTCGCCGGGGCGCTGGGCTATCTGGAGACGCTGGCCGCCGGCCCCGGCAGCTCCGCCCCGGTCTGGACCGCGGCAGAACGCGGGCGCCTGAGCTTCCTGTCCGGCCTGTTCGCCGACGGCCCGGCCCGGCCGCTCCTGCCTGCCGGGCAGAACTGACCCCCTAGAGTCTGTCTGGTGCTTATTGAAGCACCAGACAGACTCTAACCTTTTGGTTTTTCCGTGTGATTCACGCTTCAAGCGATTCCGCTTGAACCGATCACACTCTAGTCAGTGCGGGAAATGCTCGACATGGCATTCCGCGGTCCGCCCGTAATAGACCACCCGCCGGCCGGAGAAGGACACCATGTAGCCGGCGCATCCGGCCGCCTTCACCGCCTCGCAGAAGCCGCGGTAGCTGTAGCCCGCCGCGTTGGCCTGCGCCGCGCGCACCGCCGCCTCGACCCCGTCCGCCCGGAAGGCCGCGGCGACCGGCGTCGGCGTCGCGATGGCCGGCAACTCCACGCTGTCGCCGTCCGGCAGATAATAGGTGCTGGTCCCGCGGCGGTAATCGACGGCATAGCCTTCGAAGCCGGCGTCGATCAGGACGGCGACGATGGACGGGAAGTTCATCGTGCCGTCATGCGACGCGGCAAGGCAGGTCTGGGCGATCGTCTTCTGCTGCGCGTTCATCGGCGCTCTCCGTCATGCGGTTGTGGTTTGCGGGGGCAAGGGGGATCAGCCGGTGGGGCTGCTTTTCAGCCCGTGCGCCTCGGCGATCTTCCTCAGGATCCGGTCGAGCTGCGCGCGCTCCTCCGCCGTCAGGCAGGCGAAGGCCGCCTCGTCGTTCTCGTCGGCCAGCCGGGCCAGCTCCGGCAGGATCCGGCTGCCGGCCTCCGACAGCGCCAGCACATGGGCGCGGCCGTCGGCCGGGTCGTCGTCGCGGGTGACCAGGGCCTTGGCGACCAGCCGGTCGGCCAGCTTGCTGATGGCGCCGCGGGTCATGCCCATCCGCCCGGCGAGCCGGTTGGGGGCCAGCGGACCGGCGTCCTGCAACTCCCGCATCATGACCCACTCGGCCACCGTCACGTCCTTGCCCTCCAGGCGGCGGGCGAAGGCGAAGGACACATGGTTGGACACCATGCGCATCCAGTAGCCGAGATGGTCGGTCAGCCGGGAAATCGCGCCGTTGGCGTTCATGGAAGGCCGCTCCATTTGTTGACTAGAAAACTACCTCGCGGTTTGTTTCCTAGTCAACCACTTTCCTGTCCCGACGCCAAACCCGGCCCCGCCCTTAAATCCCGGTTTTACCGCGCCCCCCTATCGTTGCCGGAACGCGTCTCTTCTACAAACCCGTCAGGACCCCCATGACCCTCACGGATCACGTCCGCAGCCGGTTCGGCCTGATCGGCGACATCGGTCTCGCGAACCGCGACGTGCTGTTCGCGGTCGGCATCCTGCTGGTGCTGGCGGTGCTGTTCCTGCCGGTGCCGTCCTGGTTCCTCGATCTCGGGCTGGCGCTGTCCTTCTCGGTCGCGGTGCTGGTGCTGATGGTGTCGCTGTGGATCCCGCGTCCGCTGGACTTCTCGTCCTTCCCCACCGTGCTGCTGGTGGTGACGATACTGCGGCTGGCGCTGAACATCGCCTCCACCCGGCTGATCCTCAGCGAGGGGCACAACGGCCACGCCGCCGCCGGCCATGTCATCCAGGGCTTCAGCCAGTTCGTGATGGGCGGCAACTTCGTCATCGGCGTGGTGATCTTCTGCATCCTGGTGGTGATCAACTTCGTCGTCATCACCAAGGGCGCCACCCGCATCGCCGAGGTCGGCGCCCGCTTCACGCTGGACGCCATTCCCGGCAAGCAGATGGCCATCGACGCCGACCTCTCCGCCGGCATGATCGACGAGGCCGAGGCGCGCCGCCGCCGCAAGGAGCTGGAGGACGAGAGCACCTTCTACGGCGCGATGGACGGCGCCTCGAAATTCGTGCGCGGCGACGCGGTGGCCGGGCTGGTCATCACCGTCATCAATGTTCTCGGCGGCATGGCCATCGGCATCGCCCAGAAGGGGATGAGCTTCGAGCACGCCGCCTCGATCTACACCACCCTGACGGTCGGCGACGGTCTGGCGACGCAGATCCCGGCGCTGGTGGTGTCGCTGGCCGCCGGCCTCTTGGTGACCAAGGGCGGCAATGTCGGCTCGGCGGAAAAGGCGGTGATCGACCAGCTCGGCGCCTATCCGAAGGCGCTCCTGGTGGCGTCGGGCCTGCTGGTGTCGCTGGCGCTGACGCCCGGCCTGCCGATGGCGCCCTTCCTCGCCATCGGTGCCGCCTTCGCCCTGCTCGGCTGGTATGCGCCGCGCCGCAAGGCCCGCGCCGCCGCGCTGGCCAAGCTGGAGGAAAGCCGCAAGGCGCCCGCCGCCGTCCCGGAGGAGGCGGTGGAGGACATGCTGAAGGTCGACGAGGTGAAGGTGGAGGTCGGCAACCACCTCGTCCCGCTGATCCTCAACAAGAACGGCCCGCTGACCACCAAGGTGAAGACGCTTCGCAAGCGCTTCGCCACCGAGTTCGGCTTCGTCCTGCCCTCGGTCCGCATCAAGGATTCCAGCTTCCTGGCCCCCAAGAGCTACGTCATCAGCATCATGGGGGTGGAGGCGGCGAAGGGCGAGGTGCGGCCGAAGCACCTGCTCGCCATCGACCCGACCGGCGGCGCCGTGCCCGACATCGCCGGCGACGCGACGCGCGAGCCGACCTTCGGCCTCCAGGCCAAATGGATCGACCCGGCCCGCCATGAGGAGGCGGTGGCGAAGGGCTACACGGTGGTCGATCCGGAAAGCGTCATCACCACCCACCTGACCGAGGTCATCAAGGACAACCTCTCCACCCTGCTGACCTTCGCGGCGCTGCAAAAGCTGATCGACGGGCTGGGCCGCGAGTACCAGAAGCTGATCAACGACATGGTGCCGAGCCAGATCTCGCTGGTCGTGCTCCAGCGCGTGCTGCAACAGCTGTTGTCGGAGCGGGTGTCGATCCGCAACCTGCCCGCCATCGTCGAGGCGGTGGCGGAGGCGGTCGGCTGGACCCGCCACATCACGCTCATCACCGAACATGTGCGGATGCGGCTGGGCCAGCAGATCCACCAGGGTCTGGCCGGTCCCGACGGCTTCGTCTCGGTGATCGCGCTCAGCCCGCGCTGGGAGCAGGCGCTGCTCGACAACATCGTGGTGGAGGGCGACGACCGCCGCTTCGTCATGCCGCCCAGCCAGGTGCAGGAGTTCCTGACCGCCGTGCGGCTGAAGATCCAGAAGCACGCCACCTCGCAAATCTGGCCTGCCCTGCTGGTGGGAGCCGAGGCGCGGCCCTTCGTCCGCTCCCTGCTGGAGCGCGTCAGCCCGATGACCCCGGTGCTGAGCCATGCCGAGTTGCATCGCAAGGCGTCGCTCAAGACCGTCGATCAGGTCTGAACATGGACGCCCCCGTGGACGGACTCAGCCAGTTCCTGACGCTGGAGATCTACCGCGGCCTGCTGGTGCTGGCGCGGGTGGCGGCGGCCATCGGCCTGCTGCCGGGCTTCGGCGAGGCGGCGGTGCCGATGCGGGTGCGGGCGGCCCTGGCAATCATCGTCACGCTGGTGCTGCTGCCGGGGGTGGAGGGCCTGCCCGACCGCATGCCGGACCAGCCGGTGGAGATGCTGCGCGCGCTGGCCGGCGAAACGCTGGTCGGCGCCTATCTCGGCCTCGGCGCCCGGCTGTTCATGGCCGCCCTCCAGACCGCCGGCGCCGTGGCGGCGCAGGTGGTGGGGCTGAGCAACCCCTTCTCGATGGCGGCGGCGGGGTTCGAGGGCGGGTCGGTGCTGTCCGGCGTGCTGCTGATCGGCGGGCTGGCGCTGCTGTTCGCATCCGACGTGCATTACCTGATGATCGGCGCGCTGGCCCGCTCCTACGGCTCCTGGCCGGCGGGGGTGTTCCCCGACCTCGGCATGATCGCCCAGCGCTTCGCCGAGCTGCTGGCGACCACCTTCCGGCTGGGGGTGGGCTTGGCCGCGCCCTTCATCCTCTATGGGCTGGTGGTCAATCTGGCGCTGGGGCTGGTCAACCGGGTGATGCCGGCGATGCCCGTCTATTTCGTCGCGACGCCGGGCGTGCTGATGATCGGCATGGGTCTGTTCATGGCGACGGCCGGGGCGATGCTGACCGCCTTCGTCGCCGCACTCGGCGGCTGGCTCTCGGGCTCGTAGCGCATGGCGGAACAGGACGACGAGCAGAAGACCGAGGAACCGACAGAGAAACGCCTGCGCGAGGCGGCGGAAAAGGGCGACGTCCCCCGCGCCCGCGACGTCGGGCTGCTGTCGGCGATGGTCGCCGCCTGGATGATCGTGCTGATGGCGGTGCCGGGCGTGGCGGCGAGCCTGTCGGCCCTGCTGCTGCCGCTGATCGAGAACCCCGACGACATCCGCATCGACGGCAGCGCCATCGACGTCATCCACAGCCTGCACTGGCTGATCGGCGGCGTCGCCGTCGCCCTGCTGCCGGTGCTGGGCATCCTGCTGGCCGGGGTGGCGGTGTCGGCGCTGGGGCAGGGGCCCTTCGTGGTGGCGTCCGACCGCATCCGGCCGAAATGGTCGCACCTGTCGCCGTCGTCCGGCTGGACGCGGATCGCCGGCCGGCCGGCGCTGGTCGAATTCGCCAAGAGCCTGGTCAAGCTCGCCATCATCAGCGCTGCCGCCTGGCACGCGCTGGCGCCCTACATCGCATGGACGGAGGATACTGTGGGCATGGACGTCGCCGGATTGCCCGTGCTGCTGCGGGACGTGACCTTGCGGCTGCTGCTGGCGGTCCTGCTGGCGACCGTCCTGATGGCGGCGGTGGACGTGCTGTGGAACCGCATGGAGTGGCGCCGCCGCCTGCGCATGAGCCACCAGGAGATCAAGGACGAATTCAAGCAGATCGAGGGCGATCCCAACGCCAAGGCCCGCCTGCGCGACATCCGTCGCTCGCGCTCGAAGAAGCGGATGATGGCGAACGTCCCGCGCGCCACGGTGGTGATCACCAACCCCACCCACTTCGCCGTCGCCCTGGAGTACGAGCGCGGCCGGACCGCCGCCCCGATCTGCCTTGCCAAGGGCGCCGACCTGATCGCGCTGCGCATCCGCGCCCTGGCCCAGGAGCACGGCATCCCCATTGTCGAGAATCCGCCGCTCGCCCGCGCCCTCCACGCTTCGGCGGAGGTCGATGCCGCCATCCCGCTCCAGCACTATCAGGCGGTGGCCGAGGTCATCACCTATGTGCTGAAGCTGAAGGGCGGGCTGGCGCGGCGGGGGTGAGGGGATGGATGGAAGCGCCCTCTGCTCCACAGGAGAGGGGTGCAATTGCACCGTCGTTTTCTGGTAGGTGCTTGATCGCTCGCTCCGCCATACCGGCGGAACCATCGAGGACGGATAGCGTCTGGCGTTACGTCAGCGCGGGCCGCTCGCTTCCTCCAAAAAGTCAGAGCCTTCAAGCGGCAGATTTATCTTATTGAAGCAATTGTCTTCGCAATGGACATAAAGCAAGTTTTTGACTTTGTTCATAAAGTCGATCGGCTTGAGTGGCATTGAAACCAATGCGCATATTCCTGCGTCTACAACTTTCTCCGCCATTTTCGGCGTCACTGCGGAGCAGATGATTATGAATGGGATTATAGAGATATGCTTAATTCTTTTCTCTGGAATCGGATTTTTTGTCTGGCGGAATCTGACGGTTTCCAAGAATTGAAGCGCTTTCTCATTGATTGAGTCTGCATTTACGATGACGATGTCGATTTCATTCTCTGAAAGAACTGAAAGAGCGTCTTCGGTGGAGAATGAGCGGTGGATGTGTTTCAGCTTGAGTCCAGAAAGGGTTTTTCCCATCAACTCGCTGGACGGTGCATTGCAGTCAACAATCAGCGCCGCAGCAGATTTAAAATTACATGCCTTTATGCAAATGTTGCTCTCGATGCCCATTACTGCGAGGATCCGGATATAAGGTCGTATTTCTGGACTTTGGAAATTTATTATTAAGATGAAATTAATATACACTGGGGAAAACACCTATCTTTCTCAATCGAAGCATTGAGAAACCACCCACAGGTGCCGTCTGCGATCCATCTCCGCAACTCTCCGGTGGCTGCCAGATGGAATATCGGCTAAAAACAGCTCCACGCCGTTCCATCTTCCGGCGATCTCCGCCCTCTCCCGGGTCGAGAGGGGGAACCGTTTGCGATGGCATCCTTGCCATCGCGCCGGCCGCATGCCAGGAACGGAGGCGTCAGTCCGTGACGTGAAGGGGAACCCCCGATGCCGCCGCTCTCCGCCAAGCCCGCCGCCAAAGCTGCGCCCAAATCCGCCGCCGGCTCGCTGGCCGGCTTCTGTCCCTGGGCGGGGGAAGAGGGCGTGCGGGTCTACCTCCGTCCGGTCGGGCTGATGCCCATCGCCGCCTGGGCCAAGGGGGCGGCGGTGCCGCTGGCCGGCGGACGCTTCGCCTTCTCCACCGCCGAACTGATCGTCCGCGACGCCGGTTCGCGCATCGACCGCGCCTTTGCGCCGCTGTCGGAGATCCTGGCCTGGGGCTGGGAGCGCTCGCGCGCGGTGGCGGAGGCGCTGGACCGCCAGCTCGGCGCCCTGACCCGCGCCCGCGCGCCCTTCGCCGGGCTGTCGCCCGACCGGCCGCAAATCATGGGCATCGTCAACGTCACGCCGGACAGCTTCTCCGACGGTGGCGACTTCCTCGACCCGTCCGCCGCCATCGCCCATGGCGAGGCGATGCTGGCGGCCGGCGCCGACATCCTGGACATCGGCGGCGAGTCCACCCGTCCCGGCGCCGTCCCGGTTCCGCCCGAGGAGGAGGAGCGGCGCGTCCTGCCGGTCATCCGCCATTTCGCCGGAAAGGGGGCGACCGTCTCGGTCGATACCCGCCATGCCCGCGTGATGGACTCCGCCGCCGCGGCCGGCGCCCGCATCGTCAACGACATCGCCGGCCTGTCCGATCCGGACGCGCTGCCGGTGGTGGCGCGCACCGCGACGCCGGTGGTGGTGATGCACATGCAGGGCGACCCCGGCACCATGCAGGCCAACCCGACCTACCGCGACGCCGCACTCGACGTGTTCGACTGGCTGGAGGAGCGGGTCGCCCGCTGCGTCGCCGCCGGCGTGGCCCCGGAGCGCATCGCCGTCGACCCCGGCATCGGCTTCGGCAAGAAGACGGAGCACAATCTGGAGATCCTGCGCCACACCGCGCTCTATCATGCGTTGGGCTGCACGGTGCTGATCGGCCTGTCGCGCAAGGGCTTCATCGGCCGGCTGTCGCGCGAGGAGCCGCCGAAGGAGCGGCTGGCCGGCTCGCTCGCCGCCGGGCTGGAGACGCTGAACCAGGGTGCGCAGATTCTGCGCGTCCATGACGTGGCCGAAACGGCGCAGGCCCGCGCCGTCTGGGAAGGGCTGCATCCTCGGTAAGGGCCGCCCCCACTGGTTGAGGGAAAAAGACGATCCGCCTGTAACCCTTTCGCGCAGCCGCCGATGGGGCCTTGACCCGGCCCGCCCGCCGCGCGAAGAAACATCCTTCGCTTGCACATCCGGTCCCGCACCCCGACATGCGGGGCCTGGATACCGTTTCTGCACGAGGTTTTCATGACGCGACACCTGTTCGGCACCGACGGCATCCGTGGCACCGCCAACATCGACCCGATGACCGCCGAAACGGCCCTGCGCGTGGCGATGGCGACCGCGTTGCAGTTCCGCCGCGGCGACCACCGCCACCGGGTGGTGATCGGCAAGGACACCCGCCTGTCCGGCTATCTGCTGGAACCGGCGCTGACCGCCGGCTTCATCTCCATGGGTATGGACGTGGTGCTGGTCGGCCCGCTGCCGACCCCGGCCGTCGCCATGCTGACCCGGTCGTTGCGCGCCGACATGGGCGTCGTGATCTCCGCCTCGCACAACCCCTATCAGGACAACGGCATCAAGCTGTTCGGCCCCGACGGCTACAAGCTGTCCGACGAGGTCGAGGCCGCCATCGAGGCGCGCATGGCGCTGCCCTTCGCTCCCGACCTCGCCCGTCCGGCCGATCTCGGCCGCGCCAGCCGGATGGAGGACGCCACCGGCCGCTACATCGAATATGTGAAGAACACCTTCCCGCGCGGCCTGCGGCTGGACGGTCTGAAGATCGTCGTCGATTGCGCCAATGGTGCCGCCTACAAGGTGGCGCCCAAGGTGCTGTACGAGCTGGGTGCCGACGTGGTCCCGGTCGGCGTCAACCCCGACGGCACCAATATCAACAAGGGCTGTGGCGCCACCGCCACCCAGACCCTGCAGGAGCAGGTGGTCGCCCATGGCGCTCATCTCGGCGTCGCGCTCGACGGCGACGCCGACCGCCTGATCATGGTGGACGAGGCCGGGCGCCCCATCGACGGCGACCAGCTGATGACCCTGATCGCCACCTCCTGGGCGCGCTCGCAGACGCTGCGCGGCGGCGGCGTCGTCGCCACCGTGATGTCCAACCTGGGCATGGAGCGCCATCTCGGCGGGCTCGGCCTGCATCTGGCCCGCACGCCGGTCGGCGACCGCTACGTCGTCGAGATGATGCGCGAGCGCGGCTACAATGTCGGCGGCGAGCAGTCGGGCCATGTCGTGCTGTCCGACTATTCCACCACCGGCGACGGGCTGATCGCCGCGTTGCAGGTGCTGGCGGTGCTGATCCAGGCCGACGGCCGCTCGGCCAGCGAGGTCTGCCGCGTGTTCGATCCCGTCCCGCAGAAGCTGACCAACGTCCGCTTCACCGCCGGAACCAAGCCGCTGGAGGATGCCGTCGTCCAGCAGGCGATCAAGGAGGGCGAGGCGCGACTGGCGTCGAGCGGCCGTCTCCTGATCCGCAAGTCCGGCACCGAGCCGCTCATCCGCGTGATGGCGGAGGGCGACGATGCGGCGTTGGTCGACAGCGTGGTCGCCGACATCGCCGGCACCATCCAGGCCAGCGCCGCCCGCAGCCTGGAGGCCGCGCAATGAGCGCCCACAGTGTCAATGGAGCCACCGTCAATGGCCGCGTCCTGATCGTCGCCGGGTCCGACTCCGGCGGCGGCGCCGGCATCCAGGCTGACATCAAGGCGGTCAGCGCGCTCGGCGCCTATGCCATGACCGCCATTGCCGCCTTGACGGCGCAGAACACCACCGGCGTCTATGGCGTGGTGCCGGTCGACCCCGCCTTCGTCGCCTTGCAGATGAAGCTGGTGCTGGAGGATATCGGCGCCGACGCGGTGAAGATCGGCATGCTCGCCAACGCCCCCGTCATCGAGGCGGTGGCGGCGGAGTATGAGGAACGCGCCGTCAACGTGCCGCTGGTGCTCGATCCGGTGATGATCGCCAAGAGCGGCCACCATCTGCTCGACCCCGATGCAGTGCTGACCCTGCGCCGGCGCCTGCTGCCGCTGGCCGAGGTGGTGACGCCCAACCTGCCGGAGGCCGAGGCGCTGACCGACCTGCCGATCCGCGACCTCGACGACATGCGCCGCGCCGCCGAGCTGATGCTCAGCTTCGGCCCGAAATCGGTGCTGCTGAAGGGCGGCCATCTGGAGGACGACACCCTCTACGACCTGCTGCTGACCGAGGAGGGCGAGACGGTGTTCGAGGGCAAGCGGGTGCACACCCCCCACACCCACGGCACCGGCTGCACCCTGTCCTCGGCCATCGCCGCCGGTCTGGCCCAGGGCCTGAACACCCGCGACGCGGTCGCCCGCGCCCGCCGCTATGTCGAGACGGCGATCCTGACCGCCCCCGGCCTCGGCCACGGCCACGGCCCGCTCAATCACCTGCACACGGTGCGGGAGTTTTCGTAAGAGGTTGACCGCGGGTGCCCCGTCACGGCACCCGCTTCTTCTCCAGCTTGCGTGCCAGGGTGCGCCGGTGCATGCCGAGCCGCCTTGCGGTCTCGGAGATGTTGAAGTTGGTCTCCACCAGCGTCTCGTGGATGCGTTCCCACTCCAGATTCTTGATCGAGGTGGTGCGGACGGTCGGCGCGATGGAGGTGTCGCCCTCGGTACGGTCGAAGGCCGCCTCGATGTCGTCGGTGTTGGACGGCTTCGCCAGATAATGGCAGGCGCCCAGCTTGATCGCCTCCACCGCCGTGGCGATGCTGGCGAAGCCGGTCAGCACGACGATGCGGGTCTCCTCGTCGGCCTCGTGCAGCTCCTTCACGCATTCCAGCCCCGATCCGGTGGCGAGCTTCAGGTCGACAACGGCATAGTCGGGGTCCAGCGTCTGCAACAGCTCCCGCATCTCATCCAGCCCGGCGCAGGCATGGACCTCGTAGCCGCGGCGCTCGAAGGACCGGCGCAGCGCCTTGGCGAAGGACGCGTCGTCCTCGACGATCAGCAGGGTGCGGAGGATGTCCTCTTCCAACTCAATCGTCTCCATCGGAGCCTCCCGGCGACAGGGCGGACAGCGGCAAGGTCAGCGTCACGGTGGCGCCGCCGCCCGGCCGGTTCTTGGCGGAGACCGTCCCGCCCAGCTTGCGCAGAACATTGACCACCAGGAACAGGCCGAGCCCGCTGCCCGGCCGCTTCTTGGTGGAGCGGTAGGGCTTGCCCAGCTCCTCCAGGATGGCGGGGTCGAAGCCGGGGCCGCCGTCGTTGACCGCCACCACCAGATTGTCGCCCTGCCGCAGGGCCGCGACGCCGATCCAGCCCGGCGAGGCTTCCAGCGCATTGTCCAGCACGTTGAACAGCACCTGTTTCAGGGCGAGGTCGGCAATCATCCGTTCCTGCGGGCCGACGGTGTTGTCGTAGTCGAAGCGCTTGGGCGACCGGCTGGACAGCCAATCCTCCACCAGCCCGTCGAGGAAGCCCTTCACCGTCGTGCGCACCGTGCCTTCGCCGCGCGCCTCGCCCGACGACATCAGGATGCCCGACACGATGGTCTTGCAGCGGTCGATCTGGTTCTGCATCTCCGCCATCTCGTCGGCCAGATCGGGGTCGGATTTCAGCGACGGCATGCGGCGCCAGTCGTTGAGGATCACCGACAGGGTGGCGAGCGGCGTCCCCAGCTCATGCGCCGCACCCGACGCCAGCAGCCCCATGCGGACGATGTGCGCCTCCTCCATCGAGCGCTGGCGCAGTTCAGCCAGATAGGCGTCGCGGGCGCGCAGGTTGCGGTTGATCTGGGTGAGGAAGGGGACCAGCAGGCTCGCCGCCAGCACGAAGCAGATGAACATGCCCTGGATGTGCAGGCTGAACAGCTCGCCCTCATAGGCGGGCGGCAGCGGCAGGGGCTGATTGTTGCCGATCAGCCAGGTGAAGCCGGCGGTCGCCACCAGGACCAGCGCCCAGGCCGACCAGGCCTCCAGCAGCACGGCGCCCAGCGCCACCTGGAGAAGATAGAGCGAGACGAAGGGGTTGGAGGCACCGCCGCTGAGATAGAGCTGCAAGGTCAGCGCCCAGACGTCGATCAGCAGCTCCAGGAACAGCTGGGTGTTGGAAACGTCGGCGCTGCGGCGGATCTGGATCAGGCTGGCGATGTTCAGCGCGATCAGGACGAAGATCACCGCTGCCATCGGCAGCAGCGGCAGGCGGATGCCCATCTGCCCATGGACGATCAGGATCGTCACGATCTGCCCGACGACGGCAAGCCAACGCAGCTGGACGAGCAGGAACAGGTTTTTGCGGTCGGTGGTGTCGCGCACGAAAGACGTCCTGTTCCTCACCCGTTTCATCAGCCCATCGACTTATATAGAGAGTTACCGGCGGGCGGGGAGTTTTAGGACGCCTGTTTTCCGCTGGGCGTTTTTCCGCTTTCCTTCAGGCCCGCCGGCGCCGTATCTCGCTGCGGATCACGAACAGGACGGCGCCGATCAGCATCAGGTCCAGCGCGAACCAGGTCAGCGCATAGCCGAGATGGCTGTTGGGGAAGCTGACCACCGTCAGCCCGCCGACCGGCCAGCCGCCGGGATTGCGGGTTGAATCGGCGTCGATGAAATAGGGGGCGGCCTGCTCCACCCCGGTCGCGGCGGCGATGGCGGCAACGTCGCGGGAATACCAGCGGCCGGCGGCCGGGTCGTTGCTGCGCAGGAAGCCGCCCTTCGGCTCGGTCAGGCGCAGCAGGCCGGCGACGGTGACCTCTCCCTGCGGCTGTCCCTCGGCACGGGTCGCGGGATCGCGCCTGTCCGGCGGCACGAAGCCGCGGTTGACCAGAACTGTGAAGCCGCGGTCGGTGACCAGCGGCGTCATCACCCAGAAGCCGCCGCCCAGGTCGCTGACCGCCTGCACCAGCGTCTCGCGGTCGTTGAGGAACCGTCCGGTGACGGCGACCCGCCGGTATTCGTCCGAGGCGGCGTTGACCGAAACCCACGCCTCCGGCCCCGGAGCCGAGACGGGCGAGGCATGGATGCGGGCGTCCACCCGCTCGATCAGGTCGAGCTTCCATACCCGGCGTTCGAGCTGCCAGATGCCGAGCGCGGTCAGGCCGGCGATGCCGGCGAGCGCCAGAAGGCCGAAGAGGGCCAGCGCCCAAGCCGGGCGGGCCCTCTTCACCGAAGAACCGCCCGCAGGGGGCGCGGACGGCAGTCCGGTCACGGCATCTTGCTCATGTCGTGGCCGGGCATCATGTTGGCGTTCAGGTGGTACATCACCCAAAGCGAACCGGCGAACATGATGACCACGACGATGATCGTGAAGATCATCGCCAGCATCGACCAGCCGCCTTCGACACGACCGTTCATGTGCAGGAAATACACCATGTGGACGATGATCTGGACGACGGCCAGAGCCAGGATCACGACCGTGGTGGTCGTGTTGTCCAGCGTGCCGTTCATCACCAGCCAGAACGGGATGACCGTCAGGATCACCGACAGGACGAACCCGATCATATAGCTGCCGAAGGTGCCGTGGGCGCCCGCGGGATGGCCGTGATCGTCGTGGCCATGGCCACCATGACCGTGATCGTGTCCGTGATCGGCGTGGTGGTCGCTGTGCGCGTGGGTGCTCATCGCAGCGCTCCCATCAGATAGACGAAGGTGAACACACCGATCCAGATGACGTCCAGGAAGTGCCAGAACATGCTGAGGCACATCAGGCGCCGGCGGTTCGCCGGGATCAGGCCGCGGCGGGCGACCTGGACCATCAGCGTCACCAGCCACACGCTGCCGAAGGTGACGTGCAGGCCGTGGGTGCCGACCAGCGTGAAGAAGGACGACAGGAAGGCGCTGCGCCACGGGCCGGCGCCCTCATGGATCAGGTGGGCGAACTCGTACAGCTCGATGCCCAGGAAGGCGAGGCCGAACAGCAGCGTGATCGCCAGCCAGCCCTGGGTCTGGCCGGTGCGGCCCTTCTCCATCGCCAGCATGGCGAAGCCGTAGGTGATGGAGGACAGCAGCAGCATGGTGGTGTTCAGCGCCACCAGCGGCAGGTCGAACAGCTCCTTCGCCGTCGGACCGGCGGCGTAGCTGGTGCCCAGCACGCCGTAGGTCGCGAACAGCACCGCGAAGATGAGGCAGTCGCTCATCAGATAGATCCAGAAGCCGAGCGCGGTACTGGCGGCTTCGTGGGCGTGCTCGTCCCTCACATAGAAGACGGGCGGGGTGGCGTCGC
The DNA here is from genome assembly GCF_042604635.1 of Azospirillum sp. A26. Lineage (NCBI taxonomy): Bacteria > Pseudomonadati > Pseudomonadota > Alphaproteobacteria > Rhodospirillales > Azospirillaceae > Azospirillum > Azospirillum sp. A26. The sequence continues at coordinate 224,786 of NZ_CP170475.1, read as the reverse complement.
GCGGGGTGTCGTGCCCCGCGTGGTCGCCGTGCATGGCTTCAACGGTCGTCGTCATGCTTTACACCTGTCCGGAGAGCAGACGGGTCCGCTCGCTCTCGGTCCGCACCACCTCATCCACCGGGATGTGGAAGTCGCGGTTGTAGTTGAAGGTATGGCCGATGGCGACCACCAGCAGGCCGATGAAGCTCACCGCGGCCAGCCACCAGATGTGCCAGACCATGGCGAAGCCGAGCGCCACGCTGATCCCGGCCAGGATGATGCCGGCGCCGGTGTTGCTCGGCATGTGGATCGGGCGGAAGCCCTCCAGCGGACGGGCATAGCCGCGCTTCTTCATGTCCCACCAGGCATCGTTGTCATGGATGACCGGCGTGAAGGCGAAGTTGTAGTCCGGCGGCGGCGAGGAGGTCGCCCATTCCAGGGTGCGGCCATGCCACGGGTCGCCCGACACGTCGACCAGCTGCTTGCGCTTCAGGATGCTGACGGCGATCTGGATCAGGAAGGAGCCGATGCCGAGCGCGATCAGGACGGCGCCGAAGGCGGCGATCTGGAACCAGATCTGCAGCGACGGATCCTCGAACACGCGCAGGCGGCGGGTGACGCCCATCAGGCCCAGGACGTAGAGCGGCATGAAGGCGAAGTAGAAGCCGATCACCCAGAACCAGAAGGACATCTTCCCCCAGAACGGGTCGAGGCGGAAACCGAAGGCCTTCGGCCACCAGTAGTAGATGCCGGCGAACAGGCCGAACAGCACGCCGCCGATGATGACGTTGTGGAAGTGGGCGATCAGGAACAGGCTGTTGTGCAGGACGAAGTCGGCCGGCGGAACCGCCAGCAGCACGCCGGTCATGCCGCCGAGCACGAAGGTCAGCATGAAGGCGATGGTCCACATCATCGGCAGCTCGAACCGGATGCGGCCGCGATACATGGTGAACAGCCAGTTGAAGATCTTCGCACCCGTCGGGATCGAGATGATCATCGTCGTGATGCCGAAGAACGAGTTCACGCTGGCGCCCGAACCCATGGTGAAGAAGTGGTGCAGCCACACCAGGTAGGACAGGATGGTGATGACGACGGTCGCGTAGACCATCGAGGTGTAGCCGAACAGCTTCTTGCCGGTGAAGGTGGAGGTCACTTCCGAGAAGATGCCGAAGCACGGCAGGATCAGGATGTAGACTTCCGGATGGCCCCAGATCCAGATCAGGTTCACGTACATCATGGGGTTGCCGCCCATGTCGTTCGTGAAGAAGTGCGTGCCGACATAGCGGTCCAGCGACAGCAGGACCAGAACGGCGGTCAGAATCGGGAAGGAGGCGACGATCAGGACGTTGGTGCAGAGCGAGGTCCAGGTGAAGACCGGCATCTTCATCATGGTCATGCCGGGGGCGCGCATCTTCACGATCGTGCAGATCAGGTTGATGCCCGACAGCGTCGTTCCGACGCCCGCCACCTGCAAGGCCCAGATGTAATAGTCGACGCCGACGTCCGGGCTGGCCTCCAGCCCCGACAGAGGCGGATAGGCCAGCCAGCCGGTGCGCGCGAACTCACCGATGAACAGCGAGGCCATGATCAGGACGGCGCCGCCGACGGTCATCCAGAAGCTGAAATTGTTCAGGAACGGGAAGGACACGTCGCGGGCGCCGATCTGCAGCGGCACGACATAGTTCATCAGCCCTGTCACGAAGGGCATCGCGACGAAGAAGATCATGATCACACCGTGGGCGGTGAAGACCTGATCGAAGTGGTGCGAGTTGAGGTAGCCCTCGCTGCCGTTGAAGGCCATGGCCTGCTGGGCGCGCATCATGATGGCGTCGGCGAAGCCGCGCAGCAGCATGATCAGGCCCAGGATCATATACATGATGCCGATGCGCTTGTGGTCGACGGTGGTGAACCACTCTTTCCACAGGTAGCCCCACAGCTTGAAATAGCTGAGGGCGGCGACCAGCGCGATGCCGCCCAGCATCACCGCGAAGAAGGTCGCGACGAGGATGGGCTCGTGATAGGGGAAGGACTCCAGGCTGAGGCGCCCGAAGAGGAAGGTCGTCAGTGTCTCAAGCATGCCGGTGTGCCCAATCAGGGATTGGCCAGCCGCTGCGGCCCGGCCGGGGAGGCGGACGCGCTGATCGGCGTGACGGTGGGGCGCTGCACGGCGCCCGAGTTTGCGGCGGCTTCAACGGCCTCGGCGACGGTGCACAGGCCGGTCGCCTGCGTGTCCGGGAAGCCGGCCAGCGTGTTGGCCCGCAGGATGGCGTCGGCCGCGGCCTTGCCGCCGGCGTTCAGCCCGCCCGCGCGGTCGATGGCGGCCATGTCGCTCATGCACATGGTGCCGGGACGCACGCACATGTTCACGACGGCGTTGAACAGCTTCGGATCGACGGTGCCGAAATGCTGGACCGGAACCGCCTCGCTCGGCTTTTCCAGCGCCAGATAGGCGTTGCGGTCGAGCGAGCCGCCGGCCGTCTTCACCTTGGACACCCAGCCGTCGAAATCCTGGTTCGACAGGCCGAGGAAGTTGAAGCGCATGTGCGAGAAGCCCGCACCGCTGTAGTTGGACGAGAAACCCTTGTAGGTCCCCGGCTCGTTGATCACGGCGTGGAGCTTCGTCTCCATGCCCGGCATGGTGTAGATCATGCCGGCCAGCGCCGGAACGTAGAACGAGTTCATCACCGTCGAGGCGGTGAGGCTGAAGCGGATCTGCCGGTCGACCGGGGCCGCCATCTCGTTCACGGACGCAATGCCGTATTCCGGATAGACGAACAGCCATTTCCAGTCGAGCGCCACCACCTGCACGTCCAGCGGCTTGGCGCCGGCCGGAACGGGCTTGTCCGCCGCGATGCGGTCGAGCGGACGGTAGGGGTCGAGCTTGTGGGTGGTCACCCAGGTGATGGCACCCAGGCAGATGATGATCAGCAGCGGGGCGGCCCAGATCACCAGTTCAAGCTGCGTCGAATGGTCCCAGTCCGGTTCGTAGCGGGCTGTGTTATTCGACTGACGGTAACGCCAGGCGAACAGCACGGTAAGCGCCATGACCGGGACGATGATCAGGAGCATCAGCAGGGTTGAGATGACCACAAGGTCACCCTGCTGGCTTGCAACGTCGCCGGCCGGGTTCAGCACGACCAGGTTGCAGCCACTCAACGCCGCCATCAATGGCAGCAGGGCGATTGCGCGATAACGGCTCAAGGCAGGACCTGTATCAAAGGTTTGCTTTGGGGAGAGAGCTAACGGCAATAGCCTAGCTCCGACATTGGACAATTTGTCCAATGCCTCACTCCTGCGCGCTTGACAGATCACCGACTGTTGCGGTGACATATTGTATGATCTGCGGATCATCGCAAGCGAAATTACGCAGCCGGAGCCGACATGATGACTTCATCGATTGCGGCCGTTGAACGGGACGGAAGGCTGGTGAACGCGCGGCATCACGGGATCAATCCCGGAGAGATTGCCATCGGCGTGATCATTGGCCGAACCTCCGAGTTTTTCGACTTTTTCGTTTACGCCATCGCTTCCGTGATCGTTTTTCCGAAGCTGGTGTTCCCCTATGTCGATCCGCTGACCGGGACCCTGTGGTCTTTCGCCATCTTCGCGCTGGCCTTCGTCGCGCGACCGATCGGCACCTTCATCTTCATGGCCATCGACGAGAATTACGGGCGCAGCGCCAAGCTGACCATCGCCCTGTTCCTGCTGGGCATCTCCACCGTGGCGCTGGCCTTCCTGCCGGGCTACGAGTCCATCGGCGTCGCCGCCGCATGGCTGCTGGCCCTGTCCCGCATCGGGCAGGGTGTCGCGCTGGGCGGCACCTGGGACGGTCTGGCCTCGCTTCTGGCGATGAACGCGCCGGAGAACCGGCGCGGCTGGTACGCGATGATCCCGCAGCTGGGCGCGCCCATCGGCCTGATCGTGGCGAGCGGCCTGTTCGCCTACATGGTCAACAGCCTGTCGGCGGAGGATTTCTTCGCCTGGGGCTGGCGCTATCCCTTCTTCGTCGCCTTCGCCATCAATGTGGTGGCCCTGTTCTCCCGCCTGCGGCTGGTGCAGACGCCGGAGTTCGAACGCCTGTTCGTGAACCGTGAACTGCAGCCCGCCCCCGTGGTGGAGACGCTGCAGGTGGAAGGCAAGCGCGTGGTGATCGGCGCCTTTGCCCCGCTGGCGAGCTTCGCCCTGTTCCACATGGTCACCGTCTTCCCGCTGTCCTGGATCTTCCTGAACGCCAATCAGGAGACCGGCGTCTTCCTGCTGATCGAGGTGATCGCCGCCGCCTTCGGCGTCGTGGCCATCGTCGCCTCGGGCTACATCGCCGACCGGGTCGGGCGGCGCACGCTGCTCGGCACCTGCGCCGCGGCGATTGCGGTGTTCAGCGGCTTCGCCCCGATGCTGCTCGACGGCGGCAAAATGGGCGAGCTGGTCTTCATGGTGCTGGGCTTCGTCATCCTCGGCCTGTCCTTCGGCCAATCGTCGGGGTCGGTGGCGTCGGGCTTCACCCAGCAATACCGCTACACCGGCTCGGCGATGACCTCCGATCTGGCTTGGTTGTTCGGCGCCGGCTTCGCGCCCTTCGTCGCCCTGTTCCTGTCCAGCCACTTCGGGCTGATCGCGTCCGGCCTCTATCTGCTGTCCGGTGCGGTCTGCACGCTGGTGGCTTTGAAGATCAACAAGACGCTGTCGTCCTGACCGCGACTCTGTCGTCCTGACGACATGAAGACCGCCCGCCGCAGTCCTGCGGCGGGCGGTCCTCGTTTTGAGAGTCGGAATCTGTCGGTCAGCCCTGGACGGATTGGCTTTGCGCCGGCTTGGCGGCGCTCTGGAACCGCAGGATCTTCGGCGTCCGCATGTCCTCGCCGATGGGGGCGTCGCTGGCCGCACCCCGCATGGCGGAGACCGGACGGGGGAAGCCGCTGCGGTCGCTGTAGTCCGGCACCGGCAGGCTGCGGTAATAGGCCTCCTCCCGGTGCAGCTTCTGGGCGCAGACCGCGTCGAGCGCCGTTACCGCCATCACCGCGCCGAAGGCGATGCGGGCGTTGCCGGCGCGCGGGTTGTCCTCCATCCCGGCCGCCAGCGTCGCCATGTCCACGGCGTCGCCGGCAATGCGGCTCCAGATCCAGGGCTTGGGATCGCCGAGCGCCAGCAGGCCGACACCGGCGGTGATCTCCCGCACGCCATAGGCGCGGATCAGGTTGGTCTTGTCCTCCATCCCCATCCAGCGGGCGATGGTCCGGCCCGCCATCACTTCGGCGACGCCGAGCCCGATGCTGAACCAGCCCAGCCCGCGGGCGAGGGTGTCTCCGGCCGAGGAGCGGTCGTAATAGGCCATGATGTCACCTCAAGGCTTGAGGATCACCTTGATGCAACCGTCCCGCTTGTCGCGGAAGGTCTTGTACATCTCGGGTCCCTGGTCGAGCGGAACGGTGTGGGTGATGACGAAGGACGGGTCGATCTGCCCCTCCTGAATGCGGTTCAGCAGGTCGTCGGTCCAGCGGTTGACGTGGGTCTGGCCCATGCGCCAGGTCAGTCCCTTGTTCATCGCCATGCCGAAGGGCATCTTGTCGACCAGCCCGCCATAGACGCCGGGGATCGACAGCGTGCCGGCCGGGCGGCAGACATAGATCATCTCGCGCAGCACATGGGCGCGGTCCGATTCCAGCATCAGCGCCTGCTTGGCGCGGTCCATCATGCTGTCGAGCGTCGCGGTTGCGTGCGCCTCCATGCCGACGGCGTCGATGCATTTCTCCGGACCCTTGCCGCCGGTCAGCTCGTTCAGCCGCTCGACGACGCTTTCCTCTTCGAAGTTGATCGTGATGGCGCCGCCGGCCTTGGCCATCGCCAGCCGTTCCGGCACGCAATCGATGGCGATGACCTGTTTGGCGCCGAGCAGGATGGCGCTGCGGATCGTCATCTGACCGACCGGGCCGCAGCCCCAGATCGCCACCGTGTCGGTCGGCTGGATGTCGCACTGGGCGGCGGCCTGCCAGCCGGTGGGGAAGATGTCGCCGAGGAACAGCACCTGTTCGTCGGTCAGCCCGTTGGGGATCTTGATGTGGGTGCGGTCGGCCATCGGCACCCGCACATATTCGGCCTGCCCGCCGGCATAGCCGCCGGTCAAATGGGTGTAGCCGAACAGCCCGGCGGTGGTGTGGCCGAAGACCTTGTCGGCCAGCGCCTTGTTGCGGTTGGAGCGCTCGCAGACCGAATAGTTGCCGCGCTTGCACTGGTCGCACTCGCCGCACCAGATAGTGAAGGGAACCACCACCCGCTCGCCGACCTTCAGCGCGCTTTTGGCCTCGGCACCCACCTCCATCACCTCGCCCATGAACTCATGGCCGACGATGTCGCCCTTCTCCATGCCCGGCATGAAATTGTCGTGCAGGTGGAGGTCGGAGCCGCAGATGGCGCAGGTCGTCACCTTGACGATGGCGTCGCGCGGATGCTCGATCTCCGGATCGGGGACCGTGTCGCAGCGGATGTCGTTGGCGCCGTGCCAGACCAGTGCTCTCATCGAAGTCTTCCCTTTTCGGCCACCTCGTTGGTAGCCAGGGCAACAGGGCCGGCCGACGCAGCGTTCCGCCGCCTTCCGGCCCCTTGCCTTCAGGGGAACGTCAAAGGATCAGTGCCTTTTCGCGGGCGACATTGCCGGACATGATGGCGGTCTGGCCGTCGTCCAGGCTGTTGCGCAGGGCGGGGAAGTCGATCTCCTCCTCCTGCCGGATGTGGCCGTCGACGATGCGCTTCAGGTCGAGCGCGACGGCGAGCCAGCTGGGGTCGTCCTTCGGCGTCTGTTCCAGGGTGAAGAGGTGCATCTTCATTTCGGCATGCTCGCCGTAGAGATGCTTGGCGTCCTCCTCCTTCCGGGCCTCCTCGTGCAGCAGCGGATAGACGACGTCCTCCTCCGCCATGGCGTGGGCGGCGAGCCGGCGCTTCAGCCGCAGCAGCAGCTGGGTGCGGCGGCCCGGCGCGTCGATGGGGGTCTGCACCATCTCCACCAGGAGATCCTTGATGTGGCGATGGTCGTCGATCAGCGCGTCGATGCCGTCGCGCCCGGCGGCATGGCGGGCGGTGCCGGCCAGCTGCGCCACCACCGGCGGCAGCAGCCGGCTCGCCACCAGGGCCAGCGCCGCGCCGCCGGCCATCATCGCCAGGCCGCGCGGCGACAGCCAGCCCGTGCCGTCCCGATGCGGGTAATCCGATCCTGAGTAACGTGCCATGAGGGGACTCCTTCCTGCCGGTTGGGTCATCTCGCCCACCAACAGGCACCCGAGCCCCGGCGTTCCGGCGATCCGTCAGGAGGCGATACCCCTCAGGACCGCTGGGCCGCCCCCGATACACTGCCAGACGCATCGCCCGGCGCGTCGGCGGTCGTCACCAGCAGGTGGAGAAGCATCAGTGCGGTGAAGAACAGGTAGGATTGCAGGATGTTGTAGGAGGTGTCGGCAAGCTCGCTCAGGGGATGGAAGAAGTCGTTGCTCAGGATCGCGAAGCCGGCGCCCAGCATCAGCAGCCGGCCCAGGCTCCGGCGCCGGTCGCCGCCGGTCCGTTCCAGCGCCGCCCGGTCGATCAGCACGAACAGCAGATAGGCGCAGACCGGCAGCAGGACACCGTAATGCGGGACCCAGGCGATGGGCGTGCCGATGGTGAAGCAGGTGCCGGCCACCAAGAAGGACGCGACCGGCTGCCGCCCGCCATTCCTTATCCGCCACAGCAGGCCGAACAGGACGAAGGCCACGCCGGAGACCAGCGTCGCGATATGGACCAGCGGGTGGTAGGGGGCGAAGGCGCTGCCCCGCCATTCGGTGTCGCCGTTGGTGGTCGACATCAGGTTGGGGCCGTTGTGCAGCAGCCGGTGCAGCAGCCCGTTGACGGTCTGGTTGGAGTAATAGCTTTCGCCATGCTGGCCCAGGAAGGACAGCACGTCGAGGTAATGCAGCGACGGCCCGAAGCCGTAGAGCGCGCAGGCGGCGGCGAAGCCGGGGGTCACCACGGCGGCCCAGCCGATGGCGAACCCCCATTCCCGCCGCAGCAGCGCCCAGACCAGGAACAGCGACATCTGCGGCTTGATCAGGGTCGAGGCGCCCAGCAGTACGCCGGCCAGCACCCGCCGGTCGCGCAGATAGAACAGGGTGGCGAAGACGAAGGCGGCGTTCAGCCAGACCTGAATCTGGCCGACGGCGAAGGCCTTGACCACCGGATAGAAGCACAGCGCCGCCACCGCCCCCAAGGCGGCCAGGGTCAGCCGGCTGACCCCGCCGCGCATCGCCCGGTCGAAGCCCATGCGCTCCGCCAGTTCCCGCATCAGCAGCGCCATGCCGCCGGCCGTTGCGACGACCATCAGCAGGTTGATCAGGGCATAGATGCGCAGATGCAGCAGCCCGACCGCCGACAGCGCCTCCATCACCAGCAGCGAGGTCAGCGGATACTGGAACTTCACATGCTGGGTGAAGAAGACGGCGTCATAGACATTCTCCTTCCCATGCTCGCGCAGCCAGCTGAAGGCCGTCATCATGGGTTCCCAGCTGTCGAGCGGAAGCCGTTCCGGCGACCGGCCCGCCACCAGCAGCAGGACATCCCACACCGTGGTGTCGCCGGTGCCGCCATCCAGATAGGGCCGGAAGACGACGCCAAGCAACGTGTCGGCACACAGCACGAACAGGAATGCCACCGACACCGTCCAGGCGGCGAAGCGGTCCTTGGCCTGGATATTGGCGGCCTGGACATTGGCGGCCAGGACGTCGACCGCAGCGGTCCTGCTGCTGCCCAGCGGTCCTTCCAGCGTTCCTTCCGCCGCGCGCACGAAATCCTTCGATCTCATCGACGACCACTCCCTGGCATTTGTCCCGGCTTCAACCGCCGGCAAGTCCGCGAAACTATGCCAGAGCAGTGCGTGTGGGGAACGTGCCCCACCCGTGCCGGACCGGAGTAATGCCATTAAGCGCCGGCCACCCGCAGCGGTAGCCGACTACCCCGCCGCGACCGCTGCCGGCGCGTTCGGACGACGGATGGCGGCGTGGAAAATGTCGGAGCTGTGGCTGTCGGCGATTCAAAGTCGGGCCGCCGGCAACCCACCGTTGCCGAACGCATGGAGGTTATGCGTTTTCGGAATCCCTTGTTTTCCCTTGGCTTATTGTTCTTAGGGTGCGGAGTATTCTAATGTCAGGCTACCCCCATTTCGGGTTCGGCCGGATGCCGTCCCGACAGAGACCAGCTTCAGGCCCCCGGTGACCCGACGGTGATGGCGTCCTCTCACATAATCGTCGGTGGCGCCACGTGGTTCTACCTGTCGAGCCGGTACGGGATGGCCTTCGACGCGGTCGCCTTCGGGGCGGCGATTCTGGGAGCGCTCGCCCCGGACATCGACCATCCGAAATCGACGCTCGGCCAGTTGGTCAAGCCGCTCTCCACCGCGATCTCCAACATCTTCGGCCATCGCGGCGTCACCCATTCCGCCCTCGCCATCGTCGGCTGCCTGTGGGTCCTGCACGAACATGCGGCCTATCAGCATGTGCTGATCCCCTTCATCGTCGGCTACCTCACCCATCTGGCCGGCGACATGCTGACGCCGGCCGGGCTGCCGCTGCTGTGGCCGATCAAGCGGCGGCGCAACTTCGCCCTGCCCATTCTGAAGACCGGCGGTTTTTCCGAACAACTGGCGGTGACGCTGATGGCGGGCTGGATGATCTCCGGCCTGTTCTCCGGCGGCTGGCCGGAATTCCCGCTGCAACGGCCCTGGCGCTCGGTCGTCGCCGCGGCGCAGACCTATCTGGGCGAGGGCGGCACGGAGAAGGCCGCTCCCCCGCTGCCTGTGCGCAAGCCGCCGGAAACCAGCCGGACCAAGCCGCTCAAGGGCTGACGTCCGGCCGTTCGGGTGTTCGTCCCGGTGCCCCGTCGAAACTTCCGAAGCGAAGCCGGAAATCCGCGCGGATTGTCGGAGATGGAGCCGCATGTCCGAATTTTATTCCGCAAAAACGGAATTGCCGGAAGCGCACGCCCTGAAACGGGCCGGATGTTCTGATATTTTGCCGCAAAACCCGTCATACATTCCGTGTAAACGCATGAAGTCAGAATTTTATATTGAGAAACGGCGTAAATACCAGATGGAAAGGATCCTGGAAAATCGGTTAGCCTGACAGGCGTTGGACCGGCTTCCCCGACTGCCGGACCCGGGCTTTTCGAAGCCGCCCCGAGCCCCCCGACCAGAGCCAGCCACGCGATGAACCAGATGATCGATCCGAGCGCCGCCCCCGCTTCCGAGCCGTCCCTCTCCAGCGGGGCCCCGACCACCGGGGCCGGCCCCTTCGCCGCCTTCGCTCCCGTCGTTCGTCCGGCGGGGCCGCTGCGTCAGGCGATCACCGCCGCCTACCGCCGGCCGGAGCCGGACTGCGTGGCGTGGCTGGTCGATCAGGCGGCGCTGCCGGCGGAGGTCACGGCGGCGGCGGCCCAGACCGCGCGCACGCTGATCTCGGCATTGCGCGCCAAGCCGCAGGGGCGCGGGGTGGAGGGGCTGATCCACGAATACAGCCTGTCGAGCCAGGAGGGCGTGGCGCTGATGTGTCTGGCGGAGGCGCTGCTGCGCATCCCCGACCGCGCCACCCGCGACGCGCTGATCCGCGACAAGATCGCCGGCGGCGACTGGCGCGCCCATCTCGGCAACAGCCCGTCGCTGTTCGTCAACGCCGCGACCTGGGGGCTGCTGGTCACCGGCAAGGTCACGGGCGTTCTGGGCACCGGCTTCGGCGGCGAGCAGGCGTTGTCCTCGGCGCTGACCAAGCTGATCCTGCGCGGCGGCGAGCCGCTGATCCGCCGCGGCGTCGATTTCGCCATGCGGATGATGGGCGAGCAGTTCGTCACCGGCCAGACCATCGACGAGGCGCTGTCCAACAGCCGCAAGATGGAGGCCGAGGGCTTCCGCTATTCCTACGATATGCTGGGCGAGGCGGCGACCACCGCCGCCGACGCCGACCGCTATTACGCCGATTATGAAAAGGCCATCCACGCCATCGGCAAGGCCTCGGCCGGGCGCGGCATCTATGACGGCCCCGGCATCTCGATCAAGCTGTCGGCCCTGCACCCGCGCTATTCCCGGTCCCAGGCGGGCCGCGTTATGGCGGAACTGCTGCCGCGCGTCACCGAGCTGGCCCGGCTGGCCCGCAGCTACGACATCGGCCTCAACATCGACGCCGAGGAAGCCGACCGGCTGGAACTGTCGCTCGACCTGCTGGAAGCCCTGTGCTTCGACCCGGATCTCAAGGGCTGGAACGGCATCGGCTTCGTCGTCCAGGCCTATGGCAAGCGCTGCCCCTATGTCATCGACTTCGTCGTCGATCTGGCCCGGCGCAGCGGCCACCGGCTGATGGTGCGTCTGGTCAAGGGCGCTTATTGGGACAGCGAGATCAAGCGCGCCCAGGTCGACGGGCTGGAGGATTTCCCGGTCTACACCCGCAAGCTGCACACCGACGTCTCCTATGTCGCCTGCGCCCGCCGGCTGCTGGGCGCCCCCGACGCGGTGTTCCCGCAGTTCGCCACCCACAACGCCCAGACGCTGGCGACCATCTACCAGATGGCCGCCCAGCTGAACGGCGATTTCAAGGTCGGCCAGTACGAGTTCCAGTGCCTGCACGGCATGGGCGAGCCGCTCTACAAGGAGGTGGTCGGCCCGCTGAAGCGGCCCTGCCGCGTCTATGCCCCGGTCGGCACCCATGAGACGCTGCTGGCCTATCTGGTCCGCCGCCTGCTGGAGAACGGCGCCAACAGCTCCTTCGTCAACCGCATCGCCGACAAGAGCGTGTCCATCGACGATCTGGTCGCCGACCCGGTGGCGCTGGCCCGTGCAGCATTGCCGGTGGGTGCCAAGAACCCGCTGATCTCCCTGCCGGCCGATCTCTACGGCGCGGAGCGGGCGAACTCCGCCGGCCTCGACCTGTCGAACGAGACGGTCCTGGCCGACCTGTCCGCCGCATTGCGCGACAGCGCCGCCGTCGCCTGGACCGCCGCCCCGCTGCTGGCGGACGGCGAGCGCCAAGGGAAGGCCCAGCCGGTGCTGAACCCGGCCGACCACCGCGACACCGTCGGGCACTGCGTCGAGGCCGGCCCCACCGACATCGCCGACGCCTTCCTGTTCGCCGAGGCCGCCGCGCCGGTCTGGGCCGCCACCCCGCCGGCCGAGCGCGCCGCCTGCCTGTTCCGCGCCGCCGACGCCATGCAGGCGCGCCTGCCGACCCTGCTGGGCCTGATCATCCGCGAGGCCGGCAAGTCCGCCGCCAACGCCATCGCCGAGGTGCGCGAGGCCATCGACTTCCTGCGCTATTACGGCGCGCGGGTGCGCGACGGCTTCGCCAACGACACCCATCTGCCGCTGGGGCCGGTGGTCTGCATCAGCCCGTGGAATTTCCCGCTCGCCATCTTCTCCGGTCAGGTCGCCGCGGCGCTCGCCGCCGGCAACCCGGTGCTGGCCAAGCCGGCGGAGGAAACCCCGCTGGTCGCGGCGGAGGCCGTGCGCCTCCTGCACGCCGCCGGGGTTCCGGCCGGCGCGGTCCAGCTTCTGCCCGGTGCGGGCGAGGTCGGCGCCGCCCTGGTCGGCCATGCCGGCACCCGGGCGGTGATGTTCACCGGCTCCACCGAGGTGGCCCGCCTGATCCAGCGCCAACTGGCCGGACGCCTGTCGCCGCAGGGGACGCCGATCCCGCTGATCGCCGAAACCGGCGGACAGAACGCCATGATCGTCGACAGCTCCGCCCTGGCGGAGCAGGTGGTCGGCGACGTGATCGCCTCGGCCTTCGACAGCGCCGGCCAGCGCTGCTCGGCCCTGCGCATCCTCTGCCTGCAGGAGGATGTCGCCGACCGCACGCTGACCATGCTGAAGGGCGCGATGCGCGAGCTGCGCATCGGCAGCCCCGACCGGCTGGCCGTCGATGTCGGCCCGGTCATCACGGCGGAGGCGCGCGACGGCATCGCCCGCCACATCGAGGCGATGCGGGCCAAGGGCCGCCGGGTCGAATCGCTGCCGCTGCCGGCGGAGACCGCCGATGGCACCTTCGTCGCGCCGACCATCGTCGAGATCGACGGCATCGCCGATCTGGAGCGCGAGGTGTTCGGCCCGGTCCTGCACGTCCTGCGCTTCCACCGCGACGATCTGGACCGGCTGGTCGATGCCATCAACGGCACCGGCTACGGCCTGACCTTCGGCCTGCACACCCGCATCGACGCCACCATCGACCGGGTGACGAGCCGGATCGAGGCCGGCAACCTGTACGTCAACCGCAACACCATCGGCGCGGTGGTCGGCGTACAGCCCTTCGGCGGCCATGGCCTGTCCGGCACCGGCCCGAAGGCGGGCGGCCCGCTGTACCTGTCGCGCCTGCTGTCCGTACGTCCTGTCCTGGATCTCGGCATGCGTGGCGACGATGCCGTACGTGCGCCGGCCCATGCGCTGGCCGACTGGCTGGCCGACCAGGGCAGGGCGGAGATCGCCACCGGCGTCCGGTCGCTGACCAAGCGCTCCCCCGTCGGCGGCAGCGTCGAACTGGCCGGTCCGGTGGGTGAGAGCAACGTCTACAGCCTGATCCCGCGCGGCCGCATCCTGCTGCTGCCGCAGACCGAAGACGGGCTCTACCGTCTGCTCGGGGCCGCGCTCGCCGCCGGCAACGAGGTGGTGGTGGATGGCGACGCCGCCGTCACCGCCGGCCTGACGGGTCTGCCGGCGGAGCTTGCTGCCCTTATCCGGGTGAGCGCGAACTGGACCGGCTTCGGCCCGCTGGCCGGTGCGCTGGTGGAGGGCGACTCCGCCCGCCTGCTGGCCGCCAGCCGCCGCATCGCCGAGCTGCCCGGCCCCCTCGTCCTGACCCAGGGCGTTCCGGCCGGCGGCGCAGGGGTGGAGATCGCCTGGCTGATGAACGAGCGCTCGCTCAGCATCAACACCACCGCGGCCGGCGGCAATGCCAGCCTCGTGGCTATGAGCTGAGAGCGGGATCTGAAATCCCCCTCTCCCCCTGGGGAGAGGGTCGGGGTGAGGGGGATGCATAGCGTGGATTTCGTAGGGAACGGAGAGTTGCCGATTCTTGAAGATCCTCGCCGCGCGACCCCCTCACCCTAACTCTCTCCCCGGGGGAGAGAGGGGATGTCTGCAAGTGCCCGGCGCAGCCTCTCCGCCGTTTCGGCATCCGCCGGGAAAAACGCCTCGATGGCCAGTTCCGACAGCGTCACGTCCACCGCCGTGCCGAACACCGTGGTCGTGCTGAACAGGGTCAGCAGCCCGAAGGACGTGTGCAGCCGCAGCGGCACGACCACGTCGGGATGATGCCCGGCCTCGCTGCCGCCCTCCGAACCGGATGCCGGCGCCGGGTAACCCTGCAACTCGCTGCGCAGGGCGACCAGAACAGGATCGGCCCCCGCCTCGATCTGGCGGGTCAGGCGGGACAGCACATGCTCGCGCCACTGCGCCCAGTTGCCGATGCGCGCGGCCAGCCCGTCGGGATGCAGGCTGAGGCGCAGGACATTGACCGGCCCGGCCAGCAGCTCCGCCGACACCCCCTCCAGCAGCGGCGCCACCGCCCGGTTCGCCGCCAGCAGCTGCCAATGCCGGTCCACCGCCAGCGCCGGGAAAGGCTCGTGCCCGGTCAGCACCAGATCGACCGCCTTGCGTGCCGCCTGCATCGCCGGGCTGTCCAGCCCGTGCTCGCTGTAGACCGGGGCGTAGCCGGCGGCGACCAGCAGGGCGTTGCGCTCGCGCAAGGGTACGTCCAGCCGTTCGGCCAGATGGATCAGCATGCCGCGGCTGGGCTGCGACCGGCCGGTTTCCAGAAAGCTGACATGCCGGGTCGAGATGTCCGCCTCGCAGGCGAGGTCGAGCTGGCTGAGGCCGCGGCGCTGGCGCCAGGACCGCAGCAGGGCGCCGACCGGTGGCGGGGCCGGAGCCCGGCCGTTGCGCGCGGCGGTCTGGGGAGTGTTCTGGGGCACGGGATTTGGCTCCGGACCGGTGGTGCCGCCCATGGTTGCCGTCATCCGCGGGCGAAGGCCAGCAGTTCCGCATTGAAGCGGTCGCGGTGGGTGATGAACAGGCCGTGCGGGGCCCCGTCGTAGAAGGACAGTCTGGCGTTCGGCATCAGCGCCACCGTGCGCTCGGCCAGTGCCAATGGCGTCGTCACGTCGCGGTCGCCATGGACGACCAGCGTCGGCACGGCGATGGCCGGCAGCTCCGCCCGGAAATCGGCCGCGGTGATGGCGCGGTTGCACTCCAGCAGGGCCATCAGCGAGGATTGCAGGGCCATGCCGACGATCCAGCCCTTCATCTCGGCCGAGGTCTCCGCGGTCACGAAGGGGTCGATGTTGTCGCCAAGCCATTTCGGGAAGTCGCGCAGAAGCTGTTCCGTCCGGAAGGCCTCGAACAGCGCCGGATCGACGCCGTCGGGGTTGTCTTCGGTCCGCGCCATCAGCGGCGTGATCGTCCCGACCATCACCACGCCCTTCACCCGCCCGGCACCGTGCCGGGTCAGGTAGCGCACGATCTCCCCCGTCGCCATCGAATGGCCGACCAGGGTCACGTCGCGCAAATCTAGCCCGTCCAGCAGTGCCGCGATGTCGTCCGCCAGCCGGTCGAAGCCGTAGCCGGACGGCGATTCGTCCGACCGGCCGTGGCCGCGGCGGTCGAAGGCGATGCAGCGGCATCCCTGTTCGGACAGCGGCGCCATCTGATAGGCCCAGGCGTCGGAGGTCAGCGACCAGCTCGACACGAAGACGATGGGCCGTCCTCCCTTCGGATCGCCGTCCTGCTTGCCCCAGTCGCGATAGAACAGACGCACGCCGTCGTCGGTGTGGATGAAGCCCATGATGTCCACCGTCCTCTTGCTGTACACCGGATCGTCCCGGCGACCCCAGGATCGCCCAGTGGAGGGAGCGGAATCGATTACCTGCCGGGTAATGACGCACACGAACGATCCTGCGGCAGGCGCATGCCTGCCATCACCGCCGCACTGCGGTACGCGGGTGCGCGATCCGGTTAAGGTCCTGCACCGTCACCGCTGCCGTTCGGAACCTCGATGCGTCTGATCTTCCTGCTCGGCCTTGCCGGCTTCGCCAGCGCCTTCTCTCTCCGCACCACCGATCCGATGCTGACGCTGATCGCCGACGATCTCGAGGTGACGGTGCGGCAGGCGGCGCTGCTGGCCTCGGCCTACACGCTGCCCTATGCGCTGATGCAGATCGTGCTGGGGCCGGTGGGCGACGCCATCGGCAAGTCGCGGCTGGTCCGGCTGGCCCTGTCGGTGCTGACGGTCGGTCTGGTGCTGTCCACCATCGCCCCGACCTACGGCACGGTGATGGCCGGGCGCATCCTGGCCGGTGCCTTTGCCGGCGGCATCATCCCGGCCTCCATGGCGCTGATCGGCGACCGGGTCCCCTATGAGGAGCGGCAGATCGCCATCAGCCGTTTCCTGCTGGCGGTGATCCTCGGGCAGATGTCGGGCTCCGCCGTGTCGGGCGCGTTGGCCGAGGCTTTCGGCTGGCGCGCGGTGTTCGGCCTGTCCGCCGGCCTGACCGCGCTGATCTGCGCCTCCGCCCTCATCGGGCTGGCGCGCGAGGTCGAGACGCGCTCTCCCCTGTCGGTGGCGGAGGCGCAGCGGCGCTATGCCACCGTGCTGACCAACCCGGCCTCGCTGTTCGTCTTCGCCACCGTGGCGGCGGAAGGGCTGCTGATCTTCGGCGTCTTCCCCTTCGTGGCGCCGGTGCTGATCGAACATGGCGCGGCCGGCGCCTTCCAGGCCGGGCTGACCATCGCCGCCTTCGCCATCGGCGGCGTCGTCTACAGCGCCGTGGTGCGGCGGCTGATCGCCTCGCTCGGCCAATGGGGCATGATGAAGGCTGGCGGGCTGGCGGCTGGTCTGGCCTATCTGGTCATCGCCTTCCCGGTGCCCTGGCCGGTGGTCAGCCTCGCCTTCCTGGTCGCTGGCTTCGGCTTCTACATGCTGCACAACACCATGCAGACCCAGGCAACCGAGCTGGCGCCGACCGCCCGCGGCTCGGCGCTGGCCCTGTTCGCGTCGAGCTTCTTCATCGGCCAGGGCATCGGCCCGGTGCTGTACGGCTATATCTCCACCCACACCGGCTTCGGGCCGCTGTTCCTCGGCGTCGGCGCCCTGACCGCCGGGCTGGGCTTCGCCTCGGCCCGGCTGATCCGGCGGCAATGACGCGTTCCGCAACGGCGTGCCGGCGATCCCGGCCTGTGCGGACAGACCGCTCGACATCGGGGACTGACTCCAGGCGCATGTCGTCACCGCCATTGCCAGTGACGCCGGATTATGCCGGCCAGAGCCATTGTCCTGCGCCGCTCCCGCCCTAGAAATACATGTCCACCGTCATGTCGATCCATCGGCTTTTGACGGTCTCGGGGATCGGCGGAAACGGGGCGGCGCGCAGGATCGCCTCCCGGGCGGCGCGGTCGAGAAGACCATCGCCGGAGCTGCTGACGAGCACCAGATTCCGGATGCTGCCGTCGGCCAGGATGTTGAAGCGTACCACCACGGGACGCGACGGACGCGGCGGTTCGTCCTCGCGCGGGTGGATCATGTTGCGGGCAACCTGGGCCTTGACCAGCCCGGCATAGGCGCTCTGCAAGCGGTCTGGCGGCGCTTTGGAGGTTGAACCGGACGGCGGGCGCCAGGAGCGCGCGGCCTCGGCCGCGACGCTGGTTCCGGTAAGCGGTATCCTGGCCGGCGCCGCTTGGGCCGGCGCCGGTCTCGGCGGTGCCGGTTGCGGCGCTACCGGTTTTGGAGGTGGCGGCCGGTGTGCCGGAACGGGCGGCGGGGCGGTGGCAGGCTGCGGTGCGGGCTCGGCGGCAGGCTCGACAGCCTCCTCGGTCGGCCGCGGCGGCGTTTCGGTGGGCGTCGCTTCGGACGGTTTGGCGGGTGCCTCGGCGGCAGGCGGCGGCTTCGTCTCCGCGGCCGTGTCCTCCTCCACCGGAACCGCAGTGGGCGGTGTGGCAGGCGGTGTGGCGGGTGATGCAGCGGGTGACGGGGCGGGGGCCGCCGACGCGGCGGGCTGCGGGTCGGACGGCGTCTCGCCATCGACGAAGGTGACGTCGAACGGGGATGCGGGCTCGTGGTGGACCGGCGGCTCGGCGCCCCCCACCAGCAGCGCCACGATCCCTGCATGTAGGGCGACCGAGAGCAGCAGGCCCCAGCGGACCGCTCTGTCGGGCCCGTCCGGCAGGCCGGGCGGTCCGCTCCGGTGCAGTTCGATGTCGCCCATCGGCGGGGCCCCTTTCCAGCGCAATGCCCAGACGGCGAAATCCAGTCACGGAAGAACCTGCCACGCGGGAGGCCGTTCCATCCAGTTCGCCGTGCGGGACGCCGGCCGGGGCTGCTGCGCGTGCATGTCCCATGGCGGAGCGGCGCCGGCTGGGGCATGCTGGGGAAAACGGCCCGTTCCCCTTGGCCCGTCCCCGTGGGAGGATAACGATGGACAGCTTCAGCCAGCCCGTATCCCAGGCCGCCGACGCCAGGCCGCTGAGTTTCCCGCCGGATTTCCGCTGGGGGGCCTCGACCGCCGCCTACCAGATCGA
Source organism: Azospirillum sp. A26 (assembly GCF_042604635.1). Lineage (NCBI taxonomy): Bacteria > Pseudomonadati > Pseudomonadota > Alphaproteobacteria > Rhodospirillales > Azospirillaceae > Azospirillum > Azospirillum sp. A26. Next base: position 206,248 of record NZ_CP170475.1, on the reverse strand, counting down.
AGGGGCGGCCGATGCCGACGGGCGCGGGCCCTGCGTGTGGGACACATTCACCGCTGAGGGCCGCATCATGGACGGCAGCAGCGCCGCCGTCGCCTGCGACCATTACCACCGCTATCCGGAAGACATTGCGTTGATGAAGGCGGCGGGCTTCGACAGCTACCGCTTCTCCATCGCCTGGCCACGCATCCTGCCGGCGGGAACCGGGGCGGTGGAGACGCGCGGCCTCGATTTCTACGACCGGCTGGTCGACGGGCTGCTGGAGGCCGGCATCACGCCGATGGCCTGCCTCTATCACTGGGACCTGCCGCAGCCGCTGGAGGATGCCGGCGGCTGGCAGGGGCGGGAGATCGTCGGCCCCTTCGCCGACTATGCCCGCATCGTCACCGCCCGGCTGGCCGACCGGGTCAAGACCTGGATGATGCTGAACGAGCCGAACGTCGTCGCCATCTTCGGCTATGGCGTCGGCGAGCACGCCCCCGGCCACCGGCTGGGCGAACAGGGCATCCTGCGCGCCCTGCACCACCAGAATCTGGCGCAGGGCGCCGCCTTGCGCGCCATCGCGGCGGAGCGGTCCGGCCTGACGCTGGGCACCGTCCTCAACCTTCAGCCGAGCGTGCCCGACAGCGACCGGCCGGAGGATGTCGCCGCCGCCGCCCGCTGGGACGCGGTGTGGAACCGGGTGACGCTGGACGGGCTGATGCGCGGGCGGATCCCGGCGCTGCTGGCCGACAAAATGGCGGAGTTCGTGCTGCCCGGCGACGAGGAGGCGATCCGCTACCCCATCGACCTGCTGGGCATCAACTACTACTCCCGCATGACGATGAAGCATGAGGAGGGGCGGCCCTTCGCTGTCGGCTGGGGCGAGGCCAAGTGCCGGCGCTGGACCGGCATGGCCTGGCCGGTGCAGCCGGAGGGGCTCTACGACCTGCTGAGCGAACTCCGCACCGATTACGGCAACCCCGCCGTCTTCATCGCGGAGAATGGCTGCGCCTATGACGACGTGGTGACGCCGGACGGCCAGATCCACGATGCAGAGCGGGTGCTCTACTACCGCGAGCATCTGGAATCGGTGGCGCAGGCGCTGGCCGACGGCTGCAACGTCAAGGGCTATCTGTGCTGGAGCCTGCTGGACAATTTCGAGTGGGCCTATGGCCTGTCGAAGCGCTTCGGCATCGTGCGGGTCGATTACGACACGCTGGAGCGCACGCCCAAGGACAGCTACCGCTTCCTCGCGGAGGTTGTGAGAACTGGCCGGCTTTAACCCTTCTTTCGCCGCTGCCCCTGTACTTTCGGCCTGTCACATCCTATTCGTCAGTTATACGGATGGTGAGGGATTGAGGGCGCAAGCCCCGGGATGGGCGGCATGACCGGCAAGACAGGCGGCGGCGGGAAGGGCAGTGAGGCCGGCGACAGGGCTGGCGACAGGGATAGCGGCACGTCGGGCGGCAAGGCTCCCGGCTTCGCCCGCCGCTTCCTGAGCCTTGCCGGCGGCTACTGGCACGGACGCTCGCGGGTGACCGTGTGGGCGCTGACCGTGGCGCTGGTCGTGCTGACGGTGGGGCAGGTCTCGGTCCCCGTCCTGATCAATTTGTGGAGCGAGCGGCTGTTCGACGCGCTCGAACAGCGCTCCATGGACCGTTTCCTGACCATGATCGGTCTGGTCGGGCTGATCATCCTCTACAACATCGTCATCGTCGTCCTGCATCTGCGGGTGAAGCGCCGGTTGCAGATGGGCTGGCGCGACTGGCTGACCCGCAAGCTGCTGGAGGACTGGCTGCGCCGCGGCCGTCACCACCAGATCGCCTATATGCCGGGCGAGCACGACAACCCAGACGGCCGCATCGCCGAGGACATCCGCATCACGGCGGAGATGGCCATCGACCTCGGCCATTCGCTGACCTACTGCGCGCTGCTGCTGGTCAGCTTCACCAACATCCTGTGGATGCTGTCCGGCACCCTGTCGGTCACGCTCTTGGGGATGGAGCTGGCGGTGCCGGGCCATCTGCTGTTCGTGGCGCTGCTCTATGCCGCGGTCGGCACCACCATCGCCATGCTGATCGGCCAGCCGCTGGTCAACGCCGTCAACCGGCGCCAGGGCTACGAGGCCGATTTCCGCTTCGCGCTGGCCCGCATCCGCGAGAACGGCCAGACCATCGCCCTGCTGCATGGCGAATCGGCGGAGCGCGGGCATCTCTCCGGCCTGTTCGGCGGGGTGGTGCGGGGCTGGAACGGCCAGACCCGCGCGCTCAGCCACATGATGGTGTTCAGCGCCAGCTATTCCGTGCTGTCCACCGCCTTTCCGGTTCTGGTCGCCGCCCCGCGCTACATCGCCGGCACCATCACGCTCGGCGTGCTGATGCAGACGGCGCAGGCCTTCCAGCAGACGGTCGGCGCCCTGTCCTGGCCCATCGACAATCTGCCGCGCGTCGCCGAATGGCGGGCGTCGGTGGAGCGCGTGCTGAACCTGCACGACGCGCTGGTGCGGCTGGACCGCAATGTCTGCGACGTGCCCGACGCGCACATCCAGGTGGTGCGCTCCGACGAGCACGACAGCCTGACCTTCCGCGGCGTCGCCATCGACGAGCCGAATGGCACGGCGGTCGTCCATCCCTTCGACCTGGAGGTGCAGCCGGGCGACCGCGTGCTGATCGGCGGCGACGCCACGGCGACCATCCGGCTATTCCGCGCCGTGGCCGGCGTCTGGCCCTGGGGGCGCGGGCTGATCACCCTGCCGGCCCACACCCGCGTCTTCTTCATGCCGGAGCGCCCCTATCTGCCCCATGCCAGCCTGCGCGCGGTGCTGGCCTATCCCGGGACCGCGTCGTCGGTCGGCGACGACAAGGCGGCCGGTGCGCTGGTCAGCGTCGGGCTGCCCGACCTCGTCGGCCGGCTGGACAGCATCGACCATTGGGACGAGGCGCTGTCGGTGCCCGAGCGCCAGCGGCTGGGCTTCGCCCGGCTGCTGATCCGCCGCCCCGACTGGATCTTCCTGGAGGACGCGACCGACAGCCTCGATCCGCCGGCGGAGGAGGAGCTTCTGTCGCTGATGGAGCGCGAACTGCCGCACGCCACCCTGCTGACCATCGGCCACCATGCCGGGCTGGCCGCCCACCATGGCCGCAAGCTGGTGCTGGAGCGCACCAACGGCGCCGTCACCCTGCGCGAGGAGGCGCGGCCGGAGGTCCCTCTCCCGCCCCGGGAGAGGGAAGGGGCCCGCCGCGAAGCGGTGGGAAGGGTGAGGGGTTAGGCACGAAGCCATGGGGTTCGGGGCCATGCGGTTCGGGATTCTTGGGTTCCCCCTCACCCTCCCCACTTTGTGGGTCCCCTCCCTCTCCCGGGGCGGGAGAGGGCATCGCCGCGTCCTTGGAACGCGTCCGAAAAGCTGCCACACTGCGCGCCGGACACCGTTCGTACCCACAGCATCGCCGCCCCGCACCACCATGGACATGAGCGTGAAGAAGACCAGCATCAACGCGGCATGGCGGGGGCTGGCGAACTGCCGGGGGTGCGGCATCCGGGATACGGCGCTGTTCGCCGACCTGACGGAACCGGATTTCAACCTGATCCATCTGCCCATCGACGAGATGACGGTGGCGCCGGGGGCGGCGCTCTACCATGTCGGCGACGAGCCGGCGGCGCTCTACACCGTGCGCGCCGGGCTGGTGAAGCTGGTGCAGTATCTTCCCAACGGCGGCCAGCGCATCGTCCGACTCTTACGCACCGGCGACACCGCCGGGCTGGAGGCGGCGCTGGGCGAGCCCTACCGCCACACCGCCATCGCCATCCACCCGGTCCTGACCTGCCGCATCCCGCGCGCGGTGATCCACCGCCTGTCGGAGGAGACGCAGCACCTGCACCGGCAGCTGATGCGCCGCTGGCATCAGGCGGTGGAGCGGGCCGACGCCTTCCTGGTCGAACTCGGCACCGGCAGCGCCAGGGCGCGGGTCGCCCGGCTGTTCCTGACCCTGGTCGACGACCGGGGCGAGTGCGACTTCTTCGGTCGGGAGGATGTCGGCGCCGTGCTGGGCATCACCACCGAGACCGCCAGCCGCGTCGTCGCCGAGCTGAAGCGGCAGGGCCTGCTGGACGAACTGCGGCCCAACCGCTTCCGCTGCGACACCGCCGCCCTGCGCGAGCTGGCGGACGGGCCTTAAGCCGCCCGCATCTCGCCGACCAGCCCGTCGACCTGACCGGCCAGCGTCCGCAGCTGCTCCTGCACGGTGGAGGAGGCGGACAGCACGCGGTTGGCCGACTCCCCCGACTCCCGCGCCGCATCGGCGACGCTGTCGATGTTGCCGCGGACATGCTGGGTGCTGTCCGCCGCCTCGCCGACATTGCGGGCGATCTCGCGGGTGGCGGCACTCTGCTGCTCCACCGCGGCGGCGATGGTGGCGGCGATCTCGTTCACCTCGCGGATGGTGCCGGCGATGGAGCGGATGGCGTCCACCGCCTCCTGGGTCACCGACTGCATGGCGGCGATCTGGGCGGAGATGTCCTCCGTCGCCTTCGCCGTCTGGGTGGCGAGGCCCTTCACCTCCGACGCCACCACCGCGAAGCCCTTGCCCGCTTCGCCGGCGCGGGCGGCCTCGATGGTCGCGTTGAGCGCCAGCAGGTTGGTCTGGCCGGCGATGGACTGGATCAGCCCGACCACCTCGCCGATGCGGCCGGCGGTCTGGGCCAGCCCCTCCACCGTGCGGTCGGTGCGCTCCGCCTCGTCGGCGGCCTTGCGGGCGATCTGGCTGGAGGCGTGGACCTGGGTGCCGATCTCTTGGATCGAGGCCGACAGCTCCTCTGTCGCCGCCGCCACCGCCTTGACGTTGCCCTCGGCCTGCTGGGAGCTGCCGGCGGCGGTCGTCGCCTCTCCGGCGGTCAGGTCGGCGCTGTGGCTCATGCGTTCGGCCATGCTCTGCATCTCGCCGGCCGCCTGGGCGACGCGGTCCAGCACGCCGCGCACGCTGCTTTCGAAATTCTCGGCCATCTCGACCATGGCGCGGCGGCGTTCGCCGGCGGCACGGCCGCGTTCGGCCTCGGCCCGCGCGTTGGCGGCCTTCGCCTCGTTGGCGGTGTCGCGGAAGATCGTCAGGGCGCGGGTCATGTCGCCGATCTCATCCGAACCGGCGGCCGGGATCGCCGCGTCGAGCCGGCCGGCGGCAATCGCCCGCATCGCCTCGGACAGCGCGCTGAGGCGCGCGACGATGTGGCGGCCCACCACCAGCCAGGCCAGGGCGGCTGCACCGATCAGGCTGCCGACCGCGAACAGGATCAGCATCTTGCGGCCGGCGGCGATGGTGTCGTCGGTGCCGGCGACGGCGGCCTTGGCCTCCTCCCGCATCGCGGCGATCTTGCGGTCCACCGTGGCGGCGAAGCGCTGGGCCAGCTGCCGGTTCTCGACGAGCATCCGCTCGGTGTCCGCCATCGCCGCCAGTTCGCCGCGGCGCAGCGCGATCACCCCCTCCTCGCCGCGGCCGAAGCCGATCAGCGCCTTCACCAGGGCGGCCAGCACCTCGGTGCCGGCGGCATTGTCGCCGGCCTGGGCGCGCAGCGTGCCGATCCGCTCGAACAGGGAGGAGGAGGCGGAGGAAAAGCGCTTTTCCAGCAGGTCGAGCCGGGCGGCGTCGGGGGCCTGCGACGCCTCGTTCAGGGCGCCGGTCAGGGCGGTGCCGTAGGTCGACAGCTCGAGGTTCGTGCGGAACTGCTCCAGCCCGCGGCCGAGCAGATCCTGCACCGCGTCCTGCACCTGGGACCGGATGTCGAAATTGGCGCGCTTGATGTCGCTCTGCACCTTGCGCAGCGGCGCCGACAGGCCGTCGATCAGCTGGGCGGCCTGGGTCCGGGCGTCGGCCAGCCGGTCCGCCAGCTGGCGGTCCGCCGCCGGACCGCCGGTGCCGTCCAGTGCCGCGCGGCGCAGGTCGAACACATTGTCCTTGCCATAGCCGAACAGGAACAGCGCATCGATCTTGCCGGAGGCGTCGGCCGGCAGCCGGTCGCCCAGCGTGCCGAGCGTGGCCGTCACCTGGGACGACGCTTCCAGATAGGTCTGTTGCAGATCGCTGACGGCCTTGGCGTCCTGCGCCGTGCCGGAGCGGTTCATGGCCTCGATCGAGCGGGCGATCCCGCCGCGCAGGTCGTAGAGCGCGATCATCGACCGCACGGCGTCCGACAGAGCCCCCATCTCGCGGTCGGTGCCGCCGTCGAGCGCCATGCCCTTTTCCTGCAAGGCCTGGCCCGACCCGTCGACCAGCGGCGCCAGCGTCTTCAGGAAGCCGTCATAGGTCTGGGCCAGCCGGGTTGAGGCCGCCTCGCGCCGGTCGTGCAGGGACAGGCGCCGGGCCACCCCGTCGTTGATGCGGTCGAGCGTGCCGATCAGGGCATTGCCGGTTTCGCGCACTTCCGTCAGCAGCGGGTCCTGCGGCCGGCGCCCGGCCAGCTCGTCCACCAGGGAGAGGAAACCGCGGGCGCGCTCCTGCGCCTCCGTCCGGAGACGCTCCCGTTCCTCCTGGCTGGCGGCGCCGTCCAGCATCGGGGCGGCCGAGGCGATGGCGCCGCTTTCGCCGGCCAGCCGGGTCGCCAGCTCCATCTCCGGCAGGTTTATATCGGCGATCTGCGCCATCGGCCGCTCGACCGCCGAGAAGGACATCAGCCCGACGCCGCTGGCCGCCACCGTCATCGCTGCCATGCCGGCGAAGGCCAGCATCAGCTTCGCCCGCACGCCCAGTTGCAGGCCCGGACGGCGTCCGGCCCCCGCAGCGGACAGGCCGGGACCGGAGGGCTGGGCGGAGGGGTCGGCGATGGTCATGGCGTCGGTGTCCCTTGAGAGCGGCTGTGGTCGCTGGTCGATCTGCACGAAACGAGGCTGGCACGAACGAGGCCTGCACAAACTCTGGCCGGGCGCCGGCAGCCTCCCTGAGGGCTGCGCGTCCGCATTGTGCGCAATCATGGCAATGCAAGCGCCGAGAGGTGCTTGCGACCATCGGCCACACCGGCCCTTGCATGCTTTTCGACAGCCCGAGCAGCCGTCAACTTCTTTTTCCGTGACCGCGAAAAGATAGTCGCCCTCCTTCCGCTATACGGAAGAGGTAGGCAAAATGGATGGGAAAATTTCGCTCGCAGGAAACTCCATTGCCCGCCGCCGGTGGGGTCCGGCCTGTGGTGCCGCAGGGCAGGCGCCGCCTGCCGTCAAACGGCCAAGCCCAAGCCCCGGCCTGAGCCTATGCGCAAGGATCATGGCCATAGCGGGCAGCACCAAAGCGATCCGGGCTATCGACCGACCCTATCCCTGTGCTTACCCCCACCGGTGAAAAAGCGATCACTTGGATAGCGGTGCGGCCATACCGATGCCGAGTGGAAGCACCGGGGTGGCGTGGCTAGCTTCAGACCAGCAAGTTTGCCCGAGGGAATTCGAGAATGCCGCAGGATGCCAGCCCGCCTTACGCCAATTCTTCCCATGAGGGCTTTCAGGCCGCCGGGGCCGCCGGGGGCCTCGGACGTCCGCCCTCCGCCGGCGGTGCCGACGACGAGACGATCGCCGGCATCCGCTCCGTCCTGGCGGAGTGCGGCGGGCTGGCGGTCGATGCCGGAACGCTCGCCATCGACGACGACCTCTACGCCGCCGGCCTCACCTCGCACGGCTGTGTCGGCCTGATGCTGGGGCTGGAGGAGCAGTTCGACGTCGAGTTTCCGGAAAAGCTGCTGAACCGCCGCACCTTCGAGAGCATCGCCGCCATCCGCGACGCGGTGCGCGGCCTGGTCGACGGGGGCGAGGCGTGACCGCGGCCCTGGCCGGCTTGGCCGAGCTGACTCCAGCCTCGGTCCCAGCCCAAGCCAACATCGTGGCCCGCGCGCGCACCATCGGCGCCGAGATCGCCGCGCGCCACGCCGCCGCCGTCGACCGCGACGGCCGCTTCCCCAGCGAAGCCTTCGACGCCCTGCGCGAGCAGAAGCTGTTGGGCGTCATGATCCCGGCGGAACTCGGCGGCGGCGGTGCGCCGCTGTTCGATGTGGCCGCGGCCTGCCATGCTTTGGCCCGTGGCTGTGCCGCCACCGGCATGATCTACGCCATGCACCAGATCCAGATCGCCTGTCTGGTCAACCATGGCGACAACGGCTGGCACCGCGGCCTGATGGAGCGCATCGCCGCCGGCCAGCTCCTGCTTGGCTCCGCCACGACCGAGAAGGAGACCGGCGGCGACATCCGCAACAGCGTCTGCGCCGTGCAGGCGGAACCGGCGGCCGGGGGCGACCGCTTCACCCTGGCGAAGAACGCGTCGGTCATCTCCTACGGCGACCAGTCGGACGTGATCCTGGTCACCGCGCGGCGCAACCCCGACGCCCCGTCGTCGGATCAGGTGCTGGTGGTGGTGACCAAGGATGATTACCGGCTGGAGAAGACCAGCCTCTGGGACGCGATGGGCATGCGCGGCACCTGCTCCGACGGCTACCGGCTGGAGGCGGCGGGCGTCATCGACCAGATCCTGCCCCTGTCCTACGCCGACCTGTCGGCCCAGACCATGCTGCCGGTCACCCACATCCTGTGGAGCAGCACCTGGCTCGGCATCGCCGCCGACGCCGTCAGCCGCGCCCGCGCCTATGTCCGTTCGGAGGCCAAGCGCAAGCCCGGCACCACCCCGGCGTCCGCCGTGCGGCTGGCCGAGGCGACCGCCAAGCTCCAGCAGATGAAGGCCGTCATCCTGGCCGCCATCCGCCAGTACGAACTGGCCTGCGGCTCGCCCGAGCGGCTGACCAGCCTGTCCTTCGCCACCGCCATGGGCACGCTGAAGGTGACCACGTCGGAGCTGGTGCGCGAGGTGGTGGAGGCGGCGATCCGCACCTGCGGCCTCGCCGGCTACCGCAACGACACCCCCTACAGCCTGGGCCGCCACCTGCGCGATGCCCATTCCGCCGCCCTCATGATCGGCAACGACCGCATCATGTCGCACATCTCCACTCAGCTTCTCGTCCAGCGTGACGGGTCGGGGGCCTTCGAATGAACATGGTCGACATCACGGCCGCCCAGGCCGCCTATCGCGACGAGCTGGTGGAAGCGGGCCTGCTGATCCCCACCGGGGTGGACGGTCTCTATGGCCGCAGCGGCGTCTTCGAGGATGTGGTGGAGCGCTTCGACGCGCTGGTCACCCGTTGGGGCGGCCAGGACGGGGCGGAGGTCATGCGCTTCCCGCCGGCCCTGAACCGCCAGTATTTCGAGGAAAGCGAGTATCTGAAGAGCTTCCCCCATCTGGCCGGCACCATCCACAGCTTCGGCGGCGACGAGAAGGCGCACCGCAGCCTGCTGCGCCGGCTGGAGGAGGGGCAGGACTGGACCGAGGATCAGGTCGCGACCGACGTGGTGATGACGCCGGCCGCCTGCTACCCGGTCTATCCGACCATCGCGCGGCGCGGCCCGCTGCCCGGCGAGGGCAAGCTGATCGACGTCTTCTCCTACTGCTTCCGGCATGAGCCATCCATCGACCCCGCCCGCATGCAGCTGTTCCGCATGCGCGAATACATCCGCATCGGCACCCCCGATCAGGTCGTCGAGTTCCGCGAGCTGTGGCTGGAGCGCGGGCGCGCGATGATGGGCTCGCTGGAGGTGCCGCTCGACGTCGATGTCGCCAACGATCCCTTCTTCGGCCGGGCCGGCACCATGCTGTCGAACAGCCAGCGCGAGCAGAAGCTGAAGTTCGAGCTGCTGATCCCGATCACCAGCCATGAGAAGCCGACCGCCTGCCTCAGCTTCAACTACCACCAGGACCATTTCGGCCATCTGTGGGACATCCACACCGCCGATAACGACGTCGCCCACACCGCCTGCGTCGGCTTCGGCATGGAGCGCGTGGCGCTGGCTCTGTTCCGCCACCATGGCTTCGACACGGCGCAGTGGCCGGCGTCGGTGCGCAAGGTCCTGTGGGGGTAACCGGCACCATGTGGACGCAGCGCCACCCCGACGGTTACGACCGCCATCCCCTGCACCAGGGGGAACGGATCTGGCCGGAGACCAACTGCTACGTCGATCTGTGGATCGAGGCGCTGCACGCCCGCGGACTGGAACCGCGGGCGATGCTGGGTTTTACCGTCACCCAGGACTTCGAAGGCGACCAGTTCACCTTCTTCAAGGTGCCGCTGGAGGATCTGGAGACGCTGTACGGCCTGCGCGTGCAGGAGCTGGCGATCTACGACAGCGTCGAGGCCCATGTCGCCGAGCAGCTGCGGCGCAGTTCTGATGGCGGTCTGGTGCTGGTGGAGGTCGACGGCTTCCACCTGCCGGACACCCGCGGCACCTCCTATGGCACCACCCATGTGAAGACCACAGTCGGCATCGTCCGCATCGACCCGGCCGCCGGCACGATGGACTATTTCCACAATGCCGGCTTCTACCGGCTCGACGGTGCCGACTACCAGGGCGTCGCCGCCGCGGCGGCCGGGCCGCTCTTCCCCTATGTCGAGTTCGTGAAGCCCGGCGGGAAAGCCCTGGAGGGCGGGGCGCTGGTCACCGCGTCGCTCGACCTGCTGCGCCGCCATCTCGCCCGCCGTCCGGCCGGCAACCCAGTGACGGCCTACCGAGCCGCCTTCCCGGAGCATCTCGACCGGCTGCTCGCCCGGCCGATGGAGTATTTCCACCTCTACGCCTTCAACCTGCTGCGCCAGCTCGGCGCCAACTTCGAACTGCTGGGCGCCCATCTCCGCTGGCTCGACGGCCCTGCGGACGCGGTGGAGGCCTGCCAGTCGATTGCCGAGGGCGCCAAGGCCATGCAGTTCCAGCTCGCCCGCACGGTGGCCCGGCGCAAGGCCCCCGACCTGACCGACAGCTTCGACCGGCTGGAGCGCGGCCACGACACCGTCATGGGCAGTCTGGCCCGCCGGTACGGGTGAGCGGCGATGGCCCTAATCCGAGCGGTCACGGGACAGCGGCGGACCCTTCTGGATCGGGGATGGACGCTGACCGTCTCGGCGCCCGGCGGACCGGACGGCGGAGAGGGCATCCCCGCCCCGGTTCCCGGCACCGCCGCCCAGGCCCTCCAGGCCGCCGGCCTGTGGTCGGCGGAGGACCCCGCCCCGCTGCACGACAAGGATTTCGTCTACCGCACCCGCCTCACCGGCCATGGCCCCCACACCCTGCGCTTCCACGGCCTCGCCACCATCGCGGAGGTGCGGCTGGACGGCGAGCGCATCCTGACCTCCGACAGCATGTATCTGGCCCATGAGGTGCCGGTGACGCTGACCGGCGAGGCCGAGCTGTCCATCCGCTTCCACGCCCTGCACCCGGTGCTGGCGGCGAAGAAGGGCCGCGCCCGCTGGCGCCCCAAGCTGGCCGAGCCGGCGGGGCTGCGCTTCATCCGCACCACCCTGCTGGGCCACATGCCGGGCTGGTGCCCGCCGATCCATGCCGTCGGCCCCTTCCGCCCGGTGGAGCTGGTGGAGGACACCGGCCCGTGCCGTGTCGTCGCCGCCGACCTGCGCACCGCTTATGACGGACGCGACGGCCATCTGTCGCTGCGCCTGACGGTGGAGGGGGCTGCTCCCGGCACCAATGGTTCGGTCGAGGTCGCCGGCCGCACGGCGCCGCTCGTCTTCGACGGGGTGGATGGCTTCACCGCCGATCTGACCCTGCCCGGTGTCGAGCCCTGGTGGCCGCACACCCATGGCGAGCCGGTCCTGCACGGCATCGCCGCCCGGATTGGATCGGCCGAAGTCGATCTCGGCCGTGTCGGCTTCCGCTCTCTGGCGGTCGACCGCGGGGCGGACGGCACCGGCTTCGCGCTGCTGGTGAACGGCGAGCGCGTGTTCTGCCGGGGCGGCTGCTGGGTGCCGGTCGATCTGGTCGGGCTGTCGTCCGACCGTGCGGTCTACGAGCCGGAACTGCGCCGGATGCGCGAGGCCGGGGCCAACATGGTCCGCGTCGGCGGCACCATGCTGTATGAGGGCGACGCCTTCTTCGAGCTGTGCGACGAGCTGGGCCTGCTGGTCTGGCAGGATGCCATGTTCGCCAATTTCGACTATCCCACCGACGCCGCCTTCCTGAACAACGTGCGGGCGGAGATCGCCCAGCTGCTCGACCGCACCCAAACCTCGCCGTCGCTGGCGGTGCTCTGCGGCGGCAGCGAGATGGAACAGCAGGCGGCCATGCTGGGACTGCCCCGCGCCTCCTGGACGCAAGCCGCGCTGACGGCGGTGATCGCGGAAGCTGCGACGACCCGGCGGCCCGACCTGATCCAGGTGCCGAACTCCCCGAGCGGCGGGCCGTTGCCCTTCATCGCCAATGCCGGGGTGACCCATTACTACGGCGTTGGCGCCTACATGAAGCCGCTGGAGGATGCCCGCAGGGCCGGCGTGCGCTTCGCCAGCGAATGCCTTGCCTTCGCCAACTTGCCCGAGGACGATCCGCTCGGCGTCCCGGCGCTCCACCATCCGCGCTGGAAGCAGCGGGTGCCGCGCGATCCCGGCGCCTCCTGGGACTTCGAGGATGTGCGGGAGCATTATCTGGAAAGCCTCTACGCCGTCGATCCGCGCCGCCTGCGCTACGAGGACCCCGACCGCTACCGCCGCCTGTCGCGCGCGGTGACCGGCGAGGTGATGCAGGCGGTGTTCGACGAGTGGCGGCGCGTCGGCTCCAGTTGCGCGGGCGGGCTGGTCTGGCAGTGGCGCGACCCCTGGGCCGGTGCAGGCTGGGGCGTGGTCGCCGCCGACGGCATGCCCAAGCCGGCCTGGTACGCCCTGAAGCGTGCCTTCCGCCCGCTGCGGGTGATCCTGACCGACGAGGGCGTCAACGGGCTGGCGGTGCATCTGGTCAACGACACCGCCCGCCCGGTGGAGGCTCTGCTGCGGCTGACCGCTTGGCGGGAGGGGGCGGTCCCGGTCCTGAAGGCGGAGCGTCCGGTGACGATTCCGGCGAGGGGGGCGGTGGCGCTGGCCGCCGCCGAGATGTCCGACCGCTTTTTTGACACGACCTACGCCTACAGGTTTGGGCCTATCTCGCACGATGTGGTGACGGCTCAGTTGCTGCTGGCCGAAAGGGGCGCGGAACCAATTGACGAGTCTCATTATTTTCCAAAGGGACGCGCGCTGCCGCGCGCCGACCTGGGGTTGACGGCGGTGGTCGAGCGCCAAGAGAGTTCAGGCGGCGACGAGTGGGCGTTGCGGCTGGCGACAGGACGGTTCGCCTGTTCGGTGCATGTCGAGGACGAGCGGTTCCAGGCGGATGACGGCTGGTTCCATCTCGCCCCCGGCGTCGAGCGGGTTGTCCGCCTGCGGCCGAAGGCCGGTTCGCAGACTGGGAATGGTTCTGGGTCTGGGGTTGGGGTTACGGACGGGACGGCATCGGCCGGACGGATGGTGCCAGACGGCGAGGTCCACGCGCTGAACGCGCTGGCGCCCGTCCGCTACAGGGGGAACGCATGAAGCCGACACCGGTGGTGTTCGAGGGTTGTTTCGGATGGCTGCACCCGGCCGAGGGGCTGCGCGGGGTGGTCCTCTGCGGTCCCTACGGGTACGAGGAGCTGTGCGCCCACCGGGCTTGGAAGAGCTTCGCCGAAAGCCTGGCGTCCGCCGGGCTGCCGACGCTGCGGTTCGACTATCCCGGCTCCGGCGATTCGGCCGGCGACGACGGCGAGCCGGACCGGGTGCGCGCTTGGCTCGACGGCGTCAAGGCGGCGGTTCGCCGCCTGCGCGAGGACACCGGCGTCACCGACGTGACCCTGGTCGGCTTCCGCATGGGCGCGCTGCTCGCCACCGCCGCCGCGCTGGAGATGGCGGCGGACGGGCAGGGCATCGACAGGCTGGTGTTGATGGCGCCGATCACCTCGGGCCGCAAGGCGGTCCGTGAAATGCAGACGCTGTCCTCCATCGTGCTGCGTCCGGTCTGCAACCCGGAACCGCCGGAGCGCTCGTCCTGGCTGAACGTCATCGGCATGCCGCTGACGCCGGAAACCGCGCTGACGCTGGGCGGCCTCAACCCCTGCGACGCGCCGGCCCTGCCGGCGCCGCGCATCCTGATCGCCGACCGGCCGGAGGGGAAGACCCCGGTGAAGCTGGCCGCCCGCTGGCGCACGCTGGGTGCGATGGCGGAGCCGATGGGCGTCAGCGGCATGATGGAGCTGACCCAGCAGCCGCAGCGCGCCCAGGCCGCCGCCGCCTTCGAGCCGGTGCTGCGCTGGATCGTCGCCGCCGCTCCGGTCGCCACCGGCGCCACCCCGCCGCCGGACCGCCCGGCCGGGCTGATGATGCCGACCGCGGTCGAACGCCCGATCTTCTTCGGCAGCGCGCCGGAGCTGTTCGGCATCTACTGCACGCCGGTCCTGGCCGATCCGGCCGGCAACCGTCCGGCCATCCTGTTCCTGAACAGCGGGGCCACCCACCATGTCGGCTCCGGCCGCGCCACGGTGGTGCAGGCGCGGCGGCTGGCGGCGCGCGGCTACACCTCGCTGCGCATCGACGCCGCCGGCATCGGCGACAGCCCCGACCGCCCCGGCTTCCCAGACAATCTGCTCTACAACAAGGGGGTGATGGGCGACGTTCGCGCCGCGCTGAACTGGTTGGAGGAGCAGGGGCACGAGCGCGTCGTCGTCATCGGCCTGTGCGCCGGCGGCACGCCCGCCCTGCATGCCGGCCTTGGCGACGACCGCGTCGTCGGCCAGATCGTGCTGAACCCCGGCCGGTTCGAGATGGGCGGCGGCATCGCCGTGTCGGAGCTGATGCGGACGGTCGCCTTCCGCTCCACCAAGGAATATCTGATCGAGGCGCTGAAGCCGGCCCGGCTGCGCGCCAGCTTCCGCAAGCCCGCCCGCCTGACCGGGCTGGCCAAGCGTCTGGCCGGGCGCTTCCTCCGCAAGGTGCTTCTCCGCACCGGCCTGACCCGCCACGCGCTCCGCATGTTCCGCCGCCTGTCGGCGGAGGGCCGGCGGGTGCTGGTGGTCTACAGCAGCGGCGACATGACGCTGGCCGAGTTCTACCTGCATCTGGGCGAGGGCGGCCGGGCGCTCGACGGGCTGTCCGGCATCGAGGTGGCCTATCTCGACCGCTCCGACCACAGCCTGACGGTCTGGGAGGCGCGCGACCGGCTGGACCGCATGATCGACCGTCATCTGGCCAATCTGGACAGCGCGGCCCAGGCGGATCCCGCCGCCTCAGACCTGACCGGCTGGGGCCTGGACCTATCATCCGGAGGGCTGCCATCCGGCGAGCGGGTGGGGTAGAGGACCCCTCCGGGACGGGCACGGGAGACGTATTGACAGGGCCCCCGGTTGCGGCGGACCGTCTGCGGGATCGCCATCTCCCGCGGAGACCGTTCCAATGTACCGGATCGAGCTTTCGGACGTTCCGGCCGACTGTGCGCTGTATCGGCAGCTCCCGGCGGCGGACTTCCACGATTCCTACCGCTTTCCCGTGCCCGATCCGGGGCTGTCGGCGCTCGAACTCCTGATCCAGGTGCTGGCCGCCAGCCCGCCCTGGATCGAGCGGATGATGTGGCTGCGCAACAAGGCGGTCCGTCTGCTCGGCCTGAAGGATCTGGGCGCGCTCGGCGCCGTCGATCCCGCCAAGCCGGCCGGCTCCTACCGGCCCGGCGACCGGATCGGCATCTTCACGCTGGTCGAAAACCGGGAGGACGAGGTGGTGGTCTGCGACCGCGATAGGCATCTCGACGTCTGGCTGTCGGTGCGCAAGCTCCCCTCCGACGGCGACCGCCAGCGGGCGGCGGTCACCACGGTGGTGAGAACGAAGAACCGGCTCGGCAAGGCCTACATGCTGGTGGTCAAGCCAATGCACAGGATGATCGTCCCGGCCTCGCTGCGCAGCTATCTCTCCCGCAAGGCCGGGTGAAATGGCCCTCTCCCCGGAGGGGAGAGGGCTTATCGGCGGTCGCCTTACCCCAGCAGTTCCGCCAGCGACCGCGCCACTACCTGGGTCGCCTTGCGCAGATCCTCCAGCACCAGCTTCTCGTCGGCGCGGTGGCCGTTGGCCTCCAGCAGGTCGCGCGGGCCGGCGCCGTAGAGGATGGTCGGGATGCCGGCCTCCGAATAATGGCGGGCGTCGGTGTAGAGCGGGATGCCGGTCTGGCCGACCGGCACGCCGAGAACCTCCTGCGCATGGGCGGCGAACAGGGCTGCCAGCCGCGGCGCGTCGCCGACCGAGCGGAAGGGGCGGGCCAGCAGGATGCGGCGGATGGACACGCGGATGCCCTCCCGCCCCGCGATGGCGCCCTCGATCAGGCCGCGCAGCTCGGCCTCGACCTCCGCCGGGTTCTCTTCCGGGATCATGCGGCGGTCGAGGCGGAAGGTGACACGGTCGGGCACCACGTTGGTGTTGATGCCGCCCTGGATCAACCCGACCGTCAGCGACGGGTGGGTGATGCCGGCGACGCTCGACCGGCGCGTCGCCAGCTCCGGCCGGTGGGCATAGAGCGCGGTCAGGATGCCGGTCGCCGCCTCCAGCGCGTCATGGCCGGTGTCGGGACGGGCGGCGTGGGCGGACTTGCCGTCGACCTGCACCTCCAGATGCAGGCAACCGTTGTGCCCGGTCACCACCGAATAGGCGAAGCTGGCCGACACCGCGTAGTCCGGCTTGGAAATCCCCTGGTCGAGCAGCCATTTCGGCCCGATCTCGCCGCCGGCCTCCTCGTCGTAGGTCAGGTGCAGCTCGACCGTGCCCTTCAGCGGCGTCTGCGCGGCCATCAGCGCCCGAAGCGCGAAGGCGTAGCTGGCGAAGTCCGACTTCGACACCGCCACGCCGCGGCCATACATCACGCCGTCGCGGATCTCGGCGCCGTAGGGGTCGCTCGACCAGCCTTCGCCCGGCGGCACCACGTCGCCATGGGCGTTCAGCGCCACCGTGGGCCCGTCCCCGAAGCGGTGGCGGATCACCAGATTGGTGGCGCTGATCATGCCGTTGGCCCGCACCAGCTCGGCCGGCACCGGGTGGCGCTCCACCGTGAAGCCCATCGCCTCCAGCAGCTCGGCGGCGCGGACGGCGTGGGGGGCGCAGTCGCCCGCCGGGTTGTCGGACGGCACCTTCACCAGCTCCGCCAGGAAACGGACTTCCTCGTCGAAGCGGGCATTCACCGCCTCGTCAAGCGTGGCGGCGAGGGAGGGGGACAGGTCGGTCATGGCAGGCGGTCCGTCACGGGATGGATGTTGCGGGCTGGAAATTCTCGACGAAGCGGGCGAGCACGCGGGCGCCGGCCTCGGCGTCGGCAGCGGTGATGCGTTCGGCCGGGTTGTGCGAGATGCCGCGCTCGCAGCGCACGAACAGCATGGCGATGTCGGTCAGCGCCGCCACCGCCATCGCGTCATGGCCGGCGCCGCTCGGCAGTTCCGGCGCATCCAGCCCCTCCGCCTCGGCGGCGGCGGCGACCTGCGCCATCAGCGCCGGGTGGCAGGCCACGGCCGGGCTTTCATGCAGCGTCTCGAAGCCGATGGCGACGCCGCGGGCGTCGGCGATGGCCTCCAGCCGGGCGCGCACCGCGCCAACCCGCTCCAGCCGCAGGGGATCGCGGTCGGCGCGCAGGTCGATGGTGAAGCGGACCTTGCCGGCGATGACGTTGGTGGCGCCGGGCGACGCCTCGATCCGGCCGACGGTGCCGACCAGCCGCTCCTGTCCGGAGCAGAGCTGTTCCACCGCCAGGATCATCTCGGCCGAGGCCGCCAGCGCGTCGCGGCGCAGGGTCATCGGCACGGTGCCGGCATGGCCGGCCATCCCCTCCACCGTCACCGCGAGCCGGGCGGCGCCGGCGATGGCGGTAACCACGCCGACCGGCCGGCCCAGCGCCTCCAGCACCGGCCCCTGTTCGATGTGCAGCTCGGCATAGGCCAGCACGTCGTCGGCCTTGTAGGCGGCGGTCGCCCAGGCGGCGGGGTCGAGCCCGAAGGCGGTCATGGCGTCGGCCAGCCGGGTGCCGGCGGCGTCGCGCGTCTCCAGCACCGCCGGGTCGAAGGTGCCGGCGATGGCACGGCTGCCGATCAGGGTCGATTGGAAGCGGGTGCCCTCCTCGTCGCCGAAGCCGATCACCTCGACGGCGAAGGGCAGGCGCCGGCCGCGGGCGTTCAGGTCGGCGACCACGGCGATGCCGCTCAGCACCCCCAGCATGCCGTCATAGCGTCCGGCATCGCGCACGGTGTCGAGGTGCGAGCCGATCAGCAGGGCCGGCAGCCCCGGCCGCTCGCCCTCATAGCGGCCAACGATGTTGCCGACGGCGTCCTCGCGCACGCCCATCCCCGCCTCGCGCATCCAGCCGGCGACGAGGTCGTTGGCGCGGCGGTGTTCCGGCGTCAGGTAGAGGCGCGACAGCCGCCCCTCCTCCGCGCTGATCGCCGCGAGCGCGTCGATGCGGTCGAGAAGGGCCGGTCCTGACAACGGAGAGTCGGGCAGCAGGGAATCGGGCATCGGCGGTTCCGAAATGCGCTGAGGAAGCGGGACGATGGAATCAGGACGATGGAACCGGTTATACGCCGAAGCCGTGCGTCCGCCCTAGCCCCCGGCCGGCGAAGACAGTTTCAAAGAATCCCGGAAAGGTGCGGCCCCAGCACCATCCGCTCGTGCCGCAGCGCAAAAGACAGGCCGGAATTCGTTGGTGGTGCCGAATAATGCCTACCACCCTCTGGAACACTCGGGCAGACTTCATAGATGAGGATGAACAAAAGCGCCCGATCAACCGTCGTATCGGGGCGCATATTTGCTGCGAGTGCGAAAGAAACAGCTGAGGGGAGGTGCGTCCATGACGTCTTTCGATCCCGACATGCCTTTCGAGAACGCAACGCCGATTGGCCGGCCCGGCGCCGCCCTGTGGTTCAACAACCGGACCGAGCTGGTCCAGGCCCGCACGCTGGCGGGGTGGATCACGCTGCTGGCGGAGGACCGCGAGCTGGACGACCGCCAGCTGGCCGTCGCCACCGGGCTGGACATCGAGGATGTGCGCGCCGTGCGCGAGGGGGCTGTGGCGATGCTGCCGCCCCGGCTGCTGAACCGGGCCCTGGCCCGGCTGGAGGGCCGGAACGACGAAGGGCGGCTGCAATAGCTGCAAACCGCCCTTCGCGAAACCGATGCGCCGTGGCGTCGCGTCAGGCGACGGACAGGACATCCACATACATGTTGGCCGGGGCCGACAGGTGGATGCGGTACAGCATGCCGGACTGGTCGACGATGATGTCGGCGACCGGGTTCTTGGTCGACAGGTCGGTGACCGCGGCGCGCACGTTGCGCGGCAGCTGGTCCAGTTCGACGTCGCGGTAGCCGGACTTGTCGGAAAGCTTGATGGTCTTGTTGCCCATGATGGCAGATGCTCTGTTCCAGAAGGCTTGAGAGGGGATACTCGATTGGCCGCGGGACAATGGTCCCCGGCGGTTAACCAACGGTTAAGCAGTCTCTCCGGCTCTCCGCCCCTGGCGCAGGGCAGCAGCGCATGCGGTGCAGGGGGGCGAACGCCCCCCAGCAAGCTCTTGATTCAGCGCCGGTCGCGCCCGCCGCTGCCGGCCCCCTCATTTTCGGCCATTGCGTCCCCGTGCCGCAGGGTGTCGTCTTCCGGCAGCGGCTGCTTGCCCAGCACCATGGAGCTGTTGTCGAGCGCCGCCACCATCGCGTCCCGGGCCGGGGCGCCGGGGCCGGTCACGCTGCCCTCGCCCTGCGGGGCCGCCGGCTCGACCCGTTCGCCGATGCCGGCGGAGGTTGCCCCACCCGGCGCGGTCCGGCCGGCGACGCGCAGGTCGTTCTGGACATGGCCGACGCCCGACACGCTTTCGGCGATGTCCTCCGCCCGGCGGCGCGCGGCGCGGTCGCCGACGGTGCCGGACAGCGTCACCTCGCCACCCTCCACCCGTACGCCGATGTCGGAGGCGTCGATGTGGTGGTCCTCGGTCAGGCGCTCGTTGATGTCCTCCAGAATGCGCTCGTCGGAGCGGCGGTAGTTGCGCGGGCCGACGCCGCGATAGTTGGCCTGCGGGCTCATCTTGACGAACTCTTCGCTCCAGGGATGGCGGTGCATGGCGGCCTCCGTCTCGTTGATGTCAGACTCCTTTGCCCTTCAACAAAAGTTGCGCCCGCGGCGTTCCGGCGCGTGAGCCCGGCGCGCCCGGAAGGTCAGCCCTGCGGGGTGAAAGGAGATGGGGAGCGAATCCGCCGCAACCTTGGCCGCGCCTGGCTGTTCGGTCCGAAAAGCTTTCGGTCGAGGTGCGTGCCATGAAACAGTCCGAACCAAGCGTCGCTCTCCGGGCGAGGGGCGGTTTCGCCCTCTGGGCGATGGTCATCCTGCTGGCGGTTCTGGGGCTGGGGGCGCTGGGCGGCGGCCTCTGGCTGATCCTGCTGGGCGGCTCCTGGTACTACGCCGTCGCCGGCCTGCTGTTCCTCGCCACCGCCGCCTTGCTGGCGAAGCGGTCGCCTATGGCCCTGTCGGTCTATGCGCTGCTGGTGATCGGCACGCTGATCTGGGCCTTGTGGGAGGTCGGGCTGGACTGGTGGCCGCTGTCGGCACGCGGCGACGTGATCGCGGTGGTGGGATTCCTGCTGCTGCTGCCCTGGGTCACCCGCCGCCTGGGCGAGCGCCAGCCGATGGCCGGCGCACCGGCGCCCGGGGTCTATCCCGTCGGCGTCTTCCGCGGCACCGGCCTGCCGCTGACCGCCGCGCTGGCCGTCGTGCTGCTGGTCGCCGTCGCCTCCTGGTTCACCGACCCGCACCGCATCGACGGCACGGTTCCGGCGCGCCAGCAGACCGCATCCGCCGCGGCTCCGGCTGGCGGCACCGGTCCGGTGGTCCCGGATGGGGAATGGCAGGCCTATGGCCGCACCGGCTTCGGCCAGCGCTACTCGCCGCTGTCCGGCATCACGCCGGACAATGCGGACAAGCTCCAGGTCGCCTGGAGCTATGAGACCGGCGACCTGCGCGACCAGCCCGGCGACCCGAAGGAAACCACCTTCGAGGTGACGCCGCTGAAGATCGGCAACCGGCTGTTCCTGTGCTCGCCGCACCAGCATGTCATCGCGCTCGACGCCACCACCGGCAAGGAGGTCTGGCGCCGCGACCTGCAGATCGACCCGAAGCAGCTGGCCTTGCAGCACCTGACCTGCCGCGGCCTGTCCTACCGCCCGGCACCGCAGGCCGCGACGGCCACGGCATCCACCCCGGCGGCCGGCGGTGCCTGCGCTGCCAAGCTGTTCATGCCGACCGCCGACGGCCGTCTGGTGGCGCTGAATTCGGAGGACGGGTCGATCTGCACCGGCTTTGGCGAGAACGGGCAGGTCAATCTGTGGGCCAACATGCCCAACGTCCAACCCGGTGCCTATTATTCGACCTCGCCGCCGGTGGTGACCGCCAAGCTGATCGTCGTCGGCGGCACGGTGCTGGACAATGTCTCGACCAAGGAGCAGTCGGGCGTCGTCCGCGCCTTCGACGCCGACAGCGGCCGGCTGGTGTGGAACTGGGATTCGGCCAAGCCGGACCAGACCGCGCCGATTGCCGACGGTCAGACCTACACCGCCAACTCGCCCAACAGCTGGTCGATCGCCAGCGTCGACGAGGCGCTGGGCATGGTCTATCTGCCGCTGGGCAACCAGCCGCCCGACCAGTTCGGCGGCAACCGCAGCCCGGAGGTGGAGCGCTTCTCCTCCTCCGTCGTCGCGCTCGATCTGGCGACGGGGCAGGTGCGCTGGGTCTTCCAGACCGTGCATCACGACCTGTGGGACTATGACGTGCCGGCGCAGCCCAGCCTGATCGATTTGACCGTCAACGGCCAGACCGTCCCGGCCCTGGTCCAGCCGACCAAGCAGGGCGAGCTGTTCGTGCTCGACCGCCGCACCGGCCAGCCGGTCCTGCCGGTGACCGAGAAGCCGGCGCCGCAGGGGGCCGCCGAGGGCGACCGTGCCGCCCCGACCCAGCCGGTCTCGGCCCTGTCCTACGACCCGCCGCCGCTGAGCGGGGCGGACATGTGGGGGGCGACGATGTTCGACCAGCTCGCCTGCCGCATCGCGCTGAAGCGCCTGCGCTACGACGGCCGCTTCACCCCGCCGTCGCTTCAGGGCTCGCTGATCTATCCCGGCAATTTCGGCGTCTTCAACTGGGGCAGCGTCGCCGTCGATCCCCAGCGTCAGGTTGCCTTCACCACCCCGACCTACCTCGCCTTCGTCTCGCAGCTGGTGCCGCGCAAGAACGACAGCGACCTCTATGTCCAGGGCGGCGAGCGGCCCAAATTCAGCCTGCCGGCGCTGAACGAGAATTTCGGCGCGCCCTATGCGATCAAGCTCGGCCCCTTCGTCTCGGTGCTCGGCCTGCCCTGCCAGTCGCCGCCCTGGGGCTATGTCGCCGCCGCCGACCTGACGACCGGCAAGGTGGTCTGGAAGCACAAGAACGGCACCACGCGCGACGCCTCGCCGGTGCCGCTGCCGTTGCGCATGGGCGTGCCCAACCTGGGCGGCCCGATGATGACCGCGGGTGGCGTCGCCTTCCTGTCCGGCACCATTGACTATTATGTCCGGGCCTACGACGTCTCCACCGGCAGGCAGCTGTGGGAGAGCCGCCTGCCGGCCGGCGGTCAGGCGACGCCGATGACCTACCAGGGCGAGGACGGCCGGCAATATGTGCTGGTGGTGGCCGGCGGGCACGGCTCGCTGGGGACCAAGGGGGGCGATTCGGTGATCGCCTACGCGCTGCCGAAGTGACCTGTCCTCGACCACCGGGCCCGACCGCCGGACCCTGCAACTCAACCGATCTCGGGAGGGCCTTCCTTGACCATCGTCGTCCATCATCTCAACAACAGCCGGTCGCAGCGGATCCTGTGGCTGCTGGAGGAGCTGGAGCTTCCCTATGAACTCCGCTTCTACCAGCGCGACAAGACGACCAATCTGGCGCCGCCGGAACTGAAGGCGGTGCATCCGCTGGGGAAATCCCCGCTGCTGGACATCGACGGACGGATCGTCATGGAGTCCGGCGCCATCGTCCAGCATCTGTGCGAGCGTGCCGGCCGTTTCCTGCCGCCAGCCGGCTCGGACGACGCGTTGCGCCATCTCCAGCTGATGCATTTCGCCGAAGGCTCTGTGATGACCCCGGTGCTGCTCGACCTTTATGTCGGGCGGCTGGGCGAGGCGGGCGCGCCCCTGCATCCCCGTATCCAGGAGCAGCTGGCCAGCCATTTCGACTATCTGGAGTCCGAGCTTCGCCCGTCCGGCCATTTCGTCGGCGACAGCTTGACCGGTGCCGACATCATGCTCAGCTTCCCGATCGAGATTGCGATGATGAAGGGCAACCGCAGCCGCTGGCCGAAACTCGCTGCCTTCGTCGACGCCATGCACGCCCGTCCGGCATGGCAGCGCGCTCTCGCCAAGGGCGGTGCCTACTTCAAGTAACCGCCAATGAAAAAGGCCCGCCCCGGTTTCCCAGGGCGGGCCTTTTCACAAAACCGGCAATCCTCAGCGCGTCGGCACCGGCGGCGTCTGCGAGTAGTCGTAGAAGCCGCGGCCGTACTTCTTGCCGATCCAGCCGGCCTCGACATACTTCACCAGCAGCGGGCAGGGGCGGTACTTGCTGTCGGCAAGGCCCTCGTACAGCACCTGCATCACCGCCAGACAGGTGTCCAGCCCGATGAAGTCGGCCAGCTCCAGCGGGCCCATCGGGTGGTTGGCGCCCAGCTTCAGCGCGGTGTCGATGGCGTCGACGCCGCCGACGCCCTCATACAGCGTGTAGACGGCCTCGTTGATCATCGGCAGCAGGATGCGGTTGACGATGAAGGCCGGGAAATCCTCGGCCACCGCGGCGGTCTTGCCGATGGCGAGCGTCAGTTCCTTGATGGCCTCGAAGGTCGGCTCGTCGGTGGCGATGCCGCGGATCAGCTCGACCAGCTGCATCACCGGCACCGGGTTCATGAAGTGCATGCCCATGAACTTGGCCGGACGGTCGGTCGCCGCCGCCAGACGGGTGATCGAGATCGACGAGGTGTTCGTCGCGATCAGCGCTTCCGGCTTCAGGTGCGGGACCAGCTTCTTCAGGAGGTCGCGCTTCAGCGCCTCGTTCTCGGTCGCGGCCTCGACCACCAGATCGCAGTCGCCGAAGATCGACAGGTCGGTGCCGGTGACGATGCGGCTGAGAGCCGCCGTCTTGTCCGCCTCGCTCAGCTTGCCCTTCTGGATCTGCCGGTCGAAGTTCCGGGAGATGCCGGCGAGCGACTTTTCCAGCGCCGCTTCGCTGATGTCGGACAGGACGACGGCGTAGCCGGCCTGGGCGC
Source organism: Azospirillum sp. A26 (assembly GCF_042604635.1). Taxonomy (NCBI): domain Bacteria; kingdom Pseudomonadati; phylum Pseudomonadota; class Alphaproteobacteria; order Rhodospirillales; family Azospirillaceae; genus Azospirillum; species Azospirillum sp. A26. The sequence goes on along the minus strand of NZ_CP170475.1, from coordinate 182,060 downwards.
AGACCTGGGTGATGCCGCTGCCCATCTGGCCGGCGCCGATGATGCCAATCTTCTTGATCGTGGTCATGGAGGCTGTCCCGCGAAGGATGTGGGGTGGTTGGTCCGCCATGGCGGTCACCGGTTCAATCCGGCGACCGCCGCGGCGGCCTGGATCAGCGCGCCTTATCAAGCTTTTCCGTCAGCTCCGGCACGGCCTTGAACAGGTCCGCGACGAGGCCGTAATCGGCGACCTGGAAGATGGGCGCTTCCTCATCCTTGTTGATCGCGACGATGACCTTGCTGTCCTTCATGCCGGCCAGATGCTGGATCGCACCCGAGATGCCGACGGCGATGTACAGCTCCGGCGCCACGATCTTGCCGGTTTGCCCGACCTGATAATCGTTCGGCACGAAACCCGCGTCCACGGCGGCGCGCGACGCACCCACCGCGGCACCCAGCTTGTCGGCCAGGGCCTCCAGCAGCGGGAAGTTCTCGCCCGACTGCATGCCGCGCCCGCCCGACACCACCACGCGGGCGGCGGTCAGTTCCGGACGCTCCGACTTGGTCAGCTCGGCCGAGACGAAGCTCGACAGCCCGGCGGCACCGGCGCCCGACACCGCCTCGACGGCGGCCGAACCGCCTTCGGACGCGGCGGTCTCGAATGCGGTGGTGCGGACGGTGATCACCTTGACCGCATCGGCCGACTGCACGGTGGCAATCGCGTTGCCGGCGTAGATCGGCCGTTCGAACGTGTCCGCCGACAGCACGGCGGTGATGTCGGAGATGGCGGCGACGTCCAGCAGCGCCGCGACGCGCGGCAGGAGGTTCTTGCCGACCGAGGTGGCGCCGGCCAGGACATGGCCGTAGCCAGTCTTGGTAACCGACACCACCAGCGGGGCAACGTCTTCCGGCAGCTGATGCTCATAAGCGGCATCGTCGGCCAGCAGCACCTTGGCGACGCCGGCCACCTTCGAGGCGGCATCGGCGGCGGCCTGCGCGCCCTTGCCGGCGACCAGGATATGGACATCGCCCCCAATTCCGCTGGCGATCTTGCCGGCGGCGGTGACGGCGTTCAGTGTGGCGGGCTTCAGCGAGACGCCGTCGTGGTCGGCGATGACGAGAATGTTGGCCATGGTCAGTTCATTCCCCTCAGATCACGCGGGCTTCGGTCTTGAGCTTGTCCACCAGGGTGGCGACGTCCGGCACCTTGATGCCGGCCTGACGCTTCGGCGGCTCGGCGACCTTCACCGTCTTCAGACGCGGCGTGACGTCGACGCCCAGGCTGTCCGGCGCGATGGTCTCCAGCGGCTTCTTCTTCGCCTTCATGATGTTGGGCAGCGAAGCATAGCGCGGCTCGTTCAGGCGCAGGTCGGCGGTGACGACCGCCGGCAGCTTCAGCTCCACCGTCTCCAGCCCGCCGTCGATCTCGCGGGTCACGGCGACCGTGCCGTCACCGGCGGCGATCTTCGAGGCGAAGGTGCCCTGGCCCCAGCCGAGCAGCGCCGCCAGCATCTGGCCGGTCTGGTTGCAGTCGTCGTCGATGGCCTGCTTGCCGAGGATGACGAGGCCGGGAGCCTCCTTCTCGACCAGGGCCTTGAGGACCTTGGCGACGGCCAGCGGTTCGGTCGTCACGTCGGTCTGCACCAGGATGGCGCGGTCGGCACCCATGGCCAGCGCCGTGCGCAGCGTTTCCTGGGCCTGGGTCGGGCCGACGGACACCACCACGATCTCGGTCGCCTTGCCGGCTTCTTTCAGGCGCACGGCTTCTTCGACGGCGATCTCGTCGAAGGGGTTCATGCTCATCTTCACGTTGGCGGTCTCGACGCCGCTGCCATCCGCCTTGACGCGGATCTTCACGTTGTAGTCGACCACTCGCTTAACGGGGACGAGGACTTTCATAACTCACCCTGGCTGCTGAGCGCGCGCCTGTTACGGCGAACACCGCGAAAATTGCTGTGGTTGCGAACGGACCATAGGATCTGGAAATACCACTGTCAATGACGCGCCGGACGCGCGGGCGGCCTCATGTGCCGGCCCGGTTGCCGCGGCAGGCGAGACTGCACGGCGCCAATCGGAATGCGCCTGCTCAGCGGTTGGCGCCGGGCACCCACAGCACGTCGTCCGCCCCGTTGCGGTTCACCACCCGGCTCAGCACGAACAGATGGTCCGACAGCCGGTTGACGTATTTCAGCGCCGCCGCGGTCACCGGTTCGTGCCGCGCCAGATCGGTCATCAGCCGCTCCGCCCGGCGCACCACGGTGCGGGCCAGATGCAGATGCGCCGCGGCCGGCGAGCCGCCGGGCAGGATGAAGGAGGTCAGCGGCGCCAGACCGGCGTTCATCGCGTCGATCTCCGCCTCCAGCCGGTCGACCTGGGCCTGCACGATGCGCAGCGGCGGGTATTTCGGCTCCTCCTCCTCCGGCGTGCAAAGGTCGGCGCCCAGATCGAACAGATCGTTCTGGATGCGGCCCAGCATGGCGTCGGCGTCCGGCCAATCATGGGTATGCAGCCGCGCCATGCCGATGACGGCGTTCGCCTCGTCCACCGTGCCGTAGGCGGCGACGCGGCGGTCGCCCTTCGGCACCCGGCTGCCGTCGCCGAGCGAGGTTTCGCCGGCGTCGCCGCCGCGCGTGTAGATCTTGGTCAGCTTTACCATGGGGAAGCGTCAGCCTTGGGTCAGGATGGCGAGGACGAACAGCAGCAGGGCGGCGCCCTGGAGCATCACACGCAGCCGCATCGCCTTGTTGGAGCGGCGCGGGTCGCCCCTCCCGCCGCGGGCCATGAAGAAGAGGCCGACGAACAGCGAGCCGACCACCGCCAGCATCGCCATGACCATCAGGATGGGGAAGAGAGTCTGCATGGGGCTCACTATATCCCAGCATCCGGCCCGCGCCTACGGCGACGGAATCGGGACCTGGGGTAATCACCCGGTTGCCAAAGCCGTTGGACTGCATACAGTGCGCGGCGTCGGGACCGGGGAAGCCGGCGGAACAGGCTGGCGGAACTGACATGACTTTGGAGAAGCAGGCGATGCAGCGGCGGACTTTCCTGAAGACGGCCCTGAAGGCGACCGCGGTCACCGCGGCCGGCACCGGCGCCCTGGCGGCGCTGAGCCGTCCGGCCGTCCTGGCTGCTCCTGGGGCTGCCCCCGGGGCCGCTTCCGCCGCCGTCCCGTCGGTGTCCTTCCCGATGGACTTCCTGTGGGGCGTCTCGACCTCCAGCTACCAGATCGAGGGCGCCGTCGCCGAGGATGGGCGCGGCCCCAGCGTCTGGGACACCTACAGCCATTCCTTCGGGCGGATCGCCAACGGCGACACCGGCGACGTCGCCTGCGACCATTACCACCGCTATGCCGAGGATGTGGATTTGATGGCGAAGGCCGGGATGAAGGCCTACCGCTTCTCCATCGCCTGGCCGCGGGTGATGCCGCAGGGCACCGGGGCGGTGAACGCCAAGGGGCTGGACTTCTACGACCGGCTGACCGACACGCTGCTGGCCAAGGGCATCCAGCCCTGGCCCTGCCTGTTCCATTGGGACCTGCCGCAGGCGTTGCAGGACAAGGGCGGCTGGACCAACCGCGACATCGCCGGCTGGTTCACCGACTACGCCCTGGCGGTGACCGCCCGGCTGGGCGACCGCGCCCGCAACTGGGCGATGCTGAACGAGCCGTCGGTGGTCGCCATCTTCGGCCACGGCACCGGCGGGCATGCGCCGGGGATGACCGGCCGCCAGAACTGCCTGAAGGCGATCCACCACCAGAACCTCGCCCAGGGCACGGCCATCGCGGCGCTGCGTCAGGCCGGCGGCAAGAACTGGCGGCTCGGCACCGTGCTGTCGCTCCAGCCGTCCTGGCCGGTCGGCGGGCTCGACTCGAACTATCCCGCCTCGCTGATGTGGGACGCGCTGTGGAACCGCTCCTGCCTGGACCCGCTGTTCAAGGGCCGCTTCCCAGAGCAGCTGGAGGCCGAGTTCTCCCGCATCGCCAAGCCCGACGATCTGGCCCGCATCAAGCAGCCGGTCGATTTCCTCGGCGTCAACTACTACAGCCGCATGCACCAGCAGCCGGACGGGCAGGGGCTGTTCGGCACCGGCTACGGCTCGGCGCCCGAGGGCACGCGCAAGACCGGCATGGAATGGCCGGTCGAGCCGGACGGCCTCAGCGAGATCCTGGCCGAGTTGCAGGAGAAATACGGCAACCCGCCGGTCTATGTGACGGAGAATGGCGCCGATTACCCCGACAGCGTCGGCCCCAGCGGCCGGGTCGAGGACCGCGACCGCATCGCCTACCTGCGCGACCATCTGCTGGCCGCCGCCAAGTCGATCGACGAGGGCTGCAACCTCAAGGGTTACATGGCCTGGACCCTGCTGGACAATTTCGAATGGTCGGAGGGCTACCGCCGCCATTTCGGCCTCGTCCAGGTCGACCGCAAGACGATGGCCCGCACGCCCAAGGCCAGCTACGACTGGTACGCCTCGGTCATCCGCAACAACGCCGTTCCGCTGGTCTGAGCAACCGCGCTAGACTGCGGCCATGCCCTCCCCCCGCCCGACCCAGCCCACCCGATTCGCCATCCAGAAGGCGCGCGGCAAGGGCTGGAAGACGCTGGAGGTCGGGGAGGAGCTGGCCCATGCCAAGGCGCGCTTCGACCGGATGGTCGGCGTCAACCCGCGGGCCTATTTCCGGCTGATCCAGCTCGATTACAACGCCGACTCCGGCTATGAGGGCATGGAGTTCAACTGGACGCTGATCGAGCTGTACGACCCGACCCAAGGCGGCCCCACTCAAGGCGGCCGGGTCAGGCCGGCGCCGAAGTCGGCCGCGGCGCCTGGGCGAAAGCCGGGTAGCAAGCGCAAGGCCGTGGAGCCCGTCGCCTTGCCGCTGCGCATCTATCTGGCGGTGATCCTGATCGGCACACTGGCGGGCGGCCTCGCCTATCTGCACTTCGCCGGTGGACGGTAGAGCCTCACTCCGTCGTGTAGCCCTTGCGGCGCATGCACTGGGCGAAGATTTCCTTGCGATAGCCGAACTGCGGCGTTTCCGGCAGGGGGCGCAGCGGATAGCCGCGCAGGCGCATGGCGGTGTCCACCTGCTCGGTGCATTCGTCATAGGCGACGGTCGGCACGTCCGGGCTGGCGGTCCATTCGCGGTAGGCCGGCGGGCTGCTGCATCCGGTCAGCAAGGCCATTGCCGATAGGACGGCCAGCCCCGGCAAGGCCGGCAGGAGTCGCGGGCTTGCGGTATCGGTCCCGGTCATGGCGTTCGTCCTGTTCCTTTTTCGCCCCCGATTTGACGCTACCACGTCCGGCCCTTTCCGATCCATTTTCGCGCACCATTTCCGGGAGCGCGCCTTTTCGGCAACGCTGCGCGGCTGACAAAGCAGACGCCGAAAAATCGCCGCCGGAAATGCGACGCAATCTGGTAACACGATCCTAGTCCCCGAATCGGGGGAGTGTCGTGGCTCTGAAGTCGGTCTGATGTCACGGACGGAGGGAGAGGCAATGTCTGGGATTTCGCGGCGGGTGCATGGTGGCGCCGCGGTGGCGGCTGTCGCGCTGGTGGTGTCGGCCCTGACGGTGGGGGCCCCGGGCCCGGCCTGGGCCGAGGCGTCGGTCGCCGACATCCAGTGGGCGCAGACCATCCTGAAAGACAAGGGCTACAACATCGGCGGCCGGGCCAAGGGCCAGATGACGCCGGAAACCCGGTCCGCGCTCAGCGCCTATCAAAAGTCGGCCGGCCTTCCCGCCACCGGCAACCTGGATCAGGCCACCATCGCCAAGATGATGGGCGAGCGCGAGAGCAAGGCCGCGCCGACCATGGGCAGCCTGTCCAAGAGCCAGGTCGGCCAGACCCGCCGCGACAAGGAGGTGGCGCCGCGCGCCGCCCCGACCGGCCGGGTCGAATCCGGCAACGAGAGCGTCGGCGGCATGGCCCAGTTCGGCGGCGCCCCGGTGTCGTCCTCCTCCTCGTCTTCTTCCTCCTCCGCGTCCTCCTCGGCCAGCCACAGCGCGCCCGCCGCGGCACCGGCCGCCCGTCCGTCGCCGTCTATCGCTGCGACCGGCGCGGCGCCTCAGAGCGCACCGCGCCTGTCAACCAATGCCCCGGCGGCCAACGCATCGGCCAGCGCGTCCGAAGGGCCTGTTCCGCAGGCGGCACCCCGCGGAGCGGTGGCGGCGACCACGCCCGACGGCAAGCCGGCCCCGGTCGAGGAACCGGCGGCGGTCGGTGCTGCCCCCTCGATCTGGCAGTCCAACACCGCGCGGGCCGGTGTCGCCGGCTTGATCGCCGCGACGCTGGGCGGCATCGGCTTCGCCTGGTGGCGCAGCGGCCGCGGCGTCGATCCGCTCAGCCGGGCGCCGGCCGGCGACGACCGGCCGCGTGAAAACCGTGTCGAGCCGAGCTTCGGGACCCCCCGCCGCCGCGAGGAGCTGACCACCGGCCCGCGGCTGACGGCGGAGGCCCGGCGGCGCTGAGTGCCGCCGCCCCCCGGTCACATCATCGCTACATCATCATCGGGCAGCCGCCTCCGCCGCAGCCGCCAGGGCCGCAGGCGGGGGCGGGCGCCGGCTGGGACTTTCCGACGCGCGGCGCCATGATGGCCTTGGCGACCTCGGTGCCGCCGCAGGACGGGCAGGGGATGCCGGCGGCCTTCTTGGTGTCGTAATCGGCCATATTGTCGAACCACTGGTCGAAATCATGGCCGCAGGCGCAATGCAGGGCGTAGACGATCATCGCGGGAGCCTCGAAAAGCGGAAGTCCGGGCGGTTTCTAGCCAGCCCTCCGCTGTCCCGCCAGGATCTGCATCAATCGGAAGCGTCAGCCCGAATCGTCAGCGTGAGTCGGTGACCCCCACCCGCGCGCACATCGACAGCAGCGGGCAGGTGGAGCAGCGCGGCCGCTCGCCGGTGCACACCCATTTGCCGAAGGGCACCAGCCGCTCGTTGATCTCCACCCAATAGCGTTTCGGCAGCACCGCCAGCAACGCCGCCATCGTCTTTTCCGGCGTGCGCGCCTGCACATAGCCCCAGCGGTTGGCGATGCGGTGGACATGGATGTCGACGGCCAGCGCCGGGATGCCGAAGCCGACCGCCAGCGTCAGCGCCGCGATCTTCGGCCCCACCCCATGGAAGCGCATCAGCCCGTCCGGCGTGTCGGGCACCTCGCCGCCCAGCTCCTCGACGATGCGGCGGGACAGCGCGCGGATGTCGCGCGCCTTCGGTTCCGGGAAGGTGGCGCCGTGCAGCAGCTCCACCAACCGCTCCTCCGGCAGGGCGGCCATGGCGGCCGGCGTGCCGGCGACGGCGAACAGCCGCTCGGCGACCTCCAGGCTCGTCTCGTCCCGCGTGCGGGCGGAAATCAGGCTGGCGACCAACTGCTGGAACGGGGTGGCATAGCCGCGGTCGCGCAGCTCGAACATCGCCGCCTTGGGATAGGGCGCGACCGCGACCCGCAGGCGGCGGAAGACCTCGTCGATGTCGAAGTCCTGGGACGTCGCGGGCTGCATGCTCACGGGAGGCCACCTCCGGGGAACGGGGCCGGGGAACGGGACGCTGAAGAGCCCCGTCCGGTAACCGGAAAATCCCCTCGATTGTTCCCGCCCGATTGTTCCGCTTACAGCGCCTTGATCTGCATCTTGATCGGCCCGTCCGCCCGGCCATGGACGAACTGGTCGACATAGGCGTTGCCCGAATTGTCGATGTCGCGGGCATGGCCGGTCCAGATGATTTTGCCCTGGTAGATCATGGCGATGCGGTCGGCGATCTTGCGGGCCGAGGCCATGTCGTGGGTGATGGTGACCGCGGTGGCGCCGAGATCCTTCACGCACTGCACGATCAGCTCGTTGATGACGTCGGCCATGATCGGGTCGAGGCCGGTCGTCGGCTCGTCGAAGAAGATGATCTCCGGCTCGTCGGCGATGGCGCGGGCGAGGCCGACGCGCTTTTGCATGCCGCCCGACAGCTCCGAGGGCGACAGTTCGGCCACGTCGGGGGTGAGGCCGACGGCGCCCAGCTTGGCGACGGCGATCTCCTTGGCCTGGGCGCGGGGCATATGGGCGCCCTGGATCAGGCCGAAGGCGACATTCTCCCACACTTTCAGGCTGTCGAACAGGGCGGCGCCCTGGAACAGCATGCCGAACTTGTGCAGCAGCTTCTCGCGCTCGCGCGAGCGCAGCCGGGTCGTCTCGACGCCGTCGACCTGGATCGAGCCGGAATCGGGGGTCAGCAGCCCGAGGATGCTCTTCAGCATCACCGACTTGCCGGTGCCCGACCCGCCGATGACGACCAGCGACTCGCCCTTCGCCACCTCCAGATCGATGCCGTTCAGCACCTTCTTCGGGCCGAAATGCTTGGTGACGTTCTTGAGCGCGATCTTGGGAACGGTCATGCGGTGGCGCTCACTTGGTCGAGAAGAAGAGGCCGGTGATCAGGTAGTTCCACACCAGGATCATGATCGACGCCGACACCACCGCGTTGGTGGTCGCCGCCCCGACGCCCTGGGCACCGCCCTTGGAGTGGTAGCCGTGGTAGCAGCCCATCAGCGCGATCAGGAAGCCGAAGATCGCCGCCTTGACCAGGCCGGAGATGACGTCGACCGGCTGGAGGAATTCCCAGGTGCGGTTGATGTAGCTGGCGGCGTTGAAGTCCAGCCGGTAGACGCCGACCAGGAAGCCGCCGAAGACGCCGATGATGTCGGCGACGATGACCAGCAGCGGCACCATGGTCAGCCCGGCGATCAGCCGCGGTGCCACCAGATACTTGTAGGGGTTGGTCGACAGGGTGGACAGGGCGTCGATCTGCTCGGTCACCCGCATGGTGCCGATCTCCGCCGCCATGGCGGCGCCGATGCGGCCCGCGACCATCAGGCCGGCCAGCACCGGCCCCAGTTCGCGGGTGATCGACAGCACGACGACGGTGGCGATGGCGCCCTCCGCCTGGAAGCGGGAGAAGCCGCTGTAGCTTTGCAACGCCAGCACCATGCCGGTGAACAGCGCGGTCAGCCCGACCACCGGCAGCGAGTAATAGCCGATGTCGATCATCTGCCGCAGGATCTGGCGCGGATAGAGCGGCGGCCGCACGCAGTGCGACAGGGCGGACCCGGTGAACAGGGCAAGGCGTCCGGTCGCTTCCAGGAAGATCAGGAAGGCCCGGCCGGTGGCGGCAAGGAAACCCATCAGTCGGACCGCATCCTTGGTTTGAGACTCATTTGGGCGATGCGGTCATAGCACCGATGAACGGCCGGGTCATCCTTGGACTTTGCAGGGGTGGGAAACTGCACCGTCCGGCTTGACGGCCTGCTCGGAGACGTTGGGATAGGGGCTGGCGGGCGGTTGGTAATTTCAGGTTGATTTTCATGGGCAGATAAATATCTTTGCATGCAATATCGATTTGGTGATCGTTCGATGAGCATTCCTAGCTTCGATTCCCGCAGCTATTTGGCGGCAAATCCAGATTTGTTGCGTGCTGGCATGACCCCTGCCGAAGCCGGGTCACATTACACGACTTTTGGCATCCAAGAAGGCCGCAAGACGACCTTCGATGCTGCGGCTTATTTGGTTTCCAATGGTGATCTGCGAAATGCATTTGGTCAGGATTCCAACGCAGCTTTGCAGCATTATATCGAGCATGGGTGGCATGAAGGCCGGACAATCACCTTCAATTCTGAAGAATATTTGGCATCCAACCCTGATCTGTTGAGTGCAAATATTACAGTAAGCGATGCGGCCCAGCATTATCTGAATTTCGGAGCTGCTGAAAGAAGAAACATAGACTCTTTCGATGCGTCTAAATATTTATTGGCTAATAAAGATATTCAAACAAATACAAGCAATGCTTCCGATGCTCTTCAGCATTATATTGCTTTTGGCTGGAAAGAAAACCGTCCCATCGAGCCGCCTGTGAGCGTTCCGCCGACGACCGTGGTTTCTCCTCCAACCGTGGTCTCACCGCCGGTGACACCTTTCGTCGAACTGCATACTCATGCCAGCGGGTCCGCAAACTCTCAGGCATGGTCCGGAACCAGCCTTCCATTGCAAAAAGGTCAAACTTATCGAGCGGATGTCCTGGTTACCGGCAGTGGGCCAAGTCGTCCGTTCAATCCACTTCTGGAGGTGGGCTATTGGCATCAGACAGGCGCCTCCACCGGATATCTTGAGACGTTGGCGTCCGATGACGACAGTGGTGGCGCATTGCAGCCGAAGCTTATCTTCACGGCGCCGGCGACAGCGGCGTTCACGTTCAAAATCAGTTCTTCCGATGGTTCGGAAGGCGTTTATACGATGACCGTCAATTCGATCTGAAAGCCGGGCGCCCTCCCTGTCTGGCTGCCTGCTCGTCATGTGACCGCAGTCACCGGAAACAAGTTTGGAGCTTCGTGCAATCCATATGAAATTGCACGAAGCCTCTGTTCACCCACCCACATAAACCCGGTGATAGCGCCGCCCGAGCGAGGTCAGGACCTCGTAGCCGATGGTGCCGCCCTCCGCCGCCACCGTGTCGACCGGGCGGCTGGGGCCGATCAGCTCGACCATGCGGCCGGCCTGCGCCACCGACTCCGGCAGGCCGGTGACGTCGATGGTGATCAGGTCCATCGAGATGCGGCCGACGATTGGGGCGGCGACGCCGTCGACGAAGACGTGCCCCTTGCCGCTTAGCGAGCGCAGATAGCCGTCGGCATAGCCGACGCCGATGGTGGCGATCCGCGCCGGGCCGGTGACCTTGTGGGCGGCGCCATAGCCGACCGTCATCGGCGCCGCGCAGTTGCGCACCTGCAAGAGCCGCGCGTCCAGCCGCACCGTGCCGCGCATCGGGTTGGGCAGGTGCGGCGTCGGGTTCACGCCATAGAGCGCGCAGCCCGGCCGGGCGAGGTCGAAGTGATGGTCCGGCCCATGGAAGATGCCGGACGAGTTGGCGAAGCTGGCCTTCGCCTTGGGCAGCCGGGCCAGCGCGCCGCGGAACCGCTCCAGCTGCTCGCCGGTCATCGGGTTGTCGAACTCGTCGGCGCAGGCGAGGTGGGTCATCCAATAGCGGACGTCGATGCCCTCCAGCCACTCCGGATGGGCTGCCAGCTCGTCCAGCTCGTCGGGGCCGAGCCCCAGCCGGTTCATCCCGGTGTCGATGTGGATCACCGCCGGCAGCACCTCGCCGCGCGCGACGGCGAAGGCCCGCCACGCCGCGATGTCGCCCAGGTGGTTCAGCACCGGCAGGATGCGGTCGGCGAGGAAATCCCCCTCATACCCCGGCGGCAGCCCGCCCAGCGAGAACACCTGCGCCTCGGGGGCGACCGGCTCCAGCGCCTGGCGGACGGCCAGAGCCTCCTCCAGCTGGGCGACGACGAAGGTCCGGCAGCCGGCGGATGCCAGCGCCGGCACCACCTGCGCCACCCCCAGCCCATAGGCGTCGGCCTTGACCACGGCGGAACATTCCGCCGGGGCCACCCGGTCGCGCAACTGCGTCCAGTTGGCGACGACGGCGCCGAGATCCACGGTGAGGATTGCGCAGGCGCGCAGGCTCTGGTCGCTGGTCACTCTGGTCACTCGTCGGTCTGGTGGTGCTGGTCGAGATCGCCGAACTTGGTGAACTGGCCGTCGAAGTAGAGCCGGACGGTGCCGATCGGACCGTGACGCTGCTTGGCGATGATCACCTCGGCGGTGTTGTGCACCTCGCCCAGGCGCTGCTGCCAGCGCTGATAGCGGTCGTTGAACTTGTCGTCGCTCTCGTCGGGCCGGCGCGAAGGCTCGGCGCGCTCAAGATAATACTGTTCGCGGAAGACGAACATCACGACGTCGGCGTCCTGCTCGATGGAGCCCGATTCGCGAAGGTCGGCCAGCTGCGGCCGCTTGTCCTCGCGCAGCTCCACCGCGCGGCTCAGCTGCGACAGCGCCACCACCGGCACGTCCAGCTCCTTGGCGATGGCCTTCAGGCCGCGGGTGATCTCCGAGATTTCCTGCACCCGGTTCTCCGCCCCGCGCGAGGACGAGCCGCGCAGCAGCTGGAGGTAATCGACCACCACCATGCTGAGGCCCGAGGTCCGCTTCAGCCGGCGGCAGCGGGTGCGCACCGCGGCGACCGACAGGGCCGGCGTGTCGTCGACATAGAAGGGGCAGCGCGCCAGATCCTGGCTGGCCTGGACGAACTTGGGGAAGTCGGTGTCGCGGATTTCGCCGCGGCGGATCTTGTCGCCGGGCACCTGCACCTCATCGGCGAGGATACGGGTGGCGAGCTGTTCCGCCGACATTTCCAGCGAGAAGAAGCCGACGACGCCGCCTTCCTGGCCGCTGGAGCGCATGTGCGCCTTGGCGGCGTTGAAGGCGATGTTGGTGGCCAGCGCCGTCTTGCCCATCGAGGGGCGGCCGGCGAGGATGATCAGGTCCGACGGGTGCAGGCCGCCCAGCTTGCGGTCGATGTCGATCAGGCCGGTGGTGACGCCGGTGACGTGGCTGGAGCGGCGGAAGGCCGCCTCCGCCGTCGTGATGGCGTGCTTGACCGACTCGCCGAAGGCGACGAAGCCGCCCTGCACGTCGCCGGTGGAGGCGAGGTCGAACAGCTGCTTCTCCGCCTCGCCGATCTGGTCGAGCGCGGTGATGTCGAGGTCGTGGCGGTAGGCCTCGTTCACCATGTCGGTGCCGACCTCGATCAGCTGCCGGCGGATGAACAGGTCGTGGATGGTCTTGCCGTAGTCGCCGGCATTGACCACCGTCACCACGTTGGCGGCCAGTTCCGCCAGATAGGCGCTGCCGCCTTCGACCGCCAGTTCGGGATCGTTGTCGAACAGGGCCTTCAGCGTGACCGGGTTCGCGATCTGGCCGCGGTCGACCATCTTGGTGATGGCGGCGAAGATGCGCTGGTGGGCCGGATCGTAGAAATGCTCCGGCCGCAGGAACTCGCCGACCTTCTCATAGGCCTTGTTGTTGACCAGGATCGCGCCCAGCAGCGCCTGCTCCGCCTCCTCGTTGTTGGGAGGCGTTCGGTATTCCGCCGTCGGCTTGACCGCGGCGGAGGGGCGGGGATCGAACAGCGATGAGGTCTGGTTGCTCATGGAGGACACAATATCAGAAACAGAACGGGAACGCTCTGCGAAGGGTGGGTGACCCTCCACAAAAGCTGTGCACAGAAGTTATCCACAGCTTGGGAAGTCTGGGGATAACCGCGGGAAGGGCCGGCGGCGCCTGAAAGACCGCGCTTCAGAGCTTCCGGGGCCTCAGAGCTTCCGGGGCTGCGCCGGATGGGCAGGGTCGGGCATCGTCCCCAGCGCCTCGAACACCGCGTCGACATGGTCGGCGACGCGGTAGAGGGCGGAGCGGTCGATGCGGGCGAAGCCCTGGGCGACCATATGGTCGATCAGCCCCAGGAGCGGGCGCCAGTAGCCGTCGACGTCGGCGATGACGATGGGCTTGTCGTGCAGCTGAAGCTGCTTCCAGGTCAGGATCTCGAAGGCTTCGTCCAGCGTGCCCAGCCCGCCCGGCAGGATGACGAAGGCGTCCGACCGCTCCACCATCATGCGCTTGCGGGTGTGCATGCTGTCGACGACATGCAGCTCGGTCAGGCCGGTGTGCTCGATCTCCGCCGACTGGATGTGTTCCGGGATGATGCCGACCACCTCGCCGCCGGCGGCAATCGCGGCGTCGGCGGCGATGCCCATCAGCCCGACCCGGCCGCCGCCATAGACCATGCGGATGCCGCGCCGCGCCAGCCCGTCGCCCAGCGCGTGGGCGGCTTCCTTGTGGACATCGGCGACACGGGACGACGCACCGCAATAGACGCAAACGGACGACAGGCTCTTCATCGCGGGTCAACCTTTCTCGCCGCCGCCCCCATCGGAAGCGCGGCCGGAAAAAAATCTGGCGAATGCCATGGAATATCGGGCGGGGGCGGCGCGTCAACAGCGGCACAAGCACCGTTTAAGCCACGGCATCATCGGGAGGGACCACATGAGCAACCGGGTCGTCAATGTTCTTGCGGCGGCATCCGTCGCCGGTCTGATGTTCACGCTGTTCGGCATGTCGGCCGGCGCCGCCGGCGCCGCCGATCCGGCCGAGCAGGTCAAGGACCGGCAGCAGACCATGAAGAAGCTGGGCGGCGGCATGGGCGCCGTCGCCAAGTTCGTGAAGAACGAGGGCGCCACCGCCGAGGACGCGGCCAAGGGGGCGGAAGCCGTGCTGGCGGTGTCCAAGATGGACCCGAAGAAGATCTTCCCCGAAGGCACCGCCGTCGGCGTGGCCGACAGCGCCGCCAAGCCGGAGCTGTGGAAGAGCTGGGCCGAGACCCAGAAATACTGGAGCGCCGTCCAGCCGGCGGCCGAGAAGCTCGACGCCGCCATCAAGGGCGGCGACCGCGCGCAGATCGCCCAGGCGCTCGGCGCCACCTCCAAGACCTGCGGGAGCTGCCACGAGGACTTCCGCGTCAAGAAGAACTGACCGGTGCGGCGCGTCCTGACCGCCGTTGCGATGCTGCTGCCGCTCGCCTTCGCGGGCGGCAGTGCGCGTGCTGCTGGCGAGGCTCCCCCGAATGGCGCTGCAAACGGCGCGGCGAACGACGCGGTCAGCCGGGGCGCCTACATCTTCAACGCCGCCGGCTGCCTCGGCTGCCACACGGACGAGAAGGGCGGCGGCCAGCCGCTGGCCGGCGGCCGGGCGCTGGCGACCCCCTTCGGCACCTTCTACACCCCGAACATCACGGCGGACCCGGTCAACGGCATCGGCCGCTGGAGCGACGCCGACTTCATCCGCGCCGTGCGCGAGGGCGTGCGGCCGGACGGTGCCGCCCTGTTCCCGGCCTTTCCCTACGCCAGCTACACGCGGATGACCGACCGCGACCTGCTGGATCTGAAGGCCTACCTGCTCAGCCTGCCGGCGGCCCCGGCCGCCAACAAGCCGCACGACCTGTCGCCGCCCTTCTCCTGGCGCTTCCTGGTCCCGGTCTGGCAGTGGATGTACCTGACCCCCGGCCCGGTCGCCGACGACCCGGCCAAGCCGCCGGCCTGGAACCGCGGGCGCTATCTGGTCGATGCGCTCGGCCATTGTGCCGAATGCCACAGCCCGCGCACCCAGCTCGGCGGGCTCGACTCCGACCGCTACCTCGCCGGCAATCCGCAGGGGCCCGACAACGACAAGGTGCCGGGCATCACCGGCTCCAAGGCCAAGGGCAAAGGGATCGGCGACTGGTCGGACGGCGACCTGTCGCTGTTCCTGGAAGCCGGCCTGACCCCCGACGGCGATGTCGCCGGCGGCGCCATGGGCGAGGTCGTGCGCAACACCACCTCCAAGCTGACCGCCGACGACCGCGCCGCCATCGTCGCCTATCTGCGGACGGTGCCGGCGAAGGAGTGAGTCTTCGCGGCAACAGGCGCCGATTTGGTGCGGACTCCTGATCCATTCGGGCAATCGAGCCCGATTGGCGGAGGGTTCCGCTCCAACGGCGCCATTCTTTTGCGCCCTGTCCTTCTGCTATAGTCAGGCATCCTGCCAGTGTGGCGGGCCGCCGGATGGGTGCTCAGGTGAAACGAAACGCGTTGTTCGCAGCTTTGGGCGTGGCTCTGATGGGTGGGGCGGCGGCGATTGCCCTTTGGCCCGCCGGGAAATCCGCGACCGTGCCGGCGACCGGACCAGCGACCCTGGCCTCCGCTCCGGCCCCGGTTCCCCCGGCGGCACCGGCCCAGACGGCGACGCGCACCGACACACAGAAGGCCGCACCCGCGTCGGCCACTCCGGAACTGGCCAAGGAGCAGGCGAAGGAACCGGTCAAACCAGCCGCTCCCAGCTTCGACGTGGTGCGGGTGGCGCCGGACGGGGCGACGGTGATGGCCGGCCGTGCCGCCCCCGGATCGGAGGTGACGGTCACCGATGCCGGCACCCGCGTCGCCTCGGCCAAGGCCGACCAGCGCGGCGAATGGGTGATGCTGCCCGACAAGCCGCTGTCGCCCGGCACCCGCGAACTGAACCTGACCGAGACCCGCCCCGGTGCCGACGCCCCGCTTCCCGCCGACAAGGTGGTCGTGGTGATGGTGCCGGAACCCGCGGCGAAGTCCCGACCCGAGTCGCCCCTTCCGGCGGCTCCGGTCGCGGTGGCGGTGCCGCGCGACGGCTTGGCCGGTGCTGCGCCGGCCATGGGCGGCAGCTCGATCCTGCAGGCCCCGCCGGTTCCCGACAACGGCGCGCCTGCGCCGCCGGGCGGCGTGTCGGTGGAGACGATGGACTACGACCCCGCCGGCCGGGTGGCGCTGGGCGGACGGGCGGCGCCGAACAGCGCGGTGCAGCTCTACCTCGACAACATCCTCGTCGGCAGCGCCCACAGCGACCCCAAGGGCAACTGGCGCCTGACCCCGGAAAAGCTGATCGACCCCGGCCTCTACACCCTGCGCGCCGATCAGGTCACCCTGTCCGGCAAGGTGGTGGCGCGGGCCGAACTGCCGGTCCAGGTCTCCGCCATGCCCGTCGCCACCGACGGGCGGAACGTCGTCGTCCAGCCCGGCAACAGCCTGTGGCGGCTAGCGCGCCGCACCTATGGCGACGGCATGCTCTACACCACCATCTACACCGCCAACCGCGAGCAGATCCGCGACCCGGACATGATCTATCCCGGTCAGATCTTCACCCTGCCGCAGGTGAATTGAGGCGGCGGGTTTCCGGAACCCTCAGCCCGCCGGCATCCGCCCGATGGCGGCCCAGCCGAGCGGGGTGAGGCGCAGCACCTCCGGCCCTTCGCCGGCCGGATTCGGGTCGAGCGTCACCAGTTCGCGGTTCTCGAACCAGGCCCAGCGCGTCACGTCCGCGGTGGTGCCGGTCCAGCCGTCGGCCAGACGCTTCAGAACGTCGAGGTCGGCCGCCGCGATGGGAAAGCGCGGCTTCGCCACCGCCGGCTTGGCGGCCGGCGTGGGCGTTGCGGCCACCGGCTGCGGCGGGGCGTCGGCCCCGGCGCGGGCGCGGATCCAGTCGGTCTGGTAGCCGCGCAGCGCCTGCTCCAGTTCCGTACGCGCGGCCTCCACCGGGCAGCGCAGATAGGCGTCCAGCAGGGCGTGCAGCGTGTTCGTCGCGTCGGTCATGTCCGTCACCAAACTCCAAAACCAACCCAGTCCCAAAACCAACCCAGTCAAAGAGCAGCCATGTCATCCGGCCATGTCGCACCGGGACCGCCCGGCCGGGGCGCCGTCACAGCCATCCGGTCCGCCGGAAGCGGACATACAGCGCGGTGCAGACCACGGCGATCACCGCCAGCACCGCCGGGTAGCCGTAGCGCCAGTGAAGCTCCGGCATATGCTCGAAGTTCATGCCGTACAGGCCGGCGACGGCCGTCGGCACGGCGAGGATGGCGGCCCAGGCGGCCAGCTTGCGCGTCACGTCGTTCTGCCGCGCGGTCGCCAGGATCATACTGGTTTCGAAGGCGAAGGACAGCACCTCGCGCAGCGAGCCGATCTGTTCGTTGACCCGGATCACATGGTCCTGCACGTCGCGGTAATAGGGCCGGATCGCCTGGTCGATCATCGGCAGGTCGAAGCGCTCCAGCCGTGAGCAGACCTCCAGCAGCGGCGAGGCGTTGCGGCGCAGCCGTTCCAGATCGCGGCGCAGCTGGTGGATGCGCTCGATCTCTCCCGTGCTGGGCGGGCGGGCGATCAGCATGGCGTCCAGTTCGTCCACTGTGCTCGCCATCTGGTCGAGCACCGGGAAGTAGCAGTCCACCACATAGTCCATGATGGTGTAGACGATGAAGTCCTCGCCATGCTTCAGCAGGTGCGGCGCGCTTTCCGCCCGTGCCCGCACCGGCGAATAGCTGGTCGAGGCGCCATGCCGCACGGTGACGACATAGCCGCGGCCGGCGAAGACATGGGTCTCGCCCAGCACCAGCTCGCCTTTTTCCAGCCGGGCGGTGCGCAGGACCATGAACAGGCTGTCGCCATAGACGTCCAGCTTCGGCCGCTGGTGGGCGTGCAGGGCGTCCTCGACCGCCAGCTCATGCAGGCCGAACTGCCGCTTCACCTCCATCAGCAGAGCCTCGTCCGGCTCCCACAGGCCGATCCAGACGAAGTGGTTCTCCTTGGCCGCCCAGGCGCCGGCCTCGCCGATGGGCACCTCGGCGATGCGCCGGCCATCGCAATAGGCGGCGCTCGCCACCACGGCGTTTCGGGGCCGGTCGGGCGAAGGATCGGGAGATGGGGACGGGGAGGGCAGTGGCGTCATGGAGTGGAAAACCGGAAGAGGGGCGGCAGGTCGCCGCCACTCTAAAGAGGTTCCCCGGCAGCGTCGACGAATCCGCGGCGGCCATCCGGGCGGACCGGCGGCCTTGCGCGTTCTCATTGCCAAGGACCAGCTTGCGGGAAGGCGAGGGCGATGTTCGAATCGGCGTCACGCGTGATGTATTTTCTGGCGGCGGCGACGCTCGGCCTGTTCGCCCTGATGTTCATCGCCTTGTCGGCCCTGACGGTGGTGGAAGGGGTGGTGGCGCTGGACAGCGCCGTCCTGACCTCGGCCATGCTGGACGGGGTGGGGATGATCGTGCTGGCCATCGCGGTGTTCGAGATCGCCAAATACCTCTACGAGGAGGAGATCGTCCGCGAACGCGAGCTGCGCCGCGCCGACGAGGCCCGCCGCACCCTGACCAAGTTCCTCACCACGATCATCATCGCCGCCAGCCTGGAGGGGCTGGTCCTGGTGTTCGAGGCGCGCACCAGCGAGATTTCCGCCATCATCTATCCGGTGATGCTGCTGGGCGTGGTCACGCTGCTGGTCGTCGGGCTGGGCGCCTTCCAATGGCTGGCGCGCAAGGCGGAGAGTATTCATGTCGATCCCGCGGCGTCCGAAGCGGACGAGGCCGAGGAGGACAAGCGGCCGGCGGGACAGGCCGACGGGACGCAGGCCGATGGCGATTAGGCCGGCACCCCTGGCCTTTCGCCATACCGCCGTCCGCCATGCCGCCTTTTGCCGTGATTGACCCGCCCGTACCGCCTGCGCCAAGCTTGCCGCCGTCCAAGGTGGTAGAGGGAGAAGGGGCATGGCCCGCAATACGGGCAACTACACGGCCGTCTATGGCTTTCCGGAATCGGCGGACGCCGCGCGCCGTCTGGCCCAGGCGCTGGAGATCCCCTGCCACATCGCCGAGCTGCACCGCTTCCCCGACGGCGAAAGCCTGGTCCGGCTGCCGGAGCCGGTGGAACGCGCCATCGTCTACCGCTCGCTCGACCGCCCGAACGACAAGCTGGTCGAGCTGACGCTCGCCGCCTCGGTGCTGCGGCGCCAGGGGGCGACCGACCTCTGTCTGGTGGCGCCCTACATGGCCTACATGCGCCAGGACGCTATCTTCAAGCCGGGCGAGCCGGTCAGCCAGACGGTGGTCGGCGACTGGCTCGGCCGCTGTTTCGACCGCTTCGTCTGCGTCGAGCCGCACCTGCACCGCACCCACACGCTGGACGAGGTCTTCGTCGGCCGCCCGTCCGTCGCGCTGAGCGGAGCCGCCCCCATCGCCGAGCATCTGCGGGCGAACGGCGTGGCGTCGGGCACCGTCATCGTCGGCCCGGACGAGGAATCCGCCCCCCTGGTGGAGGCGGTGGCCGGTCCGCTCGGCCTGACCGGCATTGTCGGCCGCAAGGAGCGGCGCGGCGACCGCGACGTGACGGTGGCGTTGCCCCCCGACGCGCCGATCCATGGCCGGCCGGTGGTGATCGTCGACGACGTCATCAGCTCCGGCGAAACGATCTTCTCCTGCGCCCGCGCCGCGCGGGTCCTGGGGGCGAGCCGGGTGCAGGTCTATGGCGTCCATGCCCTGTTCAGCGACATCGTCGCCGAGCGCTTCACCGCCGAAGGGCTGGGCCGCCCGCTGTCCTGCGACGGCGTGCCACATCCCTCCAACGCCCTGTCGCTGAGCGGCCTTCTCGCCGACGCCGTCAGATCCTTGGGAGGCGACTAGGCCGTCCTGTCCTGACGGGAACTGCCGCGCTTCGGATCCCCTGGAGCGACCTCACAGGGTCGGCCGGGGGACCGGCGTGCCGGCGGGGATCAGCTTGGCTCCCTTGGGTCGCTTGGGGCAGTCGCCGGAAGAGTACCAGCGAGTGATGACGCCCTGTTCGACCAGAAAGCGCTGTTCGCAACTGGCGTAATCGGGAACATAGCCCCACTCTTCCGAGTGCCTGCCGTTCGTCAGCCATGAATACTGGTACCCGATCATCTTCGATCCGTTGTTCAGCACATGGCTGTTCTGCGGCGGGCCCCATGACAGGACCAGATCGTCTTCGGACGCTCCCACCCAGGACGCGGTGACGTCGGACGTGGTCTGATAGCGCTGGCCCGACACCAGATTCGACAGGGGAGAACCGGCACATCCCTGAAGTGCGAGGCAGGCCAGGACAACGGGTACAAATCGCATATCGGATCCTTGCGTCTGATGGGGTCAATCCGGCGCAGCGTGCGCTATCCGAAAGAGGGAATGGAAAATCCTGGGATGCCGGAGAGATACGGCTCAGTAATCGGACAGGAACGCCAATTTATAGTGTGGCCGCTGCCGATTCAACTCGGGCTCCCTCCCTCTGAGAGCCTAACCCGAAAAGAGATGAATTCCGGGTTGACTTGAATTGTTTCTTCGCTCTTCGCTGAAAAGACTGCCCGCCGACGGCAGTATGCAGAGCGTGGAAGCAATACAAGGCTGCGCCATCCCCGTCCGCCGATGGCTGCGGCGCGCGGGCGCCCGGCTTCCCGTCGGTAATACTAACGTTCGTGGTAGGATCTGGTGTAATCTGGCCTCCGGACCGTCGGGAGCGGCGGTCCGGATCAGGCGATGCGCGGGGATGGTCCGTTGAGCGGAGGCGTGTGATGTCGAAGGTGACGGATGTCGTTCTTCGGATGGCCCGCAAATTGACCGAGGACATCGCGGCGCTGGCCCGCCTGCGTGCCGCCGGCAAGCCGAAGACCTTTCCGCGCTTCCGCGAAATCCGGGCGGCCTATCTCGACATCCAGGGCCTGGTTTTCTCGATCCAGGAAAGGCTGGAGATCGCCGGCAAGGAGCTGCCGTCGAATTTCCCGCAATGGGTGCTGCGGCAGAAGCTGAGCGCCATCGCCATCTTCACCGACATCAGCCATTCCTTCGTCAGCGACCCGCCGCTGGCGCTGACCGCCTCGCTGGGCGCCTTCGACGTGCTGGTGGCGGAACAGAAAGCCTTCAACGAGACGCTGCACACCTTCGACACCATGCTGATGGAAGCCGGCATCGACGACAAGACGGCCGACGAGCTGGACGCCACCCGCAGCAAGATCGAACAGATTCTCGGCATGATCGAAAAACTTCTGCTGACCAGCCCGAAGATCCTAGAGGAGTTCTGATGCCGGAACCGGCAGCCGATCCCAAGGCAGATCCGATTGCGGACAGCCCGTCGGCCTCCGATCCGAACCCGACAGCCCGTCGCCTCCTGCGCAATCTCCACGTGCCGGTTGTCGTTCCCCTTCTGGCCCTGATTGTCGGCGCCGGCCTGTCCCTGCTGGCGATGCTCCAGTCCGAGCGCCTGCTGGCCAGCGAGGAGGCGCACCGCTTCTCCGCGCGGGTCGAGGAAATCCACGGCCAGCTCGCCGACCGCATCAAGGTGTACGAGCAGGTGGCGCGCAGCGCCGCCTCGCTGGCGATGACCTTCCCCGACCTGCATTGGACGCAGTGGACCCGCTTCGTCGAGGCGCTGGACATGCCGCAGCGCTATCCCGGCATCATCTCCATCGCCTATGCCCGCGCCGTCGCGGCCGAGCGGTCGGGCGATCTGGTGGCGTCGATGCGGGCCGCCGGCCTGACGGCCTTCCGCATCTGGCCGGAGCATGCCGGGGCGGACCGGGTGGTCAACATCTTCACCGCGCCGGTCAACGAGGCGAATGCGCGGGCCATCGGCTTCGACATGATGTCGGAGGCGGTGCGGCGCTCGGCCATCGAACGGGCGCGCGACAGCGGCGAACCGGCCGCCACCCGCGCGATCACCCTGAAGATCGACGAGGCGGCGGGGGCCAAGCCCGCCTTCATCCTCTATCAGGCGACCTACCGCGGCGATCCCCTGCCGCCGTCGCTGGAGGCGCGCCGGGCCTCCTTCACCGGCGTGGTGCTGACCCCGGTCCGGATCGGCCCGCTGGTCGACGGGCTGATCGACGGCCAGCGGGCCGACACCGGCCTGGAGATCTACGATGTGGCGCCGGCGGAGGCCGAGTTTCCGCTCTACCGCAGCCACCGGCCGTTGCAGACAAAGCCCGCGCTCAGCCTGAGTCGTGAGCTGCCGGTCGGCGGGCGCATCTGGACCGTCCGCTACGACAGCCTTCCCGACGGCGTGATCACCGCGCATGACTGGGTGCCCGGCGCCCTGCTGGCGGTCGGCATCGCCCTCAGCATCGCGCTGTCGCTGGTCCTGCGCATGGTGCTGGTGATCCATTCCCGCGCGGTCGAGCTGGCCGGCGAGATGACCGCCTCGCTGCGCCTGCAGGAGGCGGAACGGCAGCAGCTGTTCACCCAGGCGCCGCTGGGCATTGCGCTGGTCGGCACCGACGGGCTGGTGATGGACTGCAACCCGGCCTTCGCCAGCGCCGCCGGCCTGCCGCGGCGGGATCTGCTCGGCACCGACGCCCGCCTGCGCTTCGGCGACCAGGCGTCGGTCTTCGCGCTGGAGGCGGCGCTGCATGGCGAGAGCGGCAAGCTCGAATCCGACCAGCCCCTGCTGATGGGCGGCCGGCGCAGCCATTTCAGCCTGCATTTCCAGCCGGTCACCGCCGGGGGCGCGCTGAAATTCGTGCTCGCCTTCGCCGAGGACATCGGCGAGAAGCGCCGGGCCGAGCAGCACATCCAGTATCTCGCCCATTTCGATGCGCTGACCGGCCTGCCCAACCGCGTCCTGCTCTACGACCGCATTGCCCAGGCGCTGCGCGAGGGGCGGCGCGACGGCACCAAGGTGGCGGTGCTGTTCATCGACCTCGACCGCTTCAAGGTGATCAACGACAGCCTGGGTCACAGCTTCGGTGACGAGGTGCTGCGCTCGGTGGCGCGCCGGCTCCAGGCGGGCCTGCGGGAATCCGACACGGTCGGCCGGCTGGGCGGCGACGAGTTCCTGATCGTCGTCCGCCAAGTGACGGAGCCGGGCGACGCCGCCCGCGTGGCGGAGAAGGTGGTGGCGCATCTGGCCAGCCCGTTTGCCGTCGGCGGCCAGAATTTCGTGGTGACGCCCAGCGTCGGCATCAGCCTGTACCCGGACGATGCCGACGATCCCGAAGGGCTGATCCGCTGCGCCGACATCGCCATGTACAATGCCAAGGAGCAGGGGCGGAACGGCTTCCGCTTCGTCACCAAGGAGATGGGCGCCAAGTCGCGCGAGCGCATGGATCTGGAGGGCGCGCTGCGTCAGGCGATCCGCGAGGGCGAGCTTTTCCTGGTCTACCAGCCCCAGGTCGACACCCTGACCGGCTGCATGGTCGGACTGGAGGCGCTGGTCCGCTGGCGCCATCCCGAGGAGGGTCTGATCCTGCCCGGCCGTTTCCTGCCGGTGGCGGAGGAGACCGGGCTGGTGCTGGCGATGGGCGACTGGGTGTTGTTCGAGGCCTGCGCCCAGATCCGGCGCTGGCGCCAGCGCTTCGGCCTGTCGATCCCGGTGGCGGTCAACGTCTCCGGCGCCCAGTTCCGCGACGGGCAGCTGCCGGTCAAGGTCGCCCGCGCGCTCGACGCCAACGGTCTCAGCGGCTCGGAGCTGGAAATCGAGGTGACGGAAAGCACGCTGATCGATGACGTCGAATCGGCGGCGGCCACCCTGGCGGCGCTGAAGCAGCGCGGCGTGCTGATCGCGCTGGACGATTTCGGCACCGGCTATTCCAGCCTCAGCTATCTGCACCGTCTGCCCATCGACAAGCTGAAGATCGACCGCTCCTTCATCCACGACCTGTCGACCGGCGCCAGCGACGCCTCCGTCCCGCGCGCCATCGTCGGTCTCGGCCGCAGCCTGGGCCTGTCGGTGATCGCCGAGGGGGTGGAGACGCAGGAGCAGTTGCAACTGCTGCGCGATTTGGCCTGCGAAAGCTACCAGGGCTTCCTGTTCAGCCGCCCCATCCCGGCCGAGGAGATCGAGCGGCTGCTGGAGACGCTGACGGCGGTGCAGCCCCCCGTACAGCCGCTGTCGGCGGAGTGAGGGCGCCGTGCCTCACTCATACACGGCGTCGCGCGGGCCGGTATCTCCCAACGCCATCTTGACGAAGGCGTCGGCCGTCAGGTCTGCGTCGAGCAGCGCACCATGGCGGGCGAAGCGGTCGCTCCGGTCGAGCCACAGCCGGTCGCACAGCGCATCGAGCGAACCGGAAGCGCCGGGGAAGACCTCGTGCGACATCTCCTTGGTACAGATGAACCGGTCGGCCGGGAAGCTGTCGGCACCCCATGCGGCGCGTCCGCAGCGCGCGAACTCGTAGTTCAGGAAGTCCATCTCGTTCTCATAGGCATGGGCCACCAGAGGATCCTCGCCAAGAAAGGCGAGAAGCGCGTCGGCCACCTCGGGAAAGCGGGGCGCCGTCTTCAGGTCGGCGGGCTTGATGCCGTGCACCTTGATGGAGTCGGGATGGAGAGGGGCGTCGGGGTTGACCCGCGTCTCCCAGCTGCGTGCTTTCCTCCAGCCATCGCCCTCGCGGAGGAGTTCGAGACACCCGATCTCGATGACGATGCCGGGCTGACGCAGGCCCTTGGGCGCCTTACGGATGTCCTGGAGGCTCGGCAGGCGCCGTCCGGTCGTCTCGATGTCGATTGCGACCAACCGGTCACGTCCTTCCCATGGCTGCATGCTCATTGAGATCCAATCTTTCTTCGGTGGAGCCACCTGTGGCACGGATGCGAAACGAGGACAACGCTTCGTCACACCGCCCAGAGTAGCATGACGAATGCGCCATGACCGGCGCGACCGCTGGCGAGCAAGGAGTATCGCTGTGAAAATTCCCGGCCCCGAGCATCCCATCACCATCGTCCCCAATCCGAACCGGATCCGTGTCGTCTTCGCCGGCCGGGTCGTCGCCGAAACGGCACGCGCCCTGACGCTGACGGAGGCGAATTTGCCCGCGGTCCACTATATTCCCCGCGCGGATGCCGACATGACGGCCTTCGAGCGCACGGCGCACACGACGCATTGCCCTTACAAGGGCGATGCCACGTATTACAGCCTGCGCGTGGGTGACCGCGTCGCGGTCAACGCCGTCTGGACCTACGAGACTCCCTATCCCGCCATGGCCGCCATCCGCGACCATTTGGCGTTCTATCCGGACCGCGTCGATTGCATCGAAGAGCACGCGGCCCCATAGCGGCAGCCGGCGGAAGACTCGGCCTGCGGTGTGGTTTTCATCGAAATGCCCGGACGCCTCCGTTCCGCGCGCCATCGTCGGTCTCGGCCGCAGCCTGGGCCTGTCGGTGATCGCCGAGGGGGTGGAGACGCAGAAGCAGTTGCAGCTTCTGCGCGATCTAGCCTGCGAAAGCTACCAGGGCTTCCTGTTCAGCCGCCCCATCCCGCCCGAGGAGGTGGAGCGGCTGCTGGAGACGCTGACGGCGGTGCAGCCCCCCGTGCAGCTCCCCATACAGCCCCCCATACAGCCCGTGTCGGCGGAGTGATAGGGACTGCGGCGGTTGCAGCGTCGCGCATTTCGCATTGAGCGCACGCCGCTGCAACCGCCGCGTCTGTTTCCAGGAAAGCCATGGAAACAATAAGAACTACATTCCTTTTGCTGTTTTGAAGCCAAGCTCCGCACCGATATCTCGGAGTTTCTTCGCCAAGCTCTTGAATTTAGATTGCTTCCCTGAACATTTGACACATTGTGGCATTATCTTAAATTTTCGATCTGTAATTCCTGCAAAACTAAGCAACCGTATTACATATGGCGTGTTAAATTCACGAGGTGGTAAATGGTCTGCGGTATATCGTGTATTTGCTGATGTTGTAGATTGTGATCCACAGATATGACATTGGAGAGTCTCTCCACTCCATATTAATCTAGCATGATCTGTTCGTTTCGACGAAGTATTGACGGCGTGATTCGGATTGTAATATCGACCTCCGGTCAGGTATTGCGTGCTTCTATAGAATTCTTTTTCAAAATCCTCTACAGATTTTGTTTTATTTAATTTTGCTACAATAGAAGATTGCCTTCTGCAGCAATCGACGCAGGAAGGCAGCAACTTCCATTTGGGGAGGCCGCTGAAGACATTATGTTTGCTCTCAAAGTCTTTAAACACTTTTCTTTTCATATTAAGGCTATAGGGTGGAATATGGTCCGCCACCCAGCCCGCGGCTCCAGGTGCGCCCATCTTCTTTCCACAAGTCCAGCAACCATGTTTTTGACCTGCCGACTGTAGCTGTCTGCCTACAAAAGACGTTGCGGCAACTGTCCTCAAAGTTAATTTTGGAGCTTGTGATATTTTTCCTAAAGGAACGCCATTGGTATGATAAGCTTTTGACTCCATATCTTTGTATATGGCCAATATTTTTTTCTTGTATTCCTCCTTTGTGTTCTCATCAATCGTTGGTTCTTGTTTGCTTGACCGGAGTTTTGCGAGTACTTCTTTCCGCAGCATGAATTGCTCTCCAACGGATAAACGCAATACACCGATAAAAATGGGTCTTCGTTAAAAATCAGCTAAGCTGGCGGGACTGTGTAGCGATTCGAGTACGGGATTACTGAGTATGTGCGGAGAATTGAATGCATCGAAAAACCGTAGCGCTTCTGGCGCTGTCGTGATTCGCTTGCCCCGAAAGGTTGCTTGGGGGGGCATGGCCGGTCAAGCAGGGCTGTTCGATCTTCAGTATGGTTATGCAGAGTTGAGCAGGAGCGGCGATCCTTCGACAGCCGGGGGTGGGCGGACAGCGCCTACCGTTCGAAGGCCAATGAAAAGCTATCGCGGCGGGCCGCCGCAGCATGGTTCATTTCCGAGAAGCCCAAGGGACGGCCGATGCCGGGGCGCGCACCAGCGCGCCAACCGCGCCCACTCGGCGGTATGGTCCGCCGTCGAGCATGTGTTCGCCGACCGGAAAGGAGCGCATGGCGCTGTTCATCCGCACCATTGGCCTTGGGCGCGCCACGGTGAAGATCGGTATCGCCAACCTCGCCTACAATTTCCGACGCCTGATCTGGCTCGGGTGGCGAACTGCGCCCGTTTAGCGCCCGAGGTGTTCAGCTGCGTTTGACCACGCGTTCCCAGTGACGATGAAGCGCTGCGACGTCGCCGCTGGTCAGGATCGGCATGGCGCTCCGCAACTGGTCGTCGGACCACTCCCACCACGCCATCTCAAGCAGCAACGCAACAAGATGGTCATCGAAGCGCTTCCGGATCGTTCTGGCGGGGGAACCACCCACAATCGCATAGGGCTCGACGTCCCGCGTCACCAGCGACCTTGTGCCGATGACAGCGCCGTCGCCAATCGTGATGCCGGGCATAACGATGGCTTCCGAACCGATCCAGACGTCATTGCCGATCACCGTGTCGCCTGCGGGCTGGTAGCCGTTCTGCGCGCCGGCGAATGCCGGCACGTCGGGCATCCAGAAGAAGGGAAAGGTGCTGATCCAGTCGCTCCGGTGGCCTTGGTTGCCCGCCATGATGAAGGCTGCGCCGGACCCGATGGAGCAGAAGCTGCCAATCACCAGCTTGTCGGCCCCTTCGTCCGGGAGAAGAAACCGGGCGCAGTCATCGAAGCTGTGGCCATGGTAATAGCCGGAATAATAGCTGTACCGTCCAAAGACGATGTTCGGGTTGGTGACCTGCTTTTCCAGGAGGACGCCCTTGAAGGGGCTTTCGAAAAAGTTCTTCATCGGATCGCTCCGCTGCATCTGAGCCGCCAGATAGGCGGTTTCCTGTCCGCGTGGGCGCGCAGACGACCGACGCGAGCCGCCAATCGGGGTGCTCACGTCAAAGCTCTTCGCGTCAAGCGCGCGAGAGCGCGATGCAGGTGGTACTTGGTGCGGCCTTCATGACGAGGATATTTGCAGCGGAACAGTCGGATCGCAAGAGCGAGAGGGGAGGACCTCCGCTGTGCCGATGGAGCAGCCCCCATCTCCATTTTCAAAGAACGTCACCGGAAAGGAAAATTTTCCTGTAACCTCCCCGCAAGCCCCCCACTTGCGGAGTCCCGCCATGCCTCTCGATCCCCGCAGCTTCACCACCGACAACTTCCCCCGCTGGGCCGAAGAGCCGCCGACCCCGTCGGACGGCGCGCTGGTTCCCGGTTCGCAGTTCCATGATCCGCGAGCGCCGCCCGCCCAGCCCGGCGCTGGTCGCCGCCGTCCTGGCCCAGCCGGAAGCCGTCGGGCCGAAGGGCGTCTTCCCCTACACGCTCAACCAGTATGAGGAGTACCCCAACCTCAACCCCGGCCCGGTCAGCCGCCGCGCCGCCGGTGCCTTCGGCCGGCGGTAGATGGCCGGCGGTAGATGGAACATCCGGCGGAAACTGTTCCACGCCGTTCCATCCCTCCCTCGGCCGCAGCGCCGGTGCCGTCAGAAGCGCAGCCCGCCGCCGGCCTCCGCAGCACCCCCCAGCAGTTCCAGCGTCGCCAGCGCCATCACCTGCGCCGATTGCACCATGTCGTCGATGCCGACCCATTCGTCGGGCTGGTGGGCGAGGTCGAGGATGCCGGGACCGTAGGCGATGCAGTCCTTCAACTGGCCGACGCGCACCACATGCTTCTGGTCATAGGTGCCGGGGGACACCACATGCTGCGCCGGGCGGCCCAGCACCGTCTCGATGGCGGCGGCCACCGCCCGCACGACGGGAGCGTCGGCGTCGGTCATCGTCGGCAGGAAGGCCAGCACCTCGCGCAGCTCGTAGTCGAATCCGGGACGGTCGCGGCGCAGATCCTCCAGGATGGCGACGATCTCGCCGCGGACCGCCTCGGGGTCCTCCTCGATCAGATAGCGGCGGTCGATCACCATGCGGCAGCGGTCGGGCACCATCGGGCTGGGCAGACCGTCATGATCCTCGCGCTGGCCGCCATGGATGGCGTTGATGTTGATGGTGGACTGGCGTGCCCCCTCCGGCACCACCGGCATGTCGGTGCGCTTGGCGGCAAGGCGCGGGATCAGCTCGGTCTCGATCCGGTGCAGCACGGCGCCCATGTGGCGAACCGCGCAGTTGCCGAGGAAGGGCATCGAGCCGTGGGCGACGCGGCCCTTGGTCTCGATCTCCGCCCACCAGACGCCGCGGTGGCCGATGCAGACGCGGTCGACGTTCAGCGGCTCCGGGATGATGACGTGATCGACCCTGGGCCGGGAGAAATAGCCGAGCGTCGCCAGATGTCCGACCCCGCCATAGCCGCCGGACTCCTCGTCCACCGTGCCGGAGATCTCCAGGGCGCCGGCCGCCAGCAGCCCCTCCTCCAGCAGCGATTCCACCGCGATGATCGAGGCGGCGATGCCGCCCTTCATGTCGCAGGCGCCGCGGCCATAGACCCGGCCGTCCTTCACCACCCCGCCGAAGGGATCGACGGTCCAGCCCTGGCCAGCCGGCACCACGTCGATGTGGCCGTTGAAATGGACGCAAGCTCCCGGACGCGGCGCCTCGATGCGGGCGACGATGTTGGTGCGCGGATAGCGGTCGCTGTCGCCGGCCGCCCCCTCCGCCCGCACATACTCCACCGCGAATCCGCGCGCCGCCAGCCGCCGGCCGATCAGCTCGGCGCAGTCGGTGTAGACGTCGCCCGGCGGGTTGACGGTGGGGATGCGGATCAGATCCTGGGTCAGCGCGACCAGCTCGTCGCGCCGCGACTCGATCCGCTCGAAAAGCCGGCGAAACAGCAGCTTGGTTGCGGCGTCGGTGTCGGAACGCATGGCCTCTCCCGCGGCAAAGACGCCGTCAGTGTCGCCGCATCCCGATGGTCCGTCCACCCCGCCTTTCGGGAAGCATCCCTGCTGGCGGTCTTGTGCAGCGCACTTTCCCGGATCGTCCGGGGCCGCTACAGTCGCGGCGCCTCTCAGTGGAGATCCTCTATGACCGTCACGCATCCCATCGGGCTGAGCGCCCCGACCCTGGCCGACCCGGTGATCGCCGAGGCCGCGGCCCGCTTCGTCGACGCCCGCCGCAGCGCGACCGGCCTTGCCGATTTCCCCGGCCCGCTGCCGGCCGACCTCGCCACCGCCTACGCCATCCAGGCGACGGCGACCGCCGCCTGGCCCGACGAGGTCGCCGGCTGGAAGGTGGCGCGGGTGCCGCCGGCCCTGGAGGAGACGCTGGGCGCCATGCGCTACATCGGCCCGATCTTCGCCGGCACCGTGGTGACGGGGGCCGGCGGTTCCTTGACCTTCCCGGTCATCCCCGGCGGCTTCGGTGCGGTCGAGGCGGAGTTCGCGGTGCGCATCGCCGCCGATGCCCCCGCCGACAAGCTGGATTACAGCCCGGCGGAGGCCGCGGCCTTCATCGCCGCCGTCCATGCCGCCATCGAGGTGGCGGGCGGTCCGCTGGCCCCGGTCAACACGCTGGGGCCCACCGCCTCCACCGCCGTCTTCGGCAACAACAACGGCCTGATCGTCGGCGAGGAGATCGTCGGCGGCGTCGAGGGCAGCGATGCCCTGCGCGCCGAGGTGCTGATCGACGGGCAGAGCGTCGGCGTCGGCAGCAGCGCCAAGCTGCCGGGCGGCATCGCCGCCGCGGTCGCGGTGGCGCTGAGCATCGCGGTCCGGCTCGGCCGTCCGCTGAAGGCCGGGCAGTGGATCTCCACCGGCGCCCTGACCGGCGTGCACGCCATCGCCATCGGCCAGCAGGCGCGGATTGCCTTCACCGGCCTGGAGCCGATGTCCGGCACCGCCGTCGCCGCCGGTCCCATCAGCTGACGGTTCACTCCCTTCACCATCAGCACCGCGGCCGGTGCAATCCAGGGTACGGCGCCGGTCATGGCCCGACACGGCCTTGACGGAAGCCAAACGGCGGCGGGGATGCTTGAATGGCCTCCCCCCTCCAGTCCCTGGATTTTTCCCCTTGTCCCAGCCCAGCCTGTCTTCCGAAGCGACCGCGCCCGAGGTTTCCGGGGCGCGCCTGCTGCCGCCCGTCCAGATGCTGGCCGGGCTGGGGCTTGCCGTGGCCGGGGTGGTCGCCTTCTCGCTGCGGCCGGTCATCATCAAGCTGGCCTACCGCTACAATGTCGATCCGGTCACCCTGATCATGCTGCGCATGGTCTTCGCTCTGCCCTTCTTCCTCGGCATGGCGCTTTGGGCGGGAGCCAGCAAGGGAGAGCGCGCCCCGATTGCCGGCCGCGACCTCGCTTTGACGGTGGCGCTGGGCGTCACCGGCTATTACGCCGCCAGCTTCTGCGATTTCCTGGGCTTGCGCTATGTCTCGGCCGGGATGGGGCGGCTGCTGCTGTTCCTCTACCCGACCATCGTCGTGCTGCTGTCGGCCCTGTTCCTCGGCAAACGGATCGGCCTGCGCGAGGTGGTGGCGCTGGTCGTCTCCTATGCCGGCGTGGCATTGGTGGTCTGGTCGGAGATCGGGACCGGCCATCCCGACTTCGCGACCGGGGCGGCTCTGGTCTTCATGGGCGCCTTCCTCTACTCGATCTATCTGGTCGGCAGCAGCCGAGTGGTCCAGCGGATCGGCTCCATGCGCTTCACCGCCTATGCGATGACGGCGGCCTGCCTGTGCTGCATCCTGCAATTCCTGGTGCTGCGGCCCTGGTCGGCGCTGGAACTGCCGCTGCCGGTCTATGGGCTGTCGGCGGTGATGGCGGTGGTCTGTACCGTGCTGCCGGTGCTGATGACAGCGGAGGCGCTGCGGCGGGTCGGCCCCAATCTGGTGGCGCTGAGCGGTGCCATCGGCCCGGTCTCCGCCGCGGTCTTCGGCTATCTGGTGCTGGCCGAACCGATGGGCTGGCTGCAGCTTGCTGGTGCCGCCCTGACCGTCGCCGGCGTCATGATCATCAGCCTGTGGAAGACGGCCTGAGGTTTTTGGGGAATAACCGTGCGCTTTCCGTCGTCTCCTCTTCCAACAGAATGAAAGGGATATCCGGGATGACGAACTATGCGACCACATCGGCGGGATACGGCACCGCCACCACCGGGCAGGACGCGCTGCTGCTGGCGGCCCGCGTGCTGCTGGGCGCCATCTTCGTGCAGAGTGGTTTCGGCAAGCTGATGGCGCTCAGCGGCTTCATCGCCGGGATGGAGAGCCAGGGCGTGCCGATGGCCACCATCGTCGCCCCCATCGGCGCCCTGGTGGAGGCGTTCGGCGGGCTGGCCATCGTGCTGGGCGCCTGGACCCGGCTGGCGGCGCTGCTGGTCGCGGTCTTCACCGTCGCCGCGACGCTGATCGCCCACCGCTATTGGGAAGCGGCACCCGACGCCGCGAAGATGCAGCAGATCCAGTTCATGAAGAACCTTGCCATCATCGGCGGCTTCCTCTCGCTGGTCGCCTCGGGCGGCGGGCGCTTCAGCGTCGACGGCTGGCTCAGCCGGCGCTGACCTCAGGAATCGTACGCCATCAGCGAGACGCTGGGCACGTCGATCCGGCCGCGGCCGTTCAGGAAAGTCAGCTCCACCAGGAAGGCGGCGGCGCGGACGTCGGCGCCGACCTGGCGCAGCAGGCTGATGGCGGCGGCCATGGTGCCGCCGGTCGCCAGCAAATCGTCCAGCACCACCACGCGCTGGCCGGGCTTCACCGCGTCGGCTTGCACCTCGATGGTGTCGGTACCGTATTCGAGGTCATAGGAATGGGCGATCTTGTCGCCCGGCAGCTTGCCGTGCTTGCGCACCATAATGAATCCGATGCCCAGCGTCAGCGCCAGCGGGGCGGCGACCAGGAAGCCGCGCGATTCGATCCCGACCAGCAGCTCCGGCTTGTGCGGGCGCACCGCCTCGGCCAGCGTGTCGATGGCGGCCTTCCAGGCGGCGCCGTTCGCCAGCAGCGGCGAGACGTCGTAGAACAGAATGCCGGGCTTCGGGAAATCCGGGATGTCGCGGATATGGTCTTTGAAGTTCATCGGAGGTCTTGTCCGTAAAGAATCGCAAGCCGGCATGCATGGCCCGGTCCGCCTTCCGGCACTCTAGCGGCTGGCTCCCCCCGGCGCAAAGCCGCGATTGGCCGCAGACTAACGTGTCGTCTTGCCCCCGAGGAGCCGGATTTGTCGGATGGGGTTGACCATCCGGCGATGCTCCGCCACGTTCCAGGCGTGCCGGCCAAACGTACCGGTCGATGTGCGGATGCGTGCGGCGGAGCCTGTGGCAGCGACATTAGCGAAGGACGGAGTGGCGAAGGATGGGGCCCGGATCGAAGCCGGGAACGATCCGGGCTTGGCCGACGGCGGGTGGCGGATCGCCGCCGCCGGGCGCTGGACCCTGCAATGGGCCACGGCCGCGTCGGATGCGCTGGACCAGGCGCAGAAGCCGCCGGGCGGTGCCGCGGTGCGGCTCGATCTGGCGCGGGTGGAAGCGCTCGACACCGTCGGCGCTTATCTGCTGAACCGCCTGGCCGAACGGCTGGGGGCCGACGGGCATGCCGTGTCGGTGGCCGGTTTGCGGCCGGAACATTCCGCCCTGTTCGACGCCGTACGCGACGCCGGCAAGGCACCGCCGCACCCGATCGAACGCGAACATCACCCGATCCTCGACATGGTGGTGCGCACCGGCCAGACGACGGTGAACGCCGCCAGGGAAATCCTCGACCTTGTCGGCTTCCTCGGCCTCGTCACCGTCACCTTCGCCCGGCTGATCCTGCGCCCGTCGCGCCTGCGCCTGACCTCCGTCCTGTTCCATATCGAGCAGACCGGGCTGAACGCCCTGCCGATCCTGGGGCTGCTGTCCTTCCTGATCGGCGTGGTGCTGGCCTTCCAGGGGGCGGACCAGTTGAAGCGCTTTGGGGCGGAGCTGTATGTAGTGAACCTGCTGGGCATCTCCGTCCTGCGCGAGATCGGCATCCTGATGACGGCGATCATCGTCGCCGGCCGCTCCGGTTCCGCCTTCACCGCGCAGATCGGCACCATGAAGGTCAACCAGGAGGTCGACGCCATCGGCACCATGGGCCTCGACCCGGTGGAGCTGCTGGTGGTGCCGCGGGCGCTGGCGCTGATGATCACCCTGCCGCTGCTGGCCTTCTATGCCGACGTGATGGGGCTGTTCGGCGGGGCGGTGATGGCCTACGCCACACTGGACATCACCTTCGGGCAGTTCATCCGCCAGCTTCACAGCGCCGTCGGCATCAACACGGTGATCGCCGGGCTGATCAAGGCTCCGGTCTTCGCCCTGGTGATCGCCATGGTCGGCTGCTACGAGGGGCTGAAGGTCTCCGGCAGTGCGGAGAGCGTCGGCATCATGACCACCAAGGCGGTGGTGGAGGGCATCTTCCTGGTCATCGTCATCGACGCAGTGTTCTCCGTCCTCTTCTCCATGCTGGGTGTGTGATGGCAGGATCCCCCGTCATCCGCGTGCGCGGACTGGTCACCCGCTTCGGCCCGCAGACCGTCCATGACGGCCTCGACCTCGATGTCGAGCGGGGGGAGGTCCTGGGCGTCGTCGGCGGTTCCGGCACCGGCAAGTCGGTGCTGCTGAAGGAAATCCTCGGCCTGATCGACCCCGCCGCCGGCCGGATCGAACTGCTGGGCCACGACACCGCCGAACTGGACCGGACGGAGCGCACCGCGTTGCAGGCCCGCACCGGCGTGCTGTTCCAGAACGGCGCCCTGTTCAGCTCGATGACGGTGGCGGAGAATGTGATGCTGCCGCTGAAGGAGCACACCGACCTTTCCCCGGCGCTGATCGCCGAGGTGGCGCGGGTGAAAATCGCCATGGCCGGGCTGCCGCCCGATGCCGGCACCAAGCATCCGGCCCAGCTGTCGGGCGGCATGATCAAGCGCGCCGGTCTCGCCCGTGCCCTGGCGCTCGACCCCGACATCCTGTTCCTGGACGAGCCGACCGCCGGCCTCGACCCCATCGGCGCCGCCGCCTTCGACACGCTGATCCAGGGTTTGCAGCGCAGCCTGGGGCTGACCGTCTTCATGGTCACCCACGATCTGGACAGCCTGACCTCCATCTGCGACCGCATCGCCGTGCTGGTCGACAAGAAGATCCGGGTGGGCACCCTGGCCCAGCATCTGGCCGACCCCCACCCGTGGATCCACGACTATTTCCACGGACCGCGCGGCCGCGCGGCCCTCGACGCCAAAGAGCGCAATCAGGCTCGACGCCACGAAGAAGAAGACGCCAGGCGTCTTGCGAAAGGGTAGGGGCACGTCATGGAAACCCGCGCCAGCTACATTCTGGTCGGCAGCTTCGTGCTGGCTCTGGTCGCCGGCCTGCTGGTCTTCACCGCCTGGATCGCCAAGGTCCAGCTCGATGAAACGCGCGAGACCTATCGCATCTATTTCACCGGCTCCGTCACCGGGTTGCAGCAGGGCAGCCCGGTGCGCTACCGCGGCGTGCCGGTGGGAACCGTGTCGGACATCCGGCTCGACCCCGACAACGTGACGCGGGTGCGGGTGACGATCATGGTGCAGAACGGCACGCCGATCATGTCCGATTCCATCGCTTCGCTGGAACTGCAGGGGATCACCGGCGGCGCCTATGTCCAGATCTCCGGCGGCAATGCGGGGGGCAAGCATCTGACCGCCACCGATGCCGACGGCGTGCTGACCATCCCGTCGCGGCCCAGCTCGCTGACCGCGGTGGTCGACAGCGCGCCGCAACTGGTCAGCCGGTCGCTGGAGGTCATAACCCGGCTGGGCGACCTGTTGAACGGCGACAACCAGAAGGCCATCGGCGACATCCTCGCCAACGCCCGCACCGCCAGCGCCGAACTCGCCCGGACCAGCGCCGGGCTGGAGGAGACGATGGCGCAGGCGAGGCGGACGCTGAGCGGCTTCGAGGCGTCCGGCCCGCAGTTCGACCGCACGATGGAGCAGGCGCGCGACACGCTGACGAGCGTCGACACCGCCGCCAAGAGCGTGACCGGCGAGACGCGCGAGCTGATGCGGTCGCTGAAGCGCACGTCGGACACACTGAATACGCTGGTCGCCGAAAACCGCGAGCCGGTGCGCGACTTTACCGCCACGGGGCTGTATGAATTGACGCTGCTGATCACCCAGTTGCGCGATCTGTCCGGACAGCTGTCGCGGGTGGTCACCCGGATCGAGAACGACCCGTCGAACTTCCTCTTCGGCGGGACGCGGCAGGGCGTGGAGGTGCGTGGGAAATGAGGCGGGTGACGATGGTGCGGAGCGGGTTTGCAGGGGCTGTCGTGCGCGGGATATGCGGGGCGGCCCTGCTGCTGGGGCTGGCCGCCTGTTCGACGCTGAACCCGACGGCGCCGCATCTCTACACCCTGACCCCGCGGGCCAGCGTCGCCGCCGGCCCGAAGGCCGACTGGCAGCTGCTGGTGGAGACGCCGGCGGCGGCGGCGGGGATCGACACGCCGCGCATCGCGCTGGCCCGCACGCCGACCTCGCTCGACTATTTCGCCGACGTGTCCTGGGCCGACCGGGCGCCGAACATGGTGCAGGGGCTGATCGTGCAGACCTTCGAGGACAGCGGCCGCATCGTCTCGGTCGGGCGCGACACGGTGGGGCTGCGCTCCGACTATGTGCTGAAGTCGGAGCTGCGCGATTTCCAGGCGGAATACGCCACGCCGGGCGCGACCATGCCGGACCGGGTGCATGTGCGGCTGTCGGC
The DNA here is from genome assembly GCF_042604635.1 of Azospirillum sp. A26. Taxonomy (NCBI): domain Bacteria; kingdom Pseudomonadati; phylum Pseudomonadota; class Alphaproteobacteria; order Rhodospirillales; family Azospirillaceae; genus Azospirillum; species Azospirillum sp. A26. Next base: position 145,493 of record NZ_CP170475.1, on the reverse strand, counting down.
CAAGCTGGTCGCAATGCCGCGCCGGACCATCGAGGCCGGCGAGACCTTCGAGGCGTCGGCCCCGGTGCGCGGCCGCTCCTTCACCGACGTGATCGCCGCCTTCGACCAAGCGCTGGGGCAGGTCACCGGCGAACTGGTCGGCTGGTCGCTGTCGCAGCGCTTCCGCCCTTCCGGCAGCTGATGGGAGGCAAGCGCAGGCGGGGCCGCAACCGCAGGTGCGATTTCCGAAAAGGCCTTGCCACGCCCGCATAGCCGCGTACGTAATAGGGATGTTCGCGCAGCGCAGGATCGGGCGATGACGGATTTGTCGGACGTGTCCCGGGAAGAGTTGGAGGCGATGGCCGAGGCGGGACGCGAAGTGCGCCTGTGCCAGCGCGTTCTCGCCAAGACCGGCGACACTGTGGTGGGCGAGCTTCTGCGCGGTCACGGCACGCTGTACGAGTGGAAGCATTATCCGCCGGGTGACGTCTACGACGCCGAGTTCCATGCCCAGTATTATTACCACTGCCATCCCGAAGGCGAGCGGCCGCACGGCGAGCATGGCCATTTCCACACCTTCCTGCGCCCGCACGGCATGCCGCCGGGCCTGCGGCCGGCGCCGCTCGCCGATTTCGTGGCGCCTGACAACGACAACGACGCGCTGTCCCACCTGATCGGCATCGCCATGGACGTCGCCGGCCAGCCGGTGCGGCTGTTCACCACCAACCGCTGGGTGACGGGCGAGACCTGGTACAAGGCGGACGACGTGATCGCCATGCTCGACGCCTTCGAGATCGATCACGCCCGGCCGTCCTGGCCGGCCAACCGCTGGATCACGGCGATGCTGCGGCTGTTCCGCCCGACCGTCGTCGCCCTGCTGCGCGAACGCGATGCCGCCATCCGGGGCTGGGCCGACATCCATCCCGATGCCTATGTCTATGAGGACCGCGAGCTGGAGGTCGCCTCGCAGCGCCACATCTCGGTGGAGCATCAGATCGCCGAGGTGGCGCTGCACCTGCGCGGGACACGCCGCCGCGGCTCCATCCTGCCGGAACCGCCCAGCTTCGTCGAAATGTCGTGATTCGCGTCCCGGCGGATGGGCTTATGACCGCAGGGCGTTAAGGAAGGTTCAACCGTTTCGGAAGATCCTGAACGTGTGGACAAGTCTCCGCCCACATCCGCGCGGGTTTTGCGTTCCGCGTCCAATATGGAGACGGACCAGGGCAGGAAGGGTCCGGGACCCATGAGTGACGGTTTCAAGTCGGGTCATCTGACCCAGCAGGACGTGGCACGGCTTCTGGCCGACCCGTCGCCGAACAGCCGGACCGATCTGGCCGCCAAGCTGTCCCAGCAGTTCGACAGTCCCGAGCTGTCGCAGGCGGAGCGCAAGCTGGCGGAGGACATCATCCGCGTCATGGTCAAGGACACGGTCCTGCGTGTCCGCCAGACCCTGGCGGAAAACCTGAAATCCAGCCCTTCCCTGCCGCGGGACGTCGCCCTGACCCTGGCCCGCGACGTGGAGGCTGTGGCGATTCCGGTGCTGAGCGTCTCCACCGTGCTGACTCCGGCCGATCTGGTCGAGATCGTGCGCTCCGGTGCCGACGCCAAGAGCACAGCCATCGCCCAACGCCCGACCGTGCCGGCCGCCGTCGCCGAGGCGCTGATCGAAAGCGGGTCCGAACGCGCGGTCGCAGCATTGGTCGCCAACGAGGGGGCGGAACTGGGCGAGCAGAGCCTGGGCCGTGTCATCGACCGTTTCGGCGCCAGCGAGGCGGTGCAGGACCCGCTGGTCCACCGCTCCAGGCTGCCGATCACCATCGCCGAACGGCTGGTTGCCGTGGTGTCGGAACGGCTGCGCCAGCATCTGGTCTCGCACCATGAACTGCCGTCGAAGGTCGCGTCGGAACTGATCCTGCAGAGCCGCGAGCGGGCGACCGTCGCCCTGTTCACCGGCGAAAGCGACGAAGGGGCGCTGGACCGTCTGGTGACGCAGCTTGCCCGCACCGGCCGCCTGACACCGTCGCTGCTGGTCCGCTCGCTGTGCACCGGCGACATCGCCTTCTTCGAGACGGCGATGTCGCGCATGGCGAATGTGCCGATGACCAATGCCCGGCTGCTGATCCACGATGCCGGCCGGCTGGGGCTGAAGTCCCTGTACGACAAGGCGAAACTGCCGCCCGCTCTGCTGCCGGCCTGCCGCATCGCCATCGACGTGCTGAAGGAGACCCCCTATGACGGCGAGCCGGGCGACCGCGAACGCCACCGCCGCCGCGTCATCGAGCGCATCCTGACCCAGTATGAGGATCTTGCGCCGGAGGATCTGGAATTCCTGCTGGCGAAGCTGGGCGACATGATGCAGCCGGAAAACGCGGCGGCGTGACCAACTCGACCTTTTTCTCCGGTCCCGGCCAGCCGGCAGGCGGCGGTCCGGCCGACACCGTCCGCCGGCTGGAGCGCCGCATCTCCGAACTGGAATCCGCCCTGCGCCAGAGCGAGGCGCAAGCCGGCGAAGCACGATTCCGATCCTTGTTGCGGACGGCGGCCAGCATCATCCTGGTTCTGGGCGACGACGGCCGCATCGTGGAGGCCAACCGCGATGCCGAGCGCGCCTTCGGGCTGGAAGCCGGCAGCGCCATCGGCCGTCTCTGGGCCGAGGCGATGAGGGAACAGCCGACCGGCTCTTTCGCCGCCCAGCTTGCCGTCGCCGCGATGGGCACGGAGGTCCGCAACTTCGAGCAGGTGCTGCGCGAGCAGGACTGCATGAGCGAGCGGGTGCTGCTGTGGAACCTGAACCGCCTGCCGAAGGCCGACGGCGCTTCTGCCGGCATCCTGTGCGTCGGCCAGGACATCACCCGGCGCAAGCGGGCCGAACTGGCAGTGCGGCAGGCCCGTGACGAGCTGGAGATGCGGGTGGCCGAGCGTACCCGCGCGCTGATGCAGGAGGTTCAGGAACGCCGCCGTGCCGAGCAGGCGCTGATCCAGGCCAAGGAGCAGGCCGAACTGGCCAACCGCGCCAAGAGCGAGTTCCTGGCCAACATGAGCCATGAGCTGCGCACGCCGCTGAACGCCATCATCGGCTTTTCCTCGATGATGGAGAGCGAGATCGTCGGGCCGCTCGGCCATCCCAAATATCTCGACTACGCCAAGGTGATCGGCAAGTCGAGCCAGCATCTGCTGGCGGTCATCAGCGACATTCTGGACGTCGCTAAGATCGAGGCCGGCAAGCTGGAAATGCATCCCCAGCCGATGGATGTCCGCGACGCGGTGGAAAGCTCGCTTCTGCTGATCGCCGAGCGGGCGGAGGAGGGTGGACTGGCCCTGTCCCAGGACATTGCCCTCGACACCCCTCACCTGCTGGGCGACCCGGTGCGTGTGAAGCAGATCCTGCTGAACCTGCTGAGCAATGCGGTGAAGTTCACCCCCGTCGGCGGCAGCGTGGCCCTTCGGGTCCGTCCGGAGGGCGACCGCATCCTGATCGAGGTCGCGGACAGCGGGATCGGCATGAGTGCGGAGGGCATCGCCATCGCCCTGCAACCCTTCGGTCAGGTCGACAGCCAACTGTCCCGGCGGTCCGGCGGCACCGGACTGGGCCTGCCGCTGGTGCGGTCCTTCGTCGATCTGCTGAACGGCACGCTGGACATCCGCAGCCGCGAAGGGGAAGGCACGACGGTCAGCGTGCGTCTGCCGGTGGCGCTGCCGTATGACGGGGAATAGCCAGGGCCCGGAACAATCAGGGAATGACATGTCTGTGATACAGGGACCGGCGGCGCAGGACGGCGACCGGAACGATGGACCGTTGCCGGTCGCGATGGTGTTCGGGATTTCCGGGGTCGATCCGCTGGAGTGGGATGTCTGCGCCGCCGGCAAGGGGCCGTTCGTGAGCCATGCCTATCTGAGGGCGCTGGAAGAAAGCGGTTTGGCCGGCCCGGACACCGGCTGGCGTCCTGCCCACATGATCGTCCGGGACATGTCGGGCCGGCTGGTCGGCGCGACTCCCCTCTATCTGCGCGACCGTTCGACGGACGAATTCTGGCCGGATCAGGCCTGGGTCGATGGCTATCAGGCTTCGGGCGGCCGCTATTTCCCGAAGCTGGTCTTGGACGTTCCCTACACGCCGGTGACCGGGCCGCGCATCCTGCTGCGGGATGGAGCGCCGTCCGGGACGGCCGATGCGCTGATCGGCGCCCTGCGGTCGCTGGCCCACAAGCACGGGCTGTCGTCCATCCATGTCGGCTTTCCCGATGAACAGGATCGTGCCCGTTTCGAGGCGGCGGGATGGTTGACCCGCCATGCCGTCGATTACGAGTGGCGGAACGAGGGATATCGCGACTTCGCCGATTTCACCGCCGCCCTGTCGAGCCACCGGCGCAGAGTGATGCTGTGGGAGCGCCGCAAGATCGTGGCGAGCGGGGTGCGGTTCCGCGAGGTGCCGGGCAGCCGGGTCGCAGAGGCCGATGTCGCGATTTTCCTGGACTTGCTGAGCGACCTACATCTCCGCCGGGGGAAGCGTCAGGCACTGACCATGGATTTCGTTCTTCGGCTCTGCACAGCCCTGGGCGATGCCGTGACGCTGACCTTTGCCGAGTCCGGCGGCGTTGCGATCGGCGCCCTGATGTCGGTGGAAGGAGACGACTGCCTCTATGTCCGGACCTGGGGGGCGAGAGAGGAAGCGCGCTTCGTTCATTTCGAAACCTGCTATTACCGCAGCATCGAACGGGCGATTGCTCATGGCCTGAGCCGGGTGAATGGCGGGCGCGGCGGACCGCACAAACTTGAGCGCGGTTTCCTGCCGGTTCTGACCCATGCCTGCCACTGGTTTCTTCACACCAACATGCGCGGCGCGGTCGCGGAAGGGCTGGAGCTGTACAACGCAAAGGCTCTCGCCAAATTCGCGCAGGAGCAGGCCCACTCCCCTTACCGGCAGCGGGATGGCCGATAGGTGCTTGCACGGCATGGTGAGGCGGGCCACCTTGCCTCTTTGAATGGACGAGGGGCGGGGTAGGACATGACGGTAAGCCGCGACGATCTGAAGACGCGAATCGGGCAGGCGCTGGGCGAGACGAAGGCCGATCTGGTCATCAAGAACACGCGCTTCCTCAATGTCGTGACCGGCGAGATCGCGGAAGGCGACATCGCCGTCTGCGGCGAGGTCATCGTCGGCACCTACGAGTCCTATGACGGGCTGGAGGAGATCGACGGGCGCGGGCTGACCGTGGTTCCCGGCTTCATCGACACCCATGTCCATTGCGAGTCCACCTGCGTCACCCCGCAGGAGTTCGACCGCTGCGTCCTGCCGCGCGGCACCACCACCGCCATCTGCGACCCGCACGAGATCTGCAATGTGCTGGGCGAGCAGGGGTTGCGCTATTTCCTCGACAGTGCCGGCGGAACGGCGCTCGACCTGTTCGTGCAGCTGTCCTCCTGCGTGCCGGCGACGGAGCTGGAAACGTCGGGCGCCCGGCTGGAGGCGCCGGACCTGATCCGCCACATGGACCATCCTCGCGTGCTGGGGCTGGCGGAGTTCATGAATTTCCCCGGCGTCTTCCACAAGGTGGACGGGGTGCTGGACAAGCTGGCCGCCTTCGACGGGCGCCACATCGACGGCCACGCCCCGCTGGTGTCGGGGAAGGAGCTGAACGCCTATCTCTCCTGCGGCATCCGCAACTGCCATGAGACGACCAGTGCGGCCGAGGCGATGGAGAAGCTGCGCAAGGGCATGCAGGTGCTGATCCGCGACGGGTCGGTGTCGAAGGACGTCCATGCCCTGGCCGAAGTGATCACGCCGGAGACCTCCCCCTTCCTCGGCTTCTGCACCGATGACCGCAACCCGCTGGACATCGCGGAGGAGGGGCACATGGATCACCTGATCCGCAGTGCCATCCGCCTCGGTGCGCCGGTCGCCCATGTCTATCGTGCCGCCACTTGGTCGGCGGCGCGCGGCTTCCGCCTCTATGACCGCGGGCTGGTGGCACCGGGGCATCGCGCCGACCTCGTCCTGCTCGACGATCTGGAGGACTGTGCGGTCAACCGGGTCATCCGCAACGGAAAAATCGTCGGGCCGCACAGCTTCGACGGCCGGCCGGCGGTGACGCCGGTGGGGCTCGCTTCGGTGAAGCTGGAGCCGGTGGCGGACGAGGATTTCGCCGTGCCGGCCGGCGGGTCGGTCCAATCGGTGATCGGGCTGGAGCCGGGCAAGATCCTGACCGAACACCGCCGGATCGAGGTGCCGGTGGTGGGCGGCCGGATGGTGGCCGATCCGTCGCGCGACCTGCTGAAGATCTGCGTCTTCGCCCGCCATGGCAGCAACCGCAACATTGGCCGCGGTTTCGTCCAGGGCTTCGGCATCGCGGAGGGAGCGCTGGCGTCGTCGGTCGGCCATGACAGCCACAACATCTGCGTGGTCGGTGCCAGCGACGCCGACATGCGCATCGCGGTCAACCGGCTGATCGAGCTTCAGGGCGGCTTCGTCGCCGTGCGCAACGGACAGGTGGTCGGCGAGCTCGCCTTGCCATTGGCCGGACTGATGAGCCTGGAGCCGTTCGAGACAGTGGAGGTGAGACTGCGCTCCCTGCGCGCCGCCGTCCGCGCCATGGGCTGTCCGCTGGCCGAGCCCTTCCTGCAACTGGCCTTCCTGCCGCTGCCGGTCATTCCGCACCTCAAGATCACCGACCGAGGCATGGTCGATGTCGACCGGTTCGAGCTGATTGCCGCTTGAGCGGGCGGTTTGCCCGGAAAAGCGGCAAAGAGCTGAAGGTTGGGCGGAGATGGTTGGTTCGGAGGCCCAGAACCGGCATACCTGACGGCTCCCCTCTCCCCTTTTAGAGAGGCTTAGGATGAGGGGTTGCAAACCCTGGATTTCCGTTGGTCTTCCGGCCGCCGCACCCCTCACCACAACCCCTCTCCCACAAGGGGAGAGGGGCTTTGACAGACGCAAGACCTGGCTCAAAGATTTATACAATTTGGTGCAGGCACTCTGGCACGAGCTTTGCCACGACAACGCATGTTTCGTTGTCTGTCATCGAGCGAGCCCGACCCGCCATGACCCATCTGGCCCCGATGATCCACCCGTTGCACAACCTGCTGCCGGTTCGGCCGCCGGAGACCGTGTCGATGCGGACGCGGGACGGTGTGAGGCTGGATGCCGACCTTTACCGGCCCGATGCCGCCGGGACTTGGCCGGTCCTGCTGCTGCGGGTTCCCTGCGGCCGTCGCGTTGCCTTGACCAGCCATTACGCCCACCCGCGCTGGTACGCGGCGCGCGGCTATGTCGTGGTGGTGCAGGATATGCGCGGCTGCGGCACCTCCGACGGCCGGTTCCGACCCTTCGAGGCGGAACGGGAGGACGGGGCCGACGCCATTGCCTGGGCGGCGTCCCTGCCGGGATCGTCGGGGGCGGTGGCGACGTATGGCTGCGGCTATGCCGGCATGGCGCAGTGGCTTGCACTGGCCGAGGCACCTTCGGCCCTGCGGGCGGTGGCGCCGGCCTTCGCCGGCTGGGACGTCTTTTTCGACTGGGCTTACGAGGGCGGGGCGTTCCGGCTGGCAGATGCCATGGGCTGGGCCCTGCGCACCGCCGCCGACGCGGCAAAGCGGGTCGAGGACGGCACCGGCCACCGCGTCCTTTCCGATGCGGCGCGCAGCCTGCCGATCGACGACGAGATCCCGTCACGGCCGCAGGCCCTGCGCGACTACGCCCGCTACACCCATTACGACGACTGGCTGACCAACCCGGTGCCCGGCCCGGCCTGGGCCGCGCTGTCGCCCAAGGCCATGCAGGACAGCATGCCGGCCGACGTGGCGGTCCTGCAGATTGGCGGCTGGTACGATCCGCGGCTGGCCGGGATGTTGGATGCCCATGACCGCCTCAAGGCACGCTGGCGGGCGCCGGTGCGGCTGGTTGTCGGCCCCTGGGGCGCTGACGGACCGGCCGCGGCGCCGGAGCAGGCGCCGACGCTCGACACGCTGCAGCTTGCCTGGTTCGAACGGGTGCTGAAGGGAGAGGTGGCCGACCGCGGCGGTCCGGTCCGTCTGCATGACGTGGAGGCGGGACGCTGGCACGACCTGTCGGACCTTCCGGCGGCCGAGGCTGTCCTGCATCTGTCCAGCGACGGCCTCGCCAACCGGCAGGGCGGGCGGCTGGAATTGGAGATGCCCGAAATGGAGGCACTCGACGTGGTGGTCCACGATCCGCGCACGCCGGTGCCGACGGTGGGCGGCCATGCGGTGCCTGACGCTTGCGGCCGCCCCGACCGCGCCGCCGTGGACCGCCGCCCGGATGTCGCCACCTACACCACCTTGCCGTTGGACGAACCGTTGACGCTGGCCGGGCGGGTGGCTCTGGAGGTGTGGGTGGAGGCCGACGCTCCGTCCTTCGACGTCAGCGCCGTGCTGTCGGTGGTGCGGCCCGACGGGCGGGTTCTGCCATTGACCCAGGGCCATGCGCGGGTGGAGCCGGGTGATCCCACCCGGCCGCTGACCGTCGCCATGCGGGCGATCTGCGCCACGCTGGCGCCCGGATCGGCCTTGCGACTCAGCCTTGCCGGATCCTGCTTCCCGGCCTATCCGGTCAATCCCGGCACCGGTGCGGAACCGGGCGAGACCCGCCGGGTCGATGCGTTGCCGATCACAGTGCTGATCCACAGCGGTCCCGACCGGCCGTCGCGCCTGCGCCTGCCGGCCGGGCTGTCGGCTTAAGGCGTCTCGTCCCTGTCCGTGCCCTGGCCGGCGGCCTCCAGGCAGAAGTCGAGGCTCTGTGACAGGAAGCGCAGCATCAGGTCGCGGAAGGGCGTCTTGTCGCCGACCGACCAGGCCCGCTCGACAAGGTCGAGATAGAGGCTGCGGTCGTCGGCGCCGATCACCACCGGCGGATAGCCGGCGCGGTTCAGGATCAGGTTGCACAAGAGCAGTGCGGTCGCCCGGTTGCCGGCATCGAAGGGACGGATGGCGCTCAGCCGGTGATGCGCCTCGAAGGCGGTGTCGGGGCCGGCGTCGGACTTGCGCATCCAGGTCGACAGTGCCGACATCGACACGCGCAGCTTGGCTGGATCCGGCGCGGTTTCCGCCGGGTCGTCCTTCGGCGCAGCATTGCGGTATTTGCCGGCGTCGTCGTCGATCCCGCGGTAGAGCACATTGTGGAAGGCGGTGACGGTGCGCTCGGTGACCGCCCCCGACGGATCGAAGGACAGCCGGGCCATCAACTCCAGGGCGGAACGGTGGTTCAGGACAAATCGCTGCTCTTCCACCGCGCGGTGGCGCAGGACGCTGCCGCGCTCCAGTATGGCCTTCACGTCGGCGCGCTTGAGCGGATAATCCTCCAGCGCCGCGGCGGCGGCGGTCAAATCCAACTCGAACCGGTCGGCGATGCCGTGGACGACCTCCTGCGGCAGGGGGCGTGCGGCGTCCAGCGCCCGTTTCTTCTCCGCGATCTCGTCGAGCAGGGCCATCGGTCACTCTGTCGCTTTGGCAGGGGATGGGCTGGCGCGGTGCGCATCTTGCCGCGCCCCCCTGCGGGGATTTGCCGCTTGGACTGGCACGGTTGCCGGTTTTAGGATCCCTGTCAAGATGTCCACAACCCTGCCATGGCCGGCCGCAACCGCTTGATTCTGCGGGATGCACCTGCAATTGCGGGATGCGAGGGGGGAGATCGCTGCGATGAGCTATGTCGTCTGGGACGAATCCATGAGCGTCGGCGTGCCCGTGCTCGACGACGAGCATCGGCGGCTCCTCGACCTGTTCAACGGCCTGCTGGAAAGCGGCATCACCCCCGCCAACCGCGAGGAGCTTTCCAGCCTGCTCGCCAGCCTCCGCGACTATGTCGCCGTCCATTTCGCGCGGGAGGAGGCAATGATGGTGCGCTGCGGCTATCCCGACCTGGACGGCCACCTCGCCGCCCACCGCTATTTCGCCGACGAGGTGGAGAAGCTGGCCCGCGAGTTCGAGGGGGATAACCCCACCATGCTGCGCGTGGACCTGATCCTGCTGCTCAAGGACTGGTTCGTGGAGCACATCCAGCAGACCGACAGCCAGTACAAGCCCTATGTGCGGGAGCACGCATAAGGCGGGACAATTCCCTCTCCCCCGAAGGAAAGAGGGGCTTTTCACTGCTTCGCGGCGGCTTTCTGGTCGGGCAGGCCCTTGTCGAGCTTGGCCTGGATGGCTCCCTTGTCGGTCTCCTCGTCGGCGCTGCGCAGCGCGCGCATCCACTGGAAGCGGGCCTCGTTCCGGCGGCCGGCCCGCCAATAGGCGTCGCCGAGATGGTCGTTGATGGTCGGATCGCCCGGCTTCAACTCGACCGCGCGCTCCAGCTTGGCGACCGCCGCCTCGTAATCGCCAAGCGTGTAGAGCGCCCAGCCCAGGCTGTCGACGATGTAGCCGTCACGCGGGCGCAGTTCCACAGCGCGCTCCACCATTGCCCTGGCCTTGGGCAGATTCTCGCCGCGGTCGATCCAGCTGTAGCCGAGGAAGTTGAGCAGCGACGGCTCGTCCGGGCGCAGCTTCAGCGCGGTTTGCAGGTCGGCTTCGGCCTGCTGCCACTGCTTGGTCTTCTCGAAGCACATCGCGCGGGCGTAGAGCAGCGGCCAATGCCGCTCCTGCGGCGTGCCGATCCGTTCCAGCGCCGTGGTGTAGGCGGGGATCGCCTCGGCGTAGCGCTTGGAGTAGCGGTAGATGTCGCCGAGCCGGGTGATCGCGTCGGTGCGCTCCGGCCGTTCGGCGGAGAGATCCTTGAGGATCGCAATAGCCTCGTCGTTGCGATCCATGCGGGCGAGGCTGTCGGCCTCGCGCATGCGGGCGGTCCAGCCCAGCAGCGGATCCGTCTCGAGCCGCTTGTAGGCGGCCAGCGCCTCCTCGTGATGGTCGCGCGAGGCGGTGATATCACCGATCAGCAGATGGGCCAGGGCCAGATCGTCACGCAGATGCAGGGCGATGCGGCCGAACAGCAGAGCCGGCTCGTCGGCATTCTCGTGGTGCAGCGCGCTGCCCAAATCGAACAGCGCTTCCGCCAGACCGGACCGGGCATCGGGGACCGGGCGGGCTTCCGACGGCGCGTTCGCCATGGCGGCCAGCGCTGGCTCCACCAGCAGCCCGTCGGGGTTGTTGCCCTGGAAGGTCTGATAGAGCGTGCGCGCCTCGTCCTTGCGGCCGGTGCGCGTCATGAAGTTGCCGACGATCTGCACCACCCGCAGCGGCGCGTCGGTGTCCGTCACCTTGGCGTAGCGGGCCGCCGCTTCGTCGTTGCGGCCGGCAAGATCGAGGATCAGCGCGGCATGCAGGTTGTAAAGCGCCTCGAAGCCCTTGACGTCGGCCAGCGGCTGCAGGGCCGCCAGCGCCTCGTCCGTCTTGCCGCGGGCAGTCACCAGCCACGCGCGGGTCAGCGGCGTCAGGAAGCGGCCGAGCCCGTCGGACGGCAGCCGGGCGGCATAGCCGTTGGCCTCGTCCAGCTTGCCCTTGGCCAGCGCATCGGCGGCCAGCAGGGTCAGCGCCATCTGCGGCTCGCCCTGGCCGTTGAGCAGCCGGTTGGCATGGTCGATCGCCGCTTCGATCCGCCCCTCGCCCAGCCGCAGCAGGAAGGTGCGGCCCAGCAGGGCGGGGTCGTCCGGGTCGGCGGCCAGCGCCTGCGCGGTGAAGCGCGCCGCCGCGGTCCAATCGTCCTGGTGCTGGGCATAGCGGCCGGCCAGATAGCTGCCGGTGGCCGATCCACCGTCATCCGCACCCCGGTCTACACCGGGGCCCGCACCGGGACCGGCGGCAAGGGCGGGCGTCAGGGTGGTCCCGGACATCAGGATGGCCAGGGAAACCGGCAGCAACCGGCGTCGGAACCTCGTCATGCTCTCGTCACCTCGTTTTCCGAGTCGGTATCCCATCATCTTCGGCAGGGCGCGGGCAAGAGACTTTCGTACCCTTCCCCTTTTCGCGGCTGCTAACGCCAGTCCCGCCGCACCTGCTCGATCCGCTCCGGCCGCAGAATGTCGGTGGCGTGGGCGTCCATATGGGCTCGCAAGCCCTCCGGCATGCCCGGCGACAGGCTGGCACCCTCCACCGACCAGCGGGCCATCCAGGACAGGGTTCGCAGCCAGGTCAGCCGGCGCAGTGACTTCAGCCAGGGCAGCACCTCGTCGGCGAGGTCGCCCGGCACCGCCATCGCCCAGGCCGCGACGAAGGCGTCGACCTCCTCCGGGGCCAGCTCCGCATTCACCGCCGGGTCCCATCTGGTCGAGGTGTAGAGGCTGGCATGGGCAAGGTCGCTGGCCGGGTGGCCGTATTGCAGCTTCTCCAGGTCGGTGAACCACGCCTTGCCGTGGTCGCCGATCAGGAAGTTGCCGGGATGCACATCCACCCCGACCGCGGTCAGCGGCATCGGCGTTTCGGGTGGCGGCAGGAGGTCGCCGACACGGGCGGCGGCAAGCTCCTCCGCGATCAGGACGCGGGCCTCGGTCGACAGGGGGGCATTGTCGAACCACGCCGCCTGCCGTTCGACCTGGGCCAGCAATGCGGCGACCGGATCGGGCGGGGCGGGCAGCGGTTCGTAGAAGTCCGGCGGCGCCATGCGGTGCAAGGCCGCCAGCGCGCGGGCGATGGCCGGTATGTCGCCGGGCAGGACGGGCGTCCGCCCCTCGACCTCGCCCACCACCAGGGCGCCCAGCGGCAATCCCTCGCCGGGTGGAATCAGGCCGGCGAAGCGCGGGGTGTGGCCCGACATCTCCGCCCGCCGGAAGGCGGCGGCTTGCCGGTCCAGCGCCGTCCAGGCATCGAGTCCAAGCTGGCTCCAGCGTGGGATGCGGGCGACCAGACGCCGGCCGCGCAGGCGGACATGATCATGGGCAACGCCCTTCAACGGCATCGGCTCAAGCGCGTCGGCGGAGAGATCGGCAAGCCGCGGCAGACGGATCAGGGCGGCGTGCAGCGCCGCCATCGAGAAGCCCAAGGGTTCGCTCACGCCATATGCTCGCGCAGGCGGGGCATCAGCTCCACCAGATTGCAGGGGCGATGGCGGTTGTCGAGCTGCCAGACCAGAATGTCGTCCCAGGCGTCGCGGCAGGCGCTGGGCGAGCCGGGCAGGGCGAAGATATAGGTGCCGTTGGCGACGCCGCCGGTCGCCCTGCTCTGGATGGTGGAGGTGCCGACCTTGGCATAGCTGAGATAGCGGAACAGCTCGCCGAAGCCGGGGATCGCCTTCTCATACAGGGCCTCGACCGCCTCGGGTGTCACATCGCGGCCGGTGACACCGGTGCCGCCGGTGGTCAGCACCACGTCGATCTGCGGATCGGCGATGAAGGCCTGCACCTGGGCACGGATCGCGGCGATGTCGTCCCGGACGATGGTGCGGGCGGCGAGCCGGTGGCCGGCCCCGGCGATCCGCTCCGCCAGCGCATCGCCGGAGCGGTCGTCGGCGGCGCTGCGGGTGTCGGACACCGTCACCACGGCGATGTTCACGGGAAGGAAAGGGCGGCTCTCGTCGATCTTCGGCATGGCGGCAGGCGTGTCCTCATGTCGGGCCGGAGCCCGACATGGGCGCCGGCGGTCAGGGTATCGGGCTGGCCTCTCCCCGCTCAGCAACCGTTTCCACCGGCACCGGCCCTGCTGGCGCCGGTCCCATTGGCGCCGCTTCCACCGGTTCCGGTGCCGCCGCGACAGGCAGATCGGCGGCCGGTGCAGCCGCCTTCGCCGCGGGCTGCGGATCGGGACGGGCCGCAACCTGGGGCGGACGGCCGTCCATGGGAACATAGGCCGGCCATTTCCCGTCGGCGACGGCGGTGAGCGAGGCGGTCTCCTGGCCCAGCCGAAGCTGGTAGATCCAGAAGTTCGCCATCACCTTCTCCACATAGTCGCGAGTCTCGCCGAAAGAAAGGCTTTCGATGAACAGCAGCGGATCGGTGATGTCGCTCAGATCCCGTCGCCAGCGCGCCAGCGTGCCCGGCCCGGCATTGTAGGCGGCCGTCGCCAGGAACATGTTGCCGTCGATCTCCGGCATGCCCAGCAGTTCCGACAGGTAGCGCTGGCCAAGCTCCATGTTGCGGGACGGGTCGAACAGGGCGTCGCGGTTGGCGTCGTCGCTGCCGATGTCGGCATTGCGCTCCCGCACATGCTGGGCGGTGCTGGGCAGGATCTGCATCAGCCCTGTCGCACCGGCGGAGCTGACCAGCCGCGGGTCGAAGCGCGATTCCTGCCGCATGACCGCAAAGACCAGCGCGCGGTCGACCGCGAAGCCGTCGCGCGGCGTCCAGTGGGGCAGCGGGTAGAGTGCGGCGGCATAGGGGGCGCCGTCCGGACCGGCCACCGCATTGCCGAGCCGCAGCGCCAGCGAGGCCACCCCGGCGCGGTCGGTCAGCGCGACCATCGCCTGTTCGATCAGCGGCTCGCCCTGCGGGTCGATGCGTTGCAGCTCCAGCCCCGCCAGTTCGCGCTGACCGGCCTGGAGCAGGGCGATGGCACGGGATCCTGCCGGCTTGGCCGCCACCGCCGCCAGCTGCCGCCCGGTCAGATCCGGTGCCTGCCAGCGCACGTCGCCCAGGCTGCCCAGCGTCTGCAGGGCGATCAGACCATAGAAGGTGTGGGGATAGCGGGCGGCGGCGGCCAGATGCTCCGCCGCCTCTTTCTCCTTGCCGGGCTTGCGGGCCAGCGCGCGGGCCGCCCAGTAATCGGCCGCGGCGGCCTTCCAGGGATTGCGTGGGCCGGCGGCGGCCATGCCGGTGAAATGGCGGGCGGCGCGGTCGGTCTGCTTCAGCCGCCAGGCGGCCAGACCGGCGATCCAATGAGCCTCCGGCAGCATGTCGCCCGACCGCGCGGCGCTGGCCGAGGCGAGCGTCAATGCCTGGGCCGTCTCGCCAGCATAATAGAGGGATGTCGCGATGCGGGCGCGGGCGGCATCGTACTGCACGGTGTCGAGCTTGCCGCCGAACTCGTCCTGGCCCAGCAGGCTTAGCGCGCTGTTGGTGCGGCCGGAGCGCAGCAGCTCTTCCACCCGCGCCACCGCCGCACGGTCGCTGCGGGCCCGGGACACGGTGCGGCTGCGTGGGGCGACGGTGACGCTGTCGTCATCGTCCTCCTCGTTGCTGGCGACGGTGCGCAGGCCGCCCAGCCGTTCCAGCGACCCGACGAGGCGGACACGCTCCTCGCCGCGCGGCGGCTTCGGCGCCCGCTGGCCTGCGGGCTGGCGCTTCTGGGCCAGAGCGTAGACCCGTTCCGCCCCGGCGAGGTCGCCGTAATCCTGCATCCAGCGGGCGAGTTCCTCGTAGCCGGCGCGGCGGTCGGGGTGGAGATAGCGCTGGCGCAGGACATAGCCGGTCAGCCGGCGGTCCTTCAGCTTCGCCATCTCGGCATCTGCGGCGTCCCACTCGGCCCGTTCCTGGGCTGCGAAGATGCGGCGGTAGCGGGCGGCATCCTCCTCGTCCAGCTGGACGGCGCGGGCTGTCTCATCGACAGCCAGCAGCAGCGGCGCGCCGGCGGAGGCGGGAGAGTCGTCCACGACGGCGGACGGCGCCGTCCCGGCGGTTGAGGAATCGGGGGTTGCGGTTTCGGGGAGCCCCATCGCTGGATCGACCGGCGCAGGATCGATTGGCGCGTCGGCGAAAACGGGGCTAGCGGGGTCAGGCACGGAATCCCCGCCGGGCGGGACGACGGCGTGACCGTCCGGCGCGTGGATGATGAGGGCGGCGCAAGCGGGCCGGGACCCGACCGCACCGTCGGGTCCCAGGGTGTAAGCCACCGTGAGACCCAGCACCCCCAGAAGGTTCCGCCGCAGCGGGGCCGCGCTCGCGACCCGGTATGCTGCACTGCAAAATATCCGGAGCATGGCTTCGGGATACCTCACGTCGGCGCGAACCGCAAGCAACGGATTCGCACGGAATGTGTCGGTCCGGGTATTCGCCAGATGTTACAACGCTTTAACAGGGATGGGAAAAAGGCTCTAGCCCGTTGGGAAAATGCCTTTCGGCATGGTCTGGCCACATTTGTGCTGCGCGGCGATCGCAATCATACGAACGATTTCGGCAGCCCTGTGACATCCCATTTTCTCTTTCGATTACTTGATCCCTTCTTCAGCGATCTTTTGCTGCAACGCAAGCATGTCCCGCCACGCTTCCCGTTTTGCGATAGGGTTGCGCAGGAGATATGCCGGATGGAGCATCGGCATCAGCGGAACGGGGGTTCCCGCGACCTCGTAGGTCCGCCACTGCCCGCGCAGGCGGGTGATTCCTTCCGCCCGGTTCAGCAGGGTCTTGGCCGAAACCCCGCCCAGCGCCACCAGCAGCTTCGGTTGCACCAGCTCCACATGCCGTTCCAGGAAAGGCAGGCAGGCGGCGATCTCCGCCTGGGTCGGGCTACGGTTGCCGGGCGGGCGCCAGGGCAGGATGTTGGAGATGTAGACGGCGCTGCGGTCGAGCCCGATCTGGGCCAGCATGCGGTCCAGCAGCTTGCCGCTGACGCCGACGAAAGGCTTGCCCTGCCGGTCCTCGTCCTCGCCCGGCGCCTCGCCGATTAGCATCACCCGCGCCTGCGGGTTGCCGTCGGCGAAGACGGTGTTCATCGCCGTCGCCTTCAGCGGGCAGCCGTCGAAGCTGCGCAGGGCCGCCTCCAGCGCCTCCAGCGTCTGCGCGTCTCCGGCGCGGGCGCGGGCCTGGATGCCGGCCTCGCTGGCGCCCAGCGGCTGGTCGGGTGAGGCAAAGAGGGTGGTTGCCGGACGCGCCGCCGCCGGGGTCGGCGCCCGAGTCGGGGCGGAACTGCGCGCCGCGTTGGGTCCCGGAACGGAGCCGGAAGTGGCGCCACCGGCCGCGGCTGCGCCGACGGCCGGTGCGCGCGCCACCGTCCGGGCGGTGAGGGCGGCCCAGTCGGTCGGCTCGTCGCCGATGGCCTCGTCGCAGCCGATATCGGCATGCCAGCGCAGCGCGTCGAGGATGTCGCATACGTCAATCATCGTTTGACCTTACCACAGATCGTGTGGTCTTACATGTCCAGATACCCAATTTGGGTGCGGCGCAATCCGTGCTACAAGCACGCGCCCGCAAAAAGACCATAGGGCGTCCCGAGGGAAACAGTACCAAAACAAGACGGTGGGGGAGTGTGGTGATGGAACGCGAACCGCGCGAGGTCATGGAATACGATGTTCTGATCGTCGGCGCCGGCCCGTCGGGCCTGAGCGCCGCGATCCGTCTGCGGCAGCGCGCGGCCGAGACCGGGCAGGAACTCAGCGTCTGCGTGATCGAGAAGGGGTCGGAGGTGGGCGCCCACCTGCTGTCCGGCGCCGTCTTCGAACCGCATGCGCTGGACGAGCTGATCCCGGACTGGAAGGAAAAGGGCGCCCCCCTCACCACCAAGGCGCGCGAAGACCATTTCCTGTTCCTGACGGAAACGAAGGCCTATAAGTCGCCCTTCGCCCCTCCGCAGATGAACAACCACGGCAACTACATCATCAGCTTGGGCAATCTGGCCCGCTGGATGGCAACGCAGGCGGAAGAGCTTGGGGTCGAGATCTACCCCGGCTTCGCCGCGGCGGAAGTGCTGTATGACGACAAGGGTGCGGTGAAGGGTGTCGCCACCGGCGACATGGGCATCGGTAAGGACGGCGAGAAGACCGGCAACTACACGCCCGGCATGGAGCTGCACGCCAAGCAGACCATCTTCGCCGAGGGCTGTCGCGGGTCGCTGACCAAGACCCTGTTCGAGAAGTTCGACCTGCGCCGCGACTGCCAGCCGCAGACCTACGGCATCGGCATCAAGGAGCTGTGGGAGGTCGATCCCTCCCAGTCGAAGCCGGGCCTGATCGTCCACACCATCGGCTGGCCGATGGACCCCAAGACCTATGGCGGGTCGTGGCTGTATCACATGGAAGGGAATCTGGTGTCGGTCGGCTTCGTCGTCGGCCTCGACTACTGGAACCCCCATATGAGCCCGTTCGAGGAGTTCCAGCGCTACAAGACCCACCCGGCGATCCGCCCGACCTTCGAAGGCGGCCGGCGTCTGTCCTATGGCGCCCGCGCGCTGTCGGAAGGCGGTTACCAGTCGATCCCGAAGCTGACCTTCCCCGGCGGCCTCCTCATCGGCGATGGCGCCGGCTTCCTGAACGTGCCGAAGATCAAGGGCAACCACACCGCCATGAAGTCGGGCATGGTCGCGGCCGAGGCGGTGTTCGACCACCTGACCGGCGGTGCCGACAACGGTCCGGAGGTCATCGCTTATCCGGAGCGCCTGAAGCAGTCCTGGGTCTGGCCGGAGCTGTATGCCGTCCGCAACATCCGCCCGGGCTTCCAGAAGGGCCTGTGGGCCGGTCTGGCGAACGCCGCCTACGAGACGGGGTTGAAGGGCAAATCGCCCTGGACGCTGAAGCACCATGCCGACCACACCACCCTCGTGAAGGCCAGCGAGGCGCCGAAGATCGCCTACCCCAAACCGGACGGCAAGGTCAGCTTCGACCGCCTGTCCTCGGTCTACCTCTCCAACACCAACCATGAGGAAGACCAGCCGCCGCACCTGACGCTGAAGGACAAGTCGGTTCCGATCAGCGTCAATCTGGCGCTCTACGATGCGCCGGAGCAGCGCTACTGCCCGGCCGGCGTGTACGAGATCGTCCGCAACGACGACGGCAGCGATCCGCGGTTGCAGATCAACGCGCAGAACTGCGTGCACTGCAAGACCTGCGACATCAAGGACCCCACCCAGAACATCAACTGGGTCGTGCCGGAAGGCGGCGGGGGGCCGAACTATCCGGGCGGCATGTAAGACGCTTTTGTCCCCCTCCGACCCACTGCTTCGCCACGGGTCGGAGGGGGACAGGCGCATGCGCCGAAGCCACATGCAGATGGATGACCGGCACCACCCCGCGGGTGCCGGTTGCGCCGCGCGCCACTCCTATCTATAAGGCAAGTGGTAACCTCTCTGCGACGGCGCGATGATCGTTTCCTGTCCGACCTGTTCGACGCGCTATACCCTGTCCGACGAATCGCTCGGGCAGGATGGCCGAAAGGTTCGCTGCGCCCGCTGCGGTCACACCTGGTGGCAGATGCCCGACCGGGCGGAGCTTGAGCCGGTCGTTCCCGATGCCCTGACCGAACTGCGGCCCGCAAAGCCCGCAGCGAAGGCCGCCGGGAAATCCGCAGAAAAATCCAAAAGCAAATCACCGAAGGCCCCGCGCGCCAAGCCGGCCCGCAGCACGGTGATCGGCTTCGCGGTGTTGGGGCTGCTGGTCGCCGGGTCCGCCGCCGGCGCCTATTTCGCCCGCGACGCCATCGTCCGCAACTGGCCGCCCGCGGCATTGCTCTATGACGCCATTGGCATGCCGGCCGAGCCGCCGGGTTTTGGGCTGGAACTGCGCAACATCCGCTCGGAACAGAAGCTCGAAGGTGGGAAGACCGTCCTGCTGCTGGAGGGGGAGGTCGCCAACACGACCGACACTGAGCGCACGCTGCCGCCGCTACGCGTCAACACCTTCGGCCCGGAGCACAAGCTGCTGCAAAGCTGGGCCATCGAGCAGTCGGCCGAAACGCTCGGCCCCGGCGCCGCGGCGGGATTCCACCACAGCCAGTCCGATCCCGGCCCGGTGACCGAAATGACGATCACCTTTGGCGGTCCGCCCCCCGGTCTGGAGCCGCCCGCTGCCGAGAAGCCTGCCGAGAAAGCCCCGGAAAAGCCGGCTGCTGCGAAACCCGCCGCCGAAAAGCACGCTGCCCCGGCCAAGGGCCACTGATCCGGATCGGGGCGGCGCTCTTCACCGCTCCGGGATGCCGTATTTCCGCAGCTTGTTGGCGATCATGGTGTGCGAGGTGTTGAGCCGCACCGCCAACTTGCGGCTGGACGGAAAGCGTGGGTAGAGCCGGCGCAGCAGCGTCCGCTCGAACCCGTCCACCGCATCCTCCCAACTGCCGGCATCCTCCGCCGGCACTTCGGCCGCCTGCATGCCGGCGCCGGCCAGTTCCAGGTCGGCGGCATCGAGCGTGCCGCCGTCGCTCATCGTCACAGCACGGAAGATGACATTCTCCAACTGCCGCACATTGCCGGGCCAGCGGTTGGCGAGCAGCGCCGCCGCCGCCGCCGGGGTCAGCCGGCCCGGCGGGCGGCGGGCCTGCGCCGCGGCGCGCGCGATGAAGTGGCGGGCGAGCAGCAGGATGTCCTGCCCGCGTTCGCGCAGAGGCGGCACGTCCAGAGTCAGCACGTTGAGGCGGTAGAACAGATCCTCGCGGAAGCTGTGGTCGGCGACCATCGCCTCCAGCGAGCGGTGGGTGGCGCTGATGACGCGGACATCCACCTTCTGCTCGCGCTCGCCGCCCACCCGGCGGAAGCTGCCGTCATTGAGGAAGCGCAGCAGCTTGGCCTGGAGATAGGCCGACATCTCGCCGATCTCGTCGAGGAAGACGGTGCCGCCATGAGCCAGTTCCAGCAGGCCGGGCTTGCCGCCGCGCTGCGCCCCGGTGAAGGAGCCAGGGGCGTAGCCGAACAGCTCGCTCTCCGCCAGATTCTCCGGCACGGCGGCGCAGTTCAGCGCCAGGAAGGGCTTGTCGCGGCGCGGGCTGGCGCGGTGGCAGGCGTGGGCGATCAGCTCCTTGCCGGTGCCGGTCTCGCCCAGGATCAGCAGCGGCGCCTCCATCGCGGCGACGCGTGCGGCGCGTGCCTTCAGCGCCCGGATTGGCGGGGATTCCCCGAGGATGCGGTCGAAGCCGCCCTCATCGAAATTCTGGATGGCGTCCAGCCGCTCGCCGAGGCGCGACGGGGTGAACAGGGTGATGACGGCGCCCGCCGCCTCGACATCGACGATGGGGGTGACCTCCAGCAGGAAGGGCTGGCCGTTCAACGTCACCTCGCGCCCCGACATGCGGAAACCGCCCGCGGTCAGTTCATCTGTCAGGCCCGGTTCGCCGAACAGCTCGCCGAGGTCGAGGCCGGCGAGGCGCGCCTCCGGCAGTCCGGCGACCTGGGCGGCGGCGGCGCTCGCCACCACGACGCGGGCCGCACGGTCGACCGCCAGCACCGGGTCGGGCAGGGCGGCGAGCAGCGCATCCAGATGCAGCCGCCGCCGCGTGCCCGGCAGCATGTCGATGGCCGCCACCGACCGCACCCCGGCAATGCCCCGCAGCGCATCGGAAAGGGCAGGCAGGGTCGCCGGATCGAGGCCGGGGGCGTCGATGTGAATCAGCGGCGGGTCGACCTCGACACCGACCACATTGAGCCGGCGCAACGCCAGCACGGCGAGGATCTCATGGGCGATGCCGACGCGGTCGGTGAAGGTGACTTCGATGCGCATGTGTCTGGCGTTGGCAGTGAGGACGACCGGGAATCACTGTACACATATCGTTACACCGTATCAAAATCTTTACACCCCCTCAAGCCATTGATCCTCAACACTCCAGTCCAGAAAGGTCGCCTCCCTGTAAACATACGCATACACCGGATTACCCTCCGCTCTGCCTGTATTGCAGCAAATCCGCCATTTCGTGGACTGGCACGGTGTTTGCGAAACACCCACCCAAGCGAAGTCATCCATCCCTAGGGGGAGCCAGTCTCATGCGCGTGATTGTTCTGGGCAGCGGCGTCATCGGTGTCACCACCGCCTATTATCTGGCGCGCGCCGGGCATGAGGTGACCGTGATCGACCGTCAGACCGGTCCGGCGCTGGAGACCAGCTACGCCAACGCGGGCGAGGTGTCCCCGGGCTATTCCGCTCCCTGGGCGGCGCCGGGGCTGATGCTGAAGGCCATCAAGTGGATGACGATGAAGCATTCGCCGCTGGTGATCCGGCCGAAGCTGGATCCGGCGATGTGGTCCTGGTGCCTGAAGCTGCTGGCCAACGCCAACGAGGCGAGCTACCAGCTGAACAAGAGCCGCATGGTCCGCGTCGCCGAATACAGCCGCGACTGCCTGAAGGCCCTGCGCGCCGAGACCGGCATCACCTATGACGAGCGCACCCAGGGCACGCTCCAGGTCTTCCGCACCCAGAAGCAGATGGACGCCGCCGGCTACGATATGGCGGTGCTAGAGCGCTACGGCGTTCCCTACAGCCTGTTCGACCGCGACGGCCTGACCTCGGTCGAGCCGGCTTTGGCCCATGTGAAGGACAAGCTGGTCGGCGCGCTGCACCTGCCGGGCGACGAGACCGGCGACTGCTTCCAGTTCACCAACAAGCTGGCCGACTATGCCGCCAAGCGCGGGGTGGAGTTCCGCTACGGCGTCTCCATCCGCGGGCTGGAGAGCGACGGTCGCAAGATCACCGGCGTGCTGACCGATCAGGGCACGCTGACCGCCGACAGCTACATCGTCGCCATGGGCAGCTATTCGCCCAAGCTGGTGAAGCCGCTGGGCATCGACCTGCCGGTCTATCCGGTGAAGGGCTATTCGCTGACCCTGCCGATCACAGACGCCGCCCACGCGCCGGAATCGACGGTGATGGACGAGACGCACAAGATCGCCGTCACCCGGCTGGGCGACCGCATCCGCGTTGGCGGCACGGCGGAACTGTCGGGATTCGACCTCAGCCTGCGCGAGAGCCGCCGCGGCCCGCTGGACCATGTGGTCAGCGACCTGTTCCCGAAGGGCGGCGACCTGTCGAAGGCGGAGTTCTGGACCGGCCTGCGCCCGAACACCCCGGACGGCACGCCGATCCTGGGGGCGACCCATGTCCGCAACCTCTACCTCAACACCGGCCACGGCACGCTGGGCTGGACGATGTCCGCCGGTTCCGCCCGCGTGCTGGCCGACGTGGTCAGCGGCCGTCAGACCGAGATCGACATGGAAGGCCTCAGCGTCGACCGCTACGGCCGCAAACCGTCGGTGGCGGTGTCGCGCCCGGCGGCCGTCCGTCCCGCCTGACCTGGGCCGGCCTGACCTGAATATGTGACCCGCGCCGTACGGCGGACGCGGGTCATCGCCAGCTCAAGAAGGGCGGCGTCGGTGATCTCGGCTCCATCCAGCCGATGTCGCCCGCGCCGCCCTTCGCATTTCTCCACGCGGTGGCCGAGGCGCCTGAGATGCAGGATCGCCTCGTAGAGCCGGGTTGGCGGTTCCGCTGTGGGACGGGCCGTCACGGATGGACCACCAGAACGACCAGCCGCTTCGGCCCGTGAACGCCATAGGCCAGCGTCTGCTCGATGTCTGCGGTCTTGCTGGGACCCGACACCAGAAGCACGTTGGTCGGCATCGCCTGCGCCCATCCCTGCTCGCGCATGGCTTGCAGGAATGTGTCGTAGAGGGCGTCCGCACGCAGCAGCGCGATGTGGATGTGCGGGACCAGAGAGAGGGTGCGCGGCTCCGCGGCCGTCGGCCAGAGGATCAGGCTACCCGTCTCGGCGATGGCGCCGCGGGTGGTGGTCAGGCCGGCGTCGATGGAGTCGAACATCTGGGGCCTGATGTCTTCGAAGGGCCGGTCGTAGGGGATGAGGGCGGTGGACCCTGCGCCCCACCCCTCGACCAGCCGCTTCCCCGCCTCAGTCTCCGGCGCGTAGACCAGCGACCCCACCCCCTCGCGCGTCAGGAACTCGCGCAGCACCGCCGGCCAATCGGCCTCGGCAGCGTCGAGAAACTCGGTATGCACCGCCTCCATCAGGCGGCGGATGCGGGGCAGCCGCTCCTCCTCCGCCCACTGTTTCGCTTCGATCGGCGCGAAATCCGAGGCCGGCGGGGTCAGCGGGTGGGCGTCGCGCGTCTTGCGCAGCTTCGTCAGGATCGAATTGCGGGCGTCAGACATCGGGAACCCCCTTGGCGCGGGCGAGGTCGTGCAGGGTGCGGCCGGCGAAGCGCGGCTTGGTGCGGACATTCGTCCACTCCTTCAGCATGGGCAGCGACGACGGCGCCGCATTGCCGAGTTTGCTCATCGCCAGCGTGGCGACGCGGTAGGCGGTGGGGGAGGCGTTCATCGCCGCCCAGCCGCTCCACACCATCGCTTCCGTCCGGCTGGCCTTGGCGCCCCCGTCCTTCACCGCACCGCTGGGCTTCACCGCCTCGACCCGCAGGCGCCCCATGATCTCGACGATGGGGATCTTCACCGGGCAGATCTCGACGCAGGCGTTGCACATGGTGCAGGCGTGGGGCATGGCGCCGCGCTTGGCCAACCCCTCGATCTGCGGCACCAGGATCTTGCCGATGGGGCCGGGATAGGGCGCCTCATAGGCATGGCCGCCGACCTTGGTGTAGACCGGGCAATGGTTCATGCAGGCGCCGCAGCGGATGCAGCGCAGCGTGTCGCGCAGTTCCGGGTCGGCGTAGATGCTGGAGCGGCCATTGTCGAGGATGACCAGATGCACCTCGCGCGGGCCGTCCTTCTCACCCGGCTTGCGGGGGCCGGAGATCATGTTGACGTAGGTGGTGATCGGCTGGCCGGTGGCCGAGCGTGGCAGCAGGCTGATGACCGGCGGCACGTCCTCCAGCTTTTCCACCACCTTCTCCAGCCCCATGAAGGCGATGTGGACCGGCGGCACCGTGGTGCACATGCGGCCGTTGCCCTCATTCTCGATCAGGCAGAGGGTGCCGGTCTCCGCCACCGCGGCGTTGACGCCGGACATGCCGACATCGGCGGCCTGGAACTTGGCGCGCAGAACCCGGCGGGCAAGGTCGGTCAGATAGGCGGCATCCTCGCGGCTCTCGGCGTCCTTGATCTTGCGCTTGAACAGATGGGCGATCTGCTTGGTGTTCAGGTGGATCGCCGGCATAATGATGTGCGACGGCATGGTGCCGTCCAGCTGCACGATGTATTCGCCGAGGTCGCTTTCGAGAACCTCAATGCCGTCCTTTTCCAGAACGGCATTCAAATGCATCTCCTCCGTCACCATCGACTTGCCCTTGACCACCAGCTTGGCGTTCGCCTTGTGCAGGATGTCGAGGGCGATGGCGTTGGCCTCATCCGTCGTGGCGGCCCAATGGACGGTGATGCCGTTGCGGGTGCAGTTTTCCTCCAGCTTTTCCAGCAGTTCCGGCAGCTTCGACAGGGCGCGCAGCCGGACCGAGGCGGCCAGCGCCCGCACGCCATGCCATTCGCCGGCATCGGCAAATTGGGCGGCGCGCTTGCTCATCAGCCCGTCCATCGCGCGGCGGAAATTGCCGCGCAACTGCGGGTCGGCCAGCGCCGCGTGCGAGGCGGCGGCGAAATCCGGTGCGTTACCGTCCATGGATGCGCTCCTTCAGGAACTGGGCGATGTGCTGGCCGCGTGCAGCCTTGGCCCCGGCTTCCAGCGCGCCGGTGATGTTCAGCAGGCAGCCGCAGTCACCCGACACCACGCGGGCGGCGCCGGTGCCCTCGATGTCCGCCACCTTGTCGCCGACCATCGCGGCGGAGATCTCCGGATGGCGCACGGCGAAGGTGCCGCCGAAGCCGCAGCATTCCTTCTCCCGCTTCAACTCCACCAGCTCGACATTGGCAAGCTGGCGTAGCAGCGCCTTCGGCTCTTCGACCACGCCCATCTCGCGCTGGGCATGGCAGGAGGCGTGCCAGGTGACGCGCACAGGCTCCCCCCTGTCGGTGAGCTGGACGTCGAGGACATGGACCAGAAACTGCGTCAGCTCCCAGACGCGGGCCGCAACCTGCACCGCCTTGGCTTCGTCCGGCTCGCCGTGGAACAGGTCGGGCCAATGCTTCTTCATCATGCCGGCGCAGGAGCCCGACGGCACCACGATGGGATCGTCGCCGGGGAACAGGTCCAGCTGGGCGCGGGCGACCTTCAGCGCGTCGGCGCGGTAGCCGGAATTGTAGGCGGGCTGACCGCAGCAGCTTTGCCCCTGCGGAAAGACCACGGTCAGTCCCTGCGACTGCAACAGCTCGATCCCCGCCATCCCGGCATCGGGAAAGAACAGGTCGACGAGGCAGGTGCCGAAGTAATAGACGCGGGAGGGTTTGGGGATCGCGGACATCGGGCGCTTCCTCAGGAATAATCTTGTCGGCGGGCGTCGTTCAGAAGGCCGGTTCGGCCACCCGTGCCCTCTCCTCCACCTTCGCCGTCGCACAGGCGTCGACCAGATAGACGATGGACCGGTAGGGAACGCCCGCCTTGTCGGACAGGCCGATCTCGCAGGTGCGGCTGGTGGAGTAGCCCGACGCGCAGCCCTCCGGCACCGTGGCCGGCAGGTGGCGGAGCGCATGGGCGTTCAGTTCCGGCGTGGTGAAGCCCTTGTCGCCGGCGAAGCCGCAGCAGCCGACGTCGGGCGGCACCACCACCGTCTCGGCGCAGGCCTTTGCCACCGCGGTCAGCGCGCCGTCCAGACCCATCCGTCGGGTGGAGCAGGTCAGGTGCAGCATCACCGGCTCCGCCGTCTTCGCGATGTCCAGGCGGGGCAGGGCGAACTCGCCGAGGAACTCCGCCACGTCGAGGATGCGCAGCCCCGCGTCGGTCAACCGCTTCTTCAGCCGCAGGGCGCAGGGGCTGGTGTCCATCACCACGGGATACCGGCCGCCCCGGCTTGCCTTCGACAGGGCGGCCAGCATGGCGTCGGCCTTCGCGTCCGCGGCCTCGATCAGCCCCTTGCTTTCCAGCGGCATGCCGCAGCATTGGCCGTCCGCCGCTTCCGGATAGAGGATGCGGAAGCCGGCCTTGCGCATCACCGATTCGACGACCTCGGGCAGCGGGCGCTGCTGCGGATCGCCGGCGGCCGGACCCATGGTGCGGCTGACGCAGCTGGGGGCGTAGACCACCGTCGGCACATCGTCGTCGGTGACGACGGTCTCAGCCTTCGGCGAGAAGGTCGCGGCGGTCGGCAGGCTGCGCGGCAGCGAGGGCAGGGCGCCGCCGGTCAGCACGCGCGCCGCGGCTTCGGCGACGCCATGTCCGACCGTGCGGCGGGCGAAATCGGCCAGACGCAGGCCGGTGCGGGCAAGGCCCAGCGTCCCTTCCATATGGTCGGCGACCAGAGCCCCAGCCTTGCGGGCCACGGCGCCGCGCCGCTCGCCGCGCATGGATTTGATCAGCAGCCCGGTCTCGATCCCCACCGGACAGGCGGTGGCGCACAGGCCGCAGGCGGCGCAGGTGTCGATGCCTTGGTAGTCGTAGGCGGCGGCGATCTCGGCCAGGCGCCCGGCATCGTCACCGGTGGCTTCCAGCCGCGCCAGTTCGCGCCGGCCGACGATGCGCTGGCGCGGCGACAGGGTGAAGCGGTGCGACGGGCAAGTCGGCTCGCAGAACCCGCACTCGATGCAGGTGTCGACCAGCGGGTCGGCCGGCGGCAGCGGTTTCAGATTCTTCAGGTGGGCCTGCGGGTCGCCGTTCAGGATGACGCCCGGATTCAGCAGCCCGTCGGGGTCGAAGAGATCCTTGATCTCCTTCATCAGCCCGTAGGCCTGCGGACCCCACTCCATCTCGACGAAGGGGGCCATGTTGCGGCCGGTGCCGTGCTCCGCCTTCAGCGAGCCGTCGTAGCGGGTGACCACCAGCTCCGCGACATCGTCCATGAAGCGGCGGTAGCGGTCGATCTCCGCCTGGGTGTCGAAGGCCTGGGTGAAGACGAAGTGCAGGTTCCCTTCCAGCGCGTGGCCGAAGATGATCGCTTCGCGGTAGCCGTGTCGCTCGAACAGCGCCTGCAATTCGCGCGTCGCGTCGGCCAGCCGGGGCAGCGGGAAGGCGACGTCCTCGATGATGACGGTGGTACCGGTCTGGCGGATGGCGCCGACCGCCGGGAACAGGCCCTTGCGGATCTTCCAGAAGCCTTCGCAGGCCTTGGTGTCGGTGGTGAAGCCCGTATCGCCGATGGTGACGCAGCCGGCCAGCACCGCGGCGATCTCCGCCACGTTGGAGTCCAGCGCCGCGGCGTTTTCGGCGCGGGTTTCCACCAGCACGGCCGCCACCTCGGGACCGAAGCCGCGGATCTGCGGCGGCATGCCCGGCTTGTCCTGGATGGAGCGGAGCGAGGCGCGGTCCATTAGCTCGGCGGCATCGACCGGGGCGGCCTTCAGCAGGGCCACCGCGCGGCAGGCCTCGGCGATGTCGGGGAAGAACAGGAGCGCGCTGGCCTTGTGCGGATGCTCCGGCACGGTGCGCAGCGTGATGGTGGAGATGAATCCCAGCGTGCCTTCCGACCCGATCATCAGGTGCTGGATGATGTCGACCGGATCCTCGTAATCCACCAAGGCGTTCAGGCTGTAGCCGGTGGTGTTCTTGATGCGGAACTTGTCGCGGATTCGGGTCGCCAGCGCCTCGTCGGCGCGGGTGCGGGAACCCAGCGCCGCCAGCCGGTCGAGCAACGGGCCATGGCTGTCGCGGAAGCGGCTGCGGCTGGCCGGGTCGGCGCTGTCCAGCACCGTGCCGTCGGCCAGCACCAGCCGCATCGACTCCAGCGTGCGGTAACTGTTCTGCGCGGTGCCGCAGCACATGCCGCTGGCGTTGTTGGCGGCGATGCCGCCGATCTTCGCCGTGGCGATGGAGGCCGGATCGGGGCCGATCTTGCGGCCCAGCGGGGCGAGGCGGCGGTTGGCTTCCGCCCCGATCACACCGGGTTGCAGGGTGACGGTGGCCGCGGCCGGGCCGATGGTGCAGCCCCGCCAGCCGTCCCCCAGCACCACCAGCACGCTGTCGCTGACCGCTTGGCCCGACAGGCTGGTGCCGGCGGCGCGGAAGGTCACCGGCACGCCGTGCCCGCGGGTGATGCGCAGCAGCCGCACCACCTCCTCCTCCGTTTCCACCAGCGCCACGATCTTCGGGATCAGCCGATAGAAGCTGGCGTCGGTGCCGTAGGCCAGCGTGCGCAGCGGGTCGGTGACCAGCCTCGCCTGCGGGATGACGGACTGAAGCTCGGCCAGCACACGGTCGTAAGGGGCGGGCAGCATTGGCGGCGGCTCCTGCTTGGGGGAGGAGGACGTGGAGGTGTAGGGATCGGCTGCTGAGCGGCCGATCACCACAGGCCGCTTAGCGGCCGATGACCATGGCGGTGAAGGGCCAGAGATAGGCCTGCGCCATCACCAGCAGGCCGACCAGCGCGGTCAGCGCCAGAGAGTGCCAGATGACGAAGCGCAGGATCTTGCCCTCATGTCCATGCCACTTGGTGGCGACGGCGGCGACGACGATGCTCTGGGCGTCGATCATCTTGCCCATCACGCCGCCCGAGCTGTTGGCGGCGGCCATCAGCGTCGGCGGCAGGCCGAGCTGTTCCGACGACACCTTCTGCAGGCTGCCGAACAGCACGTTGGACGCCGTGTCCGACCCGGTCAGCGCCACGCCGAGCCAGCCCAGGAAGGTGCCGAAGAACGGGTAGAGGAAGCCTGAGTTGGCGAAGGCGAGGCCCAGCGTGGTGTCGAGGCCCGAGTAGCGGGTGGTGTAGCCGAGCGCCAGCATCGCCGAGATGGTCAGCAGCGAGTTGCGGATGGCGTAAAGGGTGCGACCATAGGTCTTCACCATCTCGACCGGCGAATAGCCCATCAGGAAGCCGGAGATGACGGCGGCGATGAAGATGCCGGTGCCGGTGGCCGACAGCCAGTTCAGGGTGTAGACGGCCGCCTCCGGATGGGCCTTGGCAACCACCGGGGGAACGCGCATCACCATGTTGTGCAGGCCATCGATCGGGAATTTGAAGATCGACACGCCGTCGAGGAAGGCCTTGACCTCGGGGATGCCCCACAGGAAGACCAGCACGCTGAGGATCGCCCAGGGCATCCAGGCGCGGCGGACTTCCGCGGCGCTGTAGCCATGGTCGCGGCGGGCCTCGCCCTGGACCACGGCGGCACCGGCGGACTGCGTCATGGCGGACGCCCCGCCCGCGGTGTGCCAGATCGCCTTCGGGTGCCAGACCTTCAGGAACAGGGTGACCGAGACCAGCGAGACGATGGCGGCGGCGACGTCGACCAGCCAGGGTCCGTGATAGTTCGACACCAGGAACTGCGGCACTGCGAAGGACACGCCGGCGACCAGGATGGCCGGCCAGATCTGGATCATGCCGCGCCAGCCAGCGAAGGCGACGATCAGCCAGAACGGCACCAGCACCGAGAAGAAGGGCAACTGCCGGCCGATCATCGCCGACAGGTCCAGCAGCGGCAGGCCGGTGACCGCCGCCAGCGCCAGCACCGGCGTGCCGAGCGCGCCATAGGCGACCGGGGCGGTGTTGGCGATCAGCGACAGGCCCGAGGCGGCCAGCGGGGTGAAGCCCAGCCCGATCAGCATGGCGCCGGTGACGGCGACCGGCGTGCCGAAACCGGCCGCTCCTTCGAAGAAGGCACCGAAGCAGAAGGCGATCAGCAGGAGCTGGAGCCGGCGGTCGTTGGTGATGCCGGTGATGCTTTCCTGCAGGATCTTGAACTGCCCGCGCTGCTCGGTCAGGTGATAGAGGAAGATGATGTTGACGACGATCCAGCCGATCGGCAGCAGACCGTAAGCCGCACCCAGCAGCGCGGTCTTTCCCGCCATCGCCACCGGCATGCCGAACACGGCGACGGCCACCGCCAGCGCCGTCGCCAGACCCAGCAGGGCGGCGCGGTGAGCCTTCATATGGAAGATGCCGAGACCGCCCAGCATCACCAGGACCGGCAGCGACGCGAACAGCGTCGACAGCCAGATGTTGTTCATCGGGTCGTAGACTTGCGACCAGCTCATCGTCAGGGGGCTCCTTCTCGGGGAGTGATGTCGGTCCGAACGGTGTCCCGGGAGAAGGAGGGCCGATTTTGCACGCATCCGGCCTGCCCGCGCCTGGAGGACGGCGCGGGAGGAAGGCCGGATGTCGGCAAAGCGGAGGCGTTCACCGCCGCCGGGGTCTTGCGGCCCCGATGCTCGCGGTGCGGATGCGCCCTTGCGGGTGCTGGTCCGTCCTGTCCCGGTACGTTATGGATGCACTTTCCGCCCCGGCCGGTTTGGGGAAGACCCCTTGCCAGTCCGGCGGCGATGGACATCTCTTATCCATACGGTGAGCGTTGGATAAAATATTTTACCAGACTGTGCAATGGCTGAATCGTTTGTCAGCCGACCAACTTTGGTAGGGGGGTGCGGCCTTGCCGGCCGCCGCCGCTCTGGACGCCTGTTCCGTCCATCGCTATTGAAGAGGATCGCGACGCACAGGGAGAGGCCGCCCACCCAATGCAGGGGACGATCAAACCGGCCAAGCTGGCCGACGCCATTGCCGAGCATCTGGAACGGCTGATTCTGGAAGGTGCGCTGCGTCCGGGGGAGAAGCTGCTGGCCGAGCGCGAACTGGCGGTGAAGCTGGACGTGTCGCGCCCGTCGCTGCGCGACGCCATCGCCAAGCTGGAGGAGCGCGGCCTGCTGGTCAGCGGGCGCGGCGGCACTCATGTCGCCAGCTTCCTGTCGCAGATCGCCGATCCGCTGATGACGCTGATGCGCAACAAGCCGGACGCGTCCTTCGACTATCTGGAGTTCCGCCGTTCCATCGAAGCGGCTGCGGCCGGGCTCGCGGCCCAGCGGGCGACCGACCTCGACCGCGACGGCATCCGCACCATCGTCGCCCGGATGCAGGCCGCCCACGGCAAGGACGACAGTTCGGAAGAGGCGGATTCGGACGCCGACCTGCATCTGGCGATCTACGAGGCAGCGCACAACGTCGTTATGCTGCACATCATGCGGACGTTGTCCGACCTGCTGCGCAACGACGTGTTCTACAACCGCACCGACCTCTATTCCCGGCCGGGCGTGCGCGAACTGCTGCTGCAACAGCATCTGGCCATCGCCAATGCGGTGCTGGACGGCGACGCGGATGCTGCGAGTGCGGCGGCCGAGGGCCATGTGGAGTTCACCTTGCAGACCCTGCGCGAGATCCGCGAGCACAACGCCCGCGTCCAGGTCTCGCTGCGGCGGATCGGCCGGACCGACCTGATCGACAGCGGTGTGTGAGAGGACCCGGACCGCTCCGGATCTCCGCCCGGCGGGGCGTCATGGCGAAGGTCCTATGTCTGTGGGATTGCCCTGACTGGCGGCAAGCCTTTGGCCGGGTTACACTGTGGCATTGCTCAGTGTCGCCGTCTGCCTGACTGGACTTGCCTTATCCACTCTGCCCGAGTGCCGCCCTTGTCTTCCTTGTCCACTTCCAAGAAGCGCCGGATCCTGCTGATTGAGGATACGGTCCCGCTCGCCAAGCTCTACATCGAGTTCCTGCGCGCCGACGCGCACGAGGTCGTGCATTGCACCCGCGGGGGCGAAGCGTTGGACGCGGCGGCGGCCTCCCCGCCCGACGCGGTGATCCTCGACCTGAAGCTGCCGGACATGGACGGGCTGGAGGTGTTGCAGGCGCTGCATGCCCGTGACGCAAGCGTGTCGGTGGTCATCATCACCGCCCATGGCTCCATCGATCTGGCGGTGGAGGCGATGAAGCTCGGCGCCTTCGATTTCATCGTGAAGCCCTTCAACGCCGACCGCCTCAATCTGACCCTGCGCAACGCGCTGGAACGGCGGACCCTGGCCCGCATGGTGGAGGGATACCGCAAGGATCTGGACCGCGGGCGCTTCCATGGCTTCATCGGCAGCTCGCCCGAGATGCAGGCGGTTTACCGGACGATCGAGAGCGTGGCGGCCAGCCGGGCCAACGTCTTCATCACCGGCGAAAGCGGGACCGGCAAGGAGGTGGCGGCCCAGGCCATCCACCGCGCCAGCCCCAGGCGCGACGGCGCCTTCGTCGCGCTGAACTGTGCCGCGATCCCCAAGGACCTGCTGGAATCGGAGATCTTCGGCCATGTGAAGGGCGCCTTCACCGGTGCGTCCGGCGACCGGCCGGGTGCGGCGCTGCTGGCCGACGGCGGCACGCTGTTCCTGGACGAGATCTGCGAGATGCCGTTCGACTTGCAGAGCAAGCTCCTGCGCTTCGTCCAGACCGGCACGGTCAACCCCGTCGGCAGCGGCCGGGAGGAGCGGGTGGATGTGCGCTTCGTCGCCGCCACCAACCGCGATCCGCTGGCGGAGGTGCAGGCCGCCCGTTTCCGGGAGGATCTCTACTACCGTCTGCACGTCATCCCGCTGGCCCTGCCGCCGCTGCGCGACCGCGGCGACGACGTGATCGAGATCGCCCGCACCTTCCTGTTCGACTATGCGCGGGAGGAGGGAAAGGCGCTGGCGGCCTTCACGCCGGAGGTGGAGGCGAGGCTGCGCGCCCATGACTGGCCGGGCAATGTGCGGCAATTGCAGAACGTCGTCCGCAACGTCGTGGTCCTGAACGACGGGCCGCAGGTCACCCTGGACATGCTGCCGCCGATGAGCGGCCCGGATGCGGCTTCCTGCGCCGCCTCCGGTTCGCCGTCCGCCGACCTGCCGGAGGGGGACGATGCCGTGCAGCCATTGTGGCAGGTCGAGAAGGAGATGATCCAGAAGGCGCTGCGGCTGACCGGCGACGATGTGCCACGCGCCGCCCTGATGCTGGAAATCAGCCCCTCCACCATCTACCGCAAGCTCCAGCAGTGGCGTATCGCCGACGGCCGCAGCGCCGGGGAGACGGCTGCGTGAGTGCGGATCCGGTCGAAGGGCCGGTGCCGGCGGCCCTGCCGCCCGATGAGAGCGGCCGGCTGGCGGTTCTGCACTCCTACTGCATCCTCGATACGCCGCCCGAGCCGGGGTTCGACAACATCACCCGGCTGGCCCAGCATTTCTTCCGGACCCGCATCGCGCTGGTGTCGCTGATCGACCGCGACCGCCAGTGGTTCAAGAGCCGCGCCGGGCTGGAGGCGACGGAAACCCACCGCGACTTCGCCTTCTGCGCCCATGCCATTCTGGACGACGGCGTGCTGGTGGTTCCCGACGCGACCGAGGACCGGCGGTTCGCCGGCAATCCGCTGGTCACCGGCGACCCCCACATCCGCTTCTATGCCGGTGCGCCGCTGGTGGCGGACGGGCGGACGCTGGGGACGCTGTGCGTCATCGACGACAGGCCGCGTGACGGCTTCGATGCCCGCGAGGCGGAGACGCTGGCCCAGCTCGCCCGGCTGGTGGTGGACGAGATGACGCTGCGCCGCGAGGTTGCCCGGCGCGAGCGGGCGGAAGCGGAGCTGCGCGACCGCTCGCGCCTGCTGAACCTCGCCGAGGAGATCGGCCAGTTCGGCCACTGGTACATCGATTTCGTCACCGATGCCCGCCGCTGGTCCGACGAGGTCTATCGCATCCTGGGCCTGCCGCCGCAGCAGCAACAGCCGACTGTCGAGCTGTCGCGCGCCTGCTACCACCCCGACGACCGCAAGCCGCTGGCCGCTCTGGTCGAGCGGGCACGGAAGACCGGCGAGGGGTTTTCAATCGAGGCCCGCGTCATCCGGCCCGACGGGGCGCTGCGCCATGTCTTCGTCCGCGGCATGGCCGAATGCGGCGACGACGGCCGGCCGGTCGGCCTGCTCGGCGTGGTCCAGGACATCACCGACGCCAAGCGGGAGGAGGCGGAGCTGCGGTCGAACCGCGAGCTTCTCGATCTGACCGTCCAGGCGACGCGGGACGGCATCTGGGACTGGAATCTGGAAGGCGGCGGGATCTGGTTCTCCCCCACCTGGAAGGAGCAGCTCGGCTACCGCGACGGCGAACTGGAGAATAGCCTGGACATGTGGGCCGGGCTGATCTTCGAGGAGGACCGGATCGCCGCGCTGGAGATGGTCCGCGCCTACAATGCCGGGCTGATCCCGAAATTCGAGGCGGTCCAGCGCTTCCGCCACAAGCAGGGCCACACCGTCTACATCCTCAGCCGCGCCACCCACATCCGCGACGCCGAGGGCCGCGTCGTGCGCATGGTCGGCGCCCACACCGACATCACGCGCGAGAAACTGACGGAAGAGGAGCTGAGGCTCGCCAAGCAGACGCTGGACGATGCGATCGAGGCGGTGCCGGAGGGGCTGGCCTATTTCGATGCCGACGACCGGCTGATCCTGTGCAACGAGCGCTATCGCGAAGCCCATCCGCTGACGGCGCCGCTGATGGTCCCCGGCCGCCCGTTCGAAGATATTCTGCGCGCCGCCGTGGCGAACGGCGAGTTCGCCGGCAATCCGGACGGGCCGAGCGACGAAGCCTGGATCCAGGCCGAACTGGCCCAGCACCGCAATCCCGGTGCGCCGTTCGAGCGGGAACTGCCCGACGGCCGCTGGATCGTGGTGGCGGAGAACCGGACCAGCAACGGTTCGCTGGTCTGCACCCGCACCGACATCACCGAACGCAAGCGCTTCGAGGCGGAGTTGCAGCGTCAGGCCGCCGACATGTGCGCGCTGGCCGAAGGGCTCGACGCCGCCCGCGAGGAGGCCGACACTCTGCGCGCCCGTGCCGAGGCGGCGACCCAGGCGAAGTCGGAATTCCTGGCGGCGATGAGCCACGAGATCCGCACACCGATGAACGGCATCCAGGGCATGACGGAGCTGCTGTTCGACACCCCGCTTACCGACGAGCAGCGCCAGTTCGCCCAGGCCATCCGCAGCTCGTCCAATGCGCTGCTGACCATCATCAACGACATCCTCGACATCTCCAAGCTGGAGGCCGGCCGCGTCACCATCGAAACGCTGCCCTTCGACGCCGCCGATCTGGTGGAAGGGGTGGTGGAACTGCTGACGCCCCGCGCGCACGAGAAGGGGATCGAGATCGGCTTCTACATCGATCCGCTGCTGCGCCGCACCCTGTTGGGCGATCCGACGCGCATCCGGCAGATTCTGGTCAATCTGGTCGGCAACGCGGTGAAGTTCACCGACCGGGGCTCCGTCGCGGTGGAGCTGGAAGTGCTGGACGCCACCGACGCCCATCTGGTGCTGCGCATCACCGTGACGGATACCGGCATCGGCATCCCCGCCGAGGCGATGCCGACCCTGTTCAACAAGTTCCAGCAGGTGGACGGCTCGATCACCCGCAAGTTCGGCGGAACCGGCCTTGGGCTGGCGATCTGCCGCCAGTTGTCGGAACTGATGGGCGGCAGCATCGCGGTGGAAAGCAGCCTGGGCATCGGCAGCCGTTTCCTGGTCGACCTGCCGCTGGCCCTGTCGGAAGAGGCTCTGCCGCCGGCCGAACAGCCGCTGGCCGGGCGCAGCGTGCTGGTGGTGGACGATCTGGCGGTGAACCGCCGGGTCCTGGCCTCGATGCTCGACAGCCTGGGTGCCCGGCCGGCCTGCGTGGAGAACGGGTCCGACGCGCTGGAGGCGTTGCGGCGCGGGGCGGCCGGGGGCCGTCCCTTCGACGTGGTGCTGGCCGACCAGACCATGCCCGGCATGGGCGGCGAAGCACTGCTGGCGACGGTTGCCGGCGACCCGGCGCTGATCGGGACGCGGCGCGTGCTGATCGTCACGCTGGGGCCGGCGGTGCGCAGCGAAAGCGGACCGGCGCCCGGCTTGGCCCATGCGACCCTGAACCGTCCGCTGCGCCAGAGTTCGCTAGCCGCCTGCCTGACCGGGCTGTTCGCCGCTGCGGCCCCCGCCACGTCTGCCGCTCCATCGGCCGAAGCGAAGGTGGAGGAGGTGCCCCGCCGCGGCCGCATCCTGCTGGCGGAGGACAACCGCACCAACCAGCTGTTCGCCACCACCCTGCTGCGCCGGCTGGGCTACACGGTGGAGGTGGCGGAGGATGGCGAGCAGGCGGTGGCGGCGGCCTGCCGCGGCGGCATCGATCTGGTGCTGATGGATGTCCAGATGCCGGGAATGGACGGGCTGGAGGCTGCCCAGGCGATCCGCGCGCGCGGCGGTGCGCTGGCCTGCCTGCCCATCATCGCCCTGACCGCCGATGCCATGCCCGGCACGCGCGAGCTGTGCCTGCGTGCGGGGATGAGCGATTATCTGACCAAGCCGATCAGCCGCGCCGGGTTGCTGTCCGCGCTGGATCGCTGGATCGGCACGGTGGAACCGCCGGCCGCTGCGGCGGAGTCGGGTGGTGGAAACGGTAAGGGCAGCGCCCCCGAAATCGATGACGGCAGCGGCGAGGACGGCGAGGTGCTGGACGAGGCGGTGCTGGACGATCTGGTGGAGACGGTGGGCGCCGACAGCTTGGCGCTGATCGTTGACAGTTTCCTTGAGGATGTCTCGCACCGGCTGGAACGGCTGTCCGCCATGGCGAACGCCATGCCGGCCGGCACCGTCGACCTGCGCGCACTGGCCCAGGAGGCGCACGACCTGTCCAGTCTCGCCGGCAGCTTCGGCGGCATGGCGGTCATGCACATCGCCTGGCGGATGGAGGTTCTCTGCCGCAACGGCGACAGGGATCAGGCGGCCAGGCTCCTGCCGGTCCTGTTGCGCGAGGCCACACGGCTGGAGCGGACCCTGCGCGAGCGCACCGGCGTTTCACCGCCGGTGGCCTGACGTCCTCCGGCCCTCGAGTCAGCCGGTGCCGGGCTGGGTCGAGCCGTCGGTGTCCTCCGCCCGCTCCCGCAGTTCCTTCGACGACAATCCGGCCGGGGTGGCATCCTGCAACGTGCCGTCGCCCGGCGTTTTCGTCATGTCCTCGCGCGGGGAGCGCTCGCCGGCCGGGGTCTGGTCATGGGTGTCCGCCCCGGATTTCACCCCGGATTTCTTCGGCTGGGGCATTCCTTCGGAGGGGGTGCGCGTTTGAGGCGTGTCGGTCATGATGTCCTCTGCTATCTTCTGCCTCTGCAATCTTCCGGAGGAGTCAACGACCAGGATGGGTGCGTGTTCCGCATCCGGCCTATCCTTCGGAGGGTTGAAGGAAGACGTCTCCGTCCAAGGGGACCGGGAGAAGACGGCGCGGCGCCCCGCAGGTGCCGAAGCGCGCAGACCCAATGCGTGCCAAAGTCGGGCCAACCACCAAGGTCCGGCAGCGGAGGCCGCGAGCCGCCGCCCAGCCGGCCAGCAAGGAGTGTGAAAAGGTCATGGAATCGAGCAAGCACACGCCGCATGGCGATGTGACCCAGGTCGGCACCGTCACGCTGACCGACGACGCCACCGGCAAGACTTTGAAGCTGCCGCTGCTCGGCGGGTCCACCGGTCCCAACGTGATCGACATTCGCAAGCTCTACGCCGAAACCGGCTATTTCACGTACGACCCCGGCTTCACCTCCACCGCCGCCTGCGATTCGGCCATCACCTACATCGATGGCGACGAGGGCATCCTGCTGCACCGCGGCTATGCCATCGCCGACCTTGCCGAGAATTGCGATTTCCTTGAGGTCTGCCATCTGCTGCTGAACGGCGAACTGCCCAACCCGCAGCAGAAGGCCGATTTCGAGCGCACCATCACCTACCACACGATGGTGCACGAGCAGCTGGCCAAGTTCTACAGCGGCTTCCGCCGCGACGCCCACCCGATGGCGATCATGTGTGGCGTCGTCGGCGCCCTGTCGGCCTTCTATCACGACTCCACCGACATCTTCGATCCGGTGCAGCGCAAGATCGCGGCGCACCGCCTGATCGCCAAGATGCCGACCATGGCCGCCATGGCCCACAAATACACGGTCGGCGAGCCCTTCATGTATCCGCGCAACGACCTGTCCTACGCGGAGAACTTCCTCTACATGACGTTCGGCACGCCGTGCGAGGAATGGAAGGTCGATCCGGTCCTGTCGGAAGCGATGGACAAGATCTTCATCCTGCATGCCGACCACGAGCAGAATGCCTCGACCTCCACCGTCCGTCTGGCCGGCTCGTCGCACGCCAACCCGTTCGCCTGCATCGCGTCGGGCATCGCGGCCCTGTGGGGTCCGGCCCATGGCGGTGCGAACGAGGCCGTGCTGAAGATGCTGGATGAGATCGGCTCGGTGGAGCGTATCCCCGAGTTCGTCCGCCG
Source organism: Azospirillum sp. A26 (assembly GCF_042604635.1). Taxonomy (NCBI): domain Bacteria; kingdom Pseudomonadati; phylum Pseudomonadota; class Alphaproteobacteria; order Rhodospirillales; family Azospirillaceae; genus Azospirillum; species Azospirillum sp. A26. The sequence goes on along the minus strand of NZ_CP170475.1, from coordinate 106,956 downwards.
CGCCAAGGACAAGAACGACAGCTTCCGCCTGATGGGCTTCGGCCACCGGGTCTACAAGAACTACGATCCGCGCGCCAAGATCATGCGCGAGACCTGTTATCAGGTTCTCGACCGGCTGGGCATCCAGGACGAGCCGCATCTGGCCATCGCGATGGAGCTGGAGAGGATCGCCCTGTCGGACGAGTATTTCATCGAGAAGAAGCTCTATCCGAACGTCGATTTCTACTCGGGCATCATCCTGAAGGCGATGGGCTTCCCGACCAGCATGTTCACCGTGCTGTTCGCGCTGGCCCGCACCGTCGGCTGGATCAGCCAGTGGAAGGAGATGATCGAGGATCCGGCCCAGAAGATCGGCCGCCCCCGCCAGCTTTTCACCGGCCACGCCGCCCGTTCCTTCGTCCCGTTGGACAAGCGTTGATCCCACACCGCCGGACGCCCCCTCTTCGAAAGGAGAGGGGCGCACCGTGACCCAATCTCTCCAACTGGGCCTGTCGGTCGCCATCGTGGCGGTGACCGGCGGGACGCCGCGCGTCGTGACGGTGCGCAGCGGCTTCACCGTGCCGGACAACCACCGGCGCGGTGACGAGCCGTTGCCGCATCGCGACGCGCTGCCCGGCGCGCCCTTCGAGCCCGACCGTTTCCGCACCCTGCAGGACGGCGTTCGCGCGGTGGCGGAGGGGTTGTCGGGCCTGGCGCTCCGCTATGTCGAGCAGCTCTACACCTTCGGCGACCGTTACCGCGACCCGCATGAGCTGTTCGGCGGTCCGCGCTCGGTCGTGGTCGGTTATCTGGCGCTGGTCCGGGATGGCCCCCTGGGCGGCGGCGGCTCGGCCGAATGGCGCGATCTTTACGACCATTTCCCGTGGGAGGACTGGCGCGATCAGCGCCCGCCGCTGCTGGATGCTGTCATCGCCCCGGCGCTTGGCGGCTGGATCGCTTCGGCGCCCGACGAGGAGACCCGGCTGCGCCGGGCCGAGCGCGCCCAGATGGCCTTCGGCCTGGACGGCGCCGACTGGGACATGGAACGCGTGCTGGAGCGGTTCGAACTGCTCTACGAGGCCGGGCTGGTGGTGGAGTCCTTCCGCGACCGCGACCTTACCGCCCGGATCGACCCGTCGGTGTCGGCCGGCGGGCCGATGCCGCGCGCGCTCGGCCGGCCGATGGCGCGCGACGGCCGGCGCATCCTGGCAACCGCGCTGGAGCGGCTGCGCGGCAAGCTGCGCTACCGCCCCATCGTGTTCGAACTGCTGCCGCCGACCTTCACCCTGCATCAGCTCCAGCTGGTGGTGGAGGCGCTGTCGGGCGAACGGGTCCACAAGCAGAATTTCCGCCGCCTGATGATCACCGGCGGCTTCGTCGAGCCCACCGGCCAGTATGAAAGCCAGACCGGAGGCCGGCCGGCCGAGCTGTACCGCTTCCGCCGTCAGGCCATCCACGAACGCACCAGCGCCGGTGCCATTCCGTCCGCGGACGGATGAAGGGAAATCCATCGGAAACGTCGACGCGCGGCATTGGGCGCAGTTGTCAACGGTCGGCTGCAAGGGGATACTGGTGGAACCGTTTTAAACCCGGACTATCCTTGTCCGGAAATTCCATTCTCGGAAAATCAATGTCGCACCGCATCCTGATTGCCGACGACCACCCGCTGATGCGTACCGCCTTGACCCAGACCATCGGTCAGGCGATTGCCGGCGCCGTGATTCTGGAAGCGTCGCGGTTCGACCAGATCAAGCCGCTGCTGGACACTGGGGAGCCGCCGGACATCATCCTGCTGGACCTGCACATGCCCGGCATGAGCGGCCTGATCGGCCTGATGATGCTGCGGTCCGAACACCCGGCGATCCCGGTGATCGTGGTCTCGGCATCGGAGGATCCGGTGACGATCCAACGCTCCATCGATTATGGCGCCTCTGGCTTCGTGCCCAAATCGGCGCCGAACACCCAGATCGTCGAAGCGATCCACGCCGTGCTAGACGGCGAACTGTGGCTGCCGGAGATCAACGGCGGACCCGAAACCGAAGCCCCCGACCCGGCCCAGCGCGCCGCCACCCTGACGCCCCAGCAGCTCCGCGTCCTGGCCGGCATCGCCGAAGGCAAGCTGAACAAACAGATCGCCTATGAGATGAACGTCGCCGAAACGACGGTGAAGGCGCACGTCACCACGATTCTGCGCAAGCTGGGCGTGCTGACCCGCACCCAGGCCGCCGTGCTTGCGAGCCAATTGGCACTGTCCGCCGTACCGCCGCCGCCGGTGGAGTGAGCGTGCGGCCTTGCTGCCCATGGTTGGCGGTCGGTCCTGCAGGGCGTGGATGAGGAGGCTGCGCGGTTACGGGCGTGCAGGTGGCTGGCCGTCTTGGATATCGGCATTCTTCCGGCCAGCCGAGTATCGGTGACGGTCGGCCAGCAGGACAATGGGGCCAGTTTGTGACCGACGGCGCCTGCTTGTTCGTTACACGAGCAGATTCAGGCTCTGCATCGGTGTGGTGCCCTTGGAGGCATCATGCGCTTTGCGCGCGTCGATGTAATCGTTGAGTGTCTTGGCTATGCGTTTGTTCGAGGGATCGCTGCCAGTCAGCGCCTTCGCGGCTTTAGCCAGCTGGTCGGTTGGCACATCTTTCAGAGCATCGAACAGATCGTCTGGATTGCCGTCGTGCAGCAGCTTTGAAATCCCCTTGTTCAGCTTTGCGTAGAATTCCGATTCATCATTGAGGCTCTTGAACGTCAGCTTGCTCATGAGCGTGTCCGCGGCCTTGCGTCCGACAGCCTCGACACGGTTGTAGGCACGAAATTCCTCACGCGAGGAAAAGATTTTTCCGTTGATGACCCAACTGGTGAGGTGGGAATCGACTTCGTCTTGGCTTTCCAACGCACCGTCGACAACATTCTTTTCAAAAGCATCGATGTCGTCGAGGCTGCCGATCACGTTGGAGCCGCTGCCTCCCCGGCCCCCATATTCCGTGTCGGGCGAGTAGGGCAGCCCGGTCAGGTCATCGATGCCGCCAGTCAGGGTTTTGCCGAGTGTGGCTCCCTCTGTACCGTCGATGCTGTAGCGCGACTCGAGAACCTCGCGGCCGTCGTTCAGCTTGCGGCCGCTCAGGCTGATCGTTACGTTGCCGTCGGCCGAGGTGAAGCTCTGGGACACGCCCACGATGTGACCGGTTTCCTGGAATGCCTTCCTCGCCGCTGCGAATCCGCTCTTGAACTGGTCGCGGAGCTCTCCGATCAGTGCCGATCCAGAACTGGTTGCCGTGATCGTCATAACATCCCCGTTTCAGAACGGTGGCTGGGTGCTCCTTGATAATATTCTATCACCAAGGTTGGGAAAATCCAACCCTGGGGAGAAAATCTATGCGTTTTTACCCCGTTACCCGCTGCCCATCCGCCAGCAACTGCCCCAACAATGCCCGCAGCGCGCCCGGACGAACCGGTTTGTAAAGCAGCCGGCAGCCTGGGCGTGTTGACCCACACCCAGGCCACTGCGTTGGCGAGCCAATTGGTGCTGTCCGCCGTATCGCCGCCACCGGCGGAGTAGAGGCGGGCGCACCGGATCGCCGCCGGTACGCCCGCTGCCCTGACTTCAATCCCCGGCCGTCAACCCCGGCGGGCGCCGGTGTGGATCATGGTGCCGACATGCTCGCCGCGCAGTGCGGCGGTCAGCCGTCCCGGAACCAGGCCGTTCACCAGCTGGACGCGGGTGATGTGACGGGCATTCGCCAGCACCTCGACGAAAGCCCGGTCCACCGGCAGGGGACCGTCATGGGCGGCCAGATCGGCAGCCGTGATTTCCGGCAGCAGACGGGCCACGGCACCGTCCGCACCGTTGGGATCGTTGCTGTGGATACCGTCCACATCCTCGACGATGGTCAGGCTGGCGGCCCCCAGCGCGTCGGCCAGCAGGAAGGCCCCGGTGTCGGCCCGGTGGGACGGAATGCGCGAGGTCGGGAATTCGTGATGGTGATAGGGCGGGAAGGCGCTGCCCACCACCGCGCGGGCGGCCGACAGATGGACGGCCAACTGGCTGGCGATGGTCGGATGCTCCACATAGGAGACGCCGTCCGGTGCCAGCAGCGAGGCCAGGATATGGCCGTTCTGTCCGGCCTCGCTCGCCGCCAGCGGCGCCAGCGAGCCGACCGGCAGGCCCAGATCGAGCCCGACGCTGTAGAGATGGCGGGCGCGGATACCGGCCCCCGTCAGGATCAGCAGGCGGTGTTCCGGCAGGATGCGGCGGATTTCCTCGACGACCGGCAGGATCGCGTCGCGGCCGCGGTCTATGATCGACCGGCCGCCGATCTTCACCACATGCAGCCAGGGCAGCAGCGCGATCGGCCGGCCGCCGGCGACCGGACGGGTCAGATCGTCGTTGAGAAGGGTCTGCCGCGCGAGCGGCGAGGCCACATGCTTGATGGTGTTGATGGTCTCGGACATGTCCCGGCTCCTCAGCTCGCGGTGATGATGGTGCCGACATGCTCGCCGGCGAGTGCGCGGGTCAGGTTGCCGGGGACCAGACCATTGACGATCTGCACCTCGCGGACATGGCGCGCGGCCTTCAGCAGGTCGAGCACCGGGAATTCCAGGATCGAGTCCTGAAGTCCCTTCGCCTTCATCTCGTCGACCGAAATCTTGGGAATGAAGGTCGCATCCTTGGACGTCTTCGGGTTGGCGGTGTAGAGCCCGTTCTCGTCCTTCACATAGATCATCCGCTTGCAGCCGAACTGTTCGGCGACCAGGAAGCAACCGGCGTCGGTGCGGTAGGGCGGGATCACCCCGTTGGCCGGAGGACGCATCCACAGCGTGTAGGGCGGCATGCCGCTGAAGACCACGGCATGCACCTCCGCCAGATAGAGCGGAACCGCCGACAGGCCGGCGCCGTCCACCGCGGAGACGCCGTGCTTGGCGAGGAGCTGCCCCAGCATGGCGGCATTCTGGTCGGCGACCGAGGCGCCGAGCTGCGACAGCACGCCCGCCGGCAGGCCGAGGCCGGCGGCGATGGAGTAGAGGTGCCGGGCGCGGGTGCCGGCGCCGGTGCCGATCAGCAGCTTGTGGGCCTTGCGCGCCGCCGCGATCTCGTCCACCAGCGGGTAGACCGCCGCCCGGCCGCGGTCGATGACGCTCTGTCCCCCAATCTTGATCACCGTGGCATCGGGGAGGATGCGGAAATCCGCCGCCGCTTCCGCCGTCGCCTGAAGCTCGGCATCGGTCAGCGGACGCTGCATCAGCAGCGCCTCAAGTTCCGCAGTCGAATGTGTCGTGGAATTTGCCGCCGTGGGATTCACCATGGAAGGGCAATCCTTTCGTTCCGTCATTGCACGTCAATACCTGTCGTCGGCGCCGCCGCTGCGTCCTTTTGTGGAACCGAGTCCTCCCGACGGTTCCGGACGAAGCCGCAGAGCGCCTCCCCAGTATTCGCATCCTGCCTGACGGGGCCTGTTCGGATCGTGGAGTCCGTTGACCGGAAGCTCCAAGGCTGGCCGTGACGGTCGATGCCCCGGAACCGTATGGCTCCGCGTCTCAACCGTCAATAATCTCAATTTCTGTACGGTTTAATTTCAGCGTGGCTAACCGGCCATCCGCTGCCTTTCGGCGAGCAGCTGGCCCAGCAATGCCCGCAGCGCGCCCGGACGCACCGGCTTGTACAGCAGCCGGCAGCCGGCCGCCTCGATGTCCTCGCGCACGGCGGCGTCGCGGTCGGCGGTGACCACGGCGGCGGGGATGTCGCTGCCCAGCGAGGCGCGCAGGGTCCGCAAAGCCTCCACGCCGGTCAGGCTGCGGTCGAGGTGGTAGTCGGTCAGGATCACGTCGGGCGTCCGTCCTTCTAGCTTCTCCAACGCAAGGTCGGGGGCGACGGCGGTGACGACGCGGCAGGACCAGCTGGACAGCAGATCCTCGGTGGCGCGGGCGATGGCCGGCTCGTTCTCCAGGCAAAGGACCAGCACGCCGCGCAGATCGCGGCCGCGCGGGCGGACCACGACGGCACGAGCGGCGACCGGCTCGTCGGTCAGCGGCACCAGCACGGAGAAGGCGCTGCCCCGCCCGACCTTGGAGCGCACCTGCACCGTGTGGCCGAGGATGCCGGCCAGACGCTCGACGATGGCGAGGCCAAGTCCAAGCCCCTTGCCGCGGTCGCCCCGATCGTCGCCGTCGTTGTCGAGCTGGCGGAACTCCATGAAGATTTCCGGCACCTTGTGTTCGGGGATGCCGGGGCCGGTGTCCCACACCTCGATGGACAGGAAGTTCCCGCGACGCCGGCAACCCAGCAGGATGCGGCCGGTGCGGGTGTAGCGCACCGCGTTGGCGAGATAGTTCTGCAGGATGCGCCGCAGCAGCGTCGGGTCGCTGCGGACGATGGCGGAGCAGTCGACCACCCGCAGCCCCAGCCCGTGGCGACTGGCCAGCACGGTGAACTCCTCGCCCAGTGGCTTCAGCAGTTCCTCGATCCGCATCGGCACTGGGTTCGGCTTCACCACGCCGCTGTCGATTTTCGACACGTCCAGCAGATCGCCCAGGATCGTTTCGACCGACCGCAGCGAGGTGTCGATCTGGCGGATGGCGCTGTCGCCGTTGCGTTCGCCCAGAGCCGACAGGAACAGCCGGGCGGCGTGCAGCGGTTGCAGCAGGTCGTGGCTGGCGGCGGCCAGGAAGCGGGTCTTGCCGCGGTTGGCGCGCTCAGCCTCCGCCTTCGCCTCCGACAGGGCGTGGGTTCGCTCCTCGATGCGGCGTTCCAGCGTTTCGTTGGCCTCGCGCAGGGCGGCGGCGGCGCGGTGGCGTTCGGTGACGTCGGTGTAGACGGCGACGAAGCCGCCGCCGCCACCGGGCCTTTGACCCGGCATCGGGTTGGTGGCGATCTCCAGCACCGTGCCGTCGGGCCGCACCCGCTCATAGACGTCGGGCTTGTTGCGGCGGCGTGGATCGGACCGGCGTTCCAGCAGGGTCTCGATCTCACCGTTGCGGCCATATTCGCCGCGCCGGGCGATCAGCCCGACGATGTCCTGCAACGAGGTGCCGACCTGGACGAAGCCGTCCGGCAGTTCCAGCAGGACGACGAACTGGTTGTTCCAGGTGGCGACGCGCCAGTCCTCGTCGAACACGGCGATGCCCTGGGGCACATTCTCCACGGTGGCGCGGAGCAGCTCGTGCTGCTTCAGGATGGCGCGCGAGGCTTCGTCGATGATCGACCGCGCGTCGGTGCGCGACAGCCGGCGGTCGGACAGCAATCCGGCCACCACGACGCGGGCCGACGCCGACCCGACGGCGCCGGCGAGCAGACGCTCGGTCAGCTGGATCGCCTCGCCGTCGGTGCGCATCAGCAGCGCGGTGCGCAGATCGCCATCGGCCACGCCGGTGAAGCGGCGGAAGGCGGCATCGGCGCGCGACTGTCCGACATAGCGCAGGGCCAGATCGTGCAGGTCGGCCAGCGTGGCGCCGCGCGGTCCGTGCGGCTCGCCGTCGGAGGCGCGGCGCAGGCTCATGAAGCGGGCGGCCTGCTGGCGCTCCAGCGTCGACGGGCGGGTCAGCAGCGAGACCACGACGAACAGCAGGAGGTTCGGCCCCAGGCTCCACAGGGCGGCGTTGGTCAGCGGGTCGATGCCGGCGATGCCGGCCAGCGCCACCGGGCTGAGGCCGGTCAGGCCGAAGGGCCCCTCGCGCAGGGCGCTGGAGGCCAGCCATCCGGCATCGGCGAAGGACGGCAGCAGCATGGTGTAGGCCCAGCCGACGAAGCCGGCGCAGATGCCGGCGAAGGCGCCGCTCCGGCTGGCGCGGCTCCAGATCAGCCCGCCCAGCAGGGCCGGGGCGAACTGCGCCACCGCGGTGAAGCTCATCATGCCGATGGTCGCCAGCGGAAAGGCCGGGCCGATCAGCCGGTAGCAGCCATAGGACAGCAGCACCAGCACGATCACCGCCGACCGCCGCACCAGCAGCAGGATCCCTGCCGGATCGTCGCGCAGCCGCCGGTCGTCCGGGCGCAGCGCCATCAGCAGCGGGACGGCGACGTCGTTGCAGATCATGGTGCTGAGCGCCACCATCTCCACCAGGATCATGCTGGTGGCGGCCGACAGACCGCCGATGAAGGCGGCCAGCGCCAGCCACGGCCAGCCCTGGCTCAAGGGGATCGACACCATGAAGGTGTCGGCATTCGTAGTGCCGTCCGGAAACAGCATCAGCCCGGCCAGCGCCACCGGCAGGACGAAGATGTTGATGGCGACCAGATAGGCCGGGAACAGCTTCGCCGACGACCGCACGTCGCCGCCATGGGTGTTCTCCACCACGGCGACGTGGAACTGGCGCGGCAGGCACAGGATCGCCAGCCCCGACAGCAGGCAGGCCACCCACCAGTCGGTACCGATGCTGTCCATCCGGATCAGTTCCAGAAAGCCCGGATGGCGGACGGCGGCGTCGAAGAAGGTCGCCGGGTCGCCGAAGACGGACAAGGCGATGGCTCCGCCCACGCCCAGCGCCGCGGCCAGCTTCACCACCGACTCCGCGGCGATGGCCATCATCAGGCCGCGGTGATGCTCGTTGGCCGACACGCTGCGCACGCCGAACAGGATGGCGAAGGCCGCCATCAGCAGCGCCGCCATCAGCGCCGTCCCGCCCGGCATCTGGCTGAGATCGGTGCCCAGCGACGCCCCGGCCAGGATTTCGAAGCTGACGCTGATCGCCTTCAATTGCAGGGCGATGTAGGGCAGCAGCCCGATCACTGCGGCGACGGTGACGAGTGCCGCCAGGCTGCGGCTCTTGCCGTAGCGTGCCGACAGGAAGTCGGAGATCGAGACGACGTTCTCCGACTTCGCCACCCGGACGATGCGGGCCAGTACCGGCCAGCCCAGCCCGATCATCAGGATCGGCCCGATATAGATGGGCAGGAAGTAGAAACCGCCGGTCGCCGCCCGGCCGACCGCGCCGTAGAAGGTCCAGGAGGTGCAGTAGACGCCGAAACTCAGCGCGTAGAGCCAGGGCGTGCGCCGCTCGCTGCCATGGGGGCCGGTCCGGTCGCCGTACCATGCGATGGCGAACAGCGACAGCAGATAGGCCAGCGATGCGGCCAGGATGAACCAGCTTTCCATGGGGCTTTGCGCCTCCAATTCTTGATTTTCGCTCCCTGCGGACAGCAGCCTATCACAAACCAGCCATTGTCGCCGCGCCTGCGATCCGCATCCACACGCGGTTTCCACTTTCGGCAGAGCGCAAAGGGATGCGCCCGGTTGTATGGGGAGCAAAGGGAGCCGTCCTACCGCACGGCCGGTCCCGTCGGGACACTTCCCATCCTTTGGTGTTCTTCCTGCAAGGCTGCAAAGCCTTTGGTCGAACACGAAAAGGTGAAGGAGAGTCCGAATGGTTTCGGTCAGCGCCGGTTCCCAGTCCAGCCTCAACACCGACGCGCTTGATGTGACGAACATCCAGGGCGGCACGATCACCGGTGCCACGCCCGACCAGCTCGTCATCACCTATCCCGGCAACCGGTTCACCGATTTGCGCGGCAATTTCACCTACGATCCCCTCACCAAGGCCCTAACCGGGGGCACCATCACCAGCGTCACCAACGCGAGCAACGGCGTTCTCGACGTGGCGGTGTCGGATCTGAACCTGCCGGTGGCGACGGCTCTGAACTGGGCTGGCACCGGCACCAGCCCGGAGGCGATCCGCGCCGCCCTGCTGGGAGGCAATGACAGCCTGTCCGGGTCGGACCTCAACGACACGCTGCGCGGCTATGCCGGCGACGACACCATCAAGGGTGGCATGGGCGACGACCTGCTGGATGGCGGCAGCGGCGTCAATGTCATCGACGGTGGCGACGGCAGCAACGACACGGTCGCCCGCCACGCCTCGCTGGCCGACAGCGGCGCCGTCAAATACAATGGCGAGATCTATGTGATCGACGCCAATGGCTATGACCGGCTGACCAATGTCGAGTTCATCCAGTACACCGACCAGACGGTGGCCGGCGCCTCGGCCCCGGTATTCGACGGCCTGTCCTATCTCGCCGCCAATCCGGACCTTGCCGCCGCCTATGGGATGGACAGCGAGGCCGCCTTCGACCATTACCGCTCCTTCGGCTGGAGCGAAGGGCGGTCGCTGACCTTCAATGCCGCCGGCTATCTGGCCGACAACCCCGATCTGGCCGCGGCCTTCGGCACCAACACAGCCGACGCCACCCGCCATTACATCGAGACCGGCCGCAACGAGAATCGCCGGTTCGATTTCGATGCGGAGTCCTATCTGGCCGCCAATCCCGACCTGATCCAGGCCTTCGGCAACGACCCGACCGCGGCGGCGCTGCATTACGCCACCATCGGCCGGACCGAGGGGCGGAGCCTGGGCTTCGACGCGCAGGCCTATCTGGCGCGCTACCCGGATCTGCAGGCAGCCTTCGGCAGCGACCTGCAGGCGGCGACCGCCCACTATGTCGCCGAGGGCTATGAGGAGGGTCGCGTCGCCGCACCGCTCGCCCCCGCCACTGGCGCCGCCTTCGCCGTGGACGATGCGGCCCAGCGCCACGCGACGCTGACCATCGCCTGACGGCGAACGGGTGGAGGCTGAACGGCAAACGGGCGGAGGGTCATCCCCTCCGCCCGTTTTCTTTGTCAGGCGTTCATGCGACGACGGTCAGTCGTGCTGGTATATGTCCACGTCCTTGGTTTCGCGGACGAACAGCAGGCCGATCACCAGGGTCGCCGCGGCGATGATGATCGGGTACCAGAGGCCGGAATAGATGTCGCCGGTGGCCGCCACGATGGCGAAGGAGGTGGTCGGCAGGAAGCCGCCGAACCAGCCGTTGCCGATGTGGTAGGGCAGCGACATCGAGGTGTAGCGGATGCGGGTCGGAAACATCTCCACCAGCATCGCGGCGATCGGGCCGTAGACCATCGTCACGTAGAGGACCAGCACCGTCAGCAGGGCGATGACCATCACCGTGTCGATGCGGGCCGGATCGGCCTTGGCCGGGTAGTTGGCGGTCTTCAGCGCATCGCCCAACCCCTTGTCGAAGGCGGCGCCGGCTGCTTTTGCGTCGGTCGGGGTGGCGGCGGTGGCCGGACCGTGGCTCAGCGACACGGTGGTGTTGGCCTGCGGCACAGCCGTGTAGCTCGGGATGACCGTGCTGCCGACCTTGATCGACGCCACGGTGCCGGCGGGCGCCACTTCGTTGGTGTAGGGGATGCCGCGCTTCACCAGGGCGCTCTTGGCGATGTCGCAGGAGCTGGTGAACTGGCTGGTGCCGACCGGATTGAACTGGAATGAGCACTCGTTGGGATCGGCGAGGACGACGACCGGCGCGGTGGCGATGGCCTCCTCGAGCGCCGGGTTGGCGTAGTGGGTGATGCCCTTGAACAGCGGGAAGTAGGTCAGGCAGGCCAGCAGCAGCCCGGCCATGATGATCGGCTTGCGGCCGATCCGGTCGGCCAGCGTGCCGAAGATCACGAAGAAGGGAGTGCCGATCAGCAGGGCCGCCGCGATCATCAGGTTGGCCGCCTGTGCATCGACCTTCAGCGTCTGCGTCAGGAAGAACAGTGCATAGAACTGGCCGGTGTACCAGACCACCGCCTGGCCGGCGACGAGGCCGAACAGGGCGAGCAGGACGATCTTCAGGTTCTTCCACTCGCCGAAGGATTCGGTCAGCGGCGCCTTCGAATGCTTGCCTTCCTCCTTCATCTTCTTGAAGGCGGGCGATTCGTTCAGCATCAGCCGGATCCACACCGAGATGCCGAGCAGAGCGATGGAGATCAGGAACGGGATGCGCCAGCCCCAGGCGTTGAAGTCCTCCGGCGACATGGCGACGCGGCAGCCCAGGATGACCAGGAGCGACAGGAACAGGCCGAGCGTCGCGGTGGTCTGGATCCAGGAGGTGTAGTTGCCGCGGCGGCCGTGAGGGGCATGTTCGGCGACATAGGTCGCGGCACCGCCATACTCGCCGCCCAGCGCCAGCCCCTGCAACAGGCGCAGGCCGATCAGGATGATCGGGGCGGCGATGCCGATGGAGGCGTAGTTGGGCAGGATGCCGACGATGAAGGTCGACAGGCCCATGATCAGGATGGTGACGAGGAAGGTGTATTTGCGGCCGATCATGTCGCCGAGACGGCCGAAGACCAGGGCGCCGAAGGGGCGGACCGCGAAGCCGGCGGCGAATGCCATCAATGCGAAGATGAAGCCGGCGGTCGGGTTGACGCCGGAGAAGAACTGCGCGGCGATGACCGCGCTGAGCGATCCGTAAAGATAGAAGTCATACCATTCGAAGACGGTCCCGAGCGAGGATGCGAAGATGACTTTCTTCTCCTCGCCCGTCATCGGTCGGACGGCGTCCGATGTCGAAGCCGCATAGGCCATGGTCTTCACCCTCCCAAGTGAATAATCTATAATTTTGGTTGGTTTTTTCGCGTGCGGTGCCTGTCGGTCACGTGATTTGATGACCGAGCCCGCGCCTTGGTTGTGTGACTGATAGTTGCGTACACGAACAGTACGCGTCACCCCCGACCATGGTCGGGGGTATCGGGGGTGCGGTAATGGGTTACGCTAATCTTTTGAGCGGATACCGGACTTACTGGAACACGGGAGCGTAGAGCAGGCCCCCTTGAGTCCAGGGCCGGTTCAGGCCGCGGTCGAGCTTGAAGGGCGACCGGTTCCCGAGATTGCGTTCGAAGATCTCACCGTAATTGCCGACCTGCACCACCGCCTGATAGGCCCAGTCCGGCCGCAGTCCCGCTTTCGCCGCCACCTCCGGCATGCCGGACAGCAGGCGGCGCATCTCGCTGGTGCCGGTGATGCGCTGGAAATTGGCGTTGGCGCCGGACACGCCGGCATCGTCGGTCAGGAACAGGGCGAACATGGTCCAGCGCACCGCCGCCATCCAGTTGCGGTCGCTGTTCGGCGTCAGCGGAGCCAGCGGCTCGCGCGAGGCCAGGGACGATGGAATGTCGGCGATCTCCACCGCGTCCTGCGGTGTCTCCATCATGTGCAGCGCCGTGGTGAGCAGCGCGCGGTCGGCGCTGATCGCCGCGCAGTCGCGGCTGAGAAAGGCTTCCAGCGTGTCGGGCCAGCCGGGGAAGCTGCGCAGCTTCCAGGGCCGCTTGCCGCCGCCGATCAGGGTTTCCAGCTCGGCCTGGGTGGTGGTTCCGGCCGGGACGCAGACCGTGAGGTCGCCGTCCAGCGCCGAATGGCCGTCGGGCAGCCGCCATGCGGCGATCCCCTGCACGTCGTAGAAGATCGGCGGCCCGAAATCGACGGCATAGGTGGCGTCGCGGGTCAGCGTCCAGGAGGTCTGGGCGAAGGAGACGTCGACCTCGCCGGCGGCGACGGCGGCAAACTCCTGCGGCTTGGACAGACGGCGGATTTCGATGGCATCGGCCTTGCCCAAAACCGTTGCGGCCAGTGCCCGGCACAGGTCGACCATGAAGCCGACCGGCCGCCCGCCATCGTCGTTGGCGGCGAAGCCGGGATTGAAGGACACCCCGCAGCGCACGACCCCGCGCCGTTCGATCTCGGCAAGGACCGGGCGGTCGCCGTTGCGTGCGGCGGCGTCCGGCTGTGCCGCGACGGTTCCGGCGGACAGCAACGGTTGCAGCGCCAGCAGCAAGCCGACTGTGGCGGCAACAGGCTTCGACCCCATCCTTCTCCCCTTATCCGACGGCCGCGCTATGATACGCTGCCGGCGCGGCCACGCAAACGATGCGCAGCCGAGGGAAGCGGGAACGGGAATGGCGGGTGACAGCAAGGCGGGGCCAAGCGGTTCCGAATCGGGCGGTTCCGGATCGGCAAAGGCGCCGGGGAAGGCTGGCATGGTCAGGATCGGTGTCGGCGCCCGATTGTTCGGTGCACTCGCCTTCAACGGTCTGGTCGCCTTCCTGATCGGGCTTGGCGCCTATATCGCCTTCGACGGGCTGCATGCCGGCATCACCAAGGTCACGTCCGAGCAGTTCCCGGCGGTGGTCGCCTCCGCCAAGCTGGAGCGCCAGCACCAGCGGATCATGCGGACCCTGGAACAATTGGCCCTGTCGCAAGAGAATTTCGGACGCGAAACGATCAAGCAGGGGTTGGCCGACCAATTGGACGGCTATGACCGGTTGCTGGCGGAGATGGACTCCTCCGACGGCCGGCAGACCCAGCGGATCAGCGGGCTGAAAAGTCAGCGCGACGAGATCCTGCGGCTGCGCGACGCCATCGACCGCGGCGTGACCGCCCGCATCACCGCCCGCCGCGCCCTCGCCGAGCGCAACCGCGACGTGCGGCGGATGGCCGACGCCCTGGCCGAACCGGCCCTGCGCGGGGTGGAGGATGCAGGCGTGCAGCGCTGGTTGGCGATGGCGGAGCGGCTGCTGTACCTGATCGCCTCGGTCCATCAGGCGGAGAACAGCTTCGCGCTCACCCGGCTGGCCGACAGCGCGGTGGCGCAACTGTCGGCGCTGGATGGGTCCGCCCCGGTCGGTCCGGCGGACGGCTCAGGTGACAATGTGGCGGACCGGCTCGCCCGGCTGGCGGAGGGCATGCGCTCGGTTGTGGAGGGCGACCGCTCCGTCTTCCGCCAGCGGCAGGCGGAGTTGCAGGCCTCGGAGATGCTGAACGGGCTGGTCGACCGTGCCAATCAGGTGTCGCTGGTCAACACCGGCCTCAACACCGGCATCTTCGTCGAGCAGACCAAGGCGGCGGAGGAAAGCCGCCAGCAGGTGATCGAAGTGTCGACCACCTACACCCGCCTGTTCTTCGCCTCGGTCGGCGTCGTGGTGCTGGGGATGGTTCTGTCGGTGCTGTATGTGCGGCGCAAGGTGCTGGCCCGGCTGTGGGCGGTCAGCGAAGCGATCCGCGACCGCACCGGCGGCGGCCGGGCGGAGGTGCCGGTGACTGGCGCCGACGAGATCGGCGAGCTTGCCCGCGCCCTGCGCTTCTATATCCAGGAGACGGAGGACAAGAGCGAGGCGCTGCGCCGCAACGAGCAGTGGCTGCGCACGGTGCTGGAGGCCGCCCCGGTCCCGCTGGTGATCTCCGGCCGCGCCGACGGCCAGATCCGCTTCGTCAACCGCCGCGCCGCCGACCTGTTCGAGGTCGATGAGGCCGGCGAGTTGCTGGGCCGCCCCGCTGCCAGCGTCTGGTACGTCCCGCAGGTGCGCGACGAGTTCGTCCGCGACGTCTTCACCAGCGGGCTGGCACTGGATGTGGAGACCGAACTGGTGACCCGCTCCGGCCGCCGGCTGTGGGGGCTGCTGTCCGGCATCGCCTTCGAATTCCAGGGCGAGGAGGTGCTGCTCAGTTCGGTGGTCGACATCACCCGCCGCCGCGAGGCGGAGGAGCTGCTGCGCCGGACCCAGGCCTTCCTGGACGCGGTCATCGACAATGTGCCGAGCGTCCTTTACGTGCTGGACGGCGACAGCGGCCGCGTCCTGCTGTGGAACCGGGCGGCGGAGGATTGCTTCGGCACCCGCCGCGCCGACATCGAGAACCGCACGCTGGCCGATGTGCTGGGGCCGGAAACCGGCCGGGCGCTCGCCGGCGGCGATCCGGGATCCATGCGCTCGCTGGGGGTGGAGGAACTGGTTCTTCCCCGCAACGGCGAGAACACCGTCTTCGCGTTGCAACGCCATCCCTTCGAATGGTCGGGCGACGGGCGCTGCCGCATCATCTGCGTTGCCAACGACATCACCGCGTCGCGCCGGGCGCGCGAGGAACTGCGGCAGGCCAAGGAACGGGCGGAGCGAGCCGACGCCGCCAAGACGGAGTTCCTCGCCACCGTCAGCCACGAGATGCGCACGCCGCTGAACGGCATCCTCGGGCTGTGCCGGCTGCTGCTGACCGGGCAACTGCATGCCGGGGAGCGCCGCTACGCCATGTCGATCATGCGCTGCGGCCACGGGCTGCTCGATCAGGTCAACGACATCCTCGACCTGCGCAAGATCGAGGACGGCAAGCTGGATCTCGACCCGGCTCCCTGCGCCCTGCTGCCGGTGCTGGAGGAGGTCGTTGCGACCGTGGAAGGACTGTCGAACGAGAAGGGGATCTACCTCGACCTCGACATCGCGCCGGAGGTTCCGGAACAGGTGGTCATCGACCGCCAGCGGTTGCGGCAGATCCTGGTGAACCTCGTCGGCAATGCGGTGAAGTTCACCGAGCGCGGCGGGGTGGACCTGCGCGTCGACATCGAACCGGGTCCGGAACGTTCCGGTGCCGGAGAGATGCTGCGTCTGGCCGTGCGCGACACCGGGATCGGCGTACCGGCTGACCGCCGCGCCGCCATCTTCGAAAAGCTGGAGCAGGCCGATCCGACCATCGCCCGGCGGTTCGGCGGCAGCGGGCTGGGGCTCGCCATCGTCCGCCATCTGCTGGACGCCATGCAGGGCAGCATCCGTGTCGACAGTGTGGAGGGGCTGGGCAGCGTCTTCACCGTCACCATCCCCTTGCTGCGGGTGGAGGAGCCGGCGCTGCCGGCGCGTCCCGGACGGCTGCTGCCGATCAGCCGGGTGCGGTCGCTGGCCCTGCTGCTGGTGGAGGACGATGCGATCAACCGGGAGGTGGCGCTGGGGCTGCTGTCCGACGCCGGCCACCGCATCACCGTCGCGGAAACCGGCGAAAGCGCGCTGGAACTGGCCACCCGGCGGCACTTCGACGCCATCCTGCTGGACATCCGCCTGCCCGACATCGACGGGCCGGAGGTGGCACGCCGCATCCGTGCCCTGGAGGATGCCGACCGTGCGGCGGTGCCCATCGTCGCGGTGACCGCCAACGTCTTCGCCGCCGACCGTGCCCGCTACATCGCCGCCGGCATCGATGCGGTGATCGAGAAGCCGATCTTCCCGGAGCGGCTGATGCACCTGCTGTCGAACGCCGTCGCCCCGCGTGACGACGAAGACGAGGAGGTGGGGGCGGGAATGGTCCCGGCGGAAACGTCGCCCCGCCCGCGGGTGGTCGAGGACGATGTGAACGAGGAGATTCTGGAACGCTATATCCGCTCCCTCGGCCCCGCCCGCTTCGCCACCATCCGCGGCCTGCTGCTGGAATCGGCCCGGGAAGGGCTGCCCCGCCTGTCCGCCGCCGACACCCCCGACGACGAGATCGAGGACATCGCCCACCGGCTTGCCGGGGCCGCCAGCCATTTCGGCCTGACCGCGTTCGTCGGGCTGATGCGGGCGGTGGAGGACGGCATGCGCGAAGGCCGCCGGGTGGAGGCGCAGGAGTTGGCCGCCACCGCGGAATCGGCCTTCAGCCGCGGCCTTGCGGCGATGGACGCCGTGCGCGGGGTGCTGGAAGGGGTTTGAGGCGGAGGGTCGAGCCCCCCGCCTCATGCCGGTTCGCTCAGGCGCCCTTGGCGGCGCGATAGGCTTCCATCAACTGGCGGCCGGCGGCGAGGATGCCCTCGCGGTCGCCCTTCTTGACCAGGGTTTCATCGACCAGCTTGCCGCCGGCGCCGACGCAGGCGACGCCGGCCGCGACATAGGAGGCGACGGTGGTGGCGTCGATGCCGCCGGTGGGGACGAAGCGGACGCCGGGGAAGACCGACTTCAGCGCCTTGATGTGCGCCGGACCGACGGTGGAGGCCGGGAAGATCTTGATGGCATCAGCGCCGGCGGAGATGGCGGCATGCACCTCGGTCGGGGTCAGGGCGCCCATCAGGCAGGCCACGCCATGGTCGCGGCAGGCGGCAGCCACCTTCGGCACGACGCAGGGCGACACCACATACTTGGCGCCGGCCTTCACCACCTCGGCGACGGCGACGGGGGTCAGGACGGTGCCGGCGCCGATCAGGGCGCCGCCCTCCGCCGACAGCTCCTCGATCAGGCCGACGGCGCCGGGGGTCGTCATGGTGATCTCGAAGGTGCCGTAGCCGGCTTCGCGCAGCCAGGTCACGGCGGTGCGCGCCAGATCGGCGGAGCTGTTGCGGATGACCGGGACGACGCCGTAAGCGACGAGCTGGTCGAGGATTTCGTTCGGGGATTGCGTGGTGGACATCAGGATTCCTCTGTTTTTTTTCGGGTGGCGGAAGACGTGGAGTTTGAAACGGAAGCCGGCCGTTCCGGTGCACGGTGGTGCCCGGCCAGGACGGCCTTGATGCGGGCCAGACGGCGGTCGAGGCCGGGCGGGGCCTGCAGGCCGACGGCGACGGTCAGCACGTCGATCAGCGCCAGCTGCGCCAGACGCGAGGCCATCGGGGTATGGACCGCAGTGTCCTCGTCCACATCGACGGTCAGGCGGATGTCGGCCCGTTCGGCCAGCGGAGTCGCCGATGCGGTGATGGCGATCACCGTCGCCCCGCCGTCGCGGGCGATGGCGGCGACATCGAAGATCTCGTCGCTGGTGCCGGTCTTGGAGATCGCCAGCAGCGCGTCGCCGGGGCCGAGCGTCGCGGCGGCCATCGCCTGGAGATGGGCGTCGGTGCTGGCGGTGACCTGCGGCAGCAGGCGGAACAGCTTGTGATGGGCGTCCAGCGCCACGGCACCGGACGCGCCGACGCCGACGATCTGCACCCGCCGCGCCCGTGCCAGCACCCCGGCCGCCTTTTCCAGCGCCATGCTGTCGAGCCGGCCGCGCAGGCGGACCAGCGCATCGATGGAGCGGTTCAGCACCTTTTCCGCGGCACTGGCGACGCTGTCGCCGGGAGAGAGGTCGCGCACCAGCGGGGTCGGGCGGTCGCCCGCCTCCTCCCGCGCCGCCGAGGCGGCCAGATGCTGGGCCAGCGCGATCTTGAATTCCTGGAAACCGCCGAAACCGGCGGAGCGGCAGAAGCGCAGGACCGACGGCTCGCTGACCCCCGCCTTGCCGGCAAGCTGGGCCAGGCTGTCGCGCACCGCCGACCCGGGATCGGCCAGAACGCTGCGAGCCACCGCGGCTTCCGCGCGGCGCAGGCTGTCGAGGGAGGAGGCGATGCTGTCCAGCATGGGAGGACCGGAGTGGCTGCCGGATGGGCAGCGGATGGAGGCTTATCGGAACCGAATGTAGTTTTACTACAGGATGGCCGCTTTGTCGACCCGCCTGTGAAGCAATGCTACAATTCGTTCGCTCACCCCTTTACTTTCCACGCCGTCCGGGCAGGATCGACCGGCACCGCCGTCCTGTCGGAGGCAACCTCCTTATCTGGAAGGGTTTTTCATGAAACTGCTGCGCTACGGCCCGCCGGGCCAGGAAAAGCCGGGCCTGCTGGATGGCGATGGCCGCATCCGCGATCTGTCCGCCCATGTTGACGACATCGCCGGCGCCACTCTGCTGCCGGACGGGTTGGACCGCCTGCGGGCCATCGACCCGGCCTCGCTGCCGCTGGTAGAGGGCAACCCGCGCCTCGGCCCCTGCGTCGGGCAGGTGGGCAAGATGGTCTGCATCGGCCTGAACTTCTCCGATCATGCGGCGGAGACGGGCATGGCGGTGCCGCCGGAGCCGATCATCTTCATGAAGGCGACCAGCGCCATCGTCGGCCCGAACGATCCCATCGAACTGCCGCGCGGCTCGGAAAAGACCGATTGGGAAGTCGAACTGGCCTTCGTCATCGGCAAGACCGCCAAATACGTCTCGGAAGACGAGGCGATGGACCATGTCGCCGGCTATTGCATCGTCAACGACGTGTCCGAACGCGCCTTCCAGATCGAACGGCAGGGCCAGTGGACCAAGGGCAAGAGCTGCGACAGCTTCGGCCCGACCGGCCCGTGGCTGGTGACCCGCGACGAGGTCGAGGATCCGCAGGCGCTGAAGATGTGGCTGGAGGTCAACAGCCACCGCTATCAGGACGGCAGCAGCGCCACCATGGTCTATGGCGTGCGTTATCTGGTGTCCTACCTGTCGCGCTTCATGAGCCTTCAGCCGGGCGACATCGTTTCCACCGGGACTCCGCCCGGTGTCGGCATGGGCCAGAAGCCTCAGGTCTTCCTGAAGGCCGGCGACGTGGTGGAACTGGGTGTCGAAGGGCTGGGCACCCAGCGCCAGACGGTGGTCCAGGGCTGAAACCGCTTCGGGGCTGAAAAACGAAAGGCCCCTCCTTCCTGCGGGGAAGAGGGGCCTTTCGCTGGCATCACGCCGACCGCACCTGACTGAGGAAGCGGTCGATCTGCTGCTGGAGGCGGCCGGTCTGGCTGGAGACCTCCTGGGCAACCGACAGGACTTCCTGGGCCGACTGGCCGGTCTGGCCGGCGGCGGTCCGCACCTGACCGATGTTCTGGGACGCCTGGGCGGTGCCGCCCGCCGCCTGCTGGACATTGCGGGCGATTTCCGAGGTGGCGGCACCCTGTTCCTCCACCGCTGCGGCGATGCTGGCGGCGATGTCGTTCAGGCGGCCGATGGTCAGGCCGATGCTGCGGATGGCGCCGACCGCCTCGCCGGTCGCCTGCTGCATGGCGCCGATCTGGCCGGCGATCTGCTCGGTGGCCTTCGCCGTCTGGCTGGCCAGCTGCTTCACCTCGCTCGCCACCACGGCGAAGCCCTTGCCGGCCTCCCCGGCGCGTGCCGCTTCGATGGTGGCGTTGAGCGCCAGCAGGTTGGTCTGGCCGGCGATGTCGGAGATCAGGTCCAGCACGGCGCCGATGCGGCTGGCCGCCTCGTTCAGTTCGCGCATGGTGCTGTCGGTGCGCTCGGCCTCATTGGCGGCCTTGGCGGCGATGGACGCCGATTCGGTCACCTGCCGGGCGATCTCGCTGATCGACTGCGACAGCTCATGCGCGGCCGAAGCGGCGCCGTCCACGTTGACCGACGCGGTTTCCGCCGCCTCTGCCGCGTTGCCGGCTTGGCGCGAGGTGTCGTCGGCGGTCGCCACCATGCCGGCGGCGGTCTGGTGCATCTGGGTGGCGGCGGCGGACACCGTCTCCACCACCGTCTTGACGCCGTTTTCGAACTGGTCGGCCAGCGACAGCATGGTCTGGCGGCGCTCGCCGGCGGCCCGCTGGCGCTCGGCCTCGGCGGCGGTGCGGGCGGTCTCCACCTCGCGTGCGGTGTCGCGGAAGACCAGCAGTGCGGCACCCATCTCCGCGATCTCGTCCTTGCCGGTCAGCGCGATCTCGGCATCCAAATCGCCGGCGGCGATGCGGTCCATGCCGGTCTTCAGATCCATCATGCGGCGGATGACGATCCGGCCGATATAGAGCCAGACCACCAGGATCGACACCAGGATGCTGATCCCCGCGACGGCGATTTGCGTCATGCGGCTGTTGTCCAGCATATGGGTGGTGGCGGCGCTGGCCTCCGCGATGCTGCTCTTCTGCCCGTCCACCAGGGTGGAGATGCCCTTGGCCAGCGTGGTGGTCAGGGCGTGGTTGCTCTCCAGCAGCTGGGTGAAATAGCCCTCGATGGTCAGTTCCTTCTGGCGCAGGGTGACCATGGAGTTTTCGCCGATGGAAAAGCCGTTCAGCAGTTCCGCCTGCTTGGTAGCCACCGCGGCCAGCCGTTCCGGCAGTGTCTGCGCGTTGTTGGAAAGCCCGGCGAGCGACACGCCCACCCGCGTCTCGATGATCGCCAGCCGCTGGTCGTCCCTGGTGGTCGACGCTTCCATCAGCATGTTGCGGATGTTGGCGGCTTCCGCCGTGACGATGGCCAGCGGCTTCTTCTGCGCCATCACCTTGTTCAGGGTGTCCGCCGCCTCGCGCATCGCCGCAGGGGCGGCATCCGGCTCCGCCAGGGTGGAGCGGGCCTGCTCCTCGTCATTGTTGAGGACGGAGGTCCAGGGGGCAGCGAATTTCTGGATTTCCGCTTCGGCCGCCATCACCTTCGGCATCATCGCCATGCGTTCGGCGCCGAGTGCCACCCGTTCGGCCGCGGCCTGATCGAGCTGCGCCAGATTGCCGAGAAGCCCCTGCGATGCCTCCTCGATTGCGGCGAGCTGAGCGCCGGCAGAACCGGTGGCCCGCAGCCGGGACAGGCGCGCGTTGAACTCCTCCTTCGCGACGGCGATGCGGGCGGAGACCGCCTCGCGCGCGGCGGCGGTGTCGGCGGAGGTCAGGGCCGGGGCCAGTGCCACCAGCCGTTCGGCCTGCTGCGCCACCGCCATGCCCTCGGTCATCGCCGGCACCGCTTCGCCGACGATGGCGTCGATGGTGGTGCGCACGTTCGCATAGCCGATCAGCGCCACCGCGGCGGCGACCAGCGTGCCGGACAGCACCACGCCGATGGCGATCATCAGCTTGGCGCGCAGCCCGGAGTACCATGCACCGCCCTTGGCGGGTGCGCCATGGCGCATCATGCTCTGGCTATCCTTAGACATCCCATCCTCCCCCTTCGGTGCTCGGACACCGACGCTCCATAAGTCATTGCGGCTGGCCGTTCCGGCTCTCGCCGCACCTTAATTCCACCGAACCTGCCTGCGACGGTCGCGGGCGGGTCGCAGGCGATGTCGCAGAAAAGGAACAATTGCAAATAATTTGACCGTTCCGTGACTAGCAAAGCGCCAAATCGCTTAAGAAAGAAATAAGGAGAATCCACGATTCTTCCGTGACGGCCTGCGAATCGTGCCGCAGTGCAATGATCGGCCAGTCGGCCCCGGTTTCGATTTCACTAAAAGCGCGCATGGCTTGGCTGCCGCAAGCCGGAATGATGATCCAGGCCGGTCGCCGGCATATATAAAACTGGTGATATAACAGATTTACTCACAACCGGTGGGCGCAATGGCCTTGCGGTCCGCCGGACCGGCAAAAAGAAGGCCGGCCTTCGAAAAGGCCGGCCCATCCAGTCGGAGGCAAGGCGGTTTTGGCGTCGCGTCAGGCGAGCGCTTCGCGCGGGCCGAAGAACTCATGGACAATGGCCGACTCCGGCAGGCCGAGCGCGGTCAGCGCCTTGACCACCGCAGCCATGAACGGCTTCGGACCGACGACATAGGCGGCGACCCCCGGCTCCTGCGGCAGCAGCTTGCCCAGCCGCTCCTCGTCCAGCAGGCCGACCATATGCGGCGTGTCGCCCGGCTGCGGGTCGGCATAGCAGTAGACCGGCTTCAGCGCGTCATGCAGGGAAGCCAACTGGTCGACCTGCCGGCGGAAGGCATGGACCGAGCCGTTGAGCGCAGCATGGACGTAGATGACCTTGCGGCCGGCGGCCAGCGCCTGTTCGGCCAGCGGCAGGGCGGGGGTCTGGCCGACGCCCCCGGTGATCAGCAGCAGCGGACCGGCGCCCTCGCGCAGCACGAACTCGCCGGCAGGGGGATAGGCATCGATCTCGTCGCCGACCTGCACGCGGTCATGGAGGAAGCCGGAAACCAGCCCCTGCTGTTCCCGTTTCACCGAAATGCGGTAGTCCTTGCCGTTTGGCGAAGCCGACAGGCTGTAGTTGCGATGGACGGTCTCGCCGTCGATGGTCAGCCGCAGGCCGAGATATTGGCCGGGATGGAAGTCCATCACCTTGCCGCCATCGACCGGCGCCAGCCGGAAGGAGGTGATGACGGCGCTTTCCGGCGTCTTCTCCACGATGCGGAAGCGGCGGGCGCCGCGCCAGCCGCCGGTCAACGCAGCCTTGCGGGCATATTCCTTCTCTTCCGCGGCGATCAGCAGCTCCGCCAGTTGCCAATAGGCGGCACCCCAGGCGTCGGCGACCTCGGCGGTCACCGCGTCGCCCAGAACCTTGCCGATGGCTTCCATCAGGCAGGTGCCGACGATCTTGTACTGGTCGGGGGTGATGTTCAGCGAGACGTGCTTTTGCACAATCCCGTCCACCGCCGGTCCCAGCACCTCGAGCCGGTCGATGTTGGAGGCGTAGGCGATGATGGCGTTGGCCAGCGCTTCCGGCTGGGCGCTGCTGCGCTGGTGGCTCTGGTTGAAGACGGCGCGCACCTCGGGGAAGCGCTCGAACATCAGCGGATAGAAGGTGCCGGTGATCTTGTTGGCGTTGGCGGCGACGACGGGAGCGGTGGCCTTGATGACGGCGATCTGGGCAGGCGTCAGCATGGGAGGGGGCAATCCTTTTGCGCGTCACGATGTCGCAACCAGATGGCAAGCCCTGTGCCAAAGCGACGCAGCGCGGGAATCCGCCCTGCACAGAAGCCGCGTTGTCAAAGTGACCGCGCAGGGTATGATGTCGGATGGACAACGATGCGGTCATTTCGACACCAGCGCTCCCGCTGGAACAGACTGGAGCGCTGGTGCAGGCGCTGGACGATCCGGCACGGCTGTGGCCGTTGCTGCTTGCTCTTATGGCGCGCCACCTGCCTTGCGATGCCTGCGCACTGCTGCGGCGGGACGACCGCGCCGGAACCGGACGGGCGGGGGAGGGGGTGCTGGTGCCGCTGGCCACCCGCGGCCTCAGTCCCGACACGCTGGGGCGGCGCTTCGAACTGGACGAGCATCCCCGCCTGAAGGCGATTGCCGAGGCCGGGGACGGACCGTTGCGCTTCCCCGCCGGCTGTGAGCTTCCCGACCCCTATGACGGGCTGATCCCCGATCTGCGCCAGCGGCTGCATGTCCATGACTGCGTCGGTGCACCGCTCAGCGTCGATGGGCGGCCGTGGGGCATGCTGACCCTGGATGCGCTGAACGAGGGGCGTTTCGAAGGGTGGGAAGGGGCGATTGCCGCCTGGGCCCGGCTCGCCGCCGACCTTGCTGCGGCGATGGAACGGCGTACCGCCCTGTCCGGCGATGGCGCCGCCGCCCTGCGGATCCTCGACGATCCGCCGCAAGGGCTCGACTTCGACCCCATCGGCGCCAGCCCGGCGATGGCGAGCCTGCTGGCGGAGATCGACACCGTTGCGGCCAGCAACCTCGTCGTGCTGGTGCTTGGCGAAACCGGGGTGGGCAAGGAGTTGATGGCGCGACGGCTGCACACCCGTTCTCCTCGCGCCGCCGGACCGCTGGTCCACGTCAACTGTGCCGCCCTGCCGGACGCGCTGGTGGAAAGCGAACTGTTCGGCCATGTGCGCGGCGCCTTTTCCGGTGCGGTGGCCGACCGGCGCGGCAAGTTCGAACTGGCCGACGGCGGCACCCTGTTCCTGGACGAGGTCGGCGAACTGCCGCTGGCGGCGCAGGCGAAGATGCTGCGGGCCTTGCAGAATGGCGAAATCCAGCGCGTCGGCTCCGACCGCCACATCACCGTCGATGTGCGGGTGATCGCCGCCACCAACCGCGATCTGGCGGCGGAGGTGCGGGAGGGCCGCTTCCGCGCCGACGTCTATCATCGGCTCAGCGTCTATCCGCTTCGGGTGCCGCCGCTGCGCGACCGCGGCACCGACATCCTGCGGCTGGCCGGCCTGTTTCTGGAGCGCAACCGGGCGCGGCTGGGCCTGCGCAACCTGCGCCTGTCGGTGGCGGCGGAGCGGCGCATGCTGGCCTATCCCTGGCCCGGCAATGTGCGGGAACTGGAGCACGCCATCGGCCGCGGCGCCATCCGCGCCCGCGTCGCCCGCCCCCCGGACGGCGGCGTGCTGACCCTGACCCCCGCCGATCTTGGACTGGAAGAGGGAGAGGGGAGCACCGTGACGGCTACCGTCCCGGTGCGGCAGCCCCGCCCGCCGCAAACGCCGGACCTGCCCGACCTACCGCTGCGCGACGCGGTGGAGGATCTGGAGCGCCGGATGATCCGCAAGCATCTGGACCGCCATGACGGCAATTGGGCGCAGGCGGCGCGGTCGCTCGGGCTCGACCGCAGCAACCTGTTCCGCCTCGCCCGCCGGCTGGGGCTGCGGGAATGAGCGGGGAGGGGCTGTCCTGGCGCACGGACATCGATGCGCTGGTCTTCCGGCCGGCCGGGCACGGCGGCTGGTGCGCCGTCCACCGGCTGGCCTTCCGTGCCTTGCTGGACCGGCGGGAACCGACGCCGGAGGACTGTCTCGCCTACGCCGCCGCCCACCGTGCCTCGTTCGAAGCCGCGGCGTCCGACAAGATCGCACAGCGGGGCTACGCCGCCGCGGCCAGCCTGCATCTGACAAGCCGCGACGTCTCCCGCCTCCTCTAGAACCCCATCTGCCGCGGCATCCACAGTGCCAGCTCCGGCCAGACAATCACCGCGACCACCACCAGCAGCATGGTGATCAGCGGCCACATCACCCAGCGTAGGGTGCTTTCCATCGTGCAGCCGGTCATCCGGCAAGCCACCATCAGGTTGACGGCCATCGGCGGGGTGAACTGGCCGACCGCGATCATCAGGGTCAGGATGACGCCGAACCAGGTCAGGTCCCACTTGTAGGCGGTGGCGATGGGGATCAGCAGCGGCAGCAGGATGATGAAGATCGAGATACCGTCCAAGAAGGTGCCGACGATGGTCAGCAGCACCACCAGAAGGGCCATCACCCCATATTCGCCCAGGCCCGAATGGATGATGGCGTCGGCGATGGGATCGATCACCGACAGAGTGCTCAATGCCCAGCCGAACACGCTGGCAAGCGCGATCACCGTCAGGATGATGGCGGAGATCTCCGCCGCCTCGACCAGCATGGAGTAGAGGTCTCGGAAGCGGATGGTGCGGTAGACAACCATGCCCAGCAGCAGGCCGTAGGCCACGGCGATCACCGCCGCTTCCGTCGGGGTGAAGACGCCGAGACGCAGGCCGCCCAGGATGATGACCTTGGCGAACAGGCCCAGCGACGCGTCCCACAGGCTGCGCCAGAAGGGCGGGCGCGGCTCGTGCGACAACTTGGAGCCGAGATTGTGTTTTCGTGCCAGCCAGAAGACCGGGATGATCAGGGCCAGTCCGGCCAGCGTGCCGGGAATGATGCCGGCGGCGAACATCGAGGTGGTCGGGGCGGCCGGCACGAGCACGCTGTAGATGATCAGCGCGACCGACGGCGGGATCAGGATGTCAGTCGCGGCCGCCGCAGCGATGACGCTGGCGATGTAGGGGCGGGGATAGCCGGCGCGGATCATGCTGGGCGCCATGACGCCGCAGACCGCGGCGGCGATGGCCGGACCGGAACCGGAAATGCCGCCCATCATCATCGCCACCACGACGGCGATGACCGCCAGCGCACCCTTGCCCTGGCCGACGATGGCGGTTGCGAAGCGCACCAGTTTCTGCGCCACGCCCGACCGGTCGAAGATGGTGCCGGCCAGGACGAACATCGGGATGGTCAGCAGCGGATACTTGGCGATGCCGGTATAGACGCTGGTCGGAACCGAGATGACGCCGAGATGGGCGAAGGCGATGGCGGCGGTGCCGGCCAGCCCGAGGGCGGCGGCAATCGGCACGCCCAGCACCATCATCACCAGAAAGGAGCCGAAGAGCAGAGTGGTGATCACGGCTCGCCCTCCGGGATATGTCCGGTCTCAAGCGGCTCCGTGCCCTTGTGGATGCGCACCATGCGGCCGACGGTGCGGGCCAGCACCACGAACGACAGGACCGGCAGGCAGATCGTGTAAATCCACTGCGGCAGACCCAGCGCCGGCGATGTCACCTCGAACCGGTAATCGTCCCAGGTGGCCCAGGCGCCGTAAACCGTCAGCAGCCCGTACATCAGCGCGACGCAGGCCATGGCGAACTGCTCGGCCCGGCGGCGATTGACGGTCGACATCTTGTCGGTGACGAAGGTGATGCGGATGTGCCGGTCCTTCACCACTGCGGCCGACGCGCCGAGGAAGGTCAGGATGACCATCAGCGCAATCGAATATTCCTCGGTAAAGGCGAAGGAAACGTCGGTCAGGTAGCGCACCACGACGTTGGCGAAGGTGATCAGGGCCACCACTGCCATGGTGATGGCGACCAGCACCTCTTCGATGCCCAGGGGGACGCGTGGTTTCGGCACCGGCCGGACGACGGTGGGGTCGTGATCGCTCATATTGCCAGGGTCCAGATGGAGGGAGCGGGATTATTCCCTTCACCGGGCAATCAATGCAAGAAACGATCTGCCACGCGGATTCATCGGGCCAAAGTCAGCATCGCGCGCATACCGGGAAATGCGGAGCAATTGCCGCCAAAGCATAAATCTTTAAGGTGCGCTTGACGGATTGATTGCTCCTTTTTATCGATGTATATCTCGATAAAACACGCTATTGGCATCAAAGCGGCAAATATGCTTCTGTGCCTAACTATTCGGTTTCAAAGAATCACGCGCTACGCAATTGTGATGAAGGAGTGAGCTGAATGGCTTTCATGACGACCCTCACCGAAGGCATGAATTTCTTCCAGGTCCAGTGAGCGGTCCATATGCTGGAGACTGGTATCTTGATGGCCTGGGTGGAAATGACACCCGAATGGGGAGCAGGACGCCGATTATCTCGATGGAGGAAGCGGGTCTGATTTAATTTATGGCGGTTCTTGGAACGATACTTTGTTCGGCGGTAGCTATCCTTTCGGTTTCGGAAGACCGACCAGCTGCAAGGAGGATCCGGTAATGATATATATTATCATGATTTCTCATCTGGCGGTGTCACCAGCATAATTGATTTGTCGGGAGGCGAACTCGGCAATAGCGACACGCTTCGTCTGAGCAATGCACTTGGAACATTGTCGCTTCGGTGGGGCGATGACCGGTCTACGTTGTTCATCGGCTTGGCCGGTGAATTTGACGATGGTTCATTTGATAATGGTGTGGCCATCACCGGCATGCTCAGCAACCTGGGAGCGGAAACTTCTGGAACGATTGAGAATTTTTATGTGAACGGCAACCAGTCGACGAGTTGGCTCTCGGCGGTCAAGAATGGCTGGCAATTGGCCTTTGGATAATTCTGTTGAAAATATCCGATAGATTGAGGCCGTGACGAAGATCATGATACGCCAGAACATTGCGCGAATTTCTCAAATTCTCGCGATGTTCCTTAAATTATATTCGTGGAAAATTATCATTACAATCAGCATTTCTGAAATTTTCAGGCAGTAATTTCAAGACACTGCCTTGTGTTGCTGACCGATGCACTGGTCATGACTTGACCTTTGCATCTCTGCGAGTTTCACACAGAGGGGTGCTTCGATGAGTGTATCGCCCTTGTCATCCGGGCTGTCACCGCTGTCCGCGTCCTACGCGGCATCCAGCCTGCCCATCCAGTCACGGTCATCCGCCACCGGTGCCGTTGGCACCGCCGCCAAGGACTCCGTATCGTTGAGCGAACTGGGAAAGTCGTTGCGTGGTGAGTCCGCCATCGCCTTCAACGCCCTTTCGGACAAGCAGCGCGGCCAGCTCATCGATCTCGTCGACAGTGGGAAGATGAGCGGCGAGGAGGTGCACGATGCGCTGAAGCAGCGGCTGAAACAGGCACGCGGCAGTGCCGTCAGTGCGACCCAACGCATGTTCGCCAACGATCATGCCGAACTTCTGACCGGTGGAAAGGCGGGTCCCGAGGAACTGCGCGACGCTCTCGCCACGACGCTCGACCGTCGCTCTTCCCTGATGGACAAGCTGCAATCGGCGTTGGGCCAGGATGGCGTGCAAGCAGCGTCCGATGCGCTGTCGGCACGCGATCTCAACCCATTGCTGTCGGGCAACGGGGCCGGCAACACCACCATGGCCGGCTTTTTCGATGGCAAGGGTGCCGATTCCCGGTTGGCTTTTACGAAGAAGGAGGGTGATGCCGCCTACAAGCTGAAATCCCTCGGGGTCGAGCTGGACGACATCGACAACGCCTTGCGCAGTATTGGCGAGAAGGACGCCGCGGCGATCCTGTCGGAGCGGGCAGGGCTTCCCTCCTCGCGAACCGTGGCTGCTGATGCCGATTTCTCTGAGAAGGATGCGGTGTTCCTGCCTTTCGTGTCCGTCTCCGCCCAGGGTGGGGCAGGGCGCAAGACCGATCTGGCGGGCGAGGCGGATCGGTTGAAGGCATTCTATCAATCTGCCCGGGCCGAGTCGGTCGGATCCGGCATTTCCCGCATTGATGCCAAAATGGCTCTGCCGGACATCGCTGACGCCGAGGCTGGGGGCTCCGTTCGCATGGTTGCGTCCGATCCCTCCTATCTCAAAGGGCTGTTGACGCGCTATTGATCAGACGGTTCCGGCACCGGTTTGGGCGCTACCCCTCGCATTTCTCTGCCGGCTGACGCATCGCAATCGCCTCTTCACACAACATTGGCAGGCGCAAGGTGAAGACGCTGCCCTGACCCAGCCGGCTGTCCGCCGTCACCGTCCCGCCATGTAGGGCGGCGATCCGACGGACCATGTTCAGTCCGACGCCGCTTCCCGCCGCCGTCCCGGTGTTGGAGGCACGGAAAAAGCGGTCGAATACCCGCTCCAGGTCGCCGTCCGGAATGCCGATTCCCTGGTCGGCGACCGACAGCGCCAGCCACGCTCCATCCGCCTCTTCCTCCTGCCGGGCCCGCAGCCTGACCGGGGTGCCGGAGGGGGAATATTTCAGCGCGTTGTTCAGCAGGTTGTGGACGCACAGCTCCAGCATCGGACCGTCGCCCACCACCCAGTGCGGGCAGCCGTCCAGATCCAGCTCGATGCGCCGGCCGGGTGCGGCGTCGCCCTGGGCCGAGGCGGCGGCGCGCAGCAGGGCCGGCAACGCCAGCCAGTCGCGGCGCAATGTGAAGGCGGGATCGTTCAGCCGGTCGTCGGCAAGGCAGGTTTCCAGGATGTTGACCTGCCGGCGCACGGCGCGGCGGATCTTCTCCAGCCGCGGCAGCATGCCGGGGGCCTTCACCTCCGCATCCATCAGCAGAAGCTGGGCCGCCCCGTCGATGATGGCGAGCGGCGTCTTGAACTCGTGCGCCGCCATCGACAGGAAGCCGTTCAGCGCCCGCTTCGCCTCCTGCTCCGCCACCAGCCGCTCTTCCGCCTCCAGCCGGGCGAGGTCGAGGCGGCGCACGGTGTCCTCCAGCCGCCTCTCGGCCCGGTGGCGGTGGGTGACGTCGCGCAGCATCAGCAGGCAGCCGACCTCGCGCCCGCCGCCGCCCGCCGTCAGCGGCACCCAGGTCACCTCGAAGCTGCGCGGAGAGTCGCCGCAGTCCAGCGTCAGCGGTCCCGGTGCAGCCGCCGGCATGGCGCCGACCATGGTGGACAGGGCCGACAGCCCGGGCAGGTCGGCAAGCCGTCGCCCGATGGCGGCATGATCGCCGGCAAGCGCCTGTGCCGCCGGATTGGCTTCCACCACGGTGCCGTCGCCGTCCAGCACCAGCACCGGATCCGGCACCGCGTCGAGCAGTGCATCGCGGGCCACCGGCAACAGTTCGAAAAGGCGCCGCCGGGTGATCAGCCAGTAGAAGATCCCGTCCATCATCAGGAAGCTGAAGGCGGTGGGGTCCAGGTCGAACAGGGTCAGGTTGCCGAAGACATAGCCGGCATTGGCGCCCCACGGGACGGCCATCACCACCAGGAAACCGAGGTAATGGGTGCGGTAAGCCGGCGTCGCCCGGTGGATGCCGCTGGCGGTGACGACGATGCTCATCACCATGAAGGCATAGATGTAGATGGTGACGGCGTAGAAGAGCAGCCCGTGGCTGTAGACCAGGGCGGCGCCCGGCTCCGCGTTGACCGGCTGGATGGCGGTGTAGAACAGGTGGTGGGCGTCGTTGGTCAGGGCAACCGCCCAGGTCGCCAATCCGATCGTCACCAGCACCAGCCGCCAGCGTGCCGGCAATTCGCCCCTGGTGTAGGACCACAGGAAGAACGCCCACAGGCTCGGTGTGCAGACAATGCCCAACCAAGCCATTTCCGCCCACAACAGCTTGTCAGCGGGCGCCGGCACCATGCTCTCGACGGCGACGGCCGTCGACCACCAGGCGGCCGACAACTGCATCAGCACGAAATCGGTGCGGCCGGGGAAGGCGGGAAGGGTCCAGCTGCGCGCTGCGATCCACAAGGTGGCGACGACCGCGGCCAGAAGCAGGGCTGACGGAAGGGTCATCGCGGAGCGTGCATGGGTCGGGGCTTCGGCCGTGGTCGGTTGCAGCGGACGGGAAGTGCAGAGAATGAACCTTTCCGTCGAAGCTGCGCAAGCTTCTCCGCGGAAAAGGAAAAGCGCGCAGAAGTCGGCGCGCTTTCCCAGCCGGGCTGCTCGCCCGGACCTCACCGGATCGTGGAGCCGGTCACTCCTTATTCCTTGTTGCCGCCGCCGCCGTGGCTGTGTTCGCCACCTTTCTTGCCGGCCTCCGACGCACGTTCGGGATCGTTCTTGAAGTTGCCGCCCGACGCTTGGCCGCCCTTGTGGCCGGCTTCGGCCGCGCGCTCCGGATCGTTCTTGAAGTTGCCGCCGGAGTGCTGGCCGCCTGCGCTGCGCCCTTCGTTCTGGTTCGCCATGATGTGTTCTCCATCCTGTGTGATGATCGAAAGGTCGTCACCGTGCGGAAACGCAACGGTGCAGATCAGAACAGGGTGCCGGTGGGATGGTCGCGCCTCCTCCACCATCGGTTCAGTGCGGCCTTACCGGAAGTGGCAAGCCCCAGCCGGTTGCGGATTCGGACGTACGGGCCGATAAGGTAAGCCTGCTCTGACATGGAACGGGGACGGCGGGAGTGAGTGATCGGGAACGGTTCTCCGAAGTGCGGCAGGGCGATGCGGCGCTGCTGCGCAGCCGGGCGATTCCCTCGCTGTTCGAAGCGCTGGAAACCCAGTCCGAAGGAACGGTGGCGGTCGACCGCCATGCCCGGGTCGTGTGGATCAACGAGAAATACGCCCGGATGCTCGGCATCTCCGACCCCGCCGAGGCCATCGGCCGCGAGGTGGAGGAGATCATCCCCCATTCGCAGATGCGCCAGATCCTGGCGACCGGCCAGCCGATCCTTCTCGACCTGATGCTGTTCGGAACCCAGCGGCTGGTGGTTTCGCGGTTTCCGCTGACCGACGATGCCGGTGCGGTGATCGGCGCCGTCGGCTTCGTTCTCTACGACAGCCTGCACCGGCTGAAGCCCCTGCTGGCCGAACTGTCGCGACTGGAGGCGGAGCTGGCGGCGACCAAGCGCCGGCTCGACGAGGGGCGGCAGCCGCGCTACACGCTGCAAAGCTATGTCGGCGAC
This sequence comes from Azospirillum sp. A26, assembly GCF_042604635.1. NCBI lineage: Bacteria > Pseudomonadati > Pseudomonadota > Alphaproteobacteria > Rhodospirillales > Azospirillaceae > Azospirillum > Azospirillum sp. A26. Next base: position 74,220 of record NZ_CP170475.1, on the reverse strand, counting down.
AGCCCGGTCTGCCTGGAGGTCAAGCGCAAGGCCCGTCTCGCCGCCCGCACCGACGCGCCAATCCTGCTGCTGGGGGAGACCGGCACGGGGAAGGAACTGATCGCCCAGGCCATCCACGGCCTGTCGGCGCGCAGCGGGCGGTCCTTCGTCGGCGTCAATGTGGCGGCGATCCCGGAAACGCTGCTGGAGGCGGAGTTCTTCGGTGCGGTGCCCGGCGCCTACACCGGGCTGGACCGCCGCGGGCGGGAGGGACGCTTCAAGACCGCCGACGGCGGCACCCTGTTCCTAGACGAGATCGGCGACATGCCGCTCGGGCTTCAGGCCAAGCTGCTGCGCGCCTTGCAGGAGCAGGAGATCGAGCCGCTGGGGTCCGACCGGCCGGTGAAGGTCGATGTGCGGGTGATAGCGGCGACCAACGTCGATCTGGAGCAGCGGATCCGCGACGGCCGCTTCCGCTCCGACCTTTATTACCGTCTGAACGTGCTGCCGATCCGCCTGCCGGCCCTGGCGGAAATGGGTGGCGGGCTGGAAGCCATCGCCGAATCCATCCTGCAAGAGATCGCAGCCCGCACCGGACTTCCCCTTCGCGGCCTGACCCCGGAGGCGGTGGAGGCGCTGGGCCGCCACCGCTGGCCGGGCAATGTGCGCGAGCTGCGCAACGTGCTGGAGCGTGCCTGCCTGCTGACCGACAACCGCCGCCTGACCGCCGCGGACCTCGCGGAAGCCTTGCCTGACCTGGGTGAGGCCGGCACCGACGGCGCGCTTGCCGTTCCGCTTCCGGCTGCTGTCCCAACGGAGCAGCGTCCGCAATCGCTGCCTCTGCCGGGCTATGACCAAGCCTACGACGAGTTCGAGCGCGGGTTGCTCGGCCGGGCGCTCGCGGCCAGCGGCGGCCGGGCGACGGAGGCGGCACAGGCGCTCGGCATCTCCCGCGCCGCCTTCTACAAGAAGCTCGCCCGTCTGGGGATGCGCGCCGGCGGGTAACGCCGGCGCGCATTCAGCTCAGAACAGCTTGCTCAGACCGGCAGCTGCTTCATCGCCGCGACGGCGGTCATCACGCCGCGGATCTCGGCCAGACCGCGCAGGCGGCCGATCATCGGATAGCCGGGGTGGGTCGGCTTGCCGACATCGTCCAGCAGCTCGTGGCCATGGTCGGGGCGGAAGGGCAGGCGCCAGTTGTCGTTGCCGGCGTCCTGGCGGCGCTTCTGCTCCTCCAGCAGGGTGGTGACGACCGACACCATGTCGACGTCGCCGCCCAGATGGTCGGCTTCCTCGAAGGACCCGTCCGGATCCTTGGCGACGTTGCGCAGATGGACGAAGTGGATGTCCTCGACGAAGCGCTTCGCCATCGCCGGCACATTGTTGGTCTGCCCGGCACCCAGCGAGCCGGTGCAGAAGGTCAGGCCGTTGTTGGGCGACTTCACCGCATCGATCAGGTGGGCGAGGTCGTCCTCGGTGCTGACGATGCGGGGCAGGCCGAACAGCGGACGGGGCGGGTCGTCGGGGTGGATCGCCATGCGGATGCCGACCTCTTCCGCGGTCGGGATGACCTCGCGCAGGAAGCGGGCCAGCGTCTCGCGCAGGCCGTCGGCGGACATGCCGTTGAAGCGCGCGATCATCTTGCGCAGGCCGGGGATGTCGTAGCGGTCGTACGCCCCCGGCAGGCCGGCCATGATGTTGGTCAGCAGCTTGGCGCGGTCGCTTTCCGACGAGCGGTCGAACCATTCCTTGGCCTTGGCGAGAACCTCCGGCGAATGGTCCTCCTCTGCGCCCGGACGCTCCAGCATGTAGACGTCGAAGGCGGCATGCTCATGGGCGTTGAAGCGCAGCGAGGTGCCGCCGCCCGGCAGTGCCGCCGCCAGTTCCGTCCGCGTCCAGTCCAGCACCGGCATGAAGTTGTAGCAGATGGTCGTCACGCCGCAGGCTGCGAGGTTGCGCATCGACTGGCGGTAATTGTCGAACAGCTCGGTCAGGTCGCCTTCGCCGATCTTGATCGCCTCATGCACCGGCAGGCTTTCGGTGACCGTCCAACTGAGTCCGAGTTCCTTGTCGGACTCGATCATTGCCTTGCGCTTTTGGATCTCCTCGACCGACCAGACCACGCCGTAGGGGATGTGGTGCAGGGCGGTGACCACGCCGGTAGCGCCGGCTTGGCGGATGTGGTTCAGCTTGATCGCGTCTTCGGGACCGAACCAGCGCCAGGATTGTTCCATGGCTGCGAACTCCTTGGAGTAGAGAGGGGGCTTTGGAAGTCTGGAAAATCAGCGGAAAAGCAGGCTCGGCAGCCACAGCGACAGGGCCGGGATGTAGGAAACCAGGAACAGGATCAGGATGTTGCAGAGCAGGAAGGGCCAGATCGCCTTGGTGATCGCGCCCAGCGAAATCTTCGCGATGTTGGCCGCGACGAACAGGCAGACGCCGACCGGCGGGGTGGTCAGGCCGATCATCAGGTTCAGCACGGCGAAGGTGGCGAAATGGATCGGGTCGATGCCGACCTGGGTCGCCACCGCTAGCAGCGGCGGGAACAGGATGATCAGTGCCGCAATCGTCTCCATGAAGGTGCCGACGATCAGCAGCAGGATGTTGATCAGTAGGATGATCAGGTACTTGTTGGTGGTCAGCGCCAGCATCGATGAGGCGATGGCCTGCGGGATCTGCTCGCTGGTCAGGATCCAGCCGAAGACGTTGGCGAGGCCGACCAGCAGGATCAGCCCGCCCGCTCCGATGGCGCTTTCCAGCAGGATGCCGGGCAGCTGGCGCAGCTTGAAGCCCTTGTAGACGAACAGACCGATGACGAAGGCGTAGAGCGCCGCGACGATGGAGGCCTCGGTCGGGGTGAAATAGCCGCCGACGATGCCGAACAGGATGATCGCCGTCATCAGCAGCGCCCAGAAGGCGCCGCGGCTGGCGCGGACCAGCGCGCCGAAGCCCTGCCATGGCTCCCGCGGATAGTTGCGTGCTCGTGCCAGGATCCACACCGTCAGCATCATGCCGATGCCCAGCAGCAGGCCCGGAATGGCGCCGGCCATGAACATCTTGCCGACCGACAGGCCGGTCAGGGTGCCGACGATGATCATCGGCACGCTGGGCGGGATGATCGGCCCAACGGTGGAGGCGGCGGCGGTCACGGCGGCGGCGAAGGGCGCGTCGTAGCCGGACTTGCGCATCGCCGGGATCATCACGGCGCCAATGGAGGCGGTTTCCGCCACCGCGGTGCCGGAGATGCCGGCAAACACCATCGACCCGGTGACGTTGGCAAGGCCGAGGCCGCCGCGGATATGGCCGACCAGCCGGTTGCTGAACAGCACGATCTGGTCGGTGATGCCGCCGCCATTCATCAGGTTGCCGGCCAGCACGAAGCCGGGAATGCAGAGCAGGACGAAGCTGTCCATGCCCGCATACATGAACTGCGGGACCACCGCGAGGTCGATGTCGCTGCCGACCAGATAGACCGCCGACGCGCCGCCCAAGGCGATGCCCACCGGCGCGCCCAGGATCAGCAGAACGGCGAAGGTGACGAACAGTGCGGTGACCATCAGACGGTTTCCCCATGGCTGGGCGGCGCGGAGTCGCGCCCAAGCCCGGCCAACCGGGCAATCGAGAAGAAGGCGAGCGAGACCGGGATGATCAGCGTCACGACATAGACCCAGATCATCGGGACGTTGATGGAGCGTGCCCGCTCACCCAGGCTGCCGACGACATAGTCCCAGGCGCCGGGAATGATCGCGACGGCGAAGACCAGAATCGCGATGTCGACCAGCCGCGCGACGGCGGTCTGCATCGGCTTGGGCAGCAGCAGGATGAACATGTCGACGTTCACCAGCTCGCCGCGCAAAAGCGCGAGGCCACAAGAGAAGGCGACGAGATGGACCAGCGCGAAGCGGGCCACCTCTTCCGTCCAGGGCGGCGACGGAAAGCCGGGCACCCGGCCCAGCACCTGGATGGTCACGACGACGATGAGGACGCCGATGGCCGCCAGGGTTCCCCAACGGCAAAGGGCGGAGACGGCCGACACCAGGGCGGCAAAGGCGTTGCGCATTGGAATGGCTCTTGCGGTTTGGGGGGAGACGGGCGCCCTCTCCCGGTCCGGGAGAGGGCCTTAATCTCCGCTCACTTCACCGCAAGGATTTCGTCGTAGATCGGCTTGATTTCCGGCGACAGCGCCGCGACGACGGCCGGACGGCCCTTCTCGGCGAAGGCGGCCTTGTCGACGGCGATGAACTCCATGCCCTTGGCCTTCAGGTCGGCGGCCAGCTTGGCCTCGTCCTCGATGAACAGCTTGCGCTCGGCGGCCTGGGCAGCCTTGGCGGCCTCCATGATGGCGGCGCGCTGTTCGGCCGGCAGCTTGTTCATCTTCTTCGAGCCGCCGACCAGATAGATCCAGCTGATCACGTGTTCCGTCTGGTTCACGTATTTCTGGACCTCGTAGAAGCTCGCCGACTTGATCAGCGCCAGCGGGTTCTCCTGCGCCTCGATGGTGTCGTTCTGCAGGCCGGTGAACACCTCCGAGAAGGCCATCGGCGTCGGCTTGGCGCCCAGCCCCTGCCAGAAGGACACGAACAGCGGCACGTTGGGGACGCGCATCTTCAGGCCGTTCAGCTCGTCCGGCGACTTGATCGGGCGCTTGCTGGTCAGGTTGCGCGGGCCGCGGGCGAAGTAGGTGAGCGGGACCAGCTGGGTCTTCTGCTCGATGGAATCGGCGATCTTCTTGCCCGGCTCGCCGGTTACGACCTTGTCGAGGTGATCGAGGTCGCGGATGGCGTAGGGCACCGCCAGCAGTGCCGCGGCCGGCGCCCAGTTCTGCAGGGACTCGCCGGTGATGGTGAAGTCGATGGTGCCGAGCTGGATGCCCTTGATCAGGTCGGTTTCCTTGCCGAGCTGCTCGTTGGGGAACACCTTGACCTCGACCGCGCCGTTGGTGCGCTTGGCGACTTCCTCGGCGAAGACCAGCGAGGCCTTGTGCCAGACATTCTCTTCGTTGGCGAGGTGGCCGAGCTTCAGCGTCGTCTTGGCCTGGGCGCGGACGATGGCCGGGGCGGCGATGCCGCCCAGCAGCGTCGCACCGGCGGCGATGCCGGCGCCGAGGCCGATGCTCTTAGCCAGCGTGCGGCGCGAAATCGGGGTCTTGCTGTTCATCCTGGTGTCCCTCCGTTTTTGGCGGATCATGCCCGCCATTGCTTTGACTGGTGGCTGCCGTCCGGCAGGCGGTCAGCTTTCGAAGTCGAGCTGGACCTTGATGGTGCTGGACGGGTCGGTCTCGATCAGCGAGAAGGCGCTCGCCGCGTCGGCGATGGGGAAGACCTGGGTGATCATCGCCGCGGGCTTCAGCTTGCCGCTCTCCAGCCACTCGATGACTTGCGGCAGCAGGCGGCGGTTCAGGCGCGAGCCGACCAGCGTCAGTTCCTTCTTCACGATCTCCTGCTGGCTGATGTTGCAGGGGGCGGGAGAGAAGCCGAGCAGGCCGATGCGCGCCGCTGGGCTGGCGAGGCGGCAGGCCTCCTCCAGCAAAGCCGGCACGCCGGCGCCGTCGATCACCACCGTGGGGCCGAGCCCGTCATTCTCGTCGCGCACCGCGTCGGGAACCGACACCCGCGACGAGTTGAGGACGACATCGGCACCGAACTCCTTCGCCCGCTCCAGCCGCTTGTCGTCGAGGTCGGCGACGATGCAGCGGGCGCCATGCAGCTTGGCGACCTGCACCACCGTCAGCCCGACCGTGCCGGCGCCATAGACCAGCAGCGTGTCGTCGGCGCCGATGCCGGTGCGCGACAGCACGTTGGCAGCGATGGACAGCGGTTCGGCCAACGCTGCAATCGAGATCGGCAGGTCGGAGCGCACCTTGACCGCATTCGCGGCCGGCACCACGACATGGTTGCGGAAGCCGCCGTCGCGGTGGACGCCGAACACTTCCAGATTGGCGCAGACATTGGTGCGCCCGGCCCGGCAGGCATAGCAGCGGCCGCAGGATACCACCGGATCGACCACCACATGGTCGCCGGCAACGACGTTGGTCACGCCGTCGCCGACCGCTTCCACCGTGCCTGCGAACTCGTGCCCGATCACGCGGGGATAGACCGCGAAGGGGTTGGAGCCGTGGTAGATGTGCAGATCCGACCCGCAGATGCCGGCGCGCTGGACGCGCACCAGCACCTCGCCGGCCTTGACCGGCCCGGCAGACGGGGTGTTCTCGGGACGGAGCGCCAGCACATGCGGCTTTTCGACGGTCAGGGCAACCACGGGACCACTCCCTACTGAAGAGGATGCTGTGAGAAAAGGTCAGGCGGCCGCTGCGACGACGGCGCGAGCGCCTTCGGCGAACAGGCGCTTGAGTGCGGCGGTCACCGGAGCGGTGAAGCGCGGGTCGCGCGGCAGATCCTCGCCGAACACGGCGGTCAGGCCGAACAGCGCCTCAGCCAGCCGGTCGGGATTGCCGGCGGTGGCGGCTGCGATCTCAGCCAGACGGGATGCCAGCGGATCGCGCACGTCGATGGGCTGGCCCTTCTCGTCGGTGCCGGCGACATAGCGCATCCAGGCGGCGACGGCCAGGGCCAGCCGGTCGATGGGTTCACCGGCGGCAAGCCGGTCGCGGATCGGGTTCAGCAGGCGCTGCGGCAGCTTCTGCGTGCCGTCCATGGCGATCTGCCAAGTGCGGTGGCGCAGCGCCGGATTGCGGAAGCGGGTGATCAGCGCATCCTTGTACTGCTCCATATCCGCACCCCCCTGGTCCTTGGGCGGCATGTGGAGCGTCGGCCCGGTCTCCCGGTCCATCAGGTTGCGGACCAGCGTGGCGAAAGCTGGGTCGGCCATGGTGTCCGACACCGTCTCGTAGCCGGCCAGATAGCCGAGATAGGCGATGGTGGAGTGGCTGCCGTTCAGCAGCCGCAGTTTCATCGTCTCATAGGGATGGACGTCGGCGACCAGTTCCACCCCGACCGTCTCCCAGGCCGGTCGTCCGGCGGGGAAGCGGTCCTCGACCACCCACTGGGTGAAGGGCTCCGTCACCACCGGCCAGGAATCCTGCATGCCGAGCGCCTGCGAGACGCGGGCGCGGTCGGCCTCGGTGGTCGCGGGGACGATGCGGTCTACCATGCTGTTGGGGCAGGCGACCGTTTCCGCAACCCAGGCGCCGAAGGCCGGATCACGCAGTTCGGCGAAGCGGCGCAGGATGCGGGCGACGGTGTCGCCGTTGCTCGGCAGGTTGTCGCAGCTCAGCACGGTGAAGGGGGCCAGCCCGGCGGCGCGGCGGCGGGACAGCGCCTCGGCCAGGAAGCCGATGGCGGTGCGCGGCTTGTCCGGATTGTCCAGGTCGTGGCGGATGTCGGGATGGGCTTCGTTCAGCGCGCCGGTCGCCGGATCGTGGCAATAGCCCTTCTCGGTCACCGTCAGGGTGACGATGCGCACCGACGGGCGGCACATCCGCTCCAGCACCGCTTCCGGGTCCTCATGGGCGACCAGCAGGTCCAGCAGGCAGCCGATGACCCGCAGCCGCTCCCCCTCCGCATCGCGCACCGCGACGGTGTAGAGCCCGTCCTGCGGTTCCAGCGCGTCGCGGGTGTCGGGACTGCGCAGGCTGACACCGGCGATGCCCCACGGCCCGAACTGCTGTTCCAGCAGGGCGTCGGTATAGGCCGCCTGATGGGCGCGCTGGAAAGCACCGACGCCGAGATGGACGATCCCGATGTCGAGCGCCTCGCGGTCATAGCCGGGGCGGGCCACCGTCGCCGGCAGGGTGGACAGGCCGGAGGCGCTGAGGCGCCGCGACGGGGCGCCGGAAGGAGGGACGGTGGACGATGGCATGGAGAGCATTTCCTTCCAGGCGAGCGGTTGGCTCACATTCTTGTATGGTAGTATGTCAAGAAGCGCGGAGAAGGGCAACCCGGATTGTCATCCTGGCAAACCATATAGTCCTGCTACTGCCGTCTCCGCTTGCCGCCGGCACTGCACATGCGGTGGCGGTCAGCGCAGGGCGGCAACCCGTGACCGGCCGCTGCTTCTGGAGGTCGCCTTCGATGCCGGCGGAGTTCCGGCCTCCTCAAGGGTGAACAGGTCGGGGAACTTGCCTTCCAGTTCGGGCAGAGAGGTCAGGATCTCGCGCAGATGCAACCCCATCGCCGCCTCCGCCTTGACCGGGTCGCGGGCGACAATCGCCTCCAGCACCGCCTGATGCTGCGAGATCAGCCGGCGGATCGGCGTGGCGTAGGGAACACTGAGATAGCGGACGCGGTCCATCTGCGCCTTCGTCTCCTCGACGATGCGCCAGGCATAGTCGCACTCCGCCCCGATGGCGATGGCGCGGTGGAAGGCCTCGTCCAGTTCCAGGAAACGCACCGGCACCGGCTCGTCGGCGATGTCCCACTGGGCCTTCAAAAGGTCGCGCAGTTCGGCGATGCCGGCCGGCGTGATGGTCTCACAGGCCTTGCGCACCACGGCGGTTTCCACCGCCTCACGCACGAAGCGGGCGTCGAGCACCTGCTTGACCGAGATCTTGACGACGAAGCTGCCGCGCTGCGGCCGGATAGTGAGAAGGCCGGCTTCGCTCAGCTTGATGAAGGCCTCGCGCACCGGCTGGCGGCTGACGCCGAGCTGGTCGGCGATCTCCTGCTCCGACAGGGCCTGGCCGGGGCTGAACTGCATCGTCACGATGGCTTGGCGCAGCACCCGGTACACGCGCCGCGCGATCGGCTCGCCGGATTCCACGTCGATCTTGTTCAGCATCGGCACGTCATGGTGTATGGCGCCTCGAAACCAGCCCGAAGGGCCGGAGCGAATGATTGGTCTATCAGGATACTACCATACCAAGCGGCCGGCAAGAGTATTTCCCGCCGACCCTGCTTGATGCGATGCGGGTTTCTCACGAAAACTCGTCCGGATCAAAGAGACCTCGTCAGAGTTCCACAAACAAACTGCCGGCCTGTGGCGGCGGAAATTACGGGAACCCCGTTCAGGATCATGATGTTGGTATCACAGCCTTGAACGGGGCAGGCATGGACAGCGAACTTATGCAGCCGGACGCTTGCCGCGGCCGACGATCTGGGTCGGATTTACGAAGCGCAGGGCGACGATCAGCCAGACCAGCGTGGTCACCATATAGATGACCGCCATGGCGTCGATCGACTGCACCGCCCGGACGCCGGATGCGAACACCGCGTAATAGAGCGCCACCACCAGGGTCTGGCTGCCGGGTCCGGAGACCAGGAAGGTCAGCTCGAACATGCCGATGGTGCGGACCAGCACCAGCAGCAGCGCCGCCAGCACGCCCGGCATCAGCATCGGCACCAGCACATGGACGAACATCTGGAAGATGTTGGCGCCGAAGACGCGGGCCGCCGCCTCGGTGCGCGGATCGATCTGCTCGATGAAGGGGATCATCACCAGCACGACGAAGGGCACGGTGGGCACCAGATTGGCCAGGATGACGCCGGTCAGCGTGCCGCCCAGCCCCGCCTTGTACAGCACCGTCGCCAGCGGGATGCCATAGGTGATCGGCGGAACCAGCAGGGGCAGCAGCAGCAACAGCATCACCGCCCGCTTGGCCGGAAACTCGCGCCGCGCCAGCGCATAGGCGGCCGGGACGCCGAGCAGGCCGGACAGCAGGACTACGGCCCCCACCGCCTGGAAGGTGACCCACAGCACGTCGCCCAGTTGGAACTCGTCCCAGGCAGCGAAGTACCAGCGGGTGGTGAAGCCCACCGGCAGCCAGGTGCCGAGCCAGCGCGTCGCCACCGACGAGGTCATCACCGAGGCGATCAGCCCCAACAGATTGATCAGAAACAGCCCGATCACCGCCCAGACGGCGAAGACCCACAGGCGGGACATGATGGATTTCTGCATTGCCGCCTCTCCTCAGCCTTTGGCGCCCGCGGCGGGGCCGCGGTAGAACAGCGAGCGGCAGCCGAGAACCGCAACCACCACCAGCAATTGGACCGCCCCCATGATCATCGCGATGGCCGAGGCCATGGAGTAGTCGTACTCCTCGAACGCGGCCTGATAGGCGGCGATGGAGATGACGCGCGTGGCGCCGGCTGGATCGCCGACCAGCACCGCCGACGGCAGCACCGAATAGGCCTGGACGAAGGACAGGCAGAAGGTGATGGCGAGGCCGGGGATCAGCAGCGGCAGGAAGACCTCGCGGAAGCGGGCGGCCGGGCCGGCGCCCAGCGTCGCCGCCGCATTCTCCAACGACGGGTCGATGCCGGTGACGTAGGACAGCGTCAGCAGGAAGGTGAAGGGGAAGCCGGTCAGCACCAGCGAGATGAAGACGCCCCAATAGCCGTTCAGCACGGAGATCGGGGTGGACAGCAGCCCGACCGCCATCAGGGCGCGGTTGAACCAGCCCTGCGGTCCGAAATAGAACAGCATGCCTTCGGCCACCAGAACGGTGCCGAGCGTGATCGGCAGCACCAGCAGAGTGGTCAGCAGACGCTGGCGCCGCATCAGCCGCACGCGGAAGGCGATGGGAATGGCGATCAGCAGATTCAGCAGCGTGACCGGGAAAGCCAGACGCAGCGTCTTGAAGATGGTGCCGTAGAGGAAAGGATCGCTGAAGAACCGGGCGTAATTGCCGAACAGCGATCCGTCCTTGGGCTCGAAGGACAGCATCAGCCCGTAGAGGAACGGGTAGATGAACAGCCCCAGGATCAGCGCCACGCAGGGCAGCACCAGCAGGGTCGCCCCGTCGATGCCGCGGGCCGCCAGCCGCTGGCGCAGGGTCGGACCCTCGGCGCGGCCTTCGAGGACGGCGCTCATCGCGCGTCTCCGAACACCAGCACGCGGCCGGCATCGGCGCCGAGCCGGACGGCGGCGCCCCGCTGCAGCGGGTAGGGGGAGGCGAAATGCAGCTCGGTGCCCGACGCGGTGACACCGACGCCGTGGAAGCCGCGCCCGCGATACTCCACCGCCTCCACCCGCACCGGGATGCCGCTGTCGGTGCCGGTCGGCTCCAGATCGTCGGGGCGGATCGCGGCGACGGCCGCTTTGCTCGCGGAAGCCGCACGCATCCGGCCGCGGATCACCGTGCCTTCGATGTTCAGCAGGGCGTCCTCGCCCTCCATCCCGACCAGTTCGCCGTTGACGCGGTTGCGGAAGCCCATGAAGTCGGCGACGTCGAGATGGGCGGGCAGGGCGTAAAGCTCCGCCGGGGTGCCGACCTGCCGGATGGCGCCGTCGCGCAGGACGACGATGCGGTCGGCCAGCGACAGCGCCTCTTCCTGGTCGTGGGTGACGTAGATGGTGGTGGAGCCGAGAGACTGGTGGATGCGGCGGATTTCCTGGCGCATCTCCAGCCGCAGCTTGGCGTCGAGGTTGGAAAGCGGTTCGTCCATCAGCACCAGCGGCGGCTCGACCACGATGGCACGGGCGATGGCAACGCGCTGCTGCTGGCCGCCCGACAGCTGGCCCGGCAGCTTTTCCGCCTGCGATTCCAGCCGCACCGCCGCCAGGGCGGCGTCGACCCGCTTTTCCAGTTCCGGCTTCGGCACACCGCGCATGCGCAGGCCGAAACCGATGTTCTTGCGCACGGTCATGTGCGGGAACAGGGCGTAATTCTGGAAGACCATGCCGAAACCGCGCTCTTCCGGCCGCAGCACGTCGACCCGCCGGTCATCCAGCATGATGCGCCCGCCGCTGACCGGCAGCAGCCCGGCGATGCAGTTCAGCGCGGTTGTCTTGCCGCATCCCGACGGACCGAGCAGAGCGATGAACTCGCCGCGCTCGATGGTGAGGTCCAGCCCTTTCAGCGCCGTGAAGGCGTCGAACTCCCGCCTCACTCCCTGAAGGTGCAGTTGCTTGAAGGTGGTGGCTCCGACGGTCATTCCGGGGTCCTGTGGCTGGATGGGGCGCTGTCTTCGGAGGGTCCCGTCGCCCGGTGCCGGGTGGCGGGACCCTCCGTTTCACGTCGTCGGCGGGTGCGCGGTCACTTGCCCGTCACTTGCCCTTACGCGCGCCGATCTCCTCGTCCCAGCGGCGGAAGGCCTGCACCAGCTTGTCGGCGGCGAGTGGCAGTTCGATGGGGTGGTCGGCGATCAGCTTGTCGTAGGACGGGCGGCCGAACTCGGCGATGGCGTCCTGGCTCTCCTTCGGCGCCATGGCGAGCGTCACGCCCTTCACCGCCGGGCCCGGATAGAAATAGCCCTCGTCATAGGTGTAGGCCTGCTGCGCCGGGGTCAGCAGATGGTTCATCAGGTCCAGGAGGACGGCGAGCTTTTCCGCCGACACGCCCTTGGGGATGCACATGTAATGGGCGTCGGCGACCCAGCGGAAATTCTCCACAGCGAAGACTTCGGCCGACTTCGGCACCACGCCGAGCACCCGCGGGTTGATGTCCCAGCCGGTGGTCGACACGATGATGTCGAGCGACCCTTCGCCCAGCGCCTTCATGGTCGGCGTGGTGCCGCCTGGATAGGCCTCAATGGTCTCGCCCAGCTCGCGCAGGTAAGCCCAGGTCTTTTCCCAGCCATTGACCGGATCCTTGGGATCCTTGTCGCCCAGGATGTAGGGCAGCCCCATCAGGAAGGTGCGGCCGGGACCGGAGTTGGCCGGGCGGGCATAGGCGAAACGCTTCGGATTGGCCTTCGCCCAGGCCAGCAGCTCCGCGGCCGTCTTCGGCACCTGCTTCACCCGTTCCGGCGCATATTCGAACAGCGGGCCCGACGGGTAGTAGGTGACCACCACGCCCTGGCCTTCGGCGAGCCCCTGCATGCGGGCGGCCGGTTCCAGATAGATGTCTGACAGTTTCGGCAGGTCGCCAGCGCGGTCCGGCAGCAGATTGACCCACAGCTTCTGGTCGATGCCGGCGGACAGCACATCGGTGCCGGTCAGCACCAGATCGATGTCGACCCGGTTGGCGTCCTGCTGCGCCTTCAGCTTGCCGGGGAGTTCCGGCGCCGGCGCCTTGGAGAAGACGATGCGCGAGGCCCAGTCGGGCTTGGCCTTGCGGTAATTCTCGATGGCCTTCTGGGTCAGCGCCAGATTGCCGGCGACGTCCACCACATTCAGCGTGACCGGGCTCGCCGGCTTCGGCAGGGCGGCGAACACCGGCCGGCCGGACGCCAGAAGCCCGGCGGTGCCGGCGGACGCCGCGAGGAAGCCGCGTCGTGAAATCCCGTGGTCGATCATAGGTTTCCTCCCGTTTCTGCGTATTTTCAAATTGTGGTGGTTCGAGCTGCGGCAGACATACTGAAGCGGCCGGGAAGCCATGGCGGTTTGCCTGACGGGACCGGTCGGAAAGCGGGATCGTGGAAGATGCGGATAATTCGTTCCTGTGCCGAATGCTAGTATGGTAGTCCCGGCTCCGCAAGCGGAAACTCGTATGGTAGCGTAGCGGTGCTGAGTGCTAGGTGCGGTGGGTTTGGGGCTGAAATCTGCTCCCTGACCGATGGCTGTCGAAAGCCGGCGCGTTATGGACCGCTACAATGGCAAGCTGTGAAAATATTCAGGATAAGCATATGAATCGTCCAAATTCATGTGCCAGTATGCTATGAATTGATATCAAGCGAATTACTATATCTCCTCGATAGAGACACCTAAGTCCTGAAAAATATATCGATAGAATGGCGAAAATATTATTCAAATATAATTTTGGGTAAATTGATTTTATGTCGATAGAACAAGAGCGTTGAAACGACTCATTTCGACGCATCTTGATGCACCCAAAAATCAAGGGAATCTCCTAATATGTTGGTGAGCTTGCAATTTTTCATGCGTTCCCCATTCCATTGGTGACGCAAATCAGGGTTTGATGGTTTTGGTGGGATTGAATGACAGCGATACCTAAAATGTGCGCAGTAAAAATAGAAGGCTCTCTTAAAAAACTAAAGAATGTCATTGAAAGGCGTATAATAAATATTCTGGTTTTTACGGAAAATCATTTTTTATTCCCCGATGATTTTCACAATGATTTTTTGAATTCTGACTACAACGTGAGGATTTCATCCGACCAATCGATCATCGAGGATCCAAATTTTGACTTCGATATAGTGATTCTCTGCGGACACTTAAAGAATGAAGAAATATTTGGCTGGAAGCTGCAAAGCATAAAAAGGCAACCTTTTATTGCGCTCTGGTCATGGGATAATCATCATCAGCCTATCCTCAACTGTAAGTCGGCAATGGTCGCCGATGCGGTTTTTCCTGCTCATTGGTTCGCACATGAAGACATGGCAAATGCGGCCACCCTCATAGCGCCGCATCTTCCTCTTTGCATAACGCAGTGGAGCAGCGTCTTTCTTTCTTCGATAGAGGAAAGGATCTGTGCTGCACAGCGATGCGACAAATTGTATGGCGGATTTTTCAACCACGAAGATGCAAAAGAAAGGAGTGAATTGATCGCTGCTTTTCGCGAAAGAAACCCGAATGAACATGTGTTCTCTTTAGGTCTTGATAAAAGATCGACCTACTTCTCGTACAGTCAGGAACAGAGATTAATGGATTGGTCTTCTCATAAGACCAGTCTAATTCTTCCATTGAGAAACGATATATCGCAACGTTTGTTCGATGCCCTGGCATGTGGGTTGATCCCGATCGTTCCGCCAGAATTTCCCGATCTCGATCTGGTCGTTTCACGGCACGATCAGCAATCCTTGCCGATCGTCCGGATGGAGAGCTATTCCGTCGACGGTATCGCGGACGCCCATGCCCATGCGTTGAAGCTGTTTGATCGCGATGGCAGGCAAGGTGTGATGCGCAGGCATCGGTTTGCCCGCGACAATCACGGTTTGCGCAACAGAATTGATCGACTGGTCAGCCTGTTCCGTCCAGGCACGGCAATCTCAAAGGTCCGAATCGACTTCGAACGCGGAATCCACGTCTACCTGACATGATCTCAGCCGCCCCCCGCACGCAGTGATGGCCTTTCCATGATCATTCTCCTGACGACCCCGGAACATCAGTACACGCTTCGCAGCATTGCCGAAGGTCAGTTCGGCGTGCCGGTTCCGGACATCCGGAGCCTGACTTACGATCAGGTCTTTGCCGCGTCCACGCTGCCGAAAGCCACCTATGTTTTCGCGGATCTCGAGCGTCTTTCGACGCCCCGCCTGAGGCGGGCCGCCGACCTGTACCGGAAATTGCGCGATCTTGGCGTGCGCTGCATGAACGACCCGGCCTGCGCGATGAGCCGGGTGGAACTCCTGACCAATCTCGGCGAGAGAACCGGCAATCCCATAGAGGTCTATCGAGCGGACATGCGCCCCAGGCCGTCACGTTTTCCCGTCTTCCTTCGCCTTGAAGACGAGCATGAGATGCCGTCGGACGCCCTCTATCACAACCAAAGCGAGCTCGACGAGGCTCTTGCCGTCCAGCGCCGGAACGGAGTGCCTTTGCGCGGCGTTCTCGTCCTGGAAAAGGTCGATGCGGCGTACAACGGCGCCCTGTGGGCCAAATGGGGGAGTTGGCGGATCGGAGACCGGATCGTCGTGGAGCACATTGCCGTCGAAGACCGCTGGATGGTCAAGTATGGCCGGCATGACTGTCTTACGGAAGACATCGTCTCCGACGAGTTCGACGCCGTATCGACCAATCGGTTCGAACCCATGCTCAAGCCGGCGTTCGAGATCGCCGGGATCGAGTATGGTCGCGCGGACCATGCCGCCACACGGGACGGAGCGGTGGTGTTCGAGATCAACACCAACCCGTTTCTTGGCAACTATGTGCCGGACCCCTGGCTGAAACGCCGTGACACTCAGATGCTGGCGAGACAACGCTGGAGCGAAGCGATGCAAGCGATCGACACGCTGTGCTGACTACCGGTTGACGAGGCTTCCATGATGGACAGGCATTGCGGGGCCATGGCGAACCATGGCCCCGCAATTTCAACCTGTATGCGCAAGGCGAAACAGGTCAGAAGACGGTATCGTCAAGAAAAAAGCGGCGAAGGAGGCGGCGGGGGCGGGGGCGGACCAAGAGGCAGATCGGTTTCGATGGAGAAGAACATGCTTTCCATTCCTAAGTTATAGGGTCATTTCAAACGAAGGCTGAGCGGGAACATCCTTCGAGACAATGATAATCATTGCTCCAGACCTCCCCGTCAAGATTGTGTCTTGTGGATCAGGCGGAAATTTGTGGCGGCGTTCCCGTCACTCAGGCATGTCCCAATCCGCAACGTCCGGCTTCACCGGATGATGGATCATGTTCCTCCGGCTGAAGCCGCTTGGGTCCTCGGCAAAATAGCGCGGGCAGGAGGGGCGCCATATCAGGGTGCCCGGTCGCAGGCATTCGTTCTGCGGAGTGTTCTCGTAATTGGTTCCGCGCCGGGCGGGCGGACAAAGCGGACCCTGCCCGCCGATGTCTTCGACGGTGAAGCCACCGGCGAGCGCGACGGTCGGCAGGGTGAACTCGTAATGGCCGCGCCAGCCGGCAACGGACATGATCAGCCCATAGGTCCGCGCGAAATGGCGGGACAGGCGCATGATCGGGTGGAACGCCCGGTGGACGAGGTCGGGGCTGACCGACGCCGGCATCGCGGCCGACTGCCAATAGTACCAATCGCGACTTGCGGCGAGCGGCTGGACCGTCGTCGTCAGGAGATCGGACGCGTTCCGGCTGAACTGGTCGAAAAGCTGCATCCAGTCACCGGAATAATCGACGTCGTATTCGATGACCCAGACGAAATCGGCGTCGAGAGACAGGACGCAGGGAATGATCGCCACGTCCAGGTAGCCCCGCTGCACGCCGCCATGCGCAGCCATCTCCCGATAACGGGCCGGCATGCAGGAGTCCGGCGGCCGATAGGCGAAATCGACTTGCGGTTCCGCCCGGTTGCCCGGATTGAACATGAAGTGCCAGTCGATCATGTGCGCGGTCTGGTGGACGAGACGCCGGAAATGCCGCTCGATCCGTTCGGAGCGGACATGGCAGACGAACAACCCGGCGACCTTGACGGGAGGAACGGGTTTCATCGCTTGCCCTGGCTCTTCGGTCTGTAAATCGGCGGCACGGGACCCCCGGACACCCCCGGAATCCCGCCAGCTCATAGTATGGGGCGGGCGCCGGCCATTGAAGAGAATTCATGGGCTTGGCGCTGACACGCCACCCGGTCGAGCCGTGTGGCAGAGCAGGGGAAAGAGGTGGAGCGGACATCGGATATGCGACGTCGCATTTCACAGCGCTGCGACTTATGGAAATTATCTCGCACCAGCACACGGACGGTTGAAACTTCCGACAGAATCGGCATGCTGTCGCCGATGGTCTGACCACTTCGCGTGCAGGGGGTACCTCCTGCCCGAAAAATGATCATCCTCGTTCGCGCATCGACCCGTATCCGTCCATCCTCGACCAGGAAACCGTCGCCCATGTCCGCCATCCTGTTGCAGGAAAGTTCCGAGACGAAGGACCAGCCGCTCCGCGAAGACATCCGCCTGCTGGGGCGCATCCTGGGCGACACTGTCCGCAGCCAGGAAGGGGAGGCGGTGTTCGACATCGTCGAGCGCATCCGCCAGACCTCGATCCGCTTTCACCGCGAAGAGGACCAGGGTGCCCGCAAGGAGCTGGAGGCGATCCTGAACAGCCTGTCGCCGCCGCAGACGGCGCGGGTGGTGCGGGCCTACAGCTTCTTCTCGCACCTCGCCAACATCGCGGAGGACCAGCACCACATCCGCCGCACCCGCGCCCATGCGCTCGCCGGGTCGGCCGCGCGCGACGGCACCATGGCCCATGCGCTGGACGAGGCGGCGAAGGCCGGCGTCACCACCCAGCAGCTGAAGGAATTCTTCGACGGTGCGCTGGTCAGCCCGGTGCTGACCGCCCACCCGACCGAGGTGCAGCGCAAGAGCATCCTGACCGTGCAGATGCTGGTCGCCAAGCTGCTCGCCGAGCGCGACCATGGGCCGATGACGCCGGAGGAGGAGGACACCAACCTCGAATCGCTCCAGCGCGCCGTCCTGACCCTGTGGCAGACCGCGATTCTGCGTGCCACCAAGCTGGCGGTGACGGACGAGGTGGCCAACGGCCTGACCTTCTACGACTACACCTTCCTGCGCGAGATGCCGCGCTTCTACGCCCAGCTGGAAGACCACCTGCGCAAGACCGACCCGTCCTGGACGACGACGGAACTGCCGTCCTTCCTGCGGATGGGCAGCTGGATCGGCGGCGACCGCGACGGCAACCCCTTCGTCACCGCCCCCGTGCTGCGTCAGGCGATGCGGATGCAGAGCACCCGCGCCCTGCAATTCTATCTGGACGAGCTGCACACGCTGGGGTCGGAGCTGTCGCTCAGCACCCGCGTCATCGACGTGTCGGAGCCGCTGCGCCAGTTGGCCGAGCGTTCGCCCGACCCGTCGCCGCACCGCAAGATGGAGCCGTACCGCCGCGCGATTTCCGGCATCTATGCGCGGGTCGCCGCGACGCTGCGGACGCTGGACGGACTGGAGGCGCCGCGCCACGCCGTGGGCGACGCGCCGGCTTACCAGACCCCGGCGGAATTCCGCGCCGACCTCGACATCATCGACCGCTCGTTGACCGTCAACGGCTCGGCCGCACTGGCGAAGGGCCGGCTGCGTCACCTGCGCCGCGCCGTCGATCTGTTCGGCTTCCATCTCGCCAGCATCGACCTGCGCCAGAACTCCGACGTGCATGAGCGTTCGGTGGCGGAGCTGCTGTCCTTCGCCGACGCCGGCGTCGATTACACGGCGCTGTCGGAAGACGAGCGGATCGAGATTCTGGTGCGCGAGCTGGACACCAACCGACCGCTGGCCTCCAGCTACGCCGACTATTCCGAAGAGACCAGTTCCGAACTGGACATCCTGCGCACCGCTGCCGAAGCCCGCGTCCGCTTCGGCACCGATGCGGTGGTGAACTGCGTCATCTCCAAGACCGACGGCGTGTCCGACATCCTGGAGGTCGCCGTCCTGCTGAAGGAAGCCGGGCTGCTGCGGCCGAAGGACAAGGCGCTGGACCTGAACATCGCCCCGCTGTTCGAGACCATCGGCGACCTGCGCAACTGTGCCGCCACCATGGACCGGCTGCTGTCGATCCCGGCCTACCGGCGCTTCCTGGAGAGCCGCGGCAATCTGCAGGAGGTGATGCTCGGCTATTCGGACAGCAACAAGGACGGCGGGTTCCTCACCTCCGGCTGGGAGCTGTACAAGGCCGAGATCGCGCTGGTCGAGGTCTTCGCCAAGCATGGCGTGCGTCTGCGTCTGTTCCACGGCCGCGGCGGCTCGGTCGGCCGCGGCGGCGGTCCCAGCTATCAGGCGATCCTGGCCCAGCCGGCCGGCGCCGTGCAGGGCGCCATCCGCATCACCGAACAGGGCGAGGTCATCGCCGGCAAATATTCCAACCCGGAGGTCGGCCGCCGCAACCTGGAAACGCTGGCCGCGGCGACGCTGGAAGCCACGCTGCTGCACCCGGAATCGGCCGCCCCCTGCACCGACCTGTTCCTCCAGACCATGGAAGAGCTGTCGGAGCATGCCTTCAAGGCCTATCGCGGGCTGGTCTACGAGACCGAGGGCTTCGAAAAGTATTTCTGGGAATCGACGGTGATCGGCGAGATCGCCAACCTCAACATCGGCAGCCGCCCGGCCTCGCGTAAGAAATCGACCAGCATCGAGGATCTGCGCGCCATTCCCTGGGTGTTCAGCTGGGCGCAGTGCCGCCTGATGCTGCCGGGCTGGTACGGCTTCGGGTCGGCGGTGAAGGCCTATCTGGCCCAGCATCCCGACGGGATGGAGCGGCTGCGCGCCATGCACCGCGATTGGGGCTTCTTCAGCACGCTGCTGTCCAACATGGACATGGTGCTGTCCAAGTCGAACATCGCCATCGCATCGCGCTATGCCGGGCTGGTGTCGGACCCGGCACTGCGCGACGCCATCTTCACCCGCATCCGGGCGGAGTGGCAGGACAGCATCGACGCCCTGCTGGCGATCACCGAGCAATCGGCCCTGCTGGAGAAGAACCCGCTGCTGGCACGGTCGATCCGCAACCGCTTCCCCTATCTGGACCCGCTGAACCACGTCCAGGTCGAGCTGCTGAAGCGTCACCGCACCAGCGACAGCGGCGAGCAGATCGCCCGCGGCATCCATCTGACCATCAACGGCATCGCCGCCGGCCTGCGCAACAGCGGCTGATCTCCCCGCCGTTTTCTTGCCGCAGCGCAGCGGCGGGCGACGTTCCGCCGCATGGTTGCCGACAAAAACGCCCTTCCTCCACCGCGAGGAAGGGCGTTTTATGTTTGCGGACGAACGGCTTGGTCCGTCTTGTCCTTTTCTTGTGCGATGCACGATCAACTCTTCGGCATCGCAAAACAAAGCTCGGTCGTTGGTGTTGAGGCCAAAATAAGTCACGACGGATCTGCCTAAAATCACAGTTGATCGTCGATGAGTATTTTGATACCTCATGCCTCCCCGAGAGGAGAAATGGTATGACCACTCAGTCCCAGCAGCAGCAAATGGCCCAGCCGCCTCAAGAGCGGACGGCCACCGGCACCCAGGGCAACCGCAACACCCAAAGCGGTGCCACCGACACCCATGAGGAATTCTGCGGCGGCGCCTGCGGTGCCGGTGCCGGCGCCGCGGTGATCTGGCGCCCGATCACGGTCGGAACCCGGCGCTGACCAGCGACGGTCTTCACATGAGAAAAGCTCCTCTCCGCCGGCGGGAGAGGAGCTTTTTTCTTTCGGTTCCGTTTTTGGTTTTCCCAGGTCCCGGCGGCCCGGTCAGCCCGCCCGCATGCGGTTGACGAGACTGTCGACCTGAGAGCCCAGCGAGCGCACCTCGTCCGCGACGGTGGAGGAGGCGGTCAGCACGCGGGTGGCGGACTCGCCCGACTCCGCGGCGGCGCGGGCGACGCTGTCGATGTTGCGCCGGACATGCTGGGTGCCGTCCGCCGCCTCGCCGACATTGCGGGCGATCTCGCGGGTGGCCGCACTCTGCTGTTCGACCGCGGCGGCAACGGTGGCGGCGATCTCGTTGATCTCGCGGATGGTGCCGGCGATGGAGCGGATGGCGTCCACCGCATCCTGGGTCACCGCCTGCATCGCCTGGATCTGGCTGGAGATCTCCTCCGTCGCCTTGCCGGTCTGGTTGGCGAGGCTCTTCACCTCGCTCGCCACCACGGCGAAGCCCTTGCCGGCCTCCCCGGCGCGGGCCGCCTCGATGGTGGCGTTCAGCGCCAGCAGATTGGTCTGGCTGGCGATGTCGTTGATCAGCTGCACCACCTCGCCGATCTTGTTGGCCGACTGCGACAGGCCCTCCACCGTACGGTCGGTGCGCTCCGCCTCGGTCGCCGCCTTGCGGGCGATCTGGCTGGAGGCGTGAACCTGGCTGCCGATCTCCTGGATCGAGGCCGACAGCTCCTCGGTCGCGGCGGCGACCGCCTTGACGCTGCCTTCGGCCTGCTGGGACGTGCTGGCGGCGGTTGCCGCCTCACCGGTGGTGGCCTCGGCGTTGCGGCTCATCCGCTGGGCCATGTCCTGCATCTCGCCGGCGGCGCGGGCGACGCGGTCCAGCACGCCGCGCACGCTGCTTTCAAAGTTCTCGGCCATCTCGACCATGGCGCGGCGGCGCTCGCCGGCGGCACGGCCGCGTTCGGCCTCGGCCCGCGCATTGGCGGCATTCGCCTCGTTGGCGGTGTCGCGGAAGACCATCAGGGCGCGGGTCATGTCGCCGATCTCGTCCGAACCGGCGGCGGGGATCGGCGCGTTCAGGTTGCCGGCGGCAATCGCCCGCATGGCATCGGACAGCTGGCTGAGGCGCGCGACGATGTTGCGGCCGACCACGAACCAAGCCAGCGCCGCGGCGCCGATCAGGCTGCCGACCGCGAACAGGATCAGCATCTTGCGCCCGGCCGACAGCGCGTCGGTGGCCCCGGCGGCAGCGGTGTCCGCCTCCTGCTTCATCGCGGCGATCTGGCCGTCGACCATGCCGGCGAATTGCTGGGCGATCTGGCGGTTCTCCGCCAGCACCTTCTCGTTCTCCGCGGCGGCGCCGAGTTCGGAGCGGCGCAGCTTGAACAGGCTGTTGTCGCCCTTGCCGAAGCCGGCCAGCAGTTCGGCACTCTTCACCAGCTTCGGCAGCCCGTCGTCGCCAGCGGCCTGGAGCGCCTTCAACCGCTCCTCCATCGCCTTGGCGGCGGTGGTGAAGCGGGTTTCCAGCATGGCCAGCCGGTCGGCGCTGGGCGCCTGCGTCGCCTCGTTCAGCGCGCCGACGGTTGCGGCGGCGTAGGTCGACAGTTCCAGGTATGTGCGGAAGCGGGCCAGACCGTCGCCCAGCAGATCCTGCATCGAGTCACGGGTCTGCGAACGGATGTTGACGCTCGACAGCTTGATCTCGGCCTTCAGCCGCATCAGCGGCGATTCCATCTGGTCCAGCAGAGCGGCCTGCCGGCGGGCGGCATCGGCCAGGACCTCGGCCGTCTTCTGGCGGATGGCGTCGCGCTCGGCGCTGCCGACCGGAAGTTCCAGCGCCTTGCGGCGCATGTCGAAGGCGCCGTCGGCGCCGTCGCCCAGCAGGAAGAAGGCGTCCAGCCCCTCCGAGGTCTCCTTGCTCAGCCGGCTGCCGATCTGGGCGGTGGCGCTGACCATACGGGCGGCCGCTTCCAGATAGTTCTGCTGGAACTGGGTGACGGCGAAAGCGGTTTCGGCGCCACCTGTGCGCGTCAGCGCCTCCGATGCAAGGCCGAGATCGCCGCGCACCTCGTACATGGTGATCAGCGAGCGGATGGCGTCGCCCAGCGAATTCATGTCGCGCTCGGTGCTGCTGTCCAGCGTCTCGCCCTTGCCGCGCAGCGTGGCGCCGGCCCGCTCGGTCAGCGGGGCGAGATTGGCGAGGAAGGCGTCGTAGGACTTGGCCAGATCGACCGCCATCGTCTCGCGCGTGCCGCGGACGGACAGGCGCAGGTTGGCGGCGGCGTTGCCGCGTTCCAGCGTCGCGATCAGCCCCTGGGTCTTGGCGCGCAGGTCGCCGATCCGCGGATCGCCGGACCGGTGGGTCGCCAGTTCCTCCACCAGGGCGCCCAGCGCCTTGCCGTTGCCCATGATCTCGCCATAGACGCGCTCGCGCTCGCTCTGGCTTTCGGCGGCGGCGAGCACCGGAGCGGCGGCGGCGATGCCGCTGCTCTCACCGGACAGGCGCTTCGCCAGCTCCATCTCCGGCAGGCCGGTACCGACGATCTGCGTCAGCGGCCGTTCCACCGCCGAGAAGGAGGTCAACCCGACCATGCTGGCGGCGACCGTCATGCCGGCCATGCCGGCGAAGGCGAGCAGAAGCTTGCCGCGCACGCCCAGCCTGCGGCCGCCTGTGGCACCGGTTGGATGGTGGGGTATCGAGGTGTCGTCGCGCGCGTCCATCGTCATATGCGTCCTGCTCCCCGGAAAATGCGTCTAGGCCGGGCTTTCCGCCCATTCTGCCCATTTCGTTGGTCCCCGCCGGCTGCGGACCGCTCCCCCGCTCCCAGGGATTGTACCGACCCACACTGCTTGGCTGACCAACCATACCGCAGTGTGGTTGACAGATCCTTACAGGGGAACTCTCATTTTCTGCCTTCACCGGTCATGACCAAAGCGCTACCACAAGTTCGGATGGCGACTTTGGCATGCGTCATTATGACCATCAGAAGCCTACGAACGTTATAGAGCCTCTTCCTGACCTTGGCCCCATGATAGTCTCGGACTGGAAGTCATCGACGATGGGGAGAGGCATGCGGGTCTGGCAGTCGGCGTTTGCACCTCCGGGGGTGGAACTGTCTCCGCAGTCCGCCGATCTCGTCCTGGTTTTCGGCTCCGTCGACATCTTCGATAGTCCAGGCTTCGCCACCCGGCTGACCGCAGCCTACCCTGACGCGATAAGGGTGGGATGCAGCACGGCGGGCGAGATCGCCGGGGACAGCGTCCTCGACGGTTCCTGCGTCGCCACAGCCATTCGCTTCGGCAAGGGCACCGCCGTCACCGCCACGGAGGCCGACATCGCATCTGCCGACGACAGCCAGCGCGCGGGTGAGGCGCTCGGGGAGGCGCTGACCGCCCTGCCGGGCCTGTCGGGGGTGCTGCTGTTCGCCCGCGGCGTCGGGGTCAACGGCAGTGCGCTGATCGACGGGCTGTCGTCGCGCCTGCCGTCCGGCGTGCCGGTATCGGGCGGGCTGGCCGGCGACGGCGGTGCTTTCGTTCGCACGCTGGTGCTGGGGCCGTCCGGCGTGTCCGACGAACGGGCGGTGGCGGTCGGGCTGTATGGCGATGCCATGCATCTCGGCCTCGGGTCCGTCGGCGGCTGGGAGCCGTTCGGGCCGGCGCGCAAGGTGACGAAGGCAGTCGGCAACCTGCTGCTCCAGCTGGACGGCGAACCGGCGCTGAACGTCTACAAGCGCTATCTCGGCGATCATGCCCGCGACCTGCCGGCATCCGGCCTGCTGTTCCCCTTCGAGCTGCTGAACGGCAACCATGATTCGGTCGGGCTGATCCGCACGATCCTCGGCATCGACGAGGCGGCTGGCGGGCTGATCCTGGCCGGCACGGTGGAGGAAGGCTTCTATCTGCGGCTGATGCATGCCAGCACCGACGGGCTGGTCGACGGGGCGGAACAGGCCGGCGCCATCGCCGCCGCCGCCAGTGCCGGCGCCATGGGGAGCGATGCCACCGCCGAAACGGCGGGAGACCGGCTCGCCCTGCTGACCAGCTGCGTCGGGCGCAAGCTGGTGATGGGCGACCGGGTGGAGGAGGAGGTGCAAGCGGTGGCCGACCGGATGGGCTCCGGCGCCGTGCTGGCCGGCTTCTATTCCTATGGGGAGATCGGTCCAATGCGCGATCTGGTCGATTGCCGGCTGCACAACCAGACGATGACGGTCGCCCTGTTGACGGAACGCTGACCGCATGCATCGCCTGCTGCAAAGCCAGTTCAAGCGGGTGCTGGGCCTGCCGAGCGCCGAGGCGGCGGACTCCGTCCTGGCGGAGTTGAAGGCGCTCGCCGGCACCGCCGGTCTGTCGGCGGAAGCGGCGCGGATGCTGGAGACGCTGCCGGCGCTGTTCACCCGCATCGGCCAGAGCTATGAGCAGGCCGACCGCGACCTGACGCTCCGGGCACGAAGCCTGCAACTGAGTTCGGAGGAGCTGGCCGACACCAACGAGCGCCTGCGGCGCGAGGCGGCGGCGCAGGCCCATGCCATCCGCCGGCTGCGCGGCATCGCCAACAGCCTGCTGCGGGCGGACGGCCATCCCGAATTGCCGGATGCGGCCGACAGCAGCCCGACCGACAGCCTGGAACGGCTGAGCCAGCTGATGGCGGGGCTGGTGGAGGAGCGCTCCGCTGCGCAACGGGCACTGGAACAGCAGAAATTCGCGCTCGACCAGCATGCCATCGTCAGCATCACCGACCACCGCGGCATCATCACCTACGCCAACGACAAATTCTGCCAGATCAGCGGCTTTCCCCGCGAAGAGCTGCTGGGCCGGTCGCATCGCATCGTCAATTCCGGCCACCACCCCTCCGGCTTCTTCGCGGAGATGTGGCACACCGTCAGGGACGGACAGGTCTGGCACGGCGAGATCTGCAACCGCACCAAGGCGGGCGAGGAATATTGGGTGGCGGCGACCATCGTCCCGCAGCTGACCGCCGACGGCCGGCCGCACCAGTACATCGCCATCCGCACCGACATCACCGAGCGCAAGCGGATGGAGGCGGAGCTTGAGGACAGCCGCCGCTTCCTGCAAAGCATCACCGACAGCATGGGCGAGGGCGTCTTCTCGCTGGACCGCAACGGCTTCTGCACCTTCCTGAATCCGGAAGCCGAACGGCTGCTCGGCTGGTCGCTGGAGGAGCTGCGCGGCATCACCCTGCATGATGCCGTGCATTACAAGGACGGGCAGGGGCGGCCGGTCGCCGGCAGGGACTGCACCGTCCTCAACAGCGTCCGGCTCGGCGAGATCCATCGCTCGGAAACCGATCATTTCGTCCGGCGCGACGGCACGATCTTCCCCATCGCCATCACCGCGGTGCCGCTGCGCGAGGATGGCCGCATCGTCGGCTCGGTCACCGTCTTCCAGGACATCACCGAGCGCCAGCGCATGCTGACCGCCTTGCAGGAAAGCGAGGAGCGGCTGATGGTGGCGCTGGACGCCTCCATCACCGGGCTGTGGGACTGGAACCCGGTGACGGACCATGCCTATTTTTCAGACCTCTGGCTCGGCATGCTCGGCTATGCGCCCGGCGAACTTCCGGGCAGGGGCGCCACTTGGTTGGCACTGCTGCACGAGGGCGACCGCGACCGCGTGCTGGCGACGCTGGAGGATCATGTGGCCGGCCGCGCCCCGGTCTTTGAGGTCGAGTTCCGCATGCGCCACAAGTCGGGCGCCTGGGTCTGGATCCTGTCGGCCGGCAAGGTGACGGACCGCGGCGCCGACGGGCTGTCGACCCGCATCACCGGCATCCACAAGGATGTGACCGACCGCAAGCGGACCGAGGACGAGCTTGCCCGCGCCAAGGAGGAGGCCGACCGCGCCAACCGGCAGAAGAGCGATTTCCTGGCCAACATGAGCCACGAGATCCGCACGCCGATGAACGCGGTGATCGGTCTCAGCCACCTGATGATGAAGACGGAGCTGACGCCACGCCAGCGCGATTACCTCGACAAGATCCACGCCTCCTCGCGCAGCCTGCTCGGCATCATCAACGACATCCTCGACTTCTCGAAGGTCGAGGCCGGAAAGCTGACGATCGAGACGATCCCCTTCCACATCGGCGACGTGTTGCAGGAGGTGGCGACCGTCGTCCTGCCTAAGGTGCGGGAAAAGGGCCTGGAGCTGATCGTCGACCTGCATGGCGGCGTGCCGGGCACCCTGGTCGGCGACCCGCTGCGGCTGGGTCAGGTCATCCTGAACCTCGTCTCCAACGCCGTGAAGTTCACCGAACGGGGCGAGGTGGCGGTGACGGTCGGCGGGCGCATCGGCACCGCCGACGATTACCGGCTGGAGGTGGAGGTCTGCGACACCGGCATCGGCATGTCGCCGCAACAGGCCGCCGCCCTATTCCGCCCCTTCACCCAGGCCGACAGTTCCACGACACGGCGTTTCGGCGGCACCGGGCTGGGGCTGGCGATCTGCCGGCAACTGGTGGAGCTGATGGGCGGAACCGTGTCGGTGGAAAGCCGGCCGGGCGAGGGCAGCATCTTCCGCTTCTCCATCCGCTGCCGGGTCGCGACCGGCGACACCACCGACGACCGGCTGCCACGCGACCTGATGGACCGCCGCGTGCTGGTGGTCGACGACAGCGACGCCGTGCGCTCGATTCTGACCGACATGCTGGAACGCTTCGGCCTGACCGTCGAATCGGTCGGCGACGGCCTGTC
This sequence comes from Azospirillum sp. A26, assembly GCF_042604635.1. Lineage (NCBI taxonomy): Bacteria > Pseudomonadati > Pseudomonadota > Alphaproteobacteria > Rhodospirillales > Azospirillaceae > Azospirillum > Azospirillum sp. A26. The sequence continues at coordinate 46,959 of NZ_CP170475.1, read as the reverse complement.
GGCGCTGCGCCGGCTGGAGGAGGGGCAGGCCGGCATCAGGCCGCCGGTGGAGCTGGTGGTGCTGGACTGGCGCATGCCGGAACTGGACGGGGTGGAGACGCTGCGCCGCCTGCGCGCGTTGCCAGGCGCCCAGCCGCCGGTGGTGATGACCACCGCCTACGGCGCCGACGGGGTGCAGGGGGCGCTGGACGGCGCGTTGCAGAACACGAGCGAGGCCGGTCCCGACCGGCCGGTCACCGCCGTGCTGGAAAAGCCGGTGACGCCGTCCGCCATGTTCGATTCGGTGATGATGGCCCTGGGCGGGGCTGCGGCCCGGCCCGCCGAGTCCGGACGCCGCGTGCATGATCCGGCCCAGTCGACCGAGCTGTCGGCGCTGGTCGGCCGCAGCGTGCTGCTGGTGGAGGACAATCTGGTCAACCAGCAGGTCGCCTGCGGCCTGCTGGAGCTGGTCGGCATCGAGGCCACCGTGGTCGGCAGCGGCGAGGAGGCCTTGCAATGCCTGCGCGAGGTGAAGTTCGACCTCGTGCTGATGGATGTGCAGATGCCGGGCCTCGACGGCTATGAGACAACGCGGCTGATCCGGCGAAAGCTGGAGCTGTCGAGCCTGCCGGTCGTCGCCATGACCGCCCACACCATGGCCGGCGACCGCGAGCGCTGCCTCGATTCCGGCATGAACGACCATGTCTCCAAGCCGATCGATCCGGGAACGCTCTATGCCGCACTCGCCCGCTGGCTGAAACCGGTGCGCGGACTCGGCGGCGGCGCGGCGGCCACCGGGAATGCCACAATGCCGGCGGTCTCCGCGGTATCGGCCGCCCAGGCGCTGCCAGACAGCCTGCCGGCGCTCGACCTCGCGGTCGCCCGGCGCAATGTGAACGGCAACCTTGCCCTGCTGCGCCGGATCCTGATCGATTTCGCCGCCACCCACGAGGGAGAAGCGGTGCGTCTGTCCATCGCCGTTTGCGAGGGACGCTGGAAGGACGTGCTCCGGCTGTCCCACACCCTGAAGGGCACCGCGGCCACCATCGGCGCCATGGAACTGTCCGGCTTGGCCGGCCGGGTGGAAGCCGGCGCAATGACGGCGCCACCGGCCATCGAGGACGGCCTGCTCGACCGGCTTGCCGACGCCCTTGCGCGGGTGGTGGAAGGGATCGGCAGCCTTGGCCGGCCGGCTGCGGCCATCGCCCCGCAGCCCGAACCGACGGCACCGGCCGGCCTTCCGCGCGACATGCTGCGCGCGGCGCAGTCGCTGTCCGACCGGCTGGGCGGCCTGCTGATCGCCGGAGATCCGGAAGCGGGCGATCTGGCCGATGCGCTTGCCCGCCTGCTGGCCGGCAGCCCGGTGACGGCTTTGGCCGAGCGGGTGAACCGCCATGCCGGCGCCTTCGATTTCGACGACGCCTCCACTGCCCTGACCGAACTGCGCGACCGCCTGCGCGATTTGAGAGAGACCGCGACATGAGCCTGCCGCACCCGGTTGGACAGCCGAGCGGCGACAAGCCGCGCATCCTGATCGTCGACGACGAGCCGATCAACCTGAAGGTCATGGCCGATCTGTTGCGCGACAGCTACGGCCTGATCGTGGCGAAGGACGGCCCGCAGGCGCTTGCCCGTCTGGCCGGCGACCCGCTGCCCGACCTGATCCTGCTGGACGTGATGATGCCGGGCATGGACGGGGTCGAGGTTTGCCGGAGGCTGAAGGGCGACGCCCGCACCCGCGGCGTGCCGGTGATCTTCATCACCGCCATGGGGCAGGTCCATGACGAGACCCGCGGATTCGAGGTGGGGGCCGTCGATTACATCACCAAGCCGATCTCGCCGCCCGTGATGCTGGCGCGCATCCGCACCCACATCGCGCTCCGCGAGGCGCAACGCGCGCTCGCCGACCAGAACCGGCAACTGGAGGATCGTGTGGCGGAGCGCACCCGCGACCTGCTGCGCGCCCAGGACGCCACCATCCGCGCCATGGCCTCGCTGGCGGAAACCCGCGACAACGAAACCGGCAACCACATCCGCCGGACCCAGAACTATGTGCTGGCGCTCGCCCTCCATCTCAGCCGCGACTCGCGCTATGCCGGCCAGCTGGACGAGGAAACCATCGAACTGCTCTATAAATCGGCTCCGCTGCACGATGTCGGCAAGGTCGGCATTCCGGACTCGATCCTGCTGAAGCCGGGCAAGCTCAGCGACGACGAGTTCGAGGTGATGAAGACCCACGCGACCCTGGGGCACGACGCCATCTTCGCCACCGAGGGGCAGGCCGACCTCGCCATCGCCGGCGGAAGTTCGTTCCTGCGCATCGCCCGCGAGATCGCCCACGGCCATCACGAGCGCTGGGACGGCACCGGCTATCCCCAGGGCCTGGCAGGGGACGCGATCCCGCTGTCGGCCCGCCTGATGGCGGTCGCCGACGTGTACGATGCGCTGATCAGCCGCCGCTGCTACAAGCCGCCTTTCCCGCACGAAAAGGCGGCCTCCATCATCCGCGAAGGCAGCGGCAGCCATTTCGATCCCGCCATCGTCGCCGCTTTCAACGCGCTGGAGGACGAATTCACGGACATCGCCAGCCGCTATAAAGACGAGGAGTGAGGATCGGACGCTGTGTGGCGCCCATGCTTAGAACAGCTCGATCTCGACCTCGCGCCGGCCGATCACCGCAGCCTCCTGGCCATCCGAGTCCAGAATGTGGATCGGATCCCCGTCGCAATCGTCCGACATAGCCTGGGCGATCTCAAGCAGCTGAAGCGGCAGCCGCATCCGGCCATTCGGCAGCCGGTTGGCGCGGCAGGGGGCGATGGTGACGGTGATGGCCATGGAGGGTGTTTCCGTTTGAACTGAACCGCGACCAAGTGAGCAAGGCTCATACCAGAGCAGGACGGTAAAGCTCTCGATCAGGGAAAGACCTTATGCGCGGGAAAGACTGCACCGGCACGCGGCGGTGATCGGCCCCTTCCGCCCGCCAAGGGTCGCGCGCCTGTTAACCATGGCTCGGATCGTCATAAGGAGGCCATCCCTCGATGCTGCATTCTGCGACGCAACAGGCAATCGCAGACTGCAGAATCGCGAGCCGGGCCGAACTTGCCCGTAACCCTAGAGTTTGTCTGGCGCTTATTGAAGCACCAGACAAACTCTAGGGTTTTGGTTTTCCGTGTGATTCACGCTTCAAGCGATTCCGCTTGAACCGATCACACTCTGGGCTCAGACCCAGGAATCGTCCCCGCCGCTGCCGCCATCGTCGAAGGACGGATCGTCGTACGAAGCATCGTCGGCCGGCGGCGGATCGGGCGCATAGGCGGCGTCCTGCGCGGTATCGCCGCCCGCATCGCTTTGCGGTCCCTGGTCGTCGCCGTAGTAGTTGTTGGTGATCACCGTCTCGTTGATCGTCTCACCGGCCATGGGCTGGGCCATCGCCGTGCCGAAGGGGCCGGGCGAATGGTGCAGCAGGGAGGAGATGGCGCTCGCCGCCAGCATGCCGCCGGCCACGCCCGCCGCGGTCTGCGCCGCACCGGCGAAGAATCCGCCGCCGCGCGGGGCCATGCCCGGCTGCGGGAAAGGGGAGGGGCTGTATTGCTGCTGCGGATAGGCGGCACCCGGCGCCGACCCCCACGGGCTACGCCCGGCGGCCGGCTGTTGCAGCGGCTGTCCCTGGGGCTGTCCCTGCGGTGCCTGCGGGTAGGAGGGGGCAGGAGGTTCGGCCCCACGGCCCCACGGGCTGCGTCCGATGCCGAGCGCGTTGGACAGGAAGCTGCCGCCGGACTGGGCCGGTTGGACCGGACGCTCGCGCAGCTGGCGCTCCAGCTCCTCGATCCGGGTCTGTGCCGCGGTCAGCGCCTGCTGCTGCACCAGGACGGTCTGCGCCATATAGTAGGACGACAGCGGCTGGTCCTGCACCGACCGGCGGATGAAGTCCTCCGCTTCGGCGTCGCGCGGCTGGGAGGTCTGCTGGGACTCCACATCGCGCAGGCGGCGGAACAGGTCGGACAGAAGCGTGCGTTCCTCGGGGGTCATCGACGTCTCCTAAGACATGGCGCCCATCGCAAGGGGACGCCGCCCCTAAATGTGGAGTCGCCATCCCCCGCAGGACAAGTCCCTTGTGAGATGTTCCCGTCTTGAGAGACTGTCCCGCCCCACAACACTACACCGGTCAGTTAGTTTCGCGCCTCAAGCAATGTTGCGCAAAAATTCCAGCGACTTGCCAAAGATTCCGATCCTGGGTCTTTGGATGGTGGATTGTCGGGCTGACCATTGTGGGAAGCAGGCAGCTATATCGGCTATGGCGTCGCGGGATTAACATATGACATTGACGGGGGTGCCTTTTTTCCCATCGATAGGCCACATTTGTGACGCGACCGCCCGGCGGCGCCGGTTGAGAAGCCGAGACCAAGATGAACAGGCGCCGAGAGATGGTGGAACTGACCGACCTGGAGCGCGATGCGCTGACCGAGTTGGTGAATATGGGGGTCGGCCGCGCCGCCACCCATCTCAGCCGCATGGTCAACGACCAGGTTCTGCTGTCCGTGCCGACCGTGGACATCGTCAGCCGGCAGGAGGCGTCCGATTTCCTGTCTGCGCGCGAGCGCAACGGGCTGGTAGCGGTGGAGCAGCAGTTCCAGGGCTCCTTCGACGGCCGCGCCATGCTGATCTTTCCGGAGGCCAACAGCCTGGAGCTGGCCCGCGCGGTCCTGGGCGGCGACCTGACCCTGGCGGAAATCGTCGATCTGGAGCAGGACGCCCTGGCGGAGATCGGCAACATCATCCTGAACGGTTGCCTGGTGGTGGTCGCCAACGCGCTGAAGGACCGGCTGACCATCTCGCTGCCGGCGGTGCTGCGCGGCGACGGCGCCAACATCCTCAAGGACAAGGTCGGCGGCGGCGACGAGCTGGTGCTGTTCCTCTACATCGACTTCACCATCCGCAGCCGCAGCATCCGCGGCTACATCGCCCTGCTGATGGGGGTTTCGTCCCTGCAGTCCCTGAAGCAACTGATCCACGCCTTCATCGAAGGCATCGCCGCCGAAGAACCCACATCCGCTGGAACGTCGCCTCATGGCTCCCAGATTGCCTGAACAACCCACCTGGGCACTGGATGTCCTCGGCGCGCTGGATGCCGGCATCCTGCTTCTGGACCGCCATTGCCGCGTTCTCTACTGGAACGGCTGGATGGAGCAGGCCTCCACCCTGACGGCCAGGGAGATCCTTGGGCATGACCTGTTCGACGCCCTGCCAAACCTGCGGGAATCGCGCCTGCACATCGCCGTGCGCGACACGCTGGCCACCGGTGCGCCCGGCGTCCTGTCGCACACGCTGAACCCCATGCTGTTCCCGCTGCGCCTGCCGGACGGGCGGCGGATGGTCCACAACGTGGTGATCCGTCCGCTGCCGTCGCACGCACCCTCGCCCCATTCGCAATCCGCGGGCAACGAGGCGCGCTGCCTGATCCAAGTGACCGACGTCACCGCGTCGGTGAACCGCGAACGGGTGCTGCGCGAACAGCGCGACGCGCGCTATCGCGCCATCGTCGACACCGCTCCCGACGCCATCATCACCACCGACACCCGCGGAATGGTGCAGTGGATGAACGGCACCGCCACGCGTCAGTTCGACTATCGCCCGGACGAGCTGATCGGACAGAGCGTTGCCGTGCTGCTGGGCGAGGATGCTCCCGACTGGATCGCCATGGCGGAGGGCAGCGGGCCGGGGGCTGCCGGCATGGATAGCGCAGCCCAGCCGGTGGAGCTGTCCGGCCGGCGCCGCGACGGCAGCCACATCGACCTGGAACTGTCGATGGCGCGCTGGGAATCGGAAGGACGCAGCTTCATCACCGGCATCCTGCGCGACATCACCGAACGCCGCCGCACCCGGGAGGAGCTGCGGACCAGCGCGCTTGCCATGCGCCAGCTGGCCGAGCAGACCAAGGCGACGCTGGACGCGTTGCCGGCCTTCATCGCGGTGCTCGACCGCTCCGGCCACATCGTCTCGGTCAACCGCGCCTGGGCCGAAGCCGGGCCGGAGACGACCTTCCTCGGCCAGGGCTGCATCGTCGGCGACGATTATCTCGACCATTGCGGCCGGGGCGAGACCGCCGACCCGCGCGCCGACACCGTGATGGACAGCCTGCGCAGACTGCTGAGCGAAGGTGGGCCGCCCGTATCGGCGGAATATGTCACCAACAACCAGCACTGGTTCCGCTGCCTCGCCGCCCCGATGCCGGCAGGCCCCTTCGGCGGCACCGTGCTGATGCACATCGACGTGACCGAGATCAAGTCGATGGAGGCGGCGCTGCGCAAGCTGGTCGGCCAGAAATCGACCCTGCTTCGCGAGGTCAACCACCGCGTCAAGAACAGCCTGCAGCTGGTGTCCAGCCTGCTGACCCTGCAGACGCTGAGCCTCCCCGACGAGGGGGTGCGGGTACATTTCCAGGATGCCCGCAGCCGCATCGAGGCGATTGCCCGCGTCCACAACCGGCTCTATCAGGCCGATCAGTTCCAGACCATCGAGTTCGGCACCTACCTGAACGAGCTGTGCGAGGATCTGGCCCGCGCATCCGGCGGCGACAGCATGTGCGACATCGTGGTGCGGTCGGACGTGATCGACCTGCCGATCGACCATGCCGCCCCGCTCGGCCTGATCGCCAACGAACTGATCACCAACGCGGTCAAGCACCGCGGCAAAAGTGCGGCGCGGGTGACGGTCACCTTCCGGCGCGAAGACGAGAAGCTCGCCCTGACCGTTTCGGACCGCGGTCCCGGCCTGCCGTCCAACTTCGACATCCGCAAGAGCCGCAGCCTGGGCATGCGCCTGATCTCCAGCCTCGCCGGCCAGATCCGGGCCAGCGTCGACATCGACACCACCACGCAAGGCACCACCTTCCGCATCGAGCTGCCGGTGCCGGACGAGGTGCCGCTGCTGGAGACCTCCTCTCCAGAGGAGATCTCGGGATGAAGATCCTGCTGGTTGAAGACGAGGTGCTGATCGCGCTCGAACAGCAGCTCTATCTGGAAAATGTCGGCCACAGCGTCATCGGCCCGGCGGTCACCGCCGTAGAAGCGGTGGAAATCGCCGCGGACGACAAGCCGGATCTCGCCCTGGTCGACGTGCATCTGGGCATGGGCACCAACGGCATCGACGCCGCACGGGGGCTGACCAGACTGGGCGTGCCCTGCCTGTTCATCACCTCCTTCCGCGACGAGTTGAAGAAGGACGGCCCGTTGACCGGCATCGGCTGCCTGCCCAAGCCCTTCACCGAAAGCGGCCTGCTCGCCGCCGTCGACGTCGCCCGCGCCATCCTGGCGGGGGAGACCCCGCGCAACGTGCCTCAGACGATGGAACTGTTCGTGTGAGGGGAGGGGGCTTCCCCTCGCCTCACCCCCCGATCCGCCGGACCGGCTTCGGCGCCGATTGCTGTTCGAACAGGCGGCGATAGAGCCCGCCCGGCCGGTGGAGCAGGGTGGCATGGCTGCCTTCCTCCACCACCCGGCCCTGATTGAAGACCAGGATGCGGTCCAGCGTGCGCACGGTGGACAGGCGGTGGGCGATGATGATGGCGGTGCGGCCCTGCATCAGCCGCTCGATGGCCTCCTGGATCAGCGCCTCCGATTCCGAATCCAGGCTGGAGGTCGCCTCGTCCAGGATCAGGATCGGCGCGTCGGCCAGGAAGGCACGGGCCAGCGCCACCCGCTGCCGCTCGCCGCCCGACAGCTTGACGCCGCGCTCGCCGACCAGCGTCGCATAGCCCTTCGGCAGGCGGACGATGAAGTCGTGGGCGTTGGCGAGCTTGGCCGCCCGCTCGATCTCCGCCATCGACGCGCCGGGGCGTCCGTAGGCGATGTTCTCCGCGAGCGTGCGGTGGAACAGGATCGGCTCCTGCGGGACGATGGCGATCTGGGAGCGCAGGGAGTGCTGCGTCGCACCCGCCACCTCCTGCCCGTCGATCAGCACCCGGCCGTCGGTCACGTCATAGAGTCGCTGGATCAGCTTGACGAAGGTGGTCTTGCCCGACCCCGACGGACCGACCAACCCGACCCGCTCGCCCGCCTTGATGGTCAGCGACAGGTCGCGGTAGAGCGGCGTGGTGTGGCCGCCATACTGGAAGGTGACGCGGTCGAAGCGCACTTCGCCCGCCCGGATGCGGATCGGGGTGGCGTCCGGCCGGTCCTCCACCCCCAGCGGCTCGGCATGGATCGCCACCAGCTCCTCCATCTCATTGACTGAGCGCTGGAGGTGGTTGATGTGCATGCCGATGTCGCGCAGATAGCCATGCACGACGAAATAGGTGGTCAGCACATAGGCGACGTCGCCCGGCGTCGCCTGCCCACGCCACCACAGCCACAGCGCCGTCGCGACCACGGCACTGCGGATCAGCAGCAGCACGACCAGTTGCACGGTGCTGTGGCGGGTATGCCGGGTCCAGGTGCGGTGGGTGCGGCGGCTCCACTTGCCGACGACGGTGGAAAGGCGGTCGTCCTCGCGCGGCTCGGCGCCGAAGGCCTTGACCACGGCGTTGCAGCCGATGGCGTCGGCCAGCGTTCCGCCGAGCTTGGTATCCCAGGCGTTCGACAACCGGGCGGCCGGCGCGATGTAGAGGGTGGAGAACATCACCGTCATCGCGATGTAGATTGCGGTGCCGAGCGCGATGACCAGCCCCATCGCCGGCCAATGCAGCCCCAGCGTCACCATCGTGCCGATCAGCACGACCAGCGACGGCCACAGCGCCAGCAGCAGCGTGTCGTCCAGCGTGTCGAGCGCCCACATGCCGCGGGTGATCTTGCGCACCACCGATCCGGCGAAGCTGTTGGCGTGCCAGTCGGTGGAGAAGCGCTGGATGCGATGGAAGCTGTCCTGGCCGACATCCGCCATGATGCGCAGGGTGAAGGGGATGACGCTGCTCCAGGCGATGTGGCGCATCACCACCATGCCGACGCCGAGCGCCACCATGGCGCCGAAGGCGGTCAGCGCCGCATGCAGCGCCGCGTCGCGGTCGCCCGGCAGCATCGTGAGGGCATCGACCAGCCGGCCGGCGAACAGCGGCATGAAGACGTCGGCCAGCGTCGACAGGGCGATGGCGCCGGCGATGCCGACGGCCAGCGGGGTCTGGCGGCGCCAGTGACGGAAGGTGAAGGCCAGAACGCTGCGGATGGCGTTCGGGCGCAGGGTGCGTTTCGACTGTGCCATGGGAATCCAACCGGGGCAGGGGCCGGCCACACGGGCGGCAGCCCCGCCAAAGGAGCCATTGGGAGAAATGCGGTGTTGAATTCCCTCTCCCGCCCCCGGAGAGGGAAGGGGCACATGGCATTGCCATGGGAAGGGTGAGGGGTTCGGCACGAAACGATGAGTTTCGGGAGTCTTGGGTCACCCCTCACCCTCCCCACCGCTTCGCGGCGGGTCCCCTCCCTCTCCCGGGGCGGGAGAGGGCAACTGGGAAACTTACATTACGCTTACCGGCCCTTCAAATTGGTCTGGCGCGGCTTCATGCCGGACGGCTTGCCGCCGGCCCCGGCGGCCGGCTTCGCCCCCGGCGCCTTGCCCACCGGCGGCACCACGCGGCGGCCCTGGCCGGCCTGCTGGGTCAGGAAAGTCTTGCCCCCCTTCTCCCGCGGCTTGGCGGTGGCGCCGACCGGTTGCCAGCCCGGGATCAGATGCTCCTCGCCCGGGCCGATCAGGTCCTCGCGGCCCAGGCGTTTCAGCGCCTCGCGCAGGATCGGCCAGTTCTCCGGATCGTGGTAGCGCAGGAAGGCCTTGTGCAGGCGGCGCTGCTTCAACCCCTTCGCCGACGAAACGATTTCCGACCCGACGCGGCGGACCGGCCGCAGCGGGTTGCGCTCGCTGTGGTACATCGCGGTCGCCAGCGACATCGGCGAGGGCAGGAAGGTCTGCACCTGATCCGCCTTGAAGCCGTTCCGCTTCAGCCACAAGGCGAGGTTCATCATGTCCTCGTCCGTGGTGCCGGGGTGGGCGGCGATGAAGTAGGGGATGAGGTAGAGCTTCTTCCCGGCCTCCTTCGCGGCCTTGTCGAACATCCGCTTGAACTCATCGTAGGCCCCCATGCCGGGCTTCATCATCTTGCCAAGCGGCCCCGGCTCTGTGTGTTCCGGCGCGATCTTCAGGTAACCGCCGACATGGTGGGTCACCAGCTCCTTCACATATTCCGGATTGCGGACGGCGAGGTCGTAGCGCAGGCCCGACGCGATGTGGATCTTCTTCACCCCCGGCACGGCGCGGGCCTTGCGGTAGAGCTGGACCAGCGAGGAATGGTCGGTGTTCAGGTTCTTGCAGATGTCCGGGAAGACGCAGGACGGGCGCCGGCAGACCGACTCCGTCTCCTTGTCCTTGCAGGCGAGGCGATACATGTTGGCGGTCGGCCCGCCCATGTCGGAGATGACGCCGGTGAAGCCCTTGGTCTTGTCGCGGATATGCTCGATCTCGCGCAGGATCGACCCTTCCGACCGGCTCTGGATGATGCGTCCCTCATGCTCGGTGATCGAGCAGAAGGAACAGCCGCCGAAGCAGCCGCGCATGATGTTGACCGAGAAGCGGATCATCTCCCACGCCGGGATGCGCGCATCGCCGTAGGACGGATGCGGCGCGCGGGCATAGGACAGGTCGTAGACGCCGTCCATCTCGTTGGTTTCGAGCGGGATCGGCGGGGGGTTCAGCCAGACGTCGCGGTCACCGTGGCGCTGGACCAGCGCGCGGGCGTTGCCGGGGTTGCTCTCCTGATGCAGCACGCGGCTGGCATGGGCATAGAGCACCTTGTCGGCCGTCACCTGCTCGAAGCTGGGCAGCCGCACCGCCATGCGGTCGGCGCCGGCGGCGCGCGGCGACACCGGGGTGGACGGATCGTCGATGGAGCTGCTGTCCACCACCGTCCAGCCGTCCGGCAGGGACGAGCGCATGATCGCGGTACCGCGTATGTCGGTCATCGCCTTGGGCGATTCCCCGTTCAGCGCACGCTGGGCGATCTCGATGATGGCGCGTTCGGCATTGCCGTAGACCAGCATGTCCGCCTTGGAATCGACCAGGACGGAGCGGCGGATCTTCTCGCTCCAATGATCGTACTGGGCGATGCGGCGCAAGCTGGCCTCGATGCCGCCCAGCACGATGGGCACGTCCTTGAAGGCTTCGCGGCAGCGCTGGGAATAGACGATGACGGCGCGGTCCGGCCGCTTGCCGCCCTCGTCGTTCGGCGTGTAGCTGTCGTTGTGGCGCAGGCGACGGTCGGCCGTGTAGTGGTTGACCATCGAGTCCATGTTGCCGCCGGTCACGCCCCAGAACAACCGTGGCTTGCCCAGGATCTTGAACGGCTCCGCACTGCTCCAGTCCGGCTGGGCGATGATGCCGACGCGCAGCCCCTGCGATTCCAGCAGCCGGCCGATGATCGCCATGCCGAAGCTGGGATGGTCGACATAGGCGTCGCCGGTGACGACGATGACGTCGCACTGGTCCCAGCCCAGCCGGTCCATTTCCGCGCGCGACATTGGCAGGAAGGGCGCCGCCTTGGGGCGCACGCTCCGGTCCGGGCGGTGGGCGAACAGGTTGGGGGCCGCGAGCATCGCGTTCTCCGGGTCTCAATCAACAATGCGGATGGATAAGCCGACAGTCTTACCTTGTCGGCCGGCAAATTCCCACCGCTGATAACGCAGCGGAGCAATGGGACATTGTGCGGCGTGGCGCGACAGCTATGTGGGACGCCCCACAGCCGGTGCAAGGGTCGGCCAGGGAGCAAGCCACGGGAGAGGGCAGGGCGGTGGAGAGTCAGGCCGCAACGCCGCCCGCTTCTCCGGCCCGGCCATTACGCCGTGCCACCACCCAGCCGATCAGCGCGCCCACCAGCATCACCAGCGCCGCGATCAGGAAGGCGGCGCCCGGATGCGGGAACAGCGGAGCGCTGCCGACCGAGGCGGAATAGACCGTGCCGAAGAAGACCGGCGACAGGATGCCGGCGACGCTCGCCACGCTCATGTTGGCGCCCTGAAGCTGGCCCTGTTCGGACGGGCCGACCCGCTGCGTCATCAGCGACTGGATGGTCGGCATCGCCAACCCCCACAGCGCGTTCGGCACGATGGCGAAGGCGAACCAGCCGCCGTCCGGCGCCAGCCCCATGCAGGCCAGCCCGACCGCCCCGCCGAACAGGCCGACGATCATCGTGCCGCGGTCGCCCAGCCATTTCACCACGCGCGACACCACCAGCCCCTGCATGAGCATGTCGAGCGCACCGACCATCGACAGCAGAAGCCCGACATCCCAGGCACTCCAGCCATAGCGGTGCGCGGCATAAAGCACGAAGACGGCGGGGAAGACCTGATGGGAAACGTGCAGCATGAAATTGACCATCGCCAGACCGGACAATTCCGGGTGCGAGCGCAGCAACTGGAACGCCCCGAACGGGTTGGCCCGGCGCCAGGAAAAGGCCATGCGGCTTTCCGGCGGAAGCGATTCCGGCAGCACCGCCAGACCATAGAGGAAGGCAAGCCCGCTGAGCAGGCCGGCACCCCAGAAGGGTGCCCGCGGCGAGATCTCGCCCAGCACTCCGCCCAGCAACGGTCCGGCGATGAAGCCGGCGCTGAAGGCGGCGCCGATCAGGCCATAGGCGCGCGCCCGCTGTTCTGGCGGCGTCACGTCGGCCATATAGGCGAAGACCGTGGTGAAGCTGGAGGAGGTGATGCCGGCAACGGCACGGCCGACCACCAGCCACCACAAATTCGGCGCCACCGCCATCAGCACATAGTCCGCCGCCAGCCCCAGCGCCGACAGCAGGATCACCGGACGCCGTCCGAAACGGTCAGACAGCGACCCGATCACCGGCGAGGAGAAGAACTGCATCAGAGCCCACAGCGCCACCAGCGCGCCGTTGATGGTGCCGGCCTGCGCATCGGCCCCGGCGAACTCCTCGATCAGCGCCGGCAGCACGGGAATGACGATGCCCATCGCCACGATGTCGAGCGCGGCGGTGACGAGAATGAAGGCTATCGCGGCCTTGCGCGGACGAACGGACGACATGGAAAGCCTTTGGACTCAAAAGATGTAAGCGCCCAAAAGGGACGCGGGCGTGCCCCGGCCGGAGTGGGCGGGCCGGACGGCATCGCGAAGTTGGGGTGGATCATAGAGGAAGCGAAGGCATTTTGGAAGCGGAATATTTCCGATAGCGGATGTATCTTTGCGCCGCTTCGATACGGCTGACATTTTGACATTGCGCCTACATTGCGCCTACAGAATGAAGGCGCATAAGAACGATTATGGAAATTTATAAAGCCAGAGAAGTCTCCGCTGCTTCATAGCCTGCCGAATCCTGATCGAGGGAAAAACAAAAGGCTCCCGCCACCGGATGGCAGCGGGAGCCTTTCGCTTCACTGAGCTTGATGCAAACGCGTCAGCCGAAACGGCCGGTGATGTATTCGGACGTCTTTTCCTTGGTCGGGTTGGTGAAGATCTCTTCCGTGTTCCCGAACTCGATCAGTTCGCCCAGATACATGAAGGCGGTGAAGTTGGAGATGCGGGCCGCCTGCTGCATGTTGTGGGTCACGATGGCGATGCAGTAGTCGGACCGCAGCTCGTCGATCAGCTCCTCGCACTTCGCGGTGGAGATGGGGTCGAGCGCCGAGGTCGGCTCGTCCAGCAGCAGGACCGACGGCTTGACCGCGATGGCGCGGGCGATGCACAGGCGCTGCTGCTGGCCACCGGACAGGCTCATGCCGTTCTGGCGCAGCTTGTCCTTCACCTCGTCCCACAGCGCGGCACGGCGCAGCGAGAACTCAATCCGCTCGTCCATGTCGGCGCGGGACAGCTTCTCGTACAGCTTCACGCCGAAGGCGATGTTGTCGTAGATCGACATCGGGAACGGCGTCGGCTTCTGGAACACCATGCCGACGCGGGCACGCAGCAGGTTCAGGTCCTGCTTGGGCGACAGGATGTTGACGCCGTCCAGCATGACCTCGCCGGTGGCGACCTGCTTGGGGTAGAGGTCGTACATCCGGTTCAGGATGCGCAGCAGGGTCGACTTGCCGCAGCCCGACGGGCCGATGAAGGCGGTGACCTGACGGTCGTAGAGCGGCAGCGAGATGCTCTTCAGCGCGCGATAGCCGTCATAAAAGAAGTCCAGGTTGCGGACGCTGATCTTTTCGGGCAGGCCGGCACCGGCGATGGCACGCTCGGCGACGGTTCCGGCGAGCATGCCCGGAGGCATCTGGTGGCTGCCGTGGGCGGGGCTGTTGGCGTCCATGTGGGTCATCGTCATGGTTACTTTCTCGTCGTGCCGAGACCGGCCAGCAGCCGGGCGCCGATGTTGAGGAGCAGGATGGCGACCGTGATCAGCAGCGCGCCGCCCCAGGCCAGCTGGCGCCAGTCCTCATAGGGCGACATCGCGTATTGGAAGATGACCACTGGCAGGTTGGCCATCGGCGCGTTCATGTCCGCGCTCCAGAACTGGTTGTTCAGGGCGGTGAACAGCAGCGGCGCGGTTTCGCCGCTGATGCGGGCGACGGCCAGCAGCATGCCGGTGATCATGCCGTTGCGGGCGGCACGGTAGGCGACCATCGTGATCACCTTCCATTGCGGAGCACCGAGCGCGGCGGCGGCCTCGCGCAGGCTGTTGGGCACCAGCTTCAGCATGTCCTCGGTCGTGCGGACGACGACCGGGATCACCAGCACCGCCAGGGCCATGGCGCCCGCCCAGGCCGAGAAATGGCCCATGCGGACGACCAGCACCTCGTAGACGAACAGGCCGACCATGATCGACGGCGCGCTCAGCAGCACGTCGTTGATGAAGCGCACCACCTCGGCCAGCTTCGTGTTGCGCCCGAACTCGGCCAGGTAGGTTCCAGCCATGACGCCGACCGGGGTGCCGACCGCGGTGGCGACCGTGGTCATGACGACGCTGCCGAAGATGGCGTTCAGCAGGCCGCCCTCGCCGCCAGGCGGCGGGGTGTTCTCGGTGAACAGGCTGAGGTTGATGGCCGACAGCCCGTTGTAGAGCAGCGTCCACAGGATGGCGACCAGCCAGAACAGGCCGAAGCCGGCAGCCCCCAGCGCCAGGGACAGCGCCACCTTGTTGGCGATGCGCCGGCGGTGATAGAGCCCGCCGATGGGCGTCGCCAGCGTCGCGGAATTGGACATCGTCATGGGCCTCAGACTCCGGCCTTGCGCTGGAGGCGGAGCAGCATCAGCTTCGCGATCGACAGCACGGTGAAGGTGATCAGGAACAGGATCAGGCCGAGCGCCACCAGCGAGGAGGTGTAGACGTCGCCCACCGCCTCGGTGAACTCGTTGGCGATGGAGGCCGAGATCGTCGTGCCCGGCGCCATGATCGAGGAGCTGATGCGGTGCGCGTTGCCGATGACGAAGGTCACCGCCATCGTCTCGCCGAGCGCACGGCCCAGCCCCAGCATCACGCCGCCGACGACGCCGGTGCGGGTGTAGGGCAGCACCACGTTCCACACCACCTCCCAGGTGGTGGCGCCCAGCCCGTAGGCGGATTCACGCACCATCGGCGGCACCGTCTCGAAGACGTCGCGGGTGATCGAGGTGATGAAGGGCAGAACCATGATGCCCAGGATCAGGCCGGCGGTCAGGATGCCGATGCCGTAGGGCGGGCCCATGAACAGGTTGCCGATGCCGGGGATCTGGCCCAGCGTATTGATCAGGAAGGGCTGGATGGTCGACTGCATGAAGGGGGCGAAGACGAACAGGCCCCAGATGCCGTAGATGATGCTGGGGATGCCGGCGAGCAGCTCGATGGCGACGCCGAGCGGGCGCTTCAGCCAGGCGGGGCACATCTCGGTGATGAACAGGGCGATGCCGAAGCTGACGGGAATGCCGACAGCCATGGCGATGACCGACGTTATCAGCGTGCCGTAAATGGGGGCGAGCGCGCCGAATTCCTCCGACACCGGGTTCCAGACTTCGGTTGCGACGAATCCGAAGCCGAACGCGCGGATTGCCGGCAGCGCGCCGTCGATCAGGGAAACCGTGACGCCGCCCAGGATCAGCAGGACGAGCAGCGCGAATGCGAGAGTGGCGTTGCGGAAAGCCGCATCCTGCAGGCGCTGGCGGCGGGCCCGTCGGGCGGTGGAGGCGTGTGCGTCGGTCAAGGTCAGCGCGATCTCGGTCATGGCCGCTCCGTGAGGCGTGCAAAGGGGACGGCGCAATTTCCGTCCCCTCCGGCGATCATGCCCTCGGGCGAGCCGGTCGGCGGCCCGCCCGAGGTCGGTTGGCCGTCGTTACTTGGCCGACGCGGTCCAGACCGGCTTGCCGTCGGCCTGGATGGTCTGCGACCAGGTCTTCTGGACCATCGACACGACCGACTCCGGCATCGGGACATAGTCCAGATCGGTGGCCATCTTGGAACCGCTCTTGTAGGCCCAGTCGAAGAACTTCAGCGCTTCGGCCGAAGACGCCACGTCCTGCGGGGCCTTGTACATCAGGATGAAGCTGGCGCCGGTGATCGGCCAGCTCTCCGCACCCGGCTCGTCGGTCAGCAGGACATAGTAGCCCTTGGCATTGGCCCAGTCGGCGTTGGCGGCGGCGGCCTGGAAGGCCTCGATCTTCGGAGAGACGGTCTTGCCGTCCTTGTTCTGCAGGTCGAGGTGGGTGATGTTGTTCTGCTTGGCGTAGGCGTATTCGACGTAGCCGATCGAGCCGTCCGTCTGCTTGACCATGTTGGCCACGCCCTCGTTGCCCTTGGCGCCGATGCCGGCCGGCCACTGGACGGAGGTGTTGGCGCCGATCTGGGTCTTGAACTTCGGGCTGGTCTTCGACAGGTAGTCGGTGAACAGGAAGTTGGTGCCCGACCCGTCAGAGCGGTAGACCGGGGCGATGGCGGTGTTCGGCAGGTTGACGTTGGGGTTCAGCGCCTTGATCTGCGCGTCGTTCCACTTGGTGATCTCGCCCATGTAGATGTTGGCGAGAACGGTGCCCGACAGCTTGACCTCGCCGGCCTTGATGCCCCTCAGGTTCACGACCGGAACCACGCCGCCCATGATCATCGGGAACTGGATCAGACCGGCCTGCTCCAGCTCTTCCGGCTTCAGCGGCATGTCCGACGCGCCGAAGGTGACCGTCTTGGCCTTGATCTGCTTGATGCCGCCGCCCGAACCGATCGACTGGTAGTTCAGGCCCGTGCCCGTCTCCTTCTTGTAGGCGTCGGCCCACTTGGCATAGATCGGGTACGGGAAGGTGGCGCCGGCGCCGGAGATGTCGGCGGCCGAAGCGACCGAAATCGGGGCGACCGACACGGACAGGACGGCCAGGGCACCGAAGGCAGCGCAGCGAACGAACGCCGAGGTCATGGTTTTCACGGCTAAACTCCCGATAGGTTTGGACGGTTTGGTTGGGTTTTTCGGAAAAACCCGGCCTTGGCCGGATGTCGGAACCCGCCTTCTTCGTCGCGGTGACCATAGCCGCCGCCGGTGACGGGTTTGTTTTGTTTACGTGTCAGTTTTATGAAACCGACCCGTTCGAGACCGGGAACGCGAAGTCCTGGTGAGGCTCATCGCGCGGCCCGGATTTCCTGGAGGAACAGATGCACGGCGGAGCCGAGGCTGGTCGCCTCGTGCGACAGGCCTTCCGCCACCAGCAGGACGTCGCCGGCTTGGGCGCGCACCTTCGCCGCGGCCTCCGACAGGCCGGCGACGTGGTCCGACGCCGCCTGGGTGCCGACCGCCACGCGGTGGGAGCTGTCGACGATGCTCGACGTGATGGTCGCCTGCTCCTCCACCGCCGCAGCGATGGCCGAGGCGTTGGATTCGATGCGCTGGACGCTGCCGGCCATGGCCGCCACCACTTCCGCCGTCTCGCGGCTGGCCGCCTGGGTCGCGGCGATCTGGCGGGCGATCTCGGCGGTGGCCTGGGCGGTCTGGCCGGCAAGGGCCTTCACCTCTCCGGCGACCACGGCGAAGCCGCGGCCCATCTCCCCTGCCCGCGCCGCCTCGATGGTGGCGTTCAGCGCCAAGAGGTTGGTCTGGCCGGCAATCTCGTCGATCAGCCCGACGACGGTGCCGATCTCTCCCGCCGTGCTCGACAGGTCGGCGACGGTGGCCTTCACCTGCTCGGCGCCTGCGGCGGTGTCGCCGATGATACGGGCCGATTCGCCGGTGCGCTTGCTGATCTCGGCGATGGACTGGGAGATTTCCGAGGCGGCGGTCGCCACCTGCTGGATCCCCGCCGCCATCTCGCCGGACAGCTGCATCGCGGCATCGGCGCGGTCGTTGGCGTTGGCGGCGATGTCGGTCAGCGAGCGGGCGCGGGCGGCCATCTGGCGCGCGGCCTCGGCCAGGGTTTCGACGCTGCTCAGCACGTTGCGTTCGAACTGGTCGGCGATTTCCAGCATGCTGGTGCGGCGGGCCGACGCGGCGTTGCGGCGCTCGATCTCCACCTTCTCGTGCGCCTCTTCCATGGCGCGGGCGTTGGCGATGAAGACGAACAGCGCGCGGGCCATGTCGGTGATCTCGTCATTGCCGTCGGCCTTCTGCTCCACCGTCAGGTCGCCGTCGGCAACCCGGCGCATGGCATCGGCGAGCGTCTCCATCCGGCCGACGACGCGGCGCCCGACATAGAGCGAGACGATCAGCCCGGCCAGCAGCACGCCGGCGGTCGCCAGCAGGATCTGAACCTGATTGGTGCGCTCCAGCGCCTCGTGGGCAGCGGCGGCTCCGTCGGCGGTCGCCTTTTCCGCCGCCTGGACCAGCCCGTCGACCATGGCGGTCAGGGTGGCGCCGGTGCTGCGGTTGCTGTCGATCAGCGTGGCATTCTCGGCATAGGCCGCCAACTCGCCGGCCCGCAGCGCCAGGATGCCGTCATTGCCGAAGCCGAGTTCCAGCAGCCGCTCCGCCAGCCGGCGCACCTCGGCCCCCAGATCGTCGCCGGAGGCGGTCAGGGTGCCGCGGATCGTTGCCGCCAGCGGGTCCAGCGTGCGGCGGGCGGCAGCCAGGCGGGCCGGCGTCTCGGCATTGCCGGCTTCCGCCAGCTTGCCGGCCAGCAGATTGGCGTCGGCCATCAGGCCGCTCAGCACGGTGTAGCGCTGCTGCGCGGCCGGGACCATGTTGGTGGACAGATCCTGCATCCGCTCGGCGATCGCGTTGCCGGCCGCGGCGATGCGGCCACGTGAGTTCAGCATCAGCGGCAGCATGCGGGCGTTGGCGTCGCGGTCCAGCCGGACGATGTCGTCGACGCTGGCGTTCAGCGACTCGGTCAGCTTCTGCCCTTCCGCTTCCGGAATGCCGGGGGTGAGTTGGCGGACGCGGCGGGTGTAGACGCTGGCATCGCCGTCGCCGAAGGCGGCAAGCTCGTTGATCGTCGCCACTACCGGTGCCGCCGCTTCGCTTTTCGCCAGCGGACGCAGCGCGCCCTGAAGGTCGGACAGGGCGGAGTCGAAGTCGGTGGACAGCGACATCACCTTGGACCGGTTGGCCTCGAAGGCGCCGATCAGCAGAGATTTGGCCAGGGCCGCCTCGGCACCGCGCAGCTGGAACAGCGGGATCACCGTCTGCCCCAGCTCGGCGCCGATCACCGCGGAGGATTCGGAGGTCGCCTGCACCATCGCGGAAATCGCCTGGGCCAGCTGTTCGCGCGAGGCCTGCATGTCAGGCTTCAGCGCGGCGAGCAGACGGGCGTGCGCGTCGCTCAACTCCGCCAGCCGACCGCTGCGC
This sequence comes from Azospirillum sp. A26, assembly GCF_042604635.1. Taxonomy (NCBI): domain Bacteria; kingdom Pseudomonadati; phylum Pseudomonadota; class Alphaproteobacteria; order Rhodospirillales; family Azospirillaceae; genus Azospirillum; species Azospirillum sp. A26. The sequence continues at coordinate 27,322 of NZ_CP170475.1, read as the reverse complement.
TGTTCCTGCAAGGTCAGCCGCCGGCCGGTCGCCGTCCCCAGCGCATCGATGGTGCCCAGCAGAGAGCGCGCGGTGCCGGTCAATTCGGCGACGCGGGCCGCATCGCCACCAGTGTGGCCCTGTCCGACGGCCAGCTGGGCGAGCTGACCGTCCAGCGCCCGGCGCTGCTCGCCCGCCGCGTTGCGCAGCCGGACCAGATCCTCCTCGGACGATGCGGCGTCGATCAGCGGCCCCAGCGCCAGCACCCGCGCCGTGGTGGTGGCAAGGCCGTGGGCGGCGCTGAGCACCGGCACCTGCGTGCCGGTGATGTCGGCGACATGGCCGCGGACGGCGCCGTAGGACATCCAGCCGATCACCGCCGCGATGCAGGGCAGTGCCGCCACGGTTCCGAAGGCGATCAGCATCTTCGACTTGATGCCGGACCGCCGGCGCTGGTCGACAGGCTTTGCCATATGGGCCACCCGTGGCTTGGAGGTTGTCCGTACCGCGCCCGCGGTTCTCCGCAAGCCGGCCGGTGCCATGGGTAGCCCTTCTGGTTGGATGAATCGGTGACGGTTGGATGAAGTTTTCGCTACGCACAATCGAAAGATTGCTGCACGCCGGAAATCATCGGTCGCGCGGGCGGTCATGGTGAATCGAAGGTAAACAGCGCGTGAAACGAATAGCGGCGCCCGACTGGGCCGGGCGCCGCGTTACTGCACGCATACCGCGTAAAATCTGGAAGGAACGCCGACGTTACACCGGCGGCGCCGTCCGCCGCAGGCTGTCACGGTCAGAGGCCTTGGTGAACCAGCCGGTCAGCGCCGGGCGCCCCTCGCGCCAATCCTCGTGCCCGAAGCGGAAATCGAGGTAACCGAGCGCCACCAGCACCGACAGGCTGCCGATGGTGGCCTCCCCCTCCAGCGACGCGGCTTCCGCCTCCAGCAGGTCGAGCGAGCGGGCCACCGCCTTGCGCTGCCGCTCCATCCAGTTGGCCGATTGCTCGCCATTCGGACGCATGGATTCCAGCCGGCGCAGGATGGCGGCGTCGCAGATGCCGTCGGCGATGGCCTGCTGGCGCAGCGCTGTCCAGCGCGCCGGTCCGGCCGGCGGGAACAGCGGCGCCCGGGCGCCCAGCGAATCGAGATACTCGACGATCACCGGGCTGTCGAACAGCGTGATGCCGTCCTCCAGCGTCAATGCTGGCACCTTGCCCAGCGGGTTGTCCGTCGGCAGATCGGTGTCGGCCGACCAGGGATCGGTCGTCACCCGCTCCACCCGGTCCTCCAGCCCGCGTTCGATCAGAATCATCATCACCTTGCGCACGTAGGGCGAGGTGGGGCTCCAGCGCAGCTTCAACATGGATGCTCCTTCCGCATTCGATTGGTTGTCGGCAAGCTTCACCCGCGGAAATGGTCCTTGCGCCGGCGCAGTTCGGCGAACACCTCCACCGATGGGGCGCCGGCCATGCCGATGGCGGCCTGGACACCGGGATCGTCGGCGCGCAGGAAGGGGTTGGTGCGCCGTTCCATGCCGATGGTGGTGGGAAGCGTCGGCCGGTTCCGCTCGCGCAGCTCCGCAACCTCCTCCATCCGCTGGTGCAGGGCGGCGTTGGCGGGATCGACGGTCAGGGCGAAGCGGCCATTCGACTGGGTGTATTCGTGGCCGCAATAGACCAGGGTCCGGTCGGTCAGCGCCCGCAGGCTTTGCAGCGACTCCCACATCTGCGCCGGCGTGCCTTCGAACAGCCGGCCGCAGCCCAGCGAGAACAGGGTGTCGCCGCTGAACAGGGTCTCCGCCGCCTCGAACCAGAAGGCGATGTGGCCGCTGGTGTGGCCGGGCACGGCGAAGACGCGGGCGGTCTGCTCGCCGAACACCGTCCGGTCGCCGTCGCTGAGCGCCACGTCCAGGCCGGGAATGCGGTGGGCGTCGGCGCGGGCGCCGACCACGCTGGCGCGATAGCGCTCCTTCAGCGCCGCCGCCCCGCCGATATGGTCGTCGTGATGGTGGGTCAGGAAAATGTGGGTCAGGGACCAGCCGCGCCGGTCCAACTCGGCCTGCACCGGGGCTGCGTCGCCGGGATCGACCACGCCGACCTTGCCGGATGCCGCGTCGCGCAGCACATAAATGTAGTTGTCGGCGAAAGCCGGAACGAGAATGACCTCCACGGCAGCGGACTCCCTGCTGTTGCGATACGAAACCCGTGTTACGCTTGGGATACCATGTACACTGATATCGTCGATCTGAGGGAGTTCTACGAGTCCGGATTGGGGCAGACCGCCCAGCGGATGATCCGCCGCCGCATCCGCACCATCTGGCCGGACGTGCGCGACCAGATCGTTCTCGGCGTCGGCTACACCACGCCCTACCTGCGCCCCTTCATGGGCGAGGCCGACCGGGTGGTGGCGGTGATGCCGGCCAGCCAGGGCGTCAGCTTCTGGCCGGCGGAAGGGCCGGGCATGGTGGCGCTGGGCGACGAGGCCGACCTGCCCTTCGGCGACAACACCATCGACCGCGTGCTTCTGGTCCATGGGCTTGAGGGCACGGAGCAGCTTCGCCCGATGATGCGCGAGATCTGGCGCGTGCTGGCCGGCGGCGGCCGGGTGCTGGCGGTGGTGCCGAACCGCCGCGGCCTGTGGGCCCGCGCCGACTGGACGCCCTTCGGCCACGGTTTCCCCTATTCCGCCTCGCAGCTGAAGCAGGTGCTGCGCGACACCATGTTCGTGCCGGAACGCACCCGCCACGCCCTGTTCATGCCGCCCCTGCGCTCGCACTTCCTGCAAAAGACGGCACCCGCCTGGGAAGAGGTCGGCGGGCGCTGGTTCAAGGCCTTTGCCGGGGTGACGATGATCGAGGCGTCGAAACAGATCTTCGCCGGCGTGTCGCGCCGGGCGGCACAGCAGCCGGTGAAGCGCCGGCTGATCGTGCCGCTGCCGGGCGGTGCGGCCCCCGCCGCCCGAAGCGGCAGTCCCCGCACCACCATCGTCGGCGGCGACTCCGTCGACTGCCAGCAGCCTTATCCCCGGACTTGATTAATTGCGCACCTGACGCAGCGCATCGGTGACGCGGCCGGCGAGACCGCTGCCCAGGCTGCCGGCCCGCTCCGCGATGCTGCGGCTCAGCGCCGTCAGCTCCTCCAGATTGCGGGTCACGCCCCCCAGCGTCTGTTCGGCGTCGCCGATCCGCTGCTCCGCCGCCATGGCGTCCTGACGCGAGCGGTCGAGCGACCGTGCGACGTCCGAGGTCAGGGTCGCCTGCTCGTCGATGGCGGCGGCGACGGTGCCGTTGATCGCTTGGATCGAGCCGATGGTGGAGTGGATGCGGCCCAGCGCCTCGTCCACTGCGGCGGTTTCCTTTTGCAGATTGGCGACCTGATCGGCGATCTGCTTGGTGGCGTCGGCGGTCTGGCGCGACAGCGCCTTCACCTCGTTGGCGACGACGGCGAAGCCGCGCCCCGCCTCTCCCGCCCGCGCCGCCTCGATGGTGGCGTTCAGTGCCAGCAGGTTGGTCTGGCTGGCGATGGCGTTGATCAGCTTCACCACGCTGGCGATCTGTTCGGCGGCGGAGCGCAGCGAGTTCATCACCGTGGTGGCGCGGTCGCTGTCCGACGCCGCGGCAAGGCTGATCTCCCGCGCCTTGCTGGTGTCGCCGGAAATCTGGTCGGAGGTCGAGGCCAGCCGGTCGAGCATCCCGGCGATGGCGCTGACCGAGCCATCCACGGCACGCGCCGCCCCCGCGGCGTCGGCGGCCTGCCGCAACCCATCCGTTCCGGCGGAACGGGCGGCCGCGACCGCCGATTCCAGCTTGCGGCCGGCATCGGCCAGTTCGGTGGCGAACCCGCCGACGTCGCGCTCGACCCGTTCCGACAAGTCGCGCATCAGGGCGACCCGGCGCGTTTCCGCCGTTTCCGCCCGCAGGGTCGCCAGCACCCAATGGCGGGCGAGGCGGGCGAACCGGCGGGCCTGATCGGCCGGCGCCGCGATGGCGAGCGCCCCGACCCGTTCGCCGTCCAGGTCGATGGCAATGGCATAACCTTCCCGCATCGTGCCGCCCGACTTGGCGGCCTCATCGCGGGTGACCGCTCGCTCGTCCAACCGGCGGGCCACGATGTCGCCGGCGACCGGATGGCTGGTGCCGATCCGCTCCCGCGCGGTTGAGGCGATGACGGCACCGCTCTTGCCTGCGATGGAGACGACGGAGTCCAGTTCCTGGCCGATGGAGTCGCAGAGATCCTGTGCGATGGTGGCGCTGATGTCCAAGACGCTTCTCCCCTTCTTCCCGATTATGGTTTTCAATTGGAGTCTTGCGGTGGCACCCGCCATGACGGGGCATGCCGGCCGCCCAACTACCGTGTGGCGAGCACCGCTTTCGCTCGCACGCAATCTCCAGACAGTACACACAACATTTACAAACGAAGAGTTGAAAGAATGACGCAGCCGACCGTTCTGGTGCTTCCCGGTCTGGGCAACTCCGGCCCCGATCACTGGCAAAGCTGGCTGGAAAGCCGTCTGCCGGCCCTGACCCGCGTCGATCTGGGCGATTGGGACGCGCCGGAGCCGGACCGCTGGGTGGAGCGGCTCGACGCCGCGGTCCGTGCCGCACCCGGTCCGGTGGTGCTGGTCGCGCACAGCCTTGCCTGCATCCTCGTCGCCCGCTGGGCCGCGGCCAGCGACAGGACTGAGACGGTCGCCGCCGCTTTGCTGGTCGCCCCGCCGGATGTCGAATCTCCCCGGACCGTGCCGGCCGAGGCCTGCCGCTTCGCCCCGGTGCCGACCGATCCCCTGCCCTTCCCGGCGGTGGTGGTCGGCAGCCGCAACGACCCCTATTGCACCGCCGCCCGCGCCTGCGGCTTCGCCGCGCTGTGGGGCGCCGACTTCATCGACGCGGGCGAGGTCGGCCACATCAACGGCGCCAGCGGCCATGGCCCCTGGCCGATGGGAGAAACGCTGCTGAAGGACATGCTGGCCCAGCTCTAACCTCCCCTTGCCGCTGCGGGCGAAAGGGTGCGACACAGGAGCGTCGTCGCGCGCCCGCCAGCGGATTGGAGCTTATGACCGGTCTTCCCATCGTCGAGGCCGCCCCGGCCAAGCTGAACCTCTACCTGCATGTCACCGGCCGGCGCGCCGACGGCTATCACGAGTTGGACAGCCTCGTCGCCTTCGCCGAGTTCGGCGACAGCATCGCCCTGACGCCGGCTGCGGCACGGGTAGCCCTGCGCGGTGCCGACCTGCCGCCGGCCGGCCCGCGTCTCGCCATCGCCGGTCCTTTCGGCCCGGCCCTGATGGGCGAAAACCCCGCCAGCAATCTGGTGATGCGCGCCGCCCATGCCCTGGCCGTCCGGCTGGGGCGCGAGGCCGACGTGATGATCGCCCTGACCAAGGCGCTGCCGGTCGCATCGGGGATCGGCGGCGGATCGGCGGACGCCGCCGCCTGCCTGAGGGCGCTCGCCCGGCTGTGGGGAGTGGCGCCGGACGACACGGCGCTGTTCGCGGTGGCCGCCGGGCTGGGCGCCGACGTGCCGGTCTGCGTTGCCGGGCGAAACTGCTATTTCGGCGGCATCGGCGATGAGTTGGACGAGGCGCCGGACCTGCCGGAAACCCATGTGGTCCTGGTCAATCCGAATGTCCCGGTGCCGACCCCGGCGGTGTTCAAGGCGATGGCCGCCGCCCGCGCCGAAAGCGGCGGCGCCTTCTCTGCCCCGGCCCGCTTCACCCGCAAACCGGCCGACGCGGCCGATCTCGCGGCCCTGCTGCTGGAGCGCAGCAACGACCTGACCGCCCCAGCCCTGACGGTGGCGCCGGTGATCGCCGACGTGCTGGCGGCGCTGGAGCGCAGCGCCGGCTGCCTGCTGTCCCGCCTGTCCGGCAGCGGCGCCACCTGCTTCGGCCTCTACTCCACAGCGGAAGCTGCCAACTCCGCGGCCAAATCCATCGCCGCGGCATCGCCCGGCTGGTGGGTCACGCCGACCGGCCTGCTCTCGACTCCGGCCGGCGCCCCTGCCCTGCCGCGCGGCATCGTCGCCGAGCCCGCAGCGGCGGTTCCGCCGCCAGCAGCGCCCTTCCCCGACACCGGCGGCTGGGGCGTGGGCTGACGAGGGTTCCCGAGAGCTTACGCCCGCATGTAGCCCCAGCCGTCCGCCTGCGCCTCGGCGATGTCGAGGACGCCGGCGGCGACCACCGTCAACCCCTCGGCGCTCCGGCCGGTCTTCGCCAGCGTGTTGCCGCAGACCCGCAGGAGCCGGTCGGTCTCATCATCCGGGCTGTCGAGGGCTGCCGCGACCGCACCGGCATTGACGACGATGCGCACCTCCGCATCGGGCCGCGCCTTCAGCAGGTTGCGGGCATTGTTCCGCGCCCGCTCCAGCGCGGCCGGGGTGGGGGCGTGGATGAGCAGCCGCAGGGGAGACGCCATGTGCGGAGATGCCATTTTCGTCACTTCCTCTTCGCCGCGTCATGGAAGGTGAAGTCGAACAGCGCGTCGACATCCACCGGTTCGGTGATCTGGGCCAGCGTCTGCTGGAAGGCCTGCATCTGTTTGGTGGAGTCCAGGATCACCCGCGGGTCGTCGACGAAGGTCGTCGCGTCGGAGGTCAGCGCCGCCCGCATCACGTCGCGTTCGACCAGCCCCTTGCCGATGATGTCGGTCACCAGTTCCGCCGTGCGGTCCGGGTTGGATTTGGCGAAGGCGGTGGCGCGGATGTGCAGCTTGACCAGCTCGGCCACCGCGTCGCGGTTTTTGGCGATGGCGTCCTCCGTCACCACCAGCACCGCACCCGGCTGCTTAGGGAACATGCTGCCGGCCTTGGCGATGATCGCGGCATCCTGAAGACGCGACTGCACCAGCGTCAGGATAGGCTCCAGGATCGACGCGCCGTCGATGGCACCGGTCAGCAGCGCCTGCTGCAAGGGCTGTTCGCCCATCCCAACGATCTCGATGTCCTCCGACGGGATGCGGGCGACCTCCGCCATCCAATAGCGCAGCACCGTGTCCGGCACCGATCCGGCGGGCAGCGAGCCGATCTTCGGCCGCCGGCCGTTGGCGGCGCGGAAAGCCTTCACCCCCTCGGCCGGGCTGGCGGCGCCGGCCATCGCCTTCACCAGCGGGCCACGGCCGAGCAGCGCCACCTGATCGATGACGTTGGCGGCGACGACCTTCAGCTTCACCCCTTTCGAGCGGGCGATCATCGCCGGGCCAATGCCGACATAGGCGACGTCCAGCGTCCCGGAGGCGAGCGCCTGGATCATCGCCGGCCCCGACTGGAAGCTGGTGGTTTGCAGAGCAAGCCCAGCATCCGCAGCCCAACCCTCGCCCGTCAGCACATAAAGCTGAGTCATCGGGATGATCGGGATATAGCCGACCCGCAGGCCGGTCGCCGCGAAGGCCGGCAGCGGCAGCGACGCGGAAGCGGCGGCGATACCCAAAGCCGCCGCGCCCAGCAGAAGCTCGCGCCGGCTGACGTCGGGAACGGTCGGACGGTCGGAATCGATGAACTGGCTCGGCGGGGTCTGCGGCATCACGGTCTCCTTTTGCCGCGCCAACCTAGTGGGGCCGGCCGCAAATTTCAATTCACGGCCGGTCCCGACAGGAAGAACCCCAGTTCAACACTGCATATCTGTTTTACAGTCAGGCCGACAACCGGCGGCGGACCGGGCGGATCAGCCACAGGTTCAGCGCCAGACTGACCAGCGCCGCACCGCCGATCACCCCTGCCATCGGCATGGCGGTGCCGTCGGCCATCAACCCGACCGCCCAGCCCGACAGCGCGCCGGTGCTGAATTGCAGCATGCCGGCAAGCGCCGACGCGGTGCCGGCCATCTGCGGGAAGGCCTGCAACGCCCCGGCCATGGAGTTGGCGAAGCAGAATCCGGTCACCGACATGAACAGGAACAGGCAGCCGACCAGGCCCCACAGCCCGCCCCAGCCGCCCAGCACGCAGGCGACGAGCAGGATGCCGGTGGTGGCGGCCAGCCAGACGCCGATCCGCAGCATCACGTCCGAGCCGAAACGCATCACGGCGCGGCTGTTCAGCGTGTTGACGATGATCATGCCGACGATGTTCAGCCCGAACAGGAAGCCGTAATTCTCCGGCCGCACGCCGAACAGCTCGATGTAAACGAAGGGCGAGCCGGAGATGAAGGCGAACATCCCCGCATAGATGAAGGACGATCCCACCGCATAGCCCAGGTAACGGCGGTCGGTCAGCAGCTTGCGGTAGGCCTCTCCCAGCACCATCGGGCGCAGGCTGGTGCGCCGCGAGTCGGGATGGGTTTCCGGCAGGCTGGCAAGCGCCAGCAAGGCGACGATGCCGAAGGCAGCCTGGGCCCAGAAGATCCAGCGCCAGTTCGCCCACACCAGGATCTGGCCGCCGATCAGCGGCGCGATGATCGGAGCGGCCCCCATCACCAGCATCATCATCGACAGCACGCTGGCCGCCCGGTCGCGCTCGAAGACGTCGCGGATCATGGCGCGGACCAGCACCGGGCCAGCGCAGGCCCCCACCGCCTGCACGAAGCGCCATGCCGCCAGATGGCCGACATCGACGGTCAGCGAACAGCCGACGCAGCCGATGGCGTAAAGCAGGATGCCGGTCGCCACCGGAATCCGCCGGCCGAACCGGTCGCTCAGCGCCCCCCACAGCAACTGCCCGACGCCGAAACCCAGGAAGAAAGCCGACAGCGTCCACTGCACCTGATCCTGCGCCGCATGCAGGTCCCGGCCGATCGCCGGCATGCCGGGCAGATACATGTCGGTGCCCATCGGCCCGAACGACATCAGCACGCCCAGCGCGGCGATGAAGAACGGGCTTTCGGCAGGCGAACGGGAACGGACGGCGGCAAGGCGCGCGAGCATCAGGAAATCCGGATATGAATGAATGGGGGAGTCGGCCGGACGGAATCCGCAGCTTTTAAGCTGATCCCTTCGCTGCTGGACGCAAAGTCCTGTCTCGGCATGGCAGCCTTGAGCAAGCCGCGACGTAACGCCGCCGCGACAATCTGGGTTCCGGTCAAATCACCGCCCAAATCGCCGCGGGCACAGCGCAATAAAATTCTGGTTCGGCCCAGTAATCCATGCCTAAAATTGAACCCGGATCACAGGCTTCCACCCAGCCAGAGGCCGCGCCATGCCGCACCCCACCCGCCGGTCGGTCCTGTCCCTCGGTGCCGCCGGCACCGCCCTGGCTCTGCTTCCGCACCACGCGCATGCGGCAGCCATCCAGCCCGGACTGGTCCCCGGACTCGTCTATGCCGCCGGGCAGAAATTCGACAAGAGCTTCAACGAGGGCGCCTTCACCGGAGCGGAGCGGTTCAGGAACGCCACCGGCATCGCCGTCACCGAATATCTGCCCAACACGCCCGTGCAGTTCGATCAGGCGGCGGCCTCGCTGCTGCGGCGCGGGGTGACCGATCTGGTCGCCATCGGCTTCTACTACGCGACACCGCTGGCGCGGCTGGCCCCGGCGCACCCGGCGGTCAGCTTCACGCTGATCGATGCGGTGGCGGAGGGGCCGAACATCCGCTGCGTCACCTTCAAGGAACAGGAGGGGTCCTTCCTGGTCGGCGTCCTGGCGGCGCTGGCATCGAAAAGCGGGACCGTCGGGTTCATCGGCGCGCTCGACATCCCCCTGATCCGCAAATTCATCGCCGGTTACGAGCAGGGCGCCCGCCATGCCCGCGGCGACATCAAAGTGCTGGTCAACTTCGTCGGCACTACGCCGGCCGCCTTCAACGATCCCGCCAGCGGGGCCGAGGTGGCGCGCAGCCAGTTCCAGCGCGGTGCCGACGTGGTGTTCGCCGGGGCCGGCGTCTCCAACTTCGGCATCTTCGCCGCGGCGAACGAGGCAAGGCGGCTGGCCATCGGCGTCGACAGCAACCAGAACTACCTTTACCCCGGCTCCATCCTGACCTCGATGCTGAAGCGGGTCGATCTGGCCGTGGAATCGAGCTTCGAGGCGGCCCGCCAGGGCCGGTGGACCGCCGGCACGGTGGCGCTCGGCCTTGCCGAGTCCGCGGTCGATTATGCGCTCGACGAAAACAACCGCGATCTGGTGACGACCGCGATGGTGGAGGCGGTGGAGGTCGCCCGCCGCGGCATCGTCTCCGGCCGCATTCCGGTGGCCGACGGAAGCTGAACCACGGTTATGCCGGTGCCTCGAACGGCTGCCAGCCGCGGGTACCGGTCAGGTCGGCACCCTTCAGCGTGGTGAAGCTGGTCTTGATCGCGGTCAGGTCGGTGCCGCGCAGCACCACGCCGGCAAGGCTGGCGTCGCGCAGGTCGGCGCCGTTCAGCCGCGCCTTGGCGAAGCTGGTCGGCCACAGCCGGCTGCCGTCGCCGCTGAGATCCACCTTGCGGAATTTGGCCCGCCACAGCTTCGCTCCGGCCAGATTGGCACCTTCCAGATTGCAGCCGGACAGGTCGGCGCTGGTGAAGTCGGCATCGCGCAGGTCGCTGTAGGACAAATCGGCCATCATCAGCTTGGCGCCCGAGAAATCGGCCCCGCGCAGCCCGCAGAACCGCATCACCGCCCCGCACAGCAGCTGGTTGGCAAAGTTGTAGCCGCGCAGATCGACCCGCTGGAGCTGGATGCGGTCGCCGCCCTTGCCGAGCTTGTCGACCCAGATCTGATGCTCGGCGATCAGTTCGCTCATCCGCGCCGCGGTGGTGGTCAGGCCGGTGCCGTCGACATCGATGCCGTGCCGCTCCAGCGCCGTGCGCAGCTCGTCGTTCAGCCGGGCGCCGCACATCAGCACGCCGTCCAGCGTCGTCTTGCGCATGGTCGCCCCGGTCAGGTCGGCACCGATCAGGATGGCGCCGCTGAGGTCGCTGCCGGTGAGGTCGGCGCCGGACAGGTCGCTGCCGCTGAAATCGCACTGCGCCATCCGGCAATCGGTCAGCACCGCCTCGGACAGGGTGCAGCCGACGAAGGTGGTGGTGCCGTCGGTATTGCCGGCGGCCCGGAACTCGCCGCTGTCCAGAACCATGCCGCGACGGAGGTCGGCGCCCTGGAGGTTGGCATTCTGCAGCCGGGCGCCATCCACCCTGGCCCCGCGCAAATCCGCCCCCTGCAACTGCGCCCCGGTCAGGTCGGCCTTCGACAGGTCGGCGCCATACAGGTCCGCCTTGGACAGCAGGGTGCCGACCAGCCGCGCCCGTGTCAGGCTGGCGCCGGTCAGCTTGGCGCCCGACAGGTTGACGCGGTTGAGGCCGAGCCCGGCCAGATCGTAGAAACTGAGATTGGCGCGCCGCCCCTTCCCCGCCGGGTCGCGAAGCAGCCACTGCTGGTGGCGCACCAGCGCATCGCGAACCGCCCGGAGGTAGCGTTCATCCATCATGCGGCGCGTCGTTGCCCCGGCATTTCCGTCCCGGACACGCTGTCCCGGACTGTTGGCGTGCTGGATGTTACCGAAATCGGTTGAATTCCGGAAGATGCCAGCCGTCGAACCTTGGGCGGATCGGCAAGAATCTTTTGTTGCAGGGGACATTTCCGGTCCGACATAGGCCGACCCGCAGGTCACGACCGCGTGATCGATGCCTCCTCCGGCTTGGGTAGGGGGAATGGCGACCCAATATAGGGGGCTCAGAACACCGACCATCTGCATGGGAGACCGGCGGCATGCCCGAATCGGACAAGACAGCATCGGCCAAAAGCGAACAGGAGTGGAAGCAGGACCTGTCGCCCAACCAGTTCAAGGTTCTGCGCGAGCACGCCACCGAATATCCGGGCACCAGCCCGCTGAACGACGAGAAGCGCCACGGCGTCTACCGCTGTGCCGGCTGCGGCCAGCCGCTGTACGCCAGCGACACCAAATACGAAAGCGGGTCGGGCTGGCCCAGCTTCTGGGAGCCCCTGCCGGGCGCGGTCGAAACCTCGACCGACTACAAGCTGGCCTATCCGCGCACCGAGGTTCATTGCGCATCCTGCAAAGGCCATCTCGGCCATGTCTTCGACGACGGGCCGCGGCCGACAGGCAAGCGCTATTGCATGAATGGCGTCGCCATGAGCTTCGAGCCCGAAGAAAAGTCCGACTGACCGGCAGAACTATGACCGGCCGCCGGCTTTCCTTCGCCTTGTCGGCGTTCGGTCATAAACCTTAATAAAAAAGGCGGGTTTGCCCCTATTTCGGCTAAAAATGACAACCCCGGCACGGAGCGCGATGGTATGATCCGCCCCGTGCGACGGGTTGTCGCGAGGGCATCGCCGCCCTTCGCCGGTCGTGGCACCATGCGTCGATGGACGGGCGCAGGCATTCGGTGCGGCTGGCGGAGGGCGAATGGTCATTTCGGCCGAATTCCTGGGGATGCTGCTTCTGATCGCCAGCGCCGCCGCGCTCGGACTTTCCATCGTCGTCGATGTCGGCCGCGTCAGCGCGGAAAAGACCCGAGAGGCGATGAACCAGCGCCAGTACGACAAGAAACGCGCCGCACTCGCCGAATGGCGCCAGAAGACGGAGCGCAAGCGCGTCGATCTGACGACCCTGCAAGCCCGCCTGACCGAATTCAACGGCCGGCGCCAGAAGGCGTTGACCGAGCTGCGGGCTCTGGAATTCTCCAAGATCGAACTGGTCCACGAGCTGGGCGACCAGGACAGCGACGGCGACATCTATTGGGCGCAGCTGGCGGTCGGCCCGAATTTCAACGAGCTGGACCGCAAGGACATCGTCTTCTCGCGCCAGATTTGGGAATACCGCAACGTCGCCCACATCACCGCTCCGTCCGCCGAACAGGCCCATGGCACGGTGCGGAGCAGCTTTTCCCAGCGCAACGGCGTGATCTGCTCCCCCGTGGTCCCCCTGGCGCTCGCTCCCGACCCCGAGGTCGAGGCTGACGCGGCATGATCGGGGAACGGATGAGGGAGACGGCGCCATGACCGGCATGATGCTGTATTTCGCTCTGGGCCTGATGGTGCTGACCGTCCTGTCCAACCGCTACTGGCGCCGCCAGCTGGTCGTGACGCGGATCGCCATGTCCAAGCTGAAGGAGAAGGTGGAGGACGTGACCAGGGTGGTCGCCGACGTCGCCTCCGACTATGCCCAGCTGGCGCACCACTATGCGGATATGGAAAAGCGCGTTCAGAAGGCGGAGATCGACATGCAGGCCGCCATTCTGGAGCTGGACCAGAAGAAGTCGGCCCCGATGCAGCGCTATGTCGTCTTCGACCGGAACGAGCCGCGTCCCGGCCGTTTCTGGGAGGTCGCGGTGCGCTGCCACCCCATCGGCGTCAGCCTGTCCGACCAGCGCGGATATCGCGGCTGGACCGGGGTGCGCCGCTTCCTGCTGATCGCCGACGGCGAGCGCGAGGCGCGCGAGCGGGTCGCCGCCCGCTATCCCCGCAAGGCCGGTTTCGAAATCGTCGAGGTCGCCGGCTGCCGCCTCAACGGCCTGACCGTCAACCGCATTTCCGAACTCAGCACCTTCCGCAAGCCGGCCAAGCCGGAGGAGGACGGCGCAGCCGCCGCCCGCCCGCAACGCCGGACCTCGCCCGCGCAGTCCTGAGACCGTTTCCCCTTTCCCGTCGCCGGCTGCGCCCTATCTGCTGTCGGGCCATGCCAAGACGTGCCCTGAAACGACCAAGACTGAACCCTTGGGTTCTCGCCCCTCTCCTGCTCCTGCCGCTTCTGGGTGCCTGTTCCGGCCCGCAGATCGTCGATGCGCTTACCCCACGGTCGGGCTACACGGTCGCCACCGACCTGCCCTTCGCCGACGATCCACGCCTGCGGCTGGATCTCTACCGCCCCGACCGGCCGGTACCGGGAGCGCCGACGGTGGTGTTCTTCTATGGCGGCAATTGGGAGACCGGCGACAAGGGCATGTATCGCTTCGTCGCCCAGGCGCTGACCAGCCGCGGCTACAGTGTTGCCATCCCCGACTACCGGCTCTATCCGCAGGTGCGCTATCCGGAGTTCCTGCGCGATTCCGCCGCCGCGGTGGCCTGGGTCCGGCGCCACGGTGCCGAACATGGCGCCCAACCCGGACCGGTGGCGGTGATGGGCCATTCGGCCGGGGCCTACAATGCCCTGATGCTGGCGACGGATCGCCGCTGGCTCGCCGAACAGGGGCTCGACCCCGCCCGCGACCTGCGCGCCGCGGTGGGACTGGCCGGTCCCTACGACTTCCTGCCCCTGCAGAGCGAGATGCTGAAGGACCTGTTCGGCCCGGAGAAGACACGGCCGGACACCCAGCCGATCGCCCATGTCGCCGCCCCGCTGCCGCCGCTGTTCCTCGCCACCGGCACCGCCGACGAGACGGTCCTGCCCCGCAACAGCCGCAATCTGGCGGCCAAGGCCCGAGAGGTCGGCGGAAGCGTGCGCACGGTGGAGTATGACGATATCGGCCACATCCGCATCGTCGCCGCCCTGGCCGCGCCCTTGCGCTGGCTGAACCCGGTGCTGGACGATGTCGATAATTACCTCAAATCGCTGCCGGAAATCGGAAGCTGATCAATCCACCGCGGCCTGGAACATGTACCCCATGCCATGGACGGTGACGATGCGGGTGGGGTCGGCAGGGTCATGCTCAACCACCCGGCGCAGGCGGCGGACCAGCCGGTCGATGGAGCGGTCGTACGGCACCGAATCGCCGCGCAAGGTCAGGTCGAGAAGGTCGTCGCGGCTCAGCACCCGCCCCGGATTCTCGACGAAGGCAGCGAGCAGCTCGAATTCGGCGGAGGTCAGCCGCGCGTCCTCCCCATCGGGGGCGCGCAGCCGGCGCTTGTCCAGATGAAGCTCCCACCCGTCGAACCGCTTCACCCGCCCGCCGGCCGGTCTGGTCGGCTTGACGATGCGGCGCAGCAGGCTGCGGGTGCGCGCCAGGATTTCGCGGGGTTCGAACGGCTTGGTGATGTAGTCGTCGGCGCCCAGCTCCAGCCCGATCAGCCGGTCCATGCGGTCGGACCGCCCGGTGATCAGGATGATGCCGATGTTGGAGGCTGCCCGCAGTTCCCGCGTCACCGCCAGACCGTCCTTGCCGGGCAGCCGGATGTCCAGCAGCAGCAGGTCGATGCGCCCCCGCGCCAGCAGCGCCGACAGCTGGTCGCCGTCCCGCGCCAGCATCACCCGATAGCCTTCCCCTTCCAGGTAGGCCTTCAGGGTCTCGCGGGTGATGGGATCGTCGTCGACCACCGCGATGGTGTGCATTGTCCCCCGTACCGGACTGAGACGGGTGGCGGATTGTCTGCCACACCCAGCACCGAAACTATCGGTTCCGGCAATTTGACACAAGCTGGAGTGTAACGGAACTGCGACAGGCATTGGCAGATTGTTCCACCTCGCCACAGTGGCCGATAGGGACAATTGCAGCCGATCTTGCCAGCAGGTCGGGACAATGCCACATTTGTCCCCATGACAAACTGGACCCCGAACCTGGAGGGCCGTCCCGGCCCGCTCTATCGCGTCATCGCCGACGCGCTGGCCGACGACATCGCGGAGGGCGTGCTGCCGACCGGCACGCGGCTGCCGACGCACCGCGACCTCGCCTTCCGCCTCGGCGTGACGGTGGGAACGGTGACGCGCGCCTATACGGAGGCCGAGAAGCGCGGGCTGATCGGCGGCGAGGTCGGCCGCGGCACCTTCGTCCAGGGACAGCGTCCGCCAACCACCCCCCTGCCGCTCGGCTGGCCGCCGGCCGGGGAGATCTCGGCAGGTCCCGCCATCGTCAACATGACCACGGTCCATCCCGAACATGCCGTGGCGGTTCAGACCTTCGGCCAGACGCTGTCGGCCATCGCGGCATCGGGGCATGCGGCGAGACTGATCGGCTACGGCCCTCATGCCGGCCTGCCCGACCATCGCGCCGCCGCAGCGGCTTGGCTGGAACGCCAGCACCGGGTAAAGGCGACGCCTGAGTCGGTGCTGCTGACCACCGGGGCGCAGAACGCGCTGGCGGTGGCGCTGGCCGCCGTGGCCCGTCCCGGCGACGTCATCCTGGCGGAGCGGCTGACCAACATCGGCACCAAGGCGCTGGCCGCCACCCAGGGTTATCATCTGGAAGGCGTCGCCATCGACGAGCATGGTCTGGTGCCGGACGCCTTCGACAGCGCCTGCCGCCGGCTGGGGCCGAAGGCGGCCTATCTGGTGCCGACCCTGCAGAATCCGACGGCGGTCGTCATGCCCGCCGCCCGCCGGCGCGAGATCGTCGAGATCGCCCGCCGCTATGGCGTGATCCTGATCGAGGACGACGTGTTCGGCTTCATGGTGCCGGATGCCGTGCCGATCCAGACCATGGCCCCCGACATCACGCTCTATGTGTCCAGCGTGTCGAAGAGCCTCGCCGCCGGCCTGCGGCTGGGCTTCGTCGTCGCCCCGGCGGAATTGCGCACCCGTGTCGAGACCGCCATCCGGGCCCTGCAATATTCCGCTCCCGCCCTGCCGGCGGAGGTGGCCACGCGCTGGATCCGGGACGGCACCGCCGACCGCATCGTCGCCACCCAGCGGGAGGAGGATCTGGCCCGCCAGCGGCTCGCCCGCTCCATCCTGCCGGCCGAGACCGTCTATGGCCACCCGGCGGCCCAGCATCTGTGGCTGGTCCTGCCCGAACCCTGGCGGCGCGAGGACTTCATCGGGGAAGCGCGCCGCCGCGGGGTGATCGTCACCGGCGCCGACGCCTTCGCCGTCGGCCGCGCCAGTGCCCCCCACGCGGTGCGCATCGGCCTGTGCATGCCGCGCAGCCGCGACGAGGCCGCCCGCGGCCTGCGCGCCCTCGCCGATGCGATCGACGCGCCGGCGGCGGCAATGCTGTCCATCGTCTGACCGGAATGCCGGGACAGCCGACCCGATGCGGGAGTGCCGCTGGGTAAATCCTGCCGCCCCGCCGGTCCAAATCTGCCGCCCGGCACCGATGGGCCTGCCATAGCCCCTGTCAAATCAATATCTTAGCTCTGGCCCATATCCTGCACACCCTTCGATTGTCATTTCCTGACGGGAATGTGGAACGAGGGGAGCGCACCATGGTCAGCCTGTCCAGTTACGCCGATGTCGGCAGCATGGCTCAAAGCCTGCAGCAGTCGATCGATGCCGCGGTCAAGCGCGTGCAGCAGCAGGCGGCAGGCAATGGTGGCGCGACCGGCAAGGTCCAGGAGTACGAGCAGACCGTCAACAAGTCGGCGCTGAACGCTGCCCCCTTCGCGACGAGCATCGGCACTCTGGTGAAGGACACCAGCCGGCTGAACGTCTTCAGTTCGCTGGCCTCCAACGATCCGACCGATTTCTACAAGTTCAACGTGCCCACATCCGGCGCCGTGACGCTGGGAACGGTCGGCGATGCCGGCGTCCGGCTACAGCTGATGGACCGTGGCGGCAAGGTCATCGCCGACAGCAACAAGGATGCCGGCGCCAGCTATGACGCCTTCCAGAAGCTGAAATCCGGCCAGATGACGCTGGACAAGGGCGACTACACCCTGCGCGTCGCCCGCGACAAGGACGTCCCGGTCAAGGATGCCAAGAGCTACGGCGTCCAGCTGCGCATGGGCAACTACAGCAAGGACTACGACACCATCGCGAAGCAGCCGGCCAAAGGCGACAACCCCTTCGGCGGCAACACCAAGCTTCAGAGCCTGGCCTCGATCCTGGGCGCGGGCAGCGCCTCGCTCAACCCGTCGGCGATGCTGCTGGGCGGGTCCGGCGGCAGCTATGGCGGGCGCGGGTCGCTGCTGAACGCGATCCTGTGATCGCCGCGCGCCTCAGACCAGACGGTCGCGCCCCGATTCCTTGACCAGGAGAACCGCCTGGGTGCGGCTGCCGACGCCCAGCGCCTTGAGCACGCCGGTCACGTGGGTCTTCACGGTGGACAGGTTCAGGCCCAGCCTCTCGCCGATCTCCTGGTTGGACAGGCCTTGGGCCAGCAGGTCCAGAACCTCCAACTGGCGGCGGGTCAGCCCGTCGAAGATGCTGGGGGCCACGGCGCGCGGGGTCCCGGCGGCCGCGTGGGCCGGTGCGCCCGGCATGCCCAGCACCGGCGGCACATAGGATCCGCCGGCCATCACCAGCCGCAGGATGTTCACCACCAGCACGTCGTCGGTCGATTTCGGAATGAAGGCGCGGACGCCGCGCGACAGCACCGCGCGCATTTCGTCCGGCGACTCGATCATCGAGAAGATGGCGACCGGGACCGGCGCGACGCGCTTGACCAGCGCCTCGACATCCTCCAGCCCGCCGAGACCCGGCATGCGCAGGTCCATCACGATGAGGTCGAACGCGGTCCCGCCGTCCTGCATCGCGCCGTCGAGGATGGCGTTCAATTGGCTGAAGCTGGTGGCGGCCACCACGGTGGCCTGCTCGTCCAGTTCACCCACCAGATGGGTCAAGCCGCTGCGGACGATGGAATGATCGTCGGCGATCAGAACCTGCATGTAACGTCTCGGACCGAAGATGCCTTGGGTACCGTATGGTCATACGCTGACGCAACGGTCCGCGCTACCTCCTTCGCACGTCCGGCACCTTGGTTCCACTGCCGCGACGCCTGGAAGGATTGCAGGCGCCTGCGGGGAGAGGCGGTCGCCCCTCCCCCCTTTGCCGTTCAGGAGATCTTGATCATGATCTGGGCACGGCGGTTCGACGGCTCGCGCACGTTCGGACCGGTCGGGACCATCAGCTGGTTCTCGCCGACACCTTCGATGGTGATGATGTTGGCCGGCGTGCCATGCTTGATCATGGCCTGTCGCACCGCCTCGGCGCGGCGGAGCGAGAGCTTCTGGTTGTAGGACGGTGCGCCCGAGGTGTCGGTGTGGCCGATCACCTGGATGCGGACGGCTCGGGCACGGCTGGCACCGTCGGCGGCATCGGCGATGATCTTGTCGGAATTCGGCGTGATGACCGCCTTATCCCAATCGAAGAACACCTGATACTCGCTCTGCGGCTGGGCGGCCATCGGCGGGGCTGCCGGTGCCTGGGCGGCGATGGGCGTCGCACGCTCCGGACCACCGAAGGTGTAGCGCAGGCCGGCGAGGATCGTGTGGTTGCGGTACTCGCCCTTCGAGGTCACCGGCCCCAGCTCGAACTCCGGATCGACGGTGGCGAAATACCGGTAATCCAGCGTCAGCGCGACATTGTCGTTGATCGCATAGGAAGCGCCGATGATGCCCTGATAGGCGAAGACCCAGTCGCGGTCGCTGGCGCCGTTCAGCGACTGCTTGACCCCGGCGATACCGGCACCGGCACCGATATAGGGGGTGATCGGCAGGCCGATGTTGATGTCGTACAGCAGGTTGCCCATGAAGGCGACCGAGCTCATCTTGCCGCCCAGATTGTTCAGGCCTGGGGTGGCGCTGCTGGTGCCGTCGACGCTGTTGCGCCACCGCCAGGCAGCCTCCAGTTCGGCGCGCAGGCCCATCGCGGTGGCGTAGCCGACCGACAGGTCGCCGATGCCGCCGATCTTGAACTCCTCCTTCAGGCCCAGGCCGGGAGCCGGATAGCTGCTGAGGTCGGCATCCTCGGTCCAGTTCACGCCGGCGCCAGCACCGACATAGAAGCCTTCCGTACCGGCGAAAGCGGCGGTCGGGACGGCCAGCGAAGGCAGGGCGACGGTCAGTGCCGTGCCCAGCAAAATCCCACGCATCGTCATGTTCTTGTTCCCATCGTTGACGGCGTTGGTCGATCGGGACATCCCGGCCTGCGGTGAAGTGCGTGACAGAACGGGCTCCGGCCCCGACAATGGATACGGATCCGCAGCTTCCAATCCTGCTGCCGCAGGCCCATTTTTCCTGTTGCAGATCTGCCTCAGCCGGCTCAGAGGCATTTCCTGTCGCGATAACAATAACTTGGACAGACACCTCAATGCCCTCTACCCCGGACGGTTCGGTCGATTACCCCCTCTGCACCACTCCCGATCCCGGCGGCTGGCAGGAGGTGGCGCCCGGTGTGCTGTGGATCCGGCTGTCCCTGCCCTTCCAGCTCGACCACATCAATGTCTGGGCGCTTGACGGCGGCGCGGCCGGCTGGACGCTGGTCGATTGCGGGCTCGGCGATCCGCGCAGCCGCGCGGTGTGGGAGGTGCTGCTGCGCGATGCGCTGGGCGGGCGCCCGGTGGAGCGGTTGGTCGTCACCCATTTCCATCCCGACCATATCGGCGCCGCCGCCTGGCTGGTGGAGCGGACCGGCGCCGGCTTCGCCACCTCGCTGACCGAATGGCTGCTCGCCCGCACCCTGTCGGCCGGCAACGATGCCGCCACCGACGCGGTGGTCGAGCAGTTCTACCGCCGCTGCGGCCTGGAGGAGGATACGCTGCAATCGCTGCTCGCCCGCAAGGGGGCTTACAGCCGCGGCGTGCCCGCCGTGCCGGCGACGCTGACCCGTCTGCGGGCCGGCGACCGGCTGCCGGTGGGCGACCGCCACTGGACGGTGATCGGCGGCAGCGGCCATACGGCGGAACCCGTCAGTCTGCATCGGCCGGCCGGCGGCGGCAGCCCGGACCTGCTGATTTCCGGCGACCAGATCCTTCCGCGCATCAGCCCGAACATCAGCGTCTGGCCGTCTGAACCGGACGCCGATCCGCTCGCCGACTACCTTGCCAGCCTTGAGGGATGGAGCGTCCTGCCGGCGGAGACGCTGGTCCTGCCGTCCCACGGCCGCCCCTTCCACGGCCTGCACCGGCGTGCGGAGGAGTTGGCTCTCCACCATGGGGAGCGGTTGGCCGAGATCGAGACTCTGTGTGCGGTCCCCCGGACTGCCGCCGCGGTGACGCGGGCACTGTTTCCGCGCCCGCTCGACCCGCAGCAGATGCTCTTCGCCGTGGGCGAGGCGGTGGCCCACCTCAACCACCTGATCCGCAAGGGGCGGCTGGAGCGGACCGCCGGGCCGGCTGTCGAGCCGGCTTCGCTTCCGCCGGCCGACCTCTACCGCCGGCCGGCCGCCATCGCAGCGGCCTGACGGCGGTTATTCGGTGACGATCTCGAACTCGTGCGGATCGAGCAGCGTCGCCACCGACAGGGTTTTCAACGTCTTCGGGTCGTCGGTGCGCTTCATCTGGGCATGCTGGGTGCCCATGCCGTCCTTGCGGATGGCGATCACTTCCCAATAGCCGCCGCTGGGGGACAGCTTGCGATAAATCTGTCCCTCGACCACCTCGCGCTTCCTGCGCATTTTCGTTCTCCAAAACCCGTCCCATGCCGGCGACCGTCACAGTCGCCGCGAAGGGCGCCATTGAAGCACAAAAACCCCCTGCCGTGGCGAGTGTCCGTTCGGTGACCCTTTGCCGATGCCGCATTTGCGTTGTTGCGATGCAGCACGTCCGGGGCACCCCCGATGACCCTTTGCCGCAGGGCTCTTTCAGAGTGGAACTAAAGGCGCGGCTGTGGGTTCATAGCGGTCATGAACACCGATCTCGACGTGCTTGTCTTCGCGACCCGCCTGGTTGATGAACTGGGCGAAACAGCGATTCGAATGAGCCGCGTTCGTCTTGTCGAACTCACGGCCGCCAACCACACCCGTG
This sequence comes from Azospirillum sp. A26, assembly GCF_042604635.1. NCBI lineage: Bacteria > Pseudomonadati > Pseudomonadota > Alphaproteobacteria > Rhodospirillales > Azospirillaceae > Azospirillum > Azospirillum sp. A26. The sequence continues at coordinate 5,926 of NZ_CP170475.1, read as the reverse complement.
CCGCCGCCTTCTGGCGGGAGGTGATGGGCACATGTGAACGACTGCTGGCCGAGCGGTCGGGCCGTCGTGTGGCGACCGGGCTCTCCCCCCAGGCAATTGCTGCGGCGCAGCCAGCCATGGCCCAGCACCGCGTCGCCTATGTTCCCCGACCTATTCCCTGACCGGCTTGTTCGACAAGCCCGGTACTTCTTTGAACCATCAAAGAAAAAGGCCGGCACTGACGTGCCGGCCCCTTCTCGCGGAACGCGGACGCGTTTCGCTTACTTCACTTCGGCGTACTGGCCGTTGTGCCACTTGTACCAGACATAGGCCGGGCTGGTGACGTCGCCCTTGGGATCGAACCCGATCTTGCCGATGACGGTATCGTAGCTGCCCTTGCGCATGACGTCGGCAACCTTGGCAGCGTCGGTCGAGTTCGCCTGCTTCACCGCGTTCGCCCAGATCTGGAGAGCGGCGTAGGTGTACAGGGTGTAGCCTTCCGGCTCATAGCCCGCCTTGCGGAACTTCTCCACGACGGCCTTGGCGTCCGGCTTCTCGCGCGGATCCGGGCCGAAGGTCATCATGGTGTCCTCGCCGGCGTCGCCGGTGATGGCCCAGTACTCGTTGGTCACCAGCGCGTCACCCGACACGATGATGGCCTTCAGGCCCTGGTCCTTCATCTGGCGGGCGATCAGGCCGGCCTCGGTGTGGTAGCCACCGACATAGACGGCGTCGATGTTCGCCTGCTTCAGCTTCGACACCAGAGCGGAATAGTCCTTCTCACCGGCCGTGTAGGCTTCGTAGATGGCTTCCTTCTGGCCGCCGGCATTCAGCGCCTTCTGCGTCTCGTCGGCCAGCCCCTTACCGTAGGCCGACTTGTCGTGCAGGATGGCAATGTTCTTGCCCTTGTACTTGTCCAGCAGATACTTGCCGGCGATCAGGCCCTGCTGGTCGTCACGGCCGCAGACGCGGAAGACGTTCTTCAGGCCCTGCTCGGTCAGCTTCGGGTTGGTCGAAGCCGGGGAGATCTGCAGCATGCCTTCCTCGGCATAGACCTGGCTGGCCGGGATCGACGAGCCCGAGCAGAAGTGGCCGGCCACGAACTTCACACCGGCCTTGGCCAGCTGGTTGGCGACAGCCACGGCCTGCTTGGGATCGCAGGCGTCGTCGCCGACTTCCAGCTTCAGCTTCTGGCCCAGAACACCGCCGGCGGCATTGATGTCCGCGACGGCCTGCTCCATGCCCTTCTTCATCTGCTCGCCGAAGGTGGCGTACTGGCCGGTGATCGGGCCGGCGGTGGCCACCGCGATGTCAGCCTTGGCGGCCGTGGCGGAGAGCGCGGTCGCCGCGATCGCGGCGAGAAGGGACAGCTTGAATTTCATGGGTGTGCTTGCTCCCTGTTCTATGAAGTGGTCCCTGTTGCAACATACCCCCGGCCCTTTCGGGCCTTGCCGCCGGGTCCCCTCCGGCGGGTTCCAGAATACCATACCCCGAGTGGCGCACAGTGCGACAGTTTCGCGGGCACCAATCAGCCGTACGGTCTAATTCCTTATGTCTAGTCGCACCCGCTTAACCGGCCCTGCTCAACCGGCGGTGCCGGTGCGGTCGCGCCAAGCAAACGGTCCCGCGCGCTCATAAAGCCACGGATACTGGTTGACCATGCGTCGTGCGATGGCGATGCGGTGTGCGGTCAGCGTGATCAACCCGATCACGACGGTGTGGACGATGAAGCCCCACAGCGACAAGAGCTGCTCGCCGAACAGGCCCCAGGCGAGGAAGCGGTCGCCCACCCCCAGCAGCAGCGAGTAGGCCAGCACGCTGGAGACCGGCTTCCACCCCTCCGCCAGCGTCTGCCCGGTCAGCACGCCGCAGCCGCCGAACACCAGGACTGTCAGGAACACGAACACCGGAACGGAGGAGCCAAGGATCGTTTCCATCTCAGTGTCCCCCTTCCAGATAGGCCGCGCGAACCTCCGGGTCGGCCAGAAGCTGCGCCCCCGTCCCCGTCATCGTGATCTTGCCCGTCACCATCACATAGGCCCGGTGCGCCAGCTTCAGCGCATGGAAGGCGTTCTGCTCGACCATGAACACCGTCATCTTCTGTTCCCGGTTGATCTCCTGGATCACCTGGAAGATCTGCTTCACGATCAGCGGCGCCAGTCCCAGCGACGGCTCGTCCAGCAGCAGCAGACGCGGCTGGCTCATCAAGGCCCGGCCGATCGCCAGCATCTGCTGCTCGCCGCCCGACATCGTCCCGGCGCGCTGGTTGATGCGCTCCTTCAGCCGCGGGAACAGCGTCAGCACCCGCTCAAGCTCGCGCTCGAAGCTGCCGGGCTGGGCGACGATGGAGCCCATCTGCAGGTTCTCCAGCACCGTCATGCGCGGGAAGATGCGACGGCCTTCCGGAGACTGGGCGATGCCGCGCCGCACGATCTCGTGGGTGGGCAGGTCGGTGATGTCCTCGCCCTCGAAGAACACCCGGCCCTGGCGCGCCCGCGGACTGCCGCAGATCGTCATCAGCAGCGTCGACTTGCCGGCCCCGTTGGCGCCGATCAGCGAGACGATCTCGCCGGCGCCGATCTCGATGTCGATGCCCTTCAGCGCCTCGATGGCGCCGTAGAAGGTGTGGACGCCCGATACCTTCAACATGGCTCAGGCTCCCTTCTGGCCGGCGGTGGGCGCGATGTTCAGGTCGGCGGCGATCTCCGGCGGCAGGGCTTCGTCCTCGTCCTCGCCCAGATAGGCGCGGATCACCGCCGGGTCGTTCTTCACATGCTCCGGATCGCCGTCGGAAATCTTCCGGCCATAGTCCAGCACCACCACATGGTCGGAAATGCGCATCACCACGCTCATGTCATGCTCGATCAGCAACACGCCGGTGCGGTGGCCCTGCGGCGTCTGCACGTCGCGGATGAAGGTCAGGATCTCGGCCAGCTCCCCCGACTCGCGCGGGTTCAGGCCGGCCGCCGGCTCGTCCAGGCACAGCAGCACCGGCTCGGTGCACATCGCCCGCGCGATCTCCAGCCGGCGCTGGGCGCCGTAGGGCAGGTTGCCGGCTTCCCAGTCGGCGAACTCGGTCAGGCGGACCCGGTCCAGCCAGTATTTCGCCAGCTCCACCGCCTCATGCTCGGCCTTGCGGAAACCGGGCAGGCCGAGCAGGCCGGCGATGGCGAAGCCCGACGCCCGCATCAGCTTGTTGTGCTGGGCGACGATCAAATTCTCCAGGACGCTCATGCCGCTGAACAGCCGGATGTTCTGGAAGGTGCGCGCCACGCCCGCCAGCTGGGCGATGCGGTAGCCCGGCATCCGCTCCAGCAGGAACTCCTTGCCGGCCGGGTGGCGTAGCGTCAGCCGCCCCACGGTCGGGGTGTAGAAGCCGGTGACGCAGTTGAACAGCGTCGTCTTGCCGGCGCCGTTCGGGCCGATCAGCGCGGTGATCTCGCCCGCCCGCGCCTCGAACGACACGTCGTTGTTCGCCACCAGACCGCCGAAACGCATGGTCAGGTGTTCGACGCTCAGCAAGGGCTTATCGGTATTCATCGCGGCGCTCATTTCGCGGCTCCCGCCGGGATCGGCTTCTTGCCCCCATGCAGGAGGATGGTCGGGTCGCGGTGGGCCAGCAGGCCGCGCGGACGCCACAGCATGATCACCACCATGCCGGCACCAAACGCCAGCATGCGGTAGTCGGCCAGCTCGCGGAACGCTTCCGGCAGGCCGATCACCAGCAGGGTGGCGACCACCACGCCGATCTGGCTGCCCATGCCGCCCAGCACCACGATGGCCAGGATGATCGCCGACTCGATGAAGGTGAAGCTCTCCGGGCTGATGAAGCCCTGGCGCGTGGCGAAGAAGGAGCCGGCGAAGCCGCCGAACATCGCCGCAATCGCAAAGGCCGCCAGCTTCATGTTGGTGCGGTTGATGCCCAAGGACGCGCAGGCGATGTCGTCCTCGCGCAGCGCCTCCCAGGCCCGGCCCAGCGGCAGCTTGCGCACCCTGAGCGTGAACAGGTTCACCACCAGCGCCAGCGCCAGGATGAGGTAATAGAGGAAGACGATGCGGTGGAGCGGCGAGAACTCCAGCCCGAACAGCTCGTGGAAGGCGGCCATGCCGTCGGAGGGCGTGCGGGAGAAGTCGGCGATGCCGAAGAAGCTCGGCCGCGGAATGCCGGAGATGCCGTTCGGGCCGCCGGTGAACTGGTACCAGTTGACCAGGATGATGCGGATGATCTCGCCGAAGCCCAAGGTCACGATGGCGAAATAGTCGCCGCGCAGCCGCAGGACCGGGAAGCCGAGCAGCACGCCCGAGCAGGCGGCGAGCAGGCCCGCCAGCGGCAGGCAGAGCCAGAAGCTGAGCCCGAAGTAATGCGCCAGCAGCGCGTAGCTGTAGGCGCCGACGGCGTAGAAGGCGACATAGCCGAGGTCGAGCAGGCCGGCGAGGCCGACCACGATGTTCAGGCCCCAGCCCAGCATGATGTAGGTCAGCAGCAGGATGCCGATGTCCAGCAGCATGCGGTCGGCCAGCGGCGTCATCGGCAGGATGGCGGCGAAGACCACGGCGACCGGGCCGATGTATTTGCTGGCGTGCTGCACCTTGGCGGCGACGCGGTCCATGCGCTTGTCGCGGTCGGCCTGGGACAGCTTGGAACGGCCGGTGGCGACCGTCATGGCGGCGCGCAGCGCGATGACGCCGCCGCCCAGCACCAGCACCAGGCGCAGCACCTGGGTCGGCATCGGCAGCACCAGCCCGACGCCGGCGCAAAGGACCGCCAGGATCAGCACCGGCAGCGCCATGCCCTGGCGGATCAGCCCGAGCCCGAGCCGGCCGAGGAAGACCAGCAGGATGGAGGCGACGACCTCCTCCGGCCGGGCTTCGATGCCCAGCCCGGTGGGGCGGTCCACCGTGCGCAGTCCCACCAGCGGCACGGTCAGCAGCAATGCCACGAAGGCGGCGAGGCCGGCGTCCTTGATCGTGGCGGCCCAGTCGACGCCGCGCGTGGCGCCGCGCCCGGCGGAGAGGGTGTTGGAATGGGTGGTCATGGCGCTTACACCTTCTCGATCTCGGGCCGGCCGAGCAGGCCGGTGGGCCGGAAGATCAGGACGAGGACGAGGATGGAGAAGGTTGCGACGTCCTTCCATTCGGACCCGACATAGCCGGACCAGAAGGCCTCGATCAGGCCGATGACCACGCCGCCGAGCATGGCGCCGGGCAGCGAGCCGACCCCGCCGAGCACGGCGGCGGTGAAGCTTTTCACCCCGGCCAGGAAGCCGATGTAGAAGTCGATGACGCCATAGATCAGCAGCACCATCATGCCGGCGACGGCGGCGAGCGCGGCACCCATGACGAAGGTCAGCGAGATGACGCGGTCGACGTTGACGCCGAGCAGGCCGGCCATCTTCTTGTCCTGCTCGCAGGCGCGCTGGGCGCGTCCCAGCGAGGTGCGGTTGATCAGCATGGTGAAGCCGACCATCAGGACCAGGGTGATGATGATGGTGGCGAGGCGGACGTAGCTGACGGAGACGGCGCCGTCCATCAGGGTGAGGTTGCCGGGCAGGATGGGCTGCAGCGGCTTGGAGCGGGCGCCCTGGAGGATCTGGATGTAGTTCTGCAGGAAGATCGACATGCCGATGGCGGAGATCAGCGGCGCCAGCCTTGGCGAGGAGCGCAGCGGCCGGTAGGCGATGCGCTCGACCGTCCAGCCATAGACGCTGGTGAACAGCATGGAGGCGAGCAGCATGATCAGCAGCGCCAGCGGCACCCAGGTGATGCCGAGCGCGCCGATGGCCAGGAAGGTGATCAGCGCCACGAAGGAGCCGATCATGTAAATCTCGCCATGGGCGAAGTTGATCATCCCGATGATGCCGTACACCATCGTGTAGCCGATCGCGATCAGGCCGTAGATCGCTCCAAGCGACAAGCCGTTGATCAATTGCTGAAGAAAATATTCCAT
>NZ_CP170471.1:0-62577 GCF_042604635.1 Azospirillum sp. A26 | reverse complement strand
GCAGGTTGGCGACGGCGCGGCCGGCCCGGCGGACCCAGCCGCCTTCGGTGCGCCGCACGATGTCGTCGAGGTCCGGGCGCAGCATCAGCCGGGTGAGGCACAGGGCCTCGTCGCTGTTGCCGGCGGCGGTGTGGTGGTCGACCCGGCTTTCCAGCGTCAGGCGCAGGCGCTCGGCCGCGGCGTCACGCTCGGCCAGCAGTTCGGGGAACAGCGCCTCCAGCAGCGGGACGCCTTCGCGGGCGAGCAGCTCTTCGAGCCAGTCGATGGTCTTTGCCTCTCCGCGCAGCAGGCGGTAGGCCACAGACTCCGCCATGCCGTAATCCTGCTGGAGCGTGGCGGCGGCGCCCTTCTTCGACCCATAGCGGCGGATCAGAAAGCCAGCCGCTCGCTGCCAGATGCCGGCCGGAGCGCTCACTTTCTCGCAGTCGTTCAGGGTCCCAAGCAACTTCGACGGGTGGCACATTGCGTTCATGCCATCCCCCACGCCGCACTGCGGCACAGCTTGGAAGTGAGACCATGAGCGACCCAATCGTTCCGCAGGACCACGCCGACCTTCGCGTGACCGTGCCGCAGCCCGACGTCGTTGGCCTGCTGGTCGAGCACGCCTGCAACGCCCTGGGCATCGCCGGAGAGATGGATGGCCGGCAGCAGGGCGTTGCGGCGCTGGTCAAGACGATCCGCGACACCTTCGGCCGCTGACGGATGGCTACCGATCGATGCCCGACGCGCGGGCTGGAGCGCGCTGACTGGATGCGCCGCGAGGCCGCTGAGTGGGCTGACGCCGGCCGGGGTGACATTGCCGCGCATTGCCTGACGGTCGCCGGAAGCATCGAGGAGCGCGACTTCGCCGGCCGGCCGCTGCTGGCGCTGATGGGCGCCGGGAAGGGGTGAGAGATGAGGCATCGGTTAGGCCTCCCCCTTGGCAATGGCAGCGCGGCCGGCGTCGGTCAGACGCGCGAAGCCGACGCCCAACACGGCTCCGCCGCTGACGGGGCGGATCGGCGCGAACCGCTGGTGTGTTTCGACAAGCCCATCGGGAAGCTGCCTGACGAGACTCCACATCTCGTCCGACATGACGGGCGACCATTCCTTTTCGGAAGGGTCGTGGCCGACGAACATGTTGATTACGTCCAGCAGCGCGATCTGCTGATCGGTCAGGTCGGCCATCGGTTAGCCCTCCAGCCCGAGTTGACCGGCGGCGACCGCGGCCTGGGTGCGGTTCTTCACGCCCAGGGCCTTGAAGATCCCCTTCAGGTGGACCTTCACGGTGCCGTCGGAGATCTGCAGGTCCCGCGCGATCTGCTTGGTCTGGACGCCCCGCGCGATCATCAGGAGGATGTCCTTCTGGCGGCCGGTCAGACGCACCGAGCCGACATAGACATGCGCCGCCCGACGGATCGTCGTGTCGCCGACCGTGACGGGTTCCGGCTTCTCGGCCGGGACCGGGACGTCGCTGCCGTTGGCGATGGCGCACAGCGTCGCGGCGGCGTCCATCGTGAAGGATTCCAGCTTCGCCGCAGCGTGGACGACGATCATGCCGTCGGCGATGAACACCATGTCGCGCAGGCGCTCGACCGGGAAGTTCGCCAGCAGATCGACCAGGGCGGCGCGCTCGTGCTTGGCAAGTCCGGGAGTGGTATTGGGGACGGTGGCGGTAGGCCGGTTGCGGGAGTGGACCGGAGCGGGGGTGCCGCTGTATTCATGATGACAGGAATCGGGGGACAGCATCCTGGTTTCTCCTTTGCAAGAAGCCCGGCGCGGATGGGGATCTGGGCCCGGGCTTCTTTGCGTTTTTGGGGTGGGTTAGGCGGGCTTGCCGCCGGGGATGACGTCGAACAGCGGACCGGCCGACGTGTTGGCGGAGACCAACTTGCGGATCTCCGCGTCGCCGCCGGACAGCCGCCATTCGTGGACGGCTGCCAGCGGGTAGATCTTCGTGCCGCGGACGTCACGGCGGACGATGTGGCCGCGTTCGGCGCAGTGCCGGGCCAGCGAGTTGCTGATCGCCCGCACGATGGGGCGACGACCCTTCTTCGGCACGCTGGCCTCGATGGCGATCTGGAGCGCCGGCACGGCGTCGATGACGGCGACCCGCGGATCGGCCGCAAGCTGCGCGGCGATGATCTGCGGCGCCAGCTCGGTCAGGAACTCCTTGATCTGCGAGCGGACGACGGACTTCACGATGCCGCCGAGCACCCGCTGGTCGATGGCCGGCGCGGCCGGTCGGCTTTCCATGCGCTCGCGGACGACGGCGTTTGCCCAGGCATGGAAGGCCGGGGAGAGGTACTTGGCGTAGGCGAGGCCGATCTGCCAATGCGCCTCGGTGCGCGGATTCTTGCCGCCGCGAAAACTCTGAAACGCGTCATTCTCGGATTTCCCGAGGATGACCTCCGCCACGTGAGCGACGAATTCCTGCGTGGACGGCAAGTCGCGCCACTTCGCCGGCTGCTTTTGCGGGTCGGCGCCCGCCGCCTTCCACATGTCGGTGAGGTTCAGTCGCTCGCCGGTCATGTGGACCACGGCGCCGCTGGGGTGGACGAGATCGGTCATGCGGGGCTCCAAGGTTTGGAGATCAAGCGTCAGGCGGCGCGGCCTTGGTGGCTCGGCTGGCGACGTGAGGCGCGTCCGGGGCGCGGCGCTGCGGCGCACGCCGGCAGGATGTCCGGGCGGTCAACGCCATCGGGCCAGGGCACGTTTTCTGGCCAGTTCTCGGCGAACCATTCCTTCACGCGCAGATACATATCCACGCTGCACCCGCCGCCGCCGCGGATGCGGTCAAAAAACGCGCCATGGTTCACGGCCAGGGTCGCCAGACGCGCTTCGCTACGCCCGGTGGCCGACGCCATGGTCTCCGAAAGGAGGGTGAGTTGGGTGCGGTAATCGTGGCTCATGATCAGACTATGCGGTATGTTTACCGCACTGTCAACGGTAGCGATACCGCATTCAATAGCGAGCCGTGTGCGGGCATGATACCGCGCATGCCTAATGCCCTTGCCAAACGCATCGACGCCCGGCTGAAGCAGATGAATCTGTCTGCCAACGCCGCGTCCCTCATGGCCGGAGGGTCGCGAGACCTAATCCGCAACCTCAAGCGCGGGCTGTCTTCGCAGTTCAATGCGGAACACCTGCTGAGGCTCGCGGAAATCCTCCAGGTGCCCCCGAGCTTCTTCTCGACGGATTACGCTGATAGCGGAACGCTCCCGGCGCCAGCCGCCTATCCGTCCGAGATCACAGAGCGGCGACTGAAGGCTATCGGCCATCTCGCCGAACTATCCCCAGCAGAGGAGCAGAGCTTCCTTGAGGAACTGGAAGCAATGGCGCAGGCCGCCCGCGCGCGACGTCTGCGCGGCGAGCTAGGTCGGCCATGACCGACTCTTGCTCGTCGATGGTCAGCAAATCCAAGCAGGCCAGCATGCGCGCCGCCCCTTCGCTGATCGAAAGCATGTGCGAAACCTCAGGCGTTTGGTTCTACCGGACTTATTGCTGATAATAAGAACAAAATCCCAATCGGCGCGCAAATTAGAAATTCAACGATTTGCGCGTCGCCACAGTTGAGCGGCTTATAGATCAAGAAGTTGTCTTTTTGTTTTTCACCGTATCAGGGTTGCCACCAATAAGAAGGCGGCCACAGCAAGCAGTTCGGGATTCATCCCGAAAACAGCCGTGAACATGGTGAAGATCTTCTTCGTCGGAATCATGGCGCACCCCTTGCAACGACCGCGGCAGCCCTGGCCAGGGCAGGCGGAGATTGGCCGCACAACGCTCATGCGTCGCGTTCAGTCGGCGAGGTGTACGCCTCGATAAAGCGCAGGGTGGATTGGCTCTCCACCCTGCCCCGCCCCCCGCACCTTGTGGCTCGTGCGAAGAGGCAACCCCAACGATAGCGATATCCACGCCGGTCCGAAAGTATGAAAACGGTTTCGCGACCGTAACATTAGCATACTTGAGTATGCAAATTGCGTGGCGATGCGCAATGCCAGCCGCAATGTGCGACAGAAACAGTTAACGGCTGCGGCGGGATGTCGCGGCGTCGCTTTCGTCTTCTGCTGCGATCTAAAGCGTCCAGTTTCTCTAGGAGGATTACGATATTTCAAAGAACTCTATTGCGAACATATAAGCATCTTTCCAGTTTGGATATATCTGCGCCCACGAGACTATCAAGAAGACAATCGAATCCCTCACGTTCGCCGCCGTTTCGTTCGGAGCGATAAGGCGGTCAAGAACCATCGCTCTCTTGAGGTCGGTGAGGCGCAATTCGAAATCTCTATAGGCGTCCAACCCCTTGTCTTTGCCGAATAGGGTCTTCTTTCCCCTTTTGTTGTGCACTGCCGCCATAGACATAACGAATTTTTGCATCGCCGCATTTGTGTGCGGCAACCGTTCGCGGAATTCGTCGGCCGCGATCCAGTCCGTCTTCACCATGCACCGCTCCCGGTCTTTGCATCATGCGCATGCGCGCCTCCCGTGCGCGCGCGAGGCGGCCGGTTATTTCTGCGTGCCCGAATTATGGGGGAAATTCGCGCGACCCGGAACGCGGTAACAATACCGCATTTTCCTGTTGACGCGGTAAAGCTACCGCACTACAGTTCCCTCACCCCATCCACTCCGCCCCGGAGCCGCCGCGATGCACTCCAACCCCTTCCACTGCCCGCCCGCCGTCTACCGCTCGATGATGGACCGCTCGACCCCGACGAACATGCCGGCGCTGTGGGCCGCCCGCATGCTTGGACCGGAGCGGGTCCAGTACGTCGGCCGGCCGCGCGCAAATGGTGGCCGCAGCGACGACGACACCCCGACGAGCTGGAGCCTGGACGGCCAGGCGCACGTCACCGTCGGCGCGCTGATCGCGGCAGCTGAGGCTGTGGCGTATCCGCTGGCCGCCTGACCCTCCCCTCTCCCCGCCGATACCAAACACAAGGACCACAGCCATGAGCGCCAACGACTGGAACACCGACATCAACGCCGCGCCGTACGGGACGGACTTGGAAGTCACGAACGACCTCATGCAAGAGCCCGTCATCGCCACACGCGGCCATATCAGCCGGTTCAGCGGGAAGCTTTGCGCCGATCAGTCGCTCTTCACCACCGATTTCGGGATCATGTGCTGCCCGACCAAATGGCGCCTCCCGGCTGAGGCAGCCACCCCCTGAGTTTCGCGGCCCTGCCGCGTCCACCTGCCCGTCTGGGCGTTCCTCCCACCTCGCCGCCGGGCTTACGGGTCCGGCGGCTCTTTCTCCCAAAGGACATGACGATGAGAACCCGAGAACTCCGCCGCCTTCTGACCAGCTTTTCGAAGCTCGCCCGCGAAATCGGCGTGCCGCTTGGTCGCCGTCGTCGCTGACCACCACCGCGGCCCTGCCAGTCAGGGCCGGCTTCCCCAAGCTGCCCACGTGGCTGCTTCGGAAAGCTGTATCGGAGAGTGACAATGGCCTCTTACACCTACAAGCGCGTGATGTTCCGCGACGACTTCCAGGCAGCCATCGGCCCGGCCATGGAAGCATGCGGCAGCAACAAGGACGGCTTTGACGGCGATGCTGGATATGACGGCGACGGCTGGACGGTCGCGGCGTTCCTGCTGGACCAGAAGGACGAGACGATCAAGCGTCTCCTGGAAGCCTGTGAATTTGCCCTGACGACGCCCGGCATGATCAAGGGCCGCGACGCCATGATGAAGGCGGTCGCCTCCGCCCGTGGTCAGGAGCGCTGACCATGCTCCTCGTCATCCCCAACGACATCCGCGACGAATTGAACGCCCGCCTTGACGAGCAGATCGCCGCCCATCCTGACGCCGCTGCTGACCGTGACGTGCTGTTCGCCCAACTGGTCGATCACGTCAACCGGACCGGCGTCATCCCTGACTTCAGCCTCGCCAAGGCGGGGGCCTCATCATGAACGCCCGCCTAAACGTCCTCCCCACCCTGTCCGCCGACGGCCTGCGCGGCGTCCGCGAGCACGCCGACTTCGGCTCGCGCTCCCTGGCGGAATGCGAGCGCGACGGCGACCAGCAGGGCGCGGACCTGTGGCGTCGGCACACCGATCGCTGGCTCGGCAAGCTGGCTGACCTGATGGCGTCGTGATCGGCGCGGAACGAACAAGGAGACATGACGCATGACCAAGCATCTTCCCTGGACCGCAAACGAAGGCGGGAACGTATGGATGGGAGAAGACGGCGTAGAGCATATCGAAAGCATCGAAATTCTTGATGCCCGCGGCGAAATCGTAGCCTGCGCCTCCGGTCCTTCATGCGGGGTTGAAGACGACGATCCGGACTTCGGCATCGCTCCGTTCACCGACGAAGAAGCGCAGCAGAATGCCTACCTGCTGGCTGCCGCGCCCGATCTTCTGGCCGTCGTTCGTCAGTTCGCGATCCTCGGCAGCGGAAAATGCACCATCGGCAAGCCGCTGGCCGACATGGCCCGCGCTGCCATCAACAAGGCGCACGGCAAGGTTCCCGTCAACGCCTGAACCCCATCGCCCGCCGGCTGGGCGTGATCGCCGGCACCCTCAACCAACCGAAGAAAGGATCTCGGCAGGCTGAATTTGCGAAGCGCGGGCGTCTCTGGCGGGGCGCCCCGCAACCTACAGGCTGGTGGACGGTGCAAGCCCGTCGCCGGCCTTGAGGCATTGAGAGGGAGGCGACCAGCCGGACGGCGGCCCTGGCAACAGGGCGGAATGGCGACGTTGGACCAGCTTCCAGGTGAGTAACGGGCCGTCCCGCTTCGATTGCGGGACCCGCTTCGGCGGGAAGGTTTCGCGGGCGCACCGCCTCCCTCGACCCATTCGGCGCACAGGCGCCCTGACGATGGAGATCCCCGTGACGATGACCGAAGAGTTCCAGCAGGCGTTCACCAAGCGGTTCGAGCGCGAAGTCCATGAGTCCTATGTCCGCATGGGCTCCAAACTCCGCCACACGGTGCGCGCCAAAAACAATGTGCAGGGCGAGGCGACGACCTTCCAGAGGGTCGGCAAGACCGGCACCGATGTCCTGCCGCTCGACCCGGCCGTCTGTGAACTGAACGACTTCTATGCAGGCGATTGGGTCGACCGGCTGGACGAGCTGAAAACGAACGTCGACGAGCGCGGGATCGTCGCCAATGCCGGCGCCTATGCGTTGGGCCGTAAGACCGACGAGCTGATCGTGCTGGCTCTCAACGGCTCCACCAACGTCGTCGGGCGCAGCGACGACGGCTTGACCGAAGAGAAGGCCAAGCTGGCGGTTGAGGCGCTCAACAGCGCCGGCATGACGAGCCATGTGCCGCGCCATGCCATCGTCGGCTGGAAACAGTGGGCCAACCTCCTGAACATCGCGGATTTTGCCGCCGCCGACTATGTCGGAACGGACGAGCTGCCGTGGCGCGGCACCCAGGCGAAACGCTGGCTCGGTGTTCTATGGATGCCGCATTCCGGCCTGACACCGAACGGCAACGTCCGCATCTGCCACCTCTTCCACAAGAACGCGGTCGGCCATGCCGCCGGTGCCGAGGTGAAGACCGACATCACGTGGCACGGAGACCGCGGCGCCCATTACGTCAACAACATGATGAAGCAGGGCGCAGCGCTGATCGACCCGGCCGGCGTCGTGACCATGCGTTGCGCGGAGGCCTAACCCCATGCGCCACACCCACCGGACCACCCTGGAGCGCACCGTCGAGCGCTTCAACGCCGACACCCCGGTTGGCGCCCCGGTCGTCGTCCACACCTTCCTCGGGCGCCGCATTGCCACCCGCACCGCCAGCAAGGCGTCGCTGACCGTCGACGGCCCCGCCGTCTTCGTGATGGGCATCCGGGGCCGGTGCGAGCTGCACCGCGTGGTGCCGGCATGATCCGCGACCTCCTCGCATCCGCCCTGTTCGGCGCCGGCCTGTGCGTCGTGGGCTTCATCGTTCTCGCCTTGGGAGGCTGACACCATGACGCTCCCCCTTTCCCTTGCGCACATTCCCCTTGGCGCCACCGGCTTGGCGCTGACGGTCAGCGAAGGCATTGCCGCGGTGATCGACTGCGGCCTCGCCCTGGATGCCGCCACCGGCCTTACCGATGAGCAGGCCGAGGCGTTGATCGCCGACGCCCGCCGCTGGATCCTTCTCGGGCCGGTCGAGGCGCTGAGCTGGTTCGCTCCGGCGCTCGCCAGGGCGCGGCAGGCTCGCCCGATGATGCTGGCGGCGGAGTGACGGAGATGGCGACCAAGAACCCGCGCAAGAACGTGATGCTCACCCCATGGCAAGCGCGCCGGGTCGAAGAGCTTTCCGAACTTTACGGCTCGTCCGAGTCCGATGTGATGCGGATGCTGATCGGTCACGGGCTGAAGCGCATCGACACGACCGAAACTCTGCTGGCTCGCCTGCGAGAAGAAGGGTTTGAGCGAGCGGTCGACATCCTGACCGACCATCCGCTTGCTATCGAGACGACCGTCAACAAGAGCGGCATCACCGTCACGCTAACGGACGACCGCCGGCTGATCTTCCCGCGCCACAGCGTCCCGGCGGTTGAGGTGCTGCCGCCTCAGCCGATCCAGGGTCCACGCTGATGCAGCGCCGCCCCATCACCGCCGCCGAGATGGACGCCCTGTCCGCCCGCAACCTGCCCGACCGGCAGTTCCGGCGCGCGGTCTACGCCCTGGAGCATGGCGCCACCGCGCTCAAGCTGCTGGACCTCCGGAACCGGCGCGACGTGGCGGCCAAGCTCTACCGGGATGCCCTCGACGCCGCGGTGATGCGGAGCGGCGACGGCAGCCTCCGGCCCTACCAACTGCGGACGCTGACGCAGGCCTTTGCCTCCTGGCAGGCCGCCGTCGTGGCGCTCGCTGACCATCAATCCAGCCGGCCGACGCTGCCGGCCGCTGCGGCGGAGTAATCCAGCCATGACCCCCGAAAATCGTCGAAAGCTGCTGCTTCGCACCAGAGACGTGGTCCGCCACTACGAAACCCACAGTTCCGCCGGGCCTGACCTGATGCGCGGCGTCCGCTACGACCTCGCCATCCGCGCCACCGACTTGAACGGCGACGGCTGCATGTTCCCGGCCTGCAACTGCACCTTCGCTGACTGCTCGCTTCGCCCGGCCGCCAAGGCCCTGGAGTGGCTGCCATGACCCTCAACGCCACCGTCACCGGCCGCGACGACCTCACCGACGCCCGCTACCAGATCGCCACCGACGCCGGCCCGCAGACGGTCAACGGCTGCGTCTTCGGCGAGTTCGGGCTGCACCCGGCCTCCGGCGCGCTGGTCCTGTCCCACCTGCCCACCGGCCGCGTGCTGGACAGCTTCCGCAGCTGGGGCCCTGCGCTCCAGGCGATGGCGGAGTCGAGGGGGAGGGCCTGACCATGCGCCGCCGCCCGCCGATCCGCGACGAAATCCGACACGCCGCAGAGCGCGGCGACTCCCTGAGGCTCGACCCCGAAGAGGTCGAAGAACTCGAACGCGACTTTGAAGCCCTGGAAGAGGGCCGGACCGAGAAGGAAACCGAAGAATGAGCGACACCCTCGAACAGCCGTCCACCGCCGTCGTCACTCTCGACGTTGGCGCCCTCGTCCCCACCCAGGTCTACGCCCCTGGCGGCGTCGAAAAGCTGATCGCCGATCTGGAGGCGAAGGCGCGGGCCGATGCGAAGGCGCTGGACATCAGCACGCCGAAAGGCCGCAAGGAAGTCGCGTCGCTGGCCTACAAGGTTGCCCGCAGCAAGACCGCGCTGGACGACATGGGCAAAGCGCTGGTCGCCGACATCAAGGCCCAGGCGAGCGCCATCGACGCCGACCGCCGCATCGTTCGCGACCGGCTGGACGCGCTGCGGGATGAGGTGCGCAAGCCGCTGGACGAGTTCGAGGCGGCGGAGGCTGCGCGGATCAAGGCGCACGAAGATGGGATCCTGCGCATTCAGGAAATGCCCCTGCTGCTCGGCGACTTCGTGACCACCGACGCCATCGCCGCCCGACTGGAGGAGGCGCGGACCGCCGACACCAGGGGGTTCCAAGAGTTCACCAAACGCGCCGAAGACGCCAAGGCCGGGGCGGTCGCCAAGCTGGAAGCGATGCTGGAGGACAGCCGCCGCCGCGATGCCGAGCGCGCCGAACTGGAGCGCCTGCGCAAGGAGGCGGAGGAGCGCGCCGCCCGCGAGGAAGCCGAGCGGATCGAGCGCGAGAAGCAGGAGGCCGCCGCCCGCGCCGCCGAGCAGGCCAAGCGCGAGGCGGAGGAGAAGGCGCGCCAGGAGGCCGAAGAGGCGGAGCGTCGCGCTGCTGCCGAGCGTGCCCGGATCGAGCGTGAGGCTCGTGAGGCGGCGGAAGCTGCCGAGCGCGAGCGCCAGCGGGTCGAGCGGGAGCGGGTGGAGGCGGAAGCGCGCGCCGCCCAGGCTGAGGCCGACAAGCTGGCCGCCGAACAGCGCGCCAAGGAAGCCGAGGAGAAGGCGGAGCGTGATCGGGTCGCAGCCGCGCGCCGGGCGGAGGAGGAGCGGCGGGCCGCGGAGGAGCGCGCCAAGCTTCAGGCAGAGGAAGCCGCCCGGTTGGAGCGGGAGCGCATCGAGGCGCAGCAGCGCGCCGAGGAAGAGGCTGCTCGTCAGCGCGAGGCGGACAAGGCCCACCGCGGCCGGATCAACCGTGCCGCCATGGAGGCCCTGATTGCCGCAGGTCTGTCGGAAGGCGCCGCCCGGACCGCCGTGGAGGCCATCGCCCGCGGCGCGGTGCCCGCCGTCAAGATCTCGTACTGAGGATCCGACGATGAACGCGATCAACCGGACCCACATCATCCACCACGCCGATCTGGTCCAGGGCACCGACGAGTGGATGGCCGCGCGCTGCGGCCTGCTGACGGCCAGCGAGATGAAGCTGATCATCACCCCGACGCTGAAGATCGCCAGCAACGAGAAGGAGCGCGCCCACCTCTACGAGCTGCTCGCCCAGCGAGCGACCAAGCATGTCGAGCCGCGTTACATCGGCGACGACATGATCCGCGGGTGGGATGATGAAATCGCCGCCCGCGCCCTCTACGCCGAGAAGTTCGCCCCGGTGGAGGAGGTGGGTTTCATCACCAATGATCGGTGGGGCTTCACGCTCGGCTATTCGCCGGACGGGCTGGTCGGGGATGACGGGCTCATCGAGATCAAGAGCCGCCGGCAGAAGTTCCAGGCTGAGACCATCGTGAACGGCGCCATCCCGGCCGATTACCTCATCCAGGTTCAGACCGGGCTGCTGGTGGCGGAGCGGAAGTGGCTGGACTTCATCAGCTATTGCGGCGGCATGCCGATGTTCGTCGTCCGCGCCTATCCCGATCCCGAAATCCAGACCGCCATCATCGAAGCCGCGTCGGCCTTCGAGAAGCGGCTTTCGGCTGCGCTGGAGCAGTACCGGCACGCCGCCGCCCGCATGCCGATGACCGAGCGCCGGGTTGAGCAGGAGATCCGCATATGATCGACATTCGGTCAACAATCGTCCCGAAAAGCGACCAGCTGAACGCCGACGACCTGATCGGCGGCCCGCGCACCATCAAGGTATCCAGGGTGTCCGTGCTGGTCAGCGACCAGCCCGTTTCCATCCATTTCGAAGGCGACAACGGCAAGCCGTACCTGCCCTGCAAGTCGATGCGCCGTGTTCTGGTCAATGCGTGGGGGCCGGATGGGTCTGCCTATGTCGGCCGGTCCATGACGCTGTACCGGGACGACACGGTCGCGTTCGGTGGCCAGCAGGTCGGCGGCATTCGGATCTCGCATCTGAGCCACATCGACCGACAGATGACGATGGCGCTGACCGCCACGCGCGGAAGCCGGAAACCGTTTGTCGTCCGGCCGCTGGCTCCGCTGCCGGAAGAGCGGCAGGCGCCCGACACGCCGGCGGTCGATGCGGATGCGGTGTTCGAAGAGGCCGCCGCAGCCGCTCGCAATGGACGGGACGTATTCACCGCGTGGTGGAACAGCAAGGGCAAGGAGGATGCGGGCAACGGCACGGCCAAGCGCGTGCTGATCGCCGCTCGCTCTGGCGACCTCCGAGCCATCGCCGACGCTGCTGATGCCGCGCGGTCCAGCGATGATGACGGCTTTCCGGGAGACATTCCGTGAGCCGGCCGACCTCCCGCCTGATCCGCGAAGCCCGCCGCCACGCCGCCCGGCACCGGTTCGATCACCTCACGGAGGGGCGCGACAGCCCCTCCTCCACCGACGACACGCCCACCCTGCCCGCGCTGGAGCTGACGCTCGCCAGGGCCGAGGCCGAGGCGTACCGGGCCGGAATGGCCGCCTGACCCCACCGCGCCGCGCTGAGCGCAGGCCGCAGAAGGACACCACCCACCATGAATGACCACGACGGACAATTCCGCATTCACGACACCATCCTCTCCGTTTCATGGAAGAAACCGACGCGCGGCTTTGATCTCGGGCGCGATCAATGGGAACCGTTCAACCGCCTCTGTGATGCGCTGACTGCCGCCGGCTTCGTCGTCGGCTCTGACCCACGGATCGACGCCCACCATGCATGCCTGTCAAAATACCATCGGTATGGCAGACGCGGAGACCTGGAGGTTTGCGCAGAGGTTTACGCCACCGGCTGCAAGTTCGAGTTCTTCCAGAATGTCGTCATCGAGAACCGCAACGGAGGCCGATACGATTTCGACAAGCTTCAGAAGATGCCGTACCTGATCCGCAAGGCTTGGGAACTATCCCGGCGCCGCCTGTCAGCAGTGCTGATGTCGTGGGGCTACGAAGAACGCAAGAGCGTCGAAAGCCCGAACCCCGATCCGCTCGCTGATTTCAACGACCGTTGGGACGGCGAATACGAAAAGAAGCGTGGTGTACACCGGTTCAAGCGTCGCGAAGATGGCTGGCCTGATGACAGCGAAATCTACGCATCCAAGCAAGGCGTCGACGCCAACGGCGCGCGGATCGAAATCGGCAGCATCCGCTACACCCGCGACCGCAAGGGCTATCTGCGGCGCGGTCGCATGTACCCGAACATGAACAACATGTGGGGCATGGTCTACGGTCCGGGGAAGAATGACTGCACATGGAGGCATGCGCGGGAGTTCTTCCTGTGTGATCCGCGCGAGGTTCCGAGGAAGGTGAGCCCGTATCGTCGCAAGCGCCTGGAGGCCGAGTTGTCCCGCGCCGTGAGCGCCATGGACTTCCGCCGGGCCGAAGTGCTGAAGCGCATCCTTTTCGGCGAACAGCCTCAGTACCGGATTTGGAGCGAGCGGAAGGACGCGTGGTATGCGCCCGAGTCTTGTGGCTACCGATCCGACAAGGTGGACGCCGGCCTCTACACCGAAGACGAAGCGCGCCGCCTGATTGCCGGACACAGCTTCCTGAAGATGATCCCCGTCTTCCCCAATTTCCAACCGGCACAAGTGGCCGCGGAGTGACCAGCATGACCGAGACCACCGCCCTGCCCGCCGCCTCTCCCTGCGAACACTGCGGCAGCACCGACATCTTCATCGAGCGCGAAGATCTTTCGGCCTATCAGGCGCACTGCAACGACTGCGGATCGCGCGGACCCGCCGTCGAAGAGGGCCGGTATTACGACGACGAGGAAGCCGGGCAGCGCGACGCGATCATTGCCTGGAATATGCGCAAGCGCATCGCGTCGCAGTCGCCAGAGCCAATCCCAGCCGGTTGGTGGTCCGCCCTAGAAGTCGCCCTCCCGATCTTGGAATACAACGCCGGCCTGCGACCAGCAGACCGCATGGCCGTCAACTGCGCCACAGCCGAGCACGCCGCCGATCTGGTTAGGGCGCTGCTGTCCGGCGAGCGAGCGCCTCAGACTGACGCCCCCGTAATCGAGGCCCTGAAGAAGCTCGTCAGCGTCGTTGAGGATTTCCATAGCTACTGCCGCGATCCTGACCGTCCATGCCACGATCCCGATGCAGAATGCCCGATCCAGATGGGGGAGTGGATTGACGACGCGGATAAGGCGGCGCTTGAAGAGGCAAAGGAAGCCATCTCCGCCTGGAACCATCGCGCCACTCCGCCCGCCCTCTCCGCCTCCCCGGCCGGGTGGCTGGACCCTGCCGCCTACCGCAAGGACGGCACCATGGTCCGCCTGCTGATCGAGCAGCCAGCCGACAGCAGCGTCGACGAGGAGACCAACCCCACCGCCGATGTCGCTGCTGGCGAGACGTGGGAAACCATCGGCTGGAACAATGCCGAAAACACCGGCGGGGAAACAGGCTGGCAGTTCGCAGGCTGGGACTGGAGCCATGACTGTTGGACCGAGGGACGCGGTAAGGTCGTCGGCTGGCTGCCCTACCGCTCCGCCCCCGCCGCCGCACCGTCTCCCGCCCCGCAAGAGGCGCTGACCGTCCTGCAATGGCTTCTGGAGCAGTGGGAAGGCGATGGGTGGGTGACCAATCAGGAAGCCATGGCCGCCCGCGTCCGTGACGTGCTGTCAGGCAAGGCGTCCGCCACCCCGCCGGCCGGGGAAGTGCGGGAGGCGCTGATCAAAGCAGCAGAGACGCTGTTGCAGGCGCCCGATCTGCACGACGTGCCGGATGAAGACAAAGACCCGGAGACGGTGGACGCTGAGCGACAGCTTCGCGCCGCCCTGGCCTCCGCACGCAGGGAGGGGTGAAGGATGGCCAAGCTCCGCGTGCTGGACTTGTTCAGCGGCCTTGGAGGTTTTTCGGTCGGCTTGGAGCGAGCCGGCAGCTTCGAGACCATAGCCTTTGTAGAAAACAACGAGCCGGCGCAGAAAATCCTCGCCCGGCACTGGCCTGGGGTGCCTTGCCTTGGAGACGTTTCCGCCGCTGAGTTCCCAGACGCCGATATCATCACTGCCGGATTTCCTTGCCAAGACATCAGTCTCGCGGGGAGAGGCGCCGGCTTGGCCGGGGCTCGTTCAGGACTGTTCTGGGAGGTGGTGCGAGCCATTCGCGTGGTACGACCCGTCTACGTCCTGCTGGAGAACGTGGCAGCGCTGCTTGGTCGCGGGATGGGCACTGTGGCAGGAGCCCTGGCCGAGAGCGGGTATGATGCGGAATGGGATTGCATACCGGCGGCGTCCGTTGGCGCCCCTCACATCCGTGACAGAGCGTGGGTTGTTGCCTACCCCAGTTCTGGAAAACGGCGGTCGATCCTTGTCGCATGTGACCGATTGGCGTGGCGCGACACCTTACCACAACGGAAAGAAGGTTCAGGTGCACCTGAGGGCCTTCTTGAAGCTGCGTGGGGTGACGATGCGGTCATGGTCGCTGACACGCTTAGCCGAATGGATGATGGGGTACGGTTTCGGCTGGACGGATACAACCGATGCGCTAACGCCGTCGTCCCGCAAATCCCGGAAATGATCGGCCGCGCCATTCTGGCCGCAGAAGCCGCCCGCACTCAGGAGCCCGCCCGATGACCGACACCAGCACCGCCCCGACGCCGGAAGAGCTGGCGGCCCGCGTCGAACTTGTCGGCACCGAAGCCGCGCAAGCCGAAATCCGCGAGGACATCGCCGCCGCGATCCGCCAGCACTCGGAAGCGCTGGAGGCGCGGATCGCCGAGCTGACGGCCGACCTCGACATGGTGCAGCGAGAGCTTGCCGTCCGCACCGATGAGTGCGTGACGGCGGAGGCCCGCGCCACCACCGCAGAAGCCGCACTGGCCGCAATGACGGCAGAGCGGGACAAGCTGCGGGAGGCGCTGGAGCGTGAGGCCGCATGGAACGAGGCTGAGGCGGCTATCTGCGATCAGCAAGCCGCCGCCGCGCTCACCGGAAGCGATGCCCCCAACAAGCCCTTCTTCGAAGGTGCGGCGCATACCCACAGGAAGGCCGCTCGTCGCCTGTCTGCTGCCATCCAGCCCCAGGAGCCGGCCAATGGCTGACCGGCAAGAGAACATCGACGCGTTCTACTGGGCAGTCGGCCCGTGCTGCGCAGGCTGTGACTGGTGGGGAAGCATCAACAGCAGCGTCGGGGAATGCACAAAGTCCGCACCGGTAGCTGCTGGCGACCGGATAGCCATGCTCGGCATGGAGCGCGCCAGCATTGATCCGGGCGCCGGGCACATCCTGACGACACGCAATCACCGATGCGGCGACTTTCGAGACACCTTCGACTGGTCGTCCCTGCCACTGCCCTATCGGAAGCGCATCGGCGCTTTGACCAAGGAGCCCCATCATGCCGCCCGCTGACCTGCTCGCCAGAGCCCGCAACGCGACGACCGAAAAGCGGATGCCGGACTGGTGGCATCGCCTTGCTGCCGAGGAAATGCGCCTTCTCTGCTACGACCCAACCGGCGCGACATGGCGCGAGATGGTGGCGGAGGCCGCCGGCAGCGGTGGGGAGGTGGGTTGATGGCCACCATGTTCAAGGCGGTTTACGGTTCGCCGCGCCCTGTTACCGTAGAGTGCGAGGTGCCGGCATATCCGAACGCGGACGCTGACGGCTGCACGATCTATGAGAACACCCATTTCCTCTCGGAAGCGGAAGCATGGGAGCGCGTGCTCGCCGAACACGACGCCGGCTTGTCGCTTGAGGCTCGGCGGGTGAAGAACCTGCGGGCTGAACTGGAGGCGGCGGAGAAAAGCACCGCCACAGCCGCCATTCTCGCCACGGAAGCGCGGGAGGCGTTCCGCCAATGGGAGAGGCGGCAGACAGAAGATGACGCCGGCCAGGCCGGTGGGGAGGTGGGGAATGGGTGACAAGCTGCTGACCGCCAAGGCACCGAAGACCAACGACATCGACTTACGGCTGGCGGTGACGCGCGCCCTGCTTGACGCAGGCGTGCCGCGCGACGCCATCCGCCACGAAATCACCTTGGACAGCAACAGCAGCGACGGGCGGGCCGACATGGTCATTGCCCTGGATCGCTGCATCACCGGCATCGAGATCAAGTCAGGCAAGGACACGCTGGACCGGCTGGATAGCCAGCGGGAACGGTATGGCGCTCGCTTCGACCGCCTGTGTCTGGTGCTGGACGTGCGGCATGAGCCGAATGACGGATACGCCATGGCGGCGCTTGGCTTTGGCGTTGGACGGGTTTACGAGGGCGACGCCCTGCGCAAGTGCCAAGGCGACTTCGGCTGTTCTGCGGCGCCATGGGAACCGCCGGGCTGGTCAGATATCCGCCGGGCCGATTGGGGCGCGGGAGAGCGGATGTCGCCGTATGCCATGCTGGCGATGCTGTGGGCGGAAGAGGTTGGCGTGGTCGGCGCCGATCTGGTGCGCTCTGGATGCGTTCCGCCCACGCCGCTGGACACCCGCTATCGGCTCATCCCCTACCTTGCCGAGCATGCCAGCATCGGACAGCTTCTCCCCCGCATCGCCGCAGCACTTCGTGCCCGTCGGCTGAACAGGTGGGAAGAAGCCTTTTGGGCCCGTTACGATGCGCAGTCACTTGCGGCCGCCTAACCCAGCGCCGCCAACTCCCGATCCACCTCATCCAGTTCCGCCAGCAACCGGGCGCGTCGGGCCACCAGCTCGGCGCGCTTGTCGCTTGGCGGGGGAGGGGAGGGGGAGCGGAGGCGGCGCTTGAACGCCACCAACTCGGCGCGCTTCACGTCGGGCCGGATCAGGCCGGCATCGGCGGCGGCGGCGCGTTCGGTGTCGCTCAGCGTCAGGATCTCGTAGGCGACCGTGTATTCCGGCGGCAGCAGCTGGACGAACTCTGGGTCACGCTCCGCCGCGGTCGCCAGGGCCATCAGCTTGTTGGCCGTCGGGTGCTTGAAGGGCATCCGCTCGTCGACCATCCGCATGAATTCACCGTGCGGCGCCGTCCCGCGCCACGCCATCAGCAGTTCGCCGATTGCGACCCAGCGGTCGCGCGCCTCCGTCCACAGCCGGCGGATCGCAGTCTCAAAGTCTTCCCCGGGGAATAGTTTGACCATCGTCCCGGCTGGCGCGGTGGATGGCAACTGGTCGACCGCGACCGCACGCGGCCGCTCAACGTGCCGGATTCCCTTGATCGCCATCACCGCCCCAACAGCCTGAGGACCGCGCCGGCAATGGCGGACAAGTCAGCGCGCACGCCGGCGCTCGCCAGATGCTGCCCGGTGAAGCTTGCCTCCGCATAGGCGGTGCGCAGCGGCATCTCGACCGGCAGGCGGGGGATCTCCAGCCGGTCCAGTTCCTCGCGCGCCACGGCCAGCACCTGGGTGCGGGCGTTGACCTGCGTCAGGATGGCGGCATGCGGGATCGGCCGGCGCGACATGGCCTCTGCGTTCCGCACCACGTCCTGCGTGCGCGCAGCTTCCCCGATGTCCGCCCGGTCCGGCCGGCACGGGATCAGGACCACGTCAGCCGCCGCCGCCGCATAGACCATGCCCTTTGCCAGCAGCCCGGCGACGTCGATCAGCACCATGTCCGCCGCCTCGCGGCCGCGCGTCGCTTCCGCCAGGATGGCGTCTTCGCCGACAGCCCGGCAGTCGATGCCGGAGCCCTCCAGCCGGTCGAGCAGGTTGCGGTTTGGATCGGTGTCGAGCGCCAGGACGCGCTTGCCATTGGCGCGCCAGAAGGCCGCCAGCCCGGCCGCGAGCGTGGTCTTGCTCGCCCCGCCCTTCGACGTCGCGATGGTGATGATCGTCATGGTCGCCAAACCCTCCCCGATCCGGCGGCGACCGTGGCGCGATTCGGCGGTGCGGTCAAGGCTGCATCTCGGGCGTCGGCGATGGCGTTCCCGAACCGGGCGAGCGCTGCGGCAAGCGCAGGATCCATAGGAGGATCTTGTTTCGTAGATCCCGGCCGATCCTCGGACTTGTGTGCCGGCGCGGCCGCGGGGATCGTCCACAGGTACAGGTTCACGGCGTTCGCGCGCACGGTTCCGCCGTTCCGCCCCGGTCGGTCGGCTTTCCGGCGCACCACCTGCAGCAGCCCGGCCAGCACCAGTTCGAGCGCCTGGACAGCAGCTCCGACGGTAGATCGCGCCGCCCCGGACAGCCGCGCGATCCGGTCATAGGTCGCCTTCACGCGGCCGAACTGGTCGCACGCCATCAGCAGCGCCCGGGCAATCCCGCGCTGGGCATGGGTCAGGCCGCGCATGGCCTGAATGCGCGCTGCCATCCTGGCCCGCGCGTTTCGGTCAATCGCCATCTTTCCTTCGCGCCCAGGCACGCGAAAGCCCCGCCCGCCCATGCGGGCGCACCTGTCCCGTTCGCTCCCCACCAGCCAGCCGAACGCGGGCATGCGTCAAGCGGTGGCGCGAAACGCGCGGTTTCAGATTGACAATGTTGGGGGAGGTGACGCAGAGTCGGGGTCGCCAAACACACCGAACTCTGCGACAGGCTCCGCCCTCTTGGGTTGGGGCCTTCGTCGTTTCTGGGGCTTGCGCCTCCTGCTGTGAAATCCGGGGGCCATCCTGCGCCGACGGGGCCGGGAGAGGCAAGGGCGGCGTGATCGGAAGCGGAACGACTCGGTCGGGGCCTCGCGTGCGCGCGAGTCGCGGCGATTTCCCCGCATAACGGTGATTCCGGAAAATCGAAAATGTCACACGCAAGCGCCGTTTGCGCTCGTCGGCAGTTGTGGCGATTCGGCGGCGTGGCTATATTTGGGGCGTTGCGTTGGTGTGCGTCTGGTGGGGCGACGCAGTAAATGGGGCGCCGGATTGACCGGGCAGCGGGCAACCGCTGATAAATGGGGAACCAGCAGCCGCGCAACCAAGATTCGCCCAGCGATGGGATCATAGCATTCGAGGGCCGCGAGCAGGCCGGTAAAGTCGGGGAAGCCCAAGAGGCTGGCGTGGTGAACCCGATGCCCTCAATGAGTTGCGGCAGGACAGGCGCAGAAGCGACGGGGGAAGACCGATACCCCGCACGCCCGCGGCGCTGATGGACACGGCTCGCCGCAAGCAGACAGGGCGTCCTTCGGGGCGCCCTTGCCGCTTCACCTGAACAGCCACGACACCACCGCCCCAACGACCAGCGCCGCGCCGGTGGCGACGCCGGCCACGAAGGCAAGCGCGATCACCGCGCGACCCCCTTCACCTTCTCGAAGGTCCGGTACGCGCCCAGCCCGAGCATCGGCACCAGCAGCCCCATCAGGGTATCGGTATCGATCTGTGGCATCGGCGTCCCGGGCGACCAGATCGACAACGCCCACCCCATCAGCGGATAGCCGACGGTCTGGACCAGCAGGCCGAGAACGCAGACCCAACCGACAGCCGGCCGCCAGCCGGAGACGAACAGCGACGGGTTGGTGGCCTCCGCGGCGTTCACCTGGAGCTGCGACGTGTCGCCGGCCTGGAGCATGGCGACGATCTGCGCGTTGGCCGATGCTGCGGCCTTCGCCTTGGCGTCGGGGTCCGGGATCTTGTCGATCAGGTCGGCGATGACGGGGGTCAGGGCGGTGATCAGGGGGATCGCTACGGCCATGAGAGGACTCCTTTCTGAGATTTCTGGCAAAGAAAAGGCCGCCTCAGCGCATGCTGGGCGGCTTGGTGTTCGACTTGCGTTCTGGTAAAATAAAGGCGGCCCGGAAGGCGTCTCACCGCCAGTCCGAGCCTCATCGCTGACCGGCTATTGGGAGCCAGAGCAATGTCCAAGCACGCTACAGCCACGCCCGAACTCACGCAAGCGCGCCTCCGTGAGTTGCTGCACTACGACCCCGAGACGGGGGTGTTTACGTGGCTCGTCCGTCGGCAGGGAATCCGCGCGGATCGGGCGGCTGGGTGCGTCAGTTCGCCGGGCTATATTCTCATCGGCGTTGATGGGCGATTGTGCCGTGCTCACCGCCTCGCATGGCTTTACATGACTGGCGAGTGGCCCGCCGCCGAAATAGATCACATCAACCGCGCTCGGGGGGATAACCGCTGGAACAATCTCCGCCTTGCGACCGGAAGTCAGAACCAGGGCAACCGGTCGGTGAACAGCGACAACAAATCCGGCGTCAAAGGTGTGTCGTGGAGCCAGAAGCGCGGCATGTGGAAAGCGCAGATAGGGGCGGCGGGCAAGCGTCGCTGCCTTGGATATTTCCCCGATTGCGCCGTTGCCGCTGCAGCCTACGCCGCGGCGGCGGCCGAGCATTTTGGGGAGTTCGCCAATGCGCCGATTCCCTGACGAGCAACTCATGAAGGGTCTTGGCGCGTCATCGTGGTTCAGAATGTGGCCGCAGCCAAGCTGACGGTCCGCGATAGCACGACAGCCCCCACGCGGTCGGGATGGGCGGTCGATGGCTAGGTTTGGGGTGCGACCTAGCCATAGAGATCAACTGCCGTAGTCGATTGCCACGACGCGGCCGTCCAGCCATCCGAAGCTGTCCATCTTGTGTTCGGCCGGGATGATGTAGTCCTGGCGGTTGGTGAACTGCTCGGGATCGAATGAGAACCACTCTTCCCGCGTCATCGGCCGAGCGCGCGGCATCACGTTGAGGAAGCCACCGGGTAGCGCAAAGATGACCGGACATAAGCCGTCCCAGCCGCATCGCGAGAACTGCCGCTCCTGCATGTTGCCGAGCAGGCCCCAGAGGAAGGTGCGCCAGCTATGCGGGCTCGGCAGCTTCACAACATAGCCGCCGATGAACAGGACAAGGCGCGTCGCTCCGGCGCGAGAACATCCGATGCGCATGGTCACAACCCCATCGCCGCCGCCGTCTTCGGCCCAACGATTCCATCGGCGACGAGGAAGTGCGCAGCCTGCCAGCGGGTCACCGCCGCCTTCGTCAGCGGGCCGTAATGCCCGTCCGGGGTGACGCCGACGATGCGCTGGATCGCCTTGATGCGGTCGGCGTCCGATCCGGCCGGAGCGGTGATGGCCTGGGGCATGGGGTGCGGGGTGTCGACCCCCACCTCGACACCCCAGGGTCGACCTTCGAACAGCGCCTGCTCGGCGGCCCGGCGCGCGACGAGGCCCGGCAGCTTCGTCAGCTTGCCGTTGACCGTGGCGTTGACCCACCGGCCGAACTGCTCGGCAGCGCCCGCGTCACCAACGTTCAGGAGCTTGAGCAGGGTGGACGATGCCAGCGAGCCGGCCCCCAAGTTGAACACGAAGCTGGCGAGCGCGCCGCGCTGGTCGTCGGTCAGCGGCACCTTCACGTAGCGGTCCACATCGGCGGCAGCTTCCGCGAGGTCAGCAGCCAGAAGCTGCTCGGCTTGCGCCAGCGTAACGGTCATGCCCATGACGACATCGGGACCTGTGTGGCCCCACGCCACGGTGGGCACGCCGGCTGGGCACAAATATGCTTTCAGGTACAGGCCCTCGAAATGCTTCACAAGATCGACCGCGGCTTGGGTGACGGGCTTGGTCATGGGTTCTCCAAAAGAAAAGGCCCGCCGGGGGCGGGCCTGGGGTTCGTGGGGTGAGAGTGGGGGCCTATTGTAAATTTCCAGAGGAGATCATCCTGACGCGGATTTCCCGGCAGTCGATCACGGCGCACCTGATCGCGAGATCGGCCTTGGCGCTGTAGACCATCTGGTCGAGATCGGCCTTGGCCTTGGCGTATTTCCGGTCAATGTCGTGTTTCCCATAGAACCCGATGGCAATGGCGCAGGCGGCCAGGAACAGGACGGCTCCGTCGCTCATCCCGCACCCCCGGCGCCGGGCGCCTTCGGGGAGGCCCGCACTGCGGCTATCATGGCGCGCATTTGTTCGACGGTATACTCCTTATCAAAAATTGCCATAGCCGCCACAATCTCGGGCGTCGCCATTTTTTCAAGGATGCCGACAAGATCCTTCTCGGCCGAAAGAACTTCAGGGCTCGAACGCATCGCGTTTTCCGAAACGCACTCGCGCCAATATGGTACGTGATTTCGGTCGGCCATGCCTTTTTCGAGAAGGCCATAGAGGTTGCCGTACGACCCGCGCGCCTTATCGACAATGCTCTTCGCAAGGCTGGCGGCCAGAAGGACATTCTCAGTCAGCGCGGGCGCGACGCCATGATCCTCCATGTAACCACCCACCATCTCCGCCACTGCCTCGACTATGGTGTCGTCGGGCGATATGGCGTCCTTGGCGCCGGTCATTTCGCACCTTCGGCGCCAGGCGCCTTTGGGGAGGCGGCGATCACCGCCCGCACCAAATCGCGCGGGCGAACTTCCTCGTAGCCGGTCAGCCACGGCCCGGCGGTCACGGCGCTGTCCATATCGACGTGCCCGTCCTTCGGCACCACAGCCCACCCCATCGCCTCCAGCGCCCCATAAACGGCGCGCAAGACCCGCCTAGCTTTCATTTCGTTCACTGGTCGGCCCGGTTCATCAAGAGCCGCTTCGGTGATGCCGACTTCGCGGCCAATGGCCTGGATGATGGCGTCGTCTATGGTATTGTCGGTCTTGGTGTCGGTCATCTCTGGTCCTTTCAGGGATTGGCGTCAGCCGGCGGTTCGCCCCCGCCGACCGACACCGCATTCTACCATCACGCCGCGTTGCGCTCCACCGCCGCCGCGTTGCGCTCCTTGATCTTCTGCAAGATCCCCTCCGTCCGCTTGGCGATGGCGTTCCGCTTGGCGATGAGGTCATCCATCTTCGCCCGCTTCTCGTCCGGCGACATCTCGTCGTCCGAGCGAATGTCGTTGATCCGCCGCGTCAAGCCGCCGATCTGCTCGCCCATCTTCTCGATCTGCTTCCGGGCGCCGACCAGCCCGGCGTTGTCGCGTTGCAGTTCCTTCGCCCGGTCGAGTTCGCCGTCCTGGCGCAGCTTGCGGATGGTGGACCACGTCTCGTCAGCCTGATGCTTCAGGTCGTAGAAATCGCCCACCCAGCGGTTCGCGGCGTCCGGCCCGGTCTTGTAGAACCTTCCGAACGCGGACTCGACCGCCGGCGACAGGATCGGTACGGACCCGAACGCGCCGGCCGGCTTGCTCGGCACTGCGCCCGATGCGCCCATGATCGCATCCATGCCGGCGAGCGCCATCTGCCCCAGCGTGCCGAGATAGCCGCCGATCAGATGCTCCGCCTTCATGGGGCTGATGTTCGCCTCGCGCCCAAGCGCCGCGAGCGTGGCATTCGTCCGGGCGTCGGCCCGCTCGCCCGGCCGGACCTTCTGCTGCTGCGGTCCTTCGACCGGCCGCTCCGTGAAGAAGTCATAGTTCGTGTAGACCTCCAGCGCGGGCTTCACGGCCTGCGGGACCGGATTGAACTGGAAGGTGTTGAGGAAGGTCATTGCCGTCGCCTTCATCAAGTCGCCGCCGTCGCTCTTCTGGATCGCGTCAAACAGGAACTCGGGCATCGTCGAGAAGATCGCGCCGAACTCAAAGGGCTTCGGAATCAAGACCGTGCTGTCGCCGACCGGAACGATATAGTAGCTCAGCCGCCGCTCGAGCGGGGCGTCCTTCACCCGGTCGTCATCGCCGAACGCAGCAGTCAACGCCGCCGACACGCCGGTCAGCAGCAGGCCGCGCAGGAAGACGCCCTTCAGCGCCGCCTTGTCGCCCTGCGTCTCGGCCAGCCGGTACAGGCCCTGGATGCGGGCGTTGAGGAACGGCACCAGCGGTAGCATGAAGCGCAGGGACTGGTTGGCGCCCTTCCGGCTGAAGTTCAGCAGGTTGAGCGCCTGATAGGCCGCCTCCGCCTTGCTGGCGCCCTGGTCCAGCAGGTTCCGATAGATGGCGTCGCGGTTCGCCACTTCGGTCCAGGAGCCGACCTCCTCCAGCGGGCGGAGCGCGGCATCCAGGGCTCGCTTACCCTTCTCCAGCGGGTAAACGATCTTATCCAGAATGCCCTTCGGCGACGTCGCCACCTCGACGCCCAGCCGGCGCTTGAACTCCGCCGCCATGTCGCGGGCGCCATGCCCGAACTCGTAGCCACCGATGCCGGCCGCCGCCTTCAGCTCCTTCACGCTGTCGGCCTTCTTCGCCGCGCGGATCAGTCCGGTAATGCCGTTGTTCGCCAGGGTCAGCGTGCCACCGGTCTGCACCCAGGCGGACGCGCTGTCTCGGATGAAGTTGGCCAGCATGAAGCCGGGCGACGCCGTGACGCCGCGCCGCAGGACGTTGGAGAAGCTGGCCAGCCCCTTGTAGATGCCGGCCTGTTGCTCCGGCCGCAGCCCAGCCATCGCCGCCATCACCGCCGGGTCTTCGGCGACGAAGTGGCGCTTCACGCCCTTGTCGAAGAACGCCGCGCTGCCAGCCTTCTCATCGGCGGCGGTCAGGTTCTTGGCCTCGCCGATCTCCGACAGAACGCCATGGATGCGGCGCATCGCCTCGTTCCGCATGCCGGCCTTGGCCAGGGCAGTGGCGTTGCGGATGACATTCTCCGCCAGATCGCCGATCTTGTCGGTCCCGCCCTCCAGCTTCCGGATCTTGGGATCGGGGTTGGACAGCTTCGCCAGCGTGGCCGGCGGCGGCAGTTCTCCGGTCTCTTCGGCGACGCGGTAGAACGGCACATAGTCCATGCCGTTGGCGTAGATGTCGCGCGACGCCGCCTTGATGACGCCCGTGTCCACGGCGAAGTCGAGCATGGCCCGGTTGAACTTCTGGTAGCCGTCGAAGACCTTCTTGAATTCTGGCGTCTCCATGGCGAGCGCCTCCTTAACCTGCGCGTCGGTCATGAAGCCGGTCAGGTTCCGGATGCGCCGGGTCTTGTCGTCGATCTGGTCGCTCAGCTTGCGAATCATCTCCCTGCCGTCGGAGATGGCCTTCTCCAGCTTCTGGCGCTTTTGGGCCATGGCCGGATCGTTCTGGATGCTGGCGAGCGCCTTTTCATTCGTCTCGGTCTGCCGCTCGACCTGAGCCAGTTCGCGACGCCAGCCGGCAACCGCCTGACGGTCGCGGCTGGTGACGCCTTCCGTCCGCTTGGCGATGGCGTAGAGCTGGAACCGCTTGTAGTCGTCGGCGCTCTTCAGCGGCTTGAAGATGTCCAGCAGGCCGCCGCCGCCCTTCACGTTCTCGACGATGCCCTCCGTCGCGTTCCAGCGCAGCGGCCCCTCGACCAGCATGGACTCCAGGCGGCCGCTGTCCTGCACCGCCAGCTCGGTCATCTTGGCTGCCGACACGCGGGCGTCGCGCAGCTTCGCCTGCCGGCCGGCCTTGCTCTCCGCGCGCATCTCAAGGTCGAAGATCGGCTGGAACTGGTTGACCAACTGCCGCACCGCCTCCGACCCGATGCCGGACCGGTTGGCGCCGAACGCCTTCTTCACCCGCTCGGCAAGGCTCGGCTGGTCGGCCAGGATCGCGTCGGCCAGGGCCTGTTCGGTCGGGGCCAGGGCGAAGCTGTCCCGCTCTGGCTTGGCCTCCCCCTGCCCTTCCGGCCGCTGCTGGCGCTCAAAGGCCTCCGCTACCGCGCCGGCCGGCTGTTCCTGCGCCCCGCGTCGCCCGATGCGGCCCTCGTCGATTGCCCGGAAAACGCTCTCCGGAGTGGTGAAGCCCTGGCCGCGGAACGCCTGCCCCACCGCGGCGAAGAAGTCGCGGATGCGCTCCAGGATCGCCCGCACCGCGCCGGCATCGCGGCGCCCGGCCTGCCAGTCGGCGAACAGGTCGGCGACGGCCTCCTCGAACATGGACTCCTCGTCCAGACCCATGTTCTTGTAGCGCCGCCGGACGCTGGCCAGCTTCACGCCGTCGTCGCGCAGGGCGGCCTGCTTCAGCGCGTCCCACTGCTTCTGGGTCAGCAGGCCAAGCTCGCGGATGGCGTGGACGGCCTCGTGATCCAGCGTCATCGCCCGATCTGGAGCGGAGGTCGCCACCTCGATGACGCGCCGGCCATAGCGGCCCAGCGCGCCGGGGATTGCTTCGCCGGTCCGCCGGTCTCGGATCGCATCCACCAGCCGGAAGCCGACGCGGTCGTCGATGCCGTAGCGCTTCAGTTGCGCGCGAAGGTCGGCTTCCAGGGCGGGGGCGGCGCGTTCGGCTTCGTCGGTCAGGCGGAAGCGGTCGCCCTCCACCCGCTCGATGCTGTGCGCCGCCGTCAGCGGCTGGAGCTTCTTGCCATCGTCACGGGTCACCAAAGTCCGCGGCCCGCGCTCTCCGGTCAGCGTCGCCTCGTAGGCCTGACCGGTCTTGGCGTTGGTCACGCGGACGCGGTCGCCGGGCTGGGGGGTGGCCTGGACTTCTCCTGCCCGCAACTCCGGGTATTCTGCCAGCACCCGCTCCGACACGGGCTGCCCTTCGGCGAGAGCGCGGCGAACAGCCTCACGGTGATGGAAGGGGGCAAGATCGCTCACCGGCGGCTCGCCGCGATGCGCTTGCTCACGCAGGCGCGCCAGCTCGGCCTCTGCGTTGGCGAGGCTTCCAGGCTCCAGTTCGCCGAAGCGCCGCATCCGCGCGACGTTCCATTGCTGGGCTGCGACCTTGCGGGGGAGGTCTTCAAGGTCGCGGCTCCGCATCCAAGCAGCCGCCTCCGCCTTGGTCATTTGCCAAGGCGTCACCGCCGGGAAAGGCTTCTCCATCGCCCGCACATTGGCCTCGAATGCCCCCGCATCCATCAAGCCCCAGCCGCCGTTTACCTCGACCGGGACCAGGAACTGCTCTTTGAGGTCTGGCCGGGTCCGCGCCACATTGGCGGCGGCCCGCTCGGTGGGAAACGGCTTTCCGCCCTTGGTCAGGATCGGGGATGCCTCGGGGGCCGCTTGCTGAACACCCTCATCCCGACCGCGTGGGGGCGCCTGCACCTCCTGCACGTCGCGCGGCGCTTCCTGCGGCCGAAGCTCCTCCAGCCGGGCGCGCGCATCCTCGACCTGCCGGTTCTTCTGCCGGAACAGGTCCGTCTTGCGCGTCCGCTCGGCCGGGTCGGGCTCCGCAGCGATCTGCTTCTGGAGGGCGCCCATCTCGCGCGTGCGGCGGTCGATCAGCTTTTGCAGGTCGGCCGCCTGCTGCGACTGCGCTTCCATGAAGCGATTGGCCGCGCTCGAGGCAGGTTCCGGCAAAGCTGGCGTTTCGGCGACATCCGGGCGCGCGGGCGGGGGCTCTGCGGCAGCCAGCTCGTTGCGCTGCGCCATCTCCGGCGTGTAGCGGCCTTCCTGGCGCGGCGCCTCCAGCAGCCCGGCCGGGCGATCCATGCCGATCTGCGCCGGCCGGCCGGCATCGTCCAGCAGCGTGGCGTCCGGCGGCAGCGCGGCCATGGCCGGATCGTCGGTCGCGCCGCGGTAGACGTCCGGCAGATTGCGCGGCGGCAGCGGTGGGTTGGTGTCGGGAGGCTGGACGCCTTCGGGCTTTGGCGGCTGGGGCGTCAGGTTGTCCAGCCGGTTTCGCGCGGCCATGTAGTTATCACGAGCAACTGTCCACCGCTGGACCAGCGCGTCGCGCTCTTCAGGAGTCGGGGCGGCCGCCGCCTCATCGGCAGTAGAGCGGTCGCCGTCCTTCAGCGGTCGCAGCGCTTCCTGCGCGGCATCCATCTCGTCGGAGAAGCGCTGCACATCCGCCTGCGCCTGCCGAACCTCCGGCCGGTCGCCCATCACGAAGCCTTCGCCCTGGGGCTGCGGCGCCGGCAGGGCGAGCGTCTCGTTGTCGGCCTGCGGCTCTTCGGCGGACACCGCGGGCGCCTCCTCCGGCTTCGCGCCGCGCCGCCCCATCCGCTCGACAGCCTTGTGCCCGGTGACCATCGTCGCGCCGGCGCCGACGTTCAGGGCGTAGTCCTGCAGAAGTTCCTCGGCCGTCGTCTCGCGCCCGGCCGCTGCATTCTGCGTCGCGCGCTGCCCGACACCGAGCGCTGGCTGCACGCCGAAAATCTGCGCCAGGGCCTCGCTGATCGGGCGCTTGATGGCGCCTTCCGCCGTCTTGCCGAACAGCCCGACCCCCGGCGCGAGGCCCATGGCCGCACCGAAGGCGCCAGCAATGCCGGACTGCTGCAGGGCGCGGTCGACCGCGGCATCGTGATCCAGACCATCGGCGCGGGCGCGCTGGTATTCTGGGGCCAGCGACTGGACGAACGAGCCGCCCCCGAACCCAAGCGCGCTGCCGACCAGGGCGCCGGGCGGACCGGCAACCGCAGAGCCAGCGGCGCCGCCAGC
Organism: Azospirillum sp. A26; assembly: GCF_042604635.1. Classification (NCBI taxonomy): domain Bacteria; kingdom Pseudomonadati; phylum Pseudomonadota; class Alphaproteobacteria; order Rhodospirillales; family Azospirillaceae; genus Azospirillum; species Azospirillum sp. A26. The sequence continues at coordinate 33,820 of NZ_CP170471.1, read as the reverse complement.
GATGCCGGCCGCGACCGTGGGCGCGCTGCCGCCGAGGCCGGAACCGATCTGTGCCGCCCACCACTTCGGATCCGTCCAGCCCTTGCTGATCGGCGTCGTCAGCAGCTCGTCGATGCCATCGGCTTCCTTCGCCTCCGCCGGCCGCTCCTGGCTGAAGCTGGGGGCGTTGGCCGTGTTGCGGATCGCCTCGCCGGCGCCGCGGGCGGCTGCCGTGCCGAAGGTGGCGATGATGCCGGGGGCGGGCTTGGGTGGCGCCTTCACGTCGGACAGAAAATCCTCGGCCGACACGCCATCGCCTGCGCCACCACCGCCAGTGTCGCCCAGGAAATCCTCTGCCGATCCACCGCCCAGCCCATCGTCGTCAGCGCCGCCGGCCAGCGTTGGGCGTCCCCGCATGCCACCCAGCACCTTCGGCACATAGGCGCGCGTCTCCGCCGGCAGGGACGAGCGGCGCCCGGCCCGGTAATCGTCCACCGTGCCGGGGCCGGCATTGTAGGCCGCGAGCGCCAGCGACGGGTCGTTCTGGTAGCGGTCCAGCATCTGCCGCAGGTACGCCGTCCCGGCGAGCACGTTGGTGCGCGGCTCGAAGCGGTCGGAGCCGAGGCCGTGCTGCCGGCGCATGTCGTCGAAGGTGCCCGGCATCAGCTGCATCAGGCCGGCCGCCCCCTTGTTGGAGACGGCGCGGGCATCGCCAGCGGACTCCACGCCCATGGTCGCGCGGATCAGGTCGGGCGCGACGCCGAACCGGCTGGAGGCCTCCGCGACGTAATCGTCGACAGGGTTGCCGGCCGGGGCGCTGTCGAGAAAGGATTCGGCGTCCATCACTTCATCCCGAAGTTATCGCGGAGGATCTGTAGGGCCTGATCGCGCGGCAACTTGCCGGCGGCGACCGCAGCTTTCACATCGGCCGGGGATGAGAAGCCGCTGGGGTTGTTTCCGGGCGCGGCGCCCATTCCCTGACCGATCAGAGCGCCGGACCTGCGCAGCGCCTCTTCCGGGCTCAACTCCGGGTTCTGCTCAAGCAGTGCCTTGCTGAAATCGACGATCAGCTTCTGCTTGGCGTAGGGGTTTTCCTTGCTGTGATTCAGCAACTGGAAGGCTTCCTGTGGGCTCTTCGCCACGCCCAACTTGACCAGCGCGTTGATGTTGGTGGTCATGGCTGTGGTCCCGGCGTCCGGCGTGTTGCGCTGCGCAGCGAGCGCCTTGGCCGCATCGGTCTGCGCCCGCAGCAGTTCGCCCTTTGGCCCAAGCAGCGCCGCATCCTGTGCGTCCTGATGCTTCGCCCGTCCTTCGGCCAGGGCAAGCTGGCGGTCGAGGCGCTTCTCCACGTTGCCCTGCCGGCGGTCCTGCACATCGAGGCGCTTCTGCTGCTGCATCTGCGCCAGCGATTGCGCCCCGGCGGCGCCGATGTTGCTGAGGGCGTTCGGCCCGCGCTGCGCCAGCAGGTTCAGGCCGAATTGCAGGGCCGGCATCGCCCAGCCCGGCGTCGCGTCGCCACCACCGCCGCCTTCGGTCGGCTGGCCGGCTGCGGCTGGGGCAGCGGCAGGCCGGCCGGGGCCGCCGTCTCCGGCCGGGATATCGCCTGGCACCTCGCCGGCAAGCCCCATCGGCGGCTCGGAAGCGATGTCCTGGGTCACGTCATCCTGCGGCGACACGGACGGCGCCGGGGTGCGGTCGGCGCCGGCAAGCCCCTGCGGGTCGGCATCGGTCTCGTCCACCTCGCCACCGACCGGGACGTCGATGTCATCGTCGGCGTTGTCGGTTCCCAGGGCATAGTCCAGCCCAGACGGCGGCGCCGGAAGTTCGCCCTGTGACGGATAGGCGCCGCTGAAACCGCTGTAGTCTGGGTTCTCGCCCCGCAGGTCGGCCAGCGATGGGGCGAGGCCGGCCCGCTCGCCGACCGGCTTGGACAGCGTGTCGGCAGCAGCGGCGAGGCCCTGCTTGATGGAGGGTAAGATCGTGCCCTGATTGTAGCCGGGCTGGTAGGGCTGGTCGCGCGCACCGGCCGGCTGCCGATAGCCAGGGCGGTCCGGGTTGCGGCGGCGGTTGATCTCGCGCAGGGCGGAGATATCCCCCGCCTGCGCCGCCTTCTGCAGGATGTCGTCAGGGAGCGTGGTCCAGTCCACCGCCCCGCCGTCGGCGTAGGCGCCCAGCCCTTCCGTCACCATGCCGCCATCGGCGAAATTGAACAGTCCAGCCCCCCTTGCCAGCCCGTACAGGCCAAGGCCGGTGGAGGCGAGGCCGCCGATCTGCGACACCGTGCTGGGCCCAGGCGCGCTCGATGTGGTTGTGCCTTCGCGGCTCGCCGCCGAACCATTCATGACGCTGCCCAACCAGCCGATCTGCGTCTTCGGGTAATCGCGCTGGTTCGTGAAGTCCTGGTAGGCGAGGTTCAGGTTCTGCTGATCCAGCCCCTGCTGCTGTGCCCCAATGCCCATCAGCGCGTTGCCGCTGGCAAGGCCCATGCCCTGCTGCTGCGTGCCCAGGCTGCCGAGCAGGCCGGCGGCGGAAAGGCGCTGGTTGGCTTGGGTCAGCCCCGCCTGCTGGTTCGCCTGCTGTGCCTGCAAGTTCAGCTGGTTGTTGAACTGGTCGGCCTGGTTCTGCGCGCCCGCCGTGAACTGCCGTGCCGCGTTCTGTGCGCTCATGTTGGCAAGGCCGAACTGGTTCTGCGCCTGCTGGTTGGCGAGCGCCGTCGATGCGTCATACCCGGCGTTCGTGGTCTGCGCCTGGAGGTTGGCGTTCTGGTTCGCCAACTGCCCCTGGAACTGCCGGCCGAGATCGGTCTGCGCCTGCTGCTGGGCATTGGTGAAGCCGCTGCTCATCAGGTTTCCGGTGGCGGTTCCGATGGCGGTGGCGCGATTCCGGTTGTTCTCGGCGTTCTCAATAGCCGCCCGGTCGCCACCGAAGGCGCCCTTAAGCGCAGCATTCGCTGCACCCTGTTGGCCGGTACGGTCGTAGCTGCGGTTGATCTCGCCGACGGTCGAGTCCACCACCGACTGCGTGTAGGGGTCCATGTAGGTGTTGAGGTTCACCGACCCCAAGCCCTGCCCCTGCACCTGATCGGCAGACACATTGCGGATATCGCCGCGATTGGCGAGGTTGGCGGTACCCGTCACCGCATCGTACCCGTGCGCGGCATAGCTGCCGGGCTGGAGCAGGCTGCCGGCCATGTTGCTGCCGGCGATGCCGGCGGCTGTGTCGATGCCGGATTGCAGCGCGCCGGACCCAGCCCCCGCGGCGTTGCGGATCGCCTGCATGCCGGCCTGCTGGTCGCCGGTGAAGTCGGCGATGCGCGGGGCGTCGTAGGGCTGGTAGGGCATGCCAGCCGCCGCCACGCCCTGGTCGATGACGCCATAGAGCCTGTCGCGCAACCCTGGATCAAGGGACTGCGTCGTGGTGCTGGTCTGCTGGCTGCTGCCGAAGCACATGGATCAATCCCCCTTGAATATGGCGCCGACCTGCGGGAGGTAGCGCGCGAACAGCCGGCGCTTGCCCTCGGTGCGCTGATCGGTGAACACGGCGGCGACGAACGGGACCTTCACCTTGCGGGCGGTCTCCAGGGCATTCAGCAGCAGGTCCTTGGCATGGGTCGAGCGGCGGTGATCGGGGTGAACGAAGGTCCACATCTCCTGAAGGTGCCACGCCGTCGTGTACCAGAACTGGTCGAAGACCATGCCCAGCGTGCCGACGATGGCCCCATCCTCGGCGCAGGCAACCAGCACGGCGCCGGTGCCGCGGTCGAAGCAGCGAGCGACGACGGCTCGGGCCTTCTCCTCATCCGGCGGCGCCATGCCGATTTCGGCATGCATCAGACGGAGGAGGTCTTCGACGGCCGGGATATCGCCGGCCGTGGCGTAGCGGATCATGACAGTCCTCACTTCGGCGGGGGCAGAGTGGAGGCCTTGCGGGCCAGATCGGCGCGGGCCATGGCGACCAGCTTGTCGAGCAGGTCGGCGCCGCGATTGACATTGCCCCCACCCAGCGCAGCGACGCGGGCGGGAGGCACCTTGTATTCGCCGCCGGACAGCCGGACCGGCACCCGGCCGCCGCGGGCGAATCCGTCATCGGCGCCCGCGGGCAAACGGGACAGAGCGGCATCCAGGGCCTTGGCCCCGGCGGCGGTGTTGCCTTCTCCAGCCCATGAAACGACGTCGGCCGGAAGGACGTACGTCCCTGGCGGAACGCGATCCTTCACCTTGTCGGCGCGACCGGGCGAGACGTGGTCGACGAGGCCGCCGGAGGCATAGACCATGCCGCCATCGGCGCGCGGGCTGTCGTGGCTCGGGCCGCCGCCGTTGCTGTTGCCCCCGCCTCCGCCACCACCGCCGCCGCTGCTGCTGCCGCCACCACCACCGCTGCCATCGGAGCCGTCGCGGTCTCCACCGAAACCGCCGAGGCCGCGGGACGCTCCCAAGCCCATGCTGGGGCCATAGGATCCATCGGCACTGATCGACCGGGCGGAAATGCCGCCGACGCCAGATGCCGGCGCCGCGCTGATGCCGTCGCTGTTGTTCGGCTGGGCGTTGTCCCATCCACGCTCGATGCCATAGGCGGCCAGCCGGCCGGCTGGGGTGTTGCCGAAATTCGTGGTGCCGTAATCGTTGCCAAGCCCAAACGGCGCATAGGCGCCGGCGATCTGCGCCGCGGACAGGCCCGGCAGGCCGAGCCCTTGCATCACGTCATTGTTGTAGGAAAGGTTGTTGGCAGTGATCCCGGCGTTGGCCAGCGAGGCGATGGTGCCGATGGGGCCGGGCATGAAGCCGGCCGCCATCCAGGCTGCGCGCTCCGCCGGCGTGCGGTCGATGAAGCCGCCCAGGCCATTGTCAGACGGCATGCCGGTCGTGCCGTCGCGGGCGCTGCCGTCGGCATTGGTCCGCCCATCGCCGGGCGTGCCGCCAGCATCGGCGGAAACGCCGCCTCGCGACCCACTTCCGGTCATGCCGCCGCCCTGCCCGCCTTGATCGCGCTGGAAGCCCTGCGGCATGAAGCCGGTCGCCCCTTGCGCCGCCGCCGGCGCCGGCGGGACAACGCCGCGGCCCTGGTATTGGAAGAAACTGTGCTCGCCGCCGTCCATCCCGTAGCGCTTCAGGTTGCGGCCGGAGCCGCTTACCGGGGTGTAGGTGCGCGGGATGGAGACGTTTCCCGCCGCATCCTTGGTGAACCAGGAGCTGCCGGGCGCTGCTGCCGCCGCGGTCGCCGTCCCGGCGGCGGGGCTTGCGGTGAGGCCGAGCATCTGTGCGAGCTGGGCCGGGGTCAGGTCGTCGATGCTGGTCACGCCAGAATCCCCTTCGCTTTGAGGTCGGCAATCACCGTCGAGACGACGTTGCCGAGATCGGTGGTGGACGGCGTCGACGCCATGGTGAGGCTGCGCCGAGCGGTGTAGTCGGACACCTGATAGGGCTGCGCCGCCCCGCTTCCATCGCGGCCCGTCGCGGCCTGAAGCAGCGGGTCGAGCTGGGTCGCCAGCGACCGCGCGAGGCTGCCAGCCCAGCGCTCCAGATCGGCTGGCGTCGGGTTCGGCGGGAGACGTGGGATCGTCAGGCTCATCGGCGGCCATCCGGATTGGAGTTGATGCGGACGGCGCCAAGCCGCCAGGACGTGCCGGCCTGCCCGGCGCTCTCGAAGCGCACCGCCATCTGCCGGCCGCGCGCCCGGGGCGTGATGAACGTCGTCGTCGGCGTGATGGTGTAGGGGCCGATGCTGCGCGGCGTGGACGACGGATAGTCGGCCACCTTCAGCGTGAGGAGCGCGCTGCCGGTCAGGGTCTGGTCGGGGAGAATGCGGTCCACGAAGGTAAACGGCGTCCCGTCGCTGATGTCGAAAAAGCCACTCTCAAGATACCACGGTATCGGGGTACCGTCAGCATCATAACCAAATTCATGGTAATAAAGAGTGCCTTCCGGAGAGGTTGCCAGCGGGTATCCGAAGATGTCGCGGTCCGTCCAGCAGGTTCGTGCAAGGCTGCCAGTTGCCCATACATTTTCGACATAGTTCCAAGAGATATAGCTGTCGTTTTCCACAGATGCCGAAGACGGAAAGAACCATACGGCTTCATTGGCGACGGTGTTCAATGCCCCATAGATCTTCTGCGACTGAATGCGGTTCATGCCCTTGAACACCGCGTCATGCTCGGTGCAGGGCAGCGTCTGGGGCGCGCCGCCGCGATAGAGGAAGAACGAGCCTTCCGACATCCACACGGTGGTGCCGTTGACGTCCACCGCCGCGTGCGGGCTGATGAGACCGCAGTTCCCGCCCAGCTGGTCAAATCCGTAGTAGTAGGGCGCGCCAGCGAACTTCATCGACCAGAGCGCCTTGTCGGTCCAGATCAGATGTTCGTTCGTCGCGGTGACGCCGGCCATGATCTGGCTGCCGCCGGACAGTCGGAAGCTGCCCGCGCTGTTGGTCGCCGTCGCCGTCCAGACCGTGTAATCCTCGACATCGGAGAAGCGAACCAGCAGCGGGTCATAGTTCGTCGTCGCGCCAGGATCGGAACAGCCCAGCGCGATCAGGTGGCGCTCCGGCATGCCGACCAGGATGGACCGGACCTGCTGCGGGGCCTGCGAGATCAGCGTCGCCGGATTGATCGTCGCGCCGCTGGGCTGCCAGACATAGATGCCGTTCTCGCGGGGGTTGGCGAGCAGGAACTCGCCCCAATTGGCGAGCGACCATGTCCGCGGCTGCTGGCCGACCAGCGGAACGCTGCGAGGCGTGCCCCAGGTCTCCGTCCCCCAGGTACTGGCGCCCCAGCCGAAGGAGGTCGCGGCGTCGGCCGGACCGGCAGCGAGCCCGGACGGGGTGATGTCGTATCCTCCGCCGCGGAAGATGTAGAGGTTGGTGTTGGTGCCGATACCGGCAACGCCTTCGCCGTCCAGCTGAGACCATGTGTGGATGCCGCGGGCAACGCCGGACAGACCACTGGCCGCCAGCGTCCAGCCGCCCCAGGTCTGCGGCTGTCCATCACGGAACCGGATCAGGTTGGAGTCCGACCACCCGCCTTCATTCAGCGTCGGCGTGGCCTGTTTGTTGATGCCGGGCCGGAGCGTGATCTTGTTCAGCGGCATGCATGCCTCGCGGCTGGAATGTTGTCGCGCATCAGGCTGCGAATTTCAGGACGACGAGGCCGGGCTGTTCGCTGTTGCCGGCGCTGTTCGTGTAATCGGGGTCCGTGCGGTTCGCGGCCTGCCAGTCGGTAGCGGCGATGAGCGTGCCGGAGCCGGTGCTGTCATAGCTGGAGCCGCCGCCACCGCCGGCATCCCGGCCGAAGGTCGTGTTGAAGCTGACGCCACCACCACCGCCGCCGCGCCAGCCGCCGCCGCCCCCACCGCTGGAGCCGCCCGCGCCATTGCCGCCAGTTCCGCCAGAGCCGGCACTGCCGGCCGGGCCGCTGGAACTGCCATTGCCGCCCGCGCCAGGGGACGATTGCGTGCCGCCTTTGCCACCACCGGTCAGCCCAGCATTCGGAGCATCTGCGCCGGCCGTTCCGCCGCCTCCGCCGCCCCGGGTGGTGGCGCCACCTCCTCCACCTCCGCCAGCGATCAGCACGGGCACGCCGTTGATGTACAGCTCGGTCGCGCCGCCGCCGCTGCGTCCGTTCCCGCCGCCGTTGCGGGTGCCGCTGCCGCTGGTGCCGGGCGCCCCGAACAACCCATCCCCAGGGCCTCCAGCCGCATAGGCGAGGACGTCTCCGGGCGAAAGCGAGAACACCGCCGTAGCATACCCGCCGCCACCGCCGTCGCGGGATCGGTCGAAGGGGTCGGAGAGCCCTCCCCCGGGACCCCACAGCTTCGCCGTCATCGTGCAGGCCACCGACACGATGATCGTCTGCGTCGTCGTGGCTTGGCTGCTGACGTTCGCCGGGTAGCTGCCGCGGGCTGCGGCCATCAGCATGTCGGCGATGCCGAAGATGGCGCGCGGCCGGTCGTGCCGGCGGAGGCGGATGCGCGCAGAAGGCAGACGCCGACCGGTGGGGTTCAGCTTCCGGCGCAGCGGCGCGACGGCTTGGCGCGCGGCCAGCCGGTGCAGATCGGCGGCCATGGTCAGATGCCCGGAATGATGGAGAAGGTGGTCAACCCGGACGAGTAGACCTTCCCGGCGATGCCGTTGTATTTGTTCGGCGACAGGTTCGGCGTGATGTTGCCGATGGCCGTCCAGTTGGCGCCGAAGGTCATACCGGTGATGCCGCCGGATGGATTCTTGGTCAGGATGAAGAAGCCCTGCACCTTGCCGCTCGGGGGCAGGTTGGTCGGGTTGGCAAAGACCGGGCTGCTGACCAGCGTTTGGGCGTCGAAGTCGTTCCCGGCCGACAGGTCCATGGTGTAGGTCGACCCGGACGGCGTGATGACCGTCACGGTCTCTTTCACCGCGCCGCCCATGGTGCCGCCCGCCGTGGGGAGCGCGCCAACCTGGGATGCTGTGACGCCGGTCAACTGCGATCCGTCCACCGCCGGGATCTTCGCCGATCCGTCCAGGCGCAGCAGCTTGTTGGCCGTGGTGCCAGAGCCCCAGAACTCCAGCACGTCGGTCGCGTTGCAGTAGAGCCGCGAGCGCTGCCCCTGCGGCACGGAGACGCCGCTGCCGGACGCGGTCTTGACGGTGACGGTGAAGGCGCCCGAGGTGCCGTTCACGACGTCGTACAGTTTCATCGTCGCCGGGACGATGACGTTGACGCTCGCGCTCAGTGTGCCGGTCAGCAGCAGCATGGCGCAGCGCGCCTGATCGGCGACGCCGTTGTTCGCGGTCAGCGTGACGTCCGTGCTGGACAGCGCCACCGTGGCCTGCCCGACGATGGCGGTCTCCAGCAGCGTGCCGAGGTTGGTGTTGGTCTTCTGTCCCCAGGTGCCGGACTGTTCGCCGTCGGCCATCAGTTCCAGGCGGAGGGATGTGCTGTAGGTGCTGGGCATCTATTCCTCACGCGGTGGGGATGGCGGCGGACGGCGACGCGCGGTCGACCCAGGCCCCGCCCTTGCGCCGGGCTTCTTCCGCCTTGGCCGAGGCAAGCGCGCCCTGATACTGCTGCTCCCAGCTCATCGCCTGCCGGGGATCGTCGCTCTGCGCCCCGAAATTCCGCTGGTAGCCGGCGGCGAACACCAGGGCGGCATAGAGCATCAGGTCCGGATAGAGCGTGGCGAGGTTGGTGGTCGTGTTGGTTGCGGACAGCGCAGCCGGCCGGAAGGTGCCGACGATCTCGACCGGGGCGGCGGTGGACGGCGTCGGAGCCACCTGAATCGTCAGCGGGCCGGGGTCGGCGCCGGTCAGGGCGTAGTATTTCGGCGTGCCGGTGACGGCGGGATCGGGCCAGTATTCCCGGACGAAGGTGTCGGCACGATGCTCCAGCGCCTGCCGCTTCGTGGTGCCGGCACCCAGCGGATAGAACCGGAACTCGCGCACCTCCAGCAGGTCGGTCGGGGGCGCCAGCGTAGCGTTGTCCTCGGGCGTGCCGGACGAGCCGAAGGTCGAGGCCCAGGTCTTGCGGCACCAGATCGGGTCGAGTTCCCGATAGATCCGCTGCTCGGCGCCCTCGATGATCTGCGGCAGAACGGCGACGAAATCCGGATCGGTGGCGTCGACGATCATGTGCAGCGCCATCGCCGCCTTGAAGCTGTCGTAGGTGTAGGGCATCGGTCAGGCCTGCGGTTCGACCAGCCGGAGAGCCGCGACCTGCGCCTCCAGATCGGCGATCCGGGCCAGGGCGGCGTCGCGATCCGCATCGGCGGCAGCCTTGGCGGTCAGCGCATCGGCCTGAACCTGGGTCAGCAAATCGCCGAGCGGAAAGCCGGCGGCCGTCTCCAGCGTCAGCGGCTCCGCTTGCCCGAGCGTTTCGCCGATTGCCGTCCCGTCGTCCTCGCGGATCACGTAGCGGTGCTGGACGTGCACGCCAGCCAGGGCGCCGGACTGATCCCAGCGAGCAAGAAACTCGTATGGCTGCTTGATGGTCTGCATGGCGATTCCCCTTATGAGGCGACGGTGCCGTCTGCGTAGTACCAGCTCGACCCACTGGCCCATGCCGGCTTGTTTCTGTCGGAGACCCACACCCCCTTGACCGCCCCGGAAGCGCTCGGGAGCGTGGCAAAGGTGTAGCTGCGCAGGCACAGATGGCTGCTGGCGTCGACGATGGTGTTGGTGCCGGCATTGTGGCTGACCACGCCGGCATTCGAGACCTGGAACCAGTTGGTCCCGCTGGTCGGGCCCGACGTTGCCCCGGTGGCGATGATCACGCTTCCGAAGCCGGCGATGCGGGCGTCATTGCTGGAGCGGGTCATCGAGTAGATGTGCGTTGACCCTGCATACCCCGTGACGCCCGCCCCGCTCGTGGCGGCCGGACCGCGGATTTCGTTGGCACGGATGTCGAACACGTCCGTAGAGCTGATGGCCGCGGTGATGACATTCGAAGCCTTGCGGTAGAAGCCGCTGACGGTTTCCTGCGCGAAGGACATGGCCGGGGCGCCGGCCGATCCGTCCGCGAACAGCGCGCGAACATTTGCCATCGACCCGCCATAGGTGAGGCTGATGATGTTGGTGTCGCTCAACGGCTGCGTGACGCCATCGCTGGTTGGCAGCGGCCAGAAGATGTTCTTTCCCGTTCCCGACAGGCCGCCGATGCCCTGGATGCCCGTGCAGTTGATGAAGGCATTCTCCAGCGGGAAAGCGGTCGAGCCGGGCCATTGCGTGAAGTAGAAGCTGTTGCCCCCGGTGTTGCTGCCGGTCGGCAGGAAGACGACTTCCTGGAGCAGGTTGTTGTCGGCCCCGGACACGCGACAGCCGGCCGATCCCGACGCGCCGCCATAGAAAATCGTGCCGCCGGTGAAGATGTTGCGGGCGCTGTCCGGGTTGCCGGCGAGGGTCGTTGCGGTGCTGACGCCGCTGGTCAGGACGATCCCGTCCGCCGTCGAGGACGCGGCGCCGAACGCATAGCACTGCTGGAAAGTGTTGTCGGCATTGCCGTAGGCGACACCGGTTGGGAACCCGGTCCGGGTCGTGAGGTAATAGCCGGCGGAGGTGAAATTCTTGACGACGACGCGGTCGAAACGTCCCTGCGTGATGTGGCAGTTCAGTTGCCCGATCCCCGCCTTGCTGTTGGCGTCGAGCGTGACGTTGATCAGGCCGACGCTGTGCAGCGGTCCGGCAAACTGGATGACAGCCTTGGACGTGCTGGTGGTGCCGTTATAGACGATCCGGGTCGCCCCGGAGATCTCGACGTTGGACACCTCCGATCCGGTGCCGGAGCCCTGGCCGACGATGACGATGCCATGGTGTTTCGTCGATTGCTGGCTGTTGGAGCCGTTGCCAATCGTCAATGTGTCGCTGACGCTGATAACGCCAACCGGCAGGATCAAGAAGCCGCCGCCCAGCGCGTCGATGGCATCCAGCGCCGCGTTCAGCGCCGCCCAATCGTCCGTCGTCCCGTCGGCCTTCACACCGAAGGCGCGGGCGTCATAGGTGGCTGCGGCCTTCGTCAGCAGGATCGGGACCGTCCCGCCATAGGGCGTGATCGTCAGCGACGAAGCGTCGCCATTGGTCGCGAGGGCGCCCAGCGTCGTCAGCATCGCCGCGGCCGAGGTGCCGGCCAGCAGCGTGCGGGCGAAGCTGGTCAGCGCCGTGGTGGAGGCGGTGCCGGAGCCGGTGAAGTAGGAGATGGTGTCAGCGGCCGGCGTCACGCTGGCCAGCGGGACCAGGGGCGCCGGCAGCGATGCGGCCGGGACGCTGTTGTTCGGCAGGCTGACCGGCCCATCCGCCACAGTGAGCCGGCCGACAGACGCAAGGTCGCTGACCGTGATGTCGTCGAACTCGCTGGGCAGCAGGTTGGTCAGTTGCGACACAAGCGCCTTGCGCGTCACGCCGTCGGCTTGGCTCAGCAGCAGCAGGTCATTGGCCGAAAGCGTCACCGCCTGCGGCAGCTGGGGAATCGTCGTGTTGGCCATGTCACCACCAGGTGAGCGCATCGCCGCCGTCCGTCGTCAGGACGTCGCCGGATTGCGTGATGAGAAGGTTGGATTCCTGATCCTGAAACCGTGGGTTCTGGACCGGGATCGGGTCGCGGCCGGGCTGCCGGCGGCGGTCCTGCGGCTGCGGCGCGTCTAGGCAGTGACGGCAGACCATCAGCCCATTCCACACCGTGCGGTCGCCGCGATAGGCCATCTCCTTGACCAACTGGTCGTGGAAGAAGATCCGACAGCAGCGGTCGCACTGCGCCGCCGCCCGCGGGTTGCGCGGGCTGACGTGGATACGCCGGCGGGCGGTCACTGGTAGAAGCTCATGTTCGGCTGCGCGGTGAACGGCGCCCGCTCGCGCGTCTCGCCGGCCGCCTTGGCATAGGCCATGGCCGCCGCCTGTCCGAGGGAGACTTCACGCTCAGGAACCCACTTCTGCGCCAGCCGCGCCGCCAGCCCGGCGCAGATCGCCTCCAGCCACAGGGCCGGGGCGTCCAGCGTCTCGGTCATGCCGCCGATGTCCTGCAGCTGGCGGATGCGGTAGTAGATCAGCGTGTAGGCCTGATCTGGCGTGGCGTAGAGGTGGATTACCGGCAGCGGCAGGATGCGCTCGACCCAGAACTGACTGGACCGGGCCTGCGTGGTCTTGACCGGGATCGCGGCGTACTGGTCGCGAGTCAGCATGGTGAGGACGGTCTCTGTCGAGCCGTCGAACAGGTTGGCCTCGATGACGTCGACCGTGCCGACCGGCAGCGTGTAGCTGTCGGTGCCGGCCGTCAGTGCCAGAGTCTGCCGCTCCACCGCCCACAGGTTGGACGCGCCGGAGTTGGACCAGTCGATGAACATCAGGTTCAGCGACTTCCGGGCGGACCGGGTCTGCCAGCCTTCCAGCGTGGCCGGGTCCTTGCCGCAGCGCTCCCACGCCTCGGCCATGATCTCGCTGGCGTCGAGGGTGAACGTGTAGGTGCCGGAGGCGGTCATCAGGCAAGCCCCTCCGACGTGATGCCCTCGATGTTCCCGTCCAGGAACTCCCGCTTCAGCACGTCCAGGGCGCCGATGGTGGCGAATGCCGGGCAATCGCCTTGCCAGCCGGTGTAGATGCTGCCGTCGGCCAGGGCCAACGTGGCCGCCACGCCGATGATCTTGCCCTCACGTACCTCCCTGGCGCCCGCCTCAAAGAAAGCGAGCAGGGCGTTGTCGAAGCCATCATCCGTGACGCCGCCCCGAATAACGTGCAGCTCCGCCCCGCCGGCCTTCGGGCGGACGCGGGCGATCCGACAATGCGTATTCATGAACACCCCCAGCGCTTGCGTGCGGCCTTGCCGCGCTCCCCGGTCCAGCCCTTCGAGCGGGCGCAGAAGGACTTGTGCCGCGGATTGTCGGCATCCTTGGTAGGAGCCTTGAGATCCGAGCCGGTGGCGCGGTTCAGCTTCTCGCGCCCCTTGGCGGTCAGCCCGGCGCCCTTCGACACCGGCAGCTTCTCGCCGCGACCGACGGACAGCGGCGGGTCCTTCTTGCCGGCCATCAGCGGCCCCGCTTCTTGGCGTTGGCTTTCTTCACGGCAGCCCGATCCGCCTTCATATCGGCGGCGCTGCCTTCATAGGCCTTCACGCTCTTGCCGGCCTTCTTCGCCGCGGCCTTGTCCATCCGCTTGTCCGCCGCGGTCTTCTCCCACTTGTCCATCGTCATCTTGGCCATGGGTTTGCTCCTGAAGCGCGCGCAGCCGCAGCTGCATGTCGTTGAAGATCGCGGCATCGGCCTGCATGCGGCCGACGGTGGCGGCCTCGGCGGCGGCCATCGCATAGGTGAGGTCGCTGGCCATCCAGGCGAGATCGCCGGGGGCGAGGATCATCTCCCACCCCCAGACGAAGTGGTCGCCCTCGGCTTGGCCCAGCTGGACGCGCAGCCGCCGGCCGTCGCGTTCCAGGCAGAGCCGCCAGTAATCGCCGTTGCTCAGCCGCCGCAGGCCGAGCTGGTCCCATGCGGTCATCGACCGCCCGGACCGGTCTGGATGATGTTCATCACCACCGACGTGCCGGCGATGCCCGTCGACAGTTTGACGCGGATGCCGGACACCGGGCCCTGCGTCGAGTTGTTGTTGTAGTTGCCGTCAGCGTTCGCGGTCTTGCTGGCGACAACGGCGTGGTCGAACCACGTCGCATTGCCGGCCTGGATCACGGCCGAATCGTCGTAGCAGTGCTGCACCGTGTAATTCACGGTGCCGGTGACGACGCAGCCGAAGCCCAGGTTGAAGTCGCTGACGTTGGTGTCGACGATGAACGGAGGCGAATAGTAGGGCGTCGACGCCCCTCCACTCACGGTCCGGCTGGTCGAGCGAGCCATGCGCGATCCCTCCCGTTAAGCCTGGGCCACGCCGAACAGGCTGGTCGAGGACGCGGTCGTCGCGGTAGCCGCGGCGTTCGGCGACAGGGTGATGGCGATCATCAGGCGCTTGCTGCCGTCGGTCGCCGACTGCGTGGCGTAGGTGCCGCGGGTGTCGCCAGTGGTGGCGGTCGCCGTGGTGGTGACGGCAGCCGTGTAGCCGGTCGACGCCGTCAGGAAGGCGCCGTTGAAGCAGGCATCCATCTGCTCCCACAGGTCCGAGCGCAGCGCAAAGCCGAAGATGTCGGTGGTGCCGACGCTGTAGTTGTGGGCATCGGTGAACTGCGGCGTCACCGAGGTGATGTACTTGAACGCCTTCTTGCCGTTGGTCGTGGCGACGCCGGACGCGGCGGTGATGGTCTCGGACATCGCCTGGCCGTAGAGATCGTAGCCGCGGAACAGGAAGTCGCCGCCGGTGGCGCTCGACGAGCCGGTGACCGACGCGGCGCGGGTCACGGCCTTGGTCGGGTCGAACAGCGCCAGCGGGCCGACGGTCAGCGGGGTATAGGCCTGCTCGATGGCGAGCGCGGTGACGCCGGACCGGACGGCGTTGGCCGTGACGTCGTAGACCGAGGCGCCGACGACGATGCCCGATCCGCTGGACGACACCAGGGTCATGGGCGTGCCGCTGACGACGTTGGCGGCGGCAGCGATGTTGGCGACGGCCTTGGCCGCCGGGGTGGCGTTGACGATCCAGATGTAGGGGCTGTTGGCGAAGGCCGGCAGCTTGCCCAGGCCGGTGATGCCGGGCTGATAGGAGAAGCGCGGGTCCAGCGTGGCGACACCCTGGTAGAAGCCGGACGGGCCGGCCTCGGGATTGCCGCCAGCGGACGAGCCGGCCGGCGGGGTGCCGTAGACCATCAGAGGGCCGGAGAAGTGCGAAGCAGTCATGTTAACTCTCCATAAGACTGTCGATGGATGAAAATTGAAAAACGAAGGGCCGCCAGCAAAAGCCAGCGGCCCGAAACGTCATGCCGTCAGAATTACGGCATGCAACCGAAGATGCCGCGGAAGTTGGACCAACCGAACGAATACCGCTCGGTGGCCTTGACCTTCAGGTTGTCGGTGTCGAAGTCGACGAACATGTCGGTCTCCAGCCCGTCGCGCTGGAAGAACTTCAGCGAGTCGGGGCAGTCGGTCTTGATGTACCAGGACTTCGTGTTGGTCAGGAAGTCGTTGATACGGTAGCCGTCCGGCAGCGCGCCCATGGAGCGCAGGGCGTTGATGTCGTTGTCGGCGGTGCCGACGCGCAGCTCGGTCTTCAGCAGCCGCTCGGCGACGAACTGGAGTTCGGGCGGCACGATCATCTTGCGCGGGGTCACCAGCTTGCGCAGGCCGGCCGCATCCTTGAAGCGGCGGATGGCGACGATGGCGTCCTGAAGCGACGTCTCGTTCAGCTCGGCCTGCACCGTGAAGGTGTTGCCGACGGTGCCGACATCGATCGGATGGTCGGTCGCCAGCAGCGGCTTGCTGTCGCCGCCATAGTAGGTGCCCGTGCTGTCCATCGCGTTGTTCAGGACCGCGGCGCCATAGACCTCCTTGGTCTGCTGGAGCGAGGCCTTCAGGGCGCGGGTGTTCGGGGCGAACTGCGACTTGTAGAGGTTGTCGCGGATCGCGTACCTCGTCATGACGAAGCCCAGGCCCACACCCTTATGGATGTAGACGTACTGGTAACGCTCGCCCATGTCCTCGTAGGCGATGCTCTGGCCTTCGTTGCGCAGCTGGCCGAGGCCCAGCAGCTTCACCTCGACATCGACCTCGCGGTACATCTCGGAGGTGTTCTTGTCGAAGATCTCGGTCCACTGCTGGGGCAGGGAATCGTACTCGCCGAAGACCGCATTCAGCCCCGGCAGCAGCAGGTCTTTTACCTGTGCGGTGGTCATAACCATGGCGGCTGCTCCTTAGATGCCGGTGTTGACGCGGAAGTCGTGCAGCGCCGGCGCGACCAGCACCTTGGCGTAGGCCGAGGTGGGGTCGTTGTCCGGGCGGCTCACCACCTCGATCAGGCGGAACTGCGCGGCGCTGGTGGTCAGCGTGGAATAATCCAACTGCTCGGCGGACAGGCCGGTCGCGGCGCTGCCGGCGGTGGCGACGATGTTGAAGTTGGCGCCCAGGTCTGCCGGGATCGTTGCGGCGGCGTTCATCTGCGCCTCGAAGACCATGTTCGGGTCGTCGATGACGAAGGCGGTCACGTCCTGGCTAGCGAGCGTCGTGACGGACGCGGGCCAGTACGGCGACTTGATCCGCTGGCCGGCCGCGTTGGTGTACTCGCAGCCGATGAAGATGCCGCGCATCTGGTCGCCGGCACCGGCCCGGTTGAGATAGCCGGTGTTGATCAGCTTGACGACATCGCCGTTGTAGATGCTGGTGCTGTAGCCGGAGGCGATGCGGTAGGAAGCAACCGCGCCGGTCCAGGCAGCACCGTCGAGACGCCGCTCGGGCTTGAAGCCCAGCGGAGCGGAGACGTTTGCCATCGTGTGGCTCCTATGATGATGGGGTGATTGCCGTCACCGACGGAAGCGCGCCCGGCGCGGGCCACGCGATCATGCGTCGGCGAAACGGCCCTTGCGGACGGTCGCCGCGTTCTCGTTGGGATCCTGGCGGAGGGCCTGGAAATTCTCGCCGTCGAGAAGCTGGGTGTTGCCCCTGCGATCCCGGTCGACGGAGGCGAGGAGTTCGGCGTTCTGTTTCGCGAAGGCGGCGCGGTCCTCGTCACCGTACTCCTTCGGTCGCTGCATCAGGATCATGCCGCCACGCCGGATCAGGCCGTGCGTGTCGGTCGGGGCGCCGGGCAGCGGCGGCGGCACCAGAGCGGGGTACTGCGCCGACAGAGCGGGCTCCCACGCGTCTTCCATGTTGGCCTGCACGTTGTCGCCATCGTGCTGGCCGAGGTAGGTCTCGCGGACCCACTTCAGCTCGACGTCCTGCGGCAGTAGGCGGGGATCGATATGCAGGCGTCCGCGACCGTCGGCGGTGCTGCCGCGGCGTTGCACGGCGGCGCGGGTGTCGGTGCTGCGCGTGGTGGCAGCGCGCGGAGTCTGGCTCATGCGAGCTTCCCCTTCTTCTGGAGGGCGACGAGGGACTTGGCGTAGGCCTCGGGGGTGAGGCCCAGCGACTTGGCGATGCTGACCTGATCGGCGGTCAGGCGGACCTTGCCGGCGCCGGGGGTTCCGGCGGGGGCGGCAGCCTGCCGCGTCACCGGAGCGACACCGGCGGCAGCGGGGCGACGGGCCTGCGACTGCTGGGCCGCGGGCTGTTCGGCATAGCCGTCGTCCTCGAACGCGTCGGGGAAATCGGCCCGCATGCGACGGTCGATTTCCGCAAAGTATTCGGGGGTCTCGGGCTTCAGGCCCTTGGCGACGGCGCCGTAATGGTGGCCGACGGCCGCCTGGGTCAAGGCGCGGTCGGCGCCGAACCAGTCGTTCTCCGACCGCCACGCAGCCATGGCGGGGCTTTCCTGCCGCTGAGCCGGCTGCTGCTGGTGCTGCTGGGCGGGCTGGCGATCCTGCTCCGCCTGCTGCTGGGGCTTGGCCTGCGCGACCTGCTCCAGGCGCACGGTGGCGGAGGCAATCCGCCGCTGGGCCTCGGCCATCTTCGCGGCGTCGCCGGAATCCATGGCCGTCTGGGCGTCTGCGGTGGCCCGCTCCAGTTCCTGCTGGGCGTTCTGCTCCGCCCAGGTGAGGCCGGTCTGCACGGTGCTGGTTAGCCTCGCGCGCAGTTCGGCGTTTTCGCGCTCAAGGTTGGCGCGGCGCTCCGCCTCCAGAACGGCGGCGTTGCGGTGGCGGTCGCGCTGGGCGACCAGCTTGCCGATGCGCTTTTGAACGCGCTCGGACAGCCCCTCGTCGTCTTCGGCCCGGCGGCCGGGCTGAGTGCCTTGCCGGTCGGCAGAGCCCGGCTGATCCAGCGCAGCCGTCTCCGTTCCGGCGGGGAGTTCGACCTCCATGCCGGCATCCTGCAAATCGTCGCTCATCATCGTCCTATTGGTCGGCGCGGCTTTCACGGCCGCGAAGGGCAAGCACGCGCGAGAGGAAGGCGCATTGCTCGGCGGAGACGACGCACCGCTGCGCCGGCACCAGGGACAGTTCGGCGAGACGCGCGCGGATTGCGGCGTCGCCGACGTCCTGGAAGACAGCGATCAGGTTGGCGTCGTCGACATGCCCCATGGCCAGCCGCAGATGGGCGGCCTGGGACAAAGCGGAGGCGACGGGGCTGGGCATCGGTCAGAGAGGCTGACGGATGCCGCCGGCCATGCCGTCGGTCATGATGGTGATGATCTGGTCCTTCTCGATGCGAAGGATCTGGCGCCCGGCATCCCGCTCCACGCCGCCGTCGACCTCCTCCCACGGCAATCCCTCGAAATGGGACAGCGTGACGGTCAGGACCGGATCGCGCATCAGCCGCTCGGTGAAGCGGCGAACCAGCGCGATGGCGTCGGCGGAGAGGGTGGACATCAGGCGACCTTGGCCGGATCGGCGACGACGGTGGTCAGGCGGTCGTCCGGCACGGTGAACAGCAGATAGTCGCCGTACTTGAACTTGCCGGCCTGGTTCTCGTAGCTCGGAACCATCGCCCAATCGCCGGGCTTGACCCACGCGCCGCCGGGATAGCGGTTGCGGTCGGCATAGGCGTCGGGCCCCAGCGCCAGGACGAGACCGACGCGGCCCTGGAACTCGTCTTCCTTGCGGGTCTGGTCGGCCAGGATGATGCCGCCCTTCGTGCGCTCGGGACGGATGTAGACGGCGCACAGGACGTTGTAGCCGGTCGGCCGGACATCGCTCCCGATGGCAGACAGAAGCTCTTCATGCGTCACAGCGAGATCTCCGCCTTGATGCGCTCGATCAGCGACCAGATCGGGCCGAGGACGTGGGCCTCGACGTTGTGCTCGATGGCGCGATAGTGGGCCAGCAGGTCGTCATGGACATGGGCCAGGGTCAGGGCCGGCGCGGCATCAGTTGCCGGCGCTTCCACCGGGGAGACCGGTTCCGACGTCACGACTTCAGGAACGGCCGGCGCGGCCTGTTCTTCGCTCATCACTCTCTCCGTTCGGTGTGCAGGTGCTTGGCATCGTCACCCAGCGTCTTGACGATGGTGGCGCGGGCCTCCTCCAGCCCGGCCAGCCGCCCAGTCAGGCGGCGGTATTCGGGGAAGTCCTGGGCACTGCCGGCCAGGATCGTGGACTTGGCGGACGACACGGCGTCGTCCAGCTGGCGCAGGACGTTGCTGGCGAAGCTGACGGTTTCGGTCACGTCAGCACCCGCCCTTCTTCACGCGGCCGCCGCGCTTGAACATCGCCTCGTCGCCGTCCGGCTCGCCCATCGGCGCGGCCATCTTCGGCATCGGAGGAGGCGGGGCGCTCTTGGCCCGCGTAACCTTCATCGGCTTCACCTTGCCGCCGCGGGCATAGCCGCAGTCCGCCAGCATCTTGCCGGCCTTCGCGCGCTGGTCCATCACTGCTGACCCTTTCGCTTGGTGGAGGTGTGCTGCGCCGCGCCGGCCAGCCCATCCATGCCGGTGACGATCTGCGCCACATGGCCGAGCTGCTGCGTGGCATGCGTCTGGTCGGCCGCGCCTTTGCGGGCGGCTTCCTGGATGACCTTGACCTGATTGTCCTGGCGGCGCTGCTCCCGCTCGGCCGCGTTGTCGGCCATGGTCATGCGCAGGCGCTCCAGTTCGACGGCATCCTGGCGGGCGGCCTGCTCGGCCTTGCGCTCGCTCTCCTCGCGCTGCTGCTCCAGTTCGGCCACGCGGATCTGATTCTCCTGCACCTGCATCTGAAGCTCTTCCGGCGACGGACCGGCAGCGCCCTTGGCCGGCGGCGCCATGCTGGCCTGGATGCCCTGAAGCAGTGGGCCGGTGGCCTGCGCGACAGCGGCGGCAAGCTGCGCCTCGATCTGCGGCGGCAGCGGCTGGCCGGGCGGCGGCAGCGGAATGTTGGGCGCCATCGCCTGAAGCTGCTGGCGGTACAGCGCGGCGACGTGCTCGCCGATGTGGGCGGCCAAGGCCTGGGCGGCGCCCGGGTTGGTGGCCTGCGCGATCTGCACCTGACCCTGATGGGCGATGATGTGGGCCTGATGGACCTGCTGCGGGCCGACGGCAAGCGGTGCGCCGCGCATGGCGTTGGCGAACTCGCTGATCGGATCCAGCGGAACGGCGGTCGGGGGCGGCGGCATCAGGCGCTGCACCTCCGATGGCGTGTACCCCAGCGTCACCAGCATCCGCTGCGTCGCATAGGCCCGGTCCATTCCGGGGGTGGTACCGGCCAGTTGCAGCGTGGCCTGGGCGATGGCGAGGCGCTGGGTCTGCGTCGGGTTGTTCGGATCGCTGACCGGCTGGACGTCCTCGGTGTCGCGGAAGTCGGCGGCGATGGCCTGCCCGCGTTGACCGTTGGCGCGGTAGGTGTAGGTGGCGCCCTCCTCCTCACCGAACAGCCGGGCCAGCAGCCTCAGCTCCTTGCGGTGCGCGGTGTGCAGCCGCTTGATCTGCGCTGTTTCCGGCCGCTGTGCCTTCTCCAGCAGCGCGACGGTGGTGCCGACCGGAGCATCCTGCCGGCCGTCGCCAACCTGCATGTCCATCGTGTTGCCGACGCGCTGACCCGACGACACGACGTCCATCAAGGCGGCGGCCATCGTCGGGCCGGGCTCCTTGTAGGGCAGCGGCATGATGACCTGATCGATGGGCAGGCCGCCGGTGTCGATCTCCACAAACTCGCACGGCCCGATGGTGCTGGCGTTATCCATCCGGATTCCCTTGTTCCGGAATCCGCCAGGGAAGTTGGCCAGCGTGCCGCCGTCGATGATCTGGCGCCGCAGCTTGGTCGCAGCATCCGACGAGCCGCCCAGGACGTGCGCATAGCCCCAGCCGTAGAAGCCCAAGCCCGGCATCAGTTGGTAATGCACGAACCAGTCGCGCGGGCGCAGCTGCTCGTCGCCCTGTTCCCAATTGCGCGCCAACCGCAGCACGCGGCAGCTGTCGCGGTCGAGCGTGACGATGTAGGGCAGCGGCAGGCCGGTCGGCTCCATCAAGCCGGTGTCGGGGTTCGGTGCCTCATGACGCAGGCCGGGGACATCGATGTCGAGTTCGCAGTGGACCTCGTAGATCGTGTGCTCCTCGTCGCCCTCAGCCAGCACCGGCGCGCGGCCGTCGGTCAGGTCCTGCACCTCGGTCGCCGCGTCGCCGCGGGCATCCTCGGTCGGCTGCGACAGGTCGATGCGACGATAGTAGCCGGCCAGCTGGTTGCGGATCAGGTCGCCGGCCGACAGTGTGAACTGGTGGGTGATGCGCGACGCATCCTCCAGCGCGGTCGCGCCGTAATTCACGATCAGGTCTTTGGGGTGGATCGACGGCGCGACTGGCCGGTCCTTCACGGGATCCCGATAGACCTTTTTGAAGGCCGAGCCCGAGATGAAGCAGACCAGCAGCATCTGGTCGAAGTCGGGGTAATAGCCCTCGTAGACCGTGGTCAGGTAGTAGTTCAGCCACGTCTGTTTGCGCTGGGCCTGCTGCTCGGTCTCCGGATCGGCATCGTCGGCGATCTCGACGCGCACCGGCCCGGCGGCCGGCAGCATCTCCGCCCGGGCGTTGGCGTGGCCGCGAAGCACAGCCTCCAGCATCAGCGGGTGATAGACGCCGGCCGCGCCGGGGAACGGCTTGTCGCGCTGCTCGGTTTTGATGCCCAGCAGCTTCACGCCCTCGGCATACTGCTCCAGCCATTCCTGCCGGCTGGCGTCATCGGCCTCGACGCCAAGCAGCAGATCGGCCGCGATGCCGGACAGGATGGACTCGTCCAATGCCTCGGCGAGGTTGGCGCCCCACCCCATCTCTGCCAGCCCCGGCGCGCCGGCGGACGGGTCCAGGTCGACGAGGACGGACCCATCCTCTTCCTCGGTCACGACGGCGCCGGTCGGCGTGACCTGCGGCTGCGGCTGGTCGCCGGGCAGCAGAACGTCCATCGGCGCGCCGAGACCGGCGCCCTGCATGTCGGGGGTGGAGATGCCCAAGGGGTCAGTCCTTGTACGTCAGGGTCAGTGCGCCGCGCAGGACGATGGCGTCGGTGATGGGGTTTCGCTCCAGCGACAGCGGCGTCTCCCACCACAGCGACCCGCCGGGCTGGAGGCGAGACACCTCATCCCAGGCGGCGCCAACCGCGGCAGGCTCGTCCTTGCCCGCATGGTTGAAGATGACGTGCGTGCGCGAGGCGTAGGCGACAGGCTTGTCGATGGTGCGGTCGGCCGCGACGACGTGTTGCAGCTCGGCCAGGGTTGTGGGGATGAGCGGCATGGTCAGCCCTTCTGGCCCATGCGAAGCCGCGCGGCCTCCACCATGGCGATGGCGGCGCGGAGGAAGGTGGTGGAGGGGATGGGCATCAGTGCTTCCGCCCTTCGCGGCATTCCCACCACATGCCGAACGCCACCCACAGCAGAAGCGGCGTCCACGCGATGGCGTAGACGATCAGTTCGTTAAGGCCACCGCCGCACGCGCCCATCACTCGTCCCCACCCTTCATGTCCCACCACAGCGCGAACAGGCCGACGATGCCGACCGCCGCGCCGATGGTCAGGCAGAGGTTGGCGAACTGGAGGGCGGTCATGGGAGAGACTCCTTCAGCACGGTCACCATCTGCGGCGCGCCGGGAGCGAAGGTGTAGAGCGTGCCGTTGGGCAGCTCCCACACGCGCTCACCAACCTCCGGACGCTTCAGCCACGCCAACCGATCCGGCGTGACGGCCACGGTCTCGACCGGAGCACCGGGGCACCCATCGAAGTGGCGGCCGGCGCCCAGGCCGCAGTGGCGACAGGCGGCCATGGTCAACCGATCCGCTCGATACGGGACGCGCAGCCGAGCAGTTCCTCGGTCAGCATCGCGATCTCGTTGACGAGATCCCGGAGCGCATCGCTCGAGGAGGCCGGGCCGGAGCCCGTGTTGTTGCCGACGCTCGGCGTCGGCTTGCCGCCCAGGACGCGGTCGTTGAAGGCGTCGATGCGATCCACGCCGGCGCGCAGGCCCTGCCGCGTGTGCGACAGGCGCTCGTACAGTTCGACCAGCAGCGGGGGCTCGGCCTTGACGCAGACGTCCTGGCCCGCCCGAGACGCAATCGCCTGCATCTTCTGGTGCATCTGCGCGTTCCCTGGTGCGCCACTGCTGGCGCAGGCTTTGATGGTGTCGTGGTTAAATTCCATCTCAGGTCTCCTCAGGTTGGCGCTGCCATCCTCCCGATGCCTGGAGAAGCGGAACCGATCCGCTCGCCAGCCCGAGGAGTTCGTGCAGCATCGTTGCCCATGGCAGCGGGCGGAAGGGGTTAGAGAGACGCCCTCACATCGGCGTCCGGCGCGCGGCCCATTGTGGCGATGGCAAAGCTGATGCAGCGCTTGCCTCTGTGGTCATAGACCCTCGGGCGCTCGATCCAGGCGACGTCATGCGGACGCCGAAGCTGCGTCGAGCCATCGCCAAAGCAGGCCTGCTCAAGCCACTGGTAGGCCGACCCGACGAGACTGCGCATCAGGGATGCCTCGTCATGATCGCCGTCGCGATCAAAGCCATATCGGAATTCGGCGCGAGTTGCGCCGCGGAGCCGTTCCGCAGGGAGAACGCGAACGCTCGCCGCAGAGAGCATGGCGTCCAGGCCGATAGCCACCATGTCCGTGAGGGGCTGGACCACAGCGTCAACCGCATCGACTGGCGCTTGCGGCTCCCAACATTCCGGATCGGCACGGCGGAGCGAGTTCAACACCCGGACAGCCTCGTCGCGGCGGCGGAACTCGGCAACGTCGTCGCATCCCGCCGAGATGGGCGATATCTCCGCTCGCGTCAGCACCCAGCGGGTAACCTGCCTCAGGTCGTACTTGACTGTCTTCTGCTCGGCCATTGCCTTGCTCCGTTGCTTTGTCAGGGTGAAGTGTCCTCACCGGCCGCAGATGCGACCGATGCGAAAGGGGTCTGGGCGCTCAGTACAGCGCGCCGCGGGGCTGGACGGGCGGCGGGGCCGGCGCGTCTTCCTCGTAGAGTTCGATGCCCGACTTGCGGATCCAGTTCAGCGCCTGGGTCACGGTGTCGGTGATGTCCTTGGTCGCGCCCTTCGGAAAGGCCGCGCACTCGTCGATGACCATGGATGCGAACGGCCGCCACATCGGCTCTCCGTCCGGCGCGAACATCGGCTTCTCGCTCGTGTCCATCTGGACCGGCGCGAACACCGATCCGGAACCGAAGATCGACGTCACGGCGTGTGCGCGGGCCACCTTGTCGCCCTCGCCCGTCGGGTTGATGCCGGTGATCGACACCCGCGGGTTCCGGCGGCGAAGCTCCTGCATCACGCTGATGCCATTGGCCTTCGCCTCGATCAGCAGCTTGTCCAGCTTGAAGAAGTCGCGGGTCTCTTCGATCTGGACCACCAGCGCGTTGAACTCCAGCCGCTCGCGCCAAGCGTATCGCAGCAGCACCCGCGTGTTGCCCAGGTCGTCGGTGTAGACGTACCAGACCGTGCAGGCGCAGCAGTCGTTCTCCTCCTTCTCGGTGAAGGCGGTGTCGATCGATGCGAACGCCAGGGTCGGCTCTGGGAAATCCTTCTCCGTCCAGGGCTGCCAGAACGAGCGCTTCAGGATGTCGCCCGAGCCGCGGACCTTCCAGTTTCCCCCGAGAAGCCGCTCCCGCTGGACTGTCGGGAGCGCCATCAGGTTCGCCAGATAGCCGGGGTCGGCCTCCATCAGCGCCTTGTTGTCCGACAGCGTGGCCGGAATGAACGTTACCGACTTCGGCTGAAGCTGGAGCGGCTTGCCGTCCGGTCCAATGGGCGAGATACCCAGCTTCTCCGGCGTCAACTCGCTCGCCCTGTCGGCCCAATGCAGCGTGTCGCTGATGCGAACGAACCACCGCATCCGACCGGCGCGCTCCGGGATCGGATAGCCCGTCTGCTGGTCGATCCACCAGCCGATGAAGGACGCCACCCAACTGTCCGCGTCCGGGTTGCAGGTGGCACGGACATAGGGCCGGACACCGCACATCGACCGGTTGCGGGACAGCATGTAGAAGAACTGCGTCTCGGTGAAGTGGGTCAGCTCGTCGAAGCAGATCAGCGGAACCTGCGCGCCCTGCCAGTCCAAGACGTTGGACTCGTGTTCGAGGTGCGCGAACTTCACCTTCCCGCCTCCGGGGAACCTCCATTCTAGAACGTCGTTGCGCGGCTTGGCCCCGAGAACGCCGAACAGCTTGACGCTTTCGTCCCACAGGCCGCCGGGGTTGCGGACCTGCACCGTCGTCCGGCGGAAGAACACCGCGGCGAACTGCGGATTGTTGCTGTGCCTCAGCGCCTCCAGCAGGAGAGCCCAGGACTTGCCGCCGCCGGCACTGCCGCCGTAGATGGCGATGTCGGCCGAGGTGGAGAGAAACGTTTCCTGCGGTCCGACTTGCGGCCTAATCTCGACCGTTGGACGGGACGTAGATGTTGACCTGCGGCCTGTCATCGTCGGGGTCTTCCGCGGCGTCCAGGTTAAAGGCTTGGCGTTCGAGCGGGATCAGCTTGGCGGTTGTGCGGGCCAATCCCTCAACTGCCTGCACCGCATCGGACAGCCCTTTCAGATCGCCGATATCATTCAGCAGAATGTCTGCCTTGTTGCGCAGCCTCTCGGTGAGGGATGCAAGGGACTTGATGTCCTTGCGGTGTGTCTGGACGACGGAGACGCGCACGTCGGCCGCCTGCCTGACAACCTCCTCATCTGCGAGCTTCGCATCCTCCCCTATGGGCCTGCGCAGTTCTTCGCGAAGAAGCTTCGCATTTGTGGCCTTGCGCACCTCGTCGGAGAGATCGCGCGACCATTCGTAACGCTTGGCTCTGTCGCGGATTGCCGCTTCAGTGCAGCCGAACTTCTCCGCTAATTGCCGGTTCGAAAGAGTGCCTGTGCGGTACTCTTTCTCGCACGCCGCCCAATCAACCGTTCCGCGCTTCGTCATCGGCGCCGCTCATCTCTTTGCGGGCCATCACATCGGCCGCCGCTTCCGCCCAGATAATCTCGTGCTCCAACACGGCACCAATCGGAACAAACATCACGCCGGCCCTTTCGCATGCCTGCGCGTAGAGCAGGGAGTCGGTACCGATGGTAGGGGCGACGAGAATGCAGCGGATGTGCTTGAGCGTCCGGGAATAGCCCATCTGGACGGCGTACGACATGAGCTGCCCAATTCCGCCCAGAATGTCGCGGTCTGACTTGGCGTCTTTGACCTCGACAATGCTGGCGGTACCATCGGCGTGGAAGAACACGAAATCGGCCCTTCCGCGCGGGAAACCAAACTCCTGCTCGACCCTGATGATCTGCGGCAGACCAAAGGCCCGCTCTATCGTGCCCGCGCTGTCAAGGTACAGCTTGATGACGGAAACCGCTCCGGCCTCTCCCAATGGAAAGCGACCACGTCCAGCGCGGTATTCCGCCTCGACCTTCTCCCAATCGACCTGCTTCCTCTCGCTCACTTCCCGTCCCGCCCCATGTCCAACCGATCGATGGCGGCCGAAGGCGGCGCCATCTGGGATAACGATCCTATCCCGAACCGCTTGGCGATGGCTCCGACCACCATGTCGATGCCCTTGGGCCCGAGCCAGCCCAGGATGGCCGCGCCGGCGGAGATCGTCGTGACGCTCATGCCCATGTAGTCCCCGATGCCGCCGGCGATGATGCCGACGCCCAGGACGGTGGGCACCTCGTAGAGCAGATGGACGGACAGCATCTTGCGGTCGCCACGCTGCGCAAGCTGGCTGTGTCGCATGAGGACTCCGACGGCTGCGGATAAGGCCGGACCGATCAGGCCCGAGGCGGCGTTCGCGAGATCGGGCGAGGGTTCAGCCACAGGCGCGCTCCAGAAAAGCAAAAGGGCCGCGAAGGTTCCCCTGCGCAGCCCACATTTCGGCAATTTCGACCATACCCGTACCATGCCCCACTTTCTGCGTCAATAGCGCTTCTACTCCAGTCGGTTAGCGTTTTCGCCGCAATTTCGGAGAAATCATCCTGTCAAGGGGTAGGCGGTGCGCAATTCTGGGAATGCCCCTCGTGCGCGTGCACACATGAGGATCGCCCCGTTCGGGTGAGGCGACCATCCATGCGGATCGCCCCACCCTCAAAATCGCGTCGCTGAGTGGCCTCTGAACCCCACGCCCGTCTCGATGTACATCCGCTTGTCCAGGACGCATGGGCGACGCGATGCAAGGGGGCTAGCGTCGATTTTATGCGGGAACCGCCACCCCCTCTTCGTCCATGAACCGGACGAACGGGACGAACTTGCCCCACCGGGCGGCAGTCTTGTCGTTCTCGACGACGGTCCGCTTCGCCGCGGCGTGGATGCTGGAGACGTTCAGGCAGGGCTTGCCGTCACGCAGGACAGTCATCGGTTGGTCAGCGTGTCCGGCTTCCTCCAGCTTTCGGCAGAGCGCGAGGATCGGCGTGCGATGGGTGACGGCGATACCCAGAGCTTCGGCGGTGTCTTCGCAGGTCAGCGTGGCGGTGATCATGATTTCCTCGTCGTGAAGGTCGGTTGGGCTGGGGCGTTAGGGGATGTCGATGATCCGCCGCGTCCGAAACGGCACTTGGCCAAGCGCCTCATCGAGCGTCAGGATCGCCGCCTCGAACGCATCGGCGACGGCGTTGGTCATGGCGATGAAGGCTGGGTCCGGGCTGTAGTCCAGCAGGCAGTATGGCGACCAGACCTGATCCACCGGCGGGTTGTCACGGTTGACGGCCTTTGCCCGACGCAGGCTGATGCGGTAACGCCACCGGTAGCGACCGCCGCAGGCCCACCGCTCGACGACGCCGCGGTCATCGCTGGCCGCAAGCTGTTCCCGCTCGGCCCTGGTCAGGCGGATTTGCTGGATAGCAACCCACTCGCCCTCAGTCGCGGGCGCTGCCCCGCCATGGCCATCCCTCCGGCGCGCCACCGGCTGCGGCTTGGCGTCCGACCGCTCCGGCACGATCCCGGTCCTGGCCGCCTCGATGACCAGCTGCGCAACGTCGTGGTCCAGCAGCCCGGCGACGACCCGGTGCACAGCCGCTGCATCCGGATGCACCCCTGGCCGTGGCCCGTCGGCGTCCATGCCGATCAGCTGGTCGGCCCATGCGGCGCGGCTCCAGGTCGAATGCCCGAAGCCCAGCCGGTCGGCACGCTGCGGCCCGTAGGTCCAGACCAGAAGCTCCCACAACGTCACCGGCAGGCGGGTGTCCTCCGCGACGGACGCCGGCGGCAGGGTCGGCGCGGCGGCGAAGCTGGCGGGGGTCGGCATCGCGGTCATCGTGCGGTCTCCGTGGGCTTGGCGGTTTCGACGAGCTGTGCAGCGCGGCCTGTCCGCGGCGGGTAGGGCGCGATCCGGCCGTCTTCGATCTGGATGGCGCGGGATCGGCGCGAGCAGCCACGGCAGCCCGGCGTGTGAGCGAACTGCCGGGCCCGGCTGTCGTTGCTGGCGGCGTCAGCGCAGGCCGCCGCTTGGTCCCAGCACCAGCCCTGACGGGGCGGCAGCGCCTCGGGCGGGTGCTTGACGGGGTTCAGCCAGCAGTGCGGCCGGCCCGTGTAGCGGTTCATGCTGTCAACCATTCGCGCCTCCCTCCGTGCTGGCGGTGCCGCTGGCCGCGCGCTCCCACGGCTTGGGCACGCGCTTGAACGCCTGCGTCTCCGCCATGACGCGCCGCACGGCCTCGCGGTGATCGCTGACCGGATCTGGCTTCAGGTCGGCCGCCTGGGCCGGCACCGTCTGCGGCACCACCGGCATGGCGCGGACCTGCTCGGCCATCGCGGCGGCGGCTGCGATCTCCTCCGGGGTGCGCTCCCGCGGCGCGCTGTATTCCGCCCGGGCCTTGGCCTCGCGCTCAGCGATCATGGCCGCGGTCTTCAGGCGCAGCAGGCGCGTCTGCCGCTCCCGCAACTCGGTCTCGGCGAAGGCGCGGATGTCGCCCGGCATCGGCAGGGTCCGGTACCGGTGGGTTCGGATCGTCTCGCGGACCGCGTTGAGCAGGATGTCCGCCGGCAGGTCGGACAGGGCGGCGTCATAGCCTCGCACGGTATCGGCGATCTGAGCGCGCCGACGGGCCGGGTTGGCGTCCAGCGGGATCACGCCATAGCGCTCGACCCATTGCATCAGCTCGTCCATGGACACGGCGAACTGCTGGACGTCGGCCGGGGCGAGCGCCGATTCAGCCGACGCGACCAGCACTGGCAGTTGGCCGCGGACCTCCGGCGGCAGCGGCTCCGCTGGGGTCCAGGCGGTGAGCCAGACCGTCGAGGACTCCAGGACGGCGGGCGGCAGGGTCTTCGCCGTACGACCGGGCAGAGGGACGATGTTGCTGGGGGCCTTGGGCTTGTCGGACATTGGGTTCGCTCCGGTTGGCGAGGGCGGTTTCGATCCAGGGCACGGGGTCTGCGATTGGGGGGCTGTGCTCGCGACATTCACGCATCAGGGCCAGGACGACGGCTTCGCGTCCGCCCTTGCACCAGCGGCCGACGAGGCCGCGCATCTGGTCGGGTTTCTTGCCGGTGGACTTGGCGAGCCACTGGAGCCCCCTGCCCCAGACCAGCTCGGCGTCCGTCGGGTCGGATGGGTCGTCAGTGGTCGGCTGATCGAGGGGCGGCGATGGGTCGTCCTCGTCGCTCTGAGGCTGGCCGTCATCGGCGCCGTCGGCGCCCAAGGAGGCGTCAGCCTCCTTGGTAAGTTCTTTTATTTTATTCTCTTCTTTGTTCTTGGTCCTTTTGCGGTCCTCTTGCGGTCCTGCTCCGGTCCCGTTTGCGGTCCTTTTGCGGTCCTCGCTGTTTTCAGAACCCTCGTTAATGCCTTGATATACCTTGTAATTCTTGATGAGGTATACGGTCCCAGCTCGTTGCGGGCAGCGGTCCAAAAAAGGCTCGATCATACCCTCAGCGACCATGCGATGAATTAGCGAGCGGAGGGTGTTGCGGTGCAGACCGAAGGCTTCGGCCGTCGGACGCTCCGCCATCAGCAGTTCGCCGACGCCCAGCTTGACCGGCCCGAACTTCGTCCGGATCGTGGTCTCGCACCACTGCGCGGTGTCCTTCATCCAGGAGAAGACGGCAGCCTCCTGGTAGGAGCGGAACACAGGGTTGTCCCACATGCGCCGGTACTGTCGGGTGTAGCCGCCCTCGGGATTCATCGTGTGCTACTCCGCCGCGTTGGCCGGCGCGGCTGCCGGGCTGGTGAGAAGGTCCGGCTGGCTGTCCTGCGCCTTCGCCCGCGCCGCCATGCGCTCGTATTCGGTGGCGAGGTCGTCATAGGCGATGGCCGCGGCACTGCCGGTGCGCGTGGCCTTGCGGATCAGCTTGGCGCGGTTGCGGGCGACGCTGGCGGCGAGTTCCAGGCCGGGGGCGGTGTTGGTGGTCATGCCGCCACCTCATCGGCCGGCCAGTCGCTGGCGCGCTCCAGGGTCTTGCGGCAGGGCGGGATGTGGCGCCACCGAGTGTCGGTTTGCCCGTGAAGGAAGATGACCCACGCATAGGCCGTCGCCGTGCTGGCCTTGCGGTCGAGCCGCCCCTTCACCATCGGCACCCGTTCGGCGAACTGCGCGATCAGGGACGGTGGGATCTCCTGGAAAAGCTCGTACCGCTCCAGCGTCTCCATCCAGGTGCCGCGGACCAGCATGGCGCAGCCGAGACGGGCCACGCTCATCGCGCGGCGCACGAAGGCGGTGGCGAGCCGGAACGGCGGGTTGGTGATGACCATGTCCGGCAGCTCGGCCGGCCGGATCGGCATCAGGAAGTCCAGCACCTCGAAGCCGGCGCCATAGTCGTGGACATCGGAGGCGCGGACGCTGCCGAAATACTCTCTCAGCGGCGCGACCATGTAGCCACGGTTGGCGGCCGGCTCCCACACGCTGAGTGCGCGCAGGTTGTGCGGGAACAGGTTCATCGGCAGGCCATGCTCGCACAGAGCGCGGACGCTCCAGGGCGGGCTCGGGAAATCATCAAGGCTGTCGTGCGGTTCGGCGCGCTGCGCCATGACCGCGTGGGATCGGTTCTGGCTCATCGCCCACCCTCCCGAGCGACCCGGTCGCCCTTCTCGGTCCGGCTGAACAGCAGGTCGCGCGGCACGCGCTGCTGATCGACGAGCCCCATGCCGACCAGGGTGTTCAGCGCGACCTGCGTCGACGCGATGTCCTGGCCGGCGGCGTCGGCGATGGTGGAGGCGCGGGCGGCCTGCCCGGATCGGCTGGCCGGCGTGGCGCAGAGGATGGCGCGGGTTTCGGGGGTCATGCGGCGCCCCGGGTTGGCGGCCAGGGCAGACCCGACAGGCGCTGCATGACCTTTGTGTCGGCCCAGAGGGGCGGGCGGGCGGTTTCAGCGTGCGGCTGAATGGCGGCCACCACGCGCCCGATCACCGCTTCCGGTGTGTTTTCCCCGCCAAAGCGAGCCTGAAGGATCAGGTCTCGCTTGATCCCTTCCATCAAGTTGCGCAGCAGCGCCGGGGTGGCGCCGTTGGTCAGATCACAGACCAACCCAACCGCGTCTTCGTCCCATGAGAAAGGCGCAAGGTAGCGCGCCAGTATCGCGTAACGGCTGTCGGGATCAGGGAGTCCGATGTCGAGCTGAAGGCCGAACCGGCGCCAGAGGGCCGGGTCGATGTCTTCGGCGCGGTTGGTCGCGGCGATCACGGCGCCTGGGTAGTGATCGATCATCGACATCAGCGCAATGACCATCGCGTTGCGCTCGTTGCCGCAGGATGTCCCGTCTGACTGCCGCTTTGTGCCGATAGCGTCGATCTCGTCCAGAAACAACACCAACTCCTGGTGCCGGCTATTCGCGGCCGAGAACAGCTTTTGCAGGTTGTTCCCGGTCTCCCCAAGATGCGACCCGACGATGGTCTGCATGTTGACCTCCACCAGAGCCACGCCGAGGCGAGCGGACAGGTGGTGCGCCAGCGTCGTCTTCCCGCAACCGGGAGGCCCGGCCAAGATGCCGGTGCGGCGCGGGGACAGCCCGACAGCCTTCAGCTCCTCCTCGCATTGCAGTTCCACGAGCCAGCGGTGCACGGCGGCGCGGACGGGGCCAGTGAGGATGGGGGCCTCCGCATCGGACGGTTGATGCACGCGGCCAAAGCGGGCGATGTCGGGCGGGACGTCGATAAACGTTGGCCGCATCTCGCGAACGTTCCGGCTCATGCCGCCTTCCTTTCATCGCTGCCGGCCGACTTCTTCGCCCGCTTCCACGCGTCGGGGATGTCCATGCCGTCTGAGCCGGCGGCCTTGCACCACTCCTCGTCCCAAGCGGCGCGGCGCTGGTCGCGAGCGGGGAACGGATTGTCCGTCACGGGCTTCCCGGCCTTCGCGGCATCGCGGCCCATGGAGCGAGCCTCCTCCATCGTCGGCCCGGGGTCGGGCTGCTGCTCATCCGCTTCTGGGTTCGCTGCCGGCTTGGTGAAATCTTCGATGTCGGATTGGTCGCCATTCGCGGCGGGCGGCGGGGGCGCCGCGCTTTTGCGGGACAGCCGGCGCACCGCGGCATCTCCCAGCGGCGTGCCGTTCAGCATGCCAAGGGCGGCCTTATACAGGTCGTCCAGCGCCTCCTGCTCGTCGCGCTCCTCCTGCGTCAGTTCGCGCAGTTTGATCATTCGGCGGATGGTCTTGACGTCGAAGCCGGATCCCTTGGCCTCGGCCATGATCTCCTTTTGGTCTTCGCGCAGTCCCTTGATTTCCTCCTGAAGACGCTCCCAGCGCTCCACGAAGCTCTTCAGCCGGTCAGCGGCGATCCCGCCGACGTCGTTGGGGTTCTTGCTCATGCTGCAATCTCCGTGATGCGGATGCCGTGGATCGCCTGGACCAGCTTCGCTTTCAGCCGGTACACGGGCGTCCGCACTCCCTTCACGTCCTCGCAGACGGCCACCCCGTCGCGGACATAGCGGAAGTCGGCAATCCATTTGGCGATGTGTTCGCCGTTGATGGTGATGTCGTAGGGGACTTGGCGCTCCAGACCGGTGATCAGGCCGGCGCGCTCTTCGAGTTTCAGGACAGACCAGCGGTTGGCTTCGGCCTTGCTGTCGAACCAGACGCCGTCAACCTTCGTGCGCTCGGCTCCGAACTTGTTGGCCTTCTTCTCCGCCCGCAGCTTCCCCTGTTCGCGCTCGGCAAAGAGCACGTTGTCGATCTGGCGCAGGGCGTCAGGGCCGAGGCAGGACAGGGGGATGGCGCGGGCGGAGCGGCTCATCGGCGGACTCCTCCTTACGGGGTGGGGGAAATGGTGGGCGGCTCGCCCTCGCGCTTGGCCTTTGCCTTGGCCTTCTCCTTCTGGCCGGTCTGGTAACCGGTCAGTTCGCGGCGCCACGCCTCACGCTGGCCGGTCGTGCCGTCCTTGCGGGTCCACTTCGATTGCGGCTTGTGGGTTGCGGGGTCGATTTCGTTGTCGGCCCGATCCGCAAAGAGCCCGGCGTCGATTGCCTGCTGCGCCATGGCCGCCATATCCAGGGCGTCGCGCCGGCTGAAAATCTGGTAATCCGACGGGATCGGGAAGCCGTTCAGATCGCGTTCCATATCCTTCAAGCCTCCAGCA
>NZ_CP170478.1:0-281719 GCF_042604635.1 Azospirillum sp. A26 | reverse complement strand
CGATGATCGTTGTTAAGTGTGAGCAACCAGGCCCCGGTGAAGCGCCCATATGGCAATATTTGGGAAATGCCTATACAGGAATGGCTGGGCAACCACTGGGATCAGCCGATCAAGTACGAAGACCCCTTGGCCGTTGAATACGCCTATACGCCTGACAAGATCGATGCGGATTGGCGGAATGCATGCGTAGCTCTCGAAGAACGAAAGCCTGGAGCGGAGGAAATTAGTCGCGCCCTCCACGAGCAACCGCCAGTTCATGAAAACAATGGATATCAATTTGCGATCTTCTCCATGGCATTTAGTAATATGCCAACCTGCGTCATGGCAGTTGCTAAAGAGCAGGGGGATGAAGAGTGGAAAGCTGCTGGTGAATACCGAGACAATTTACTCATCATTAAGCGCGACTACCGGGGGAATGGCCTCAGTTACCCACTTATCCGTGCAAAGTTCAAGGCGAATGGGGGATACTCACCCAACCCAGATCGCGGCTATTCCAGTGCGGGACGCGGGGCGCTGCTTAATGCCTGGAAGCTGGAAGTCGAGTGGGCTCGTGCCAACGACCAGCAGGTGCCGCCAGCGATCCTTCAGGATTACGCTAACTGGTTTATCGAGGCGGTTGCGCCTGAAGCAACTGCACCTAGCGAAGGATGGATCGAGCGGTCACTGAAGAACGTGGGAAGGTACTTGGGGGTGATTAAATGAGTGCTGGTGGAGCTGGCCGGTCGCCAGGCTGGCACCGGCCGTTGCGGTCGGGTCCGCCATACCGGCGGCAGCGACCAGCAGCAAAATTTTCGCGCATGACGAGCATGCGCGCGGTAGACTACTCCGGCAAACAAAGCGAGGCCTCATGATCCGCCAGCTATTACCCGTCCAAGATCCCTAAATGACCGACAGGCGCCGCCCGGCAGGTGCCGAGCCTCCGGAGGCTCTTGATCCAGCCGCGGCATTTGCGCTGGGGCAGTGGGGCATGGCGAAGCGGCTAGCCCAGCCTGGTCGACCACCGCGCCGGCGCTGAGATGTCCAGGCAGGCATTGACCTGCCGCTGTCTATCAAAGGAGAACCTGCAAGAAGCGCTTGAGTGGTCAGCGGAGCCGGAGCATTCAGTGCGACGCGCTTCAAGCAGCTCTGCGGATTATGGATGGACGGATAGCCGTGTGCCGGAAGAGCGAAATCGACTGGGCAGCCCACTCCCCAGATGACCAGCTCGGAGCGGCGACGGAACGGGCGGCGCGCCGCGACTCTGAACTGGTCGCTGATCAGTTGCGTGCTCTTCGTCTAATTTCGGAGGGGAGCTGTGCCGCGTATGGCGACCCGCTGTATCCCCGGCAGAGCAGTGTCGTACGTAGCGCGAGCAGGTACCAGAAATTTCGTGGTTAGCACGAAACCATCGACTTTTATGCGATTATAGGGCGTAATGGGTGGCCGGGAGAGCAACGCCTTGCCCGCCATTAACTGCAGCACTGAGCAACAGGTTGACCAATGCCGAGAACCGTACACGACGTTCTTCTTTCCATGTGGCAAATGCAAATGCACAAGCATCCTGCCGAAATGCTGCGAAACCCGCTTCTGCCGGTCGAGGATATCTTGAGCCACGGCGAACAAAACTTCTATGATGAATTGCTGTATACCGCAAAAGTTGAAAGAACTACGATAAAGAAAGTACGTGTCCCACCAGTTTTCTTTGAGCGGGTTGGAAAGCCAATGGAAACAATCACGTATCAGAACCTTGTCGTTGAGCTGGATACTGCTCTCACTGACAAAGTTGCTATCGAATTCAATCCGTACACAGCAAGGTATTGACAAGGGCGACGATGTAGCGCCGCCATCTCACCGTAACCGAGGAAGATGTACCCCAGCGGCTGGAAACTGAAAGCCGCCGGTGAACCGAAGGTATACGTGCGATGCTGCAGGAATCAGGGCGCCCCGGCTTGGTGCAGGAACTGGACCGGCAGCGACGTGAAAGCCGGTTGGGGGTCACTGGGGCGCGGGTACTCCAAAGGGCGGCACTGTCGATGAGCGTCGCTCCTTGAGAGAGGCAGAGGTGCCACCTTAGGCGGTTGGATGGGCTGTCCTTTGTTCAACTGCGGTGTACCGGCCGTTGACGGCGCGAACCTCTCCCTTCTTGCAAAGCTTGGAAAGACAGGAGCTTACCGCTCCCAAAGTGGTCTCAGGGCGGAGTGTCACAATTCGCTCGAACAGCTCTCGGGTTGCGGCGCCTTGCTCTCCCATCGATAGCAACCTCTGTCTGATAGTGTCACTCAAGCTCGGTTGAGGGATCTTGTTCGGCGAGAGCTGCACAGTGTGCAGCAGGGATACAAGGTCGCCAGGTGCATGTTCGACGGCCCACCAGATCCCGTTCTGCCCGACAACCTTCCCCTGCTTCTTCTTTTGTGACAGAGAGCTGCTGACCCAGCCATTCTTCAGTTCAACCCCGGCTATGGCGCAAGCGTCAGCCAGAGCTTTGGCGCTTGCGCCCGTATGACCGAAGCCTCTCAGGACGTCGAGCATCGCCTCAACCTTCGGACCTGAGGGAGCAGACGGAAGGGAAGAGGGCGCTGAAGGCGCTACCCTGGCCGATGGTGATGCACTCTGCGACCGCAGGATTGACGCAATTTCTTCCCCACCGGGACGCACGCCGGCTGCCGCCTGATCCACGATCTCTTCAAGCAGGAATGCTTGGTTTTCGACCGAGGAGCGATCCGCCGCGAGTGATGCGAGGCGTTGCCGGCATGTCTCGATCTGACGTTCCAAGTCGGTGATTTCCCGGCCGATTTCCTCCAGCCGATTGCGTCGTTCGGCTAGGGCGGCTCGCACACCCTGTTCCCATGGATTCATACAGCGCCTCCGATGCGCTCACCGGACTTTGCGGCAGAGAGAAAAAGGCTCTTGCACTCGCAGGTCAAATAATTCTGACTGGAACACAGAGAGCAGAGCGTCACCGAATATATGCTAGGCGACGGACGGAGGGAAAGATGGAATAGGCTAGGCAACGCAAAAAGGGCGGCCGCGGGAACGGTCGCCCTTTTCAGAAAATGAGTATGCTCTTGCGCAGTCCTCAACTCCACAGTCATGAGGATTGCGCACGGGTGTGGGCTTGTCAAGCGCTGATTACTTCAGTGCTCGAGAGAGCTATTGCCATGCACTCATCTGGTCGTCCCCCCGACATTTCGCTTGAACACGCCGGGCGTATTCTGTGCGCCGTCCTTTCCGGAGAATGGCCAGTGAAGGATGTTGCCCGTAAGTTTGATGTTAGTCGCACCACGGTGTGGACAATCAAGAAACCGCGTCCAGGGAGCCGGTTTTGGGGCCTAAGCCCCATAGAGTTCGATCGCGAAAATCCCATGGCAGGCCTCTCCAGAAGGAGGCGATCGTAGCGGCATGTGTTCCCACCAGTCGAGAAAGGCTACGTTTATGAAAGCTTGCTACGTGTTGTGGTTGGTGAACGTAGAGATGACCAGCCAGACAGAAGCGAGTATTCAGGTTGGTTTGAATTCCGGAACGGTCAATCACATCGTGCGCGGACGGCGTTTCCGGCATGCCTACCCGATTTGTCCACCACATCGCCGGGATTGACTTCGGTACGGCTGCGGATTGGCCGCGTCTCATCGAGGCCGATCCGCAGCGCTCACGCCATGTCTTCATGCCGATCGACGTGTCGAAGAGAATCATGTCGGCCCACTGGAACTTCTCCATGGCGCCGGTATCCAGTTATCGACACACCTCCGGCTGTCGGGCGGAGAGCGGTTGTGGCGTGATCGTTCCAGCGAGGACCCGGTCCCCCATGGGCGTGCCGGGTCCCCTGGAAACGCCGCTTATAAACCGATGGCGGCCGGCTGTTACACCAAGTGGGGCCACTCATCGTCGGTCGTACAAGGAATTGCGATCCCCTCTCCGGGTGTTGAGGTGCACACCCTCATCCAAGGTTTGGAACAAGCGATTCCAAGCGGAGCAGGCATCGCCAGTGGCGGAGGGCGGCGCATATGGCTCCAGCCGCGCCATGGGCTGCCCGCGCTGGGTGATGATCACCGTCCGGCCGCTGGCGGCCTGCTTGAGGATCGTAGAGAATTGTCGTCTGGCATCGGCTGCGGATATGAGACGTGGCATGTCACCGCTCAGTATCGGACAATGGATTGGCAACTTGAACGATTGGAGCGATGCCGCGCAGTTGTCTGACGGCTTCCAGAGCTGCTGGAAGGTGGCTGATTGTTCGATCGTAAAGTGCGAGCATATCGCTTTGCTCGTCCGCTGACATGCTGTCGATGCTTTCCATGGCGAGTGCCTTCTGGCGCTTGCCCAGAGGCAGGAGGTCGATGGCTGCCCGGAGGCGTTTCTGGCGATCTGTGCCCTGCCGATCTGTGTCCTGCATGAACCACCCCGCTGTACCGGTCGTTCCGCGCCCTGCATGCCGCACCTGACGGTGGTGATGGTACGCCGGCCGACCGGGTCATGGAAGGCCCCTTGACCGTCGCCTGGGTCAGGCCACTGACTGCCGTGGTGGCTTGCTCCGGCGGGCCGGGAAGAGCAGGAGGAGGGAGCGGTGCCAAAGCGTGCATCGTGACAGTTCAAGGAGTTGCGGTGGTTTGAGGGTGAATCGTTCGGAAGCCGTCTACTGCTCCAGCTGTCGATCAATGGACGAAGTCAGCGAGATGTTCGGGGCCGCCACCCCTCTTCCGCTGTCATTTGGCGAATCGCAATCGTGAAATAAAAGTGATTCATGTGAATAGCCCGAGACGCAAGCCTTGGGTTGAGTGCATCCCATTGAGATGGCGAGAAAAACTCTCGACAGCGTTGGCTTGCCTACTGCGGCCTGCTTCCTCTGCAGCTTCGACCGCGCGGCCCAGAGTGATCGATCGGCTTGGCGTCTTGTCGCGCGGGCCTCAGCCAGGTGCCGGCGCAAGCGGCAGGAGAGATGCCTCCCGGCCAGACCGGGGCCCATCCGTCGGGCTCTTGTAAAGGAAATGGAGTGCTCTGAAACCCTCGTTTGCTCGTATCTCTAAAAACTTTACAATAGGGCACTGTCTCCATCTTGGCTTGAAATTCGCCATGACACTTATCGGCTACGCCCGCGTTTCGACCGACGACCATATCGGCTGGCGAAATAACCTATACTGAAGCCGTTTCGGTCGAAATCCTGGTTGTAATAGCGTGAACTGGCGCATTGCGTCGGTGCCCCTTCGACCTCAATAACCTTTACCGACGATCCCAATAACCTTGACTGGCACCCAGTCCCCGGCTGGGCGTTACTCCCACGACGCAGGCGCTTCTCCGTTTCGGCATACTCCGAGTAGCTTGGCATCTTGTCGCCCTATACTCGGGAGGGTTTCACGACGCCGGTTACCAGGGCTTTCCGCTGCTCCGTGCAACGGTCTTCTCCCACCGTGCGGCGATGCCGGAGTGGGCTGGAGTCTGTTCAAACTGTCTGTACAGGCGGCCAAACGATCATTTTCTCAGAACTGATCAAACTGTACAAAGGGACGATTTCTCCTCCGTCCCGGAGCTTCCCCATGGCCCTGATCGGCTACGTCCGTGTGTCCACCGAGGATCAGGCGACCTTCAGCCAGCTCGACGAGTTGAAGGCCGCCGGCTGCGGGGTGATCTTCGAGGAGAAGGCATCGGGCGCCAGCCGGTCGAGACCGGAACTGGCCAAGGCCGTTGCCCATATGCAGCGCGGCGATATCCTGGTGGTAGCCCGCATCGACCGACTGGCCCGCTCCCTCTCCCACCTGCTGGAAGTGATCGAGAGGGTGGAGGCCGTCGGCGCCCACTTCAAGTCGTTGCGCGATCCAATCGACACCTCGACGCCGCAGGGGAAGTTCGCCCTCCAGGTGCTCGGCGCCGCCGCCGAACTGGAACGCGCCCTGATCCGTGAGCGGACAAAGGCTGGCCTGCGGGCGGCCAAGGCCCGCGGCCGGGTGGGCGGCAACCCGGCGCTCAAGCGGCGCGATCCGGAGGCGATCGCTCAGCTCTCGGCGATTCGGGACCGGCAATACATGGCGGACCTGTTGGCCAGCACGGCGGCGTGGCTGCCCAAGGTGCGTGCGCTTCGCCCAGCGAATTCGTGGGGTAAGGTGGCCAAGTCCCTCGGGCGGCTGGGCTCGCCCGATCGGCCTTGGACGGCCGACCGGCTGTCGCGGGCGGTGCGCCGTCTCGTCGCGGAGGGGCTGGCTGAGCCGGCCCTGATCGAGCCGGCACTGCGCAAGCCGCCCAAGGAAGACATCCTCTTGGTCATCGCCGGCATCAAGGGAGCCGATCCGAACCTCAGCCTGCGGGCCATCGCCGCCCGTTTGGAGGAGATGCGCATCCGCGCCCCGCGTGGCGGCCCCTCGTGGTCGGCGTCGTCGGTGAAGGCATTGCTGGATCGCGCGGAGCGCGCAGGGCTTGTCACTCCAACCCAAAAGGTCAGACGGAACCAGAAGAGGATCAACAAAGGATAAAAAGACTGTGCAGCAGCGTGCGGGTGGCCTCCACTGGTTTCTATTACTGTCAACGCGTTTCCGCGCTGATCGGTGTCAGAACCTCAGGCCGATTCACAAAGATGTTCCGTGACGGCCCGGCAATTCAGCCGCGATCCTTCGGCAAACGCTGTCCCAATCCCCACGCGACGGCTGGCGGAAGAGCCGCAGCGTCGGGTACCAGGGAGAATCGTCGCGCCGCATCAGCCATCGCCAATCCGGAACGTAGGGAAGCAGCACCCAGGCCGGGCGGCCCAGCGCGCCGGCCAGATGCACCGGGGCGCTGTCCACCGAAACCAGCAGATCGGCGACGGTCAGGATAGCCGCCGTGTCCTCGAAATCGGCGATCTCGCCGTCCAGCCGCTCGATCCGCATCCCCGGCGGCGGAGTCAGTGCCTGGGCCGCCGACGGCCCTTTCTGAAGCGCCAGGAACGTCCCGCCGGCCACCGCCAGCGGCGCCAGACGGTCCAGGGTCATGGAGCGGTTGGCGTCGTTGAGGTGGGTCGGCCGTCCGGCCCAGACCAGACCGACCAGTGGCTTCCGCAGGCTGGCCAGCCGCTTGCGCCAACGCTTCACACGGGACGCCTCGGCGCTCAGGTAGGGGATTGCGCCGGGCAGGTTGGAGGGCGTCAGGCCCATCGCCATCGGCAGGCTCATCATTTCGCAATGCACATCGAAGGGCGGCGGCAACTGGCCGCGCAGGACCAGCTCGTCGGCCCCGGCCGACCGCCGGGCGAAACCGGCCTGCTCGTGGTTGATCTGGAGGACGACGCGGGCTTGGGCGCGCGCCTTTGCCCAGGCCACCATGCGCAGGAACTGGAAGGTGTCGCCATAGCCCTGCTCGTCGTGGATCAGCAGCGTCTTGCCGGGAATCGGCCGTCCGTCCCAGCGCGGGCGCTGCACCCGCCGTTCGAGCTGGGCGGTGTGCGGCATGCCGTAGCGGTGGTGATACTCGCGCCAGCCGCGCTCGAACTCTCCCATCAGCAGCAGCGTTTCCGCCAGTTCGAAACGCAGGCTCAGGTTGCCGGGGAGCTTGTCGACCAGCAGCTCATAGATACGCCGGCATTCGTCGAGATGGCCCTGGGTGCGCAGGGCGACCGCCAGCAGGTGCCAGCCGTTCGCCGATCCGCCGCCTTCGGCCAACGCCTGCCGCGCGCAGCGCTCCGCCTCCTCCGGCTTGCCGGCCGCCAGCAGGGCGCGCCCCTCCTCCTCCAGCGCCCGCGGGTTGGTCATTCCGGCCTGCGCTCCGGTGCCGCTTCGTCGCCGGTGCGGCCGAGTTGGGCGAGGACGACGGCGTGGGCCGCGGCAAGCTTCGGGTTGTCGGGGGCGAAGTCGCGCAGGGCCTCCAGCCAGTTCAGCGCGTCGGCCCAGCGCCCGCGTTCGCCTTCCAGTTCGGCGGCGTTGAGGTAGGCGTCGGCCATGCGCGGGGCGATGTCGATGGCGCGGCGCAGCAGGGCCATGCCCTGCTCGGGCTGCCCGAGGGCGGCCGTCAGCTTGCCCAGGTTGCTGCATGCGTCGGTGTAGAGCGGGTTGAGAACGAGGGCCGCGCCGTAGCGCCGGGCGGCCTCCCACGGTCGTTCGAGCAGCAGGAGTGTGTTGCCGAGGTTGTTGTGGCCCTCCGGGATCTCCGGCGCCAGCGTCAGCACGCGTTGCAGGCAGCGCAGGCTGTCCTCCAGCTTTCCCGCCTCCTGGAGGATGATGCCGAGGTTGCTCCAGATGCCGGGGGCCAGCCAGTCCCGCGCCACCGCCTGCCGGGTGGCGCGCTCGGCCTCCTCGAACCGGCGGGCGCGGCGGCACAGCTCGCCGAAATTGCTGAAATAGGCGGCCGGCGCCGCCGGATGCCCGCAGGCCTGGCGCATGTGCTCGATGGCGAGGTCGAGGCGGCCGGCCGCGTGCGCCATCAGGCCGAGCAGATGGTGGGTGTCGATCTGGGCGGGCAGCACCGCCAGCACCTGCCGGCAGAGGCTTTCCGCTTCCGGAAGCTGGCCCGCCTCCCAGTGACGGTAGGCCAGATCGACGGCCTGTTCGACCGGCATTCCCTGCGGCGGGGGAGCGGCGGCGCGGGAGCGGGATTGTCCCGGCT
Source organism: Azospirillum sp. A26 (assembly GCF_042604635.1). Lineage (NCBI taxonomy): Bacteria > Pseudomonadati > Pseudomonadota > Alphaproteobacteria > Rhodospirillales > Azospirillaceae > Azospirillum > Azospirillum sp. A26. The sequence continues at coordinate 273,184 of NZ_CP170478.1, read as the reverse complement.
TGCCGGGGCGGGGCGAACGAGCCATGGCCGGTCTATTTCCTGAGCTGCTTCAGGGCCGCGTCGAACCCCTTCAGCGGAACCGGAATGTCGACGGCCTTCCGGTCGGCGGTGACGAAGCGCACCGTCACCTTGTCGCCGCGCCGGAACTGGTCGAGGCTGGACTGGTCGAGGTCGGCGACCATGCGGCAGCCTCCGGCCTGGCAGCTTTCGAACGGCAGGGTGACGGGCTTGGCGGAATCGATGCTCATCGCCAGCCCCGGCTGGAGCAGCACGCCGAGCGGCGCCGTCATGATCAGGCGGGGCTTTCCCTCCGGCGCCAGATAGCCGACCAGGACGTTCAGCAGGATGGCGTTCGCCGGCATCGCCACGGCGTACTGCTCGATGAAGCAGCTCTCGCGGTCGCCGGCCTCCTTGACGCAGCGCTTGCTCCACAGGGGCGCCGGCGCGGCGTCCGCCTTGGCGGGCGGGTCGGCCGCCAAGGCGGCGTCCGGGGCGGGCGCCGTTCCGGCGGCGGCCAGGGCGAGGACAAGTGGAACGGCCTTCCAGGTTTTCATGACATCCTTGTCCATCGATGCGCCCGTCCGTCATGCCGCGGCCGGACCGGCGCGTAAACCACCTGCCGGGCATCCGGCCGGGCCGGTCTGCACGCAATGAGCGTTCTTTTCATTTCGTCAAATAGCTTAGCAAAATCGGCATCTATTGGCAATAACGATGCCAGAATTCCAAGTGAAAGAATTAGAAAGATCTGGAAAGATCTGGAAAGAAATCATGTTACATTTAGTGTCATTGACTTTTTCATTGTGATTGATATCGATAAGTAGGAATTGCCTTGAGCCGGCGAGATTTTTTCCCAAGAACTATTGTTTAAGAATTTTTCAATAGCCGGCCAATTGGATAGCGGCAACCTGTGGATGTCGTGTGTTTGCGCCCAAGAATCACCCTCCGGCCGGATTGAGGCAAGCCTCCCGATCCCGGGCCGGATGAACGACCGAGGTAGGACGAAGATGCTGACCGTTTCCGCCCGCAAGCTTTCCGCCCTGCGCTGGACCCTCTTGGCGGGAGCCTCCATGATCGTCATGGCGGGCGTGCTGGGCCCCATGCCGGCGGACGCGGTGACCAACACCATCACCGGCACCACCCTCTCCACGATGCAGACGGTCACGGGCGGCAACAGCCTGTCGATCACCTCCACCGGAACCGTCTCCCCGGCGTCGGCCGCCGCCATCTACGTCACGGGAACCGCCGGGAGTCTCTGGAACGACGGCGCCATCACCCCGGCCAGCGGGAGCGGCATCGTCATCAACGGCTCCGCGACGATCACCAGCATCCACAACACCGGCTCCATAAGCGGCACGATCGGTCTGGAGACGTCGTCGAACGGGCGGATCGGCACGATCACCAACTCCGGAACGATCGCCGGAACCTCCGTCGGCGTCACCATCAGCAGCGTTGCGCTGGGCACCCTCACCAATTCGGGGCTGATCCAGACGAGCGGAGTCAACGGAGCCCTCGCCCTGAACGGGACCACGAGCGCCGGGAGCGTGCTCAACAGCGGCACCGGCACGCTCACCTCGACGTCCGGCTACGTGTTTTCCGTGACGGGAACGGCGACCTCGCTCACGCTGCTGGACACTGCCGGACTGATAAAGGGGGCCAACGGCGTCCGGGTGCAGGGAACGCTCGCAACCCTGACCAACAGCGGCACGATCCAGGGAACGTCCGGCAACGCCCTCTCGATCGCCAGCACCGGCACGATCACCTCGCTGTCCAACACGGGCGTGATCGCGGGCAACATCAACGACAGCCGGACCACCGGCCTGACGATCGCGGGCGGCACCGGCACGATCTACGGCACGCTGACCGGCGGCACGATCACCAACGCCGGCACGATCACCTCGTCCGGCGGCGTCACCTTCACCGGCAACATCGCGCTCAACAGCAACGTCTCGGCCAATTCGGGCACCGGGACGGTCACCAACACCGGCACCCTCTACACCGCCCGCGCCACCACCATCGCCGGCTCCTACACCCAGCCCTCCGGCGCGGAACTGCAACTCGGCGTCGTCTCCACCTCCGTCTACGGCGCGCTGAACGCCTCGGCCGGCCTGACCCTGACCAACGGGTCGGTCGTCATGATGGCGGCGCCGTCGGGAACCCTGGCGGCGGGCACCTACACGATCGCCAGCGGCGGCACGGTCGGCACCGACTACACCAACGTCACCGTCACCGCCCCGTCCTCCGGCCTGGAGGCTTCGACCACCACCACGATCGCCAGCAACAAGAATTACCTGGTCGTGACGCTGTCGCAGGCGAGCCGGCTCTACTGGGACGGCGACACGGGCGGCAACGCCGCCAACAGCACCGTGGACGGCGGCAACGGCACCTGGAGCAGCGCCGGAACCAACTGGACCAAGGTGGACGGCACGAGCAACGGCACGCTGACGGGCAGCACCATCACGCCCTTCTTCCAGGGCACGGCCGGGACGGTGACCGTCTCCGGCTCGGTCTCGGCGGCCGGGATGACCTTCGCGACGAACGGCTACCTGCTGACCGGCGGCACCATCGGGCTGGGCAGCCCGGCCGCGACCATCGTCGTCGACAGCGGCGTCACCGCGACCATCGCGTCGAGCCTGACCGGCGGCGGGGTGTACAAGAACGGCGCCGGCGAGTTGGTCCTGTCCGGGGTCAACGGCATCGGCAACAACTCCACCGTCAACGCCGGAACGCTGACCCTGATGGGCGGCTCGGCCCTTCCCGACACCAAGGCGGTGGCGGTCAACGGCGACGGCACGCTCAAGCTCGGCGCCGACGAGACGGTCGGCGCCTTGACGGGCTCCGGCGTGATCAACCTGGACAGCCACACCCTGACCAGCAACGCCGAAGCCCCCTTGAACACCACCATGTCCGGTTCGATCACCGGCACCGGCGGGTTCGTGAAGGCGAACACCGGCAGGCTGACCCTGTCGGGAACCGGCAGCTACACCGGCGGCACCACCATCACCGGCGGCACGCTGACGGCCGCCTCCGCCACCGCTCTCGCCAGCACGGGCGCGGTCAGCATTTCGAGCGGCGCGACCTTCGCCATCAACACCAACCTGACGATCGGCGCCCTGTCCGGCGCCGGCGACGTCGCGCTGGGGTCCAGCACGTTGACGGCCGGCGATGCCGCCAGCACCACCCTGTCGGGCGTCATGTCCGGTACCGGCGGCTTCACCAAGGCCGGCAGCGGCACCCTGACCCTGTCGGGTGCCAACAGCTACACCGGCAGCACCACCATCGGCAGCGGCACGCTGGCGGTGACCGGCACCATCGGCAGCGTCTCCATCGCGCCGGGGGCGACGCTCAGCGGGACCGGCACCGTCGGGGCGCTCACCAACTACGGCACGCTGGCGCTCGGCAGCTCGGCGCTGACGGTGGCCGGCAACATCAACGGCACGGGCGCCATCACCTTCACCATCGGCAGCGGCGGCACCGGCTACATCGTCAACACGACCAACACCGCCAACTACACGCCGGGTGCAGGAACCGTCACCGTCACGCCGACGCTGAGCGGCGTCACACTGACCAACGGCGCCACGGTCGCCCTGATCCGCGGCAACAGCGCCTCGACGGCGCCAAGCTTCACCGGCACCACCCTTTCGGTGGTGTCGGCCGGATCGGAAACCTGGACGGCGGCGGCCGGTACGGCCTATGTCGGGACGGTGGACCTGAACGGCTACACCATCGCCGCCAACGATACGGTGCTGGTCGCCAACGTGACCTCGCCGCCTCCGCCTCCCCCCCCGCCGCCGGTGGTGGTCACGACGCCGACCACGCCCGAGGTGACGACTCCCGTCGTCGTCACCCCGACGACACCGGAGGTCACGACACCGACCACTTCAACCACTCCAACCACTCCCGTCGTGACGACGCCGACCACTCCAACCACCCCGACCGTCACCACGGGGGTGATCGACGGTTCCCAGCCGACCTTCACCAACGAGGATGGGGCGGTGCAGGCCACCACCGTGACCTTCGACGGCGGCACGCTGAAGCCGACGGCGCCGCTGACCTTGACCCAGACGGTCAAGGTCGAGGCCACCAACGGCGTGATCAACCCGAACGGCTCGACCGTCACCCTGTCCGGCTCGATCACCGGAGCGGGGCAGCTGACGGTGAACGGCTCCGGCACCCTGGTCGTTTCCAGCAGCGTGTCCAACAGCGGTGGCCTGAGCGTTCAGTCGGGCGACGTGACCGTGGCCGGCGGCGGCAGCGTCTCGGCCCCGGTGACGGTCAGCGGCGGCGCCGTCACCGTCGAGCAGGGCGGCAGCGTCTCGGCACCAGTCACGGTCGGCAACGGCGCCGTCACCATCAACAGCGACGGCACGGTCGCCTCCTCGTTGAAGGTGGAGAGCGGCGGCTCGGCCAAGGTCAACGGCGAGGTCACCGGTGCCGTCACCGTCGCCGACGGCGCGACGCTGAGCGGCGGCGGGGTCATCGGCGGCATCACCTCGGTTTCCGGCATCCTGGCGCCGGGCAACTCGCCGGGCACCCTGTTCTTCACCGCCCCGGTCACGCTGAACGCCAGTTCGGTCTACCAGGTCGAGATCGACGGCACCGGCACCGGGACGGGGGCGGGCAACCACGATCAGGTGGTGGTGGCCGGCGCCTCCTTCACCGCCGGCGGCCGGCTGACGCCGGTCCTGCGCGGGATCGGCGGCTCGGCGACCAACAGCTTCACGCCCTCGCTGGGTCAGAGCTTCACCGTGGTCACCGCCGACGGCGGCGTCGCCGGCCGCTTCGCCACGCTCGACCAGCCGGCCGGCGGGCTGGCGGCCGGCACGCGGCTCGACCTGATCTACGGCAGCAGAGCCATCGCCCTGGTGGCGACGCCGGCCAGCTACGCCGACCTCGGCGCGGCCGGCCTCGCCCAGAGCGCGAACCAGCGGGCGGTGGGTGCCGCGCTGGAGAGTTTCCGGCCAGTGGCCGGCGGGCAGGCGGCCGACGCCACGGCGCAGGCGCTGTTCGACAACCTCCACAGCCTGTCGGGCGACCGCATCGGTCCGGCGCTGAACCAGCTCTCCGGCGAGATCCACGCCGACACGCTGGCCGCCGACCGCGCCAACCGCCGCCGGTTCGGCCGCGCCGTCGAGGCCCGGCAGGCGGCCGGGCGTGGAACGTCCGGCGCGCCGGGTCCGGTGGCGGGCGTGGTGCAGTTCCTGTTCGACGGCAAGGCGCGGTCGGCCACCGGCCTGCCGGAGGGGGCGGACGGCGGCGCCAGGGCGGCGGGCGGCGCCACCGGCCTGTGGGGCCAGCCGCTGGTCGGCCGCGGCCGCAGCGGCGGCGACGGCGGAGCGGTCGACCGTTTCACCGGCGGCTTCATGGTCGGTTCCGACCACGCCTTCGACCCAAACCTCACGGCCGGCGTGGCGCTGGGCTTCCTGCGCACCCGCGTGAAGGCCGACGGCGGGCTTGGCAAAGGCACGGTCGACAGCTACCAGGCGACCGCCTATGGAAGCTGGACACCGGGTGCGGCCTTCGTCGACGCCGCGCTGGGCTATGGCCACAGCCGCTATGAAACCTCACGGTCGGTGGTGTTCGGCGCCGTCGCCGGGGCGGCGTCGGGCGAGGCGGACGGCGACGACCTCTCGGCGGAGCTGTCGGCGGGCGTCCGCGTGGCGCTGGACGGCGACGCCTGGGTCGAGCCCCGCGTCGGCCTGCGCTGGGACCGGCTGCAGCGCGGCAGCTTCACCGAGACCGGCACGCCGCTGCTGGGCCTGAGCGAGGAGGCGGCGACGCAGAACGCCCTGCGCAGCTCGCTGGCCCTGCGCGCCGGCACCCGGATCAGCCTCGGCGAGACGGCGGTCGAGCCGACCGGGCTGCTCGGCTGGGAGCATGACTGGCGGGGCGTCGATGCCTCGGCGACCGGCGTGTTGAACGGCGCGCGCTTCACGGTGCGCTCCAGCCGGCCGGGCCGCGACGCGGCGGTGGTCGGCGCCGGGGTCAATGTGGCGATGACGCAGCGGCTCTCGCTCCAGGTCGGCTATCTCGGCGAGATCCGCCGCCGCGACAGTGACCACGGCCTGTCGGCCGGGCTGCGCTGGTCCTGGTGAGGGAAGGCGCGGCGGTTTCCGGACACGAATCCACCTTTCCAAAAGCCGGGGGAAAGGGGAAAGATCGGGTCCGGTGGACATGACCGGTGGTGGATGGCGATGACGGGGCGATCGGAGTTGCGGGCCATCCGCGCCGGATGGTGCGGCGTCCTGGCGATGCTGATGCTGCTGGTCGCCGGCGGTGCGGCGGCCGAGGCGGTGCGGGTGGACGGCCGCAACCGGCTGGCCCTGTCCGGCTTTGCGTTGCTGCGCGATCCCGGCCATGCGTTGGCCGTCACCGACGTGATGGGCCGCGATGCGGACCGCTTCGAACCGGCCCCCAGACTGGCCGAAGGCCACAGCCTGGGCTTCACCGCCGACGCGGTCTGGCTGCGTGTGGAACTGTCGGTCGCGCCGCAGGGCGCCGGCCGCTATTTCCTTGCTCTCGACATCCCCAACTTCGACCGGCTGGAAGCCTGGGGGTCCTGGAGTTCGGGAAATTCCGGGGCTCCGGCGGAGGCGGACCCGCCGCCGCTGCTGCGGCTCGGTGACCGCGTCGCCGACGAGCGCGCCATGCCGACCCGCCTGCACGCGGCGGGCATCGACCTGCCCGCCGGGGAGCATCGGCTGTGGCTGCGGGCGGTGTCCACCAGCTCGATGGCCCTGCCGCTCGAACTGTGGCGGCCCGGCGCCTTCTGGGTCTCTGAGCAGGCGAGGATCCAGATCCACACCATGCTGACCGCCGTCATCGGCATCCTCGGGCTGGGCGCGCTGCTGCTGGCGGTGGCGCTTCCCAGCCTGCCGATGGCGTTCTACGCCGCCTCGGCCCTGGCCACCACCGGGCATGTCATGGCCATGAACGGGCTGGATGTCCTGCTGTGGGGCGGGCATTTCTTCTTCGGCGACATCTCCTCGATCGTCTGGCTGGTCGGCGCCGGAGTCTTCGGCGCCGGATTCCTGCTGACGGCGCTGCCGCTACGGCGCCATGCACGGTGGGCGGTTCCCGTGTTGGCCGTCCCGGCGCTGCTTGTCGCCGGGCTGCTGGCCGGCTATCCCGTTCTCGACGGCGACACGCGGTCGCTGGTGATTCCCGTCGCCACCAACTTGCTGCTGGTGGTCTTGGTCGCTGGGATGGCAGCCAGTGTCCAGTGCCGCCTGGCCGGCGACCGGCCCGCCCTCTACATGGTGTTCGGCTGGCTGGCCCTGGCCGCGGGGAACCTGCTGGCCGGGCTGCGCAACGCCGGCGTCCTGCCCTGGACGGACGCAACCTACTATCTGCCGGCCTACGCTCCGATGCTGGAGATGCTGTTCTTCGCCGCCATGCTCGCGGCGCAGCTCCGCCAGCTGCGCGTCGAGAAAGCGCACGCCCAGCGGGCGCTGGTCGAGGCGCTGCGCCGGAACGAGGCCGAGCTGGCGCAGCGGGTGGCGGAGCGCACCGACGCCCTGGACCGCGCCAACGCCGTCCTGCACGACCGGGAATCACAGCTTCGCGCCCTCCTGGAGGCCGCGCCCTTTCCCATCCTGCTGTCCGATGCGGCCGGGGCGGTGACGCTTTACGCCAACCGGCGGGCGCGAGGCCGGTTTCTCGGCGATCCCGACGCGGCGCCGGTCCCGCGCCCGGCCGCCGACCTCTTCTGCGACCCGGCCGACCGTGACCGGCTGCTCACCCGGCTGGAGCGCGACGGCGGTGTCGAGAACGCCGAGGTCGAGCTGCAGGACAGCGCCGGCAACCGTTTCTGGGCACTGGCGTCGATGGTGGCTATCGAGCACGAGGGCCGGCCGGCCCGCCTCGTCGCCGTGAACGACATCAGCCGGCGCCGCCAGCTCGAACAGGAGCTGACCAAGGCGAAGGAAATGGCGGAAACCGTCGCCGGCCTGGAACGCGCCGCGCGCGCGACCCAGCGGCAGTTCCTGGCGATGATCAGCCACGAGTTCCGCACGCCGCTGACCGTCATCGCCATGGCGGCGCAGAACCTCGAACTGGACGCCCCCGACGCCACCGCGCAGGAGCGGCTGGCCCGGATCGGCCGGGCGGTGGCCTACATGAACGGCATGATCGACGCCTGCCTGCTCGACGACCGCATCGAAGGGGCCGGGCTGGTCCTGCGCACCGGCAGCCTCGATCTGGCGGTGCTGGTCCGGGAGATCGTCGACGCCACCCAGGCCGCCTCTCCCCGGCACCGCATCGCGGTCCGCACCGGCGACCTGCCGGTGACGGCCGGCGACGCGCCGCTGATCGGCGTCGCCCTGTCGAACCTGATGGAGAACGCGGTGAAATACTCGCCGCCGGACAGCGCCGTCGAGGTTACGCTGGAGCGCGATGGCCGGGAGGCGGTGCTGACCGTCGCCGACCGGGGACGGGGCGTGCCCGACACCGAGCGCGAGCGCATCTTCGAGAAGTACTACCGCTGCGTCGACACCGGCGGCGTGCCGGGCGCCGGGCTGGGCCTGTACCTGACCCGCAGCATCGTCGCCGCCCATGGCGGCACGGTCGCGGTGCGGGACCGGCCGGGCGGCGGGACCCTGTTCGTCATCCGGCTGCCGCTGCAGGATGCCCTGGCGTCGGACGGCGACGCCCGCGAAGCCGCCTGACCCACCGGCCCCTCTTTACCAAGGACCATCGGCCATGCCCGTCGACGTGCTCGTTGTCGAAGACCACGCGGATCTGCGGGAGGAGATCGTCTCCTTCCTCCAGCGCCGGCAGATGACGGTGCGGACCGCCGGTTCGGCGCGGGAGATGGATCTGGCCCTGGCCGATCGCCCGCCGGACATCGTCGTCCTTGACCTCGGCCTTCCGGGCGAGGATGGGGTGTCGATCGCCGGGCGGCTGTCGAACGCCGATCCACGGCCGGGGCTGGTCATCGTCACGGCGCGCGGCCGGGTCGAGGACCGGATCCTGGGGCTGCATTCCGGAGCCGACATGTATCTGGTCAAGCCGATCGATCTGCGTGAGTTGGAGGCTGCCGTCCTGTCCGTCATGCGCCGTCGGGGGCACCCGCCGGCCGTCCCGGCGCCCGCCTGGCACCTCGACGCCGAACAGTGGCGCCTCGTCACGCCGGGCGGAACCATCGTCCTGCTGAGCGAGGCGGAGGTGCGCTTCCTGTCGCCGTTCTTCGAAACCCCCGGCGCGACCATCGACCGCCGCATGCTGGCCGAACGCATCCAGGGCGACGCCCGGGGCATCGATCTTCTGGTGCACCGGCTGCGCCGAAGGGTGGAGGCCGATGCCGGAGAAGCCCTGCCGTTGCGCACGGTGCACGCTCGCGGTTTCGCCTTTACCGCTCCAACCGTGCTCTAGGAGCGCCTAATCAGAGCCCCGGTCTGGTGCGCTGAAGCGGTTGATTTTCCTCACCTCAGACCGGTTCTGATCGGTGCTCCAAGCCGAGCAGTCGAGCAGACCGTTCACCCGCAGTTGGCTGTGTGGTCTGTTGCTGTAGCCCGGAAGCACATGGAAGGAGGTGGCGCCGATCAGCTAGGGCCAGGACTCATAACCAGTAGCTGACAATCGCGGCAATGTGGACGGCGGCCAAGAAGTTGATGGCAAGCCGGTCATAGCGGGTGGCGATGCGTCGGAAGTCCTTCGGCCGGTTGAACATGCGCTCGATGGCATTGCGGTTGCGGTACAGGTAAGGCGAGAAGCAGTTCTTCCAGCGTCGGTGGCCTTAGGCGGGATGTTGGGCGCTGCGCCCTTTTCCTCGATCTTCCGGCGCACGGCGTTCGTGTCGTAACCCTTGTCCCCGTGCACCAGTTCAGCGGTCGTGAACTGGTCCAGCAGCCTGTCGGCGGCCACGCAATTGGCGACCTGGCCGCCGGTCAGCAGGAAGGCGACGGGGCGGCAGGCAGTGTCGGTTAGGGCATGGATTTTGGTCGTCCGCCCTCCACGCGACCGGCCGCCCTGCGTCTAGAGTCTGTCTGTTTGTGTCTGAATCGGAGATGGGGATTCCCGAGGGAGCGGATATGTGATTCAACGGGTTGACTGATTTGGGAGATCAACCCTGATGGCACGTCCGTTGTCTCTGGATCTTCGAGAGCGCATTGGGGCTGCGTTGGCGAGTGGCCTGACGACCCGCGCGGTGGCGCAGCAGTTCAGCGTCTCGGTTGCGACGGCCGTGCGGATCGGTCAGAAGCAGCGTGCCGGACAAGGGCTTGAGCCGGGCAAGATGGGCGGTCATCGTCCCTTCGTGCTGGGGCCGGATGTGGTGGATTGGCTGCGCGAGCGGCTGGCTGAGAAGGGCGACCTGACGATCCGGGCGCTGACGGCGGAACTGGCGGAACGCGGCACAGTGGTGACGCCGGACACCGTCTGGCGATGCGTGCGCCGATTGGGCCTCAGCTTCAAAAAAAACATTGCTGGCCAAGGAGCAGGATGGGACGAAGCTGGCTCGCTTCCGAGCGCGCTGGAAAGCCCACCAGCATAAGATCGATCCCAAGCGCCTGGTCTTCATCGACGAGACCTGGGTGAAGACCAACATGACCCGCACCCGGGGGTGGTGTGCGCAGGCCCAGCCTTACCTCGCCAAAGTTCCCCACGGCCATTGGAAGACGCTGACTTTCCTGGCGGGCCTGCGTCACGACAGGATCGTGGCTCCTCTGGTCCTGGATGGGCCGATCAACGGCACCATGTTTACGGCCTGGGTCGAGCAATTCCTGGTGCCCACCCTGGCACCGGGCGATGTCGTCGTTCTCGACAACCTGGGCAGTCACAAAGGAGCCGCGGCGCGCAATGCCATACGGAATGTCGGCGCCCATCTGCTCTTCCTGCCGCCCTACAGTCCCGATCTCAATCCCATCGAGATGATGTTCGCAAAGCTCAAAACCTTGGTCCGGAAAGCCGAGGAAAGGACCATCGAAGCCATATGGCGGCGCATCGGAGCCCTACTCGATCACTTCCAGCCTCACGAGTGCGCCGCATACATCCGACATGCAGGATATGATTCTACTTAAATCAGACAGACTCTAGCCTGGCATTTCGGAAGCGTCCCGCCCTTTTGCCTCCCTGTCCCGTTTGACAATTTCCGCCACCGCATTTTTGCTGAGCCCCAGTTCTCTGCCGATCGGTCGATAGCTTCGCCCCGCCGCGCCCAAGGCCAGCACCTTGCACGCGAGCCGGTCTGACTTGGGCCGCTGTCTCGGCTTGCGCCCCAGAGCCTTGCCCCGCGCCCTGGCGGCGGCCAACCCCGACCGGACCCGTTCGCGCAGTAGGTCGCGCTCGAACTCGACGAGCGCTCCGAACATATGGAGCACCAGCCATCCGCCACTCGACCCAGTGTCGATGGCATCGTGCAAGCTACGCAGCCCGACGCCAGCGGCATCGAGCCGTTCGGCCAATTCGATGAGGTCCTTCAGGAATTGGCCCAACTGGTCGAGCCGCCAGACGACCAGCATGTCGCCTCGGCGTACCACGTCGAGCCCGGCGGCAAGACCGAGGCGGTCCGTCCTGGCACCGCTGCGGCGATCCTCGAAGATCCTCTCGCACCCGGCCCCTCCGAGCGCGTCATGCTGAAGGTGCAAGTTCTGGCCGTCGGTCGATACCCGTGCGTAGCCGATCAGCATGGGTCAAGCCCCCGGTTGGGCGGGAAACCCGTGGTCCGCACTCGATGCCAGACGATGAAAGACTGACCGGATTCCTTGACCACATCAGTGGCGGCGCGACGCGATGTTCACGATGACGCAGGCGGGGTAAAGCAAACGACCGTTTTTCTGCCCTTACCTGCAGCAGGGAAGCGGAGTTGTCCAGAGTACAGTCTGGGAATCGCCTCCATGACAGAGAATACTTGTGTATTCATTCTGAATATCTCATTGAGGTAGACCGTTAGCGAGCTGCTCTTCCGCATAGAAGATATACCACTTCTATTAATATCCTTTCTAGATACCTTTTCCAAAGAGATTTATCTGGACAAGGGAGTGAATCTCATAAAAATACAACTGAGAAGGCGAAGGGATTTGATAAGGAAGGATCAGCAATGATCATAACCGGCTTTACGAAACATTATGAGATAAAAGCGAAACTTAACACTCTGGAGAGATTCCAAGCGGTCATTGAACTCGACCTTAATGGCAACATTATAACAGCCAATGAGAAATTCTTAAGAACGTTCGGCTACACACTCCCGGAGCTCCAGGGCAAGCACCACAGCATATTTGTCGATGAAACAGAAAAGGTTAGCGGCGAATACCGACGCTTCTGGGAGGCTCTGAACCGCGGCGAAGACCAGACGGCAGAGTACCAGAGATTTGGCAAAGGCGGCCGGAAGGTCTGGATCCAGGCAATCTACAATCCAATCTTCGGGCGGGCCGGACGCCTTCTCAAAATTGTCGGATTCGCCACCGACATCACCCAGCAGAAACTGAAGACGGCGGATCACCAAGGCCACATGGATGCCGTTCATAAGTCTCAGGCGGTCATTCAGTTCAAAATGGACGGCACCATCGTTGAGGCAAACGAAAATTTCTTGCGTGTCTTCGGCTATGATCTCTCCGAAATCCAGGACAGGCATCATCGCATGTTCGTGGAACCGGCATTCCGGGACAGCGCGGATTACTGCCGCTTCTGGGAGGCACTGAACCGGGGCGAGTTCCAGGCCGCCGAGTACAAGCGTCTGGGCAAAGGCGGCCGGGAGGTCTGGATCCAAGCGACGTACAATCCGGCTCTCGATCCCGTCGGAAAGCCGTTGAAGATCGTCAAGCTTGCTACGGACATTACCCCGCAGGTCCAGGAGCGCTTGCGCCGTGCTGCTCTTCAAAAAGAGGTCGACATCAGCCTCGGCGAGGTCATCGGTGCCGTCTTGACGGCGAACGAACAGGCCGCCGGCGTCGCTGGTGCGTCGGCCCTGATCTCATCAAACGTCCAGGCAGCAGCAATCGGTGCGGAGGAATTGGCCGCATCCATCGGCGAGATCGGGCGCCGCATGTCCGACGCCGCGCTGGTCACCGAACAAGCGGTGGAACAGGCCAACCATACCAATGCCATCATGACGAGTCTCGCCGAGGCGGCCAATCCGATCGGCAGCGTGGTAAGCCTGATCCAGCAGATCGCCAGCCAGACCAATCTCCTGGCGCTCAACGCCACGATCGAAGCGGCGCGGGCCGGTGAGGCCGGCAAAGGCTTCACGGTGGTCGCGTCCGAGGTCAAAAACCTCGCAACCCAGACGGCCAAGGCTACGAATGACATATCCGAGCAGATCTCAGGCGTTCAGGCGGCGACTGCCGAAGTGGTCGAAGCCATCAGCGGCATTTCCGGCATTATCACCCAAATCAACGACATTTCGATCGCCATCGCCTCGGCCGTGGAGGAGCAAGACGCAATGACTCGCGAAATGGCGGCCAACATGAATGGTGCCGCGCAGGGCGTCGGCAACGTCAGCGCCGGCATGAACGCGATCGCTTCAGCCATACGCGTCGTGAACGATGCCACCGTCAAGGTGAGAGGAATGTCTCAATCCTTGGTGCAGTAGCACGGACCGCCCGTATTCCGGCGACCATGAGAGCATTCACTCCGGTAAAGATTCAAGGAAAAGCGCGGATGTTCATAGTAGCACGGAACAACGTCAAAATTTCGGGCCAGGGGACGCGGACGATCATGTTCGCTCATGGTTTCGGCTGCGACCAACATATGTGGCGTTTCGTGACACCGGCTTTCGAAGGCCACTACCGCATCGTAACCTTTGACCATGTCGGCGCCGGGAGATCGGATCTCTCAGCCTATGACTATGCCAAATATGCGTCACTCGATGGTTATGCCTCGGATGTGGTCGAGATCGCCCGCGAATTCGACGTGAAAAATGGCGTCTTCGTCGGCCATTCGGTCAGCGCGATGATCGGCGTGCTGGCTGCGGCTCGCGATCCCATCCTCTTCTCGAGGCTCGTGCTGATCGGCCCCTCACCGTGCTATATTGACGATGGCGACTATGTCGGCGGTTTCTCGAAAGCGCAGATTAATGATCTGCTGGATTTTCTCGACAGCAACCACATGGGCTGGTCGCGGACGATGGCACCGGGCATCATGGGCAACCCGGACAAACCCGAACTCGGCGAAGAACTGGCCAACAGTTTCTGCCGGACGGATCCCGAGATCGCCAAGCATTTCGCGCGGACAACCTTCCTCTCCGACAACCGCAAGGATCTCGGGGGCGTGGTCATTCCGTCCCTGATCCTGCAATGTTCCGAGGACATCATCGCGCCGGAAGCCGTTGGCCGCTACGTCCATACGCACCTGGCCAACAGCACGCTGGTGCTGATGTCCGCGACCGGGCACTGTCCCAATCTCAGCGCGCCACATGAGACGATCGACGCCATCGAATGCTTTCTGGCCAGTTCATGATGGGCGCACAGGGAGATGAAGAACTGTGGGACCTGTTCGAGAACGCTCCTTGCGGCTACATCTCGGTTGATGCGTGCGGTCGTGTCCTGCTGACCAACCGGACCCTCACCGATTGGCTGGGCATCGGAGCGGGCGAAGCTGCCGGTCGGCGTTTCATCGATTATCTATCCGTTCCCAGCAAGATCTTCTTCCAGACCCATTTCGATCCGCTCATCCGCATGCAGGAGTCCTTCAACGAGGTCGCTCTGGACATGGTTACCTCAAAAGGAACGAAGCTGCCGGTTCTGCTCAATGCCGTCTCGCGCCGGAATGGGAGAGGCGATCTCGCCTGCATCCACATCACCATATTCAACGCCACCGAACGACGGTGCTACGAGAGAGAACTGCTTGTAGCGCATGCTGAGGCGCAGCAAGCGGTTGGGGAATTGAAGGCGTTGAACGCCACCCTTGAATCGCGGCTTGCCACAGCGGCCCAGGAGCGGACAGCAGTAGAGGCCGCACTCGGGTACGCAATGAAGATGGAGGCATTCGGCCACCTCACTGGAGGCATCGTGCATGACTTCAAAAACATGCTGACTGTCGTCATCAGCGGCTTATCGGTCCTCCAACATCGAATCGCCAAGCGAGACTTTCGGGACGTTGATAAACTGGTTGCCGCTACCGTAGACGGTGCGAACCGTGCCGCCAAGCTTACCCAGCGGCTTCTCACCCTCTCCCGGCAGCAGCCGTCGCCCGAGTTCCTCGATGTCAATGACTTCATCACATCTGTGCTCGAACTGGTCGGTTCAGTCCTGAACAATCGCATCGACATCCAAGCCACACTGGCCGATCGGATCGGAACGGTCATGGTCGATGCGAGCCAGTTCGAGAGCGCGCTTCTTAATCTGATCGTCAACGCCCGCGATGCTATGCCCGATGGAGGGAAGATCAGTGTGATCACATCTGAGATCGACATCCAGGAAGGCCTATACGCTGGTGTCATGCAGGGGTGCTATGTGTCCATCGCCATCGCGGATACTGGGGTTGGAATGCCTCCCGATGTCGCTGCCCGAGCCTTCGATCCGTTTTTCACCACCAAAGACGCGGGAAAAGGCACCGGTCTTGGACTGAGCCAAGTCTTTGGCTTCGCAAAACAATCAGGCGGACATGTTGAGATTGCTTCCAAGTCACAGCATGGTACAACGATCACGATGCTGTTGCCGGTGTTGCGACCGGGTAGAAGTGTCATTGGTTGGGGCAAAGTAGGAATGTCGGAGAGGTAAGCTTCGACTTGGCCGTGGGTTGTGGCGGCCGGCCTTCTTCGGCATATCTGGCATGGCTGCGTTCGGGTTCGGCTCGGCGGCGCGGTCAAGCCCCGGAGCCGCTGTGCGGTGCGCCGCAGGCGCAGGGCTTGACGGCGCCGCCGAGCCCGAGCCATCATCCCGCCGCCAGACATGCCGGCTGCATCGGGGCTTTGCGGACAGGGGGCAAACAGCTGCGGTCAGTCGGCCGCGCAGGCGCTGTCGGAAGGTCCGCCCTGCCGCTTGCGCCGCCCCGTCTTGTGGTAGCCGTTCTTTTTGCTGTTGGTCTTCACCCGAGGCGGCGGCTGGCTCTCCTGCATCTCCTTCACCTGGGCCAACACAGCGCTCAACCGCTTGTTCTCCACAACGTCGGCTTGGCTGACCCGCTGGTCCTTGTCGAAGGCCCGATAAGACAGCGCCACCCCCTTCCACCGCACCTCCAGACGGCCATCGGCGAAGGCGTAGGTGTCGACATACTGGCCAACCAGCCCCCGCGTCAGCTCCGTTTCCTCCAGCATGATCAGCTTGCGCTCGTAGGACAGCGTCAGTTGCTGCCCGACATGGCGCTGTTCGCGCCAGCACAGCACCTGGCACAGCCGATCCCGCGCGATGGCCAGCGGCCGGTGCAGATCGTCCGGCCGGGCAGGGGGCAGGGCAAAGCGGGCGTTGAAGCGCTCGACGAAGCCGGGCAGGAAGACATTGCCCGCCTCGATGCCGGTGACGCCAGCCAACCGCAACTCCTTCACCAGCCGGTCCTGCAGCGTTCGGTTCACCCGCTCGACCCGCCCTTTGGCTTGGCTGAAGTTGGCACACAGGATCTCGATGTTCAATTCCGCCAAGGCGCGGCCGAACTGCGTCATGCCCTGGCCGCCCTTTGCCTCGCGCTGTGAGACCCGGAACACCGAGTATTTGTCCGAATAGAAGGCCAGCGGCCGGCCATGGGCGTTCAGATAGCCCTCCAGCGCCTCGAAGTAGGAAAAGGCGCTCTCCGACCGGGCAAAGCGAAGCTGCATCAGCCGGCCCGTTGCATCGTCGATGAACGCCAGAAGCGTGCAGGGATCGGCGCGATCCTCGAACCAGCGGTGCTCGCTGCCGTCGATCTGGATCAACTCGCCGAACCGCTCACGGCGGAGCCGGGGAGGGTGGAACTGCCGGCGTTGCCGACGCGACAGCCAAAGGCCGGCCTCCGCCATCCACTGGCACAACGTCTCGCGCGAAACCGTCAGCCCATGCTTCTCCCGCAACATCTCTGCCGCCAGGGTCGGGCCGAAATCGCCATACCGACTGCGAACCAGCTCCAGCGCCCGCTCCCGCACCTCATTGAACCGTACCGGGTTTCGCGGAGGCCCCGTTTCCTGAGAGACTGGGGTCAACATGACGAAGCAAGCATCACCCAAATACGCCCCTGAAGTGCGCGAGCGCGCGGTTCGGATGGTGTTCGAACACGAAAGCGAACACGCGTCGCAGTGGGCGGCGATTAGCTCGATCGCGGCGAAGATCGGCTGCAATCCCGAAACGCTGCGGAATTGGGTCCGGCAGGCCGAGCGTGACCAGGGCAGGCGGCCGGGGCTGACGACGGACGAGCAGGAGCGGATCAAGGCGCTGGAGCGCGAGGTGCGGGAATTGCGCCAGGCGAACGAGATCCTTCGCAAGGCGTCGGCGTATTTCGCCCAGGCGGAGCTCGACCGCCCGTTCAAGAAATGATCGCCTTCATCGACGAGCACCGCGCTGTCCACGGGGTCGAGCCGATCTGCCGAGTGCTGCCGATCGCCCCATCCACCTATTATGCCCATGCCGCCCGTCGGGCCGATCCGTCCAAGGCGCCAGCCCGCTGGCGAAGCGACGCGGAGCTGAGTGTTGCTATCCGGCAGGTCTGGGACGCGAACTTCCAGGTCTATGGGGTACGGAAAGTGTGGCGGCAGTTGCGGCGGGACGGCATCGACGTGGCGCGCTGCACGGTAGCCCGACTGATGAAGCAGATGGGCTTGAAGGGAGCGATGCGTGGCAAGGTGGTGCGCACCACGATCAGCGACCGGGCGGCGCCCTGTCCTGCTGACCGAGTGAACCGCCAATTCCAGGCGCCCCGCCCGAACGCCTTGTGGGTGGCGGATTTCACGTACGTATCGACATGGCAGGGCTTCGTCTACGTGGCCTTCGTCATCGACGCCTTCGCGCGCCGCATCGTGGGCTGGCGGGTGTCCAGCACAGCCCACGCTGATTTTGTGCTGGACGCTCTGGAGCAGGCACTTCACGACCGCCGACCGGCCAGAGACAGCGGCCTCATCCACCACTCGGATCGTGGGTCGCAATATGTCGCTATTCGGTACACAGAGCGCCTGACCGATGCCGGTGTCGAGCCCTCCGTAGGAAGCGTTGGCGATTCTTACGACAACGCCTTGGCCGAAACCATCAATGGTCTCTACAAGACCGAGGTGATCCGGCGCCGTGGACCATGGCGCACCCTGGAGGCCGTCGAGTTCGCCACCCTGGAGTGGGTCGACTGGTTCAACCACCGGCGCCTGTTCGAACCCATCGGCAACATTCCTCCTGCCGAGGCCGAAGCGCGCTACTATACTCAAACCGAGGGCGTCGCCATGGCGGCGTAACTCAAGCCAAATGGCCTCCGCGAAACCCGGTACGGTTCACATCGCCAAGCCGCCGGTTCGATGGGCGGCCGCGCCCGCGGTGAACCAGAGCGCCGCCGCCACCGGCCTTGTAGCGCGCCAGAAGCCGCCACACCTGCCGCTCGCTCAAAGCCAGAACCGACGCCGCCGATCCGATCCCGCGGCGACCGCTCAGCACCTCGCCGAGAACCTCAACGCGTTGCAAGTCCCGTTCGCTCATCGTTATCCAGCCCATCGCCAGCCTCCCAGCCGTCGAAAACACGACCGAAGACTGACACTTCTATGTTGCGAGGGACTGACATTCTGACATTGCGCCTACAGCCGGTGTCCACAAAGGGATCTATATGGGAAATCAGCTGATGATTTTATTCGTCAACATTGCATAATATATTTTGGAATTTCTTGAGGAATTGCACGAAAATAATATCTTCAGTCTAAGGAAATATATGTGCATTTTGACTGGACTGTAGTCTCACAGAGTGCGGGCCGTCGCTCATGATCTCGGGTCCGTCTCAAACACTGTGGGCTACCTCTCACCGAATGTGGGCCGGAGCCCGCTTCCCGTCTCAGCCAATCCGGTCCCGGAATCGCTCGGAATCTTGGGTCCGACCGTCGATGATCTCGGGCCGCTACAGCTAGAGCGTTCTCAGGTTGCCTGGAATCGCTGAGGGGGATTTCCATTGCCATCGTAGCATGATTCGCTGCTCCTGGATTTCCGGTCTGGGGGTAGCGATGGCATGGCGTCAGGGGCAGAGCTATTCGGACGATCTTCGGTCCCGGGTTCTGGCGGCGGTTGATGGCGGCATGGCCGTGCGCGCTGCCGCCTCGGTGTTCCAGGTCAGCATCTCCTACATCTACAAGGCGCTGATCCGACGCCGGACCACCGGCGAGACGGCGGCCAACCGGTCGCGCGGCCACCGCCCCCGCAAGTTGACGCCAGAGCAGGAGACCGCGCTTGCGGCCCATCTGCGGACACATTCGGACATGACGCTGGCGGCGATGCAGACGTGGCTGGAGAGCGAGCATGGCGTCCGGCTGAGCAGCGGCGCGCTGTGGACGGCCATAGATCGGCTCGGGCTGACGCTCAAAAAAAGACACTCAAGGCGAGCGAGCAGGACCGACCGGACGTCGCAGCCCGTCGACGGGTCTGGCGGGCGGCCCAGCCCTTCGTCGATGCCGACCGGCTCGTCTTTATCGACGAAACCGGTGCCTCCACGAAGATGACTCGGCTGTACGGCCGGGCGCCGCGCGGCCAGAGGCTGATTGCCTCGGCGCCTTTCGGGCACTGGAAGACCACGACCTTCGTGGCCGCGCTGAGACGTGACGGCCTGACCGCGCCGATGGTGCTTGACGGGCCGATGACCGGAGCGGCCTTCCTCGCCTACGTCCAGCAGGTGCTGATCCCAACCTTGCGGCACGGCGACATCGTCGTGCTCGACAATCTGCCCGCCCACAAGACCGCCGAGGTCCGCGCCGCCATCCAAGCGTCCGGCGCCCAACTCTTCCTGCTGCCGCCCTACAGCCCCGACCTCAATCCCATCGAGATGGCCTTCGCCAAGCTTAAGACCCTGCTGCGCCAAGCCAAAGAGCGAACAGTCGATGGCCTCTGGCATCGTATCGGCCAACTCCTGGACCACTTCAAGCCGGACGAGTGCGCCAACTACTTCCGCGCCGCAGGGTATGGAGACTCATTCTGAAAATGCTCTAAGGACCGGTGTGTCGGCGCCCCCGGTGCTTGGCGTGTCCAGGCCAGGGTGCTGAGCGCGGTGTCGAGCCGGATCTCCAGTAGTATTTCTAGCAGGACGCGGAAAAAGGCTGTGCTGTGGCGGGCTCTCGTGATTCTGTGTGCTGACACGGGGTGCGGTCGGAGAGAGGACGATGCGCGGATCGGACGAACGCAGCGAGGGGCTTTTCAGCTACGTGAGCTGCGAGGCGCGGGTTCCGGCCAATCACCCTCTGCGGCCGATCCGGGCCATAGTGGATGAAGCGCTGGAGGTGATGTCGCCCGCCTTCGAAGGCCTGGACTCGAAGATCGGGCGGCCGTCGATCCCGCCGGAGAAGCTGTTGCGGGCTTTGCTGCTCCAGGCCTTCTACTCGGTGCGCTCGGAACGCCAGTTGATGGAACAGCTCGACTACAACCTGCTGTTCCGCTGGTTTGTCGGGTTGTCGATGGACGCCCCGGTGTGGGATGTGACGGTGTTCACCAAGAACCGTGAGCGCCTGCTGGCCGGCGATGTGGCGGCCAAATTCCTGGCCGCTGTGCTGGGTCAACCCCGGGTCAAGGCGCTGCTGTCAGACGAGCATTTCTCAGTGGACGGCACGCTGATCGAAGCCTGGGCCAGCGTGAAGAGCTTCCGGCCCAAAGATGGCAGCGGCGAGCCGCCGGGGCCGGGACGCAACGGCGACCGCGACTTCCATGGTGAGAAGCGGTCCAACGAGACCCATGCGTCGACCAGCGATCCCGAGGCGCGGCTGTACCGCAAGGGCAACGGGCAGCCGGCGAAGCTGGCCTTCATGGGCCACGCCCTGATGGAGAACCGGAACGCCCTGGTGGTGGATGTCCGGCTGACGGCAGCCACCGGCTTGGCCGAACGCGAGGCGGCGGTTTCCATGGTCGAGGCCATTCCTGGCCGTCACCGCATCACGGTGGGCGCCGACAAGGCTTACGACACCAAGGATTTCGTGGCGAACATGCGCGAGTTGGGCGCCGCTGCGCATGTCGCGCAGAACACGAGCAACCGCCGCTTGGCGATCGACGGCCGGACCACCCACCACCCTGGCTATGCCGTGTCCTTGCGCATCCGCAAACGGATTGAGGAGCTGTTCGGCTGGATCAAGGGCGCCGGCTTGCGCAAAACACGTCATCGCGGCACGGCCCGCGTCGGTTGGATGTTCACCCTGACCGCTGCCGCCTACAACCCGATCCGCCTGCCCAAGCTGCTGGCTGCGGCATAATCACGCCCGGAGCCCGCCTGAACGGCGGCTTCGAGCGTCTCAGAGCACGAAAAGGCGCTCCATTCTGACAAAAACGGGCGGCGGAAACGCCATTTCCAAGCCTCAGTGGAGGCAAAAAGCCAAAATATGTTCGTTTCTCCGCGCCCTGTTAAGGCCGGCCGCTCGGTCTACTTCGCCACTCTGGCCGACATCGTAAGCTCGCTGGCCAAGGCCGAGCGTGAGGGGACCTTGCGCGAGCGCCTGCGCTTCCTGTGCCGGCCACAGCTGCTGATCGTTGACGAGATCGGTTCCCTGCCGGTGATCCCCGGCGGCGGCAACCTGTTCTTCCAGTTGGTCAACGCCCGCTACGAGCGCGGCGCCATGATCCTGACCTCCAACCGCGGCTTTTCCGAATGGGGCGATGTCTTCGGTGGCACCGTCGTCGCTTCCGCCCTGCTAGATCGCCTGCTGCACCATGCCGTGGTGGTCCAGATCGAAGGCGCCAGCTACCGACTGCGCCGTCATGCTGAACTGATGCCGGACAACAACCGCAGCCGGCCGATCACCGCTCCGCCTGCGCCGCTACGGCGCCGAGGGCGGCCACCAAAAGCGAGGAGTGCCGACATCGAAGCCAATCCATAGCCCTTCAAACCATCTGGGGATTTTTCGACCGACCGTTCTGGGGAAACTTCATTAGGCCTTTACAGGCCCCCCTATCAATGGATAGCCGCTGGTCTGGACCTGTCAGGCGACACGTCAAACTGGTCCTTCCGCGTTTTCGGTGCAACAGCGTGGCTGGAGCGCTGCCGTTCAAGCCGCCTCCAGGACCCGGTGACGCAGCAGGTCGAACTTGGCGCGGCCGCACATGGTTCGCTTGATGGTCTTCAATCGGCTGATTTGCCCCTCCACCGGCCCGGTGCTCCACGGCAGCGACAGCGCCGTGCGGATCGCCGCGAGATCACGCGCGAGCCCATCGGCAAACCCAGCAAGGGCGGTTTCCTTCGCCGCGGCCAACCATTCATCCAACCGGCCCGCCTGCTGACGGCGCACCATGGTGCTGAACGCGCGGGCCAACTCAATGACCTTGGTGAGTCCCTCGGAACGGATGAGCAGGGCATCGACGAACCGTTGCTCGGCGGCATCGATCATCTCCGGATCGGCCACCACCAGCCACGCCGCCCGGCGTTTCGAGGGCAACTTCCATGGTCTCATCGTACCGGCCGCGCCGGCTGGGGGCGGGTTTGCGTCCCGAAGGCGCCCGGCCCAGCGCTGCACGGTGCGGAGTTGCCCGCGAAACCCACGCTCCTGGATCTCTTGCCACAGCCGGGCGGCGTTGTGGTAGCCCTCACTCCAGCGTTGCCGCAGATACGTGGCGTGGCGATCGACCGCGCTGCCGCGATCCCGTTGAGACCAGACCGGAAGTTCGCCGGCCCGCACCCACGTGCGGACCGTCTTGCGATTGATGCCGAGCGTCCGGGCGATCCGCTTCATCGGCCAGCCTTGGCCGTGCAACGCCATCACCTCGTCAAACCGGGCTTGCCGAACGCCATGGCGATCCGTCATCGGCAACCCGGCCAACGGTGCCGGGAGCGGTGCGGTCGTCGGGGACGGCGAGGCGGCCGTGCCGACTTCCATGGCGGCTCCCGCTGCCGCTTTGCTTGCCACGCGCAGGTCATGATGATGCCGGTCGAGAGCCCCGGCGAGAGCATCCCCAAGATTGCGCAGAAGGTGCCAGCGATCCGAGACCTGGACGGCGTTCGGAGCACCGGCCCGAATGCCGTCGGCGTAAGCGCCGGCGCGGTCGCGGGCAACGACCTCCACCCCGGGATAGGCTTTCAACCACGCTGCCACCGTCTCCGCGTGGCGGTCGGGCAGCAGGTCGATGGGACGGTTGCGTTCCAGATCGACGATGATCGTGCCGTAGCGCTGACCGCGCCGCCAAGCCCAGTCGTCGATGCCGATGACGCGCGGCGTCGGCACCGCCGGCAGGGGTGCCGCCCGGATCAGGCGCAACAGCGTGTCGCCGCTGACCGGCATGGCCAAGCAAGCCGCCAAGCGGGCACCGGCCTCGCCGCCGGTGCTGAGGGCGATGCGCCGTTGGGCCTCCGAGAGCCGGACGGTCCGCCGAACCTTCGGGAAGGCGACGGCCGGCAGGCGTTCGGCGAAGATGCGGCGCGGACACTCGACAGCGGCGCAGCGGAACCGGCGAACCTGGAGTTCGAATTGGCCGACCCGGCCCTGCCAAGGCAGGTCGCCGAGGCGACGAAGGTAACGACTGTGAACGCGGCGCGACGGCCGCCGACACACCGGGCAGGCCGCCGTAGAAGCACGAGCGCGCACGGCCGCAACAACGCGATCGTGGGTGACGGTGACGTGATCAACGATGAGACCGGGCGGGAGCAGGGACAGCAGCGATTTGGACAAGGAAATCAGAGCACTCAGAAAAGGGATACCGTTTCCTCTATGTGTTCACTGCTGCCCGTAAATGCATTAACGCTGCACCGAAAACGCGGAAGGACCAGTTCGGGATGTCGTTTGACAGGACCAGCAAGTCCAGAACGCAGACCCAGCCGACGGCCGGCCGCCAGGGCAGTGATGTGGGGGATGGCTACGGCCATGAGTGCCTCCTTTGGGCATGAAAAAGCCCTCGGCCGGGATGGCGCGCGGGCGGATGGATTGTCAGGTGGATAGGGCAGGCGCATGCTGACCGGCAGCAGGGAGGCCAGCATGCCCAAGCCGCAGTACAGCAGCCGGACAGCCGCACAGGGATACCTGACGCGGGATCAAGTCATGTGCGTTCTGACGGCCGATCCGGATACCGGGGAGGTTCGTGCGCCCGGCGCCGAGCTCCCGCCGGACTGGCTGCTGGAAGAGTGCCAGGACCTGGGGCTGGTGACGCCGGGCGAGAAGCCGTGCACATGGAAACTCAGCCCAGACGGGTGGGATGCGCGGGTGGCGCTGCTGTCGGACTGAGAAGCGCTCAGCCGGCGTCGAAGTTGGTCAAGAAATGTCTTTCGCTTCAAAGATCGCTCGCAATGCCACGAGCAAGGCGTTAGCGGGCATGGGTTTGTGCAATAGAACGGTCGTACCGGGGGTGTCGCCTGTCAGGTCCCGCACCCCGCCAGCAGGAGGATCGGCCGTCACAACGACGATTGGCAGGCATGGCCATTCGGCGCGCAGTTCTCGGATCATACGTCGGCCATCGCATCCAGGCATGTTGAGGTCGGTTACCACCACATCGAACGGCGCTGCGGCAAATGCCCTTAGTCCGTCTTTCCCGTTGTAGGCGCAGGTCACGGAATAGCCGACGGCTTCACATGTTTCGGCAAGTCCCAACAGGACAAGACCATCATCCTCTACAATTAAGATCCGAAAATTTTGTGAAATCATCATGGTATCCGTGATCCATGGTTGAGAATAAGTGCGAGTGCATGGAACCGCAAAGAAAATTGCATGTCATTCAAGCAGGCTCAACTTGCGGTCAACCCGTATTCGGGGTCCTATCTCAACGCATCATGGCCGCACGCGGGTTTTCTTGGATTTGCCGCCAGCCGACGTCCGGATTAAACCGACGGAACGCCCATGCTCGCAGCCAGTGACGAGCAGGCCATACCCCTCCCCGCCGCGGTTGCCTTCTCCTTAGCGTCAGGGGCCCGGAGCTTGTCGAGCAGGTTCGCCAACAGCGGCGTCGAGGCGGTGATCAGGAATGGCTACGACCATGGGTCGCCTCCTTTGGGCAGGGAAAAAGCCAACGCGAGGTGGTCGCAAGCGGCAATGTTAGGGTCAGTGTTCTCAACACGTTCGTTTTTTCCTGCGATCTGCCTTCCATCAGCAGAAAAGGTCTTTATATGGACGCTTAATATTCGCGATATGTTCTCAAAGAGGATTATTCCCTGATCTATTCGGCATCTAAAATTGCGGATGCACGATCACTTGGTCGCGCCGGCGTGCGCCTGACTTTGCCGATAGCTGCTGACGAACTGAAAGCTTGCCTGCGGGTGCAGCGGTAGCGCGCGGGCATCGGGTGCCGATCTTTCACGCTGGAAGTCATGGTCCGGACAGGACGCCAGCGCTCGCAGGTTGGCCTTCACCTGGACGATCAGGCTCTTGGCTTCGACCGTCACGCTCAGACTTCCATGAATTCTGCCAACCGGTTGAGCCAGCCGGCGGCGTTGAGCGCCTGATCGTCGCTACGACCGCGCTTCCGAGCATCGCCCGAGATCAAGGGGGCACTCCATAGAACGGGCGATATCATATGCCAAGCAGCAAACCACTGAATGTGTTTCACTTTTCTCGCTAGAGCTTGGAGCTTTTAATCTGAGGCATATCCTGCGTGCCTGAGATAATTGCAGCATTCGTCGGGCGTGTAGAGGTCGCAGATTGAGCCGACGGCTTTCCACAGTTCCTCAATGGTGCGGGCACCGATGCGCCGGAGATGAGCCTTGAGCTTGGCGAAAGCCATCTCGATGGGATTGAGGTCAGGGCTGTATGGTGGCAGGAACAGGAACCAGGCGCCCCGCTCCTTGAGGGTGGCCTTGGCCTTTTCGCTCTTGTGGCAGGACAGGTTGTCGAGGATGACGACGTCGCCCGGCCGCAAGGTCGGGGCGAGTTGGGTCTCAACGTAGGTCTCGAAGAGCGCCCGGTTCATCGCGCCCTTGATGATCCAGGGAGCGGTCAGCCCGTCGCAGCGCAGGGCGGCAATGAAGGTCTGGGTCCCCCAGTGGCCGAACGGCGCCTTGGCCTTGAACCGCTGGCCGCGCTTGGCCCGTCCGCGCAGCCGGGTCATCTTCGTGGTGGTGGCGGTCTCGTCGAGGAACACCAACCGCTCCGGTTCCTGGCGCATGCGGGGCTGGCGATGGCAGTGCCAAGTCCGGCGGTCTTCGGCGACGTCAGCGCGACCGGCCTCGGTCGCCAGCAACGTTTTTTTTGACGCTGTAGCCGCGAACGATCAGAAAGCGCGACAACGAGGCAGGGTGGGCCGTCACCCCGCGCTCGGCTTTCAGCTTGGCTGCCAATTCCGGCATGGTGATGTCGCCTTGTTTCTCCACGCAACCGGTCAGGAACTCGGCATGGGGAGCAAGCTTGCCCCCGCCGGGCGGGCGACCTTGCCGGGCTGGTTCCAGCGAACCGGTCGTCGCCATCCGCTGGGCAAGCCGTACGCTCGTGCTCGCGCTCACATCGAACCGGCGGGCCGCTGACCGACGCGAGCCGCCTTGCTCGATCTCTGTGTAAATCCGAACCCGAAGGTCCGACGAGTAACTGCGACCCATGATCCACCTCCAAACACGGTGAATCATGTCAGACGCCAAAGCGCAACCCTCGATTCATATTTCAGGCGCGAAGCTCTAGCGTCCAAGCAAGCCAAAATGCGGGCATTATCGATCTAGCGGAACCGCAGCTACGTAAACCCCAACATTTCTGCGACTTCCTGGGACGCTTCCAGGAGCTCTCGTTGATCCCGGCATGCCCCAAGTTCCGGCTCTGTCTCCTTCCCGTAGTTTCTCGCCCGTCCTATGGAGTGATCGCGTCATCGTTCCCGCCGACCGCGCGTGGGACGATTTCTTCGACTCCCCCGGAATCGCCTTTCCAGACCGTGACCAGCCGGCCATCCAGGAGCGCGAGGCGCTGTGATGCTGCGCTACATGCTGGATACCAACCTCTGCATCCGCGTGCTGCGTGACCGTCCCCCTGGTCTGCGTGGGCGTTTCAACGCGGAAGCTGGCGCGCTCTGCATCTCTACCGTCACCTTGGCTGAACTGCTGCATGGTGCCGCTAAGTCGGCGCGTCCGGCGGAACAGCGCCATGAGGTCGAGCGACTGATTGGTCGATTGGAGGTACTGCCATTCGACGACGACGCGGCCGGGCACTACGGTGAGATCCGTGCCGACCTTGAGCGGCGTGGAAGCATTATCGGACCCTACGATCTGATGATCGCCGCGCATGCCCGCAGCCGGGGCCTAATCGTCGTAACGGGAAACCTGGGTGAGTTTCGGCGTGTCGATGGCCTTCGGTCGGAAGATTGGCTCAGCGACGCCTAATCCAGAAAAGGAGCCATAACGTGAAAACTTCATTATGGCGCACGATGAGGGGACGGACGTAAACATGGACGAATGCAATCGAAGTCGCCCACGCCGCGTCGACACAATCGCGTATGTCACATCATTACTATTAAGGTTATTATTCGTTGCCATTCTTGGCGCTTTGATCTGGTACTCAATCTGAACGAATCAAGCGCCGGCCCGGTCAGCCGTCTGCCGACACCTCTGCCGTATCGGCAGCGGGCGGAAGATCGGCTCACGGTCCGGAATAAGAGGTGTCGAGAATGAAGAAGACGTCCACCCGGTTCAGAGCGTTGATGGCCTGGATCGTGACGTAGTCTGGATTGCCGGCCCCGATGCCGATGATGAGGATGCTCTTCAAGATGCTACCTGTCGCATAGGGTCAGGCCCGATTTTGCTTCTTGGGAGGTGAAAGGTGCCGGAAGCGCCGCAAAACACCCCCACGCAGGTCAAGCCGAGTTGGAGGCTTGGCTTCACCTCCCATCGGAGCACCGCTCAACTGTAGAGCTTTTCCAGAGCGTCCCATTCGGATTTGCCAACCAGACGCTGGCGTTCGGCAAAGGGGGTGACGAGGCCACTCGATTCCCGGACCTCCTTCTCGTCGCGCAGCACGGTCAGCGCCTTCTGCATGCCAGCCACGGCGCCCTGCAAGGCGGCATTGGCGTAGAGGACGATGCCGTAGCCGAGGTCCGCCAGTTCGGTCGCGTTGAAGATCGGCGTCCGCCCCCCGATGACCATGTTCATCAGCTGTGGCTTGTCCAAGCGCTGCGGCAGGGCACGGATTTCGTCCGCCGTCGTCACCGCCTCGACGAAGAGAATGTCTGCACCGGCCTCGGCGAAGCGCTGGGCCCGTTCGACGGCGGCCTCGAAGCCATGGACGGCGGCGGCGTCAGTGCGCGCCATGATCAGCAGATCGCTGTCTCGGCGGGCATCCGCGGCGGCCTTGATCTTGCCCACCGCCTCCTCGGTGGAGATCACGTCCTTTCCGGCGAAATGGCCACAGCGCTTGGGCGCCACCTGGTCTTCGAGCTGGATGCAATCGACGCCCGCGCGCTCCAGGGTGCGGACGCTGTGGTAAACGTTGAGCGCATTGCCGAAGCCGGTGTCGGCGTCAACGATCAGCGGCACACTCACCGCATCGCGGATGCGCGCCGTGTGGTCGGCGATCTCGGCCAGCCCCATGAAGCCCTGGTCGGGCATGCCGAACCACATGTTGGTTACACCGGCGCCGGTCACATAGATCGCCTCGAAGCCGAGATCCTCCACCACCTTGGCGGACAGGGCGTTGAAGGCGCCCGGAACGATGACGCCACGGCGGGCTTCAACGAGCGTTTTCAAAGTCTTGCGGGTGGACATACCGTTTCCTCTCGGAAATCAGAACGAATCGCCGGGCACGCGGACCCAGCCTTCCATCAGGATGCGGGCGCTGCGGCTCATCACCGCCTTGGTGACGGTCCAGCGGCCGTCCGCCAGCACGGCTTCCGCCCCGACGCGCAGGGTGCCGGACGGATGCCCGAAGCGGACCGTGCCACGCCCGCCGCCACCCGCCGCGAGATCGACCAGCGTGCCGGGCACGGCGGCGGCGGCGGCGATGGCGACCGACGCCGTGCCCATCATCGCGTGGTGCAGCTTGCCCATCGACAGAGCCCGTACCAGCAGGTCGATCTCGTCGGCCTCAACCGTGCGGCCGTTGGAAGCCGTATAGTCGGCGGGTGGAGCGACGAAGGCGATCTTCGGCGTGTGCTGACGCTTGGCGGCCTCGCCGGCCTCCTTGATCAGCCCCATGCGCAAGGCGCCGATGGTGCGCAGGGCCTCGAAGCGGGCCAACGCCGCGGCGTCGCCGTTGATCGCGTCCTGCAATTCCGTGCCGCTGTAACCGAGATCGGCGGCGTTGACGAAGATGGTGGGGATGCCGGCGTTGATCAGCGTCGCCTTCAACCGTCCGCCGGGAACCAGTGTGTCCGGCACCTCCAGTGTGTCCACCACGTTGCCGGTGGGGAACATCGCTCCGCCGATCTCACCCCCGCCCTCGCTCTCGTCGGCGGGATCGAGGAACTCCAGCACGATCTCGGCTGCGGGGAAGGTCACTCCGTCCAACTCGAAATCGCCGGTCTCCTGGACCTGGCCTCCGCTGACCGGCACATGGGCGATGATGGTCTTGCCGATGTTGGCCTGCCAGATGCGGACAGCACAGGTGCCGTTCTCCGGAACACGCGCCGGATCGATCAGGCCGGCGTGGATGGCGAAGGCGCCGGCCGCCGTGGTCAGGTTGCCACAGTTGCCCGACCAGTCGACGAAGGCGCTGTCGATGGAGACCTGCCCATACAGGTAATCGACGTCGTGTCCAGCCCGCGTGCTTTTCGACAGGATGACGCCCTTGCTGGTGCTGGAACTGGCGCCGCCCATGCCGTCGATGTGCTTGGTGTAGGGGTCGGGACTGCCGACGACCCGCAGGAACAACCGGTCGCGCGCGTCACCCGGTACGCGGCAGCGCTCCGGTAGGTCGTCGAGGCGGAAGAACACGCCCTTGCTGGTACCGCCGCGCATGTAGGTGGCGGCGATACGGATTTGCGGTGCGAACGCCATCAAATGGGTGCCCCCTTGGGATAGTTTGCGTCTTCCAAAGCCAGGAAATCCTGGGCGAACCTTTGGAGCACGCCGCCGGCCTCGTAGATCGACACCTCCTCGGCGGTGTCGAGGCGACAGGTGACCGGCACGCGCACGGCTTCGCCATTACGGCGGTGGATAACCAGGGTCAGGTCCGTGTGCGGAGCACGGTTGCCAATCACGTCGTAGACCTCGGTACCGTCCAGGCCGAGCGTCAGCCGGGTGGTACCCAGCTTGAACTCCAGCGGCAGCACGCCCATGCCGATCAGATTGGTGCGATGAATGCGCTCGAAGCCTTCAGCAACAATCACCTCGACCCCAGCCAGGCGCACGCCCTTGGCCGCCCAGTCGCGGCTCGACCCCTGGCCGTAGTCGGCCCCGGCAACGATGATCAGCGGTTGCTTGCGTTCAAGGTACATCTCGATGGCCTCCCACATGCGCATCACCGTGCCGTCGGGCTCCAGCCGGGTCAGCGAGCCCTTCTTCACCGCCCCATCCACCACCGCCATTTCGTTGACGAGTTGCGGGTTGGCGAAGGTGGCGCGCATGGCGGTCAGGTGGTCGCCCCGGTGGGTGGCGTAGGAGTTGAAGTCCTCCTCCGGCAGCTCCATCCGGGCCAGATACTCCCCGGCCGCCGAGTCGGGCAGGATGGCGTTGGAGGGCGACAGGTGATCGGTGGTGATGTTGTCCGGCAGCACCGCCAGCGGGCGCATCCCCGTCAGGGTGCGCGGGTTCGCGGCCAAGGCGACGACCCCTTCGGTGTCCCAGTAGGGCGGGCGGCGGATGTAGGTGGAGGCCGGGCGCCAGTCGTAGAGCGGGCTGGCCTTCTCCGATCGTCCGCGGTTCGTTGCGAACATCGGCTCGTAGATCACGCGGAACTGCTCGGGCTTGACGCAGGCGGCGACGATGGCGTCGATCTCGTCGTCGGACGGCCACAGATTCTTCAGCGTGATCGGCTTGCCGTCCGGGGCCTCGCCCAGCACGTCCCGCTCGATGTCGAAACGCACCGTGCCGGCGATGGCGTAGGCGACGACCAGCGGCGGCGAGGCGAGAAAGGCCTGCCTGGCGTAGGGGTGGATGCGCCCGTCGAAATTGCGGTTGCCGGACAGCACGGCAGTGGCGTAGAGCTCGCGCTCGACGATCTCCCGCTGGATTGCCGGGTCGAGCGCGCCCGACATGCCGTTGCAGGTGGTGCAGGCATAAGCGACGATGCCGAAGCCGAGCGTTTCCAGCTCGGTCAGCAGGCCGGCCTCCTCCAGATACAGCCGGGCGACCTTGGAACCCGGCGCGAAGGAGGTCTTGACCCAGGGCTTGCGCATCAGCCCCAGCGCGTTGGCCTTCTTCGCCAGCAGGCCGGCGGCGACGACGTTGCGCGGGTTCGACGTGTTGGTACAGCTCGTGATCGCAGCGATGATCACCGCGCCATCCGGCAGCAACCCGGCGCGCTCCTCCGCCAGAGCCTTGTCGAGGTCCATGGCGATGCCGCGCTCCTTGAGCGCCAATGTGGGCAGGCGCCGGTGCGGGTTGGACGGGCCGGCCATGGCGCGCTCGACGCTGGACAGGTCGAACTCCAGCACGCGCTCGTATTCGGCGGTCTCCAGCGAGTCGGCCCACAGGCCCAGCGTCTTCGCGTAATGCTCGACCAGTGCCACCTGTTCCGGCTCCCGGCCGGTCAGTTTCAGATACTCGATGGTCTGCCGGTCGATGGCGAACATCGCGGCGGTGGCGCCATATTCCGGGCACATGTTGGAAATGGTCGCGCGGTCGCCGATCGACAGGCCGGCGGCGCCCGCGCCGAAGAATTCGATCCAGGCGCCGACCACCCGCTCCTTGCGCAGGAACTCGGTGAGTGTCAGCACGATGTCGGTGGCGGTGATGCCGGGCCGGTGCGCGCCGGTCAGGCGGATGCCGACGATGTCCGGCAACCGCATCATCGAGGCGCGGCCGAGCATCACCGTCTCGGCCTCCAGCCCGCCGACACCGATGGCGATGACGCCCAGCGCGTCGACATGGGGCGTATGGCTGTCGGTGCCGACGCAGGTATCGGGAAAGGCGACGCCGTCACGGACCTGGATCACCGGCGACATTTTCTCCAGGTTGATCTGGTGCATGATGCCGTTGCCGGCCGGGATCACGTCGACGTTCTCGAAGGCGCGCTTGGTCCACTCGATGAAATGGAAGCGGTCCTCGTTGCGGCGGTCCTCGATGGCGCGGTTCTTCGCGAAAGCGTCCGGGTCGAAGCCGCCATGTTCGACGGACAGTGAGTGATCGACGATGAGCTGGGTCGGCACCACCGGGTTGACCCTGGCCGGGTCGCCGCCCTGGGCGGCGATGGCGTCGCGCAGGCCGGCAAGGTCGACCAGGGCGGTCTGGCCGAGGATGTCATGGCAGACGACCCTCGCCGGGTACCAGGGGAAATCGAGGTCGCGCCGGCGCTCGACGAGCTGGCGCAGGGCGCCGTCCAGCAGGACCGGATCGCAGCGGCGGACCAGCTGTTCGGCAAGCACGCGCGACACGTAGGGCAGCCCGGCCCAGGACCCCGGACGGATGGCGTCGACGGCGGCCGGCGCGTCGAAGTAATCGAGCCGGGTGCCTGGCAGCGGCTTGCGGTGAGATGTGGTCATGGCGCGTCCCGCTCTCACTGGCGCTGATCGATGGCAACGAAGACGCGGTCGTCCGGCCCGACATAGTTGGCGCTCGGGCGAATGATCTTGTTGTCGACGCGCTGCTCGATGACGTGGGCGGCCCAGCCCGAGGTGCGGGCGATGACGAAGAGCGGCGTGAACATCGCGGTGGGCACGCCCATCATGTGGTAGCTGACCGCGCTGAACCAGTCGAGGTTGGGGAACATCCGCTTGACCTCCCACATCACCGTCTCCAGCCGGGCGGCGATGTCGAACATCCGGGTCGAGCCGGCGTCCACCGACAGCTTGTGGGCCACGCCCTTGATCACCTCGTTGCGCGGGTCGGAGACAGTGTAGACCGGGTGGCCGAAGCCGATCACCACTTCCTTGTTCTCGACGCGGCGGCGGATGTCGGCCTCCGCCTCGTCGGGAGTGTCGTAGCGCTTCTGGATCTCGAAGGCGACCTCGTTGGCGCCACCATGCTTGGGTCCGCGCAGCGCGCCGATGGCGCCGGTGATCGCCGAATACAGGTCTGAGCCGGTGCCGGCGATGACCCGGCCGGCGAAGGTCGAGGCGTTGAACTCGTGTTCGGCGTAGAGGATCAGCGAGGTGTGCATCGCCCGCTCCCACAGCGCCGAGGGCTTGCGACCGTGCAGCAGGTGCAGGAAATGGCCGCCGATGGAGTCGTCGTCGGTCTCGACCTCGATGCGCCGGCCGTTGGTCGACCAGTGGTACCAGTAGAGAAGCATGGATCCGAGCGAGGCCAGCAGGCGGTCGGCGATGTCGCGGGCTCCGGGAATGTTGTGATCGTCCTTTTCCGGCAGCGCGCAGCCCAGCGCCGATACCCCGGTGCGCATCACGTCCATCGGGTGGGCCGAGGCCGGCAGGCATTCCAGCGCCTGTTTGACGTTGGTCGGCAGGCCGCGCAGGGATGCCAGCATGGCCTTGTAGGCCTTCAGCTCGGGGAAGGTCGGCAACTTGCCGTGCACCAGTAGATAGGCCACCTCCTCGAATTCGCAGCGCTCGGCGATATCGAGGATGTCATAGCCCCGGTAATGCAGGTCGTTGCCGGATTTCCCGACGGTGCACAGCGCGGTGTTGCCGGCGGTGACGCCCGACAGGGCCACCGATTTCTTGGGCTTGAAGGGGGCCGGTGCCGTGGTCTCGGGCGCGGTCATGGTCATCGGGTGGTTCCCTGTGCGAGAGCTGCCTGTTGGATGACCGCATCATCGGAACCTGCCCCTGTTTGGAGAAGGGCTGAAAAGGTGGAGATTTGTTGGGCGATTCCTGCAAATCGGCGAATGTTGCAAAAGCTTGCCCGCGCGCGGCTGGAGCGGAAGGCATGGAGCGCGCGGTGCCAGAGCCTCCTGCGATGCTGTTTTCAGGATATGGTCGCATCACGCGCACGCACCCGGTCGAAAGCGGCCCAGACACCATCCGCTCCGTCCCATTGACCGCTGGTGGCGCCTTTCGAATATTCGGTCGCGCGCTGCTCGAAGAAGTTGGCGTGCTCGACGCCGTTCAGGATCTCGACGAGCCAGGGCAGCGGGTGCGGCTTCACCGGCTCGTAACCGTCGTCCACCGGCTTGAAATAGCCGTAGAGCGTCGGCAGCCGCAGCTGCGTCAGCCGCCAGTCGGCGATGTAGTGGACATAGGCGCGGATGTCCTCCGGCGTCATCCCCTGCACCGGTCCCAGGCCGAAGGCTAGGTCGATGAAGCGCTCCTCCAGCCCGACCATGGTGCGGCAGACGTCGAGGATGTCGTCGCGCACGGAGGGCGTCATGGCACCGGTTTCGCGGTTCCATTCGTGGAACAACCGGATGATGCCCTCGCAATGCAGGCTCTCGTCGCGCACTGACCAGGTGACGATCTGGCCCATCCCCTTCATCTTGTTATGGCGCGGGAAGTTCAGCAGCATGGCGAAGCTGGCGAACAGCGCCATGCCCTCGGTGAAGGCGCCGAACATGGCGAGCGTGCGCGACACGTCGGCCACCGTGCCGACGCCGAAACTGTGCATGTAGTCGGCCTTGTCGCGCATCTCCGCATAATCGCGGAAGGCGGCGAACTCGGTCTGCGGCATGCCGATGGTGGTCAGCAGCAGGGCATAGGCGTCGATGTGGACCGTCTCCATGTTGGTGAAGGCGGCCATCATCATCTGCACTTCCAGCGGCTGGAAGATCGGCATGTAGCGCTTCAGGTAATTGTCGCTGACCTCGACATCGCTCTGGGTGAAGAAGCGGAAGATCTGGGTCAGCAGGTTCCGTTCGCCATCGGTGACGCGGTCGGAGGTCCAGTCCTTGATGTCCTCGCCGAGCGGGACTTCCTCGCCCATCCAGTGCACCTGCTGCTGCTTCTTCCAGTAGGCGTAGGCCCAGGGGTAGCGCTCGACATTGTAGGCGGCGGAGCCCTGCAGCAGGCCGACGCGGCCGGTGCCGATCAGGCTGACGGGATCGAGGTGGAGAAGCGAGGTCATGGCGACGGATCCGTGATGGCGGAAAGGAGGGGTGCGGTCGGACCGCCGGTCACTGGCAGGCGAGGCATTCCTCGTAGTCGGTGCGCGGCGTCTGCATTGCCTCCGCCTTGCCCATGGCGCTGTCCTTGCCGGCGAATGCGGCGCGCTGCACCGACTTGGAGCGGCAGTAGTAGAGGCTCTTCAGCCCCCGCTCCCACGCCGTCCAATGCAGCATGTGCAGGTCCCACTTGTCGATGTCGCCTGGCAGGTAGAGGTTGATCGACTGGCTCTGGCAGAGGAAGGGCGTGCGGTCGGCGGCGAATTCGATGATCCAGCGCTGGTCGATCTCGAAGGCGGTGCGGAAGACGGCCTTCTCATCTTCGCCGAGGATATCGAGGTGTTGGACCGAGCCCTCATGCTCGATGATCGACTGCCAGATCTCCGGCCGGTCGGCGCCCTTGGCGGCCAGCAGCCTCTCTAGATGCGGGTTGCGCACCGACATCGAGCCGGACAGCGTCTTGTGGGTGTAGATGTTGGCCGGGATCGGCTCGATGCAGGCACTGGCCCCGCCGCAGATGATGCTGATCGAGGCGGTCGGTGCGATCGCCAGCTTGTGGCTGAAGCGCACCATCATGTTGCGCTCGGCGGCGTCGGGACAGGGGCCGCGCTCGTGGGCCAGTGCGACCGAAGCGGCGTCGGCGTCGCGGCGCAGCTTGCGGAAGAAGCGCAGGTTCCACACCTTGGCCATCGCACCCTCGAAGGGTATGCCACGGGCCTGGAGGAAGGAGTGGAAGCCCATCACCCCGAGCCCGACAGACCGTTCGCGCATCGCCGAATAGACGGCGTTCTCCATGCCCTCCGGTGCGTCCTCGATGAAGCGGGTCAGCACGTTGTCGAGGAAGCGCAGAACGTCCTCGACCAGCCCTTCCTCGCCTTTCCACTCGTCCCAGGTCTCCAGGTTCATCGAGGCGAGGCAGCACACCGCCGTGCGGTCGTTGCCCAGATGGTCCTTGCCGGTCGGCAAGGTGATCTCGCTGCACAGGTTGGAGGTGGTGACGCGCAGGCCAAGCTCGCGCTGGTGCTTGGGCAGGGCGCGGTTCACCGTGTCGCCGAACAGCAGGTAGGGCTCCCCGGTCTGCATGCGGACTTCCAGGATCTTCTGCCAGACCTGACGGGCGTTGGCGTGCCTGAGGACGGTGCCGGTCTTCGGGCTGATCAGCGGGAAGGGTCTGTCATCGCGTACCGCCTCCATGAAGGCGTCGGTGATGACGATGGCGTGGTGCAGATTCAGGCTCTTGCGGTTGAAGTCGCCGGAGGATTTGCGGATCTCCAGGAACTCCTCGATCTCCGGATGGTGGATGTCGAGATAGACGGCGGCCGAGCCGCGGCGCAGCGACCCCTGGCTGATCGCCAGCGTCAGGCTGTCCATCACCCGGATGAAGGGGATGATGCCCGACGTGCTGCCGCAGCCCTTCACCGCTTCGCCGATGGAGCG
The DNA here is from genome assembly GCF_042604635.1 of Azospirillum sp. A26. NCBI lineage: Bacteria > Pseudomonadati > Pseudomonadota > Alphaproteobacteria > Rhodospirillales > Azospirillaceae > Azospirillum > Azospirillum sp. A26. The sequence continues at coordinate 236,718 of NZ_CP170478.1, read as the reverse complement.
GACCCCGCCCCAATAGGTGCCGATGCCGCCGCCGTTCGACGCCAGCCGGACATTCTCGTTCCAGACTTCGACGATGCCGTCCAGCGAATCGGGCACGGCGTTGAGAAAGCAGGAGATGGGGAGGCCGCGGGTGGTGCCGCCATTGCTCAGCACCGGGGTTGCCGGCATGAACCAGAGGCGCGAGATGGCGTCGTAGATCCGCTGGGCATGCGCGGCGTTGTCTGCGTAGGCGGCGGAGACACGGGCGAACAGGTCCTGATAGCTCTCGCCCGGCAGCAGGTAGCGGTCGTCCAGCGTCGCCTTGCCGAAGGCGGTCAGCAGGGCATCGCGGCTGCGGTCGAGGCGAATGACGGAGGGGTCGGGCGGCGTCCAGCGCTCCGTGGGGGCGCGGCCGCCGGTTTGCCCGGACGGGCGCCGGGGCAGCGTCAGCAGGTTCCCGTGACGGTCGAAGCCGTTGGCCAAATCCCGGGTGAAGTCCTGGGCAAGGTCCTGGGCGAGGTCTTGAGCGAGCGCCGGCATCCGTGATCCCTTGTTCTTGTGCGACGGGAGCGGCACGGGAGCACGACTTGCGGGAAGCGCAGGCGCAAAAAGGCCCCGCCGATCGGCAAGCGCACCACCGGGACACCCCGCCCGTGGACGTTCATTCGGTTACGGCAGGTCTCCTGGCTTGCGGGTCACCGCAGTTTCGTCCGGCCTTCCCGGCGCCGCCCTTGGAAAGGGTTGGCACCAGTGGCGCTGAAAACGACGAAACCGCTCTCCGCTCACAGTTGCGGGGGCAGCGCCGGCCTTGCCGCACGTCCCTGATACAGGGTGGCGGCTCACCGGCTTCCCTCTTAGCCCTAGATATAGAATATCCAGGGAACCGTAACGCAAGATGAAGTAGCGGGAAGCCCCGGCGGTGTCAAGCCATACCGATGGCCGAATACGGTTCATGCGAGACCCGCCAAGAGGAAAGGGCGAGCCGCAACCGTCGACACGCGGCTGGCCCCGACAGCTCCTTATCTCGCCGTGCTGCCCGCGCCGATCCGCGCCATTCCCCTCCACAAGCCGCCGACAGCGGCTGCCAGGAGAACCGCGACCCCGGACAAGGATAACAGGCTGGTTGGGTGGAACGGTACGTCGATCCAATGAGGGGCGATCACGTCGGCCGTGTTGAAGGGGTCGCCGCTATAGGCGCAGAGCATCGGCGCGGTTTCCTTCGCCAGCATCGCCATGGCCACCCGGTTCAGCAGTTGGCTGGCCTCTTCCGGACCATGTCCTTGAACACCTTCGCGATCACGCAGATGCAGAAGCAGAGCCATGGTCCCGGACAAATAGGCATGGCTGCATTCGTTGAAGGGACTGTCCTCGTCGGCAAGGCTATCTGGGACCATCCCCCACAGGCAGGCCATGCGCTGGATGTCGACGAAGTTGCGCAGCCGGATCAGGGTTTCGTCACGCCGGGATTGGCGATCTGCCACACGGAGGACCGCTTCCCGGTATTCGGCGACCACGGCCAGCTGGTCATGAGTCAGACCCGGAATGGGAAGGCCGTCCGCGGCCACGACGCTCGACCGGTGAGCGATCGCCCGCCCCGGCATGGCCGCGACCAGCAGAACACCGATAAGGCACGGCACCATCGCCTTCAACACCGGGAAGCGGTGCCCGCGATCTCCAGCCGGCTTTGTCCGGAGGCGGCAACGGAAACGCTGAATGGGCGTTTGCAAGGACTTCGCTCCTGTGTGCCGGAGTTTCCGGAAACACCTGGCGGCCGGAAAGCAAGAGGCCGGCATTTAGCCGGCCTCTCGTGATCATCGATCCGTCTTCTGAAACGTGGTCAGGCGGACCGGACCCGCAAGGCAGCGGCCCCACCGGTCCGGCCGACGAGCACCCGCTCGGCCAGGGCACCGAAAGCGAGGCCGATCACCGTCCACATCAGGAATTGGATGCCAAGCGAGGCGACGCGGAACTTCCACAGAAGAAGGGCGGGGAATTCCGACGGCACCTCGTTGATGTCCGGCAGCAGCGCGCTGACGACGGCGACGATGGCGACGAAGGCCACGGCGGCCAGGATGCCACCGTTCCAACCGCCCAGACGCACGGCCAGTGACCGCTGGAACGTCACAGCGAATGCGAGCGCCGCGATGGAGAAGACCATCATGAAGAAATACAGCCCGGTGCGGTAGCCGATGGTTTCCGGAACACCGACCGCCGGCGGGTTGGCGGGGTATTTCAGATCCGGGACGAGATAGATCGCCACGAACGCGGCAGCCGCCAGCAGGGCGGCGAGCGCACGCGGGCTCAGGCTGCCGATCCGGCCATAGGCGAAGGCGAACACCAGGGCGAACAGCCCGCCGATTCCAACCCCGTAGACCACGACTCCGGTCAGCAGGCCGATGGAGGCCTGGACCTCACGGCTGACCAGCTCGGGTTCGGCCGGTTCGCCGGCCTTCTGGGCCGCCTGTTCTTCAAGGGCGATCGCCTGCTCGACCATCGGTTCACCGAACACCCGGGCGAAGCCGAAGGCCAGCAATCCCGCGAGGATGCCGACCAGCATACCGCGCAGCAGCAAAGATCCGATCATGAGTCCAGCTCCGGCGTTCAGTGGCAGGGGAAGCCGAGGAGATGGCGGCCGTCATGCACGAACTCATGGACGTAGGAGCCGGAGAACAGAGCCATGGCCCCTTCCTCGACGCCGATGAAGTACAGCATCAGCAGGAACATGACCCCGCCGAAGATCGCCCAGGGGGCCAGTTCGCGCACGGGAATGGCAATCGGTTCATGGACTGGACGGGTGACGGACTGGCTCATGCCACAATCTCCTAGGGAAGTGTGCGTCCCGTTGAGGGTCTGTTCGGGGCGAGGAGCAGGTCTGACTTCCAATCCAACGGGCCAAGGCCGGGACCGGTCACAGCGGCGCAACCGTGCCGGACTTTCACCGGCTTCCACTCTTCGCATTTCACTGGCACCCTTACGCCCGCCCGTCCCAGGCGTCAATCCCGACCTCCCGCCGGATCGTCCATGACCGTTCGCCTCCTCCTGATCACCCATGCCGCGACGAGCGCGGTGCGTACGGCATCCTTCCCGCTCGACGAGCCTCTCGACACCATGGGGCTGGCAGACACCCAGGCTGCCGCAGCAACGCCTTTGCGGGTCGACCGATGCTGGAGCGGGCCGGAGCAGCGCACCCGGCAAACCGCAACTGCGCTCGGTCTCGACGCCGCCGTGAACCCGGAGCTGGCGGACTGGGACTGCGGCCGCTGGGCCGGCGCCACCCTGGCGGACCTGCACGCCCGGGAGGCCGAAGCGGTCGGCGCCTGGCTATCGTCGCCGGACGCCGCCCCCCATGGTGGCGAATCGCTGAACGACCTGCTGTCGCGCATCGGCCGCTGGCTGGACCAGCTGACGCCGGCCCCGCGGGTTGCGCGATCCACCCGCATCGTCGCCGTCACCCATCCGACGGTGGCCCGCGCGGCCGTCGTGCAGGCCTTGTGCGGTACCGCCGCATCCTTCTGGCGAATCGACATCGGGCCGCTGTCCCGCATCGAACTCGTCGGACAGCCGGGACGTTGGGGATTGCGCACGATCAGCCGCGCCGGCCGATGGGAGGAGGAAGCATCGGACGGGTCCTGACCGCCGGCAGCGTTGCTCAGCGGAGGGATCCAGCGCTTTACCCGGCACTGCACGGAAGCGATCCGTCGGCTTCGCACATTTGGGATCGTCTATTTCAGCTGAAAGCCACAGTGTAAACATTAACAATGCTTGCGTTTTATAAGTTGCATTATCCCTAGACAGCCGCTGATTCTATAATTTTAGGTTGAATTATCGTTTGGTACGATTGTTTCCTCACCAAGTAATTATGATGCGTCTCTGAAGGCATTGTGGATTGTACGTAGCTCCAACGTATGGGGTTATTCTTCCTGCACGTTTGGTATATCCACTAGCAAGATCCGTATACCGAATCGCTGACACCTTTTGCCTTCGGAACCAGTCGTTTCACGAGTGGATGCGGATGTTCGTGCCCTTTGGAGCCAACAAAACGGGAGACACCTCTCTCCCGAACGATGGGGGGATACGGTGAGACGCCTTCTCGCTTTAAGTCGAGACATAGACTGGATCAACGAACGGTTGGGTCATATCGCCAACTGGACCGTATTTGCCGCCTGCATGATCAGTGCTGGCAATGCCATTGTGCGATATACGTTCAATTATAGTTCAAATGCTTGGCTTGAAATCCAGTGGTACCTGTTCGGCGCCATGTTTATGCTCGGCGCTTCCTACACACTGAAGGTAAACGGCCATGTCCGGGTCGATCTGGTCTATGGCCACGTCAGCTCGAGAACCAAGCTCTGGATCGATGTGTTCGGCACCATCCTTTTCCTTTTGCCGATGACGATCATCATCGGCTGGCTGTCCTGGTCGATGTTCTTCTCGTCGCTGGTTTCGATGGAATATTCCAGCAATGCCGGCGGGCTGATCCGTTGGCCGATCAAGTTCTTCCTTCCCTTCGGCTTTCTGATGCTGACCGCCCAGGGATTGTCCGAGCTGATCAAACGGATCGCGGCCTTGCGCGGCGACGCGGACCTCGTCCAATCCTATGAGAGGCCCGTGCAATGATCCCCATGGACATGATGGCCCCGCTGATGTTCGGCGGGCTGGTGGTCTTCCTGCTGTTCGGCTATCCAGTCGCTTTCTCCCTCGGTGCGGTCGGCCTGTTCTTCGGCTTCATCGGTATCGAGCAGGGATTCTTCCAGACTTCGCTGCTACAGGCCCTTCCGGAACGGGTCTACGGCATCATGGGCAACGACCTGCTGCTGGCCATCCCCTTCTTCACCTTCATGGGAGCGATCCTGGAGCGCTGCGGACTGGCCGAGGATCTGCTCGACAGCATGGGGCAACTGTTCGGACCGATCCGCGGCGGCCTCGCCTATGCCGTAATTCTGGTCGGCGCCGTTCTCGGCGCGATCACCGGGACCGTCGCCGCGTCGGTGATCGCCATGGGCATGATCTCGCTGCCGATCATGATCCGGTACGGTTACAACATGCGGCTGGCCACCGGCGTCATCGCGGCGTCGGGAACGATCACCCAGCTCATCCCGCCGTCCCTGGTGCTGGTCGTGCTGGGTGACCAGCTCGGCAAGTCGGTCGGCGACATGTATGCCGGCGCGATCGGCCCGTCGATCGTCCAGGTCCTGCTGTTCTGCGCCTACATCGCCGTGCTCAGCATCGTGCGGCCGAACGACATGCCGGCCCTGCCGCCGGAATTCCGCACCCTGCGCGGCTGGCCCCTGATCTGGAAGTGCCTGTGGGGGATGGTTCCCTCGCTCGTGCTGATCTTTCTCGTGCTCGGCACCATCCTGATGGGGCTCGCCACGCCGACGGAAGGCGGTGCGATGGGGGCGGTCGGCGCCATGGTCCTGGCGGCGATGCACCGGCGCCTGAGCTGGCAACTGCTGTGGCAGGGGATGTCCACCACCATGGTGATCTCGACCATGGTCGTGTTCATCCTGGTTGGATCGACGGTGTTCGGCCTTGTCTTCCGCGGCGTGAACGGCGACCTGTGGATCGAGCATCTGCTGACCGGGCTGCCCGGCGGCGCCGTCGGTTTCCTGATATTTGTCAATATCTTCGTGTTCGTCTTGGCGTTCTTCCTAGACTTCTTCGAGATCGCCTTCATCATCATTCCGCTTCTGGCGCCGGTGGCTCAGAAGCTGGGCATCGATCTGGTGTGGTTCGGCGTGCTGCTCGGCGTGAACATGCAGACCTCCTTCATGCACCCGCCCTTTGGCTTCGCCCTATTCTATCTGCGTGGGATCGCCCCGCCGGAGGTGAAGAGTCGCGATATCTATTGGGGTGCCATACCCTGGGTCGGCTTGCAGCTCATCATGGTGGGAATCGTGATCGCCTTCCCCTCGCTGGTGACGAGCTTCCTGGATGCCGAACCCGACATCGATCTCGACACGATCAAGATCGAGATTCCGCTGAGCGAGGACAATGCTCTTCCGCCATTCCCGGATCAGGAAAGCAGTCCGAACGATGATTTGATGAAGCAACTCCAGAAATGAATCGCCACGGCTGCCAGCATGGCAGCCGTGTTTTTTCTACTCGGGAGAACCTCATGCATCAGGGTGGAATGCACCAAGCGGGAGACAGTGGAGGGGCCGACCCACAGGCACTTGAGCCTCTCCACACACTTGTCCCAGCGATCATCGATCAAGGCGGCTTGGTTCGCCAGGACGCACCCTATTGGTTGGTTCTTGAGGCCGCCCGATTGGCTCTTATCGAACCTGTCGGTTTAACCGGTCGCTGGCAGCTGTCGAATGCAGGAGTGGAGATGTACACAAGGCCACCTCAAGAGAGGTCATAGCCTTCGTTGACACCCATCCCAATCACACAGTCTTCCCAGTCATATCGGATGCGCGTCAGGGAGATATGGTATGGATAGGCCTGAGCTAAAGCTATTACCTGAACATGTTCGCGCTGCACGAGCTCTCCTTGATTTCAGCCAGAAGGAGATGGCTAAGCGCGGAAAATTTGCCAAGAGAACAATCATAGACTTCGAGCGAGGATTGGCAAACACACGCCCAGCCACCAAGAAGAAAATATACGATTTTCTCGTTGGCGCGGGAATTGAGTGCATCAGCGATGGCCAATATCGGGGAACGGGGGGGATTGGCGTGCGTATCATTCATAAATTGAAGCCATAATTTTCGTGCCGTTCGATCCGCAATAGGATCCGCCCTTGATTTTATGGCAGATGCTCAAGGACGCTTGCCAGCCACAGCTGGCGAGCCCATCTGACAGACAAGACCACTGTCTGGCGCCGCGCCACAACCAAGTCGAGTACGATGGCGCTCAGGTTGCTGGATCCAATGCAACTCCAAAACAGCGTTGTTGCGCCACACCGGGCAACCCGATCGCGCCCATCTTCTGGGTGGATAGCGTCTTTTCTCGATGGTCGGCGCGATCCGGGGACATTCTTCTGCACCGATCTGTCGGAGCACCACGCATCATCCTGGAATTGTTCAACCGCAACTGGGAAATGAATACAGCTATGAAGAGAATCTGGCTGATCTCGGCATTAAAACCCCGCGACAGTAAGGCGATGCAGCGGTGGTCCGAACCGCCTTTACGTGGTTGGGTCTTTACTCATTGATTACGCTGTAAGTCCATCAGAATGCCGGCCGCGTCGCCCCGACGCGCCATCTGGTGTCCGAAAACAGCGCTCTTATTCGCCCACGCTTCGGCATGGTTGCACCAGCACCTGCGGTTCGAACAGACCGTCATGTCGCCCGCTGAAAGCGACGTGCTCAGAACACCGCCACCTCCTCCGACGGCCCGTCGACGTTGCTTCCTACGGGCAGCCCTTCCCTAATATCCATACCATTGCTGGACTTGTGAACCGGCTCCTAGCGAGACGACAATCCGAATTGCGCAAAGTCCATGACCACGTTCATGTAGCTACCTTTCAGGGCTGAACGATCCTGCCGGCTTCGTCGGTTCGCCGCCAATCGTCGATGATCGAGGCATCGCCCGCCAACCTCGCGACCGTATCCACCGCGTAGGTGCTGAGGGTGATCCTCTGCCCTCGCGTTATGGTCGCCGAACCCGACCGAGGCAGGCGCCCGTCCTTGGTCCAGCGCAGCCGTTCCCGGGCGGTGATGCCCAGCATTTCTTCGATCTGGCGGCAAGAGAATGGGCGCGTCGCGATTCGTTCGATCGCACCGTCGAGGTCGTCAAGAGCCGCCTGGGCAATCGCCACGGCCTCAGGCTTCGGTGCGAGCGTCAAGGAATGTGCCTGGGCCGGCCCTTCCAACGGTCCAAGCCGCTTCAGCACAGAACGGATCCGGCGGCGCAACTCCCGTTCCCGAGTCTTCAGGCCGAAGCATTCCTCCAGGCAGCGTTTATGGGACACGGCCACCGTGCGCCCGCATGGGCGGATGTCCAGAAAGCGGCTTGTCCAGATGCCGGTGCCATCGGCGAGCATGCTGCGGGTCCTCGATCAGGCCGGAAGGCGGGCGACCGGATAAGGTTCGAACCGGCTGAGACTTTCGTCAACCGCCACGGTGCGCCCAATCGGCGGAAAGGCGCGTTGCGGGCAGGCCGGACGTTCGCAAACCTTGCAGCCGGCTCCGATCGGCGTGGCGGCGTCCGGGTCGCCCAACGCCAGCCCGCGGGAATAGACCAACCGGCCGGCGTGCTGGATGTCGCAGCCGAGCCCGACCGCGAAGGCCTTCGCCGGCGCGCCGAAGCCGCTGCGGCCATGGGCCACCGTACGGGCGATCCACAGGTAGGCCCGCCCGTCCGGCATTCGCGCCAGCTGCGTCAGCACGCGGCCGGGTGCGGAGAAAGCTTCGTAGACGTTCCACAGCGGGCAGGTTCCGCCGACGCGGGAGAAATGGAAGCTGGTGGCGGACTGGCGCTTCGACATGTTGCCGGCCCGGTCGACGCGGACGAAGAAGAAGGGCACGCCGGGCGCGCCCGGCCGCTGTAGCGTGCTCAGCCGATGGCAGACGGTCTCGAAACCGGTGCCGAAGCGCTGACCCAGCAGATCGATGTCGTAGGCCAGAGCCTCCGCGGTTTCCAGGAAGGCACCATAGGGCATGACCAACGCCCCGGCATAATAGTTGGCGAGACCGATGCGGGCGAGCGAGCGGGCCTGTGGGCCGGAAAAGCGACCTTCCTCCACCAGCCGATGCAGGAGGTCCGGTTCCTGATGGAAGGCGAGTTGGGTCGCCATCTGGAAGGCGCGGCGTCCGGGCTCCAGCGACCGGGCGATCCGCAACGTCCGGCTGTCGTCATCATACTGGCGCAGCGCGCCCTCCGGCATGGCCACGTCGTCGGTTACCGCCGTGCGGATGCCGTGACGATCGGCCAGCAGCCGCTCCAGTCCGCGGTCCACCGTCCCGATCTCCAGCCCGGCCCCGGTGAACAGCCGTTCGGCGGCTTCGTCGAGTGCCGCGATGTGGTTGTGGTGGCGATAGAAGAAGTCGCGCACCTCCTCGTAGGGCATCGGCGGCGGCAGTGCCCGGTCCTCCCAGGACGGCAGCGCATCGGAGGCCAGTGCATCCAGCCGTTCGGCCAGCCCGCGCGAGCGCCGGTGCAGCGCCACCAGCGCCCGGCCGACCGCCGGCATGTTGGTGGCGAGCGCCTTGATTTCGGCCATGGCGATAGCCTCGCCGGTTCCGGCTTCCGTCAGCGCCTCGCGCAGATCGGCGACCAGCCGGGCCTCCTCATCCTCGGAGAAGATCTGCACGTCGACGCCGAAGGCAGCGTTGATTCGCAGCAGGAGCGGTACCGTCAGCGGCCGCTGGTTGCGTTCGAGCTGGTTCAGGTAGCTCGGTGAGATCTCCAGGATGCGGGCCAGCGCCGTCTGGGTCAGCCCCCGTTCCTCACGCAACCGCTGCAGCCGGACTCCCATGAACGCCTTGGCCATGTCCAACGCCCTATTTGCAAAATTCGCTGACCCGCTGCAATGGCCTCGCAAAACGTGGCAATTCCGGCAGTCATCCGAGAAATCGATCTGCGTATATTGCAAACTGTGCGAATGCCGGGCAAGTCTTGCCATCGGCTGGTTCAGGGGCGCGATGGCGAATTGGTCCGGCTCAGCGGTAGACGGGAAAAGCCCGCGTGAGCTGCCCGACCCGCTCGCGGACGCGGGCGTTCACCGCCTCGTCCTCGGGAGCCTCCAGCAGGTCGGCGATCAGACCGCCCACGATGCGGGCTTCCGCTTCCTTGAAGCCCCGCGTCGTCATGGCGGGCGTTCCCAGCCGGATGCCCGAGGTCACGAACGGCTTTTCCGGATCGTTGGGAATGGCGTTCTTGTTGACGGTGATGTGGGCGCGGCCCAGAACCGCCTCGGCCTGCTTGCCGGTGATCCGCTTGGCGCGCAGATCGACCAGCATGACGTGGCTCTCGGTCCGGCCGGAGACGATCCGCAGGCCGCGCCCGATCAGCGAGTCGGCGAGTGCGACCGCGTTGCGCACCACCTGCCCCTGGTAGGCCTGGAACTCCGGCGTCATCGCCTCCTTGAACGCGACCGCCTTGCCGGCGATCACATGCATCAGAGGCCCGCCCTGCAGGCCGGGGAAGACGGCGGAGTTGATCGCTTTCTCATGCTCGGCGCGCATCAGGATCACGCCGCCACGCGGGCCGCGCAGGCTCTTGTGGGTGGTGGTGGTGACGAAGTCGGCGTGCGGCACCGGGTTGGGATAGACGCCAGCGGCGATCAGCCCGGCGTAATGCGCCATGTCCACCATGAAGAAGGCCCCGACCGCCTTGGCCACCCGGGCGATCCGCTCGAAGTCGATGCGCAGGGCGAAGGCGGAGGCGCCGGCGATGATGAGCTTGGGCCGGTGCGCGTGGGCCTGTCGTTCCAGCGCCTCGTAGTCGATGTCCTCCCGGGCGTCGAGGCCGTAGCTGACGGCATTGAACCATTTGCCGCTTATGTTGAGCGCCATGCCGTGGCTCAGATGCCCGCCTTCGGCCAGGTTCATGCCGAGGATGGTATCGCCGGGCTTGAGCACGGCGAAGAACACCGCCTGGTTGGCCTGGCTGCCGGAGTTGGGCTGGACGTTGGCCGCCTCGGCCCCGTAGAGCTGCCGGACGCGGTCGATGGCGAGCCGTTCGACGACGTCGACGTGCTCGCAGCCGCCGTAGTAGCGCTTGCCGGGGTATCCCTCGGCATATTTGTTGGTGAGCTGCGACCCCTGCGCCGCCATCACCGCCGGTGATGTGTAGTTCTCCGACGCGATCAGCTCGATGTGGTCTTCCTGCCGGCGGTTCTCATCCTCGATCACTGCGAAAACCTCGGGGTCGATCCGGTCGATGGTGTGGCGGCTGCGCTCGAACATGGCGTGGTTTCCGAAAAATGCGTTGCGACGAGGCAAGGCGCGAAGGCAGGGAACGGAATCGGGGTGGTGGACGCGTGTGGGGAGGGGGTGCTTCCACCCCTCCCCACACCGCCGAACACGTCAGGCGACGGTGGCGCGCAATGTCTTCGCCGCGCTGACCATGTTGGTCAGGGCCGGGATCACCTCGTTCCACTGACGGGTCTTGAGACCGCAGTCCGGGTTGACCCACAGCCGTTCAGCCGGAATGCGCTCGGCCGCCTTCCTCATCAGCCCGACGATGTGCCCTTCGGTCGGGATGTTCGGCGAATGGATGTCGTAGACGCCGGGACCGATCTCGTTGGGGTACTTGAAGTCGTCGAAGGCGTCGAGCAGCTCCATGTCCGACCGCGAGGTCTCGATGGTGATGACGTCGGCATCCATGTCGGCGATCGAGGCGATGATGTCGTTGAACTCCGAATAGCACATATGGGTGTGGATCTGCGTTTCGTCCGCCACGCCGTTGGCGGTGATGCGGAACGATTCCACCGCCCAGTCCAGGTACGCCTGCCACTGCGACCGGCGCAGCGGCAGACCTTCACGCAGGGCCGCCTCGTCGATCTGGATGACGCCGACGCCGGCCGTCTCCAGATCCAGCACCTCCTCGCGAATGGCCAGCGCCAGCTGCCGGCAGGATTCCGAGCGCGGCTGGTCATCGCGCACGAATGACCAGTTGAGGATGGTTACCGGGCCGGTGAGCATGCCCTTCATCGGCTTGTCCGTCAGCGAGGCGGCGTAGGAAATCCACTCGACCGTCATCGCCTTGGGACGGCTGATGTCGCCGAACAGGATCGGCGGCTTGACGCAGCGCGAGCCGTAGGACTGGACCCAGCCGCCCTGGCTGAAGACGTAGCCGTCGAGCTGCTCGCCGAAATACTCGACCATGTCGTTGCGCTCGGCCTCGCCATGGACCAGCACGTCGAGCCCCAGCGCCTCCTGCTCGCGCACGCTGCGCGCGATCTCGTTGCGCATCGCTTCGGTGTAAGCCGTGGCGTCGAGAGTCCCCGCCTTGAACTGGCTGCGCGCCTGGCGGATCTCCTTGGTCTGCGGGAAGGAGCCGATGGTTGTGGTCGGGAACTTCGGCAGGTTCAGGCGGGCAGCCTGCTTGGCGGCGCGCTCGGCGAAGGGGCTCTTGCGACGGCCCAGCTGGGCGTCGATGGCGGCGACCGCCGCCTTCACCGCCGGGTTGTTGACCCGCGGCGAGGTGCGGCGGGCCTCGATGGCGGCGCGGTTGGCGTCCAGCTCCGCCGCGACCTCGACCCTACCTTGGGCCAGCGCGGTCGCCAAGACACGGATCTCCTCCAGCTTCTGCACCGCGAAGGCCAGCCAGGAACGGACCTCCTCGTCCAGCTTGCGCTCGTTGGCGAGGTCGACCGGCACGTGCAGCAGCGAGCAGGACGGCGCGATCCACAGCCGCTCGCCCAACGTCTTCGCCACCGGTTCCAGCCAGTCGAGCGTCGCGCCGAGGTCGGTCTTCCAGATGTTGCGGCCGTTGACGACGCCGAGCGAGACGACGCGGTCGGCCGGAAGCGCCGCGATCAGCGCCTCGACCTCGTCGCGGGCGTTGATCGCGTCGAGATGGACGCCCTGGACCGGCAGCGCACAGGCGAGCCACAGATTGTCCTGGAGCTGGCCGAAATAGGTGGCCAGCTGCAGCTTGACCGCACCGGTGTCGAGTGTCCGGTAGGCCTGGGCGAAGGCGTCCCGCCACGCCGGCTCCAACTCGGTCACCAGGATCGGCTCGTCGATCTGCACCCACTCGATGCCCTGGTCGGCCAGTGCCGTCAGCAGCTCGACATAGACGGGGAGCAGGCGGGGCAGCAGCGCCAGCTTGTCCGAACCGTCCTTCGCCTTGCCCAGCGCGAGGTAGGTGACTGGGCCGATGATCACCGGCTTGGCCTTGACGCCCTGTGCCTTGGCCTCGGCGAGCTGCTCCAGCAGGCGGGACGTGTCGAGTGCGAAGGACGTCGCCGCGTCGAACTCGGGGACGATGTAGTGGTAGTTGGTGTCGAACCACTTGGTCATCTCGCCGGCGGCAACGCCGCCGCAGCACCCGCCATGCTCCTCGGCGGTCTCGGCCGAACGGCCGCGCGCCACGCGGAAATAGTTGTCCAGGGCGTCGCCATGGAAGCCGCGCACGCGCTCAGGCAGGTTGCCGAGCGTGAAGCTCATGTCGAGGACCTGGTCATAGAAGGCGAAATCGCCCACGGGAACGAGGTCGAGCGCGGCTTGATCCTGCCAGTGGCGCTTGCGGAGGTCGGCGCCGACCTGGACCAGTTCGTCGCGGGAGGACGCCCCCTTCCAATAGGCCTCCAGGGCGAACTTCAACTCGCGCTTGGCGCCGATGCGGGGGAAACCGAGGGTATGGGTCGTTGCCATGGGGTTCGCCTTGAAAGGAGAAATCGGCTCGGACCATACGGACTTCATTCCATGAATGAAAAATGGTATGATTTCATCGTTCAATAAATTTCATTCATGGGTTTCTCTAGGCCGAGGTGAGCATCGTGGCGATCCTGGAACGCATCCATCTGTCGATCATCCGCGAGGTCGATCGCCATGGCTCGCTGACGGCGGCGGCCAGCCGGTTGAACCTGACCCAGCCGGCGTTGAGCCACGCCATCCGCAAGCTGGAGGAGCAGTTGGGCGTGGATGTGTGGTATCGCGAGGGGCGCAGGCTGCGACCGACCCAGGCCGGGGAGTGGTTGCTGGCGGTCGCCAACCGCCTTCTCCCGCAATTGGCCCATGCCGAAGAGCGCCTCCTGCAATTCGCCCAGGGCGAGCGTGGGACCCTGCGCATCGGGATGGAATGCCATCCGTGCTATCAGTGGCTCCTGAAGATCGTCGCACCCTATGTCGATGCTTGGCCAAGGGTCGATGTGGACGTCCGGCAGAGGTTCCAGTTCGGTGGCATCGGCGCGCTGTTCGGCCACGAGATCGACATGCTGGTAACACCCGACCCGCTCTTCAAGCCCGGGCTGTGCTTCGAGCCGGTGTTCGACTACGAGCAGGTTCTGGTGGTCGGGCCCCGGCACCGCCTGCGCGGTGCCGCGTTCGTCGAGCCGGAGCAGATGGCGGACGAGGTCCTGATCACCTACCCGGTGGCCCCCGACCGCCTCGACATCTATACCCAGTTCCTCATGCCGGCCGGGATCAGTCCGCGGCAGCACAAGCCGATCGAGACCACCGACATCATGCTGCTGATGGTGGCCCACGGTCGCGGCGTCGCCGCCTTGCCTCGCTGGCTCGTCGAGGAGCAGAGCGCCAAATTCGAGGTGCATCCGGTGCGTCTGGGCCGGGATGGCGTCGCCAAGCAGATTTTCCTTGGCTTCCGCGAGGCTGACGCGGAGATCGGTTATCTGCGTGGATTCATCGATCTGGCACTCGCCCATCGTAGCGACAGGCCGGACCAGGCATAACCCGGCGCTCGGCAGCCACCTGTCATCCACCCGGCCGGAAGCTGCCGATGGCGTTGCGCAGGCCGAGCGCGATAGTCCGGTGGTCCGCCGCGTCTCCGTCTGGTGTCAGCCAATGGTCGACGCCGCCGTCCTGGTGCAGCACGAATTCGGCGATGCAGGGGTTTGCTGGTTGGCCGGCTTCGGCGCGGGCCTGTTCGACAAGGGCGCGGGCGATCTCCCGCAGCGTGTCCGCCGCCGCGATCAGTCCGGTGGCGTCGAGCGGAGCCGACGTTCCACGCAGGGACCAGCGTCCCTCCGCCGCCGTCAGGACGAAGGGGGCCGACCGTTCGACGGGAGCCGGCGGCATTGGGCGCCGCCGGAACGCCAGACGGACGAGATTGGACGGACCGGACATCGGCTTGGACATCGGCTGCGGCACCCCTCGCTTCCCCAAGGACGACAATGGGGGCGGGAATGGGGACGGATACCGGCACGGCGCGGAAAACTCCGGCGCCGCCGCACCCGCCGGGACACCCCGCCCGACTCGTGTTCGACGGATCCGGCAGGTCTCCTGGCTCGCGGGTCACAGCAGGCACGTCCGGCCTTCCCAATGCCGACCCATCCCGGAACGGTGGGGGCATCAGTGACGCTGGAACGACGCACCTGCTCTCCGCTTACAGTTGCGGGGGCAGCGCCGGCCTCATCCATCCTCATGACGAGGATAGGGGTTCACCGGCTTCCCTCTTAGCCCCGGACGCCCTGAAGCGAACGGGGACCGTATCCGCCCGGAACGGTAGGGGGCGTGCCTTATGGCGTCAAGCACGAGCGTCACCTCGGGCATCTTTCGCAAACTTCGCAGAACCGCATGCGAGGCTTTGCCAATTTTTGCCAGTTTCCGCCTGATTCCCGCTGATCATCAGCGTATCTTGCGAATGCTCAGGACAGGATGAGGACTATCCCCAGCATGGACGACCGCCGAGACGACGCCGAGACGATCTTCGCCGCCGAGTTTCCCCCGGCGACGCGTGAGCAATGGCGGGCCCTCGTGGAGAGGGGGCTGAAGGGTGCGGCCTTCGAAAAGCGGCTGGTCACCCGGCTGTACGAGGGTATCGCCGTGCAGCCGCTCTATACGGTCGAGGATTGGGCAGCGGCCGGCGATCCCTCCGGTTTTCCGGGATTCGCCCCCTTCACGCGTGGTGGCCATGCCGGCGGGGCTGGGCCGGATGGCTGGGATATCCTGACCGAACATGACATCCCGGATCCCAAGGCGGCCAACGCCGCGATCCTGACCGACCTGCTGCGCGGAGCCACCGCCATCCGGTTGCGCTTCGATCAGCTGGATCGTCCAGGCATTGCCATCGACCGGCTGGACGATCTCGACCGCGCACTGGCGGACGTCTATCCGGAGATGGTGCCGCTGTCGCTGGACGCCGGGGCCGACGCCGTCGCCGCGGCGGTGCTGCTCACCGCCCTGTGGCGCCGCCGTTCGGTCTCTCCGGACAAGGCGCGCGGCGCCTTCAACGCCGACCCGATCGGGACACTGGCAGCGACCGGAGCGCTGCCGGGCAGCCTGGAAGCCGCCCTGGCCGGCACGGCGGCCTTGGCCGCCTGGACCGCAGGCAGCTTCCCGCAGGTGACTGCGGTCGGGGTGGACAGCTCCCCCTGGCACGACGCCGGGGCCACCGAGAGCCAGGACCTCGCCGCCGCCATGGCGACCGGCGTCGCCTATCTGCGCGCGCTGACGGCGGCTGGGATGGACATCGATACCGCCTTCCAGCAGATCGCCTTCACCCTGTCGGTCGGCTGCGACCAATTCCTCTCCATCGCCAAGCTGCGCGCGGCGCGGCGCCTGTGGGGGCGGATCGGCGAGGCGTCGGGTGCATCGGAAGCGGCCCGCGCCATGCATCTGACCGCCCGCACCGCGCGGCGCATCATGGCGCGGCGAGATCCTTGGGTGAACATGCTGCGCACAACGGTGGCGGGCTTCGCCGCCGGAGTCGGCGGGGCCGACGCGGTGGCGGTGCTGCCCTTCGACGCGGCGCTCGGCGCGCCGGACGAGTTCGCCCGTCGCATCGCCCGCAACAGCCAGATCCTGCTGAAGGAGGAATCGTCGCTGGCCCGGGTCGCCGATCCGGCCGGCGGCTCCTGGTACGTCGAGACGTTGACCGAACAGCTGGCGCAGGCAGCCTGGGCCGAGTTCCAGGACATCGAGCGGCGCGGCGGCATCGCCGTCGTGCTGGCCGACGGCAGCCTCGCCCGCGCCATCGCCGAGTCCTGGGCACAGCGCGAGGCCAACATCGCCCGCCGCAAGGACCCGCTGACCGGAGTCAGCGAGTTCCCCAACATCTTCGAACAGCCGGTCGTGCGCCCGGTGCCGGTAATACGCGAACGCACCGTCACTCCTCACACCCCGGCGGTCATCGGGTCCGGCTCCCTCGACGATCTGGTGGAGGCCGCTGCTGGTGGGACGACGCGGGCTGGGCTGACGGCGGCGTTGGCGCGGGGCGCTCCCGCCCGCGTCGAACCGTTGCCGCGCCATCGCCTGCACGAGAACTTCGACTCGCTACGCGACGCCGCCGATCGCCACAAGATGGCCAGCGGGTCCTGGCCGGCAATCTTCCTCGCCAACATCGGGCCGGTCGCCCAGCACACGGCGCGCGCCACCTACGCCAAAAATTTCTTCGAGGCCGGCGGCGTCCAGGCACTCGGCAACAGCGGCTTCGCGGATGCTGAAGCCGTGGCGGCGGCCTTCCGCGCTTCGGGGGCCCGCATCGCCGTGCTGTGCGGTTCCGACGCCCTCTACGAGGCCCATGCCGCGCCCTTCGCCCATGCCCTGAAGGCGGCGGGCGCCGAGTACCTGTTCCTGGCCGGCAACCCCGGCGACCGCCGCGGCGACTACGTGGCGGCCGGCATCGACGAGTTCGTGTCGGTCGGATGCGACGTTCTCTCGGTCCTGCGCGCGACCCTGGCCCGCTTGGGAGTGCCCCTGTGATGAGCAACCTGCCGGACTTCACCACGCTGTCCCTGGACGCCGCCGCTCCCAGCGCCTCTCCCGCCGACTGGAACCGCCGGTTCGCGGCGGAAACCGGGACCGACGCGGCCAAGGCGCTGTGGCGCACGCCGGAGGTGCTCGACGTCAAGCCGCTCTACACGGCGGCTGACCTCGACGGGCTCGACCATCTGGCGACCATGCCGGGAATGGCGCCCTTCCTGCGCGGTCCCTACCCGACGATGTACGTCGAGAAGCCGTGGACGGTGCGGCAGTACGCCGGCTTCTCGACCGCGCAGGAATCCAACGCCTTCTACCGCCGCAACCTCGCGGCCGGGCAGAAGGGGCTGTCGGTCGCCTTCGATCTCGCCACGCACCGCGGCTACGACAGCGACCACCCGCGCGTCGCCGGCGACGTCGGCATGGCCGGGGTGGCGATCGATTCCATCCTCGACATGAAGACGCTGTTCGACGGCATCCCGCTCGACCAGATGTCGGTGTCGATGACGATGAACGGAGCGGTGCTGCCGGTACTGGCCGGCTACATCGTCGCGGCGGAGGAGCAGGGGGTATCCGCCGACAAGCTGAGTGGCACCATCCAGAACGACATCCTCAAGGAGTTCATGGTCCGCAACACCTACATCTACCCGCCCAAGCCGTCGATGCGGATCATCTCCGACATCTTCGCCTACACCTCGCAGACCATGCCGAAGTTCAACTCGATCTCGATCTCCGGCTACCACCTGCAGGAGGCGGGGGCCACCGCCGACCTGGAACTGGCCTATACGCTGGCCGACGGGGTGGAATATGCGCGCGCCGGGCTGGCCGCCGGGCTGACCATCGATCAGTTCGCGCCGCGCCTATCCTTTTTCTGGGCCATCGGCATGAACTTTTTCATGGAGGTCGCCAAGATGCGCGCCGGGCGCATGCTGTGGGCCAAGCTGATCAAGGAGTTCGCCCCGAAGAGCGACAAGTCGCTGTCGCTGCGCACCCACTCCCAGACCTCGGGCTGGAGCCTGACGGCTCAGGACGTCTTCAACAACGTGACGCGCACCTGCATTGAGGCAATGGCCTCCACCCAGGGCCACACCCAGTCCCTGCACACCAACGCGCTGGACGAGGCACTGGCGCTGCCGACCGACTTCTCCGCCCGCATCGCCCGCAACACCCAGCTCTTCCTCCAGCAGGAGAGCGGCACCTGCCGGGTGATCGACCCGTGGGGCGGCAGCTACTACGTCGAGCGGCTGACCCGCGAGCTGGCCGCCCGCGCCTGGGGCCACATCCGCGAGGTCGAGGAGACCGGCGGCATGGCCAAGGCCATCGAGACCGGCATCCCCAAGATGCGCGTCGAGGAGGCCGCCGCCCGCACCCAGGCCCGCATCGATTCCGGCCGCCAGACCGTGGTCGGCGTCAACAAGTACCGGCTGGAGCGCGAGGAGGCCATCGAGGTGCTGAAGGTGGACAACTCCGCCGTGCGCGCCCAGCAGGTCGCCCAGCTCGAACGGCTGCGCGCAGAGCGCGATGCGGTGCGCTGCCGCCAGACGCTCGACGCGCTGACCAACGCGGCGGCGGCCGGCAGCGGCAACCTGCTGGCTCTGTCGGTGGACGCCATCCGCGCCCGCGCCACGGTCGGCGAGATCTCCGACGCGCTGGAAAAGGTCTTCGGCCGGCACAAGGCGGAGATCCGCACCATCACCGGCATCTACGCCGGCGAGGTCGGGCGGCAGTCCGATGCCATCGCCAAGGTCCGGACGCTGGTGGCGGAGTTCGCTGAGCAGGATGGCCGGCGCCCTCGCATCATGGTGGCGAAGATGGGTCAGGACGGCCATGACCGCGGCCAGAAGGTGATCGCAACCGCCTTCGCCGACCTCGGCTTCGACGTGGACGTCGGCCCGCTGTTCCAGACGCCGGAAGAAGCGGCGCGGCAGGCGGTGGAGAATGATTGCCACATCATCGGCGTCAGCTCGCTGGCGGCCGGCCACCTGACGCTGGTTCCGCAGCTGAAGGCGGAACTGGAGCGCCACGGGGCCGGCGACATCCTGATCGTCGTCGGCGGCGTGGTGCCGCCGCAGGATTACGACGCGCTCCATGCGGCCGGAGCCACGGCGATCTTCCCGCCGGGCACCGTCATCAGCGAAGCGGCGGTGGACTTGCTTCGCATCCTTAACGAGTGCCACGGCTATGCACCGAAAGCGGCTTAGACCAGGGGAGAGTTCGATCCGGGGTCCGTGGCCCTGACCCCCAGCATCCGGCAGACGGCGAGGGTCAGGTCTGAGCGGTTCAGCGTGTAGAAATGGAAGTCCCGGATGCCCTGGGCCTGGAGGGACTGACACTGCTTCGCCGCCATCGTCGCGGCGACGAGCTGGCGGGTCTCCGGATCGTCGTCCAGCCCCTCGAGGGTCTCGGCCAGCTTCGCCGGCATCGACGCACCGCACTTGCCGGCGAACTCCACCGCGCGGGCGAAGTTGGTGATCGGCAGGATGCCGGGGACGATCGGCACATGGATGCCGGCCGCCGCGCAGCGGTCGAGGAAGCGGAAATAGGCGTCGTTGTCGAAAAAGAACTGGGTGATGGCCCGGGTGGCGCCGGCATCGACCTTGCGCTTCAGGTTGTCCAGGTCGAACTGGGCGTTCGGCGCCTCCGGATGGCTTTCCGGATAGGCGGCGACCGAGATCTCGAAATCGGCGATGCGCTTCATCCCCGCCACCAGATCGGCGGCATAGGCGTAGCCGCCGGGGAACGGCTCGTACCGTCCGCCGACACCGCCCGTGGTCTCCGGCGGGTAGCCGCGCAGCGCCACCAGATGGCGGATGCCGGCATCCCAATAGGTACGGGCGATGGCGTCGATCTCGTGGCGGGTGGCGCCGACGCAGGTGAAGTGGGCGGCGGCCGGAATGCCGGTCTCGTCCTGGATGCGGCAGACGGTGGCATGAGCGCGCTCGCGAGTCGAGCCGCCGGCGCCGTAGGTCACCGACACGAAGCCGGGCGACAGCGGAGCCAGCCGGCGGATCGCCTGCCACAGGCTCTGTTCCATCCTCTCCGAGGGCAGCGCGATAAGTGTCAGCTAAACAACGCCGCCATTATCAACAAAACACAGTAAGGCGTAGCTCTTCCAGCGCTTACGTGCGACTCTCAGCCATCAAGCACGGAGGGGACGATGGGATCGGTGCTCGAAGAGCTGACGGCCATTCGGACCGTGGCGGAGATGACCGAAGCGTTCCGCGACGAGGCGCGGTGCCGCCGGCTGGTTGAGGCGATGGTGTGGCCGAACGGACGGTTCTGTCCGGCCTGCGGCTCGCGGCGTTCGATCACCCTGGCCGGGCGCGACATGGGACGACGGTCGCGGCCTGGGCTTTATCAGTGCTGCAATCCGGATTGCCGCTTCCAGTTCACCGTGACGACGCGAACCCCGTTGCATGGAACGAAACTGCCGTTGCGGACCTGGCTCATGGGGCTGTGGTTTATCCTGCAATCGGACAAGGTCATCTCGTCTATCCGTCTGGCCGAAGCACTCGGCGTCAGCCAGCCGACAGCATGGCGGATGGGTCACGTCCTGCGGCTCCTGGTGTTGCGCGACCATCCGCTGGGTGGGACGGTGGAGATCGACGAGTTCCACTTCGGCGCCAAGCCGCGCCGTGATCCCAACCCTCCCAAACTGGGGCGTGGACGCAAGGGCCAGCCCCGCACGACGAAGACACCAGCTCTCTCGGTCGTTCAACGGCCAAACGGTCGGGAGCCGGGCACACCGGCGGGCGAGGCCCGTGCCGCTGTGGTCACCGATCTGTCGCTCGACGAGGCCGAGCGGGTGCTGGAAGCCGCTGTCGATCCCGACGCGCACCTGATGAGCGACGAATGGAAGGCGTTCGTCGCCATCGGCAGCGCATTCGGTGCGCACGATACGGTTCGCCATTCCCAGCGCGAGTATGTTCGCGGCAGCGTGCATGCCAACTCAGCCGAGGGCTTCAACGATCGTGTCCGGCGCACGATCGCCGGCGTTTTCCATCACATCAGCCCTGACCACGCCGACCTGTATTTTGGCGAAATCGGCTTCCGCTGGTCCCAGCGCACGGTAACAGGTCAGGCCGAACGCCGGACCCGCAAGGGGCGGACGGTAATCCAAACCCTCTGGTCTCGTGTTCCCCCAGCCCTCCAGCTTCCGGCCGTTTTTCGTTACGCTGTCGGGCGTCAACTCCGGCGGTCCAAGGATGGCGGGATCAATATCCGCTCTGCTGTAGCTGTCTTTGGTTGATAATGGCGGCGTTGTTTAGCTGACACTTATCGCGCTGCCCTCTAGTTTGCGCAGCTCGCCGGCGAACTGGTCGAATGCGAAGGTGTTAGCATATTCCTGAAAACCGAGCACCTCGCCATCCAAATCCGCAATGATGAGATGTATGTGGGACTGGCGGGCAAGGCTGTCCAACCCGTCACGAGCGGCCTCGGAAAAAGGATCGAAGGCGAGCAGAAATTCATCCACCACCGACCCGTTGCCGCCGTCCGCCAGCTGTATCAGGACGAAAGCAATGACGGCGCCGTCAACTCTCACAACCCCACAGGTCGGATCGCAACGTAGGCGTTTCAACGAGCCGATCGCCCGTCCATGGGACGTCTCAGCATTGATCAGGAACGCGATCTCCGTCGGCATGGACGGCGAAAGCGTGAGCTGGAGAAAGCGTATGCCAGTGGTGCCCGGCTGGTTCAGGAAGCGATCGCCAAGGTTGACCTTGCCGTCTTTCCACGCCGTGTCAATGACCCCGGTAGCAGGTGCGGAGCCATCGGCGCTCCACGCCTCCAACTCGATGGGCCGCCCGCTCACATAGTTCTCAATCACCTGGAAGGTTCCGTCGATCAGATCAGTCCATTCTAAAACAAAGAGGCTGTCGGCGTCGCCTCCGCGAACGACGACGCAAACCTCCCGCGCGTAGTCGATTTTGGGCAGGTTCGCTGGTGGATCGATGATGGCGGTTCCGATGCCCCCATCCGCACCGATGTTGATGCAGGGCAGTAACCGGCCGGCGCGCAGCATTTCGTCGATCCCTCTGCGCAAATTCGACGCCAGGCACCCGCTGATCGCCGACCAGCTCGCCGGCGTCGCCGCCCTGCAGGCGCGGCGCAAGGTCAAACAGGCGGCGCCGATCCTGCCGGATCTGCTCAGGCGGCTCGTCGCCGCCCAGCCCGACAGCACCGCCGGACGGCGCAACGCCCAGCTACTGCTGCTCGGCTTCGGCGCAGCGACCCGGCGCAGCGAGTTGGTCGGGCTGGACGTCGGGGATGTGGTGGTGGTGCCAAGGCGGGGGTTGGAGGTCACCATCCGCGGCGGCAAGACCAAGCGCGGCCGTACCGCCGCCATTTGGGCTGCCGACGACCCGGCGGTCTGCCCGGTCGAGGCGCTGCGCCGCTGGCGCACCGTCTACACCGTGGAGGAGGCCGACGCGCCGCTGTTCGTGTCGGTGGGGAAGGGCGGGTCGTTTGGCGGTCGGCTCTCCGAGCGCACGGTGGACCGGCTGGTGCGCGAGACCAGTCAGGCCATCGGCGAAACCGACGCGGATCTGATCCGCTGGACCCAGGGGCCGGAGATGGCGCAGCGCCTGGGCAGCCGCTTCTCCGCCCACTCCTTGCGCAGCGGCTTCGCCACCGCCGCCGCTGAGGAGGAGGCGAGCCTGAAGAAAATCATGGAGCAGACCGGGCACCAGAGCAGCGACGTCGCGCTGAAGTACATCCGCCATGCCAACCGCTGGCGCGACAACCCCACCGAGCGCCTGTTCCGCCGCAAGCCCGACGCGGACTGACGGCGCACAGCGGGGGGGACAGGCCCCGCTCAGGAGCGAGCGGGGCCTGTCTCGCTGCTACGCCATCTCGTAGGCGCCCACATACAGGTAGCCGCCCCTGGTCCTGGCCATCGCGCGCAGACGCGGGTTGACCGGGTGCTCCAGGGTGTACGGCTGGTCGCCGTTGGGGTTGATCCAGGTCTGGTCGCACAGGGTCTTCAGCCAAGCGGTCACCTCGTTGTCCAGGAACGTCTGGAAGTCGGGGCTGAACGGGGCCTCGGCCGGGAGGAACGACTTGCGGTTGGAAAAGAACTCCAGCGTCTGGCGACCGTAGTGGCTCTGCAGAATGGCGCGCAGGCCAAAGGCGCCGCGGATCGGCGTGTTGTCCGGCGGCGGCAAGCCGAACCAGTGATCCTTCGGGGCAAAAAGCATCGGGTCTCCTGTGGTCGGCCGGGGGTTGGGGCCGGCGTCGCGCTGGGATATGGATCGGTTGGAAGCCGGGAAGGGGCTGGTCCGAAAATTTTTCGCAAATCGGTCCGGTCTGGTGCGCCAGGGGCCCGGAAGCCGTCGGTGCGACTTCAGCGTCGACCGGATGTCCATGCTGTGGCCCGACGAGGAGCAATGACGGTGGCGTATGACGACGTTCGGCCGTGACACCCCGGGAGGCATCCGCGCTACCGACGACGACATCAAGCATGCGGCTGGGGGCCTGCGTACCGCATACCCCGGAGATCCTAGCGCTGATTGAGGTCACTCCCGACCTCACGTTGGCCGAGATTGCGGCTCATCTGAAGAGCCAGCACGGGCTATGGTTTGCGGTAAGCACGGTCTGGCGTCTGCTGAACCGGCACGGCTTGACGGTCAAAAAACGCGCACGCCAGTGAGCAGCAGCGGCCGGACGTGCTGCGCAGTCGACGCGCGTGGTTCGACCTCCAACCCGGCGTCGATCGTGAATGCTTCGTGTTCATCGACGGAACCGGCGCCGAGTTGTGCTTCCTGCCGCCATACAGCCCCGACTTCAATTCGATCGAGATGGCCTTCTCCAAACTCAGAGCATTCCTGAGAAAGGCTCCGGCGCGGACGAAGGACGCTCTCTGGGAGGCCATTCAACAGAGCATCGACGCAATCACACCGACGGAGTGCGCAAACTTCTTCTCGGCCGCTGAATATGTCCGTGATTGAGAGGAAAATGCTCTAGCTGGCTTGATGAGTCGCCGCACGCAACGAGAAGGGGGATGGCCCCAATCGCTAACGCCCTTAAACCAATCATCTTTCCAGGTCCTCCCGTTCTTTCGGTCTTAGCATTGTTTACCGAAAAAATTTCGCAATATCCTTAAGTACAGCTCACAATACCTCCAGACTTTCATATGATAAAAGTCGAATGACACCGGTAAATTTAATATTGACAGACGCAAAATTGCCTATGCATCGTAAAGATTGTCTCGTGGGAATAAGCTATGGAGTGCCTTTCAGTGTAAAAGTAGAACTATTCGGAGGGAAAATGTCGCTCCAAGTCATAAAAAAGGATACCGAATACGTTTTCAACCATTGCACAAAGCTTCTCGCGCGCGACAACGAGGACGCGCGGCACAGCTTCTTCGGAACATACGACGGGCAGTCACGGCAGAGCATCAGCGAATGCTGGCGTCTTCCGATCATTGACGCCCACGACGGCGGAGGAGCCGACGCTGGCGAATGGAACGATGTGACGTTTGTCTACGCCCCGCCAGGAGGCGCCCGGCCCGAGGCCGTATCCCTGGTCTGCACGGCCCACCGCCTGAACGAGCCTTTGAGGCTGGAATCGTTGGACGGGAGCCGGTTCTTCGCGCTTTCGGCCAAGGTGCCGCGCGGGAGGCGGTTCCGCTACCTGTTCGTCGTTGACGACCGGGCTTCCCTGGACCCGATCAACCCCCAGGTCGAAACCCTGCCCAACGGCGACGTCTGGTCGAGCTTCTTCACTTGGTCGTACGCCCAGCCCGTGAGCTTCGAGCCGTGGGAGTACGCGATCCTAGACCGTCTGGTGCGGCACATACTCCCGTTCAATTCCGACGATGCCATCAACCTTCTCGCTCGCGGAGCCGACGAGAACAAGGTCGACCATCTATACAGGCTCGACATATCGGTCGGCGTCGCGAATTTCATCGACAAGCTGGTCGCGCGCGAGGAGAGGCATCGCCTCGACACTTACAAGACCTGCTTGGAGATGATCGACGGCATCCTCAGGCGACGTCACCAGGGCCGCGACCCGGCCTTGGTCGAGGAGTCCGCCTACGTCCAGCTCTACGGCGATCTAGCGGTGGGAGCCCCGTCGCTCTTCGAGGACGGATGGGACAGGGAGCGCTACGGCAATCCCTCGTATTTCCTCTGGCTTCTCCGCCGGCACGCGTGGACCGGGGCGTTCTCGCACCCGAAATACGGGGGCAATCCGGGGGGCATGGCATGGGACTATCTGGCCGAGCGGTTTCGCTCGACAGCGGACCCAGCCGTCACCGCCTTCGCTTGGCGGCAGGCGATCGAGCCTCCGCTTGGGACCAGCGCCGAGTACCGCGGCTGAGTCCAGGAAGGATTCTGTTCCATGGATGATACCTACGATGTCGTCATCATCGGCAGCGGCGCCGGCGGCGCCCCGATCGCGCACGACCTTGCGCGAAAAGGACGCAAGGTCCTGGTGATCGAGAAGGGACCCCTCCTGCGGACGCAGGACGAACGCCATCCCGGCTCCCTGTCCGACTTCAAGCGCGACGAGATGTTCAACGCCGGCGCCGAGCGGATCATCACGGTCCCCGGCATGAGGAACACGGGCGATTCGTTCTACGCAAGCCACATCGAGCCGGACCTGAACGACGAGCCCCATATCTTCTCCGACTTGGACGGCGGCAAGCCACGCGTGACCGTCGAAGGGTATACCGCGCAGGTCGTCGGCGGCGGCACGCAGTTGTACGGCGCCGTGTCGCTCCGGTTTGCCGAAAGGGACTTCCGCCTGAAGTCCGCCAACCAGGGCCGCCGGCTGGAGGACAACCCCGATGGCGACGCGATGCGGCACGTCCGCGATTGGCCGTTCGGGTACGACGTGATGGAGCCCTACTACGCCAAGGCGGAATCTCTCCTCGGACTCAACGGCACCGTCTCCGGGCAGGCGAAGCCGTTCCCCTCGGGAGACTGCTACCAGAAGCCACTCGCGCCGAACCCCATCAGCGAGTTCGCGCGGGTCGGGATGCACGCCCTCGGCTTCGAGACGTACCGGACCCCGCTCGCGGTCATCACCGAGGACCATGAACCGAGCGGGCGCAAGGCCGGATTCCCGGCGGTCGGCTACTTCAACCGGTACGGCGACCCCATGGGTTATAAGTCGAACACCTGGGTGGCCTTGCTCCGTCCCGCGCTGCGGAGTTGCAACACCCTCGAAGTCCGGCCGAACTGCAACGTGACGCATCTTTCAGCGGACGGACGGCAGGTCACACGCGTCCACTACCGGGACGCGGCCGGAGAGCGCCGGAGCGTGGTCGGGCGCACCGTCGTTGTCGCCTGCTCGGCCATCGAGTCCGTCCGCCTGCTGATGCTGTCCGCCGAGGAGGACAAGGGCGGGTTCGGCCGGGCAGTGCGCTATCGCGAGGACGGAAGCCTTCTCGGCCGCTTCTTCCTGACCCACGCCTTCGGGGGCGCGGAGGTGGCCGTCCCCGGGCAGAGGTTCGACAAGTCCGTCAGCCTCGACTCCGATTTCGCGACCGACGCCTGCGCCGCCGAACCGTTCCTCGACGAGAACCGGATCTGGGCGGCCGGGGCAATCTACAACAACACGTCGGACCAGTCCCTGCCCGTCACCCTGGCCAGGACCGACGGCAGCACGGATGGTGACACCTTTTGGGCGGGGTTCGCCGGCGACAGCGGCAAGCGCGGGGACGCCATCGTCAAGTGGCTGGAGAATGACTTCGGGACGCGGCTATCGGTCAGCTTCATGGCCAACCAGATCCCGAGGCTAGAGAACCGCATCGAACTCCACCCGGTCCGCGACAAATGGAACCGCCCCTGCGCGCACATCATCAAAGACTGGCACCCCCACGACGGCCGAGTCATGGCAGTCATGGCCACCGTCTGCCGCGACATCCTGGCGAGGGGAATACCGAGAGTGGAGCCGGCTGATATCGGGCATGGGTCCGTCTACGGGAACGCCGTCCGCATCGCCAACCACATCCTCGGCGGGATGCGGTTCGGCGACGATCCCGAAGATTCCGTCCTCGACCCCAACTGCCGCGTTTGGGGCCTCGACAATCTCTACGTGACCGATGGGTCGTTCATGCCGACCTCAGGCGGAGCCAATCCGACCTTGACGATTCAGGCGAACGCATTCCGCGTGGCCGACCACCTCGCCACGCTCTGACCGGAGACAGGCCATGGATCCGCGTTTCAGCCGAATGGTGACGGACCCTTGGAACCAAGTGTTCCAGGTCGTCTTCTTCCCCGACCGTATCTACCACGCTCAATACCTGAATGCGACGCGCAGCCCTAGGTACCGATACAACGTCCGGGAGGTGCGTGGAAAGGCGGACATTAACGTCCTCAAGGGCGATGTCCACATCGACGGTTCCAAGATGTCCAACTTCGTCCGCGTCGAGTACCGGGCCAGCCGGCTCACGGAGGCCGCCCGCGAAAGGGGACGATTCGTCCGCGATGGCGCACTGGCCTACGTGCAGCTGGTCACCCTCGACGGTGAGTCCGTCGGCGCGACGTGCCACATGCAGTACTGCCCGTGGATCGACGCGTTCCAAGTCGAGATCTGGCAGAGCCTCGAACCACCGCCCGGTCACCGTCATGACTTCCAGGTCACCGACATGATGGGGCACCGCGGGTCCATCACCTGCGTGCCCGCATTCGCTGGGGCGCTAGCGGACGTGTCGGCCATCGGCCGGGTCAATCTTGCCTTTCGCGAGAGCGACGTTCAAGGTCCGGGCGGGCGCCACCTGTCTGAGCAAGAGGCCCGCTGGGACAATTTCTTCGAGCGCAACATCCAGGTTCCGAACACGGACCATCCCAGCGACGACCGGAACACGGTCAAGACGCCGAACTACGGCGTCGACTTCCAGCGCGGGTGGTTCATCGACGACGTTCGGAGCGACGTGAAGCCCGTGCGCTACCAGAACGCGATGATGGAACGGGAGGACCCGAACTGGCGGCAGACGCCCAACATCGTCGAGATGCGCTGGATTCTGCAGCAGGAGTTCGGAGGCAGCCTCGTCTTCTTCCACGAGGTGAAGGTTCCGCCGAAGACCGTCGAAGGAACCCACAGGCACATCGGGAGCGAGGAGCTCTACTACATCACCGAGGGAGCCGGGGTCGCCTACCTGGGTGAACTGGACGATCCCAAGCTGGCCAACCACCCGACCGTGGATCGCCACGTGTACGGGTTCGGGATGAAGCGGTGCAAGATGGTCGAAGTCGGGCCGGGCAGCGTGATCTTCACCAAAAGCGGCGGCATCCACGGCATCGAGAACCGGTCCGAAGACAAGGACCTGCGCTTCGTCGCCTTCCTATACCACAGCGCCTGAGCCCCCCCCCGAAACCGTCAAGGGAGACCGCACCGATGCGCATCAACGACGGCGAAATCGAACTCGTCCGCCTAGTGGAGCCCGGGACCTCTCCGAACTACAACCGGAACAATCCGGTGTCGAAGGTGATCGGCTTGGTCGAGGGCGTCGATCTGGCGGCCGAGCGGCAGCACTATCTGGTCGACAGCCTACAATACCTGTTCGGGGTCGGGCGGATGTTCTTGTACGGACCTTCCGGCGGGGATTGGCAGGTCCGCGATCCCCGCCTCCAGGACAACAAGGACGATTTCCAGAAGCAGAACGTCGCCGGGTTCACCACCGCGGCCACGCAGATCATCCGGGGATACGCGAACGCCGGGGCGTGGACGGGGCCTGTCCTTCAGATCGCCTACACGGCGGCCCTCGGGTCTCCGCTCGCCGGGTCCGACGGCGTCTGCCGTTCGCCCTCGCTGAAGCTGTTCCTCAAGGTTGGCGCCGTCGAGGCCGACGGCCTGATCAGCGTTCCCTACAACGAGGCCACCGGACGCTATGAGGTCGAGCTCTGGGGTTATCCCGGCGAAGACCTCGCGAGCCACCTCTCCGGCAAGGGGTTGTCCTCCCATCGGCGGGGCGCCCTGCTCGTCCGCCCAGACTTGGTGCGCGGCGCATTGGAGGACTTTCAAGGACCCGGGTTCGACAAGGTCCGCGACGATGCCGGCCTGTCCGGTGTGGCGATGTTCGACTACCTGCCGGACCACGCGATGCACCCCGTCCGCCCGCTGCGGGTCGAGTTCGCCTGGGCGGACGAGGCGGGGGAGCGCTGGGACTCGCGGGACGGGAAGAACTACGTCTACGAGTTCGCGATGAGCTTTCGCGGCTGGGCGAACTATGTCGGCATCGGCCCCAGCTCCAATCCGCACGGCGGCCTTGGTCGGCTCGAGTACCGGAACCTCTACTCCAACTACTTCGGGCACGAGGCCCGCCGCCGCGAGGCGCTTGGCCCGTCCTGGCGCAGGGAGCTTGGCCGCGACCTAGATGCATGGAATTTCGACGCCGACCGGAACAAGCCGCCGGCTGTGGCCAGCGAACCGTTCATGGCCGTCGACTACATGGACCTGCACGTCCTCGAACCCGGGTGCTCCATCGGCATCCATCGGCATCGCGACAACCAGGAAGTCTTCCTGCTGCTGAACGGCAAGGCGCTGATGATCACGGGGGACTGGGCCGAGTATGACGGCCGCCAGCGCGCGATCGAGGTGCGCACGATGCGCGCCGGCGAGCTGGCGCTGGTCAAGGGCGGCCAGATGCACGCCTTGGTTAACAGCCTCGACGAGCCGTGTTCGCTCTTCATGTTCGGCGGGTACGACTGACCCGCAGGGCCGCCACCCCATCCGTTCCCGTCATTGCCGACGAGCCTCGACCATGCCGATTTCGCAGGAACACATTACCGACCGGACGCCGATGGGTGCGACTGTCGCGGAGGGCGGCGTCACATTCAGGGTCTGGGCCCCGGCTGCCCGTCGCGTCTACGTGGCGGCCGACCAGTCCAAGCCGACGGCCGGGAGGGATTGGACCCCGACGGAGGAGCATGCCCTTGTCCGGCGCGGCGGCATGTGGACCGGGTTCGCTGCGGGTCTGGGGGAGGGAGCGCTCTACCGGTTCTGGGTGGACGGCGAGGGCGGGTCCGGCTTCAAGCGCGACCCCTATGCCCGCGAGCTTGGAACGGACCCTGCGTTCCCAGACTGCGACTGCATCGTCAGGGCGTCCAATTCCTACCCTTGGCACGACCAGGGATACCGCCCCCCCGAATTCCGCGACCTTGTGATCTACCAGTTTCATTTCGGCGTTTACCAAGCCGGGGACGGATCGGCGGCCGGCGCGCGGGGGCCGTCGATGGGCAAGTTCCTCGACCTGCTCTTCCGCATCGACCATCTGAGGGATCTCGGCGTCAACGCGGTGCAGCCGCTCCCAATCCAAGAATACCCCTCGGAGTTCAGCATGGGGTACAATGGAACCGACTACTTCTCACCGGAGTCCGACTACCAAGTCGAGTCCGACGCGGATTTGGCGCGGTACATGGACGAGGCGAACCGGATTCTGGCCGCGCGCGGCCAAGGGCCGATCACCGTCCGGGATTTGCGACCCGGCCCCAACCAGCTCAAATGCGTGATCGATCTCTGCCATCTCAACGGCATCGCGGTGATCCTCGACGTCGTCTACAACCATGCCGGGGGCGGGTTTGATCCGCAGAGCATCTATTTCATGGACCGCCAACCCGCGACGACGAACAACAACAGCCTGTACTTCACGGAGCGGGACTGGGCGGGCGGCCTCGTGTTTGCCTTCTGGAAGGACGAGGTCCGGCAATTCCTGATCGACAACGCGATGTTCTTCCTGGACGAGTACCATGCCGACGGCTTCCGCTACGACGAGGTCACCGTCATACACCGCTACGGTGGATGGAGGTTCGCCCAGGACCTCGCCGCGACGGTCCGATACGCGAAGCCGAAGGCGATCCAGATCGCCGAGTACTGGGGTGACGAACGCGCGTTG
This sequence comes from Azospirillum sp. A26, assembly GCF_042604635.1. Classification (NCBI taxonomy): domain Bacteria; kingdom Pseudomonadati; phylum Pseudomonadota; class Alphaproteobacteria; order Rhodospirillales; family Azospirillaceae; genus Azospirillum; species Azospirillum sp. A26. The sequence goes on along the minus strand of NZ_CP170478.1, from coordinate 205,626 downwards.
GCCGTGTCCGCGCCGCCGCAGGGAATGGGATTCGACGCCGCGCTGTCCGACCGCCTGCGCGATTCCGTGCGCCACGCAATTCGCCAAGCCTCCTTCGGGTCCGATGCCCACGTCCCGATGGACGCCATCGCCGCCTCCCTGCACGCACCGCCGGGCTTCCCGGCAGCATGGCGGGCGGTGAACTGTGTGGAGAACCACGACGTGGTCCACGCGGGACGGGAACCACGGATCGCCGCCCTCGGAGATGGCCGCCCGGGCCGGAGTTGGTGGGGGAGGAGCCGCGCGCGGGCGGCGTCCGCCTTGCTGCTCACCGCGCCGGGCATCCCGATGCTGTTCATGGGCCAAGAGATCCTTGAGGACAAGCAGTGGAGTGACGATCCGCTCCACAGCCGCAACACGCTGATCTGGTGGGACGGCCTGCACACAGACCGCGCGATGCAGGACCACTTGGCCTTCATGCGCGACCTCGTCGCTTGCCGCCACCGCCATGCCGCGTTGCAGAGCGACTTCGTCAACGTGTCGACCGTCCACAACGAGAGCCGGATACTGGCCTTCCATCGCTGGACCGACAATGGCGAGGACGCGTTCGTAATCTTCAGCCTGAACGACGCGACTTTGACAGGCTACGAACTGGGGTTCCCTCGCGGCGGATGGTGGCGCGAGGTCTTCAACAGCGACTTTTACGACCACCTACCCAATCCATGGGTGTCCGGCAACGCGGGCGGCGTGTCTGCTGCCGGGCGAGCGATGCACGGGTTCGAACAGTCGGCGTCGGTTACTATTCCCGCCAACGCCGTCCTCGTGTTCGTCGGCTCCTAATCGGGTTCGAGTCGGTTTCGCGCCACTTGGCCGCTGGCGTGATGTTTGCTTTCAGGGTCATCTCTATCCACGAGGTGACCAATGCACTGCGCACGCAGTTCCGTCGCCGAGCCTGCGGGCGCTGTTTCATAGCGTGTTTGTGTGAAACGGCGCGCGGCTGGGGTTCATCCGCGCATTCGGTGCTGAGGTGGCATAGGCCGCAGTAATGGCCGGCGTGGCAGTCGTCAGGCGGTGCATAAGACGCGCTGACGGAGCAGATCGAACTTGGCGCGGCCGAACATCTGCCGCTTGATGAGCTTCAGGCGGTTGATCTGCCCTTCGACCGGGCCATTGCTCCAGGGCTCCTGGAGAGCCGCTTGCAACGCGTTGAGATCGGCGGCCAGACCTTGAGCGAAGTTGCGCAGCGCTGTCGCGGAGGCCGCCTCCAGCCACGCGGCGAGGGACCTCGCGCTCTGCCGGCGGAGGAGTTTGCCAAAGTCGTTGATGAGGTCTGCCACCTCACGGATGCTTGGCGCGATCGCCCTCACGGTGTCGACGAACCAGCGGTCGGCACGGCTCAGCGTGGTCGGGTCACTCGTCAGCAGGCGGGCCGCGCGGCGGCTGGATGGCACCCGCCACGACGGCAGGGGAGCATCAGGTCGCTCAGCATCGGCCATTCGCCGCCGTTTGGCCCAGCGGCGCACGATGTCAAGCCGCCCTCGAACCCCTGCTCGACAAGGGCGCGCCAGATGGCGGCGGCGTTGCGCCGTCCACTGCGCCATGCGGCCTCGGCGAAGGACGTGTAGCGATCCAGCAGGCTCGGCCCCGGAAACCGTCGATATGGAGCGGCTTCGCCGGCACGAAGCCACCGGCGCACCGCGTTGCGGGCTACCCCGGTCCGGCGGACGATCTCCTTGATCGGGAGCCCCTGCGCGTGCAACTGCGCGACCATGCGGTAGCGCACCTGCCGCCGGGCGTCGGCATTGCTGGGCGACGGTTTCATGGCGTCCGGTGGGAAGGCGCATGCGGACGGGCGAACACCGGAGCCGCACAGCCGTGCAGCTTCGCGCAGTTCAGCGTGGTGGCGGTCCAGGAAGGAGCGCAGGGCGTCCGACGCGTTGACGAGCAGGTGCCACCGATCCGCCACCTGCACGGCGCCCGGCGCGCCGGTGCGGATGGCTTCGGCATAGGGGCCGGATCGATCACGGCTGACCAGCGCAACGGTCGGGTGTCGCTTCAGCCACGCGCACAGAGGAGCGGCGGAGCGATCCGGCAGCAGGTCGATCACCCGGCCGCGTTCCAGGTCGCACACGATGGTTCCGTAGCGCCGGCTGCGGCGCCATGCCCAGTCGTCGACACCAATCACCCGCGGAGGCGGACACGGTGGTGGCGGCAGTTTGCGGATGAGGCGCAGGATGGTATCGCCGCTCACCGGCATGGCCAGCTTCGACGCCAACCGCGCCCCCGGCTCGCCGCCCAGCACCAGGCCGATCTGGGCTTGAGCCAACGCCAGCCGCCCCGTCTGCCGCTCCTTGCGGGCAATCTCGGGCAGGCGCTCGGCAAAGATACGCGATCCGCAGTGCCGGCAACGGAAGCGACGAACCTGAACCCGCAGAACGATCTGACGTCCCTGCCACGGCAAGTCAGCGATGGTGCGCCAATAGTGGCTGTGAACGTGGTCCGATCCCGTTCCGCAGGTCGGACAGGTTGCCACCGTTCCAATCGTTCCGGCAGTGACGACGATGCGATCCTGCTCAATCATAACCGCCGTCGCCTGAAGGCCGGCCGGCACCAGCGGCAGGGCGTGATCCGAGATCTGCATCATGTGAATCTCCCCGCTTCACATGTGCACCAACAGCTACGAGCCGTCCGTCTCAGCACCGAATGCGCGGATGAACGTAAGCGGTCCATCCGCATTCCCGGTGCATTGGAAGGCTGGAGCGCGGCCGTTCAGGCGGCTTCGAGGACGCGATGGCGCAGCAGGTCGAAATCGCCGCGGCCGTTCATCGTGCGCTTGGTCGTTTTTCAGTTTGCTGATCTGCCCCTCCACCGGCCCGGTGCTCCAGGGCAACGACAGTGCCGCGCGCACCGCCGCCAGATCGCGCTTGAGGCCTGCGGCGAAGCCGGCCAAAGCCGTCTCGCCGGCGGCGGTGAGCCAACCGTCCAAGGCGTCCTTCTGTTTGCCGCGCACCAGGGCTCGAAATGCCCGCGCCACTGCGATGGTCCGTGTCAGCGTGGGCGCTCCGGCGATCAGGGCCGCGACGAAGGCGCGTTCGGTCGCCTCGATCTCGTCGTCATCGGCCACCACCAGCCACGCCGCACGCCGCCGTGAGGGCGTCCGCCAGGAGGCCGCCCCGCCGGATGGCGCAGCGGGGATGGCCCGCCGCCGTGGGCGGGCCCAGTCCCGCACCACGCTGCGCTGCCCGGTGAAGCCAAGGGCGCGGATCTCCCGCCATAGCCGGGCGGCGTTGTGGCAGCCTTCATCCCAGCGCCGGGACAGGTGGTCGATGAATGGATCGAGCACGCTGCCTTGCGCCGGTTGATCCCAGGACGGCGGTTGCCCGGCACGCAGCCAGACCCGCACCGTCTTACGGTCGAGATCGAGCGTCTGGGCGATGCGCGTCTGCGACCAGCCACGGGCGTTCAGCGCGGCGACCTCGTCGTACCGGGCGAGCCGGGCGGCCCGGGTTGCCGCCCGCCGCCGCTCGGCGCGGGTTGCTAGCCGAGCTTTTGCAACCGGTGGCGCCGCCGGTGTGTCGGCGGCCGGGGCAACGGCCCGTTGGGCGGCGATGCGAAGGTCCCGCTGGTGACCGGTGAGCACCTCGCCCAGTGCATCGCCGAGATTGCGCAAAAGATGCCAGCGGTCTGTGACCCGGATCGCATCCGGCGCGCCTTGGCGAATGCCGTCGGCGTAGGCTCCCGCCCGATCGCGGGCGACGATCTCGACCCCAGGGTGCGCCTTGAGCCACGTGGCCACGGTGGTGGCCTGACGGTCGGGCAGTAGGTCGATGGGCCGGTTGCGTTCTAGATCGACGATGATGGTGCCGTAGCGCTTGCCCCGGCGCCACGCCCAATCGTCGATGCCGATGATCCGCGGCGTTTGCCTTTCCGGAACGGGCACCGCCCGGATCAGGCGCAGCAGCGTGTCGCCGCTGACCGGCATGGCGAGCCGTGTAGCCAGCCGAGCGCCGGGCTCGCCGCCGGCGCGCAAGGCGATGGTGCGTTGTGCCTCGGCGAGCCGGCGGGTCCGCCGGACCCGGGGAGCCACTACGATGGGCAGGCGTTCGGCGAAGATGCGGCGGGGACAATCCGCCGTCGCACAGCGGAAACGGCGAACCTGCAGATGGAGTTCGCCGACCCGGCCCTGCCACGGCAAATCGCCCAGGCGGCGGGTGTAGCGGCTGTGGACCTGGCGCGACGTTCGCCGACACAACGGACAGGCGGCCGCGGCGGCCCGCACATGGGCGGCCACGACGACGTGGTCGCCATCAACGGTGACCCGGTCGACGGCAAGGCCGGCCGGGAGCAACGAAAGCAGCGATGTGGACAAGGAAACGGGCACTCTGAAGGGGAAATCGTCCCTTCTATGTGCTCATTCCGGCCCCGATCCGCATCCGCCATGCACCGGGAATGCGGATGGACCAGTATCCAATCGGCACTGACAGCCAGCCCGTGAAGCCGGCCAGATGCCGTTCGGGATGCTCGCCCTTACGATCTCGCGAATAGTGGAACAGCGCTGCCGGTGGTGCTTGGCCGGCAAATGGCCGGTCATCACGCACATACACCTACAGCCGTCCGGTGTCGGTCTTGCCCTTTGCCAGCACCGGCACCGGGGTATCGTCTCCATGCAGCCGCCCGGCCGCCATCACATGCGCGGCGATCAGGTCGTGCAGCGGCTTCAGCACCGCGGCGGCGGCGCCCACCTGGTCGGCCAGGGTGGACAGGCTGAGCGGCACCCCCTCCCGTGCGAAGCGTTCTGCCTGCCGGTTCAGCGGCTGATGCTGGCCGAACTTCTCGAACAGCAGGGTGGCCAGCAGGTTAGGGCCGGCCCAACCGCGCGGGGTGGTGTGGAACGGTGCCGGCGGCTGGCTGATCGTCTCGCAGGCCCGGCAGGAGAACCGCTCGCGCACCGTCTGGATCACCTTCCATTGCCGCGGGATCACCTCCAGCGTTTCGGTGATCGTCTCGCCCAGCTTGCACAGCTTGTCCGAGCCGCAGCACGGGCAGCTCGCCGGGGCCGGCACAACGACGCGTTCGCGCGGCAGGTGGTCGGGAAAGGGCTGGCGCGATTGCCGTTTGCGGGTGAAGGCCGCCACGGCGGTCGTTCGAGCAGCGGCCTGCTCGGCCGCCAACTCGTCCTCGCTGGCCGTCGCTTCCAGCTCTTCGAGTTGGAACTCCAACTGGTCCAGCAGGCGCGCCTTGCGCTCGGAGCGCGTGCCGTAGAGTTCACGCCGGAGCTTCTCGATTTCCTGCTTCAGGCTGGCGATCAGCGCCTCGGTATTCGACGCCATCGCCCTGGCCTGCGCCGCTTCGGCTTCAGCCGCATCCGCCCGCGCCTCGGCCCGCGCCAAGGCGGCACGCAGGCTGGCAATGTCGTCGGGCAAGGCGTTCATAGGGCCCGATTATACCCTGAAACCCGCATCGATCCTTGCTCTTCCTGCCTGATGGCGGCGGGCTGATCTCTTGGCGTAAAGCGACATGCCAAGCCCGTCGTGCCACAGGCACTTCACCATGTCGCCGCGACACCCACGGAAGACGTATAGATCGCCGGCATGAGGGTCGCGGCCAAGCCCTTCCTGGACCTTCAGCGCCAGCGAGTTCATTCCGCAACGCATGTCGGTGACCCCGCCGGCCAGCCAGACCCGCACGCCTGACGGCACCGGGATCATGCTGACCGCCCCGACAGCGCGGCGATCACCGTTCCGACCAGAGCCGGATCGGCCGGGCCGGTGATCCGCAGGCGGGCGACCGCGAACTCAACCTCGATGATACCGGCGGGTGGAGTGCAGGAGACTGGGGTCGGTTCCGGCGCGTCCTCCGGCGACGGTTCATCGGTGGCGACGGTGATCGGCACGAAGGCCGGCAGCCGGGGTTGCGGACCGAAGAACTGGCGGCGCCAGCGATACAACAGACTGACGTCGACACCTTGGCGTCGGGCAACCTCAGTCGCTTTGACGCCGGGCTGGAAAGCCTCTTCGACCAGCAGCAGCTTCTCATCGTCAGTGAACTGCCGCCGTTTCTCCAGACCCGTAATCACCTCGACGCGTTGGATAGTCATAGGGACTGCCATAGGGATAGCCATAGGGACAGGCCCCATGATTCAGCTTCCCAGGGCCGTCACAAGGCGGCACTCGGCGGAGGGATACGGATGAACCCCGCTTCTGAGCCGATTCACACTCATTGAAACCGCGCCCACACCCCTGGCAGCGGAAACGGCGGTAGCCGTGGGTCGTCCGGTCCGAACGCTCCATCGTCCTGATCGAGTGGCAGTGTGGGCAGCGCATCGGTCACCTCCAGAGGGAAGGTGATCCTCTACGTCAGCCCCGCGCCGTCAAACAAGTTAGCGCGAAGGCTGACAGAACCGGCTCTAAGGTACAGGACTAGAAAGTTGTTTTGCAATTTTTTCTCGATTATCCAGAAAATCTTTAAGGAGCTTAATCCCGCTTTCGTCACCATCGGTCATTACAATATTCATAGCAAGAAGACGCATCAGAAAATTGGGGTGGGTGTCTCCATTCTCAAGATATTGGCGTCGTAAGCCCGCTCCACTTTTGTCAAAGAGCGCGTATGACCAGAGTTGAAGAGGCTGAAGGGCAAGACCGAGGCACGCCTGGCCAACGAGATCGCGAATTTCTTGAGGCGAAAAAAAGCAGGATTGTCTAAGGGTTACCGCAGCGTAAGCATCAGAACGCATTTCTTCTTGCTATTTTTCATTGAGCCCAGAATGGGTGCGTTCGTAGAGTGCTGCCCATGCCGGGCTCGGCTGCAACCTGAATGCCTTGTTCAGGTGCCCGACCTCGTGCAATGCATACCAAGGGATATACCAAGTGAGCGGGACAATAGGCTTGCCGTCATCAATAGACGGGCCGATGATAAGTTCGAATTTTTTGAGATCCTCTTCCATCAGAATAACGCAACGGCAATCGCTTTCCGTAGCTGCGCTATCCACTGCGGAAAAATTATGGACGACTCCCGACGCGAGCCTCGCAATTTCGGTCCCAGCATACATCAGCGGGGCGCAAGGGTCTATGTCCTTGCAATCCTCATAACGGGGATCGACTGTCACTGTGGCCAGAGCAGAGCGAAATTTCCCGACCGCTGCTTGGGCCAAGGCAATCCCTTCTACGGTTTGATGGATTGGGAGGCGACGGCGTAGAAGATAAACCGGAACTTCTTGCGGTCCGCCTTTGCTGACAGGCTCCTGCCAGGTAGCCCGTAGCACGAACTGATTTGCCATGCCCAGGGCGGCATTCGCGCTTGCGATGGCTTCTTCAACCTGGGGCCGGAGGTCGCTGGAGGCGTCTTCGAAATCGAAAACACGTCGCGGGTCCGTTGCTTGGTCGAAGCAAGCAGCAAGGCCGATGCCACAGGCGAGAATCACCGCGGTAAGAGTGCGTCTACGAACAGTCACGGCTTGTGCTGTCCCTAAGGCGAGTCAGCAAAACGATCTCGTTTTGTGGGACATCCTTCAGGCTCTGGGCTACCTCCGTGATCCGGTCGCGCATTTCCTTCGCGCAGGCAAGTGTAGCCGATGTCTTTGTGCCAAGCTGCGCCCCTAAGAGTGTGCAGACGGACGCGACCGCCGCAAGGAAGCCAAGGGCGTGAAACCGTCCCGGGCGCCGCTGTCCTCCGCCTCCACTTCGAACGGCTTTGTCTCTCGCTTTCGCAGCCCCCCCTGGCCAGGGGAGGTTAAATCCGCCGGTGATGAGGGTGATTATGGCAGTGGCGCAGAAACTCGCCCAGGTGGCGAGGTCGGTTAGCCAACGCAGAGTGTTATAGCTTCGATTGACAGCATCCATGCGCACCCGTGCTTCCTGCAGCTGCTTTTCGACCTCTGGAGAGAAGTCAAACGCGGCGGCGTGCTGCTCTCCAAAGCCGAAGAGACGTGGTGCCTGAGGACGGCCAATGATGCCGAGGCCGGTGGCGACGATCCACGCAATGAGAACAAGTGGCAGGAGCCATCCGCCAAACTGCAACGCTATGGCGGCGATACCCTTTCGGGCTGAGGGGCTTCCGACCGAAAGCTCATTTTCGGCTCCTGACATCACCAATCTCCTACTGACTGGCTGAGGATAAACATCTATTTCCCGACAGGTTGTCCCGATTTGCCACGGATCGGCCAGGAGGCCCCACTTGTCCGTACGGAAAATTCTGTCGGAATAATTTGCTGCACGGAAGCCACTCTTCCGTGAATTGCCGCACAACAGCGGGGGAGGGCTTCAACATTCACGATGAGGACATGGCGCGCCTGTCGCCTCTCGCCTATGGGCACGTCAATATGCTAGGCGCGCTATGCGGTGCTGCACCTCTGGTCAATGAATACGCTTGTATGAATTCGTGTTCCGATGATCTTCGGACCGGAGATTACTATGCCCGCTCAAAGATCAGACTGCTTCCTATGCGCCACCCCACAACACTGCCCTACATGATCGCCACAGCAATTCCGCGCTCCCCAGATGGACGGCACATCCACCTATCTGGTGGGGCGGTACACCCGCTCCAAAGGGGTGCGGAAAGCGCTTGCCGCACCCCTTTGTCGGCCAAGACGTTGCTGATCGTGGACATCCGGCCTTTGAAGCCCACTTCCGGCGCGTTGGCTGGTCAAAGCGCAGCACGGCGGATGTACCTCGCCTGTCGCCGAGCCATTGCCGAACCACTCGGTCGAAGTCAACATGGTATTTTTTGCTGTTGACGAGTTTTTATTGCATGGACATCATTTTCAAGAATTTGCGCCGTCGACTGACTGTCCTCCCTCACGCGATGAAAAGTGTGAGGGAAACTGATGAGCTATGCTGCGCTTTTCTGTTGCGTCACTTCTCCGTGCCGCCTTCTCCGTGCCGAATAGAACTGTTCTGCATCCCTGCCTTGATCAGGTTTTGCTTCAACGGTCATTCTCAGCCGGTTCGGCTGCGGCGTTCTCCGCCAGCACGGCTCATGATGCTGATGGCATTTCAGGATCAAGCAAGCGCTCGAAGAGGAGGAAACCATGACACACGCCTTGAATCTCACCTTGCCCATCAAGCAGGATCCCGAGACGCTGGCGAAGCTGGCCAATCTTGAGAAAATCTTCGCAACGAAAATACAAAAAGATATAGAAGATGCGTTACGAAAATCAGGGTTGGTGCATTTCGCACGTATTTTAGTAATTGATAATTTATATATACAGGTTATTACCGAATACGAGGGAGATCACCAAGAATATACCGAGTTTTTTAGAAAAGAACTGACGAACGTATTCAGGGAAATATTCTCTCTGGTCGATAGCCCGGTCGATGTGAGCGATCCTGCGGCGTTCTGGAATTTCAGCAGGGATCGAAACATCAGAAGCCTCGGGATGACGACGGGCAACTCCACGACCATGGACGGAAAACCTGCGGGCTGGCTCTTTTCCGCTTACAATCATAAATCGGTGAAAGAGATTCAGGGCGCGATACAGGATCATCCCTGATCGGCACGGGTTCGCATTGCGGACCGCCGGGCATCTCCGCTCCAAGCGCGTACGGGGAATTTGGGAAGGCGGCGCCTGGATCGCGCCTTTGCGGCGTTCGCACGCCCATGCCCCCGTGCCGCACAATTCTCCCGCAAGCCTCATGGGCCTCACATGCCGGATCTCGCCCGTATCCAATCGGTGATCGTGCACAACCCATCGCAGCGCTTCTGCGTCGTACCCCTGTTCCGGATCGACGGCCCGCCGGCAGCAGCACGCCGTTTCCTGCGCTGGTGCGCACCGCGCGTCCCGAGCGGGGCGACCGGTTCTGGGACCGGCGTGAAGGCTCCTCTGTTCCCGTCCTTTTCATGGAAGGGTCTTGCCCATCTCTGCAGTTCCGGCATCGGCTTGGACCCGGCGCAGGGGCTTCGGGAACTCGAACCGTGGTTTGTCGAACAGAGGCCGGACCATCCCGCGGTCGCCCCGGGCATGGGATTCATCAACGACAGTGCGCCGGAGCACTGGTGGGGGCCGGGTGTGCGCGGCGGCGACATCCACATCGCCGTCCACGCCTATTTCGACAGCGACGGTGAGGCACGTGACGGACTTGTCGCTATTCGTGCCGCGGCATCGGATGCCGGTCTTACGGAACTCCGGCTTCCACGGTTTCCGGACGGTGCCCTTGGCGGTGCAAGGCCCGAAGGTGGGATTCTGCATTTCGGCTACCGTGACGGCATCACCATGCCAGATGTCGATTGGGCCGGGACCGGAGCCCGTCCGGTTAATTTCCGGGAATTCCTGCTGGGATATCCCAATGGGGATTATCCTGTCGCGCCGGTGCGGGAGGGACCCTGGCGCGAGCTGATGCGTGATGGCTCCTTCGCCTGCATCGCCTGGATTCACCAGGATGTCGCAGCATTCAACCGCTTCCTCATCCAGGAGGGCGAACGTTTTCCCGGCGGTCCCGAGAGGTTGGCTGCAAAAATGATGGGGCGCTGGCGGGACGGCCCTCCCGTCGTGACATGGCCGGATCTGAGACCGGAGTCCTGGGGTTCTGACAATGGCTTCGGATATGCCGGCGACCCGGATGGCCGTCGCTGTCCGCTGAACGCGCACATCCGCATTGTCAATCCGCGCGACACGGAATTGACCTACCCCAATCAACGACGTTTCCCGCAAGGGCCGCCACGCTTCATCCGCCGGGGCTTTACGTATGGCCCACGGCTGGATGGCACCGTCGACGACGGGCAGGAACGCGGCATCGTCGGTACCTTTTTCTGCGCGAGAATAAACGAGCAATTCTATACCGTGCTGCGCTGGATGCAGAAGACCAGCTTCGCCACCGGTTTCGAGAAGAAGCCCCACTCGACGCTGATGCAGGACGCCCTGTTCGGCAATCGGGGCGGCGCAGATGCCGACGACCGCCTGCTTCCTGACGGGAACGCACAGAACCTCGCGATGTCGCTCCGGAACTTCATCACCTACCGGGGGGTGACCACTCTGTTGATGCCTAGTCTTCCAACCTTGGAACTCCTCGGCCGTGACGAATAGGGCGTGACACCGGCGGACGGCGAAAACGACCAACCGAGTGAAGGAGAACGCAATGCCGCGGCATATCGGGTCGAAGATCACATTCGAAGAGCTAGAAAAGAAGTTTGCGGATCTTGATGTCCCGGAAGAGCAGCTTGCCTTTTACTTCGAAGGCGATCCGAGCATGAGCGTTCGCCTCAGGCCGGGCCTGCGACCCGACCCGAAGAAGGTCATTATGACCGAGAACGATCGGCGCACGGCGTCGCGATTGCACGAAACGAAGGAAGAGGTGGTCGAGGGCGCTATGGCGTTCGACTGGCTCAACGGCTATCTGACGTGGCGCCGCCAGAAACGGTTCCTCAGCAAGCCGGATGACGGGCGGCCCATGCTGGTCTTCGAGGGGGATTCCTGGTTCCAGTTCCCGCTCCTCCTCGACGACATCGTGGATGTTCTGCTTGACCGTTTCGGGCATGTCGGCTGGTGCATGAGTTCCGCAGGGGCGGAGCTGAGCGAGATGGTCAAAGGGGGAGGCGAGTATCGCGGAGCCCTCGACCGGTTCAAGGACCGCTGGAAAGTCTTCCTGTTTTCCGGTGCGGGCAACGACATTGTCGGAGCGAAAGCCACTGGCGACGGCTCCGTTCTGGAAGACATTGTCGCGCCGTTCGAGCAGGGAAAGCCAGCCAGGGATTATCTCAAGAACGATGCCTACCGGAGGAATATGGAAGGCCTACGTGCCAATTACGAACTTATTCTCGATGACATCACTGGGCACTATCAGGGCCGACCGATCCTCCTGCATGGGTATGCCCACGCATGGCCCGGCGGATTCGACGGCGATCCCCGGCGCGTGATCTATGCCGCTCAGGATCAATGGATCGGACGGTACATGCGGAGCGAAAAGCTGAACATTAAGGATCATATCCTTCAGCACGAAATCGTCACGCTCATGATCGACGACTTCAACGACATGCTGAAGAGCCTGTGCGGCGGTAACAATCCGAGAGGTAAATACAAGGAGGCGTATCATGTCGACTTCCGCTCCTTGCTCACCAATGTCACGGACTGGAACGATGAGCTGCATCCGACCGACGCAAGCTTCCTGAAGATCGGAGCCGCAATGGACGACATGATCCGGAAGGTTCTGGCGACGGTCTGAGCGGGGCTCGCCGGACCGAGCCACAGCCATGGCCCGGCGAGCTTTTGTAAAAGAACGGCGTCGAGGCAGAAAACGATATGCCCCACGATGACCATCGCATCGCTTCCCAAGGCAAGGGGGGACCTTCCGGAGACGGTGGCGCCGACGCCCGGTATGTCCGCCCCGATCCGACTGATTTCCGAGATTGCGTCTATGAGCCTCGGCTGACGGATGTCGCCCTTCGCATGATGCCGCCGGCGGGCATCTCCATCCGAGTGCGCGACCAGGGCGAGAACGATCCGTCCTGCACGGGTCAGGCCCTGGCCGCCCTGATCGACATCCAACGGGCGAACCGGTTGCGAGTAAACGGAACCGCCGGGAGTGAGTCTCTCGAACCGGTCAGCGCCAGAATGCTGTTCGAGATGGCCAAGGCCTACGATGGATTCGACGACGGAGCCTTTCTCGGGTCATCGCTCCGCGGTGCCCTGAAAGGCTTTTATCACAATGGCGTCTGTTCGGAAAAATTGGCGCCGTTCATATCCGGTGAACCCTTCTGGGCATTGACGGTGGACATGGCCAAGAACGCCCGGAACTGCGGCCTTGGGGCTTATTTCAGACTACGTCATGTGCTGTACGACTATCACGCGGCGTTAAGCGAGGTCGGAGGGGTGCTGTGCTCCGCCTTGATCCATCCCGGTTGGGATTTGGCGGAGCTTGAAAAGAACAGGGGCCACATCGTTTCTCCGCCGCCAAGCGTCGGGACGCGCGTCGGACATGCGTTCGTCCTGGTCGGTTACGACGACACTGGGTTCTATGTCCTGAACTCCCAGGGCGGCAAATGGGGCGGAGTGGAGGATGCGGACGGCAAGCCCCGGCTTGGCATCGCCCATTGGAGCTACGAGGATTGGGCGCGCCATGTGATCGACGCCTGGGTTCTTCGCCTGGAGGTTCCAGCCCCGGAGCTTTTCCATCTGACCGGGGGCCTCGATACCCGGACACGAAAGTGGGGGGCACGGGTGACGACGCCACGCATCCACATAAGCGGCCATTACGTGAATCTGAAGGGCGGCCGGTTCGTGTTGAAAGGTACGTATCCCAGCGATGAGGCGTACATCAAGGAAACCGGTAGATTCCTGGAGAACAGCAAGGCCGATAAGCCGATCGACTACAAGGAATTCCTGATCGTCGTGGATAGCGGGCTCGAATCCCTGGAGCGAAGTGTCGAACGGGCGGCTCTCCTGACGCCCCTGTTCAAGGGGAATGGAATCTATCCGATATTCGTATTCTGGCATAATGACCTTCTGGAGCGGATCGCCGCGCTTCTCGACCATCAGGCGGCCGGTCTGACCGCGAAGTACGGAACCGCCGGCGCGGAGCTTGATCGCGCTTTGGAGCGGTTCGGCAACGATCAGGCCTGTTCCCTGTGGGGCGGCGTTTACGAGGACGCCACGCGCAGCGCCTTCAAAGGGCGTGCTCCGCGCGCGACCGATGAATTCCTTCTTCCAAAGGAAGGGGCTGGAGACGCGTGGAACGCCTGGACTGCGCTGACCGGATCGGCGCTGCTGAATAAGGCGGGGCTGAGGATCCATCTCGCGGCGCACAGTTTCGGCACTGTTCTTCTCGGCCAGCTGCTTTTGCGCGCCCGGCTGGAACGTACCAGCCTGAGCGGCTTGGCCTCGCTCAGCCTTTTTGCCCCCGCCTGTTCCATCGGCTTTTTCCGGCACCGCTTCTCCGGCGCGCGCTCGGCCTTGAAAGCGGGTGGGAGCAAGGGCCGGCTCAACGTCTATACGCTGACTGAAGACCGGGAGGCAATGGATCGGACCGGTTCATACGGCGGCTCACTGCTACGCTATCTCGCCGCCACCACTAAGGCATCGGACCCGCCGTTCGGGCTGGCGACGGCGGGCTCCGGCCGGCTTGGCCGCAGCATCCGGCGGATCGTCGCCGGGACGCCCAATCTGGCGCCCGAATTGCGGACCCACAAGGACTTCCTCGACGACGAGGCGGTGCTCAGGGATTTCATCGGGCGTCTGCTCTCCCGGCGGTAGCCCGGATCGTGCGGCGATGGATGACGTTGTTGCATCGAGGCGGCGGAACTTCTGACAGCGTGGCCGACGCTGTTGATTACGCGATGCGGACGGAGTCCGGGCGTCCGAGGTCGAGCATGCGGTTCAGGACCAGGATGGCGACGCCGATCTCGGTCTGCTGCCGGTCGTCGGTATGGAAGCGCAGACCATCCCCGATCACGTGTTTGTAGCGGCTGAAGGAGGCTTCCACGAGCGCGCGTAAGTTGTAGCCGGATGTTGCCTGCCACGCCCTGCGACCACCGTCAGCGATGGCCTGCAGATGCCGGTCCCGCGGTGTCGGATCGCTCTGCGCGGTATCGCTCGGCACCGCGGTGGAGCGCGGCGGCACGACCACGGCCGCCCCTGGGTGCCGCTCGTTCACGGCCTCGTAGACGTCGCTCTGGTCGTAAGCGCCGTCGGCGATGACGGCCTTGAGTGGCTCAGCGATCTGGTTCAGCAGTGGGCCGACTTGCGAGGCGTCATCCACGTCATGGTCGGTCAGTGTCGCGGCGACGATGCGCCCGGTGGCGGCGTCCAGGCCGATGTGCAGCTTGCGCCACGCGCGGCGCCGGCGCGTGCCGTGCTTCTCGACTAGCCAGTCCCCGGGGCCGCACAGCTTCACACCGGTGCTGTCGACCAGCAGACGCACCGGTTTGTTGGCTGTTGCCAGTGGGACCAGGACGGTGACGGTCTTGGCCCGGCGGCTGAGCGTGGAATGATCCGGCACAGCCAGATCGAGCCCGAGCAACTGGACGAGGGAGGCGACCAGACCCTCCGTTTGCCGCAGGGCCAAGCGGTACACCGCGCGCAGCGTCAATGCTGTGAGGATCGCCAGGTCGGAGTAGGTGCGCTGCCCGCCCGGTGTGGATCGGGTCTCGGCCCGCCAGCGCTCCACGGCCTCGTCGCTGAACCACACGGTCAGGCTGCCACGCGCCGCGCAACGCGGCATCATACTCCTGCCAGTTGCGAACCCTGTATCGCTGCTTGGGGATGTGATGACGGCGCACGGCGTTGGCTTTGAACGGCATCGGCTGGATCAGAACAGGGAAAGGTCAACGACGCCTCCCCTACGATGCCACCCCGCCAGCCGCAATCCCCGCCTCGCTGCAACAACGTCCTGCAAGGTCATAAACATCATGACCTCCTTGGGCATGCTGGTCACCCGCAAGGTCGCTTGATCACCACTGCCCGCCGGTGGACCCTGCCCTCTCGTCGATTTGTGCGCCAAGGTCGCCTTGAGGTGGTGCGTCGCAGAGTAAAGGCATAGGCGGCACCGGCAGCCGGACGCCAAATTCTGTCCCGGGACAGAATTTGCCGTCACGCCGCGTCATCACCCAGGCGCTTCTTCAACTCCGCAATCTCCACATCGATCCTGGCTCGCTGCCCGATCAGCGACGCCAGCCGCTTTTTATCCCGCACGCGGATGTCGGCCTCCTCATCGTGCGGGCGCATCCGCTTCTTGAACTCCTCGATCGCCCGGCGGGTCACAGCGGGGGTCACGAGCCCCTCTTTCAGCGCTACTGGGCGCTCATGTTCGTAGAGAGAGACCAGTTGGTAGGCGACCGTGTAATTAGGCGGCAGTGCGTCCGCCGGGTAAATACCTTCGTCGACCGCGCGGGCGATGGCCATCAGCCTGTCGGCGATGTTATGCGAGAAGGGCAGGCGCTGAGATGTCAGCACCATGAAGTCGCCGTGAGCCAGCTTTTCCTTTGCGCGGTTCAGGGCGCGTCCGGTTTCGATAAATGCGCGGCCGGCGTTGCCCCACAGGCGACCAACCTCGTCGGAGAAATCGTCGACGGTCTCCAAATCCTTCGGTGGCGCAGCTACCTCAGCGCCGGAATCGTTGTCTATGACAAGCGGCGCGTCCTGCTTCGAGACGCTCGGCAGCTTGGCGGCGAACGGGTTGATCTCGCTTTTGATTTTCTCCGGGTCGAACTCCTCAACCTTGAAACTGCGACGTCGGGGCTTGTTGGCCACTTCCAGGCCGGCCATAGCCTCCTTACGCGGCGGCATGACCAGCCTCCATCAGGTCAGCAATCTGGTCAGCGAGTGCAGCAATGTCCTCTTGGACGGCCTTGTCGGCAATCGGCACGCCGGTATAGGACGCCTGCTGGTAGGCCGTCCGCATGGGGATGTCCACCGAGAACATTGGCACCTTGAATACCGTCAACTGATCGACCGTTTCGGCAGTCACCTGGGCGCGGCGGTTGACCTTTGTCAGCAGCACTGCATGCGGGATGGACCGGCCTTTGATCTCCTGCGCCTGTTGGATGATCATCTGCGTCTTGACCGCCTCGATCACATCATTGCGATCCGGGCTGCACGGGATAATGACCACACTTGCCGCCGCCACGGCGTAGAGCATACCGCGCGTCAGCACGCCGGCGACGTCGACCACGACGATCTCGGCCTCGGCTTGTGCCGCCTTGACGGCCGCCAGCAAACCTTCCTCCTCGACCACCTCAACCGGCACTTCCGACTTGCTTAGCCGCTTGACCAGATTCTGATTGGGGTCGCTGTCGATAGCTTTGACGGTGTGGCCCTCACGCAGGAAGTGGTGGGCGATGCAGGCCGCCGTCGTGGTCTTGCCCGGCCCTCCCTTGGTTGACGCAAAAACGAATACGGCCATGGTGTCCTCGTTTATCGCAAGATGCCACAGGCAACCCTATCGCAAGATGCCACGCGGCGCTTTTTCCGGTACAGGGGATGGCGAGTGGTGTAGCACAACGCCGTCGCCTTCAAGGGTGACTTTCGCATCGGGGTAGACCGCTAGCACGAATTTGAGAGACTCGATCAGGCGAGGCTTGAACTGGAAGAGGTTCTTGTAGCCAGCACCGAATTGGGCGTAGAGCGCGCTCCAGGTAATCGGCATCGGCTTGCTGAGGCTGTGCAACCGGTAGGAGAGCCAAACATAAAGGTCAATGGCCATCGAGCGACTGGAGATCGACTTCAGCGCCGGCTCCCAGATCGGGACGGGGTGCTCGCGCAAAGCCTTGAAGAAGCTTGCGCTCAGCCGAACGGTATCTACCCACAGCCGTGGCTGGGTGTCGTCATCCTCGTAAAGCTGGATGCCGCCGTCTACGATGGATTCCTTCGAGAATTTTGCGCCGCGGCCGGCGTCCGGTCCGTGCCAGCTGAACGTCAAGTGGCATGCTGAGATGCGGTCGGCTTGGTCTCGGACGACCCTATAGCTGCTACCACCAATCGGCACGCCCATGCGACTCATCCAGTCGCGCATGGAGCCGCCGAGTTCAACCTCCGGGCAGCCAGTTTGGATTGCCCGCGTCTGGAGGTACAACATGATGAGCCTGGCCCGGCTGCCATAGGGCACGCCGAACTGCTTGAACCCGCCACGGCCATCGGGTAGCGATCCGGGCTCAATCAGTAGGGAGACGTTGTGCCCCTGTCGCTCCCACTTGGCGCTATCATCAAGGGCCTTGTGTGGCAGTGCGGTGAGGCAGAATCCTGAATAGGTGATATTGAATGCCGAACTCGGATTCGCCAGGATCTCTGCCGCAAGATCGACCAGCCGGCGGTCCTCTTCCGGCACCAACTCACGAGCAGCTTCCCTACCGTGATCACGAACAAGTTGGTGGATCGTGCCCATGAGTCCTCCAAGCGCTAACTGATGCACATCATCGTCAGCGGCGCGAGGAAAAGCAATTTGGCATCTTGAGATGGAGCTAGTAGGGCCTGTTTTGAGAGTCTTTATTTGATTCATCGCAGGATGCCACGGGATAAGCCGAGTTGTGTCGAGTCGTTTATCGCAGGATGCCAGTGGAAAATCGCAAGATGCCAACTGCTACCTGTGGATGATCGATGCGAATCGGTTCGCATCTCAAGATGCCAATGGCGAATCGGAGTTCGCCACTTATCGCAAGATGCCACGTTTCTACTGGCCATATCGGGGCTGTGAGCCATCGCAGGATGCCAATGGCGGTCGGTTGGTGCACCCGCTTATCGCAAGATGCCACTTCACTGGGTCCGCGGATTCTCGACCGGCCGTTCACGAGGAAGATCACCTTCATCGTGTGATAACCTCCATTTCGCTGTTCTCGAACATCGGATCGGTGTCAGCTTGTTGCATGGAGGAGGCTGGTGTCTTAGGCGGAAGGAGACCTCGTTCCCATTCTGGTGATCCCCTGTGTCACATTAAGCTAACGCTGCTCGTCGTCATCACATCCTTCGACCAAGCAGAAGGTGACAAACTGCGCGGAGTACGATGCCGCCTTGCGCCAACGTGGGAACCTGAGGGTGTGGGGCAGTAACGAGGCCATCGCCGGCTGGAAGGCGGCAACTCGCACGAAGCCGGGTGGACAGCCCAGTTACTCCGATCTGGCGATCACGACGGCCTTGATGCTGCGTGCCGTCTTCCGGCTGGCGCTGCGCCAGACTGAAGTATTGATCGGCTCCGTCCTGTAGCTGCTCGGCCTCGAGCCATCGGTGCCGGAGCCCGCAAGGGCCTGCACAGCTACCATTCCACCATCGCCCGTCGCACCCGGACGGTGACGCTGCCAGAAACGCCGCGTTCGAGCGGCGCTTCCATTCACCTGCTGGTGGACAGCACCGGGCTGAAGCTGTGTGGGCCGGGCGAATGACTGATCGAGAAGCATAGTACCAAGAAGCGGCGCTCCTAGTACGCCTTGCACATCGGCATGGACGCGGGCGGCGGCCTGATTGTCGCCACCACGCTGACCGACCGCGGTGTTGATGACGCTTCGCAATTAGGCCCCTTGCTCAATCAGCTCGCCGGACCGGTGGCCTCGCTAACCGGCAAACCCGCTCATCCCTGCCTCCGTGCACCAATACCTGCATGAGCGCCATTCCGAGGCGGCCGTGGTGGCGTCGCCCCGCAGCGATGCCGTGCTCAGCGACACCGCCGAGACTGTGCCCACCCAGCATGACCGTCACATCCAGACAATCGCGCAGCAGGGGTGAATGGCGTGGCAGTAAGCCAGCAACTACAACAAGCGTGCGGGCGTGGAAAGCTAAATGGCGCGCTGGAAGGGTGTCCTCGGCGAGGTGCTGCGCTTCCGCTGTGACGCGGCGCAGGCCATCGATGTCACCATCGGCGTAGCGGTCCTCAACCGCATGCTCGACCTTGGACACCCGAACTCTGTCCGTGTCGTCTGAGGGCTGGGGCAATCCCTTCCTCAGCTCACCTCGCTGTAACACGCCGACGCGGGGCCACACGGCGCGGTCGCGGCAATCCCCGCCGTTGGCGGAGCGCGTCCAGGGCATCGTCCAGCATGCGGCTGGCGGCGACGGAACGTCCGCCCACCAGGTATGCTTCCGCCGACCGTGGATCTCGTTGGTCGAGCTGATGCTGGACCAAGGGTAGGCGCGTGGTGTCGGCGTTCGCGTGTGACGTGGCGTAGCACGTCCGTACCATGTGCGGCCCGACCGCCCGACCGAATCGGCGCATCGTGTGCAAGGTCAGCTGGCGCCAGAATTGGTGATGTCCGAGCGGTCGTCCGTCCCGTCCGATCCACAGGTTGCCGTGGTCCTCCACGGTTCCGAGCAGTACCGGCCGGAAGCGCGACCACCATGCCGTATGATAGGACTGCAAGGCGTCCGGGAAAGGCACCTGCGACGGGTCGCCGTTCTTCGTCGTGGCGAAGACCAGCGCCTCGACCGTCCCGTCCGGACCCAGAAGGAGCTGCTCGCCGACGCGGGTGCTGGCGATGTTGCGTAGGCGCTTGGGACGCAGGCACAGCAGCGCCAGCATGTAGCCGTCGCGGAACAGCAAGGCGCTGAACGCGGTGGGAAGGCGCCGGAGCGCCGTGTCCATGAGCTCAACCGCCAAGCGGTACAACTCGTCAATGGGCACATACCGGCTGGCCTTGTCCTTCACTGGCACCGCGTACTGCTTGAGGGCGATCCAGTCCTCCTTCAGCCACGTCCAGTCCTGATCAGGATGCATCACCGTCAGAGCGCGATACACTTCGAAGAGGTAGGTGGCCACCGAAACGACGGAGGTACTGCTTGGGCGCTGCCAGCAGTCTTCGACGAAGGCCTCAATGGCGGCGCGTGTCACTGGTCCGCCATTATGACCGGAGGCCGCGGCCCACCCCAGGTACCGTCCCCATCCCCGCTGCACGCGTGCTTTGTAAGCCTCGCTCCAGGTCCACGGCGGCCGTTTGCTTTCCGGCATATCGGCGAAAGCCTCGTCGCTCGGTGCCGCGGCGCTCGGTGCCGAAGCAACGCGGTGCGCGCGGCGGCGGAAGCGATCGGTCAGAGAAGACCGCGGCGGTTCGACGGCACGAGCCCAACGCGCCTGATCGTCCGGCCCCCAGTTGGAATATGGCAGCGACAGCGGCTCGCGGACGGCATTGGGTGCTGCAGGACCGGGGCCCGGGGGCAGGCGCTTCGCCCGTTTCTGGCGGTACAGATCCAGAGCCAGCTGACCGTGTGCTGGATCAGGGTCGATGACGAGCAATGCGTATCCCGTCAACTGCAGGCCCTTTTCGGCCGAGGTCGGGGCGAGATGCGTCTCCAAAGCCTGTCCATACGCGACAAGAGCATCCGCCAATCTTGCCTTGCCGTTTGCCCCGCAGCTCCGAAACCCGAGGAACGCTCCATAAGCGCGGGTCACTTCGGCCCGAAACGTCGGCCTCCAGCCTCCAACCACCGGATGCGATATCCAGGTGGTCTGATCTGCTTGGGACCACTCGGCGAAGGGCACGGCGGGCCAGGGGCGTTTGCGTCCGGTCATGCAGTCCTCCTCAGAACCAGCCACGGCGCTTCGGCCGCAACGTGGACGGCGTGGATTGGTCGATCAGGCGCGTCACATGGGTGTCGAGCTCCGCCGCCGCCCACCGCGTCTGCATCTCGACGTAGACCTTGGTTGCGCGGGAGCCTCGGCTGTGCCCGAGCAGGGTTTCCACCAGCTCCATGTTCTTGGTCTGGAGCAGCAGGTAGCCGCCCATCAGCTTGCGCCACAGGTGCATGTTGATCGTGTAGCCGAGCCAATCGCGGACGAAGGCACAACACCGGCGTGACACCGCTCCGAGAGTTTTGTGAGTCCCCGGACGCGCTCCGGGGAACAGGTGGGGGTTGGCGTTGTCGGTGGTGAGCAGGGGGCGGTAATGGCGGAGGTGAAGGCGCAGCAGCGCGACCTTCCACGGGGCCAATTCCGCCTGGATCGCCTTGCGTGTCTTGGTTTGATCGGCGCGGTAGGAGAGCAGGCCCGGTGCTCCGCGCCGGGACGGCAAATCAAGGTTGAGGGTGATGTCGGTGCGCGCGAGCGTCGACAGGCGGACTGGCAGGGTCTGTTCGATCAGACACATGATCGCGGCCTCGACGTCCAGCGCCATCTCGACGGTAATGGGGAGCTTGCGCCGGCGCCGCTCTTCGGCCGCCTCGATGATCCCTGCCGGCATGCTCACCAGACGGGCCATGGCCTCTGGATCATGGAACTGCGCCAGCCGTGTCCGGTCTTCCTCCGACATGGAATCCTTGTCGAGGCCGTCCTCCACTTCGGCGCGCAGCTTGGCGAAGTCGTCGAGTTCGGCCGCCGTGATCCCGTCGACCCAGCGCCGGGCCACGGAGCCGAGAACTTTGACCACATTGCCAGCGTATTGGGTGTGTGTGCCCAAACGGACCTCGATGTCCCGTTCGACGACCTCGGCGGCAACGCCGACGTCGGCCACGTCAGCGAGACCACGGAACTCTTCCGGCGCCATGGTGCCCAGCCGGACCATCGCAGAGGCGGCGAAGAGGATCGTGTCGACATGGTCTTTTATGGTCCGGGGAGCGAGCGGTTCCAGCAGCTTGCGGCGCTTCTCGCCAGGATCCTTCGCTCCACGCCGCGCGCGTGCCCGCTCCAGCAGAGGCTTGCTGGCCTCCTCGGCATGGCCGCGCAGGCCGCAATTGTTTCGATACGCCATGAGGTCGGAGCGAAAGGGCTCGGGGAACGCAGACAGCGGTAGGTTGAGGTTCTCGCGGGTCCTCGGCACCGGGATGGTCACCGCGGGCCAACCGGGGACCTCGCGCACGGCCTGGTTCCAGGCATACCGCGCCTCGCGTGCCTTGGCAGCGACGCGGTCGGTGAGGGAGTGACGTTCCCGGCAGCCCTGATAGTCAACAAAGGTCTGCTCGGTGACCGTGTCCGGCGCGATGCCGGTGGCGTCGCAGTAGCGAACGAACGGCGACAACGCCGGGGCAAACCAAGCCTTCGTTGACGTCGTCCGGCCCGTGCGCTTGTCCCTGACCGTCACCGTCGGAATCGCGTCCCACAGGCTGCGCCACGCTGGCGACAAACTGTGGATCGGCTTGCGCTGGATCGCCACGGTTCCGGCGATCTCAAGTGCGCGCCGCACGTTGGACAGCACGTTGGACAGCGTCTTGTCCGACACGCCGAACCGTGCTCCGGTCCACGCCGCGAAGGTCGTGCGCAGAGCGACCGGGTCAGCAGGAACGGTTGCCGGATCACGGTCCAACCACACCCAGCACACCCGCTTCACATCGGCCACGATGTCCGCGCGACGGACTTCCGGGAGGTCGGCGCTCTCCACAGCACGGATGACCGCATCCAGGTACAGGCAGCGCCGCTGGCTGGCCGCGACGCCGCGCTCGGCGGCGAGTTCAGCAAAGGCAAGACCGGTCTTTACGGCGAGTGCCCGGAGGACGGTGTGGTCGGGATTGCGATTCCGGCCGTTCACGATGTCGGCGACAAGCTTTTCGCCCCGCCCGATGGACAGGCTGAGAGCCCGCATCGAAACCCGCCGGTCACGGCAGAAGCGCGCCAGCTGATCCGCCGCGGTCGGCAGCGCGGGCCGGTCCGCGTCACAAAGAGGGATCATGGCCATCAGGGTTCCTTCCTTTGGTGAGGGGGCGAACAGGGCAGGGGATCGGGGCGGGGATCACTCGGGACGCCGCCGGACGACAGGGGACGACAGGGCCCGCCAGAGGGGATAAGGGGGTGCCGGCATCCCGTGCGGATGACACTGGGCCCTCCTCCCCCGACCCGTCCAAGACCCCGACGGAGAACGACAATCTCCGACAGGTCCCGACACGCCATCACGAGATCACATCGCCGCGCCGCATCCGCTCCTCGACCAGCAGCAGTTGCTCGCGCGGGATCAGCACCCGCCGTGCCGGATGGTCAGCCGGGACGAAGACACGCTTCTTGATCATGCGTTCGACCGAACGAACGCTGCACCGCAGCCGGCACGCCACCTCGGCCTTGGTCAGGAAGGACGGCAACTCGCCCAGGAGGATCGCGGGAGTGTCCTTGCGCTGCGTGCCATGCTGGGCGCGCTCGGCATGTGCCTCGGTCTTAGTCGTTGCGAGGGCCACCCACGGGCGCTGGCGCCGCGTCGGCTTGGGATCAACCATGATACTGCTCCGCTTGAGGTGTGCACCCTTGACCGCGGGGCGGAATGCGCCGCATCGTGGGAGTCTGTGGGTGTTCCTGGCGAAGTTTGTGGGAGTGTGTGGGAGTATGTCAACCGATGACCGGGCGCTGATCGGTGCGCTGATCGAGTTGCAGGGCGGCATCCGCCGGGTTGCCCGAGCGACCGGCCTGGATCACTCGACGCTTGCGAAGTGGCTCAAAGGCGAGCAGGCCACGCTCTCGGCTGCGAAGGTTGCCCTGCTGCGCGATGCCATCGGGCTGCCCGAGGAAATGCCGGACGATGCGAGGGTCCATGTCTGGTCACCGCGTATGGGCATGGACGCGTTGCGAAGAGCGGTCAGCGCGTTTTTTCCCCAAGGTGCTGCCGTCGCGCGGAGCTCGTGGTCCGCACCGAACCGCGACCGGCTGCGCAACCTTGCCCGGCTCACGTTTCCCGCGGAGGTCTACGGTCTGTACGATGGCCGCCGCCGGGCAGTGGTCCGAAACCCGCCTGGGGTGTTTCTCGACGTGGACACGCTGCCAGGTTTGCGCTGGATTGGTCCGGCCGGTGCCCGCTCGCTCAGGATTGACGATGCGGAGCGAGACGTTTGGATGAAGGGGACTCTCGATCTTGCCCTGTTCGATGCCGCTTGGCCTGGGAGCGACGACAGCACGGACGCGGAGGTGATCGCCGTGATTCGGGCGCTCGGCTTGAGCAACAGGGACGCCATCGGGGTCTTGCGGGAATCAGCAGCGGAAGCCAATCCACCAGAAATCCCTCCTGCACGTCGGTGAACCCGTAGCGAATGCCGGACAGGGCCTATGCGCTTGCCGCGGGAGGTTCATATCTGCGGCCACCAACCCGACGACGGCATAGGCCTGTCCTGAGCCGGATCGGATGCGCAACCGCACGGAAGGACCTTCGAGTGGCGCTCGACCCTGTTTCTTTCGCCGAATACGCCGCCCAGACCGGTTCCATGGACGTGGATCGCGGGCTGGAGCCCCTGTCACCGGCAGACCAGCACACGAACAAGAAGACCGCTTCTGGGAAGACCGTTGTGCCGTTGCGGCCCCGGTCGACGCCCGGCATCGAGCGCGACCATTTTGGGGAGTTGCCGCGCGGGGTTTATCGCCTGACGGCCGAGCAGGCCGCTGGGGCGGGTCTGCCGTCTTGGGCTGACCTGCTGCCGCCCGAGCAGGCCCGCGCCAAGCTCGACGCGGCCATGCGGGATACCATTGCCATGATGGCCGGTGTGCGTGCGGATGGTGCCATGCCAGCCGTTCTGGTTCGTGCCACCGCCGGCCTCGGCAAGAACGACGCGCTTTGGAGGGCGCTCGGGGAGCGCGCGCCGCTGGAATTGCCCGCCCCGGCCAGCGGCCGAACGGTGTCTGGGAGCGACCCCGGCCGTATTCCCGTCCTCTATCTGGCGCCGCGCCGGGATCTGGCGGAGCAGGAACTCAAGCGCGCTGCGGCTGCCGGGCTGCGCGCCCGTCGCTGGCGTTCGCGGCTGGACGCGGCCGAGGATGGCGAGCCGATGTGCGTGATGCATGATCAGACGCGCGCGCTGTACGATGCGGGCCGTGGTGCCGATGTGGGCCGGCTGTGCCAGACGGTGGTATGCGGTGCCGATGGTCGAGAGCAAACCATACATTGCGACGCCTATGGCGCATGCCGCTTCCGCCGGCAGGCCGACGACGTCAAACACCTCGCGGCCGCCGGCGGGATCGATGTCCTCATTGCAACGCACCGCTATCTGACGCTCGGCGCTCCGGCCGGCATGGTGCCGGGGCTCGTGGTCGTCGACGAGCGTTTCGACGGCCTGCTCATCGGCGAAAGCCGGATCGGCACGGCGGCACTGGCCGCGACGACGGCGAACGGTCGCCCAGGCGCTGAACTGCACGCGATCCGCGACCGTCTCGCGGCATGGATGGCAGCGCACATCGAACGTTGCGAACCGGGAACTGGTTTCGACTTTGCCGCGGCCGTCCAGGCGTTGCTCCAGACCCCGTTGGCCGCTTACGTCGGCGAGGCGCTCCTGGCGTGCGAAAAGCGCGCGGACTTTGGTCCGTACATCCGCCCGAACATGGCGGTGGCGGATCTGCCGCTCGCTGGCGCGGATGGGCCGCGGGCAGCGGTCGAGGCCCGGAGCGAATGGCAGTTCTGGACGCTCGTCGCGCGCGAGATCGAGCGGCAAGCCGGCCTCGGGCCTGATCGCATCGCTCCGAACCGACAGGTCAAACTGCTGCGGGTGCGGGCACGCACCGACTCCGGGGAGGCTGTCATGGGGCGCGTGCTGCGGCTGTCCTATCGTCTGGAACCGGCAAAAGAGTTCCGCGAGAGGCCGCTGGTTGCACTTGATGCGACCGGGGATGTCGAGATGCTGCGTCCGCATTTTCCGGATCTCGCATGGTCCGTGGAGCGCGTGGATGCCGCGCAGCCCGGCATTCGTCGCATCCTTATCCCCGACTCCGTCGTTTCCGACACGCAGGTTTTGGGCGGTGGGCCGGGTGCATCGTCCAAGACCATGGTCGCTCAGCTTGTCCGGACGGTGGCGGATCACATCCGAGCGAGCCGGCAGTGTGTCGCCATCGTCGCGACCACGATGGTCGAGCGCATGGTCGGTGCGCGCCTCGCCGCCGATCCCGACCTCCGGGGTCGCTTTCTCCTGAGCTCCGAAGCGGTTGCGCGGCATGGGGCAGCCGACGCCTTCCACGCGTGTGATGCGATCGCCCACAGCGGCACGCCGCTGCTCAAGAACTTGGTTGAAGAGGTCAAGGTATTGGCAGGGCGCCATCAGCGGCTGGCTGTTCTTGCCACTATGGCGGTGGAGCGCGCGATCGTGGCGCTGCTGACACTCTCCGGCGACATGCCGGCGAACCTGGTGTTCGGCCACTTCGGCGCCCAGCGTGGAATGAACATGATCGCGGACTGCGACGGCTACTACCTCATCGGCCGGTTGCAGCCGCCTCCGGAACAAATCGAATCGGGTGCGATGGCACTCTGGGGCGATGCCGCGGAGCCTCCGCCGTGGCTCAACCCGACTGGGGGCGAGGAGACGCGCTATCCGCACCACGTCGGCTACTACCACATCGACAGCGAGGTCTTGGCGCGCGCTCATGTGCCGATGCCGGAGGATGCACGCATGCGCGCCGTGCTCGCGCAGATCCGCGAAGCCGAGCTTATCCAGGCGGACGGGCGGGCGCGCGGGGCTCACCGCACGACGCCAGCTTACGTGTATCACCGCGGTGCCATTCCGCTCGAACTTCCGTACGATGAGGTGCTGCCCGCCGCCGCGATCGTCGGAGGCTACGGCCGCCTGGAGACGGCGCGCCGCAAGCTTGGGGGTATTCTGCCGGCGAGCAAGACCCTCCTGGCGGAGTTGTCCGCGCGGGCCTTCGGAAGACCGCTGTCGGAAGATGCCGCCAACCAGATCCTGCGTCGCGCCGGGCTGACCGGCATCGGCGAGATGGTCGAGGGTTGGCGGAGCGGCGCCGACGACGCGGAGCAAAAGGGTACGGACAGCTATAGGAACTCTTATGGAGTTCGTACCCTTTTCGCCGGACTGCGGATCGCGCGTGTTTCGTGGCAGGGTGCCCGTGGGCGTCAGCCCTACGTGCTGATCGACCCTGACATCGCGGAACCTGAAGAGGCTGTGCGCACGTTGCTGGCCAGCGTCGGCAAGACCATGACGATGTGCCGTCTCGAGCGCCGCCGGGGCGCCACCCTGGTTCATTTGAACCGCCCGCATCGCGCCTGACACACACGCGATGGCACAGGCAAGAGGACGATCCTGGCGGCCGCCGGTCCAGGGAGGACTTCGGCCGAAGGGCGGCTCACCGCCGTCCGGCCCTTCAACGGTGAAGGCCACCCTGCCGCGCAAGCACCGCCTGCGCGGCACATCGAGGGAGGGCACCCCGTCGGCCGGCGGACCGGGCGATTCAGGCCGGCACCGTGTCTCGGCTGGTCCAGCACGCCGATGCGGCGGGCAGGGTGAGAGGCTCTATCCGGCGTAGCGATCCCGAGCCGCATCCGACGAGGCGGGCGACCGCAGCAGGCGACACACCAGCTCGGTGCGGCTCCGGACGCGCAGACCGCGGAAGATCGCCGTGCCGTGGACCTTGACGGTGCCCTCGCTGATGCCAAGCCGGCCCGCGATCGTCTTGTTGGGCAATCCCTCGGCGATCAGCACGGCGATGTCCCGCTGCCGTGGGGTCAAGCAGGCGAGATCGGCGCCGAGCGGAGCGGTCTCTGCGCCGGTGATATCGGCCGGAGGCGGCGAACAGGATACGGACCGTGCAACAGTGGCCGGCACCATGCAGAACCCGGCCGCGATGCCGGCGAGGGCGGCTTGAAGGGCGTGTGGTGTTTCCTGGCCCGTCAGCAGCAGGTCGGCGCCGGTCGCAAGCAGGGTGGTCGGATTACCGCTCCACGCCGACGGTATAGCGAGAGCGATCACCGGCGGGTGGCGCAGCGTCCGCAGGTATGCGATGTGGAACTCTGTCTCCATGTCCGGTGCAGACACGTGGAGGACCGCGAGGCCGGGGTCGGCCGAGCGATCGAGGCTCCAGATCGAGTCCAGCACCTCGACGTAGGCGTCGGGGACCGCACGTTCGATGAGTCGGACAAGCCCCTGGCCGGCCAAGAAGTCGGGGCTGATGATGGTGGTGCGTGTCAGCGGAGAAAGCTGCACGGCCGGGGCGGTCACAGCGGGAAGGTTGGATGACATGCGATGTGCTCCATAGCAAGGGGCAGGTGTGCGGCGGAACGCGCGGTGGTCAGAAACAGCCGGTGGGCTGGTGGACGCTGGAAGGGCGGCCATCAGCAATTCCGCTTAGTGGAACGCGGAAGCGCACCAACCGGCAGACGTCTCTGGCTGACGGCATCCACTTGACCGCTGTGCCCGCGCGGCGTGGAAATGCAGGACGATCCCCCGCAGCCCTGAGGCCAGCGTCCACGAGGACTCGGCAAGAAGCGCTGTGGTCACGGTGTCGCTGATCAGCGCCGTTGCTTGCGCGTAAGCGGTCTCCCCTACGGCGATCGATGCGCGGTCGTCAGCGCAGACCGCAACCACGGAGGTGACCGTGACGACCGGCTTGACCGCTACCGGCGCTGCTAGCGTCGCAGTGGCCAGACCGTGGACCTTGGTGCCGTGAAGCCATAGGGGGGCGGTGGCGTGAAGGGCGGCTGGAACGTCGGCGAGGCGGCGGCGGAAACGCTCGGTGTCGAGGTCCCCACCCGCATGGGGCGGAGCGAGCAGGTCGAGGGCGACCAGTTCCGCGGGGAGGATTCGCATCAGGTCGCTCACCCACCCTGCGGCCCGGGCGTGGAGCGGGATTTCGAGGCGGCAGGCGTGACCGTCCAGCCTGAGCACACCGTCGGCGTAGAACAGGTGGACGGGGTGCGTGTGCGCGAGGGCGTGCGAGAGAGAGCGCATCGGTTGTCTCCGGTGAGAAGAGGTCCGACGCGGCGTCCGGTGGGTGACCGCCGTGGGCCGCGCCTGCACGGCGCGCGGCCCACGGCGGTCACCCACTGGATCCTTCATGATGTGATGTACGGGGAAGTGGCTGCTGGCATTTCGATACGCACCCGGCCTCCACGACTGCGACAGGCTGCTTACGTGTCGTCCACTTCCGTCAGCGCGGCGACCTCATTCAAGCAGTTGCCCATATGGCTTCCCGGATCCGCATCCGCTTCGAATGCCAATGGACGCCGCACCTGCAGCCGTCGGGACAGCCACCCGGTACGAACCGTCATACCGACGCTGTGCGAAGGCAGCTTAAAATCTCTGTAAATCCAAGGACCTGTATTCCCATCCGAGAGCCGGAAGTGCTGTACCGACAGCGAATATTACGTCATTGACGAAAACAACTTGCCAGGCGTCCTGCCGCCCGTCATATTTCGTAAGTGACAAAATCGGTGTGGGTGGCGGAAGCGAAGAATGGCGCGCAAGAAGACGACCCGACCCCCAGGACGCCCGCCGGTTGGCGAGAAGGCGATGACCGGGGCTGAACGGATGCGCCTAATGAAGGAACGGCGGGCGCTCCTTGATTTCAGGATGGCGCAGGCCCTTGTGGCGTTGCGGAAGGCGGCGCCTGACGTGGATGTGGACGACGATATCATCGCGTGGGCGACCGACCAGATCGAGACCAGGAAGCTTGAACTGCAGGCTGAGGCCCTCGCCCGCACCTACAAGACGAAGAGCACGCGGCCCGCCGATGTCCGTGCCGCGTTGACCAGCGAATACAAACGCCTGAAGACGGAGACCGATCCGTTGCGTGCGGAACGCTCTCGGCGTGAGAGAATCCGCGAAGAGACATCGGAGTGAACGCAGCGACGCTGAGGTCGGCGCTTCGCCAGCAGAACGGAATAAGTCAGTGACGAAACGCCACCCGCTGGAATGGCGCAACGGCCTTCAAGGGCTCGAATTGGCCTGGACGCTGCCCCGGACCATCGTCGTGTCAACCCTCACCGACCATGGCATGGACGTGGTCTCGCGACGTGGTTTTCTGCTGAACCAGGTCGACGGGCCGGTCGATGCCATCATCGCCGATGGCACCAACAACCAGCGCGGGGCCTGCGTGGCGGTGACCGAGCGGCGGCGCCTGCAATGGTGGTCGTTCTTCTCCTTCACGCGCAAGACGGGCGCTGCCACCGAGAGCCAACCCACCCAGCGCGACCGGCACCTGTGGGTGCCGCCGATTTCGGGCGCATGGCGTGGAGGATCAGTTCACTTTACAGCCTACGTGTTGTCGTGGAAGCCTGCTCCAGCCGTTACACCCACGTGATCGGTGACGGCGTACGGTTCCATACCGACGCTCGGCAACAGACCGAGATCGTAGTCGCCATACTGGTCCTAAACGGTATGCGCGACACCTTGAACACCCGGACTCTGTCCGCGCCGGTTGACCAGAGGCGCTGCCTTGCCGGCGCGACGTTCGCCACGCGGGTGCAACAGCGTCCCTGTTTGCGATCTGGTCATCGCTGCGGAGGTGGGGGCTGGTACTATGCTGGGGTTCGACCGGCCGGACCTGCGTCGGGCGCTACACCCCAAGGCTCCAGCGCGGAGGCGTTTGTGAGGCCACCGCAGGCGACCGCAAGCCAGTCGACCGCTTCCGCCTCGCTCCGAGCGGAGGCTCGGCGTCCGAAACCAGCGGCTTCGCCACCGCCTGAACCGCGATGCCTGCCGGCAAGGCTCTGCTCCTCATCCATATGGGGCAGGGCGCTGCGAAGGCATTTGCTTGCGCAGAGCATAGGCAGCCCGAAACCTGAGCAATTCCAGGCGCCTGGAGATGACCCCGTGCAGCGGACGGCGCCCTTCATGCGTCGTTGCGTTTTCCCCGTCCAAGACGCCCCATAACCCCGTACAAACCACCCCGCCGGCGCTCCATTCCCCGGACAGCCCACACCGCACCCCCGTACTTTTCACCCCGAAGCCCCGTCGTCTCCCAAGGCTGCTGCGGGTTTGCGGCGTTCGAAAGTCTTGGAACAACAGAGAGGAACAGTGCAACGAAGTTCCTCCTCTCAGGGGGCGGTCCACCCTGTCCCACCACCGCCCCGCTGGCCCTGGCGGGGCATCACACGGACAGAGCACCCGACGATGCCCCCGCTTGGACATCAAGCCGCTGGCGTGCAGGGGCTCGTGGCCGAGATGGAGCCATGGGTGGTGGTCGGCGAGCATGCCGTCGCCGGCCAGCTGGTCACGGTCTTGTTCGGCCGTGGGGGGTGGTGGAGGCGGGCCGGCGTTCTTGTGGCGGGGGTGATGGTTTACGAGCCGATCGCATCGGCCGGTGTGTGCTGGGTGCCGGAGCGCCAGGAGATCCGAACCGGAGCGTGGTTGCGGATGAAGGTGACGGGGCATCTCCCACCCCATCGACGGGGCGCCCTGGTGCCTGGGCACGTGATCCGGGGTGGAGGCGGACGGACAAAGCCACCAGGGCTCGTGTCCGGACGGCTGCGGTGCGGCATTCCGTCGCGGCTGCTTCGGAGATCCCGAGCGCCTTGACGGCAGCGCTCCCGACGGTGCGATGGCGATGTGCCGGACGCGGATGTCGGTCAGACGTCTCCGCGGCCGTTTGCACCACGGTATGCCTCGTCCTCGACGATCCGTCCGGTGGTCTTGACTGTCGTCCTCGGCCACACAGGCCGGGCATGCCGCCGGCTAGTCACGCCGAAACCCGTTGAGATGGGCGCAACGGACGAGGCGCGTTTTCACGCGTCCGGCTCACACGGATGAAGCAGGGGGTTGTCCGCAGAATCCACGGACAATATTCGCCGGCGCCATGGCCTCAGCCCCGCGCTCCGCGAGGCTACGACGCATGGCTTCACAAGGATCGCCATGTCCAATCTCGCTTCTTTCGACAGCATCGCGTTTCCGGTCACGTCGCCCGTCGGCGTGCCGTTCGCTTGCCACTCGAACGCTACGCCGGTGGCGTCTCTCGGCCCCCGTTTGCTGGGCACCCTTTCCGAAGAGGAGCTGGCCCAGGCCTTCACTTCGCTTGATCGGGTGGTGAAGGCGGCTACGACCCACCCCCGCTTTCTGAACTGTGTCGCCGGGCTGCTGCGCCAGTTCGGCGACGCGCACCGCAGCATCCTGATCAAGGCGCTCTGTGGGGCCGGTCCTGCGCATGGGCTGGGCAAGGGCGAAGCCGAACAGCAGGGCATGATGCTGGTCGCGGCGCTGCGCACGTTGCAGGATCTCAAGCAGCGGTCCCAGCTGACGTCGGTGCGCCATTCAGCGTATGTCCTGCCGGCGGGAACGCCTATGGAGCGTCTGCATGCCCGGCGGATCCTGCGCGTCGAGACGGTGACGCGGGCGGTGTTCCGCAAGGCCACGCATGGAACCTCCTGCACGGTTAGGCTCACAGACGATCCGGCGGCGGTTGGCTTCACTGTCAGGACCGGTCAGGTGTATCCGTACCGTGGTCGGTACAAGACCATTTCGGCCATCAGGCTGTTCTGGACCGTCACGGTTCCCCAGCGGTGGCTGTCGCGGGTGGACCGCCGTGGGCTGGCAGTTGTCGGTGGCCTCCTGACGCTCGACGCCCAGCCGCTGCGTTCGCCGGTGGCCGGCGTCGAACTCTACGCGGCAGTGTGGGCCGCTCAGACGCGTGGGCTGGACGTGCGGGTCGAACGCGGGTTTATCGCCCGGCAGGGTGCGACGAGTTATCACGGGTCGGACGTCGCTCGGGCCATCGCCGGCTTGAGGCGTAAGATGAGTCAGGAGGAGCGGTGGGGCTTCTCGCCGGACGAGCGCGCTGAACGTCGGTTGCAGTGCCTCGTCACCTTCGCCCGTCGCTTTGGCGATGAGCCGGTCACCTTGGACGACAGCGCAGCAGTCGGCAATTGTACCTACGGAACGCGGAGCTGGTGCTACGGGGTGGGGATTGATCCAGACGCCACCGCCACGACGCTGGCGCGTGTGCTGGAGGGCTACCGTCAGCGGCCGCAGGACGACGCCTGGGCGGTGGTGATGCGTGTGGTGCAGCGTGGCCGGTCGCGGTGAACCGGTGTGCCTGGTCCTGCCGTCCTCGGATGGCGGGGCCAGGCTCCGCGACCCTGTCAACGTGGCATCCGGTATCTGGAGACGTGACGGTGGATGTCGGCGGGAGGGTCGCACACCCGGTGGGCGCGATACGACGTACCTATGAGATGAGGGCGGCAGCCGGAACAACAGGTGTTGATCGGCCAGAAGGGTGAGCAATA
Source organism: Azospirillum sp. A26 (assembly GCF_042604635.1). NCBI lineage: Bacteria > Pseudomonadati > Pseudomonadota > Alphaproteobacteria > Rhodospirillales > Azospirillaceae > Azospirillum > Azospirillum sp. A26. The sequence goes on along the minus strand of NZ_CP170478.1, from coordinate 172,410 downwards.
TCCGCCTGGGTCCATGAAGGCAGAACCGCAAGGGTCCACAGAATGACGATGTTCTCCCTGTCGATTGATCGGAATGCTCCGCCGCTCTCCGGTGCCGTCACCCTCGTCGGGCTCGCCCCGTCGCCGGTCACGGTGGTGCCGACGCCCGTGCCGCAGACGGCGAGCCTCAGCGGCCGGCCGGTGTCCCGGCTCACCGCGCACTTCCTTGTCCACCAGACCGATGACAACGGCGATCTCATGGCCCATGCCGTCGCCTCCCTCGACGTGGTGGAGATGGGGACCCTGCGGTATCCCGCCTTTCTTCAGTGCGTGGCCGGGCTGGTACGGCGGTGTGGCTCGCTGGGGCGGCGTGCTCTCGTCCTGGCCATTCGCGAGGCCGGTCCGGTGTTCGGTCTGGCGAAGCACGTCGCCGAACGCGAAGGCCGGGCACTCGCCGACGCCCTGCTTACCTTGCGTGATGTCAAGCAGCAGGCGCGCCGGCGCGAGGGGCCCAAGCCTATGCGGCCCGTCTGCTTGCCGTCTACCCGCTTGAAGCGGCGGCTGGCCCGCGGTGTCGCGCAGACTGTCCGCACGGCGCCGAAGACTGCCGCCACCGTCATGGTGAACGGCTCCGGCGCGGATGGCGCCCCGCCCCATCCGGGGCATGAGCGCTACCGGCCTGTTCTGCTGAGCACGCCGACCATCCTGTTCCGCAGCGTTTCCTTGCCCGAATTGGCGGACATTGTCCGCTCCGGACGGATCGTCGGGCGGCAGAATCTTTTCAACCCGTTTGAAGAGCGTCGGGAGGTGTTCTTCGGCACCATGATGACTTCAAAGCTAATCTGGCAGGGGGAGGAGATCGCGCGCCAGCTGAGCACGGCGTTGGAGAAGCACCCCCATCATGCAGCGCTTGCGTGCATTTGCGCTGCCAAGGAGCTGCTCAAGAAGGACTTGGCTGCCGTGAAATCCGCCAACGCCGAGCGTCTCAATCGGCGGCGGCAACTGAACGGTTTGCCGCCGATCGATGAATCGGCATTCGATGATTTCATGCTGCGGGACGAGGATGGGGATCGCCTCTTTCGGGTGCTGCGTAAGTTGGATCAGGAGATAAGCGAGCTGCACGCAACACACGGGAAGCTGCGCTGTTGCATGGAGGCCGCGGCCAAAGCGCATATCAAGCGCCTGCCGGTGACCTCGGCGGTGTTGGAGACGAGGCCCTTGACCGGTGGCTGGCTGTACAGTGAGCGTTATGGCGGCATCTCGGCGATGGACAATCAGGATGAAGTCGGCTTCCTGCCGGGGGTGGTAGAATGGGCCGACATCGTGGCGGTGCATTTGGTGCGGCAGCGCACCGTGACGCGCTGCATTGAGCCGAAGAATGTCGAGGCGGTGCTGGCCCTGTGCCGGATGTGAAAAGGCGCGTGGACCTCTCGCCAAAGACGTGATCATCGGTGCTTGCCGGAACAGCACCGCCGGGGTGGGGCAATGCCGTCGTACCCCGGCGTGGAGGTTGCAGGCTGCTCCGAACAGGGGAACGGACGTGTGATCCAAGCCGAACCTATCGGCGCCATCGCCGCCAAGCTGCGCGGCAGCAAGGCGGATGCCGGCGAGGCGCTGGAGGCGGTTCTGGACAGCCGGCAGGACGCGCTGGTCAAGTGTTCGATCTGTGACTGAGGGGCTGCGACATGCTGCCTCTCGGTGGTAGAGAACCGGACGACGGGTCCCCGACGTTAGAGGCGCCGATATTTTCCCTCGAACAGATCGCCCAAGGCACGCCGGAGCAGGATCGTCACCCGGACTTGCCGGCGGTGGAACGCGCGGTTGTGCAGAATGTGGTGCCGCTGACACCAAGCCGCGAGATCGGGCGGCGTCACATTCGCCGGATCATGGTCCCGGTGACAGGCCGCGAGGATCACCCGCGTCCTGCGGACGGTGCAGGCGTCCACGACATCCGGCCAAGCTGCGTCGCGACCATGATCGTCGCGCCAGGTATGCTGCTCCGGATCGAACCAGCGGCCGTCCGCCAGCACCCGGATTTCGTGCCCATGTGGCTTGCCACAGGTCCAGCAGCGGCCTCTCCCGTGTGGACCCTCAATCTCGAAGCGGACGCGCTGTGAGATCAAGGGCCAGTCGATCGGATACAGCCACCTCCGTTCGCGCCGGATCGGCACCGAAGGCCTCCCTTCTTGGATCATCCATCTATATTGCAGCGTTCATGGTTCAGTCTCAACATGTTGTTTTGGGGACGGTTGGAAGGGGGCCTTATGCCAAACGATCGAATCTTGATTGGGTGCAAACTGCGATCGCGTCCCACTGCGTGGTGTCTGAGGCGTGAGGCCGGCCCGCCGGAGCGCTCCCCCATAGCTGGCGCAGGCGGGCCGGCCGTTCGGAAGCGGGCGGTCACCGTGTTCTTCGGCTAAGTTGAGGTTGCTTGACGACCATCAACTGTGACGGAGACCACGATGACCGAGGACAGGATCGCTCTTCAGGAGCTGATTGGGAAGAGTGCTGACGCTGACTTCTTGCGCGAGATGGTCGGCTTCGCCGCCCAGCGCCTGATGGAATTGGAGGTCGAGAACCTGTGCGGCGCCGGCTATGGCGAGCGCAGTGAGGATCGGCAGATCAAGCGCAACGGATACCGAGATCGCACCTGGGAGACCCGCGCCGGCGCCATCGACCTGCGCATCCCTAAGCTGCGGCGCGGTTCCTACTTTCCGGCCTTCCTGGAACCACGGCGCACAGCGGAGAAGGCGCTGATAGCCGTGATCCAGGAGGCCTACGTGCAAGGCATCTCGACGCGCAACGTCGATGATCTGGTCAAGGCGATGGGCATGACCGGCATCTCGAAAAGCCAAGTCAGCCGCCTGTGCCAGGAAATCGACGAGCGCGTGCAGGCGTTCCTGAGCCGTCCATTGGAGGGCGACTGGCCGTTCGTGTGGTTGGACGCAACCTATGTGAAGGTGCGCCAGGACGGCCGCATCGTCTCGCTGGCCGCCATACTGGCCATCGGCGTCAACAGCGATGGCCGGCGCGAGGTGCTGGGGCTCGGGCTGGGGCTGTCGGAAGCCGAGACCTTCTGGACCGAGTTCCTGCGCTCGCTCACCCGCCGGGGCCTGCGCGGGGTGAAACTGGTGATCGCCGACGCGCATCTCGGGCTGAAGGCTGCCGCTTCCAAGGTGCTGGGCGCGACACTCCAGCGGTGCCGGGTTCATTGCATGAGGAATCTGCTGGCCTGCGTCAGCAAGGACCATCAGACGATGGTCGCGGCGACCATCCGCACCGCCTTTGCCCAGGACACCGCGCAGGCAGCGCATGAGCAGTGGCGCCGGGTTGCCGACAGCCTACGGCCACGGTTCTCCAAGCTGGCGGCGCTGATGGACGAGGCAGAGTTCGACGTGCTGGCCTACATGAAGTACCCCAAGGACCTCCGCACCAAATTGCACAGCACGAATCCTCTGGAGTGGCTGAATGGCGAGATCAAACGGCGCACCAACGTCGTTGGTATCTTTCCGGGACAAGCAGAGGTTGAGCGCCTGGTTGGAGCCTTGCTGCTGGAACAGCATGACGAGTGGGCGGTGGCCCGGCGCTACATGACCATGGAAAGCCTAGCCGAGCTGTGCCACCCTCAAATCCCTGACCCGCTGACCATCGCAGCGGAGTAGACCGGCGGCCTCAACCCGCCGAAGAGCACAGAGCCCCCTCAGACACCACGCCTCGGGGCACGATCCAAACTGCTCCTTTTCACCACGGATCTGCGCTGCTCCATTCGGGACGACGAACTCACGCGGCTTGGACAATATCCTGCCGTAAGACCGTGTTGCGTGATTGGGTCCTGGAGTGGAGAGCTGGATGATCTGGACTGAGACCAGCCTCAACGGCGGTTCTATTCCCGGCGAAACCACCCGCGTGGGCTGTTGGACGCTCACGCTATGGCCATCTTGGCGGGGGTGGGGTTGGTCCGCCGCAGCCTCCGGCCGCCGCTTTGTCGATGGGATCGAAGAAACCTGGGACGCGGCGCGTACGGCCGCAGCCGCGGCGGTCCTCGCGCGGGCCCATGCCGACGACCTAAGCGGACATGAGCGTGGGGCGCTGACGGCTCTCGCCCAGCGGCGCGCCTGACAACGACGTCGGGGCCAATGTCGTCCTGGTTGTCGCCGGCACACGGACGCTGTCGGCGTCCGCCGATTGCGCCGTGCTGACAGTGGCCCGCCGGTGTGTCACTTGCGGTACCTGCAGCAAGTTTGGCAGCAGGGGGCTCTGGAAAGCGAGCGGCTGCCTCGGTACCGCGCGCCGGTCTGCGTTCGAACTTGCATGCCGGGCAGGTGTCGCCGGCGGCGAGTATCAGCCGTAGAGATATCGGGCGTGGGGCCGACGGCGCTGCCGCGTCTTCACCATGGTTGGCACGTTCGATGCCGTGGGTGGTGTCGGCGAGCGGCGCTGTATCGTCCCTTCGGACATTGGCAGCAGGCCGCTCCGATAGCTTCAGAGGGCCGCCCCAACGGCTTCGTAGCCGGTCTTCTCTCTGCCGGACGAGTTCGAGCCGTGCGCTGCTGAGGCGATGCGGAGTGGTCCATGTCTCCGTGCTAAGAGTGCAGGCCGTCATCAAAAACACGCGTCGGCGCCGTGCCTACGCGGCAGCGGACCATATACCCCGCCACCACGGCCTCGGCCCGGCAGTCCGCCGCGCCGACCCTGGTGGAGAAGGGGTGCAAGCCATGTCGAAACAGTCTGCCAAAAGGACGGCAGCCGTCGCGATGTACCGCCGCGACCCTGGGATGACGGCCGCGGCGATCAGCCGCGCGCTTACGCTGTCGCCCGGTGTTGTCCGGCAGTATCTGCGCGATGCCGGCTGTTCCCCGGCCCGGCGGTGGTCGCAGCGGGGAATCAGCAAGGGCGAGGTCTTGCGCCTGGACGGCGAGGGACACGGCAGCTCCGCGATCGCGGCGATCATGGGCTCTCCCGAGAGCAGCGTTCGCTCAGTGCTGCGGCGCGCCGGCGTGCGGCCCAAGGTCGTGCATCCGCCGCCGTTGACGGAGGAGCAGGCCCGCGAGGCGCGCCGGCTGCAGCGCGAGGGTTGGTCGGTCCGGCGCATCGCTCAGCGGCTGGGGCGCGGTCATACGGCAATCCGAACCGCGCTCCGCCGCTGGCGGGTTCCGCGCGTTCCCCGGCAGTGGCTGACGCCGGCGGACAAGGCCCGCGTTCTGGACCTGGCAAACAGCGGGCACACGATCGTGGCGATCATGGCCTGGACGGGGCGCTCGGAGCATGCCATTCGGCGCGTGCTCCGGCGGGCGGGCGTTCAGCGGGGGCGGCCGCGGCTGGACCGGAGCCGCATCGTCGCTCTGCTCACGGCGGGTTGCCGCATCGGCGCAATCGTCGCCGAAACGGGGTGCGCGCCAGGCTCAGTCTACCGCATTTCGCTCCAGGAGGGCGTCGGCACCGCCGGGGTTGCGCTTCGGGCCGAGGAACTACTGCTCGCCGGACGGTCCATCCCGGACATTGCGTTCCTTCTCGATGAGGAGGAAGCGAAGGTCCGCCGCCTGTTGAAGGCGCGGATTCATCACCGTCGTCGGCGTGACGAAGGCGGGCGAAGATCGGCGCGTGACTCTTGATGAACGCCCTCCGACCAGACCAGATGCCCCTTGGAGCCGAACCGAAGCGTCCCAATGCAAGGGGGCACTACATGAAAGTGTGCTAATTGTCCGGGATGCAAGGTTGCGATGCGAACGTGGGCGTGGCTGCCGGTTGGTGGCTCAGTCGCTGATGACGAGAGGGGCGGTTTGGCCATCTCGCCAGCGCCGCTTCGGCTACGGACCACTGGCCCGGCCGGTCGGTCGCGCCCCCGGTGTCGGTCCGCGCGTCGGCAGATGTCAGCATCACCGCCGCGTCAGAAAATTTTCGCGCATCGTAGCGATGCACGGCGTAGACTCTGCCGGGTTACAGGATGACGCTTCACTCTCCAAGGAAGTCGGTAAGCTCCATGCCACCCTCGAGGCCCCGCGTACCAGTGCCGCGACCGAATTTCAACAAACCTCGTCCAACCACTGTCGCTTCGGCCGGAGTTCGACCATTACCCGCCCGTGTGAACGGATCAGCTCTTCAGAAACAGTCTCAGTGGCTCGCCCGCGCGGCCGATGCCGAACGCACCGGAGATGGCGTGGAGGCTGAACTGTGTCGGCAATATGCTGAGCATTGGTTCCGCGTATCGCGGGGAGAGGATTGAGGGAGATGAACCGGTGAGCGACACCACCTTGACGTCGCGGGAGCGGGCTCTGATCCGCACCGAATTCATGGTGCGCTTTGGGCAGGCACCACGGCTGGAGAGCGGCATTCTGGTGAAGCGGTGGGCCACCGGGCCGAACAAGGGTCAGCCGAAGCCGGGAACGGTCATTCAGGGGATGCTGGACCGTGGGCTGCTGGAGTTGCGGGATGACGGTAGCCATTGGCTGCGGGCTCGGTTTACCGAGGCTGGCCTCGCTGCCTTACGGCATATGGCCGAGGATGCACGCGCGCTGCCACCAAGCGAATACCAGCATGTTTTGGACGAACTCGGAAGCGGGCGACGGGCAGATCACAACGACGCATCGCCGGCCACCCCAGGTTCGATATCTATCGCGTAAAGGAGGTTAAGCGCCGCCAAGCCTACGTCCACCTCGTGTTCCTACATCCCGGACAATCTGTACATTTTCGTGTAGTGCCCCCAGGAACAGCCGCGCGGTCTGCAGCGCCCCGACGAAATTGACCGAGAACTGCTCGTGGATGGCCTGTTCGTCGCTGTCGGCGAAGGAGACCACCTTGGCGACGCTGGCGTTCGGCACCACCACGTCCACCCCGCCGAAGCGCTTAACCGTCGCCGTGACCAGACGTTCGAGGTCGGCGCGCACGGTGACATCGCCGGGCACGGCAAGCACTTGTTCCGGAGCCCTAACGGCGAGATCCTGAAAAGCTTTGGCGTTGCGGGCGAAGACGGCGACCTTGCCGTCCAGAAGCTTCGCCATGAGGGGCCCCCTGTTCGAAATCGAGATCGGGAGCCGTGTGGATTCCGATGTCGGAAGCATCGAAGAAACCGGGTTTGTGAGTCTTGACCGCGGTCAGCTAAGGGAGCGTGGGCAGCCCTGCCGGTGGGAAACCCCAAGATGCTCAGGGCGTGGCGGCAGACCACGGACGACGCGTTCGACGGGATATACCCCGTGAAGGCGCTCCGTGCCGGCCGCGCCACCGCCGCCTCACCACGAACTCTGTGTCTCCCGATTGGGCGAATGGACTGCGTTTGCAGTGCGTTCGCATTACGGATTCGCAATCGGATCAACGCCCTGCTGCTGGCTGAACAGCGAGTTGGCGCACCGTCAGATCGGCGCCCGCGGTTCTTGCGCGGGTCATCCCGGACTTCGCGGTTGCGGCTTCGCCCGCGCGGGGCCCCGGCCGTCCCCGCCGGTGCCCCCGTACCGGCCCAGCCCAGCGGTCTCACCGTGGATGCTCGTTCTCGGCGTCTTCCTCGACGTGGGTGAGGAGCCGCAAGACGGTCCGGCAGCGAGCCTCGATCGCCGCGGCGAACTCGCCCAGCAGCGGGTGGTCCCCGCCCGGCATCGCCCTGACCGCTGCGACCGCCTCGGGCAGCTCACGCCGGACCCGTTCCGCGACCGTCTCGATCCGCCGCAGGATCATTGTGCGGTTGAAGCCGCACTCGTCGGCCATGCGCTGCCAATGGTGGCCCTTGAGATGATCGCCGCGATCCTTGCCGGCGATTGTCTGCGACAGGTTCTTCGTGACGTTCTCCCACGCGGCCGCGCACATGAGGTCGTAGAGCGGGGCCAGCGAGAACCCCCGGCCCGTCAGCAGGATACTGTAGTTCTTGGCGTGGGCGTCGGTGTTGCAGATCAGCACGTTGAAGACTATGGCGTCGAGCAGCCGCATGCGGTCGGCCGCCGTCAGGTGGTCGTCCACCACCTTGAACATGTCCACGAGCCGCGGCCCTTTGATGCCCGAGCGGTTGCGCTCGTACTTCGCCCCAGGCGGCTTGCCGAGCGCTTGGCAGAAGTCCTCCTGGTGGACGCGCAGCCAGCGCCCGTCCCGCTGCACCCGGTCGTAGCGGGTCACCAGAAGGTAGCTCCGCTCTCCCGCCTTGCCCGTCGTCACCGCCGCCGTCTTCAGGTCGCAACGGTGGGAAAGCGTCATGCAGAGGGCCTCGTTCTGCACGCTGCCCCACAGCCGTCGGCGGGCGTCGGGCTTCAGGATGTGTGTGGACGGCGCCCCGTTGACCGGAATCGCCATTCGTCCGTCCGCCATGAAGGCGACGGGCAGCTTCTCTTGGGCGCCGGCCAGCGACATCGACACGCCGTCGTCGCCCGCCAGGAAGGGCTTGGCTGGCAGCTCCTCGATGATCTTCTCAAGCTCGGTCTCGCCGTCGATCGGACGGTAATTGGGAGCCTCCCCCGCGCGGAGACGTCCGATGGTCAGCGCTCCCGCCGTGTCGCGGCCGATCCGCTCAAGGATGCCGATGACGTCCTGCGGCGAGACGCCGAGGTTCCGTCCGACGGCAAGCAGATTGGCGTCCTCGGGCAGCAGGTTGGCCAGCCACGGCATCAGGACCTTCGGGCCGAAGGGCCCCCCGCCAAGCGGCATCCCCAGCGATACCGGGAACGCCCCCCGCGTGTTTTGCCAGCGGATGTCGTAGGCGAAGGACGGCCCCTCTTCGGCGAGGGTGATAGTGCCAACGACGAGATGTTCGTAATGGACGGGAAGCGTACTCACGCCTCGTCTCCCAGGTCGGGGAGGTCTGGATAGGCATCGCCGGGGCCGAGGTCGGACAGTGTATCGGCAGACGGAACAGGGGCTTGGTCGGTCAACCGGATGCCGACGCCCCTGGCAACGGCGAGGGCCTTGCCGAGCTGGCACGTCGGCTTGCCGCTTTCGAGATCGACGATGAACCGCTCCCCGACGTTGACCGCCAGCGCGAGGTCGCGCTGGGTTATGCCGAGGGCCTGCCGCCGCGAGCGGACGAGGCTGCCGAAGCGGCCGGGTGTGTCGATAAATTCCATGGCATGCACCGTTCTTCCCGCTCGGGAAGATGATGCCTCCTCTCTCCTGGGTCAAGGCGATATCTTACCGAGCGGGAAGGAATGCTTGGTTTGACAGGGTCGGGGACAGAAAACTTCCCGCTCGGGAAGCTCGGCGCGGTTTCACCGGGGCCAATACAGGGACCTGTGGAGGGGCGTCGATGATGAGAGCGAGGTGCTGGAGGTTTTCATCCAACGCCGAAGGGACAAGGCTGCCGCCGGCAAGCTGATGCGTACGCTGCTCAAGAAGCAGGGCTTTGCCCCGGCCCGGGTTTCCGCCGACAAGCTGCGCTTCTATGGGGCCGCGTTTTGTGAGATCGGCCTGATGACGCACCATGAACAAGGCCGGCGCCAGAACAACCGGGCCGAAGTCTCGCACCAGCCGCTCCGGCGACGCGCAAGGAAGATGCAGCGCTTCAAGTCTCCAGGCTCAGCCCAGCGCTTCGTCTCTCTGCACGCCGCCGTCAACAACACCTCCACCCCTCAGCGCCACCTGGTTCCCCGCCGCATACTGCGCACCGTCCGGGCGCAGGCCATGGCCGCCTAGCAATTCGCGATCGTGGCCGCGTACGGTCGGCACCGCCGGGGCAGCTCGGTCGCGTGGCTCAGGATGACCTCGAACACGATCACGGCGGGCTGACGGCGCAGGGCGAAGCCGAGCTCCCGAACGCACTGCTCGCGATGGGATTGATCTGCAGCCGCGTGCTGCCGATGGCCGAAATTTTTTCGTGCTGACACGCCGCCGCAACGCGTTGACCGGGGCGCCTAAGAGGGGCGGGTGGTACCTTCGTCTTGGGGGGAATGTCTGGGAGTATCAACACATGGGCGCTGAGACGAAGCTCCGCGAGTTCCTCGCACTGATCGATCCTTCCAAGATGCCGGGTCAGCGCCGTCCGGGTCTGCCGTTCCCGACCGCCTTTCTGTTCGGCAAGGGCCGTTTCTGGACGCCGGCGCCGCTGCCGCCCGACATCCCCTTCGGCACGCGGAAGATGTGCTTCCAGAACGCCTTCCAGCTGATGATGTCCAACCCGCGTCGCTACTGTTATGCGGAGGGCTACGCCCTGGAGAAGGACGGTGGCGTCCCCCTCGAGCACGCGTGGTGCGTGACGGAGTCCGGGACGGTGGTCGACCCCACGTGGCGGACGCCCGAACGGACCGCCTACTTCGGTGTCGCGCTTGATGCATCGGTGACCTGCCGCGTGCTGGCAGCGACTGAGACGTACGGTGTGCTTGATTACGCGACGTGGCGGGTTGCCGGACCGATTCTGCATGAGTCAGTCATGTCGGTTTAGGCGCGGATCGGCTGAGGGATGGGCGCCGGCTCGGTTCGGAGCGGCGCCCATCGCTGGTCGGTCTCTTTATCGGCGGACTGGCGCCGCGTGGGTCCTGGCCGACAACGGGGCCTTTGTCGGGAGTGGCACCTTAAAAATAGACCAGAACAAGAACCCATAGAACAGAGCGCATACAGATCATGCGCACGCACGGCGGGCGCGCAGATTGTACCGGCAGTCGCACAATCCGGTCTCGCCCTACCGCTTCTTCAGCATCGCCTGGACGCGCCCGACGACCCGGTTGGTGTCGGCGAGCAAGGCGGCGAGCGTCGTGTAATCCACCTCCAGGCGGTCGAGGCGGGCGGGTACCGCCGGGGCGGCGGCGGCGATTCGGTCGTAGCCAGCGGCTCCGGCACCACGATCTTTGGTGGACGGCCCCGCCGCTGTCCGTAGCGGCGCGGTTCGGCGGTTTCGCCGCGGATGCCCTCGGTGCCGGGCAGGCCGTAGAGGCGGTGCGAGCCGCGTCCGGTCACCTCGACGGCAGCGCCGCAGGCCACCAGCTCCTCCATCATCAGCCCGGCACCACGCAGCGAGCAGCCAAGCAGGCTGGCCAGCCGGGCAGGGGCGTGGCGGCGAGAAGATCGACGGCGGCCGGCAGGCGGCTGTTGGAGCGGCGCGAACCGATGGCGGGCGGGCACTGCGCCAAGTGTGCTCGAGGCGGCGCAGGATGGCGAGGCCATCCGCGGCCTCGTGCTCCAGGCTATAGGTGAAGGCCAGCGTCCAGCCGTCCGCGTCCGTCGGGCTGTCCGGGCGCAGGGTGTCGGCACCGGCGAGGATGGGCAGCAGGGCGCGGGTCACGCCGGTGGCCTGCAGCGCGGCGCGCACGGCGCCGCGCGGGCGGTCGGCGACGAGCCACGCCCGCATCGCCTGGGCGAGCGCCGGCAGGCGGGCGCCGGGGGTGGGCTGCGTTAACGACCACAGCGCGTCCTCCGCGAGGCGCCGGTGCTCCGGGACGTCGGTGGTGGCAATGAGTTCCCGCTCCGGGCGGCGGTCATCGAACCATTCAGACGCAGGGCGTGCTTCAGGGCTTCGAGATCGGCGCCGAGGCGCTGCAGATCGACGCGGGCCATCCAGCCTGAGCGGTGCCAAGCGGTGCGAAGGCACCAGCATTCGCAATGCATTGGCACCCTGGAATCTACGTTGTTCCAAAGACTTAGGTGGAAGGCGCGCTGCAGGGCGCGTCCGCATCGGCATGATGCGTCGTGCCTGCCCCGTTCAAGGCACCCCAGATCCCCGTACATGTCACCCCGTCGGCGACTGTCCCTCCGCACACGCGATCCCGTAACCCCGTACTTTCCACCCCAACACCCCGTTTCCGTCCAGGGCTGGTGCGGGGTTCAGGCTCTCCGGAATCTTAGAACAAGATATACAGGGGAACACGGGAACGAAGTTCCCGCCCGGCGGGGGCGCGGACCGAAATGCCCTGCTTGCAGTCCGGTCCGCACCCGTATTCAGGCAGAGGCACCCGGCCTATGAGCGCCGCCTCGTCCGCCACCCTGGCCGGCGCAGCGGGAAGCTCTTGACACGTCCTCATCCGTCCGGTCGGCAGTGCGGCATCGCACGCTAGGAACACCCAGTGGTGGGCCTCCTGGAAGGACTGGGGCCCCTTCCCCGAGCGTTGACACTGTTGCCGTCGCCTTGCCGCCTTGCGCTGGGCGTCGTCCGGCTGAACAGCGCTATCGGTTCGCCTTGCGAATGTCGGCGCCGTATCGAGGTTCGGTCCCGCTGGATGCCTGCTATAGCCCTGCGGCATGATCTTCGCCCAGCACCTCGAAGCTATCGCCCCAGCCATAGTCGGACATCGGATCAGATGGAGCAGCATCGTGAACCGCGTCGTCCGCTCCACCAACGTGCCGATCAGCGCCCGATCGATCCCTCAACGCGGATCGTCATGATGTTGATCCAGCGCAGAAGGGCCTTCGTCGGCCCAGTCTGCCCGCTGCGTCCGTCCGCGGCACGCAGGATGGGGATGCTCGTGCCTGAGCGTCGGCTCGGGAGGGCGCGACCGGGAACCGGCACGTCGGGCCCGAGCGAACTCCGAACGGAGCGCCCCATCCCACCGGTCTGGTGCAACGCCTGATCCCCACTGACGTGGCGGGGCCGTCCGGCAAAATTGTTGCGGAATCGACTGGTCGTGGGCTTGCCTCGCAAAATTCGGACCATATCCGCCGGGGCCACCGCCTCGCCCCGGTATCCCGCCGGCCGCGACGCGTGGCTGCGCAGGGGATTTCATGACTATTCTCGGTTCCCGCGATGCTGCCGCGGCGTCGCCCGTGCTGGCCAGCAGCCTGCCGAAGCACATTGGCCGCAACGGCGGACCGGTGGCGCGGCTCAGCGCCCGCCTGCTGGCGAACCCGCCCTGGTATGATCAGCCGCTTGTGGACCGCGCTCTGACCGCCCTTGACATGGTCGCGCGGGCGTCCGCCATCCGTCCGGGGTTTCTGCACGCTGTTGCTGGGCTGATGCGCACGCACGACGGGGCGAAGTTTTCCGACCTCGTGAAGGCGCTGCGGAACGCCGGGCCGGCGCACGGCTTGACCAAGGGCGCGGCCGAGCAGGAGGGCAGGGCGCTGGTCATGGCGTTGGGAGTGCTTCAGGCTCTCAAGCGGCGCGCGCAGACGGCCCTGCGGCCGGGCCATGCTCTGCCGGCCGGCACGCCGACTGACCGTTTGCAGGCCCGCCGGATCCAGCGGGTGAAAGAGGTGGCGCGAGCGCTGTTCCGCAGCGCAGCGCACGGCACCTCCTGCGAGGTCTGGCTGACGGATGACCCTGCGGCGGTTGGTTTCACCGTAAGCTTTGGCCGGGTCTACCCGTACGGTGGCCGGTACAAGAGCTATGCCGCGCCCAGCTCATCGTGGACCATCACGGTTCCCCAGCGTTGGCTCTCGCGGGTGGACCGTCGAGAACTCGCGGTCGTGGACGGTCTCATGACCCTCGATGCCCAGCCGTTGCTGTCTCCGGTATCCGGCGTAGAGGTTTACGCGGCGACGTGGGCGGCGCAGGCGCGCGGGCTGGATGTGAGGGTCGAGCGCGGCGTCATCGCCCGGCAGGGTGCAGTCTCCTATCACGGGCCGGATGTCGCCCGGGCCGTTGCCGGACTGACGCGCAAGATGAGCCTGACGGTCCGCCGTTCCCTGTCGCCGGACGAGCGTGCCGAACGGCGTCTGCGGCGTCTTGCAACCTTTGCCCGGCGTTTTGGCGACGAGCCGGTGACCCTGCACGACAGTGAAGCCGTCGGCAATTGCTCGTACGGCACCCGGAGCTGGTGCTGCGGGGTGGGCATCGATCCGGAAGCCGGTGCGACGACGCTGGCACGCGTGATTGAGGGCTATCGCGAGCGGCCGCAGGACGAAGCCTGGGCGGTGGTGCTGCACGTCGTGAATCGCTGCCGGTTGCGCTGAGTCCGACCTCAGGCCCTCGCGCCACTGGTCGGCGAGGGCCCTTCTCTTCACGCGAACACGGACGGAACGGTCGTACCAGTCGGTGACCGCGATCGACGGCTTCACCGTCCACCCCGTCCACTCCCGTTCTACCGCCTCTTCAGCATCGCCTGGACGCGTTCGACGACCCGGTTGGTGTCGGCGAGCAAGGCGTCGAGCGCCGTGTAATCCACCTCCAGGCGCTCGAGGCGGGCGGGCATGGGTGGTGACGGCGGCGGCGGTTCGGTCGCGGCCAGCGGTGCCGGCACCACGATCTTCGGCGGACGGCCGCGCCGCTGTCCGTAGCGGCGCGGCCCGGCGGTTTCGCCGCGGATGCCCTCGGTGCCGGACAGCCCGTACAGGCGGTGGCTGCCGCGGCCGGTGACCTCGACGGCGGCCCCGCAGGCCACCAGCTCCTCCATCATCAGGCCGGCACCGCGGACGGTGCAGCCGAGCAGGCTGGCCAGCCGGGTGGGGCCGAGCAGCGGCGTGGCGGCGAGCAGATCGACGGCGGCGAGCAGGCGGCTGTTGGAACGGCGCGGCCCGATGGCGGCGCGGGCACCACGCCAGGCGTGTTCGAGCCGGCGCAGGATGGCGAGACCATCCATGGCTTCGCGCTCGAGGCTGCGGGCGAAGGCCAGCACCCAGCCGTCCGCGTCCGTCGGGCTGTCCGGGCGCAGGGTGTCGGCGCCGGCGAGAACCGGCAGCAGGGCCTTCGTCACGCCGGTGGCCTGCAGTGCCGCCGGCAGGGCGGCGCGCACGGCGCCGCGCGGGCGGTCTTCGACGATCCATGCCCGCATCGCCCGCGCCAGCGCCGGCAGGCGGGCGCCTGGGCTCGACTGCGTCAGCGTCCACAGCGCGTCCTCGGCGAGGCGCCGGTGCTCCGGGGCCTCGGTGGTCTCGTCAAGCTCCCGCGCCGGGCGGCGGTCGGCGGCGGCGAGCATCAGACCATAGAGGCGCAGGGCATGGGAGAGTGCGTCGAGGTCGGCGCCCCGTTCGTGCGGGACCGCGGTGTCCGGCGCGCGCAGGCGCAGCCCTTCGAGGAAGGCGGCGAGGCGCTGCGGGTCGACGCGGTGGCCGTCGAGGCCGGCGTGGGCGCGCACCGCCTCCAGGCGTACCCAATGCTGCCAGGCGGGGAGCAGCGGATGACCGTCGAGGGTGGCGTCGAGGCGGGCGACGGCCAGGGCGGCGCGCTCAAGGGCGGCGGCGCGGGCGGCGGGATCGGTCTTTTCGAGGGTGGAAAACTCCAGCACGATCAATCCTTTCAGCACAGCCCTACAAACCCATGTGGAAGCAAACTAACAGAATACTTCATGTCGGTGAATTCCCTATGAACGGGTCCGGGGCGCCGCGGGCGGGGCGGCGGGCCGGCGCCCGGAACGCCCGGAAATCCGCGGATTTGCCGGCGCTGCGCCCGTCCGGCGGGCCGCGGGCGGCCTGGACGCTGCGGCGTTGGCGCCGACGCTGGCGGATTGCGTCCGACAAGCATGGTTGTCGGGCTTGAAAAAAGAATGGAATGAGCCGTATCTTCTTCCTAAAGGAGAAGCCGACCCGATGCCGCCCAGCCCGCCCGCCGATCACCCCGCCGACCGCGCGGCCGACCTCGTCCGTTCCGTCGCCGTGACCGCCGCCCCTGACGACACCGGCGTGGTGATCACGTCGAAGATCATCGACACCCTCCTCCTGCCCGGTGCGCACACGCCCGAGCAGATCGTTGAGATCACCCGGCTGGCCAAGGCTGCGGCGCGCACCGTCGCCGCCCGCTACAGCCGCAACACCGAACGCGCCTACCGTGCCGCCTGGGCCGCCTACCAAGCTTGGGCCATCAGCCTCGGCCTGCCGCCGCTCGGCGCCGACCCGCGGGTGGTCGGCATGTACCTCGCCAAAGCCTCCGAAACCCGCGCCCTGCCCACGCTCAAGGTCCACCTCTCGGCCATCCTGCTCGCCCATCGCCTTGCCGGCCGCTCGCTCGACGCCAAACACCCCCTGATCGCCGACCAGCTCGCCGGCGTCGCCGCCCTGCAGGCGCGGCGCAAGGTCAAGCAGGCGGCGCCGATCCTGCCGGATCTGCTCAGGCGGCTCGTCGCCGCCCAGCCCGACAGCGCCGCCGGCCGGCGCAACGCCCTGCTGCTGCTGCTCGGCTTCGGCGCCGCCACCCGGCGCAGCGAACTGGTTGGGCTGGACGTCGGGGACGTCGTCGTCGTGCCGGGCCGCGGCCTCGAGGTGACCATCCGCGGCGGCAAGACCAAGCGCGGCCGCACCGCGGCAATCTGGGCCGCCGACGACCCGGCGGTGTGTCCGGTGGGGGCGCTGCGCCGCTGGCGCGCCGTCTACACCGTGGAGGATGCGGACGCGCCTTTGTTCGTGTCGGTGGGGAAGGGCGGGGCGTTCGGCGGCCGGCTCTCCGACCGCAGCGTGGACCGGGTGGTGCGCGAGACCAGCCAGGCCATCGGCGAAACCGACGCCGATCTGATCCGCTGGACCCAGGGGCCGGAGGTGGCGCAACGCCTGGGCAGCCGCTTCTCCGCCCACTCCTTGCGCAGCGGCTTCGCCACCGCCGCCGCCGAGGAGGAGGCGTCGCTCAAAAAAATCATGGAGCAGACCGGGCACCAGAGCAGCGACGTCGCGCTGAAGTACATCCGCCACGCCGACCGATGGCGCGACAATCCGACCGAGCGCCTCTTCCGCAAAAAGGCCGAACCGGGCTGACCGTGGGAGGCTGCAAAACGTGGAGCGATAGACGGCAGGATTTTCCTTTGAAATCAAGCACCTGTTCTGGCGAGAACTATCTGCACTCAGGCCCGCACGCGGAGGCCAAGGTGTCGCAGTACTGCGAGCGGAATCGGGCGCCGGCCAGCTTCCCAGTCGGCGATTTTGCGGCGATCGTAGGTGGTGCCGAGGTCAGCGTTCAAGCCGGCCGCTAACGCCTCCATGGTCATGTTGTTGTTGATCTCGCGAATGACGTGCAGCGCAGCGCCATCACGCCGGCGCTGCTCCACGACCTGCTCGGGCGTCAGTCCCCTTTCCCTGGCGAGTGTGGCCATCAAATACCCGCCTTACGACTGCGGCTGATGCCGCCTCAGGCGGATGTCCTCCAACTGCAGGCCGCGATCCACCGGGTTACCGTCGCGATCGAGCAGGGTGCAGCGCAAGTCGCCGGCGTCGTCCTCCTCAACAACCACGCCAGTGTCGCCATCGGCCGTCCAGTAGCGATCTTCGGCACCGTCGGTGACGTCGAATTTGAAGCCGCGGTCGGCTAGGTGCTTGGCGATATCAGTGCCGCTCTTGTCGTTCTGATACAGCATCGCGTGGTCTCCCTTCATCCAGTTGGCGGCCGATGGCCGCGTTGTTGACGCGCTGATTATAGAATGTCCCCTTCAAGGGGACAAGGCTTCAGCGGCGCCGTTCAATAAACATGTTCGGCTGCGCCACATCCGCTTTGCCGACCGCTGGCGCGACAACTCCACGGAGTGTCTCTTCCGCGAGTCGGCACACGGATTGAACGCGCCCGTCACCAGGGACTTGGCCCCGCTCAGGAGAGAGCGGAGTCCCGTCTCGGCGTCACACCACCTCGTAGGCGCCCACGTAGAGATAGCCCTGGCTGCCCATGGCCGAGGCCATCGCGCGCAGGCGCGGGTTGACCGAGTGCTCCAGGGTGTACAGCTCGCGGCCGTGGGGGTTGATCCAGATCTGACCACACAGGGTCTTCAGCCAAGCGGTCACCTCGTTGTCCAGGAACGCCTGGAAGTCGGGGCTGAACGGGGTGTCGGGCGGGAAGAACGACTTGCGGTCGTAAAAGAACTCCAGCCTCTGGCGACCGTAGTGGCCCTCCAGAATGGCGCGCAGGCCAAAGGCGCCGCGAATCGACGTGTTGTCGGGCGGCGGCAAGCCGAACCAGTGGTCCTTCGGAGCAAAAAGCATCGCGTCTCCTGTGGTCGGCCGGGGGTTGGGGCCGGCGTCGCGCTGGGATATGGCTCGGCCTTGGGCCGGGGAAGGCCTTTCGGGAAACTTTCTGCAAATGCGTTCGGTTTCGCGCGCCGGGCTGGGGTAGCAGGTCCCGTCAAGGGCGTGGAGGGCGTTGTTCGCTGTCGCGATCGTACGCCACCAGTCCGCATCGGTGCCGCCGGTGCCGCCAATCAGAATGATCTATCAGCGGGAGCAGTCCGCGGCATCGGCACCGGGACGCTAGCGTGAAGATCGGGACCGCTCACGCAACCAGGACCTATATGCGGCGCCGCGCCTGGGGGTACATCGGTCCGCGGACGGTATATCCGTTATTGGCGAGTGCATATCGACTCTGCAACCAGTGCCGGGTAAAGTGCGCCGCGGTTTCCCGACGGACGACAGAACACGATGACTAGCATGAATGTGATCGAGCGTGATCCGGTGGCGCACGGGACCACGCACCCCATCACCTCGGTTGCCGAGCACACGGTGTTCCTGTTGTACCCGTTCCAATGCCGCAAACGGGATTGGCCGGTGACACCAACTGCCACGCTCGGTTCCCTGGCGGGAGCGGGATGGCTCCCTGCAGTCGGTGAGTGCCTGCGGGAAACCGAGACCCGGCCGCTCTGGCTGCGCAAGAGCTGGCCGGTCGGCGATCTCTACCACAAGGCCAGCCAGCAGCTGGGTGCAGGAGACGAACCGGACGGCGTCTGGACCCTCGACTCCCAGCGGCACGTCCAGCAATGGCTGAGCGGTCCATCAGGATCGACACTAGTTCTGCAACTGCCGCTGTCTGTGACCGCACAGGGACGGCTGCAGCGTTGTGGCCTGCAACCGACCGATGCGTTGTCGATAACATTCGGCAGTGTTCGCCTCGTGCCCTTCCGCACCGGACAGGGACTGCTGATCGTCGAGATCCGTCTGGCGGGCGGGCAGGAGCTTCCGGCGCCTCTGCTGGTCGAAGCGATCACCGCGCTGTGTCACGACCGCGGCCTGCGCTGGCGGCTGAAGGACGGCAAGGAGGTTTCCACGCGCGCCGGCAATCCTACCTTCCGCCTTGCCGAGCAGCTGACCAACTTGATCGGCGACGTCGCTGCCGAACCGCTCCAGGGTCGGCGCCTGTTCAGCTACACGTATGCGGCGTTCGACCAGCGGCTTGCCGACGCCGAGCGGCAGATGTTGCAGGCGCAGCTCGCCCGCAAGTTCACCGACGATTACCGCTTGGCCGATCCTCGTGCAGGGCTGCACGAGGTGCGGGTCTTCGACACAGTGACCCATGCCGCTTCTGTGGAGGGATGCGTCACACTCGTCGAACGCATCCCCGCCGAGGGGGCGAAGGAGCCCCCCAACTTCCTGTCGACCTTCCGCAGCGAGGCTCTCGAACGGCGCTACCTGCCGATCGCCGCCATCAATCTGCACGCCCGCGAGGCATTGCTGGCGCTCACCCACAGCAGCGGCTTTTGGCCGAACATGGCGCAACCCGCCGCCGAGGACATTGAGCGTCTGCACCGGCTGCGCGAGGACATCCTGGCCTTCCGGCTGGGCTGCCGCCTATCGCGCATCAGCCCGATCGGTATGCACAACGCCTTCCACGAGGCTCTGGGTGACGCCTTCGGCCTGGAGCCCCTGCTCGCTGATGTGAACCAGGATGCCCTGGAGATCGGCGCCTACTTAGAGGAGCGTGCCGCAAGCATTGCTGCGGATGCGGCACAGCGGAACGCCCGCCCTTGGCGGTGGATCCCGCGCATGGTGTCCGCGGCACTGGTTGTCATCACGCTGGTGACGTTCGGCAAGCTGTTGCTCGAGGCGCTCCACCACGATCACACGGAATGGGCACGCTGGGCTCTGCTGGGGGTGAGCTTCGCAGCGGGCCTTGTCACCTTGCTGAAGGGCGATCTCGACGCCCATACGGCGAAGCATGCCGCCGGGGACAACGTGCTGCACCAGAACCTCGGGGGACACTGACCGGCTTCAGGCCGGATCAGGACTGGCGGGAAAACCAGTAGCCGAGGATCGGCCGGATCGAGTCGGCGCGGGGAACGGCGGCGAAGCCGTCGGGAACGTCGTCGCCGAAGCGGATCACGGCACCGTTCCCCTGAATACCCAAATTGTCCAGAACCCAGACGCGCCCCTTCGCGTCCAGCGGCTTTTCGCCCAGCCGCTTGACGAGGCGGCGGCCACCCTTCAGGCGGACGGCCACCGGGCTGCCGGCCAGCGCGGACACGCCGGCGGGATCGCCCACCCTGGGACCCACCAGGACGCTGTCCCCCTTGTGCAGCAGCGGTTCGGCACTGTCACCTTGGTCGATCACCACCGTCCCCTCGACGTCGGCGAAGCGCGGACACGCGTCCAGCGGCTCCAGCGCCTTTCCGGCGTTGGCACGGGCGCCGCGGAACAGGATGCCGACGACCGGGTGGCATTCGTTGACGTCGGTATCGAACTCGCGAGCGTATCCGGTGTCGTGATCGCCGACGAGGATTACGGTCCCTGGCCGCCCCTGCACCGGCTTCAGCCAGCCGGCCTCTGCCTGTTTGCGCGCTCCGTCCCACACCAGCGCAAGTCCTCCGGACGCCAAGGCCTTGCAGTCGACGATCAGCACGTCACCGGCCTGAAACAGCCGCGGCATCCAAGTGAGCGCCTTGCCGACCCCGAACAGCTGATGCTGCCCATCGACGAGCGACACCCCGATGTCGGAGCCGACACCATCGCCGTCGTCGACCTCGGCGCCGCCCTCGGCGGCGGCGCGGCCGATCTGGTACAGGC
This sequence comes from Azospirillum sp. A26, assembly GCF_042604635.1. Classification (NCBI taxonomy): domain Bacteria; kingdom Pseudomonadati; phylum Pseudomonadota; class Alphaproteobacteria; order Rhodospirillales; family Azospirillaceae; genus Azospirillum; species Azospirillum sp. A26. Next base: position 151,917 of record NZ_CP170478.1, on the reverse strand, counting down.
TCAGCGGCCGGCAGGGCCGCTCCGGGAACGGTACGATGTCGGCATCCGGCGCGGCAGGGGCGAGCTGGAGTGACAGCGTTCCCTGGGACAGCGCCTCGTCGAGCACGCCGCGGCATTGCTCGAAACTGTGCAGAAGGGGATCGAGGTACTTGCCCACTTGCTTGGCATGCGTATGGCCGAGGTCCTCGGCGGGGTAGTGGTGAGCCCAGCGGATGGCTTCGCTGAAGACCTGATCCTTCAGCGCCTGATGCTTCATGAGCGCCGAGAACGCAGGGTTGGAGTACGGGCCGCCGCGCCCGATCAGTCTTTGCAGCTTGAGCATCAGCGGCTGCATGGTCTCGCTGCCGGCGACGACGGCGGGGCTCGGCCAGATCAGGTCCCGCAGCCCCTGCTCGATCATGATGCGCGCCTCGTCGCAGAAGGCGCGGATGCGAGTGGGATCATGATCGCTACGCTGCCAGTCTTCGTGGACCAACTCGATGTGCAGCTGGTGACGGCGGATGCGTGCGCACCCTTCGCCCGTGGAGCGGGGCAGGATCTGAAGGAACTCGACTCCCTTACCCTTCGCCTGCCGGAACAGGCTGCCGGCGAAGTGCTGGTCGTAGGTGGTGATGAGCGGCCGGAAGTCGTGCTCGGGCAGGGTGCCCAGGGCTCTGGCGACGCGGCGCTGGTTGTGTTCGTCGAACAGCGTCTGCGGATCGTCGAGCAGCAGGAGCGACACGCCGCCGTCGTCGTCCCGGATGCGCTTGATCAGCGCGAGGGTGAAGGCGAACAGGTGGGTGCGCAGGCCCGAGCTGTTGACCAGATCCCGGCCGTCGCCGGTGACGCCGTCGCGCCGGACCTGCACCCGCATGCCATCGCCATCGAGACGCGTTCCCGCCAGGGTCGGTGCCGTGGCACTGACCGGAAGGTACAGCCGCTCGGTCCAGGCCTGGGTCTGCGCGTCGAGTTCATCGACGAGCGTCTTCACCTGGGTTTCGATCCTTTCTCCAAAATTCACCAGTTCGCGGATCGCCGGTACCGCGGCGGCGGCAAGGGCGATCCAGGCCCGCTGCTTACCCCACTCCGTTCTATGGTCGCGCAGCGTCTTCAGCGTCCGCCGCGCGCTGTCCACCGGACCATCCTCTCCCAGCGCCTTGTCGAGCGCATCGAAACGGGCGGGCAGGTAGCCCACCTGCTGCCCTTCGCCGGACCCGCTGCTGAACAGGGCGGTGCGGATCCCGTCCAGCTGCGCGCCGGCCTCCAGGCACCAGGCGGCATCCGCCAGCGTGGTGAGGATCTGACGGATCACCTTGCCGAGCGCCCCGTCCCGCAACGCCTCGGGCAGCTCCACGGCGTCGGCCGTCCCGGCGTCCGGCAGGTCGGCGGCTAGGCGGATGAACTCCGCAGCCAAATCCTCCTGCAAAGGCGCAAGGTCGCCGGACAGGTGCACCTGCGCAGACTTCGTGCAGCCGCGACGCAATGCCTCCCAGGGCCGGACACGGACGTCCAGCGCCGCGCCCAGTACCGGTGCAAGGCCGGACCGGAGTCTGTTCGCCAGCGCCTTGTCGCAAGCCTCGACGTCCAGGTGGCCGGCCGCCGCGTCGTGCTCCGCCCGCGCCAACGCATCCCGGACCGGCAGGCCGAGCGTTTTGTCGGTCCTGCCGTCGAGGTCGGCTTGGCACACCGGGCAGGCGCAGGGCGGCCAGCCATCCTTGGGGGGATTGGCTTGGCGCCATTCATCGATGACCACGTACAGGCGGCGGCGGGCCGCCTCGTCGGGGTGCGTCGCCAGGTCAGCGAAGGCATGGGCATCCCGCACAGCCTCGATGACGAGCGCGCGGGCGGCTTCGATCATGGACGCATCGACGGCGCTCAACGTCTTCAGCGCCTTGAAGTCCGCCCAGGCCTCGACCGTCCCGGGCGCGAGCGTCGTCCGCGCCGCCAGCACCGCCTTCCTGAGCGTGGACAGATTGGCTTCGGCGACATCCAGGCCGGTGGCGCTGCGGATGGTGGCCCGCAACTCGGCATCCCGGCGGTTCAATTCGGCATCCAGCGCCGCCAGTGCGGCGTCGCAGGCCTTTCCCTCGTCAGCATCGTCCGGTGCCGGTGGAAGCGCATCGGCTGGCAGCGGCGTGCCGAGGCTGAAGTAGCCCGGCAGTTTGGCCGCTTCCTCCGTGAATGCGGTGACGGTCCTGGCCATCTCCTTGCGCGCGGCGTCTGGAATGGCTTTCTCCAGCCGTGGCAACACCGAACGCTGGCAGCGCCGGCCCAGGTTCTCGAAGGGCTGCAGGCCGGTGAGGACCTTTACCGCGTTTACCAGGGCGTTGGGCCCGTCGAGGCGCAGGAAGGGTAGGCGCGCCATCATCAGCCCGATTGCCTCCAGCGAGGCCGCCGACACGCCCAACGTCTGCGCAACGGACTCGACTGCCTGCACGGAACCCGTGTCGGGATTTATGCGCTCGACGCGCGGGACGTAGGTTCCCCGTTGCAGGACGAGGCGGCGGCGGATGCGGCACCGCGCGGTGCCGTCGCGGCGCACCAAATCGAGTGTGACCGCGGTGGCGACGAGCGGCGCCTTGTCGGCGAGCCATTGCAGTTCCTGGCGTCCGGGGACCGGAACGATCACGGGCAGGCCGATGGTTCGTTCGGCGGCATCACCGGTCTCATCGGGCGATTCGGCCTCAGGGGTATCCGGTTCGACGGCATAGTCGTTGACCTTGGGTTCACAGGGTTCAGCCAACGAGCGCGGGATCTGTCCGGTCAGGCACCACGCCACCGCCCTCGCGAGCTGGCTCTTGCCCACGCCGTTGCGGCCCTGGAGCAGCGTGCGCGGTTCCTTGAGCGGCAACATGATGGCAGGAGGCGGTTTGCCCCCCTCCACGCAATGCGCGTGCAGCCCGCCGAACTGCTCGATTTCCAGCGCCACGACGTCCCATAGCACCGCCTCCGACCGTCCGGCCTCCGGCATCGGGACATCCGGCAGGTCCGCTTCGAGCGCGGCGATCAGCTCCTCGCCTTCACTTGGGCGCAGATTCCGGACTTGGTTCTTCCACAGGTCCAGACGCTTGGCATCGAAATAGAAGTGCAGGGCCTTGCGCGCTGCTTCCCCCAGCGTGACAGTGTGCCTGCCGGAGAGTTCCAGGCAGCCTCCGGCGACGAGCACCTGGACCGCTTGGTCGAACGTCAGGCCTGCCAGTGCGTAGCTGCGAACACGGGGAGGTTGATCCTCTCTCGCAGAAACCTCGTCCAGGTCATCCAACGGAGGCTCTCCCTTCCAAGCTGTACCTTAACTGTGTGTTATCAGCACGCGGATCGGGCAGCAAGAGCGACATGGCAGGCGCAAGCGTGCATGTGGCATAGAACCTGCTCTTACAGAAAAATCGGATCTTCGTCCGGCCTCAGTCGCGCGGCGAGTTCTTGCAGGAACTTTCGAGCATTGGCCAGACAGCCAGCCCCGGACTCGGCCGGCGTAATGGGACCAATGCCGTTGACCTCGCCCGACCACGCGCAAATCGGCTGACGCTCAGAGCTTGTTCGTGACGGGCTCGTCCTGACCGGTGCTGGGCGGGATGCTACTCTAAGATGAACAGGGGTGTTGCGCCAGGTGGCCCATCTGGTAGGGCTGTGAGCGTCGTCAACAGCCTCGGGTCAGCAGTCTATGGGCAGCGCCGTTCGTCCCGCAAGCACCACGCCGGCGTCCTGGGACGCGTTCTTGAATGTCGATGCCTTTGTGGATGAGGTGCTGACGGAGTTGACAACCATGGCGGCGGAGAGGACGCGGACAACGCGATCCGGCTCGAAGCCAGCGCTTGCCGGCGCCACCTTGCGCAAGGCGATCATGGCGGTGTGGTGCGTGTGCTTCTGCGGCATGCAATGGCGGGCCATCGGCCAGCTCTCCGGCATCCCCTTCGGCACACTGTACACTCTGTTTGCGCGCTGGACCCGATTGGGGCTATGGCGCCGTTTGCTCGACCGGCTACGCCGCACTTGGCGGCTGGCCTGCGGCGATACGGCCGAGCCGAGCACGGTGGTGATCGACAGCCGAACCTGCCCTTCGGCCCCGAGCTGCTTCGCGCGGGGCGTGGACGGCGGCAAGAAGATCCGCGGCGTGAAGGTCCATATTGCCGTCGAGAAGTACGGCATTCCGCTGGCGATCGATGCAGCGCCGGCCAACGTGCACGACACCAAGGGCATCGTCCCGGTCCTGCGGGAGATCGCCGGCCGCGGCTTCCAGGGCCCAGCCATTGGTGACCTCCGCTATCGCGGCCAGCGCCTGGCCAAAGCCGGGGAGGCGCTTGGCATCACCATTCAGCCGATCGCCCGAGGGCGCGACGGCGTGTTCATTCCCACCGAAATCGCCTGGGTCGTGGAGCGCTCGTTTGGATGGCTGAGCCGCTATCGACGATTGAACACCATTGTCGAGCGGACGAAGGAGCACCTCGTCGCTTTCATCGAGATCGCCTTCATCTCGATCCTCTCACGTCGCCTGAAGCGGCTCGTCACCCAGACAGCCCCCGCATGACATCCACAAACAGCCACTCAGAGCACGTCGAATCCGTCGGCGTTGGTCTTGGCCGGAGTGGGTGCGTCGGTGGTCATCCTTCCGTGATATTTCTCCTAGGGAATTGCCGCGGCGCATCACGCAGGTTCAATAATCCAAGTCACGAAGATGTCTGCCTTTTGCCGCCATGTGTGCCGATCCCCAGGAGATAATTCGAATACTTGGCATTTCTTGAGCCGCGGAGGTGCCGGATGAGTCATTCGGGAGATACGCGGGAAACCGGCGAACAAGACCCGCCGGATTCAGCGGCGACGTCCGACGACCGCGCGTTGTGCCTGCGGCTTGGCTTGGTCGGCCGGTCCACGTCGTTCCAGACGGCCTTCGCGTTGGCCCGGCGGTTCGCCCGGTGCGCCGCGCCTGTGCTGATCCGCGGGCAGACCGGCAACGGCAAGGAGTTGTTCGCCCGTGCCGTCCATCATCTGAGCGACCGCCGCGGCGGCCCCTTCGTGCCTGTCAATTGCGGCGCATTGCCCGACACTCTGGTCGAATCGGAACTGTTCGGCCACGCCCGCGGCGCCTTCACCGACGCCAAGGGCGAGCGCACGGGGCTGGTGGCCCTCGCCAACGGCGGCACGCTCTTCCTGGACGAGGTGGACAGCCTGTCGTCCAGGGCGCAGGTGGCGCTGTTGCGCTTCCTACAGGACCACGAGTTCCGCCGCGTCGGCGGCTCGAAGGTGGAGCGGACGGACGTGCGCATCCTGGCCGCGACCAATGGCGATCTGCAGGCCTGCATCGCGCTCGGGCGCTTTCGCGAGGACCTGTACTTCCGGCTGGACGTGCTGAGCCTGGACCTGCCGCCGCTTGCCGAGCGGCGCGAGGACATCGGCCTGCTCGCCCGGCACTTCCTGGCGCGCTTCGCCGGCCTCTACGCCGGCGCCGTGCCCCAGCTCGACCATGACGCCGAGGAGTGGCTGGCCGCCCAGCCCTGGCCGGGCAACGTCCGCCAGCTCGAGAACCTGATGCACAGGGCCTACGTGCTGGCGCGGGACGGCCGGGTACGGCGTGCCGACGTGGTCCCCGGACCGGCGCCCGCGTCATTGCCCGAGGCGGAGGCTGTCGCGGTGATGCACGAAGGCGGGTTGAAGGCCGGCCGTGAACGGCAGGCGCGGGAGTTCGAGGTGGCCTATCTGCGCCGCCTGCTGGCCCTGACCCATGGCAACGTCACCGAGGCGGCGCGGCGCGCCGGCACCGAACGGCGCGCCATGGGCCGGCTGCTCAAGCGCCACGGGATCGACAAGGAGGGTTTCCGGTGAGCGGAACGACGTGCGCTATGTCCACAGGGGGTCAGATACGAGCCGGATCTTGACGCCCCGCTGCCGCGCAAACTCCCGCAACGCCGGGCTGACGAGCTGTTCGTTCCGCGGCTTCACCGGCAGCGGGTTCGACCCCTCGATGAGCCGCTCGATCGTCGCCTCCCGTTCGGCTCCACTGACCGCCGCAGCCGTCCCCAAGGGCGGGAGCAGTGCCTTCGCGCAGGGGCGGCGCTCCGGGCTGAGCCGCCATTTGCCCGGCGGGCGTGGCCGGGGCCTTGACGACATCGTCGTTCAGTCACGCCGACTTGGTACCGAACTAGGCCGCATCCCTCCCCAACAGTACAGGAGGAATTCAGGTCAAACCGGCTCTCAGGGAGGCAGCCTGATGTTGGTGATCCGAAACCAAGGATCCGTCCCAAGGAAGTGCTTAACCATGTACAGCGCCGTCGGCCACGGCGCCCGCTCCGGCGGGTCCGACGGCAAATTCATGTAGACTGTCTGGTTTGCCATCTCCCGGCCGGCTCGCATGTTGAGTGCTGCGTCGAGCGGCCACAAGTTCTTGTACGCCAGCGAATCGGGGTCGGGTTGCTGCATGCTCCTGAATTGAAGATCGACGACATGATCAGGTTGGTATCCGCCCCAGTCGAAGCCGTTCTCGTCGAGCGCCTCGACAAACGGTCCTTGAGCCCGTCTGGGCGGTTGCGTTCGGAGGTTTTGGACCTTGTGGCCGACCGCAGGCCAATACGTCACTCCAATCCAGCCGGACTTGTCGGGGAGCCGGTCGCGCTTGTCCTTTCTGTAAGCAGTCCACTCCTCCGTCGGGTCCCATTGATCGAAGCTCAGATGGATGGGATCGGGGTACTTGGAGGCCGGCTTGTACCACTCCATAGAGATCGGCTGGTCTTCGGTGCCGATCGGCCGCTGGCCAGGAGCAGCAGGCAGCGCTGGAGCGGCGGGGCCGAATCCGAGCGGTTCGAGGCCCGGGAATGGAAGATCCGACGCGCCCGCGACGACCTGTTGAGGAATCGCACACACCGACGGGGGCAATTTGCCCGCGTTGCAGAGCTCCCGAACAAGTTCGTTGAGCTTCATGCACTCGTCCGGTGGCCTCGCATGCCAAAATGCCGTCTGGATGGAATCGACGTCGATTTCCTTGGACGTAATCTTCCCTACATCGATACCGGTCGTCCCTTCCTTGTGGCTGACAGTGAAAGGCAATTCATACTGCTCGGCTGTATCTGCGATCCGCAGCGACCGGACCGGCCAAATGAGACGGCAGACGCTTCTCTCTTCCAGCATCGCCTGCAGGAACACCTCCAGATCCAGTTCGATCAGTCCGCCGATCTGCAGCCGTCCCAAGTAATTCACGGCGAAGTCGCCGTTTTTGTATTCCACCGCGACGCGTTGCAGAAGACCGCCCTTGCCGACCCCGCGCAGGATGGCGCGTACACCACCTTCGATGGTGCCGACGATCGGGATTGGAGGATCCATGGGAATCACTCCCTCGGCCAGAAGGCCCACTTCGAGGCCTGCTTCGACGGACTCGCTGACCGCACCGGCGACGTAGAGCTCCGCCTCGCCGCCATAGGTCCCCGTTCCCGGGTTCAGGATAAGCCTCACGTTCTGGAGCCGACCGGGACCGATACTGCCGATCATGGTCGGGTTTCCGAGGCGTAGGGCGAGGGCGCCTTGGGCGGAGATCGGGCCCACAGTGAAACCGATCGGCAACAGCGGGATGAATCTTCCCAGTGCAAGCGAGGAGAGCTCTTCGGTCGCAGACTCGAACAGCTGAACGCTCGGCAGATGAATCTCCAAACCCCGCGGCGTCCGCTCGACTTTGCCCCCGAAGCGTTTTGCGATCGCGTTGGCGGCCTTGACCGCCAAGGACAAAGCTCCTTCGGTGATGCTGTCGATCACGCCGCCGGCTTCGCCCTTCAGGTCGGCGGTGCTCGGAAAGCCATCGCCGACGCCGGTCAATGTGGCAGCGGCATCGACTGCGGCTGCCGGCAGCGCGGAGACCTTCTCGAGGGCACCCGTTACCCCCTGCGCAGCACTTCCCAACAGTGCGAGCGCGTCGTCCGCAGCAGAGCGATGGACTTTGTCCCCTCCATGTCCACGTACGACGTGCGCGAGTTCGTGCGCCAGAAGGCGTTGGCCGGCGGGGGAATCGGGCGCGTACTGTCCGTTGCCGAACGCAATGTCGGTCCCGTGGGCGAAGGCCCGCGCGGAGATGGACCGCGCCGCTGCGGCTGCGGCTGGGCCCGTATGGAGGCGTACGCTGGACAGGTCGGCCCCGAGCCGCGGCTCGAAGAAGCCGCGCAGCCGTGGCGGCAGAGCCTCGCCACTGCCCGCAAGATCGCGGATCCCGCAACTGGCGGACGGTGACAGGCCTCTGCGCACGGTCCCGCCGTCCGGAGTACGGCGCACCGTCTCATTCCCGCAGGTGCTGCCGGTCGCGCAGGACGCGCAGCAGGCACCCTCCGGGGTGCGCATGACCCGGTCGGCGATGGCCTCGGCCTCCTGCTCCTCCGGATCATCGACTTCGCCGACCTCGAGCTTCGCACGGATGCCCGCCCGGCGGGCAGCCGCCTGCATCAACTGGTTGTCCACCAGCGGATGCCGGTGCGCGTGCGTCGCGACCTGCCGTCCTGGGGGGACCGATGGTGCGGGCGCCTTCAGGGCAAGTGACCGGGACTGTGTCATGCCACCTCCCGCTTGCCTGCAAGACCTGCAAGGCGCCCTTGGCGGCGGCACTCGCGCGCCGCCGACGCTGCAAGACACTCCATGGTCACGATGTTCCCTCCGGCCGCCGCCATATAGGCGGCCTCAAGGACCGCCTTGCGGATTTCGCCTCCCGTCAGGTCAAAGGTCTGGGCCAACCACGCGAAATCTAAACCGTCTTCGCAGGGAAGTGGCGCTTGCAGCATCTGCCTCCAGAGCCGTTCGCGCGCTGGGTCGTCGGGGCGCGGGAACTCGACGACCTGGTGCAGGCGGCGACTGAAGGCCTGGTCCATGTTGCGCGAAAGATTGGTCGCCAGGATGATGGGGCCATCATGCTCCTCCATGCGCTGCAGGAGATACGCGACCTCAAGGTTGGCGTAGCGGTCGTGCGCGTCCTTCACTTCGGACCGCTTGCCGAACAGCGCATCGGCCTCGTCGAACAGCAGCACGGCGTTGGAGTGTCGGGCCGAACGGAAGATGCGCTCGAGGTTCTTCTCGGTTTCGCCGATGTATTTCGAGACGACGCTCGACAGCTCGACACGGAAGAGGTCGAGGCCGAGGCCGCCCGCGATGACGCTGGCCGCCATCGTCTTTCCGGTTCCCGACGGTCCCTGGAACAGCGCTGCGAGCCCCGCGCCGCCGCTCAGACGCGCCAATCCCCATTCCTCCTGGACGCGCGCGCGGTGGGCGATGGCGTCAGCCACGGATCGGACGCGTTCGATGGTCGCCTGCGGCAGCACAAGGTCGGCCCATCCGTGGCGGCACGGAACGACGGAGGCGAGCCGCCGAAGCGCCGAACCGGACTGCTCACGCGCAGCACGGCACAGGAGTGGCAGCGGCACCTCACCAGCCCGGTGGCCATCGAGCCTCGCGACGAAGGCGGCGGTCCGGCTCGCGCGCTCGATCTGCCCTCGACCGAGCCTGAACCGCTCGGCGAGGATCCGCTCGTCAGAGGCCGGCACGGGAATGGCTGCCGCCGACAGCGCGCGCCGCCACAGAATTCGCTGATCGGCTATCCTAGGCGGCGGCATGTCGAAGCGCCATGCGGCAAGCCCCTCAACCACGTCAAGCGGTGCCCGGGCCGGATCGAGCATCAGGAGTGTCGGTCCCGGAAGTGCTTCCAGCGCCCGGGCGAGGCGTGCATTGCCGCCGTGGTCCTCCAGCGGGAGGGCGTCGAAGCCACCGACCAGCACGACCGCACGGGTCAGTGCCGCCGTCAGCGCGGCGCGTGAAAGCGTCTTTGGGCCGTCGTCACAACGACCGAGATCGACCGTCACCAAAGCGTGTCCCAGCCGGTGCGCGAAGGCCTCGGCCGTCTGGCGCCGACCCGATCCCGCGCACCCGGCCAGAACCAGACAGGGGCAGGAATGGCCGTTTCCCAACGCATCTGCGGCGGCCACCAAGCTGGCCGGCAGAGGGTCGTCGGCCTCGTCGTTCCGACCGTCGGACCACGTGCAGCCCGCGGCCAGATCCGGCGGTAGGCCGAGGACGAAGCGGGTCAGGGCGGGACCGGCGGCGAAGGCGCGGGCGAGGCTGGACCGGCGGCCCGGCCCCTCCTCCGCGCCCTCTATCAGGCCGGAGGCCAGCAACCGGCCGTCCTCAAGGAGAGCGGCGCGGGCACCGCGCGCGTCGCCGAGAAGCCGGATTGCGAGGTCGACCGTCGGCCAGCGCCGCGTCACCTCATTGTTGAGGTAGGCGAACAGAACCTCGTACTTGCGGTCCAGCTCGGGCGCAAGCGCCAGCACCAGTACGCCGCGCTCGACGGGCGCCAGTTCCAGGCGCCCGCATGCCACCGCCCATGCGGTGCCGGGCTGCGGGTCGGGCAATGGGCCGGGTGCGGGGGACTCCGAGGGGCCCGCCGCCAAGTGGGCATCGACCTGTTCGTCGCTGACGTAGATGCCGCGGAACTCGTCCACCGACAGTTCGTAGAGGGCGCGGACGCGCCGGACCTCCCGGTGCAGCAGCCCGTCCAGCCACGCCAGTTCCGCGTCGAGTCCAGGCTTCATCAGCACGCCTCCCGTTGGATGCGGATTGGGACGGGGCCGAGCCAGCTCAGGGCGAGCGTCGCGCCGGAGAGCGTGCTCATGGCGAGGACGACGTCCAGCGGCGGCCGGGCGAGCGTCGCGGTGATCGCCGCCGGGCTGCGCTCGACCTTCGCCGCGACGGACAAGAAATTCGCGCGCAGGTGCCCGGCGCTCGTCCCGGCAAAACCGGGAAGCCGCCGGGAGAAAGCCTGGAGCATGGCGGCGGCGGCGAGGCCGAGCGGCCGGGTGAGGGGGGTTCGCATCGCCCGAGCGCACGGAGGAGCCGAAGTATCCCCCTCACCCAAGCCTTCCCCCGGGGGGGAGAGAGCTATCAGGGTTCGCGTCCAGGCGCTGGCCCGGCTTGGGGGGACGCTGCGCGCCCAAGCGGTCACGGCGGCGGGCGAAAGCCGTGGCGGCAGGCCGAACAGGCGTCGCCACACCGGATCGCCGAATATGCCGGGCGCCCGCTCCGGCCCCAGACCGTTGGCGAGCACCAGGAAGCGCACCAGCGCGTCCGTCGCCACCTCCGGCGGCTCCGGCCAACCGTCCGGATCGGGGAGCGGCAACCCGTCGAGGGCGTCCAGCAGCAGGAAAAGACCGCCGTGGACGGTGTACTCGGCGTCCGGGGGCGTCGCGGCTGCCCCTACCGATTCCACAAGCGCGCGGCGTTGCCCGGGCGACAACGTCCGCAGGGCGAGCGCCAGCGCCGCTCCGTCGCTCCCGCCCACCGCTACAGCGGCGCCGAGCGCGCCGTCCGCGAGCGCGTCCAGGAGCGCCGGGTCGTCGAAGGCGGCTGCCCGGATTCGGGCGATGGCGCCGGCGAGCGCCGCCGTGGCCGGGCCGGGCCGGACGCCTCCGGGACCGCAAGCCGCAAGGTAGAGTTCCAGCGCCGCCCGCCCCGGCATGGCCGGGGTGGACCGGCACAGGGGGGCCTCCTCCACGATCCGGGCAGGGTCGGCCTCCCCGTCACCCCCGGCGGCGAGATCATCGAGGACGCGGCGGCACCCGGTCTCGCCCAGCGTGTCGAGGATGCGGAACCGTGCCCAGCCGTCGAGCCGCCTGAGCGCTTCGATCGCCGGCGCGGGGTCGGCCAGGATGGCTGTGCGCAGGGCCATGGATGCCGGCAGCACGCGCAGGCCGGCGAACGCCTCGTGGTACCACAGCGACCAGGCGTCGCCCGCCGCCAGCCGGTCGAGGAAGTGCGCGAGCTGGCCGGCGCGGTCGGCGAAGCGGACAATCCCATCCCCCTCGCTCGACAGCCGGCGCGCAAGCGCCGTCGCGATCGCGCCCGCCCAGGCGCCGCGCTGCTCGGTCTCGTCGCCGTCGGGGTCGAGCGCCACGTCCAGGTCGAGCCGACGAATCAGGCAGACGGCGCCGTCGGGTTCGTCGGTGAACAGCCCCTCCAGGACCGGACCGAGCGCCGCGCCGAGCCTCTCGGCCATCCGGTCGAGCCGCCCGCCGACAGCCTCCAGGCGCGGGTGGTCCCTGTCCACAAGGCCAATCATGGACAGCCGGCCGATCGTGAGGCGCACGGCGACCATCTAGGCGCTCCCGCGTGGGCGCTTGGGCGGTCGCGCGGGTTTGGTCGGCACGGGAGCGTCCACTCGGCCAGCAAGCGCCGCCTCCAGCCGCGCGATCCGTCCTTCCAACTCCTCCACCCGCCCGGCCAGCGCGTCGTTCTCGCGCACCCGGCGGTCCAACTCGCGGAACGCCTCGACGGCGAGCCCTTCGAAGCCGCGGGCGCTCATGCGCTTCAAACCATCCGGCCCCTCGCGCACCCATTGCGGGAAGATCGTCTCGACCTCGTCCGCCAGCATTCCGACCTGCGGGCGCTGGTCCTCGTCGGCGTCGGGCCGCCAGACGAAGCGTACGCCGCGCAGGCGGAGCAGCGTCGCGAGCGCGTCGTCGATGGGGGTTACATCGTTCTTCAACCGGCTGTCCGAGGGTGGCCAGAAGGTCCCTGTGGAGTAGAGCTGGCCGTAGACCGTAACGTCGTTCCCGAATCGGGCCGTGCCGGCCACATCGAGCGTGGCCGCAGGGACGGCGGTGCCGATGCCGACGCGGTCGTTCCCGTCGAAGGCGACGGTGGCGCCGCCGCTGGCGATGCGCAGCACGCCGTCGCCGCCATCCCGGATGAGGGAGCCGAGCAGGCGCACGAAGGCCGGTCCCTGGCTGGACCCGATCCCGCCCTTGACGTCCAGCAGAAGGTCGCCCGCCGGGGCGTCGGTGCCGATGCCGACGCGGTCGCCGCCGTCGAACGCCACGGTGTTGCCGCCGCTGGCGATCCGGAGAACCCCGTCGCCGCCGTCCCGGATGGTCGAGTCCAGCAGCGTCACCGCGGCCGGTACTGCCGTCAGCCCGACGGTTCCTTTGACCTCCAGCGCGAAGGCGGGGGAGGGGGCGGCGGTGTTGATCCCGACGTGGTGGTCCGCATCGCCCAGCACGATGGACCGCGCCCCCGCCGTGAGGACCAGCCGGCCGTCGCCGGCGTCGCCGACACGGGACTGCTGGAGGTGCACCGTCGCCGGCCCGTCGTCGCGCCCGAAGTCGCCCTTGACGTCGAGCGTCAGGTCCGGCGTCGCCGTCCCCACGCCGACGCGCCCGTCGGCCTCGACCGCCAGGACCGGGCGGAGCCTGCGCGGAGCGGCGTTGGCGTCGACGACCGGACCGACGATCAGGCGGTTCTTCAGCCCGGCTCCCGTGGCCGTGCCGATGGCGACCTCCAGCTCCTGGGAGACGGTGGGGATGGCGTCGCGCCGGCCGAGGGTGAACGGCCCCTGCGGCTCGCCGCCATCGCCCCCCCGCAATTCCAGCCGCCCGCCGAACAGCCGCGCGTCGCCGTAGGCGCGCAGGTGCCCCTCGACCCAGACGAGGTCGCGCGGCAGCGCCCGCCCGTCCTGCTCGACCAGATCGGCGGTGCCGAGCGCCCGCTCAGCGCACACGGCGTCGACGTCGCCGTCCGTCTTGCCCTGGGCAAGGGCGAGGCGCGGGCGCAGGCGCAGCAGCCCGCCGGGCGCCAGGATGCTTTCGGCCACCGCGCCGGCGTAGCGGCGCAGGGTGCGCGCGCCGAGCCGTTCCGGCGGCGCGAGCGGCCGCAGCCTCCCGGTCCCGGAGTCCCAGCCGACGAGGCCCAGCGGCAGCAGCCAGACCGCCTTGGCACCGCCCGGCGGCGCCCCCTGCTCGGGTACGGAGCCGTCGCACAGGAAGGGTCCTGCGGGATCGAAGACCCGACGGACGAGGCGCGGGTCGGGGCGGGTGGCGCCGCCGAAGGCGACCCCGCCCACCCGCTCGTCGAGCCGCAGGTCGCCGGTGACGCGCAGCTCGCAGCTCTCCATGACCCGGAGATAGAGGTCCAGCCCCTCGCACAGGCCGTAGGCGGCGCGGGCGGCGCTCTGCCCGGTCTCGCGGTAGGCCAGCCAGACGAACCATGCGCCCGACGGGAACCCCTTCAGCGCGTCGGGCGCGACCGGGACGGGGCTGCGCACGGTCATGACGCGCCCGTAGCCGTCCCAGCCGTACCCCGGCTGCACCCAGGCGTCCACGGCGCCGTCGGGCCGGGGCTTCTCGACGATGTCGAGCCCCGCCGCGATCCCCCAGCTGTGCCCGCCCAGCAGATGCTCGCGCAGGCGCGCGTCGCCGTAGGCGCCGATGGCCTCCAGGTCGTCGGCGCCAATGTACTGGCCGTCGAAGAACTGCGGACGGACGGACGGGTCCATGGCGGCCTCCTATTTGGAGCAATAGCCGCTCTCCCCAACGGGAGAAAGGCTCAATCACAGATTGCGTTTCAGATCCTCGACCTCCGCCTTCAGCGCGTCGAGCTGCGCCTTCAGTTCGGCGATCCCGCCCAAGCCGATCACGTCACCGAGCGCCTGGAGCGCCTGGTTGGGATCGGGCTGCATCGTCTTCAGCCAGTCGCCGACGATGCCGAACTGCGTGAAGTCGAAGTCGAACGGGACGACACCCGGAGGCACGTCCGCGTGCCGGTCCTCCGCCGGAGCCGTGCCACAGCAGAAGCAGAACAGCGCCGTGCGGATCCGCTCGATCACGCCGAAGGCGGACAGCCAGTAGGCGGCGTTCGGGAAGGTGCCGACGACCGGACGCAGCGGCGTCGTATTGCAGACCTCGACCACGCGGCAGTCGGCACCTCCCTCCACGGTGACGAGCGCCAGCGGCAGGCGCGGGTCGTGCACCGGCTCGTGACAGGGGGGTAGGGCGGCCAGGCACAGGCAGTCCTTGACCGCCGCGTTCAGGATCGGGGTGACGTGGGCGAACGCGGCGGACATGGCGTCGACGAAGGCCTGCCCTTCCAGGTCGGGGCTGGCGCAGGGCACCGTGCACAGCTCCTCCACCAGCGCGCAGGCCGTGGTCCCCTCGTGGATCAGGTGCTCGCGCAGGCCGGCCTTCAGGCGCACGCAGAACTCGTTCCAGGCGCGCCGTCCCGTGCGGTCGAGCGCGGCGTTCAGCGGCGCCTGCGGCGGCCTGCGGACGATCTCCAGCAGGTCCTCCAGGCAGGCCTGGAGACGCTGGACCAGCCGCCCCGGCTGCGGCGTCCGGTTGCCGCGCGGCCGGCAGTCGGGCTGCGGCGGGGCACGGAACACCTCGTAGCGGTAGGTCTCGCACACCACCGTGGGCAGGCAGGCTGTGGGGATCTCGCGGCGGATCTGTTTTGGTGGCGGCTTCGTGCCGCACCCGCACTCGCACCCGCAGGAGCCGTCGCAGTTCCCCTCGCAGCCGGTGCCGCAGTCGCGCTTGCCGGCGCGAAGCATGGGGGAGTTGCGGCTCGGCCGCTCGTCGTAGCGGACCGCCAGCACCCAGGCCTCCCGTACGTCGCGGCAGGCGCGGTCGTCGCCCCACGGGCGGCACTCGACGTCGCGCCGCTCCAGCGACCGGCATTTCCGGATGAGGGCGCAGACGTCCACCGTGTCTTCGTCGCAGACCACGATGTCCTCGCCGCAGGGGCCGAGCGCGTAGCCCGGCGACACCCGCACCACCCCTTCGCCGCACGGGTGGCAGGTCACCAACAGTCCGCAGACCACGCCCATGCCGTGGACGAAGCGGTTGTGCAGGCGCTGCTTGGCGGTGATGTAGTGGTCAAGCCGGTTCAGGTCCGATTCCTGGATCACCATGCCCGCCACCCAGCGCGGCCGGCACAGGCATTCGAGGCCGCCGCAGGCGCAGCCGCAGGGGTCGGGCTCGCACATCGGGGCGGCGTCGGGCGCCGGCCGGGGCGCATACCGGGGGAGATTGGTCCGAGCGGAGGAGGCGTGGCGGGCTCCGCCGTGGCCGGAACAGTGGGCGCAGGCCATTCAACCCTCCCTTCCCAGGCGAAACCAGCTCTCGAACATGCCGCCCTCGATGAAGTCGCCGGACTCGCGGTTCGACACCCAGGGCGGCAGATGGTCGGCGTCGACGCCGCGGTGCTTGCGCACCCCGCCGATGACGACGTCGTCGCGCACGAGGTCGCCGTTGAAGAGGACGCGGACGCGCAACTGCCCTTCGGCGACAAGGTTCCGGAGCCGCTCGGCGGCGCGGTCGGCGAACAGGTACAGCGCGGCGTTGGCGCTCGCCCCCCCAGGCTGGACGTCGAGCTCCGTCGCCGGGGGCGGAATTGTGCAACGCTGTTCGAGCCTCACCCCGAAGACCTCGCCCGGGATCTGGCACCAGCAGCTGCGCTGGAACTCCTGGGCTTCCTGTTCCGGAGTCTCCACGAGCGGCATGAAGCTGATGTCGTTCAGGTCCTCGACCAGCACCTCGTTGGTGAAGGCGATCACCAGCCCGAAGCCGCGGCGCTCCCACCCCGGCCCGCGGGCGTGGACGCCGAGCCGGTCCATCGGCCAGTCGCGGGTGTGCTCCCAGTTGATGGCGCAGATGCGCGTCAGCGTCAGGTCGACGGCTGACAGTCCGTCCTTGCCGGGGGGCCCCCGCTTTCCTTCCGGTCCTTCCTTGCCCGGAGGCCCTTCCTTGCCCGGCGGTCCCTCCATCCCGGGCGGCCCGGCGGCACCGCCGCCGCCGGCATTCTCGATGAAGCACCTCAGCGCGGCGGCGATGGCCTGGGTGCTCGGCAGGACGGAGCGTTCCGCGTCATTGTCGATGCGCGCGATCCCGGCCGCGGCGTCGGCCCTCGGGTCGTGAAGTCCGGGCGGCGGATCGGTCAGCCGAAGCGTCGGCTGCCAGTTGTCCACCCGCGCCACCACGAGGCAGTCGGCTTCCAGGCAGCCGGGGCAGTCGCCGCCCTCCAGCAGCGACGCGCAGTCCACGTCGCCCACGTCGACCACCGCGATGCCGTTGGCGAGCGGCACGTACAGCCGGTCCCCCTTGGCTGTGATCGCCGGGGTGCCGGCCTTCGGCCCGACGGCGAACGCCGGGCCGGCGTTCACGCTCTTGCCCAGGCGCATGGCGTGCAGGCTGACGGGCTGGACGTGGCCGTCCCCCGCGCCGTCGGCAACCACCACATAGGCCCAGCGCCCGTCAGGCGAGACGACGGCGTCCACCGGCGGGTGCTCCAGCACCACGCTGTTCTCGACCGTGCCGGTGGCCGGATCGACGAGGTGCAGCGACGACGTCGCACGCTCCAGCCCCACCACCCGGTCGGGGCCGTCGGCCGTCAGGGCGCGGACGAGGTCGAGCGGCACCGGGGTCGTCGCCCCGCCCTGGCCGACGCGCTTCACCCCGACCTTCGCCGCGGTCGGCGCCGGGACGTCGAGCGCCACGGCGTGCAGGCTCGGCTGCCCGGGCTCGGCCAGCCAGGCGGTGCGGCCGTCGCCGGACAATGCGAGGCCGGCGGTCTTGACGCCGAGGTCCACCTGCCGGTCCGGGGCTCCTGGAGCGGCCACACCGGCTGCGAACCAGCGCACGCCGCCCTTCGGCTCGATCACCGACACCAGCTCGCCGCCGGCGGTCTCTGTCAGCGCCACGCTCCCGGCCAGCGCGCCGGCCAGCGCCCCGTCGCGCAGCGCCGCCGTGGCCAGCGGCGTCGGCCCGCCGATGTCGAGCACCGTCAGCTTCGGGTCGCTGCCGGCGCCGCCCCCGACGATGAGGTCGAGGCGGGAGCCGCCGGCCCCAAGCGCCATGGCCCGCACCGGGGCGCCGAGGTCGCGCGCCGGCAGGCTCGGGAGCTGGGTGGCTGCGTCGAGTTCCATCACCGTGTCGCCGACGGCGGCGAACAGCCGGCCACCCGCCTCATCCAGGGTGACGGCCGAAGCCCCCGGAATCAGCAGCGTTCCGGCGCGTTCCAGGCGCGGCTGGGCGTACGCGCGGACGAGCCGCGGCGGGTCGATCTCCACCTCCAGTGCCCAGGTCTCCAGGATGCGGTTCGGTGCGCAGCGCGTGTCATCGCAGGCGCACTCGTCGTAAAGGACCGGCACCTCCTCCGTCGGGCACTCGCGGTAACGGATGCAGAACCGCAGCGTGTGCGGCTTGCCGTCGGGGTCGGCCTTGAGGGCGCGCACCTCCTCGAATGCGTCGAGATCGACGACCTCCTCCTCCAGGACCAGGATGTGGTGGCCGCAACAGTCGATGGCGCTGCCGGGCTCCAGCACCACCAGCCGGTCGCGGCAGGCCGGATTCGGGTGCTGGACCAGCCGCAGGCCGCAGACGATGCCGGTGCCGTGCAGGCGCTGGTGGTGCAGCCGGATGTGCTCGGCCACCCAGTTCTGCTCGTCGGTCATGTCCCGGGGGACAACGGACTTGCCCCAGAACCAGTGGTTCTTCAGCAGTGGCCGCGGCTCGCAGTCCGGGCACAGTGCCGTATCCGGGTGTGTGGTCAGCATCGCCCCCTCCTATGTGCCTGCACCGCGCCGGTCGAACCGGGTGTCCACGCCCAGCCGGCCGCTCATCCCGGCACCACCCCCGGTCTCGGCGAGCCGGGTGGCTCGGCCCAGCCTGGCCTCGCCCACCGTCGGCGGCGGCGCGCAGGGCGTGCCGAGCACCGCGTCGAAGCCGAGCGTGGATTGGATGCCGAGCCTCATGTTGGGCTCGACCCAGTGGACGACGGCCCGCGTGTGGGCCGGCGCCTCGCGCGCCACCAGCGCCTCGATGCGCCGGCGCCGCGCCGGGGTGGCACCCCGGCCGGCAGGCAGAAAGACGCTGAAGGCGTGCGCCTCGGCGTGAAATGGATCGCGCAGCGGATCGCGCTCCAGTGCCAACCGCGTTCCGCCGAGCCGCATGCCCTCGCCGACGCGGCTGCGGTCGAGGACCGCCTCGCCCCACAGGCGCGAGGCTTCGCCCAGCCGTCCACGGCCGAGGAAGAGCCAGCGCCGCAGCCGCCAGTGCTCCAGGATCAGCCTGGGGGGTTCGGGCGGGTGCGGCGGCGGCGCGCAGGTGGGCCCGCATACGACCGTGCGCGGCCGGCAGGCGGCACGGTCGAGGCCGAGCTGCAGCATCAGGAACTGGCGCAAGCCCTCCAGCGTGCCGCGCTCGGCGTAGAGCCGTGGCGCGTGGCGCAGCAGCCGGCGCTTCTCCGCCGCGCCCAGCCCCTGCGGAAAGCCGAGGCCGATCCAGGAGGCCAGCCAGTCCAGCATCCCGTCCGGCGCGGAGCGCGGGTCGAACAGGTAGCCGACCTCGTCCAGGCGGCTCTCTATCCCGCGGAACCCCTGGTCGAAGATGGCGAGCAGCCGGTCGGTCAGATCGGCCGCCACGGGGTTTTCGCTGACGACGGCCGGCAGGTAGCGGCGCAGCGGGACGCGCGGGAACTCCACGTCGAGCGTCCACAAGGCCGGCGTCGCCGACCCGTTGCCGGCCAGCGCGACCTCCACCCAGAGGAACCGGCCGGGCGGGCTGACAACGAGGCATTCCGGAGCCGGGTCGCCCGAGACCCAGGTCTGGGGCTCCGACCACCCGGCGTCGGCCGGGTCGGCAACGTCGGCGATGGGCCACTCGATCTCGTCGCTGCGCGTGCGCAGCGTCAGGCGCGTCCCCGGTGGCAGCTCGGCCCGAAAGGCGAGGCGGTGCCACCGGCAGGCGTGGATGCGGCTGTCGAGCGCGGTGGTCACGAAGCGCCCGGCCTTCGTGAAGATCGCCGGGGCGAAGGGGGCGGGGGCTTCGGCGAGCGGCGTGCCGTCCTCCGCGAACAGGCCTGCGCCCCGCGGCGTCCCGCCCGCGGCCCGGCAGAGGTCCCCCAGCACGAAGCGCCCGCGGGCGTCGAGCCGGAAGGGCAGGGGCGGGAAGGGGCCGATACCCTCTCTCCCTGGGGAGGAAAGGGCATTTTTCAACTGGATCAATCCCGTCTCCGCGGCGGCCCACGGCATGCCGGCGCAATCCACCGCGAGCCCATGCACCACCCCCACCGGCACGCTCCAGGACGGCCGGCCGCCCGCGGCAAAGCGGTGGACCACACCATGCTTCCGGTCGGCCACGTACAGTCCCCCATGCCGGTCGAAGGCGAGCGCGTTCGGCTCCCAGTCCCGGTCGAGCACCAGCCGGGGCGTCAGGTCACGCCGGCCCATGACGGCGACCCGGCCTCCCTTGGGCGTGGTCCCGCCGACCGCCAGCATCGTCTCATCGGCGGCGAAGGCGAGCGGCCTGTCGGGCATGCGGACGTCCCCTGGCGCGTCGCCCAGGCACGGCAGCGGCACGAAGCGGCAGCAGCAGGCGTCGAACCACAGGATGCGCCGCCCCTTGCGGTCCAGCGCGTAGAGCTGCCCGTCCGGCGTGTACGCGGCGGTGACCGGCGGCACCATCCCGCCGAAGGTGCCGCGCGGGTCGAGCGGGCCGGGCTCGGCCGGGGTGACGGTCTCCAGGCGGAGCGCCAGCCCGTCGCCGCCGGCGGTCACGCCGTCCAGCAGGGCGTCCGCCAAGCGCCAGCCGTCGGTCGCCGACAGGCGCATCGCCAGCGGGTCGTGGGGCGGCCGCGGCGGGAGCGGCAGATGGGGGCCGGCGCTGCTCATCCGTCGTCCTCCTCGCCGGCGATCAGGACCGTGACCTCGTGCTCGCCCGACCGCAGCAGAGCGCCGGCCGGGATAGGGACGTCGGTGCAGGGCGGGTGCGTGGTGCCGTCCAACGCGATCTCGACCGTGCCGAGCCGGTCCACCCCGGGCAGCAGCAGCACGTGGTGGACGCGCGAGAAGTGGATGTCGCCGCCGAACGGCCAGCCATTCCCGTCCGGGCCGCCGCGCAAGGGATGGAAGAAGCCGGCGAGGGCGGCGAGGGCCGCCTCCTTCAGGCCGGCGGGGTCGGCGTCCGGGGCTGCGTACAGCTCCGCCGTCACCTGCACGGTCAGATAGCAGGGCGGCACCACATAGACCTCGGTCGTCAGCAGCCGCGCCTTGTCGAGCGCCGCGCAGACGCAGCGCAGCAGCACCTCGCCCGGGCGCGGGGCCGGACCTTGCTTGTCGGGGACGACGACGACGGTGACGACGCCCGGCACGGGGGTGTCGGGAAAGTCCGGATGGTGGAGCGGCAGCGCCTTCGCCCGGCCGACCGGCCCGGCGCCCATCGCGATGTGCTCGAAGTCCTCGGCCGTCACGGCGCGGTTGCGGCTGCGGATAACTCGCGCGCCACGCAGCTCGACGGCTTCCAGCGTCTCCTCGTCGGTGCCGCCTTCGGCGGCGAAGAGGTTGGCCGTCGCGGCTGCGTCGAGCCCTGGAACCGGCGTCAGCAGCGTCGCCAGCGCCCCCGCCGGGACGTTGCCGCGGGTCCCGCCGCCGGCGCGGTAGCGGTCGGCGCGCACGCTGGAGGTCGGCCGATCCGGGTTGGCCGCCGGGGCGTGGGCGCGGTACCCGTCCAGGCGGACGTCGCCGACCGTCCGGTCGAGCACGTAGAAGCGCCGCTCCCGCCGGACCTCCGGATCCAGGCCGGGTGTGTCGGCCGGGTCGACGAAGTCGTCGACCTCCTGCCAGCGCACGAACCCCTCGCCCTCGTCGATGGAGAGCTCCAGCGTCCCCTCCAGCACCGGGGCGTTGCCCAACCGGAAGATCTGGCGCACGGTGCCGTCGCTGCCGCCCAGGATCTCGCCTTCGATGGTCTCGCCTTGGGAGGCCTCGACCGTGTTGATGCGGACGGCCAGCGCCAGCGGCGGCCGGTCCCAGCCGCCACGCTCGACCCGCGCGCGCAGCCAGTAGTGCGGCTCGGCCACGCCGTTCATGGCCGCGCGGCGGAGCACCCCCTCGGCCGGGGTCTTCAGGAAGACCTGGCCGGTGCGGAAGAAGCCGGCCGTCTCGTCCTTGAGCACGGAGATCCGCCGCCAGTCGCGCCCGTCGAACCCTTCCCATGCGATGCGCGCGCCGCTGGCGACCGGCCTGCCCCCGCAGACGACGGGCGTCAACTCCTGCCCCCCGGCCAGCCAGACGGTGACGGCGAGTTCGGTGCGTGCCGGAAACGCACCGTCGTAGGCGAAGCCCAGCAGCAGCGCCGTTCCCGGGTCCGGGGCGTCGGTGAAGAGCGTCCAGGGGGCATCGGCCCGCGCACTGTCGGCCGTGTGGTCGATCACCGCCCCGCCGACGAAACTCTGCACCACGGCCAGCTCCGGCGCGAAGGCGACGAGCCGGCGCGACGTTTCGAAGATCACCGGCCCGTCGTCTGCCGGCGCGGCCACCCGGGTGCGGCGCGGCACCTCGACGGTCGCCGCCGGCCAGGGCTTCTCGACGCCGACGGTGACGTAGGTCCGCGCCGGGCGGGCGGCTTCGGGCGCGATGCCGACCATCTCCAGGAACTTCAGGCGGGCGTGGCGCGGCAGCCGGTTCAGCCGGTAGAGCAGCAGGTCCGTCATGAAGGCGAAAACCTCCACCAGCGCCATGCCGCAGTCGCCGTCGTTGAAGTCGGTCCATTCGGTTCTGTCAGCTCTCGCGCCACGACTGGCGATTCGGCGCGGAGCAGCCGGCTACCGGCACGATTGGTTAGGCGACGGCGAGCATGTCGCGCAGAGCAGCGACTCTCTGGACATGGATCGCCCGTCGGCGGGCGGCTGGAATGTGCTGGTTGCGCCGGGTCGCTGGGCGCAAGAAGTTGCGCACCTCATCGTGAGCCCGACAGAAGCGGGCCGCACCGAGCGGCGACTTGAAGCCGCGCATCGGTCGGATGCGGCCTTTGACCCCACGATGGTCCTGTTCCAGATGATTATTCTTGAACTTTGACGTGCGGTGTTCGACGTCGTCTCCGAATACCTCTTCCAGGGCCGGAGGGTAGCCGGCATGCTTGTCCGTCGTGATGGTCTCCGGGATGATGCCTGTCACCTCCACGGCGGAGCGGAAGAAGGCCTCGGCGGCGGCTTGGTTGCGGGTGGCGCTGAGATAGACGTCGATCAGGTTGCCGTCGCTGTCGATGGCACGGTACAGGTACTGCCACTGACCGGCGACCTTGAGGTATGTCTCGTCCACGTACCAGCTCCGGCCAGTCTTTCCCCGACGGCGTTGGCGCAGCGTCTCGGCGAGCCGCGGCGCCAACTTGGCTTCCCAGTCGCGCACCGCCTCATGGGAGAAGACCAAGCCGCGCAAGAGCAGGATCTCGGCGAGATCGCGCAGGCTGAGCTTGAGCCGAAGCCGCCACAGTACGATCAAGAAGACCACGTCCGTGGGCAGCTGAAGCCGATTCAGCAGCGAGCCGGTGCGCTCGTTGAAGCCGCGCCAACATTGGCGGCAACGGAAGCGGCGATAGCCATGCGCCGTTCGGTCCGAACGCTCCGAGGTTGCGGTCGAGTGGCAGTGCGGGCAGCGCATTCCTCACCTCCAGAGTGGAGGTGTCCCTCTACGTCAGCCCCACGGTTACAAGCAAGATAGCGCGAGGGCTGACGGAACCCCTTTACGCGACAGATCGCGAACCTGGGATGGCCGACGATGCGTCGTTGTGATCTGCCCGTTGCCCGCTTCCGAGTTCGTCCAGGACGTGCTGGTATTCGCCCGGTGGCAGGGCGCGTGCGTCCTCGGCCATGTGCCGTAAAGCAGCGAGACCGGCCTCGGTAAACCGAGCCCGCAGCCAATGGCTACCGTCGTCCCGCAACTCCAGCAGCCCACGGTCCAGCATCCCCTGAATGACCGTTCCCGGCTTCGGCTGACCCTTGTTCGGCCCGGTGGCCCACCGCTTCACCAGGATGCCGCTCTCCAGCCGCGGCGCCTGCCCAAAGCGCACCATGAATTCGTTGCGGATCAGAGCCCGCTCCCGCGGCGTCAAGGTGGTGTCACTCACCAGCTCATCTCCCTCAGTCCTCTCCCCGCGATACGCGGAACCAATGCTCAGCATACTGCCGACACAGTTCAGCCTCCACGCCATCTCCGGTGCGTTCGGCATCGGCCGCGCGAGCGTCCCACTCGGCCGCGGATGGGCCATAATTCCCCTGCCCGGCTAAGTCGTTGATTCATCTTCCACAACCGGAGCGCCGAGCAGTTTATATGGAAAACCGGGCTACACAACCGAAAGCGAGGGGGGTGGGGCACTCTTGGCGAGACCCGCCGAGGAAACAGCCTCCGCGGCTATGGCAAACGGGGACCCGCCCCCCCGCCCACGGGTCAACACTGCCGGCGGTACGGCCTTCCCTTCTCGCCGCCCGGACTCCGGCCGCGGCAGATTCAGGTTAGGCGCCCAGAATTTGACCCCTATGGGGAAAGTGACCGCATTGATCTTCGCAAGGCACTGGACTCAGTTGTGACGCCTCGCACGCATACCGGTACGACAATATCAAGACCCCAATAGCAAAAGCGGCATCATAGGATTTCGCATAAAAGCCATCGTAAGATTTGCGAGAGCCAATTGCTTTTTGCCAAAGAAGCGCGTCATCAAGAAACATCATATTCATCGACCAAGAGCCAAACAATCTGGCCGAGGCAGACTTGTTGTGGAATATAATTTTTATGTTTTGGTGCCTCTCTTCATTTTTAATATTTTTAATTATTCTTCTCAAACTTACCGGTTTTCCTTCTATTGAAAATAGGAAAACACCACCACATTCGACCATAAAGCCTGTAATATTATTATCTTTGTTTGAGCGCGCCGAGGAAAAGCAAATATTTATTATTTCATCGTATGGCATGATATATTTTAACTCACTGCGCAGAACGAGTCTGTGCATGGCAATATCCCCCACGCTGCGCTTGCGAACGTTCGTGAAATTCTTAGCTTACATATTATAGTATGCCTGTCAAACTGTTTGAAGTCTTAGGCAATTCCGCAACCGGCAGCCACTTTTGTCGAGTTTGCCATCGTCGATAGTTTGATCGCTGGCGCTCAGACGAGGTGCACCCTGCCCGTCGCCCTGGCCGCCGCGGTGCGCTACGTCCTCGCTGTCAAAGCCGGCGAAGTCCGCAGCGAGGCCTGCCCGTCAGGCCCCAGCCCGCCCGGACAGCAGTGCGGAGATCGTCGGTGCCATCGCGGCCGTGTCGTAGGGTTTGCGCATGACCACCAGATGCCCGGGCTCCGGCAATGGAAGATCCTCGCTGAACCCGCTCACCACGGTGATCGGCAGATCCGGGCGATGCTCGCGGATGGATCGGATCAGGGCCGCGCCATCCATCACCGGCATCCGCATGTCGGTGATCAGGATGTCGGCCGGATCGCCCGCGTCAGCCTCCACCGCTTCCACACCGTTGCGGGCGACCGTGACCCGGAACCCGTCGCCCTCCAGAATTTCGGCCACCACCAGGGCAACCAGATCCTCGTCCTCGGCGAGCAGAACATGAAGGGAGCCGGGCATGTGTCACGCCGAATGGGACTTCAGATCGTTCAAATATACACAAATAATCGCCTCCGGGATAATCGGAAACATTTTGTCAGTACTTGCCATTTTCTTACGATATTAATTTAGTATATTTATACTTAAGGTGGCGCAACGCCTCCGATTAGCCAAGACGAGCACCGGCCCCGGTGCCGCCTTCGGCCGCTCTCCAAAAAGAAGACGCCAACGATTGTGGAGCATGAACATTTGCAACCGCGCAGGACCGGGCGGAGCGTCGCTCACAACGACAGCATCTTTACCCCCGACGTCACCAGGATTGCCGATAGCAGATAACGTAGAGCCGCGACCGGCAGATGCCGGCTGCCCAGCCACGCCCCGACCGTTCCGCCAACACCGGCAGCTACCAGCCACAGTGGCAGCGCCGCCGGCAGCGTCGGCAGCGTCGCCCAGGCGCCGAGCAAGGCCGACGCCGAGTTCAGCAGGTTGAAGGCGGCCGACACCGCCGCCGTCCGCCGGGTGTCGACCCAGCCCATCAGCAAGATCAGCGGCGCCAGGAAGATACCGCCCCCCGTCCCTGTCATACCGGAGAGGAAGCCAATGCCCGCCCCCGCCGCCAGGGCCGCCCAGAAGGGCGGGTGCTCGCGCGCCGCCGGCGTCGGCCACCGGTTGCTGGCCCAGGTGGAGCGCGCCAGTTCCAACCCGGCCAACAGCAGACAGCCGCCCACCACAGGGTAGTACAACGCCCCTGGAAGATGAACCAGCCCCCCGGCGAAGGAGAAGGGAACGCCCAGAACACCGAACGGGTAGAAGATGCGCCAGCGAAGCAACCCCGCCCGCGCGAACCGCGCCGTGCCGATCGCCGCAACCAACAGGTTCAGCGCCAGGGCAACCGGCTTCATCATCGCCGGATCCAGGCTGACCATCCCCATCACCGCCAGATAGCCGGACGCCCCCGCCTGACCAACGGCGGCATACAGCACCGCGATGATCAGGATCAATCCCGCCAGTTCGACCGTCTCCCCCAGCACGCGCACCTCCCGGTTCCCGGACCTTCTAATCGGCCGGTCGGCGGCTCACCACCGTTTTCGTCGTCGCTGATAGGGATGACCATGCGCGGCGGAGCTAGAGCGGATTGACCGGCATCT
Organism: Azospirillum sp. A26; assembly: GCF_042604635.1. Lineage (NCBI taxonomy): Bacteria > Pseudomonadati > Pseudomonadota > Alphaproteobacteria > Rhodospirillales > Azospirillaceae > Azospirillum > Azospirillum sp. A26. Next base: position 125,632 of record NZ_CP170478.1, on the reverse strand, counting down.
GAATCGAGGGATTTCCACGAGCGGCCATTTGTGATTCAAGCTTCGGACCGGTTGAAGGAGGCCGGTCTGGATGTCGAAAGCCCTGTCTGTCGATCTTCGTCGGCGTGTGGTGGAGGCGGTTGCGGCTGGAGCGTCTTGCCGGGCAGCTGCGGCGCGCTTCGAGGTTGGGGTTTCCTCGGCGATCCGCTGGGTTGCCCGTGCACGAACGCGCGGCGACCTGAGCCCGGACAAGCGCGGTGGCAATGTCCGCTCGCATCGGATCGACGAGCATCGGGACCTCATCCTTGGCTGGATCGAGGAGAAGCCCGACCTGACCTTGGCAGAGGTAGCCGAGCGCCTGGACGAGGCGGTGGGGTATCGGCCACTGCCCAGCATCGTGTGCCGGTTCTTCCAACGTCACGGCGTGACGCGGAAAAAAAGACAGCGCACGCTGCCGAACAGGATCGAGCGGATATAGCCGACAGCCGCCAAGCCTGGTTCGACGCCCAGCCGGACCTGGACCCGGAGCGGCTGGTGTTCATCGATGAATGCGGCACCTCCACCAAGATGGCGCGGATGTACGGCCGTGCGCCGCGAGGAGAACGCTGCCGCGCTGCGGTTCCCCATGGGCACTGGAAGACGACGACCTTCGTCGGCGCTCTTCGCTTGTCGGGCGTCACCGCTCCGATGACGCTCGACGGTGCCATGGGCGGTGCCGCCTTCCTCGCTTATGTCGAACAGGTTCTGGGGCCGACGCTGAGCCACGGAGATGTCGTCGTGATGGACAACTTGCCCGCCCACAAGCTTCCGGCCGTGCGGGCGGCAATCGAGCGGACAGGCGCCGTCCTGAAGCTCCTGCCGCCCTATAGCCCAGACTTCAACCCCATCGAGATGGCATTCTCAAAAATCAAAGCGAACCTCAGGAAAGCCGCGGCAAGGACACTCCCCGAACTGTGGGATGCCATCCGAGATGCCATCGACAACGTGACACCAACCGACAGTCGAGCCTTCTTCACTGCCGCCGGTTACGAACCAGAATGATCGGAATCCGCTCTAGATGTCGGCCCCGTTAGGTTATCGAGGTCCTCGTGCAAGGAAGCAGGACTCAGGCCGTTTGCAAGAGCAAGCCTGGAAATCCAGCTGCTCAGCAGTTCGTTCGGTTGGATTGGTGGGCGGATCGGCCAACGTAAGGGCGCCACCACCGCTGGCGGAATGTCCTCGATCTCCATCGTCGGTCGTTTCCTATCAGTCGACCCGCATAGCGACCGCCGAGGCTCGGCGTGCTGACGGAGGCATAAAGTCGATCCGCTCGAACAGGCCGACATCAATCCGTTCGTTTCCTGTCCGCACGGCCATCTCCGCCGCCCGAACGATGAGCGTCACGATTTCCCCAAGGATACCTTCCGACAGTGCGATGAGGCGCCGCGTCATCACCGGATTTGCCAACCCCGACGGCCGCCGCAGAGGAAGGGCACGTTCGAAGGCGGCGAGCAGGCTGCGCAACTCATCGTCGTCCTGCCATCGCGGCAGTGGAAACGGTTCGAACCGATTGGCAAGCTGATCGTCGCTGTGAATGACCTGCAGCGCCTCCTTCACGCCAACAGCCACAAGCGGTATCTGCAACTCGTTTCCCAGGTACCGCAGCAGATTCAGCATCTCCGAGAGCTTGTTCGTCGGCCCGGCCAGTGCATTGTGGATCTCGTCAATGATGAGCACCCGGACGCCAGTTGCGCGGAGAAGCTGGATCGCCTGAGACTCTTTTTGGACAAGGCGCTGCCATTTGGCCGCCGCTACGCCGGGGGCGCCGAGACTTTCCAGCACGACATGGTAGAAGCGCAGCGGGTCCGCGGCGCTTGGCATCTGAACGCGGAGTACGGGGACAATGTCTGCTCGGCCGTCGAGACTCATGGTCGGCGGATGCATGCGGCGGAACTTTTCCGTGATCATCGTCTTGCCAGAGTTGGTGGGCCCGACGATCAGGAGATTCGGCATTCGCATTTTCTTCGGTGACCGAAGCAACCATTCCAGCTTGGCAACGGCGTCGTTCGCCCGGGTGTATGCAATATACCGATCGGCGAGGATGCGCTCGATGCGCGCTTCGTCGTCCGTCGACTCGGCAATCTGCCGAGTGACATCGCTCAAGTGATCCAGGTTCACCAATCCTCCACCTCGAACGGTCGCGGGGGAGCGACCACGGTTTCTTCTCCAGCCGGCTTGTCCTCCGACGGCACCTTCTCCACCTGCGCCAGCGTCCGGTGCCGACGGCTTCGTTCGGCTTGGCGTCGTGCTCGCTTGCTCTTTGCCGTCGCCGCCGCGACCACAGCGCGCATGCGCTCCACACCTTCGAAGATCGCTGCCTCGTCCATCGTGCGTGCTCCTTCGGCGCGGAGCTGACGGGACACCTCGCGGTGCTCCCATAGGGAGATCACCGGTCGATGCCGCGCTTTGTAACCGAGGGGGTAATATTCGTTGTCGATCGACAGGAGCCATATCCGCGACATATCGCGCGGATCGTATCGAACGACGAAGCGCGTGGACTGTCCGATGAGGGGGCGTAGCGCATCGGACCAATAGTGGATATTGAAGAGACGGACTCCGTCGCCCGTCACCTCTCGGCGGGCCAGCGGCAGGAAGTCGATCAGGAATCGCTCGGGGTTAGTGACGCGGGCAGGTAGCCCCCGCCCTGGCCGTTCCGGTGTCCCGAGGATGCCGCGCTCCCACGCTGCCAGCGGCGTCATCCCGAGCGCGGAGTGCCTCTGATTGTGGTACACGCAGACGTTCAGCGTTAGCCATTCCTGTGTCTCCGCCAGCGTCATTACTGCGCTTTTCTCGGCATCGTAGTCGCCTTTCGCAGACACATTGCTGAACGTCGTGCCCGGTAGGAAATGTACGTCGCCCATCATCGTGCCGATAAGGCGCTCGATGTGACCACCGTAATGCGGTGTGCGTACGGGCCGATAGTCGATGGTGATGCCATGCTGCGAGCATCCCCGGCGCAGCGCCTCGGAATGGAATTCCTTGCCATTGTCGACGTGAACCGTATCCGGAATGCCCCAGACCGGCCACTTCATGCCAACGCGCATGCGCTCGAGCCAGTTGTCCTTCGGCGCGACCGCGTGGGTCAGGCCGAGCCCGACCGATGTCGCGCTCGGCGGATCGAGGGACAGCAGAAAGCCAGCCACCATGCGCGTATGGACGTCGACGGCCAGCGTCAGGAAAGGCCGCCCGATTGGGCGGCGGTGGAACTCGTCGACGAGGATAAGGTCGACCACGGTGTGATCGATCTGGATGACCTCCAGCGGCCACGACGTTATGGGGAACGTCCCGAGCACTGGAGCGAACTATCCCGCGCCGCCTTCACCCCGTCCTGGGCGCGAACGACGTCCTTGCGCGGGAGGGTGGCGAGCCGACGATAGACCGTGGTACGGCCCGGCGGCTTCAGGCCCGCTCCTATGCAGCGGCGGCGAATCTCTAGGTGGATGGCGTCCCCGGTCCGTTTCGGCCGCATGAACGCCATCTCGGTGATCGTCGCCATCACGATCCGTTCGACCGGCGCGTCGAGCATCTCCAGGCCCGTGGGTTTGCCGCGCTTGCGCGGCAGCAACGTCGTGGTGCGGGGATCTTCCAAATACCGAGCGATCAACCGGTAGACCATGTTGGCTGTTATCCCGAGGGTAGCCGCACCTTCGGCGACTATTGCCCGGCTTCGCTTCGGTATCTCGGCGAGCGCCTTCACGACGCGCTCCCGGCGCACTGCCAGATCCCAATCCTCCTGAGCTATGATGGCGAGATCGATGTTGCTGTCTCCCGCCGTTTCCGCCGGCGCTGTTGCCGATAGGTCGGCCACCGCGACCGTACGGGACGTTCCATCGGGCAGCACGACAACCACGCTATCGACGCCTGCCTGACTGACGATCGTCACCGGCGTTTCATTGAGCCAGACCGCCGCCCCGGCTGACAGCGTCAGAAGTTGCGGCATTGTACGAACAGAAGTGTTCCACCGCTGATCGGCACATCGAGGTCGCAGGTCACGAAACGGCGCGCGATCATAGGCCACAACGCCGCGAGCACATCACCCTCTGGCCGGCCCTGCGCCGTCAGCGCCTCAACAACTTGGCGAAACGTCAGTGGACCGCCACGATCAAGAAGCTCGATGCAGTCCTGCTGGAGTAGATGGTCGATCGGGTCGCGCATCCGCGGCACCAGCCGCTTGGCGTTCAGCAGACGCGCCGTCCGGATCGCGCTCCGTCGCGATCCTGAAGGACATGCCGTGTAGCCGCGCCCAATCCCGCGCTGCGATTAAGCGATCCCGATATTGTGACCAATTCGCCCGTAGGTCCTGTCGGTACTTCACCTCGACAAGCTCGGTACCGTCCTGACGCACCACCCGGTAATCCGGCGTGTAGTACCGAACTCTGCCGTCGCTGGCTGCCCAGGAGATTTTTACCGGTTGTTCCTCGATCGCGAGCACCGCCGGGTCCAGCCGTTGAAGAAGAACGAAATCACGCTCCAACGCCGATTCATGGCCGATCATGTCCATGCCAGCGGCCAGTGGCTGAGCGCCGGTAACGTGAGATCGGCGGCTTAAAGGAATCTGGCGAACAGGCATTTCGTGTTGACGATGCCAACATTGTTGCAATGTTTGACGGTTACGCGTCGTGTTCTGAATTGTCCACCAATCTGTGGGATATTTTATGGTGGACCACTTTAGTGTGGGACGGGTCCGCAAATTTGCGGGATAACTATCTGCATGATACTTGAGCCTCTGGTAAATTCTAATGCGGGATTCGACAGCTTTGGTTCGCCCCCGGCACTGGCAAGGGTCCGGACCCATAAAGAGTCTTTCCGGCAGGGAGCCGTTGTGATTCAACACCCTGGAAAGGGGCTTTGCGATGAGCGACGGTCAGTTCTGGTTGACGGTGGAGCAGTTTGGGCGGCTTGAGCCGCACCTTCCGCGCGACACCCGAGGCAAGCCGCGCGTGGACGATCGCCGTGTGATCAGCGGAATCGTCCATGTGCTGAAGTCGGGCGGGCGCTGGGCGGATGCTCCACCGGCCTACGGTCCGCGCAAGACGCTCTACAACCGCTTTGTCCGCTGGGCGTCCAAGGGCGTGTGGGAGGGCATCTTCCATGCCTTGGCCGCGGCGGGTGGGCCACCGGCCCAGGTAATGATCGACTCCACGGCCGTGCGCGCCCATCGTTCGGCGAGCGGCGGCAAAGGGGGGAGCGTGCCCAGGCCATCGGACGGTCCCGAGGTGGGAGAACCACCAAAATCCACGCCCTGAGCGATCCGCGCGGTCGGCCGCTCGCCTTCCTGCTGACCGGCGGTCAGGTCGCCGACTGCACCGCCGCCGACCGTCTGCTCGACCGGATGCCTGCCACCGACCTTCTGCACGGCGACAAGGGCTACGACAGTGCCGCTGTTCGCCGGAAGATCGAAGAGGCAGGGGCCGCGCCCAACATTCCGCCACGCGCCAACAAGCGCTGGAAAAACTGCTTCTCTCCCTACCTCTACCGGAACCGCAACGTCATCGAGCGCATGTTCGGACGCCTTAAGGACTTCCGGCGCATCGCCACCCGCTACGACCGGTCCGCCACCAACTTCATGGCGGCCATCCACATCGCCGCAACCGTTGCCTACTGGTTATGAGTCCGGACCCAAGGCATTGGTTACTACCGCTTTGATGGCGCGCCTCCAGGGAAGTGAAGCGCCCGAGGTCGATCCGTCGTTTCCAGAGCAATGGCAGAACGCGTCTATCTGAGGAGGGCACGATCATGACGGAGCAAGGGCATTCCGATAAGCGATCTGGTGTGCTGAGCCCTTCACGCATGGATCGGGCCGCTCCCCCGCCGCACGTGTGGGACTGGCAAACGTACAAGAGTTGGCGGGGTGTCGTTTGGGACCTGCTCAGCGACGTCATTGACGATCAGGTGCGTGGCGCTTTTCTCGTCGATCCGCCCCAGTGCGTGGCAGGAGATGATCTGAGCTGGCTTGATAAGATCATCCTCAAGGCACGTGGCGAAACGGTCGACTCAAAGGCGCTGCTGGCTGATCGGCTTGTTCACCGCTTTACGCACCTGCGAGCGGTTCATGGGACCCGCACCGACGATGTTGGGTCCTTCTACAAACACGGACTGCTTCCACTTGATCCCGAGTTCTCCCATAGGAACGTTCGACGGATCTTCCTGGAGGGCATGTTCCCCGAACTTACCGCCGGGGATGTCGAGGAGGCAATTGCTGCAGTCGGTCACACATACCGAGCTGGACGCGTTTACTTCGAGGCCAATGAGCCGATGTTCCTAGAACAATGTGGACACTACCTGCATTACGGGAGTGAATACGTAACTGCAATCGCCGCCCATCTTCCCGGCTCTCGTGACTATCGGCAGGTGTTGAAGAAAGAGGGGCAACCGACGCTTTTTGTGTGCGACGTGCCGCTGGGACTTGTATCCGGGCACACTGTGCTTGAGTTTTCCGGGATGGCGCTCTCGTATATCTTCGAGGACCTCCTGGAAGGTAACGACTATGTCCCGGACCCTTGGCGCGGCGCAGGGTTCGCAATCCGCTATCCGCTGCCTCCGGCCTGCATTGTCGGGCACTATCATCCGGCTCATGTGCGCGATCCTCTTGCACGCAGGGGCGTCCGTGCAAGCTGACCTACGGTCCAGATAGCGAGCCTGCCGGTGGGCCGGCGGCGATCGGCAGCATGATGGCCAGCACCGGCCCCACCGGCTCCACCGCCCTCCAGGTTGCACCTAATGCAGGGCGATAGGCGCGGTGCCGCCCTGAGCGGCCCATTCGCCGGCAGGCCGACGGCGCCGACCAGACGCAGGATCGCTGGCGGCCCGGCCAGTCGGCCGCCGCAGTGGTGGAGTTGGCCGGGCACCCGGAGCGAAGGATAATGATGGCGCTTGACGCCATCAATCTGTGATGGCATGATGCGCCATCATGAAGGCTGAACTCATCATCCGCGAACGCTACCGCTACCCAGACGGCGACCTCGCCGAAATGGTCGTCTGGCGGGTGCCGGAACCGGTACCGCCGACGACACATGGCTTCAAGTACCGCTTCGCCTACATCGTCGCGGGACAACGCGTGTTGGGATACGACAACGAGCGCGGCAAGGGTGACCACCGGCACGTCGGCGACGCTGAGGAGCAGATTGCGTTTTCCTCGGTAGACGAACTGCTGGAACGGTTCGTGAGCGAAGTTGAGGATTACAGGAGGAGCCGATGAAAAAGACGATCATCGTTGGCGGCAGTCTGCGGGACGCCGCCGCTCGCGTGGCCGATGCCTGGCACCGCGCCGAACGCGGTGAGGTGGTGGCGCCGCAGGACACGGTCACCTTCGCAACCTGGTCGGCGCTTGCCTCGGTGATGACCGACCGGCGCCACGAGATGCTGCGTCACCTGCACGGCCATCCGGCTCCCAGTATCCGGGCACTGGCGCGTGAACTGGGGCGTGACTTCAAGCGGGTCCACGAAGACGTGACCGCGCTGGAATCGATCGGGCTGATCGAACGTGAAGACGGCACGTTGAGGGCCGGCTATGACGAGATCCAAACCACGATCCCAGTCGGATCGCGCGCAGCCTAGTCGTCCAGAAAAGGAGGACTCTATTTCATGTCGAGCGCATCAATCTCCCCGCCGGCTCCGCAGGAATGGCGCCTATGTGCTCGAACCATCATCGAAGCGCTGGCGCAGGCCTGTCCATTCGCAGCTGGGTTAGCAACCATCTACCGGTATACGCACCCCTCCCAGATGGATCTGGATATCGAAAAGTGGCGGGCCGACATCAGCGGGCGCGTCAACGATCACTCTGCGGCAATCGCCGCGCTTGCAGGCATCCTGACGCCGAGGCTAGGGTCCGGACCCATAAATGGACTTTTCTGGATGGAACCGTTGTGATTGAACGCCCTGGAAAGGGGCTTTGTGATGAGCGACGGTCAGTTCTGGTTGACGGTGGAGCAGTTTGGGCGGCTTGAGCCGCACCTTCCGCGCGACACCCGAGGTAAGCCGCGCGTGGATGATCGCCGTGTGATCAGCGGAATCGTCCATGTGCTGAAGTCGGGCGGGCGCTGGGCGGATGCTCCACCGGCCCAGGTAATGATCGACTCCACGGCGGTGCGCGCCCATCGTTCGGCAAGCGGCGGCAAAGGGGGGAGCGTGCCCAGGCCATCGGACGGTCCCGAGGTGGGAGAATCACCAAAATCCACGCCCTGAGCGATCCGCGCGGTCGGCCGCTCGCCTTCCTACTGACCGGCGGTCAGGTCGCCGACTGCACCGCCGCCGACCGTCTGCTCGACCGGATGCCTGCCACCGACCTTCTGCACGGCGACAAGGGCTACGACAGTGCCGCTGTTCGCCGGAAGATCGAAGAGGCCGGAGCCGCGCCCAACATCCCGCCACGCGCCAACAAGCGCTGGAAAAACTGCTTCTCTCCCTACCTCTACCGGAACCGCAACGTCATCGAGCGCATGTTCGGACGCCTTAAGGACTTCCGGCGCATCGCCACCCGCTATGACCGGTCCGCCACCAACTTCATGGCGGCCATCCACATTGCCGCAACCGTTGCCTACTGGTTATGAGTCCGGACCCTAGGGCTCTTGCTCGTACACCGGGATGCCTTCCCCCTGGAACGATCCCCGTCTACGAAGCTGGCCTCGTCGACGCCGACTTCCCCTTTGACCGTGCTTGTTCCTCCCCAAACCATGATATAGCGTTTGCAGGGGTTGTGATCGCAGTAGCATACTTGCAATATTGTCAAACCTATAGCATGGCACCGCGTCCTTCGGGCACAGTGTTCAGCAACCTGGAATCCGGCTACTTCTCGGTCGCAGGCCGCCCAAGCGAAGATGCGCGGACTGTTTCTGATCTTCTCCACGCAAAGAACTATTTATTTATGCGACGGACTATACCTGGAGGTCCGGTAAAGACCGTCAAACCGGAGCACTATTTCGAGGGGTGATCAGCGCCGTCCCGGCCGCCGCGGTGGTGGTGCTGGGGGACTGCCCGGCGCCGTCCTCCGCCAGCAGGTCCTGCGCGTCGACAGCGCCGATCAGCAGCGAAAATTTTCGCGCATGGCGAGCATGCGCGCGGTAGATTCCTACGGAGGACAAAGCGAGGCCTCATGAACCGCCGGTTATCACCCGTCCAGGATCCCGAAGTGACCGACATGCGCCGCCCGGCAGTTGCCGAGCCTCCGGAGGCTCTTGATCCGGCCGCGGCATTCGCACTGGGGCAGTGGTGCATGGCGGAACGGCTTGCCCAGCCCGGTCGACCGCCGCGCCGGCGCTGAAATGTCCGGGCAGGCATTGACCTGCCGCTGTCTATCGATGGAGGCTTTCGACAGAGCAAGTTAGCCTCACAAACGGACCCCCTCAATCAGAAGAAAGACAGCTGCCACAACAGCGGCCGGACGCATCCGTTCTCGCTGCGTCGGCAGGGCGAAATTCCGGCGTGGGCCGAGGAACCGGCGGTAGCGTGCACAGCCACTCCTCCAGGGTCTCAGGCGGCGGGTCTGCCGCGGCGGGCGGCCTTTCGACGGATTGGACGGCGTCCGATGCCTGCGGTGCCGGGCCCGGCACGGCGGTTCGGGGCATGGGCTTCTCAGCAAGCTTCTCAAGAGACCTCTTGGCGGATCGGCCGGGGCTTGGCGCCTTGTGGCGCGGTACGGAAACAGCCGGGGGCAAGTTCTTCCCGGATTCGGGCGGTGGCGGTGGTCGGGCGGGTGGGGCCGGAGCCGCTTCTCCCGGACCTAGCATCGCGCCGGGCCGTACCTCGCCATCCTCGTCGAGCCGGGCGGCGTAACGCGTTCCCGTGGAGGAAATGAACTCCCCCTCCCCGGTCGGACGTCCGCCTTTGAAGGAGCCGACGTAGCGATGGCCGCCCGGAAAGGTCAGTGTCCCATTGCCGGAGGCTTGGCCGTGGCGGTAGGTGCCGGTGAAGGACCGCCCATTCTCCCATTCGACATGGGCCTCGCCCTCCAATCGACCGGCCACCAGGGTCCCCTCCGCCCAACCGGCCGACTGGCCGTTGGTCGTCCAATCCAGCACTCCACTGCCCTGGGCAAAGCCGTCCCGGCACTGGCCCGCCCAGCGGAAGCGTTTCCGGTTGCCGGGCTCCTGGTCCCGGACGCGGCAGCCGCCGGTCAGGTCCGATGCCTGCCTTTCCGTGGCGGGAGCAAGGCTCGATGCCATCGCCCCCAGCAAGACGGCAAAGCCGAAGATCACTGGCCGGACACGCATGAACAGGCACTCCAGACGCACTCGAACCGTGGCGAGAGGAAAGGGTAGCCGCACCTGTCCATCCCCCTCTGTGGTCTGGCTCTCAAACCGCGCTCGATCGGCTGGCGGGGGCCGCGCTACACTCGCTTCCGGCGCAGCGTCGGAGTTTGGCGATGAAAGCGTTCGCGGTCGCTCTTCTGCTGTGGACGGTGGGGACGGCGCAGGCGGCGCCCCTCGATCGGTATCTGGCCGTACGTGACCGACACATCGCCGCCCTTAACCGGGAGGCGGAGGCCGGTGGCGTCGACAGCGCGAGCCGGAAGGAGGCGGACGCCCGCCGCGAGCTGGAAGGGATGCTCAAGGCTATGGTCGGGCCGGTCGCCGTCCGGGGCTTTCCTGCCGATGGCCGGATTAGCCTGCAGACTCTGCTGAAGGAGTTGGGCTTCGGCATGCTGGACGGCATCGCCTACGGCGAAACGGACAACCAGCGGGTCGTCGTCGCCACTACGGAGGAACTGCTGCGGAATTGGCTGAAGGAGCATCGTGAGTGGTGGCCAGGGCTTGGCCGCATGCCGCAGGATCCCAGGGCGGCCCTCGGGGAGGAGGATTTCTACACCCAGGCGATCAGCACCGAGGCCGCTGTCGCCCGCTTCGCTGACCTGCCGATCAAAGCCCCAGGGGCGGGGTTCGCCGTCGCCATGCTGGCGGCCGCCCGGCAGGACATCGGGCTGGGGGTGCCGGACCGGATCGTCCTGTCGGTGCTCCAGGGTGGCAGGGTGTTCGTCGCGGTCGAGCCCGTCGCCGCGCCCATCGCACCCATCCCTGCTTGCAACGCGGTGTGGACGCAGCACGAGGAGGCCGCGCAGCGCGCTTGGAAGGTCTTTTCCGCCTCGAAACAGGACGAGGCGACGCGTGAGATGCTCTTCAAGAAGGCGACCGGTCTGGAGACAGAAGGCGACAGAGCCTACCGCCGCTGCTTCGCACAGCGGCTCTTAAGGGAGGCTGCCTTTCAGGCCGTGGTCCAGCAGGCGCAGGCCCTGATCGACCGCCTACCGCTGCCCTAAGAGCACCTTACTCTGTCGAAGGCCTCGCGCGCCGAGCCATTGAGCCGTTCCGCTCATTCTTCCAAGAAGGGGCGGTATGGCTATTCCGCCGGCATGACGGCGCCAGCGCCGGCGGCGCCATTCGCGCACCGGCAGACCCACCGTGTCGGAGAATTTCCGCGCGTTGTAGCGATGCACGGCGTAGACTCTGCCCGGTCAAAGGATGCCCCTCCACTCTATCCAAGGAAGTCGGTAGGCCCCATGCCACCCTCCAGGCCCTACGTGCCAGTACCGCGACCAAATTTCAGCAAGCCCCGTCCCACCACTGCCGCCTCGACCGGCGTTCGACCAGCCCCCGCGCGTGTGAATGGATCCGCGCTTCAAAAGCAGAGTCAATGGCTCGCCCGCGCTGCCGATGCCGAACGCACCGGAGATGGCGTGGAGGCTGAACTGTGCCGGCAATATGCCGAGCATTGGTTCCGCGTCTTCCGAGGACAGGATTGAGGGAGATGAGCTGGTGTCTGGATTATGACCGATGCTGGCGAAGAGGTTGTCGTTGATGCTCGCTACATCGTCGATGCAGAAACCCCGACCGATCCAAAATAGGAGCCTTCTGCCGTCTATGCGCGACCAGACCGCCAACAACGGCGGTATGGGCACCTCCGGGCCACTACGCAAACGTGCTTCTTTCGAGTAGTGACCCCAGTCCGGCCAAATCTGATCATGCCATCCGGAAGCCTCGGCAGATCCGCTTTAGATCGACTGGCTTGGCCGGGAGAGGCTGCCTCTGATGTCCGAAAGCTCCAGGCGCAGCTGGGTCGACCTTAACCGGCTCCTCTTCCAATGGCATCAGCCATACTCGCAATGACGTCCAACGCTTTCGTCCTGCGGCGGCGGGCCAGCCTTTCGCTACCCACACTGCGGTCCTGATCCCCGGAGATGAAAGCCTGGATCTCTGGAAGGTGACGGATTACGCCGCGGCTGCCCCAATGGCCGTCGGGCACCTCAGTCGGGAAAACCCAGACCCTCGGAGCGACATCCTCAAAGCGTCCACCATCGGCACGGACGATAGCTTCCGTCAGCTCCTTGACCAGACGCGCCATGGACTCCTGCGTGTACTGCCCCTCCGGGACGCTCGGGACGATCCGATAGCGCGGCGCCGCGGCGGGAAGGCCACCGACGAAAGTAGCGTCGGGCCGATGGAGGAAAAGCACGGATACGCTCTGCGCGACTTCGTTGGCAGGGTCGAACCCTTCGGCCCGAAGCAGGATGTCGGTCATCTCCTTGAGCAACCGCGCCTCGACGTCTTGCGCTAAGGCGCCCTTCGGAATCACCACGTCGATCATTGGCATGCTTGCATCTCCTTTATCTGCAGCCTTGACGGTTTGCATCATGCGGCTTGAGTACGGCGTGCGGGAGTGGCAGATTTGACAATGTTCGAGGCAAATCAGACAGGGTTGCGATGATCATCCGGATTTGGGTGTGTGATGGCACTCTGTCGTCTGGCGTCGCCGGTCCGGTGGATGTTTTTGCCGTCGCGAACATGCTTGCCGCCAAGCGAGCGGACCCCAGCGGGCAGCCGCCGTTGCGGTGGTTCGTCGAATCTATGGACGGTCGACCGGTCCAAAGCGCGTCCGGACAGATGATTGCGGTGGATGGCCGTATGAACCCCGAAGCGTCGGCCGACGCCATACTGGTGACGGCGCCCTACGCTCCAGACATCGACAGATTTCTGGAACGCCGCGAGGAGGTCGCTGCACTAACGCGGGCCCTGCGGCGGCAGCACGAGAGAGGGGCGGTGCTGGCATCCTACTGCACCGGCAATTACCTGCTCGCCGAGGCCGGCCTTCTCGATGAACGGCCGGCGACCACGCACTGGGCGAAGGCCAGGGATTTCACCCGGCGTTATCCACGGGTCGCGCTACGCGCTCAGGAAATCCTGACCGAGCAGGATGGTATCCTGTCCGGCGGCAGCGTGACTTCATATCTCACGCTCGCCATAAGGCTTGTCAGCAGGCTGTCCGGCGCGGAACTCGCCGCTGCCACGGCCAGGATGCTGCTGATTGATACCAATCGGGTCTTGCAAGCGCCGTTCGCGACGCTGATCGAGGAGCATGGACATGGCGACCGGCTGGTCGCCCGTGCCCAGCGCCGGATGGCCGCGACCATCCAACAGGCCTCATCCCTGTCAGAACTCGCCACCCATCTCGCGGTCAGCGAGCGGACGCTCAACCGTCGCTTCAAACAGGCAATTGGGATCGGTCCTTTGGAATATCTTCAGGCGTTGCGGGTGGAGATCGCAAAGCAACTGCTGGAGGCAGGAACTTTGAGCATCGATGAAATCTGCCTGCGCGTCGGCTACGCGGATAGCAGCACGTTCAGGGCGCTATTCAAGCGCTTGGTCGGGCATTCGCCGCGTGAGTATCAGCGGTGGTCTCAACAGTTGCGGCCACAATGCAACACCGCACCGGAAAAAGCCGTTTGCTGACAGACGAGGCCGCTCACGGATATGCCGGTGGTTCGACGGCGGCCTGTCGGAAGCATCCGACAACGATTTGAATATTTTCAATGCCGTGGCGGAACGTATCCATCAAAGGAGCGAATACAGGACCATTCCTTCGTGAGCGAGATCACCCGGAACCCCGACGACGCGGCGATCGCCGCCACCATCATCGCCATGGCCCACCGGCCGCCGGCAGCCTCGCCGTGCCGGTCTGAGCGCTCAGGCCTGCTTGAGGAACAGCGGCGCCGACGGGTTGTTGAGCGGAGCCCCGACCACCGTCCAGCGGCCGGCGCGGTACTGGAACAGCTCGAAGCGCGCGGTCGGCCGGCCGCTGCGGTGCAGGAGGACGATGCCGTCGTCCTTGGTCCGCCAGGAGGCCTCGGTCTCGCGGCCGCCCTCGACCCGTCCGTCCGGCTGGAGGCGCAGGACGGACAGGCGGTTCCCGCCGGCATCCTCCAGCACCCAGTCGCCAGCGGTCACGTCCACCGGCAGTGCTGCCGCGGCGGCGGGGGGCGGGGCGGCGGGGTCCGGCCGACGGGTCGCCGGCGCGCGCAGGACATAGACCTGCGCCGGATCGGCCGGGGCGTGGCCGCGCAGCACCCCGTCGCCAGCGACGGCGGGGAACAGCAGGGCGGTGCGGCCGTCGGCGTCGTAGAAGGTCAGGCCGCCGTCCTCGACCGACCAGAAGCGCGCCTGCGCCTCGTTGCCGCCGACGATGACGCCGTCCGCCGCCAGGGTGAGCGTGCCGGTCGGTGCGCCGTCGGCCGGGCCGAACGACCAGATGCTGTCCTCCAGCCCGCCGGGGGCCAAGGCGGGCTGGGACTCCACCGATGCGGGAGCGGGTGTCGGGAGCGGGGTCGCGGGGGGCGGTGCCGACGTGAAGGTGGGCGCCGGTGCCGGAAGGGGATCGGGCTGGCTGCTGTTGCCATCGACGACGCGCAGCGAGGAGACCGGCACGGTGCCGTACTGGCTGGTGAAGGTCAGCGTCCAACCGTTGCCCTGCTGCTGCAAGACTCCGGAAATCTGGTGGTCGCCGGTGTCGTAGACGGTCAGCGACCCGGCGACCTCGACCGCCAGCCGGCTGGTGCCGCCGAAATAGGCGTAGCGCAGGTCGTTCTGCGAGCCGCTGGAGTTCGGCATGCCGAGATCCGCCGGCCACCAGTTGCCGCCGCCGAACCCCATGCTCATCCCGGAGGAGAGGGAGGCGCCCTGGCCCTGCTGCTGGTGCTGCCAAGACGGGGTTGCCGGCGCCGGTGCGGCGTCCTGCCACAGGCCCTGCTGCGGGTTCAGCATCAGTCCGGCGAGGTCGTTGCACAGATTGTCGACGGTGGCCTTCAGCGCGTTGTTGAACAGGTCGCTGACCATCGTCATGCCGCCCTGCATCCACTGTCCCGAGCCACCGAACTCCGGATGGCTGAACTGCGCCATGGTGCCGCCGCCGTTCAGAAGTGCTGCCAGCATGGACTGCGCGGCGTCGGTGCTGACGCCCTGGCGGCGGGCGATCTCCGCAAGGCGGTCCTGGCCGGCCGCCGTCAAAACCCGCATCGCCATGGCCCGTCTCCCGCCTTTGCACCGCATCTCCGCCACGTCGCGGAGCGTCTCGCGTCTCCTTATCATGGCGGACATCCGGCGTCACCCGCGCACCGGAGCGCTGGCACCGGGGCAGGAATGCCTCGGCGTTGCAGCAACGGTGGCCGGGACGCGCGGCGGATGAGACGAATGGGACAGTATGGAACATGGAACGTCGCCATGTTCGATCCGGTGCGGGTGGCAAGCGGGACGGGAATGGGCTTTGCAAGTCCTTTTCCCCCTGCGGCAGGGCAATTGCATTTGGAAACTACATTCCTTGGAAAGGACCTCCGTCATCCCCGCGAAGGCGGGGATTCAGAGTTTCCAAGGCGAATCTGATGGAGGCCCCGCGCGCCGACGGCGCCGACCAGCAGAATTTTCGCGCATGGCGAGCATGCGCGCTGTAATCTCCTGCGGCAGACAAAGCGAGGCCTCATGAACCGCCGGTTATCACCCGTCCAGGATCCCGAAGTGACCGACATGCGCCGCCCGGCAGTTGCCGAGCCTCCGGAGGCTCTTGATCCGGCCGCGGCATTCGCACTGGGGCAGTGGTGCATGGCGGAACGGCTTGCCCAGCCCGGTCGACCGCCGCGCCGGCGCTGAAATGTCCGGGCAGGCATTGACCTGCGGCTTTCTATCAATGGAGAAGGTGTCTTGACTGCAGTTCTCGACCTGACCGATCCAACTTCATGGCCGGACAATCTGCACCGATGCCTCGACACTCTCCAGGACGTGTTCCATGGTTGGGAGAAAGGGGCAGGCGCCGTAAAAGCTGCGGATTACGATCATGCTGGTGCCGAACTGTATGAAGTACTGCAACCGTACTCGCTCCTCGCGTGGCACTGCACGCGGCTGACAGACCATGAACATCATTGCATTGTGCGGGAAGGTATGAAGCTGCCGAACGGCGACATGCTCCTGCGACGCATCGTGGCGGCTCGGACGGATGGGCTTCTAGCGCCGGACGTGACGGATCTCCTTCTGGCAAAGCATCAGGCAGATCACCCGAACCGGGTGAGTCGGATCTGGTTCTGCTTCTTTCCGCCGCGAGTTGCCGGAGAATCCGGCATCGGCCGGTTCTTTCGGTACTGGGGTGGTGAGGCGCTCTACGGGATGCATGAGCCTGATCCGGTAACCGGCCCGGCATTGAGGGTGATCGGGAGGCCCAGCCTGGTCGAGGCGGAGGTACCGGTCGCCAGCCTTGGGCGACACACGTACCTGACCACCAAGGTCGCTCGACGTTACCTCGTTCACCAGGGCTTTGAGACACGGGAGTGCACGGATCACGAGGGCTGTGCGCTCCAACCGTTGCCGGCTGCTGCGATCCGGCGGGTGATCACCTTGGACGATCCAGACTTTGTGGCGTTGACGGGATGCGATGGCTGGAAGGGTCCGGACTCATAACCAGTAGGCAACGGTTGCGGCGATGTGGATGGCCGCCATGAAGTTGGTGGCGGACCGGTCGTAGCGGGTGGCGATGCGCCGGAAGTCCTTAAGGCGTCCGAACATGCGCTCGATGACGTTGCGGTTCCGGTAGAGGTAGGGAGAGAAGCAGTTTTTCCAGCGCTTGTTGGCGCGTGGCGGAATGTTGGGCGCGGCCCCTGCCTCTTCGATCTTCCGGCGAACAGCGGCACTGTCGTAGCCCTTGTCGCCGTGCAGAAGGTCGGTGGCAGGCATCCGGTCGAGCAGACGGTCGGCGGCGGTGCAGTCGGCGACCTGACCGCCGGTCAGCAGGAAGGCGAGCGGCCGACCGCGCGGATCGCTCAGGGCGTGGATTTTGGTGGTTCTCCCACCTCGGGACCGTCCGATGGCCTGGGCACGCTCCCCCCTTTGCCGCCGCTCGCCGAACGATGGGCGCGCACGGCCGTGGAGTCGATCATTACCTGGGCCGGTGGCCCACCCGCCGCGGCCAAGGCATGGAAGATGCCCTCCCACACGCCCTTGGACGCCCAGCGGACAAAGCGGTTGTAGAGCGTCTTGCGCGGACCGTAGGCCGGTGGAGCATCCGCCCAGCGCCCGCCCGACTTCAGCACATGGACGATTCCGCTGATCACACGGCGATCGTCCACGCGCGGCTTGCCTCGGGTGTCGCGCGGAAGGTGCGGCTCAAGCCGCCCAAACTGCTCCACCGTCAACCAGAACTGACCGTCGCTCATCGCAAAGCCCCTTTCCAGGGTGTTGAATCACAACGGCTCCCTGCTGGAAAGACTCTTTATGGGTCCGGACCCGAAGGAACGTCTTGACGGTGGAGTAGCCAAGGGCCAGGGGGCTGCTTGCGCAGCGACATAGGCATTCGGCGCGGACCGCGCGAAGGACATCATGATGGACGCGAACTCGCCGGCGCAAACTGACGACGTCGTCCAGTAAAGGAGAAATTCATATGGATCGCATGTTGGTCACGGTTGTCAGCGTGGCTGTAGGGAGTGTTGGTGTATTGGCTGGCCTTTACAGACACCCACCTACAAAGGATTTTGCTGACGGCTGGCATGTAGTTTTGTAGGATACTCCGTATGAAAACCCAATAACAGGGGAAATATTAGTTGTTCCTGCAGGGTTCGTCACCGATTACGCAAGCACGCCTATGTTTTTTTGGGTACAAGTATATTGCATATACGCCTTATAACTACGCAGCAATATTACATGATTATCTTTATTGGACACATGCTTGTAGTCAGGATAACGCAGATCGACTTTATTACGAAATAATGAAAAGAACATCCGTTGGATGGGTTACCAGAAATATACATTATGGTGTTTTATGGGGTGTCGGTAAACGGGCATATGATGCCAGTGAACAAGAACAAAAAGAGGGGTTCTCAAGATTTGTTTACTTATCAGATCTAAATGACATAAAGATAAACAATACTTGTGCTTATTTCCGTGATAAGATTCGTCGAAGAGGACAGCAACCAGACGCATTACGGACATTTGAGGAAAAGATACGCCGATTCCCAATTTCTGAAAAGACTTAGCAATGCGTTAGGTGATGGTGATCGCAAGGAATGATTGTCCAAGAAGGGAGCAAATATACCGTCATGCTGAGAAATACCTCATATTCGGCAATCGCTGGCGTAGTTGGCGCGTCCCTCGCACTGCTGCTCACCACGTCTGGCGTTTGGGTTCCCGATATGCCCGGTGTGGCGGTTGTCCTGGCGGGTGCGTTTGCGGCTGCTATTACCTTCGGTTGGCGAGCTGGCGCTCGACACTGAGCATCATCTGGAAAAGGAGACTCTGATGCTGATGCCATCAAAAAACGCCTCGGGAAATTACGTGCCATCAACAATCGGTTGTCATGGGGTTAAAAATGACGGCAAGCGGTGACTTATCAGAAATCATTCTTAACGATGCTCTCTCTGACTTTCAAAAGCAGAACCTAGGCATTGCTGACCTGGAACGGGGATATGTAGGCCTTCAACTGAAGGCAATTATGGAACAATATGTCTTGATAGGTCTGCACACACAGGTGGAATTTGAATTAGCAATTAAAGAGCTTGAGGTTGCGAAACTAATAGATACGGGGCCATACGTTCCTTACGAGAACGATCCCGGATCGTCCGTCTTGCTTTTTGGAGGCAGTAGTAAGAGAGAGTATATTTTTCTCACTGAAAAAGGCTACAAAGCCGCTAGCATCGCAAGAAGGCCAAAAATTGCACCAATCGCGGCACACAGCGTTCATATCTCGAGGGGCGTATTTCATCAATCCCCCTTGGGTATTGGAACGAACATCCGACAAGACGTGAATTACACCGATCTCTCCATAACTGACTTCCAACGCTTGGCGTCCGAGTTGTCATTGTTGTGCAGCGCGGTCTTACCGCATGCCACCGCTCCGGAACACATAGCCGCAATCGGTCGGCTGGCCGAGGCGCAAATGGCAGCCCAAGCGAACGATGCACCAAAGGTCCAGCAAGCACTATCATCTGTTGGCCAAGCTGGAAAGTGGCTCCTGTCAACCGCTGAGAAAATTGGCGTCGGTCTGGCTGCTGCTGCATTGAAGACGCACCTCGGCCTGTAAACTTGATTCCATCTAAGCTGGACTTTGCGCATTTACGCCGGGAGGCAGACGGCATGAATGAGGCGGTTGAGGATAGGGTCCGGGGGTTTCACGATCTCCGCGTGGGAAGCTGATGCTGAGAAAGTCATTTCACGCCAGAGTTGGAGGCGTATGGCGGCGAGTGCATCACTGAAGGTTGGCTCAGCTTTGCGGTACCACAGCGCGGCCCGTGGTTTGATCGCTGCCCTCGCTGCAATGTCGTTGGCCCACAGCGTGACGAGCGAGAACAGCCCGAGCAGGGCCGGAGTGGTGCGGGCGATGGCTTGGTCTGCCCATTGCCGCTGGGTCTCAACCCCCAGGTGACGGCGTACTTCGGCGAAGGTCCCGTCGACGGCCCAGCGCCGAACAAACCAGCGCAGCACATCGAGTGGATCAGCCTGGAGGTCGGTGCAGAGAAAGCCCTGTGGCTCGAAGCCGCCCTGCACGTCGCGCACCAGCACCCATCGGATCGGAACCTGTTTGCCCGGATGATACCACAAGGCTGTGCCAGAGCTGATCTCCAGTTGCCGGTCCCCGCCGCCGTACCAGCCGTTCACCCGAACGCAGCGCCACGAGGTTCCTGCATCCTCAAGGCGTTGTGCCAAGGACGGCAACCGGGAGCCCGATACCCGCGGGCGCCCTATCGTTCCTGGAGATCGTAGCGGAGCTGGTTCGAACAAGCGGGCATCCAGGCGCAAGCGGGTGACGACGGTGAGATGGGCACGCAGATCGCTGAGCAACTCGATAGCCGCGTAGCTGCTGTCGGCAACGACGATCAGCTGGCGATCGGGCACCCAGCGCCTGACCTGGAGCAGAAGCTGGCGTGCCCAGTCGGTGAGCTTCTTATGCCGACGTCCGGTTTCCCGGGCAAACCGCTCCGACGGCGCCAAAGCGCTGAGGAACGGCAGTGCCCAGACCCGTCCGGCCCAGGAGATCGGCACCAGAAGCATGACCACAATCCAGCGCAGGCCGCTGGCTTTGACGAAGTGTCCATGGCTGGAGCGTACGGGGTCTCGATAGATGCCGCGCGCCTTGATCTTGGAACCCCAGCGCCGCTCGATCGTCTCGTCGATGCCGATGACCACCGGGCCCTGCGGCACGAAGGTGGCGATCAGGAGCGTGAACAGACGCTGGGCGACAGCGCGACCAGACCAGCGGTTCCGATTGAGCACACGGTGGAAATTGGCGAAGTTGCCGGTTTCGCGCCGTCCCATGATGCTCAATGCTGCCGTCACGGTGCGCCGTCCAGGGGTGAGAAGCGCTCCGGCAACCAGCACCAGGACATGGCGCCAGGTTGGCCGGGTGAACAGCGCCACAAAAGGCGCCATCCAGCGCTCGAGACTGTCTGGAACCGGAGACATGACAGGGCTCCGCTGGTTGGAACCCTTGGGTAACCCGGCTGGAACGGGAGGATCACGATGGGCGTGGACGCTATGCTTGAGCACATCCAGGGCTTCAATTTCGCCCGAGGCGGCGGTGTGATCGTGCGCAAGGTCGCGCGCGGTTACACGCTCCTCAGCGAGCGCACTGGCGCCCCCATCGTCAGGTTCCGACCCATCGGTGACGGTGACAAGGTGAAGGTGCTCTGGTGGAACGGCGAAAGTTGGGGGGCATCAGGCCCCCTCGGCGTCGCCACCATGCCGCTCTTCCAAGCCCTCGATTACGTCGCCAATGAGCCGGACTTCTGGATCCACGCCTGATCCCAACACAACAAAATTGGCCAAAGTCCAGGCTCACGGTCGATCATCAACGCCACGTCGTGGATCGTCTGGAACAGCAAGCGCCGCAGGAGATGCCGGAACCACCAATACACCGTCTGCCACGGTGGAAAATCCTTCGGTAAAAGCCGCCAGCCACAGCCCGTCCGGGCCAAGTAGCGCAAAGCGTTCAGGACTTCCCGAAGGTCAACAGACCTTGGACGGCCGGTGTCGGCCTTCTGCGGCATCAGCGGTTCGATCAAAGACCATTCCTCATCGGTCAGGTTCGTCAAATACCGCTTCGTCTGCTTCTCGATCCTGGCCATCCGGCTGCGCGTCGCTTCGGTCCACATCCGAAGCTTGAATCACATCACGCTTTCAGCGCCAACATTTTTCGTACGGTCTCTGAAGCGAATTGATACGCCCAACAATGTTGGGAGATAGAAGCGATCTGATTGCTAGAGAAGCGCCGGCATCTCCATTTAAGGTTGCATGACGACCCCGTAGATTTGTTCATGCGTCAGGCAATTATATTACGACACAAGCAGAAATGTGGATTGTACGTAGCTCCAACGTATGGGGTTCCTCTCCCTGCCCATTTGGTATACCCATCAGGAATATTCGCGTACTGGATTTCTGGCATCTTCTGCGCCTTCAACCAGTCATGCCGCGAGTGGATGCGGATGTTCGCGACCTTTGAAGTCAACAAAACGGGAGACACCTCTCTCCCGAGCAATGGGGGGATGCGGTGAGACGCCTTCTCGCTTTAAGCCGAGATATAGACTGGTTTAACGAACGCTTGGGCTACATTGCCAATTGGTTCGTCTTTGCCGCTTGCATGATCAGCGCCGGCAATGCCGTGGTGCGATACACATTCAATTATAGCTCCAATGCCTGGCTTGAGATCCAATGGTACCTGTTCGGTGCTATGTTCATGCTGGGTGCCTCTTATACCTTGAAAGTAAACGGGCACGTCCGGGTCGATCTCGTCTATGGCCATGTCGGGCCAAGAGCCAAGCTCTGGATCGACGTGTTCGGCACCATTCTTTTCCTGTTGCCAATGACGATCATCATCGGCTGGCTGTCCTGGTCGATGTTCTTTTCATCTTTGACCTCGATGGAATATTCCAGCAATGCCGGTGGCTTGATCCGTTGGCCGATCAAGTTCTGCCTCCCCTTCGGCTTTCTGATGCTGACCGCCCAGGGATTGTCCGAGCTGATCAAACGGATCGCGGCATTGCGCGGCGACGCGGACCTCGTCCAATCCTATGAGAGGCCCGTGCAATGATCCCCATGGACATGATGGCCCCCCTGATGTTCGGCGGGCTGGTGGTTTTCCTGCTGTTCGGTTATCCCGTCGCCTTCTCTCTC
The DNA here is from genome assembly GCF_042604635.1 of Azospirillum sp. A26. Classification (NCBI taxonomy): domain Bacteria; kingdom Pseudomonadati; phylum Pseudomonadota; class Alphaproteobacteria; order Rhodospirillales; family Azospirillaceae; genus Azospirillum; species Azospirillum sp. A26. Next base: position 103,211 of record NZ_CP170478.1, on the reverse strand, counting down.
GGTGCGGTTGGCCTGTTCTTCGGCTTCATCGGCATCGAGCAGGGATTCTTCCAGACTTCGCTGCTACAGGCCCTTCCCGAACGGGTCTACGGCATCATGGGCAACGATCTGCTGCTGGCCATTCCGTTCTTCACCTTCATGGGAGCGATCCTGGAGCGTTGCGGATTGGCCGAGGATCTGCTCGACAGTATGGGGCAGTTGTTCGGACCGATCCGCGGCGGCCTTGCCTACGCCGTGATCCTGGTTGGAGCTGTTCTCGGTGCGATCACCGGGACCGTCGCCGCGTCGGTGATCGCCATGGGCATGATCTCGCTGCCGATCATGATCCGGTACGGCTACAATATGCGGCTGGCCACCGGCGTCATTGCGGCGTCGGGAACGATCACGCAGCTCATCCCGCCGTCACTGGTGCTGGTGGTGCTGGGCGACCAGCTTGGCAAGTCGGTCGGCGACATGTATGCCGGCGCGATCGGCCCGTCGATTGTCCAGGTCCTGCTGTTCTGCGCCTACATCGCCGTGCTCAGCATCGTGCGGCCGAACGACATGCCGGCACTACCGCCGGAGTTCCGCACCCTGCGCGGCTGGCCGCTGATCTGGAAATGCCTGTGGGGGATGGTTCCCTCACTCGTGCTGATCTTCCTTGTGCTCGGCACCATCCTGATGGGGTTAGCCACGCCGACGGAAGGCGGCGCGATGGGAGCGGTCGGCGCCATGGTCCTGGCGGCGATGCACCGGCGCCTGAGCTGGCAGTTGCTGTGGCAGGGGATGTCCTCCACCATGGTAATCTCGACCATGGTCGTGTTCATCCTGGTGGGATCGACGGTGTTCGGTCTGGTGTTCCGCGGCGTGAACGGCGACCTGTGGATCGAGCATCTGTTGACCGGGCTACCGGGCGGCGCCGTCGGCTTCCTGATCTTCGTCAACATCTTCGTGTTCGTCCTGGCGTTCTTCCTCGATTTCTTCGAGATCGCCTTCATCATCATTCCGCTTCTGGCACCGGTGGCTCAAAAGCTGGGCATCGATCTCGTGTGGTTCGGCGTGTTGCTCGGGGTGAACATGCAGACCTCCTTCATGCACCCGCCCTTCGGCTTCGCCCTGTTCTATCTGCGCGGCATTGCCCCGCCGGAGGTGAAGAGCCGCGACATCTATTGGGGCGCCATACCCTGGGTCGGCTTGCAGCTCATCATGGTGGGAATCGTGATCGCCCTCCCCTCGCTGGTGACGAGCTTCCTGGACGCCGAACCGAACATCGATCTCAACACGATCAGGATCGAGATCCCGCTGAGTGAAGACAATGCGCCTCCGCCCTTCCCGGATCAGGAAAGCAGTCCGAACGACGATCTGATGAAACAACTCCAGAAGTGAATAGCCACGGCTGCCAGTATGGCAGCCGTGCTTTTTCTACTCGAGAGAACTCCATGCCTCACAGTGGAATGAATCGAGCTGGAGACGATGGAGGGACCGAACCCTGCGCCCACCTACCGTCACTTGAGTCCCTACCGACTCGTCCAGGCGCTCGGCTACCTCTGCCAAGGTCAGGTCGAGCTTCTCCTCGATCCAGTCCAGGATGAGGTCCCGGTGCTCGTCGATCCGATGCGAGCGGACATTGCCACCGCGCTTGTCCGGGCTCAGGTCGCCGCGCGGTCGTGCACGGGCAACCCAGCGGATCGCCAGCCCGCCGGTATCAGCTTTCGCTACCTCGATGCAACAGCGTCCCAGCACATCGTCCGGGATGTCAACGCCAGCATACTGGCGCAACGTGGCGCCAGTGGTGGCGGCCACAACGCCAGCGAGGCCAGAGGCCCAGACCTAACGAGCCGGGCTCAGGGAAGCCATGATGATTGCCCTTCCTTTTGGGCACGAAAAAGCCCGCTACCTGAATGGCGCGGGCAGATGGATTGTCAGGTGGATCGGGTGGGCGCATGCTGACCGGCAGCAGGGAGGTCAGCATGCCCAAGCCACAGTATAGCAGCCGGACCGCCGCGTAGGGGTACCTGACACAGGACCAGGTCATGTGCCTGCTGACGGCAGATCCAGACACAGGGGAAGTTCGCGCGCCCGGCGCCGAGATCCCGCCGGACTGGCTGCTGGAAGAGTACCAAGACTTGGGGCTGGTGACGCCGGGCGAGAAGCCGGGCGTCTGGAAACTCAGTCCGGACGGGTGGGATGCGCGGGTTGCGCTGCTGTCCGAATGAGGTGGTCAGCCGGCGTCGAAGCTGGTCAAGAAATGTCTTTCGCTTCAAAGATCGCTCGCAATGCCATGAGCAAGGCGTTAGCGGGTATGGGTTTGTGCAATAGAACGGTCATACCGGGGGCGTCGCCTATAAGGTCCCTCACCCCGCCAGCAGGAGGATCGGCCGTCACAACGATAATTGGCAGGCATGGCCATTCAGCGCGCAGTTCTCGGATCATACGTCGGCCATCGCATACAGGCATTTTGAGGTCGGTTACTACCACATCAAACGGTGATGCGGCAAATGCCCTTAGTCCGTCTTTCCCGTTGTAGGCGCAGGTCACGGAATAGCCGACGGCTTCACATGTTTCGGCAAGTCCCAACAAGACAAGACCATCATCTTCTACAATTAAGATCCGAAAATGTTGTGAAATCATCATGGTATCCGTGATCCATGGTTGAGAACGAACGCGAGGCCATCGTCACGGCCATAATTTGCGAAATTCAAAATGCGCTCAACTTGCGGTCAACCCGAATATGGTTCCTAATCGGATGTCGACGTGGCTGCATACGTTTTCACTTGAAGTCGCGGCCAGCCGACACCTGAGCTATATTGGGGAATGCCCATGCTTTATCCTGGGGTCGCAGCCAGTGGCGAACAGGCTATTCCCCACCCGTCCACCGTGATCCTCTTCGCCTAGATGTTTAGTCCCGGCATTTGATGGTGCATCCTACGTGCAGGAATTGAGGGATGCACTATGTGTAGCTGCTTGAGATCGTCGGCGGCCATGCTCGCTTTCATCGCCGAATCCTGCTCGAAATCGGTGAGAATGGGACGGGGGTTGTGCTCAGATTAACTGCGACTGTGCTCACAGTCGGTGCGACATGCTCACAATCATCCGGTCTTGCTCACATTCCGTGAGACGATGGCTGATCGGGGAAAAGGTCCAGCAGCTTCGCTGGTCCCTCAAGCAACATTCAATCGTCATTTCGGAAGAATCTAACACTCTTCCCCATTGGATGCTTTTGCTCTAGTCTATCTGACGGACATTGTCGTACAGTTGATCTTTGCAAAAGGTCGGCCCATGGCAAGACGCATCAGCCAAAGCATCTCCCTGACACGGGAGCTCGATTGTTTCATCCGGGCTGAGGTTGCCTCCGGCCGCTACCAGACGGCCAGCGAAGTGATCCGCGACGCTCTTCGCCGGCTTCAGGAGCAGGAAGGTCCTCATAGGGGCGATCCATCCATTCAAGGTGAAGGACATGACCGCTGACGGAGAGCGCGTCTCGAAAGTTTGGCCGGTCGGCGGCGGTGTGATGGGCGAACTCATCCGGACCTTCAATTGGTCCTGTACACCTCTTGGTCCAACAGACGGGTGGCCGGCGGCTTTGCGCGTCGTCGTGGATCTGGTGCTGAGCTCTCCTATGGCCATGGCCGTTCTGTGGAGCCCCGACCTTCTGGTGATCGGCAATGATACCTGCCGCGAAATTGCCGCGGCCAGGCATCCCGGTTGCCTGGGGCGCCCGCTATGCGAGGTTTGGCCGGATGCCTGGCGGAGCAACTCGGCCGTCCTCGGGGCCGTCCTGCGCGGCGAAGCCCGCAGCATCCTCGACCAAAGGCTGACCGTTCAACGGCACGGCCTGCTGGAGGAGGCTTGGTTCGATCTGACCTATACCCCGGTTCGCGATGAGACCGGAAGCGTCGCCGGCATTCTGGCGATAGCGGCTGAAGTCACGGAGCGTCACCGCGTCGAAGCGGAAAACCGGCGGGCGGCTCAGGATCTACAGCGCAAGCGCGAATTGCTGGAAACGACCTTCGCGCAAAGTTTCGGGAGCGTCGCTCTGATCCGCGGCTCGGATCTCGCCGTCCTTCTGGCCAACTCCGCGTACCGGACCATGAGCCTTGGCAGTGGGCCGGCTGGTCTGCCGGCTCATGAAGTCTGGCCCGACGCCATACCGCAGTTCAAGGAGATCTGCCGGCGGATGCTGGAGACCGGCGAACCCTACGTGAGTGACGACGAACGGATCACGCTCCAGCATGATGAGGCCGGGCAGGGCCCGGCTTGGTTCAACTGGCGGCTGAGCCGTGTGATCCTGCCCCGTGGCGAGGGGTGGGGCCTTCTGCTCACGAGTTGGGAAACCACCCAACGGCGACGTGCGGAAAGCGCCCTTCGCGAGAGCGAGGCCCGCCTTCGGGCTTTGGTGGAGGCGACCTCCTATGCCGTTTACCGGGCGAGCCCCGATTGGGCCGAGGTCTTCCTGCTCTCCGGTGGCGGCTTTCTTGCAGCACCACAGGAGTTGAGCCGGACTTGGTTGGACGATAACATCCATCCCGACGACCGCTCTTTGGTTGAGAAGGCAGTCCGAGAGGCCATCGACACCCGGAGCGTTTTTGCGCTGGAGCATCGGGCTCGCCGGAGCGACGGCACGTTCGGATGGACACTCTCGCGGGCGGTGCCTCTGCTGGACGCCAATGGCGAAATCATCGAATGGTTCGGCGCAGCCAGCGATGTGACGGAGAGCCGTCTGGCGAAAGAGAACATTCAGAATGCAAAGCACGATGCCGAACGAGCGCGCGAGGCTGCTGAACAGGCAGCCCGGAGCAAATCGCGTTTCCTGGCGGCGGCCAGCCATGACCTGCGGCAACCCTTGCAAGCGTTGTTCCTGTTCCTGGAGGTTGTCAAACCACATATCAGTGCAGAGGGACAGGGCACATTCGGGCATTTGTCAGCTGGGCTGAACACGTTGCGCGAGTTGCTGGACAGCTTGCTGAATATCTCTCGCCTGGACGCTCAGATTGTCCGGCCGGCCATCGAGGACTTTGCCATAGGGGAAGTGATCGAACCGATCGCCAACGCCTACGCGCCGGTGGCTGCTGCCAAGGGCCTGGAGCTTCGCGTGTTTCATGGAAACGAGATGGTGCGCAGCGATCGTACTCTGCTGGGACAGATGGTCCGCAACCTGATCGAGAATGCCCTACGCTATACCGAACAGGGGTACGTCTCGATCACGTGTGCGAAGGCGGTCGGCGCCCTGCGCATCGACGTTGGAGACAGCGGAATCGGTATTCCAGCCGAGCATCTGGATTTGATATGGGAAGAGTTTCACCAAGTCGGCAACCCGGAACGGGACCGCAGCCAGGGACTGGGATTGGGCCTCGCCATCGTGAACCGTCTTTCGGAACTGCTCAACCACGCGGTGGAGGTTCGCTCGACGCCAGGGGCAGGGTCGGTGTTTTCCATTGAGATACCCTTCGGCTGCGATGCATTGCCCCCGGTTGCTAACCCGGTTGCCAACCCGGTCGCCGCCGTAGCAGAGGGCGGTGGGCTTGCCGTGCTGGTGGACGACGACACCATCGTGCTGCTGGGATTGACCGCGATCTTCGAACACTGGGGGTATGAGGTCCTGGCCGCCGATTCCCTTGACCTAGTGCTGGACATGCTGAAGGCAGATGGCCGGGTGCCGGATGTCATTCTTGCCGACTATCGCCTGCGTGCCGGGCAGGTCGGCATTGAAGTAATCTTCAACATACGGGATATCTACGGATCTGATATTCCCGGACTTCTTCTGACGGGCGAGACCGATGATGAGGTCAGCGGGAGGGCGGCTGCGCATGGCCTTGTCATCGTCCATAAGCCAGCGACGTCGCAAGGGCTGCGCACGGCCCTGCAGACCATCGCGCAACAGAAGTGATTTCGGACGGTTGGAAACACTTCTGTCCTCCAGGCTATGGAGGCGTCGTGGCGGTTTGCTCCCTGATCATCGGCGAAGGCCACACTCCCTCCAACCTCACCAAGTGTAGGCAAGGGGCGGGGGTGTATCTCTGTGGTATACCCATACGATGCGGAAACGTGAGACGATCCTCAGCGGCTCATTTGCATGGATTTCGTGTGAGCGAGACGTTACCGTTTGCTGGTTTAGAGGCAAATGAGACGATTCATGGCGGTCTAAGGCTACGCCCGCGCCTCCAAGCTGGATCAGGACGTTGTGATCCAAGAGGAGACGCTTCGCCATTTCGGGTGCGAGGTCATACGCTCGGAGAAGGCGAGTGGCACGACCCGCGCCGGCCGGTCGGAACTCGCTTTGCTCCTCCAGCTCCTCCGCCCCGGTGAAACGCTGCTGGTAACCCGCGTCGATCGCTTGGCGCGATCGATCAGGGACCTCCAGGACATCGTGCACGAGCTGCGCGCCAAGGGCGTGGCACTGAAGGCGACCGAACAGCCCATCGACACTTCAACCTCGGCCAGCAGGGCATTTCTCGACATGCTCGGCGTGTTCGCCGAATTCGAAACCAACCTACGCCGGGAGCGGCAGATGGAGGGCATCGCGCGCCAAGGCCAAGGGGGTTTACAAGGGCCGCAAGCCGTCGATCAACCCGGCGGAGGTCTGGCGCTTGCGGACCGAAGAGAAGCTGGGACCAACCGCCATCGCCCAGCGGCTCGGGATCGGGCGTGCATCCGTCTATCGAGCCCTCGCCGGCACCGATCGAACCTGATGCCGGTCAGCTTTCTCACCCCGGAACAGGAAGGGCGGTACAGCCAGTTTCCGGCCGATATGTCCGCCGAGTAGCTGGCCCGGTCTTTCCACCTCGATGATGCGGATCGCGCGTTCATATTGGCGCACCGCGGCCCCCACATGCGGCTCGGTTGCGCCGTTCAACTCGGCACGGTGCGGTTTCTCGGAACGTTTCTTGAAGATCCATGCAAGGTACCGCCGGGCGTGGTCGGCTTCCTTGGCGACCAACTTGGCGTGCCCGTCAACGGAGCGCTCGACGCATACCGGGCCAGTCAATGGCGTTGGCGACACCCGGTTGAGATCCGCAAACGCTATGGCTACCGCGATTTTTCGAATTCCGCCGCGCAACGGCGCCTCCAGCGTTGGCTTTACGCACTGTGCTGGATGGGGACCGACCGGCCGACGGCCCTGTTCGACCAAGCGACGGCTTGGCTGGTAACGCACAAGGTGCTGATGCCGGGGGCGAGCGTGCTCGAACGGACCGTCGCGCAGGTGCGGTCCCGTGCCAATAGCCGCCTGTGGCGCCCGCTGGCCGCCCGGATCACGTCCGAGCAGAAGGCACAGCTCGACGCCATACTGGTGGTGCCGGAGGGGGAGCGACAGAGCCCAATGGACCGGCTCCGCTCGGGACCGACCCTGCAAAGCATCAATGAATTGGTGCGCGCGATCGAGCGCCTCGACGAGGTGCGGCACCTCGTGGCTGGTCTGCCGCTCACCAACCATCTGCCGAAAAACCGCATCCTGGCTTTGGCGCGGTTCGCCGGCGTCGCCAAGGCCCAGGCGGTTGCCCGGTTGCCGGACGAGCGCCGCGCCGCCACCCTGCTGGCGTTTCTCCGGGCGCTGGAGGCAAGCGCGCAGGACGATGTGCTCGACCTGTTCGACCTGCTCGTCACCCGAATGTTCGTCGATGCTGTCCGCAAGGGCCGGGAGGCGCGGTTGCGCAGCCTGGGCGACCTCGACGCCGCCGCGCGCACCCTGAGCAGGGTCTGTGCTGTGGTGCTCGACGATGCTGTCGGCGATGCCGATCTGCGAGCCGCGGTCTTCGCGGCCGTCCCGCAAGCTGCCCTGGAAGCCGCCGTAGCACAGGTGGACGGCTTGACCAAGCCGCCGGACAATCCCTATTTCGACGAGTTGCTGGCGCAGCACCGCCGTATCCGGCGTTTCCTGCCACATTTCGTGCGCGTGGTCGGTCTGGGCGCCATGCCGACCGGACCCGGTACTGAAGGCCCTGCAGCACCTCCGAACAGTTGAGGACGGCGGCGCCCGCGGTGCGCCGTGGCCCACGGAGTTCGTGCCGAAGTCTTGGGAACGCCGGGTAACCCGGAACAGCGTTCTCGATCGGCGCGCCTGGACCCTCTGTCTGGTCGATCGACTGCGCGGCGCGCTTCGGCGCCGTGACGTGTTCGCGACGCCGAGTCTGCGCTTCGCCGATCCCCGCATCGGCCTGCTCGACGGCGACGCTTGGGAGGCTGCACGGCCAACCGTCTGCCACACGCTGGGAAAGTCGCAGAATGCGGGCGAAGAGATCGGTCAACTGACCGAGCGGCTCGATCAGGCGTTCCGAACGGTGACCGACAACCTTCCTCAAACTGCCGGCATCCGCCTCGAACGGAATGGCACCGACGAGGAACTGATTCTGACCGGCCTCGACCGCCTCGACGAGCCGGCCAGCCTCGTCGCTCTGCGGGACGCCGTGACAGCGCGCCTGCCGCGTGTCGATCTACTGGAATTGCTACTGGAAATTGATGCTCGGACCGGCTTCGCTGGCGCCTTCACCCATGCCAGCGAAGCTGAGGCGCGGGCGCAGGACCTGCCGACGACGCTGTGTGCATGCTGCTGGCCGAGGCGTGCAACACCGGCCTGGAACCGCTGGTGCGCCCGGACCTGCCGGCGCTCCGGCGGTCGCGCCCGAGCTGGATTCGGCAGAATTCTCTGCGGGCAGAAACCCTGTCCCTGGCCAATGCCCGCCTTGTCGCCGCCCAGAACGGCATCGACTTGGCGTGGCGGTGGGGCGGCGGCGATGTCGCCTCCGCCGACGGGCTACGCTTCGTGGTACCGGTGCGCCCTATCCACGCCGGCCCCCAACCCGAAGTACTTCGGCTCAGAACGCGGCGTCACCTACTATAACCTCGTGTCCGACCAGTTCACCGGCCTGAACACCATCACCGTGCCCGGCAGCCTGCGCGACAGCCTGGTGCTGCTGAGCGTCGTGCTCGAACAGGAAACGGAATTCGAGCCAACCGAGATCATGACCGACACCGGCGCCTACACGGACGTGATCTTCGGCATCTTCTGGCTGCTCGGCTACCAGTTCAGCCCGCGGATCGCCGATGTCGGCCGCGCCCGGTTCTGGCGGGCTGATCCGGCGGCCGACTACGGCCCCCTCGACAAGCTGGCCGCGCACAAGGTGAGGACGGGCCTCATCGCCGAGCATTGGGACGATCTGTTGCGCCTGGCTGGCTGGCTCAAGCTGGGCCTTGTGCAGGCCGGCGGGCTGATGCGGACTCTCCAGACGAACGACCGGCCAACCCGGATGGCACGGGCGCTGGAGGAACTGGGCCCGATCATCAAGACGCTCTATCTGCTGGCCTACATCGACGACGAAGCCTATCGCCGCCGCATCCTCACCCAGCTCAACCATGGTGAGGGCCGCCACCAACTCGCCCGTGTCGTCTTCCATGGCAAGCAGGGCGAACTGCGTCAGCGCTACCGGGAAGGGCAGGAGGACCAGCTCGGCGCCCTCGGTCTGGTCGTCAACGCCATCATCCTGTGGAACAGGATTTACATGGACGCCGCGCTTGACCAACTGCGAATGGAAGGTTTCGACGTTCGTAACGAGGACGTGGCCCGCCTGTCGCCGCTCGCCCATGAGCAGATCAACATGCTCGGCCGTTACGCCTTCACCCTGCCCGAGCCGGTCGCTCGGGGTGAACTGCGGCCACTGCGCAGTCCGGTGGCCTTGGCCTATGAGGACGCCTGAATGGTAACGCCGTCAGCCAGCATCCGCCGCGGCCTTACCTAGGTTTTCTGTTTCGCTACAACTTTGATCTGGTCGAGCAGCGGGCCGACCAGCGAGGCATCGCCGTCCTGCATGGTCGTCAGCTCCGAGGCGAGGATGTCGCCGGTATCAGGATCGACCGCCAGGTGGAGCTTTCTCCAGCTCCGGCGCGCCTGGCCTCCATGCTTTTCCAGGTGCCACTCGCCTTTCCCGAACACCTTCAGCCCGGTCGAATCGATCACCACGTTGACTGGCCGGTCCGTCCTGGAAAGCGCTGACACGACCTCCAGATTGGCGCCACGCCGGGAGAAGGTCGTGTGATTGGGAACCGGCAGGTCCAGGCCGAGCAGGCGCATGAGCGAGCTCAACAAATCTTCGGTCTGCCGCCATGGCCGACCGAACGCCAGACACAGCATCAGCCCGGCTTTGATCGCCACGTGCGAGTAGCGGGAAGGCCGCCTACGCCGCCCCGTGGCGGGCGGCGTCCACACGGCGATCGTCTCCGGCGTCACCCAAAGCGTCAGATCGCCACGCCGACGCAGCGCCGCATCGTAGGCAGCTCAGTTCTCCACACGGCACCGGGCCTTTGGGATCTCATGGCGGCGGGGCTCATTGACCTTGTACGGCATCAGCGGCTCGACTTCAGCGGGACGCCTCTGTCCCGCTCGCCCTCCCGACCACCACCAGTCCGGGCTTTGTGCACCAACGTCCGCGGAAGCTGGACGGGATCACCCACCGGCTTGCCGGTGTGCCTGCCACCACGCCATCAGTCCGGTGGTGGAGCTATCATGTGCCCCCTCAGCCGGCCCGCTCTCCATCTTCGGCAGGATGGAGTTGGCCAACTGCTTGCCCAACTCCACGCCCCACTGGTCGAAGCTGTTGATGTCCCAGACGATGCCCTGGACGAAGACCTTGTGCTCGTACAGTGCGATCAGGGCGCCCAGCGTCGCGGGGGTCAGGCTTTCCATCAGGATGGTGTTGGACGGGCGGTTGCCGGGGAAGACGCGGTGGGGGACCAGCGCCTCCACCTCATCCGCCGGCTTGCCGGCCTTGGCCATCTCGGCCCGCACCTCGTCGGCTGTCTTGCCGCGCATCAGCGCCTCGGCCTGGGCGAAGACGTTGGACAGCAGGATGCGGTGATGGGCGCCGGCCTCGGCCCCGATCGGGTTGTGGGTGGTTGCCGCCGCCACGAAGTCGCAGGGGATCAGCGAGGTGCCCTGGTGGATCAGCTGGTAGAAGGCGTGCTGGCCGTTGGTGCCGGGCTCGCCGAACAGCACCGGGCCGGTCTGGTAGTCCACCGGCTCGCCGCCTCGGGTCACCGACTTGCCGTTGCTCTCCATGTCCAGCTGCTGGAGATAGGCGGGGAAGCGGTGCAGATACTGGTCGTAGGGCAGCACCGCGTAGGACGAGGCGTCCCAGAAATTGCGGTGCCAGACGCCCAGCAGGGCCAGCAGCACCGGCATGTTGCGCTCAAGCGGCGCGTTCTGGAAATGCTCGTCCATCGCATGGGCGCCGGCCAGCATCTCGGCGAAGCGCTCCGGGCCGATGGCGATCATGATCGGCAGGCCGATGGCCGACCACAGCGAATAGCGGCCGCCGACCCAGTCCCAGAAGCCGAACATGTTGGCCGGGTCGATGCCGAACCTGCGCACCTCCGCCTCGTTGGTGGAGACGGCGACGAAATGCTTGGCGACATGCGCCTCGTCCTGCGCGGTCTCCAGGAACCAGCGGCGGGCGGAATGGGCGTTGGTCAGCGTCTCCTGCGTCGTGAAGGTCTTGGAGGCGATGACGAACAAAGTCGTCTCCGGGTCCAGCCACTTCAGCTGTTCGGCCAGATGGGTGCCATCGACGTTGGAGACGTAATGCAGCGCCACATGGGCGTGGGCGAAGGGCTTCAGCGCCTCCGTCGCCATGACGGGGCCGAGGTCGGAGCCGCCGATGCCGATGTTCACCACGTCGGTGATCGGCTGGCCGGTGTAGCCGCGCCACTCGCCGTCGCGCACCGAATTGGCGAAGGCATCCATCCGCTCCAGCGCCGCGCGCACCCCCGGCATCACGTCGCGGCCATCGACGGTGACGGCGCGGTCGGAGCGGTTGCGGAGCGCCGTGTGCAGGACCGCGCGCTTTTCCGTCAGGTTGATCGGCTTGCCGCCGAACATGCGGGCACGCGCCCCCTCGACATCCTGCTGGCGGGCGAGATCGAGCAGCAGGCGGACCGTGTCCTGGGTGATGCGGTTCTTCGAATAGTCGAGGAACAGCCCGGCCGCCTCCGTCGAAAAGGCTTTGAACCGGCCGGGATCGGCGGCGAACAGGTCACGCATGTGCGTGCCGGCCATGTCCTGGCGGTGTTGGGCGAGAGCAGCCCAGGCGGGGGAACGGGTCAGCGCGGTCATGATGCGTTGGACTCCTTGATGTCAGCGGTCCTTTGACGCGGCTTGACAAGCTGGGAAAGTTCGGCAGCACGGGGAAGATCGGCACCACGCCGCGAACAGGTAATTGCCGCGGCGGTGGCGGCCCTTTCGATGATCGGACGCAAATCGGCGAGGTCGAGGGTGCCGATCGCAGTGCGCGAGAGAAAGCCTTGGCTGGCGAGGCCATCGAGGAGGGCCGCCTGGAAGGTGTCGCCGGCACCGATCGTGTCGACGACGCTCACCGCCGGGCTGGGAACATGAATGACCTCTCCTGCGATCGCCGCGAAGGCACCATCGGGACCGGCGGTGACGACGGCGATTCTGGGTCCGAGCTGCGACCATGCGCTGACGGTCCTGGTGAGGTCGGCATCGCTGTACAGCCAATCGACATCCTCGGCGCTGGCCTTGAGAATGTCGACGAACGGAAGCAGCCGATTGAAGCGGGCGACGGTGGCGTCCCGGTCGGGAGTGACGGTCGGCCGCATGTTGGGATCGAACGAGATGACGCTTTGCATCCGTCGCGCCGCGACGAAATCAGCCAAGGTCTTCCCCGTCGGATCCAGGAAGGCGGCGACCGACCCGAAATGAATGGCGGGAAAACAGGCTTCCGCCATTGGCAGATCGCCTTCGGTCATCGCGAAGTCGGCGGCGCCGGCAAGGAAGAAGGTGTAGTCGGGGACACCCCGGTCGTCGAGCGCGGCCAGGACCAATGACGAGGGCCTGTCCGACCGGCGGGTGAAGCGGAGATTGACGCCCTCGCGACCCAGGGCAGCCGTGATCCGCATTCCAAGCCGGTCGCCCGACAGCGCGCCGAGGAAGGCGACGGGCTGTCCGAGCCGTGCCAGCCCGACGGAAACGTTGAGCGGTGATCCGCCAATGACCGGCTCGAAGACGTGACCGCCATCGGAATGGTGGCGCTCGACGAGATCGATGACGGCTTCCCCTGCGACCAGAATCATTGTTGTTCTCCTTGAGCGCGGCGGTCTTGTTTAGAGTTCCGGCCAATGGGTGGCGAGTAGGCTGCGGACCGCCTCGCCGTCGTCGAGGTCGAGAGCGGCCTTCGCCACCGCGATGCAGTCGGGCATGATCAGTTTGCGCACGGCGGCCTTTATCTCTGGGATCGCCTCGGGGCCGGCCGAAAGTTCGGTGACGCCAAGGCCGATGAGGAGCGGGGCCGCGATCGGGTAGGAAGCGAGATTGCCGCAGACCCCGATCCAGCGGCCATGCGTCGCCGCTCCTTCCGCGGCATCGGCGATCAGGCGCAGGACGGCCGGATGGAAGGGGTCGAGTTGCTGTGCCAGACGAGGGTTGCAGCGATCCATCGCCAGCGCATACTGGGTCAGGTCGTTGGTTCCGACCGAGAAGAAGTCCACCTCCCGTGCGAAGCGCTTCGCCGTCAGCGCCGCGGACGGCACCTCTACCATCACCCCCACCTCAATCGGCGTTTCGCGGCCGAGGGCGATCCGTTCCGCCTCGATCACCGTCTTGACGGTGCGGAAGTCGGCGAGCGTGGCGATCATCGGCAGCAGGATCCGGCAAGTGCCGAAGGGTTCGACCCGAAGGATCGCCCTGACCTGCGTTCGCAGGATCTCCGGCTGCCACAGGCTGGTGCGGATGCCGCGCAAGCCGAGCGCCGGATTCTCGTCCGCCGGCAGGTGGATGTACGGCACATCCTTGTCGGCGCCGGCGTCGAGGGTGCGGATGATGGTCGGGCGGCCTTCGAGCGCGGTCGTGATCGCCTGATATTCGCGATACTGCTCGTCCTCGTCCGGCGCCTCTGTGCGGTCGAGGAACAGGAATTCGGAGCGGAGCAGTCCACAGCCTTCCGCGCCGTTCGCCATCGCCCGGCCGGCGTCCGCAAGCGAACCGAGATTTGCGACGACCTCGATGCGGACCCCGTCGGTGGTGCGGCAATCGGCCCCGGCCGCCGCGCGCGCCTCGGCGAGGCGGGCACGGCGAACCGTGATCGCCCGCTCGACCGACGTGATGGAATCCGACGGAGGATTGATCCACACGTCGGCCTTTCCGGCGTCGATGATCACCGCCTGGCCGTCCTGCACACGCAGGGCGTCGGGGCCGATTGCCACCACGGCCGGGATGCCGCGGGACGCGGCGAGGATGGCGACGTGGGAGGTGGGGCCGCTAGCGGCGAGGCAGATGCCGGCCACGCGGTCGAGTTCCAACTCGGCGAACTGCGATGGCAGCAGGTCGTCCGCGATCAGGACGGTACGGTCGCCCAGTCGCAGACGCTCCTCCGTCCGCCCGAGAAGTTGGAGCAGGACGCGGCGCTGGATATCTTCCAGATCGGTCGCCCGTTCGGCGAGCACCCGGTTGCCGAGACCGCGCAACGCGGTGATCTGCTCATCGACCGCGGCCTTCCAGGCGAAGGGCGCGCTCTTGCCCGAGGCGATCAGGCGGTCGGCCGCGGCCTTCAGGAAGGGATCGTCGAGAAAGGAGAGATGGGCGCCAAGGATCTCGGCTTGCTTGCCGCCGTGGCGGCCCCGTTCGCCCTCGTCGCCGAGTTCCGCGATCAGGGCGGCGATCCGCGCGCGGGTCGCCACGAGCGCCTGTTCGAGAGCGGCGGTTTCCGCGGCGGGGTCGGCGGCCGTGGCGGCGAAGGCGAGATCTTCGCGGACCAGCCGCAGCGTATGGCCCACGGCTTGCCCGGGAGCGGCGGTGACGCCACGCAGGCTCACCGGCTCGCCGAACGGCAGGGGGGAGGCATTCACGGCGACCGGCGCCGCTTGATGCTCCTCTGCGGCGGGCCGGTCCTCGCCGGCCGCTGTCGGCGTACCGAGAAAGGCGACGATCGCATCGACGGCGGCGGCGCCATCCTGTCCCTGCGCCTCGATGGTCAGCAGATCACCGCAATGTGCGCCGAGCACCATCAACGAGACGGCGCTGCGGGCATCGGCCTGCCGGCCGCCAAGGCTGACGGTGATCGGCACCGGGCTTTTCTTGGCGTGATCGGCGACGACGCCGGCCGGTCTGGCATGCAGGCCGAACGGATCGCGGATTTCCGCGATCCGGCGGACGATTGCGGTCTCGGCAGGGGCCCGGGTCGCTGGAACGGTCATCGGAAGGGAGGCGCTCAACGGGGAGGCGTCGGTGGCCTCATCGACCGGCGCCAGCCGGCAGCAGATCTCCCCGATGCCGACCGGTCCGGGCTCCCGGAGGTCGCGCAGGCTCCAGCTTTCGCCGTTGGTGACGATCATCAGGACGACCATCGAGCGGGCCTTCGGCCTGATCACGTCCGGTTCGAAGGTGACCAGCGGGGCGCCGCGGCCGACCTGGGCGCCTTCGGCGACATGCAGATGGAAGCCATGCCCATGGAGGCCCACGGTGTCGATGCCGATGTGGATCAGGACCTCCGTCCCGTTCGCGGCGCGCAGATTGATCGCATGGCGGCCTTCGTGCAGCCCCGTGACCCGCCCGTCGAACGGCGCGTGGAGCACGGCGCCGTCGGGGTCGATGGCGATTCCATCCCCCAGAACGCGCCCGGCGAACACTGGATCCGGCACCTCGCCGATATCGATCAGCCGGCCGGCGAGCGGCGCGGCGACGTCGACCGGGCCGGACACCGGGGCGCCGGTCGGGGCGCCGGTCGGGACGGTGGCTTCCGCGGTCTCGGCGGCCGGCTTGCGACCGAACATGCGGCTCAGGAACATGGTCTCGTCTCCTTGGATGTCAGCGCTGTTCCGCGCGACATGTCTGCTTCTCGTGGCTGAACGACTCGCCAAGCGGCCAATGGGTCAGGCGCAGCACCCTTGCGCCCTGCTCGGAGCGGAGGCCGATTCTCGTGGGCGACGGATGCGGATAGGTCCTGGCGGAAAGAACGATGTCTCCGCCGTCGATGAAGACCTCGATGCTGGAGCGGTCGACGAAAACGGTGACCGTCTCGACCGGCCGGCTGGCGAGCGCCAGGCCCAGCAGCGATATCCGCCCATCGATCCCTGGCCCATGCAACCGGATTTCGCCGGTGTCGCGCCGGAAGGCGAGGATGACCGGCTCGCCGGCGGCGGCCCGCAGGACAAGCGCAAGATCGCCTGTTTCCTCCGGGGCTAGATCAAGCCTGATTTCGCATGCCGTGGCTTCGAGGCCGTCGATCCACCGTTTCCCGGCGACGGCGAGACCCTCGAGGCTACGTTCTTCCCCCCGCAGGGCGGCAAGCTCGCGGGCCGGACGCTGGTGGAGACGATCACCGGCCAGCACCAGTTCCCTGGGGATGGTCAGGCAATGCATCCAACCTGCGTCTACGGTGGGAGCCGCCGTCTGTTCCGGCAGCCCCATCCAGCCGATCAGCAGGCGTCTGCCGTCGGGTGCCAGCCAGCTCTGCGGTGCATAGAAGTCGCGGCCATGGTCGAGCGGATGGAAGAGGCCATGGTCGAAACGGCCGGTGTCGAGATCGATGCGCCCGATCACCACCCCGGCGACGTTGGGGGAAAACCCCGAGCCGCCATCACCGTGCCCATGGTGCTGTTCGCAGAATATCAGCGCGTCGCTGCCGCCAATCCGGAACAGATCGGGGCATTCGCACATGTAGCCATGTTGGCCGGCTGCGAGGATCGGTCCGACGACGCTCCAGCCCAGCAGGTCGGGCGAACGCAGCAGCAGCACGGTGCCGGCGAGATCCGTGGTCTGGACGCCGAGCACCATCCACCAGCCCGTCTCGTCGCGCCAGACCTTCGGGTCGCGGAAATGGGTGGTATAGCCAGGAGAGGGTCCGGTGATCACCGGACCCCGCTTGTCGAACCGGATGCCGTCGCCGGAGCGGGCGAGGCATTGGTGGGTTTCCCGTTCCCCCAGCCCGTTCCTGACATTCCCGGTATAGACCAGCACCAGCTCGTCCCCGTCGGCGACCGCGGAACCGGAATAGCAGCCGTGGCTGTCGAAGCGTTCCGTCGGCGCGAGCGCGAGCGGCAGGAACTCCCAGTTTACGAGATCGGCCGACCGCGCATGGCCCCAGCACTTGTTTTCGTGGGTGCAGCCAAGCGGATTCCATTGGAAGAAGATGTGATGAGCCTCCTTCCAATGGATCAGGCCGTTCGGGTCATTGATCAGCCCGACCGGTGCCGAAAGGTGGAACTGCGGGCGCCAGGGATCACGATTCGGGTCCGGCATGGGAATGCTGTTTTCGGTGCGCAAAGAACGCTCTTTCCGAGGTCGGGGAATGGGGAAATCAGGCTTGGCCCTTCTTGAGACCGAAGAGCCAGGAGCCGGCGAAGGCGACGGCGAACGCGATCAGCATCCCGATGAGATAGCTCGGGATGGAGGTCGGCTCGACGATGGCGATGCCGGGAATGCCGGTGACGCCGACCGCCGTCATGCCGACCTTGGTGGCGACGACGAAGGCGCCGCCGACCGCGCCGCCCGCCGCCGCGCAGACAAAGGGCCGGACGAAGCGCAGGTTGACACCGAAGATAGCGGCCTCGGTGATCCCGAGCAGGCAGGAAAGCGAAGCCGGCAGGGCGATCTGCTTCACCTTGACGTCGTCCGTGCGGAAGAAGACCGCCAGGGCGGCACCGCCCTGGGCGACGTTGGCCATCGCCCAGATCGGCAGAAGGAAGTTGATGCCGATCGCCGGATTCGCCAGCAGGCCCGCCTCGATCGCATGGAAGGAATGGTGGACGCCGGTCACCACGATCGCCGAATAGACGCCTCCGAAGAGGAGGCCGGCGAGGACGCCGCCATGGGTGTAGAGCGCCTGGAGGCCGACGGAGATGCCGTCCCCGAGGATCCGGCCGGCCGGACCGAGGACCGTCAGGGCGAAGAAGGCCGAGACCAGGAGCGTGAGGAACGGCGTCAGCACGATGTCGAACATATCGGGCACCACCCGGCGGACCAGCCGGTCGATGTGGCTCATGACCCAGACCGCGATCAGGATCGGCAGCACGGTGCCTTGATAGCCGAGCTTGGCGACCGGAATGCCGAACAGATCCCAGTATTCCTTCACGCCGGTGCCGACCGTCCAGGCATTCTGCAAATCCGGATGGATCATGATGCCGCCCAGCGCCGCAGCCATGAAGGGGCTCACACGGAACTCTCGGGCGGCGGAGAAGGCGACGAGGATCGGCAGGAAGACGAACGCGGTGTTCGACACGATGTTGAGAAGCTGGAACAGCGACGACTGGCCGGTCAGCCAGCCGAGCGTCGTCGCCATGCCGAGGGCGCCCATCAGCAGGCCGCTGGCGACGATCACCGGGATGATCGGAACGAAGATGTTGGAGAGCAGCCGTGCCAGGCGCTGGAGGATGTTGAGGTTCGCGGCGGCGTCCGCCTTCGCCTCCTCCACCGACACCGATTTGACGCCGAGGGCGATGACGCCGTCGAACACGCGCTTCACCGCGCCCTGACCGATGACGATCTGGAACTGCCCGCCGGAGAGGAACGTCCCCTTGACGGCCTCGATCTTCTCCAATGCCGCCTTGTCGACAGCGGCGGGGTCTTTCAGAACGAGGCGCAGGCGCGTTGCGCAATGGGCTGCGCTGACGATGTTCCCCGCCCCTCCGATGGTGGAAAGGATCGCTCTGGCGGCGTTGAGTTCCAAGATGACTTCCTCCTGTTCGAACGCGTTTGTTGTTGCAAAGGCAGACCGCCGGACGCATGGCGATGGCGGCTTGAACAGACTGTCTTCTCGGCATGACGGCCGGACCCGCCGGGGAGAAGGCAGCGCCGGGAGCAGCGGACCGCTTGCCGCATCCTGTTCGGACCCCGTTCGGATCCGCTGGACATGGATGCTATAGGGTACGTTCCACTATCAGTCAATCGGTTCAATAAAACGCTTTATCAAACCGGCGCGCGCAAGCTGTCGTGGCTGACGGAGGCATTTCGGTCACTGGTCTCCGGGCTGGCCAAAGGGCTAGGGAGTCAGCGCCTCATGCGGGCCACCAGCGTGCCGACCTGCGTGTCCAGGGCCTCGACCGCCCGGACGACCGTCGCCGAGGCGGACAGGACCCGATCCGCGGTCTCGCCGGCAGTGCCGGCGGATCTGGTGACGGTGTCGATGGTGTCGCGGACCCGCCCAGCGCCCGTCATGGCGACTTCGACGTTCTGCGCGATCATGCCGGTGATGTCCCGCTGCCGTTCGACCGTTTCGGACACGTCGAGGGAGAGGTCGTTGAGCTGGTTGACGACGGTGGCGATGCTGCGGGTCGCCGCTACCACCTGTTCCGTCGTGTTGCGGATGCTGGCGATCTGTCCGGTGATGTCGTCGGTTGCCGCCGCGACCTCTCCGGCCAGGGCCTTCACCTCGGCCGCGACGACGGCGAACCCCTTTCCGGCCTCCCCGGCATGGGCTGCCTCGATCGTGGCATTGAGCGCCAGGAGATTGGTCTGGGCCGCAATCCGGCTGATCAGTCCGACGACGTCGCCGATAGTGCGCACGCTGGCGGCAAGGCCGTCGATGGCCTCGTTCGTGCGCGTGACCGTCGCGGCCGCGTCGCGGGCGATCGTGCCGGAGCGCAGCACGCGGTCGCGCACCGCGCCGATGGAGTGCGACAGTTCCGCCGTCGCCGCCGCCACCGCCCTGACGCTGTCTTCCGCCTGACGGGAGCTGTCGGTCGCCATGACGGTCTCCTCGGCGGTCGCACGCGCGGTCCGGCTCATTCCCTGGGCGATCTCCTGCATTCCCGATGCCGAGGCCGACACGCTGTGCAGCACCGACCGGACGAGGTCTTCGATCTGCTCGGCGATCTCGTGCATCGTGCGCGACCGTTCCTCCGTGGCGCGGTTCCGCTCGCGTTCGGCACGCGCGCCGGCATCGCGGGCGACGAGGGCGGTGTCGCGGAAAACCGTCAGCGCTTCGGTCATCTCGCCGATCTCGTCGGCGCCGCCGGCCGGAATTTCCGAATCGAGCCGGCCGCCGGCAATCGCCAGCATCGCCGAGGCCAGCCGGCGCAGCCGCGACACGATCATCCGGTGTCCGACGCCCCAGATCAGCAGCAGTGCGGCCACGGCACTGGCCGCGGCGGAAAGCATCATCGTCAGGCGATCGGCCGCCAGGGTCGCGCCGACCGTTTCGACCGCGGCGTGGGCGTCCGCGCGCATGGCGGCGATCCGCGTGTCGACCCCTGCGGACAATTCTTCCGCGCGTTGCCGGTTTTCGGCCAGGATCGCAGCGCCTTCCCGCATCGCCGACGTTTCGGAGCGGCGCAATGCGAAGAGACCGTCCTCGCCCCAGCCATGGGCGATCAGTGTCTCGACAGTTCCGGCAAGCGCAGCGACGTCCTTCCCATCGCCGCCCCGCTGGAGAAGCCTTACCCTGTTCGAGAGCAGGACCGTCTGGCTCGAATACTCCTGTTCCAGCTGGGCCAAGCGCCGTTCGTCGATCGTCTGGCTCGCCTCGCGGAGAATGCCCGCGACGATGCTGCCGTGGGTTGCCGTTTCCAATGCCGCCCTGAATCGCAGCAGGCCCCGGCTCAGAAGGGGTGACAACCCTTCGCGCAGTTCGGCGCGGGCATTGTCGGTTGCCGTGGCGACGGCACGCTCCAGGGCGGCCAACGGCTCGCCACCCGAGGCGGCGTCAGGGGCAGCGCTGCCGGACACCTGCCGGAAGCCGGCCAATGCCTCCGTCAGCGCGTCGAGTTCGAAATCGAGGGAGGATTGAACCGTGTCTCCCTTGCTGCGGAGCTCTACACCCAGCATTTCGATCAGGGGGGTCAGTTCCGCGTCGAGCCGGTCTGCATCGTGATCGAGCGCCACGAGCA
Organism: Azospirillum sp. A26; assembly: GCF_042604635.1. NCBI lineage: Bacteria > Pseudomonadati > Pseudomonadota > Alphaproteobacteria > Rhodospirillales > Azospirillaceae > Azospirillum > Azospirillum sp. A26. The sequence continues at coordinate 82,409 of NZ_CP170478.1, read as the reverse complement.
CCGCCTGCCGGCGGGCACGGAGGTAGAGCCGTCGCGCCACCGTTCCGTTTGCCGTCCCGAGCGTCGCAAGCAGGCTCGTCATCGAGCTGCGCAAATCGTTCCCGAATTCGCCGTCATGGCGGCTCTCGACCTCATTGATCAGGGCAGTGAGCATCCGGCCGCGATTGTTGATGTCCTCGAACAGCCGGGCCCTCGTGGCCTCGCTGTCGGCTGCGTCCAGCGACGGGGCGGCCAGAGCGATGCCGGCGCTCGCGGAAGCCAGGCGATTTGCCAGTTCCATATTGGGCAGGCTGACCGAAACCACGCGGTCGAGCGGCTTCCTCAGGGCGGAGAGAGACAACAGCCCGCTTCCGCAGACCCCGACTGTGATGGCCGCCATGCTCATGAAGGCGGCAAGCAGTTTCGCCTGGACGCCGAATCGGCGGCCTCTCGGCAAGGCGCCGGTCGAGAGTGCGGAGTGCATGGCGAGGGACTCCGAAGCGAAAGGTTGATGGAAAAAAATTGCCGGTTGCCGGGCATTGGCCGTCGTGAGAAGGCACATGCCGGCAACCGGCCAGTCGTACCGGGATGGACGCAAACGTCAGAGGACGATGGGAGACCTAGAAGTCCAGGCTCGTCCGGACCAGGACCATGTTGCCGCGATCGTTCTGGCTCGCGACGTCGGAGTTCAGGCGGAAGTGGTTGTATTCCGCCCCGAAGGCCAAGCCCGGCGCCGCGACGTAGCGGATGCCGGTGGTGATGAGGTCGAAGTTGCGGTTGCCGCGCACGGCGAGGTCGCCGGCGTCCATCGAATGCATGTAGCCGACGCCCAGCGTGTAGGCGGCCAAAGTGTATTGCGCGCCGACGGTCCAGACATTTTGACCGCCGCGGTCTGTGGCCGCGCTGTTGCTGGCCCTGCGGATGTAGCCGCTCTCGCCGCCCCAGGAATAGCTGCCGCCGAGCTTCAGCCCGCCATAGGCGGCGGACAGGCCGAGATGGTAGGAGGTCAGCCGCTCGAACGACGCGCCGGCGGCGGAGTTGCGGGCCTGGCCTCCTAGGACGTAGGCGGCACCCTTGACGGCGACGTCGCCCAGCTGGTCGTCGTAGTTCACGCCGCCTTCAACGACGTCGGAGTAGCCGCCGGTGTGGGTGGCGTCCGCCGGGGTCAGACTCTTGTTGCGGTCGATGTTGGTGTTGAAGCTGCCGGTCTGCGGCTGATAGCTGACCACCGCCTGCAGGCCGGAGAAGCGTGGCGAGGAGTAGACCAGCCGGGTGCCGGCGTCTCCCGACTTCAGCGCCTTCAGGTTGGTGGTCATCGACGGCACGTTGGCGCCGGTGTTGCCGAGGAAGGCGGCGAAGGCGCCGTCGACGCCGCCGGTTCCCCAGTCGGACGGGGCGATGACACCGCTGTCGTCGCTGGGGCCGCCCTGGCCGCCGGCGCTGATCTGGCCGAAGCCGCCCTTCACGAACAGGTAGGCGCCGTCGTCGGACGCGGTGCGGTCGCCGTTGGCGGCCATCAGGGTGAGGCGCGCGCCATATTGCAGGCCGTTGTCGGCGGTGGCGGTCGGGGCGACCTTCAGGCGGACGCGGTTGCGGAACTCGACGGAGCGCTGGCCGGCGTCAAGCTTCTGGTCGACGGCCCCGCCTTCGAAATAGGCGTCGCCGCCCAGCAGCAGCTTGAAGCCGGTTTCGGCCCTTGCCTCGGCCGCTCCCAGGCAGCCGGCCAATGCCAAAGCCGCGGCGGACACGCCGCAATACCGTGAAAATCCAGGCATAACTTCCCCCCTTTTGGGCGTTCGTTGTCGTGATGGCGGGCCGCGTCGATATGGCGGCACGGGGTCATCCCGCGGCGTTGCGCGGGATGGCGATGGCGGGAAAGCGGGATGTTCCGCCAGCACAGGAGCGGCCGAACCGGTTGGGTCGAACCGGGACGCTGGCAGCAGAGCGGATGATCCTCGCCCCGTCGTCGCCCCGGTTTGTCCGGCTGAAATTAATTGTAGGACATACGATCAATTTGAGTCAACCGATTTAGTGAAGCGATTTACTAAATCGGCAATGCAATGGGTGCGGCTTGTGCCGTCGTCGCGCCGGGCAGCGCGGATACCTGCTGTTTTTCTACGATGGCCGTTGGTATCAGATGGAGCTGCGGCGGATCAGCGGGCAGGGCACGCGGATCATCCGGTTGGCCGCCTGCGCCTCCGGTGATCCAAGAAGATATTCCACCGCCTTGCGGCCGAGTTCGTAATGAGGCAGTTGCATGGTGGTCAAACCCGGCCGCAGCAGCCCGGCCAGCTCGTGGTTGTCATAGCCGACGACGGCCACGTCCTTCGGGATGGACAGTCCAAGCTCCTTGAGGGCTTCGTAGCAGCCCATCGCCACCCAGTCGTTGATGCAGAACAGCGCGGTCGGCTGCTGTTCCAGCGCCATCAGAGCCATGGTGGAGCGGTGGCCGCCTTCCGGGAACCAGCAATCGCTGCGGACATACCGATCGTCCCAGGCGATGTCGGCCTCCGCCAGCGCCCGCCGGTAGCCGGCCAGCCGTTCGCGGCCGGCATCCACTTCCGGCAGGCCGTACAGCAGGCCGATGCGTCGGTGTCCGGCTTCGATCAGCGCGCGGGTGGCGGTATAGCCGCCCAGCTCCTCGTCCGCGAGGATGGAGGGAAAGCGGTCCCGCGGGTCATAGGCGTTCACCAGCACCGTCGGCATCGTCAGCAGTTCGGCCGGCAACTCTACCGCGCACATGGACATGGCGGCGTAGATGATGCCGTCGACCTGCCGGTCGCGCAGCATATCGACCGCGGCACGGGTGATGGCGGCATCGCCCCCGGTGTTCACGATCAGCAGGACTTTGTCGTTGGCCCAGCTCAGTTCCTGCGCGCCGACGATCGTGCGGCCGGCATAGCCCGACGATGCGATCACGTCCGTGATGAAGCCGATGGTATGGGTCTGGGAAGAACTGAGCGCCCGGGCGCTTGGATTCGGCCGGTAACCGAGCTTGCGCACCGCTTGCCACACCCGCTCGCGGGTCGTTTCGGGGATGGCGTCGGCGTTGTTGTTCACGACCAGGGAAACCGTGGTCGTGGACACTCCGGCTTCGGCGGCGACGCTTTTGATGGTCGGACGGCTGGACATGGCACCCAGGACATTGGACGGATGGAACCGCGATCCTATACCGTCCCCATGCGCATGGGAATGCAACCCCGCCATCCGGCGGCGGCTTCTAGAAGAGCCTGTTAGCGGTTCGCCCGCGCCAGGGCGGCACCGGAGGCATCGAACAGGTGCAGCGCGTCGGGTTGGAAGAAAACCTCCACCCGCTCGCCGACGCGGAAGCGCTTTCCACCGGGAATCGCCGCGGTCAGGGCCTCCATGCCGGGGCCGGCACCATGCAGGAAGCCGCGGTCCCCATGATACTCGATGTCCCGGATCTCCAGCATCAGGCGGAAGCCCCATTGGTTGCCGGCGCTCAGGGCTTCCGGCCGGATGCCCACGGTGACGGAATCGCCGACCTTGGTCGTCGGGCCGGGACGGCAGTCCGACTGCACCGAACTGCCGTCGAGGAGCCCGACCCGCACCCCGCCCCCGTTAACCGCTTCGACCCTACCGGTCAGGAAGGACATGGCCGGCGACCCCAGGAAACCGGCGACGAACCGGTTGGCCGGACTTTCGTAGAGCTCCAGCGGCGTGCCCACCTGTTCCACCCTGCCGGCGTTCAGGACGACGATGCGGTCGGCCAGCGTCATCGCCTCCACCTGATCGTGGGTGACGTAGATCATGGTGTTGCCAATGTCCCGATGCAGCCGGGCGATCTCCAGCCGCATGTTGCCCCGCAAGGCGGCGTCCAGATTCGACAGGGGTTCGTCGAACAGGAACACCTTGGGATGGCGGACGATCGCCCGGCCGATTGCGACGCGCTGGCGCTGGCCGCCCGACAGCGCGCGGGGGCGCCGGTCCAGCAGATGCTCCAGATGGAGGATCCGCGCCGCCTCCGCCACGCGCTGGTCGATCACCGCCCGGCTGGCCTTCGCCATCTTCAGTCCGAACGCCATGTTCTCGCGCACAGTCATGTGCGGATAGAGGGCATAGGACTGGAAAACCATCGCCACGCCGCGCTCTACGGGATCCTGGTCATTGGCCCGCAGGCCGTCGATCAGCATCTCGCCCGACGAGATGGGCTCCAGCCCGGCGATCATGCGCAGCAGGGTCGATTTCCCGCAGCCCGACGGGCCGACGAAGACGATGAACTCGCCATGGGCGATGTCGAGATCGATGCCGTGGATGACGGCGTGCTGCTGATAGCTCTTGCGGATGTTGTGCAGCGTCACGGGTGCCATTGCGCGAGGACTCCCAATCCTTGTCAGCGGTTCCGATCGGGGCGGGGCCGGTCATGGCGTCAGGCAGTCGATCCGGGCGTCCGGCCCGATGCGCACCGGCAGAGGGTCGGTTACCCCGCCCAGGAAACTGCCATCCGGCTGGTAGCCCCGCCAGCCGATCGCGGCCGGGCTTCCATCCGGGGCCGGCAGCAGCTTGATCCCGAACAGCGCATTGGTCGGTCCGACCGCCAGGGGACCGGCATAGCGGAAGCCGCCGTCGCAGCGGTCCGACACGGCATAGAAGGCGCCGGTGGCCACCGGTGCATCGCTGTCCTCCCGCACCCAGCTGCGGTCCGCATTGAAGACCAGGATGTAGCGGCCTTTCCATGGGATGACCTGCGGTATCTCCATCAGGAAGAACTCGTCCATCTCGGTGACCGGCCCGCCGACTGTCCAGGAGCGCAGATCGGCGGAACGGGCCAGCGCCACGCAGCCCGGCTTGCCCGGTGCCGTCCCGCGCCGCTGCGCCGTGATGTAGGCGAGATAGCCATCGCCGGCGGGATCCGGCATCAGGAAGGGATCGCGCCAGGCCAGTTCCTGATGATGGGCGGGATTCCGGCCGAGGTAATGCGAAGGGTTCGCCTCGATCACCGGGTTGGCGGGATCCTTGCTCCAGCTGATCAGATCGTCCGACCAGGCGAGCCCGACGCGCTGGATCTTGCCGTCCTCGGCCCAATTGGTTCCGGTGTAGAGCATGGCCCAGCGCCCGCCGGCCCGGCACACGCTGCCGGTCCAGATCGCGCGGTCGTCCCACGACCCCGCCGGACCGGGTTCCAGCGCCATCGGCAGTCGGGTCCAGTGAACAAGGTCGCGGGACACCGCATGGCCGCAGCGCGCATTGGCATGGCGCATTTCGGGATCCGGCAGGCTGCGCGGGGCGCTGAGATAGAAGAGATGGGTGACTCCCCGGTCCTCGACGGTCCAGAAATCCCACACATACTGATCGGGCGGATTGAACATCGCTTATCCTTTGACGGCGGCGCCGACGACGCTCTGGATGAACCAGCGCTGAAAGACGAGATAGGCGGTGACGACGGGCAGCGAGGCCATGCTGGCGAAGGCCATCGCCTCGCCCCACTGCCTCGGCTCCTGCCCGAAGAACTGGGCCACGGCGACGGACAGCGGGCGGAACTCCGGCCCGCGGGTGACCATCAGCGGCCACAGATAGGCGCTCCAGAACTCCAGCCCCTGGAGGATGGCGACCGTCGCGATCACCGGTGCGCTCAGCGGCATGATGATCGACCAGTAGATCCGCCAGGTGGAGGCGCCGTCCATGACCGCCGCCTCGTCCAGATCCTTCGGAAGCTTCGCGAAATACTGGTAGAACAGGAAGATCGAGAAGGGATGGGCGATGAATGGAACGATCTGGACGTGGTAGCTCTCCGTCCAGCCCAGCGCGTTCACCATCATCAGCAGCGGGACGGCCAGGCTTTCGACCGGGACGATGATGAGCGCGATGACGACCGCCAGCAGCAGGTCGCGGCCGCGGAACCGCCGCCGCGCCAGACAGTAGGCCGCCATCGAGTTGACGATGATGCCGAAGCCGACGATGCAGACCACCACCACCACCGTGTTCAGCAAGAAGCGCAGGAAGGGCATCTGCCGGTCGGTCAGGACCGCCCGGTACTTGTCCAGGCTGACCGGACCGGGCATGAAGGCGCGGGCGCTGCCGAGATCGCTGACGATCTGCACGTCGTCTGCCTTCAGGCTGGTGACCAGCATCACCACCAGCGGACCCAGCATGATCGCCGCCGCCGCCAGCATCGCCGTGTAGATCAGCACCGCGGCCGGCGACAGCAGCCGCAACGAGGGAGGGCGTGGCATGGTCATGATCCGATCTCCCGGTCTTCGCGCATCAGGGCGCGCTGTACGAGCGCGATGGCCAGCACCAGCAGAAAGAAGATCACCGACGCCGCCGAGGCATAACCGACGCGGTGTTCGCGGAAGCCGGCGGTGAAGATGTAGCGGACCAGCGTGTTCGTGCTGTCCAGCGGTCCGCCCTGGGTCAGCACATCGACCTGTCCGAACAGCTTGAAGGCCAGGACGGTGGTCGCCAGCACGACGAAGATGTGGGTGTTGCGCAGGCTGGGCAGGGTGATGTGCAGGAATTGCTGGAAGCGGTTGGCCCCGTCGATGCGCGCCGCCTCGTAGAGTTCGGTGTTGATCGATTGCAGACCGGCCAGATAGATCACCATCTGGAAGCCGACGCCTTGCCAGATCGAGAGCACCATGATCGTGGGCAGGGCGAAAGCCTCGTCGCCGAGCCAGTCATAGGGGCCGAGCGTGCCGTTCGACAGGATGCCGACCAGAGCGTTGAGCACGCCCTGCGGCGCCCGGAGCAGCCCGGCCCACACCACGCTGACCACCGCCATGGACAGCACCGTCGGCAGGAAATAGATCCCGCGGAACAGGTTGCGGCCGGGCAGGCCGGCATTGACCAGCACCGCCAGCAGCAGCGCCAGCGCGGTCTGCACCGGCACCACCACCAGGGCGAAGCACGCAGTGTTCCAGGCGGCATGCCAGAACCGTTCGTCGCCCAGGATCGACAGGTAATTGTCCAGCCCGACAAGCAGGGTGACGGTCCGGCGGTTGAGCAGATTGTGGTTGGTGAAGGACAGCCCGATCGACAGGGCGAAGGGAACGATCAGGAACAGCGTCAGCAGAATGAGCGTCGGCGCCAACATGAGGGCGACCGCACGGCCCTTCTTCGGTCGAGTTGCGACCGCCCGCCGCGGCAGGTCGGTCGCCTGAGATGCGATTGAGGTATCAGTCACGTCGCCAACTCTTTCAACAGCGCGCCGGGCCGGGCCGGACGGTCGAGGGGGGCGGTGCCTCATGGGCAAGAGGGCGCCTACTTCTTGCCGCCGAAAGGCGGATACCCGCCATTCTCGGCGATCCCGCGGTCGATCCGGGCAGCCGCCTTGCGCAGTTCGGTCTTCACGTCGGCACCGGATGCGACATTGCTGACGGCGTCGGCAAAGGCGCGGGTGATCAGCGGATAGGCCGGGTGGAAGGGGCGGGAGACGCCGATGGTCAGCAATTGCCTGTAATACAGGTTCAGCCTGCCACCCTCCTTGTAGAGGCTGGAAAGCGGGATCGCGGCCTTGCGGCCGGGAACGGCGCCGTTGGCGTTGGAGATGCGGACCACCTCTTCGGGCCGCATCAGGAAGGCGAGAAAGGCCGCCGTCTCGGTCGGGTGCTTGCTGTCGGCCGAGATGCCCCAGTTCCAGGAGCCGAGGCCGGTCACCTGCCGGTCGCCGAACTTCGGCATCGGGATCAGGATGGCGTTCTCGCCCAGACCCTTGTCATGGTTGGGGTAGGCCCAGTGGCCGACCAGCGCCATGGCCGCCGTTTTGTCGCCGTAGAAGCTGGTGTCGCCGGCCGATGCGGGCGTCACCCAGCCGCGCCTGATCCAGCCCTGCAGGGTCTGGAGCCCGCGGACGGAGGCGTCGCCATCCAGGGTTCCCGCGGCCTTCCAGCTCTTGCGGTCGATCAGGTCGCCGCCGAAGGACTGGAGGATGGGCGAGAAGCCGTAGGTGAACCATTCGCCGTTGCCGTAGCTGAGTTTGGCGTCGAGCGGCCATTTGATGCCATCCAGCTTGGACAGCCGCTCCATCGCGTCCTCGAACTCCGCCAGCGTCCAAACGTCTTCCGGGAGGGTTGGGATGCGGATGCCCGCCTTTTCCAGGAGCGGACGGTTCGCCCACAGCGCCAGCCCGCTGTCGAAGGTGCCGATCCCGTACAGCTTGCCGTCGACCGGATAGGTCCCTTGCGCCTTCAGCGAGGGCAGCAGATCGTCGAGAACGTCTTTGGGTAGCAGATCGTCCAGCGGCCGGACATATCCCGACCAGACATAATTCGCCAGCAGCGGGCCGTCAAAGTCCAGCAAGTCGGGCAGGGCGCCGCTCATCGCCGCAGCGCTGATCTGGTCATTGTAGCTCCCTTCCGGCAACTGGACCGCTTTGATCTCGACATCCGGGCGTTCGATGTTGAAGCGGGCAATCTGGTCTTCCAGAACCTGGCGTTCGCCACCGCGGCCAGCATGGAACCAGACATTGACCGTCGTCTTCGCTTCGGCGACCGTACCCAGGCAAAGAAGTGCCACCGTCGCCATCATCGCCAACTTCATCGGTTTCCTCCAAATTCGTTCTTGTCGGCCCTTTCCGTTTGTTTCTCGCTGGGCATAAAGAAAGTCCGATACCCACACTATAGGCAACTCAACCGATTTAGTAAAACATTTTATCATGATGCGGAACGCATGATATGGCCGCATTTTTCCAGGCCGGGCAGCAATCGGCCGGCTGCGGTTGTTGTTCGGCACCGGGCTGAAGCTGCGGGGACCGGGCGAGTGGCTGATCGAAAAGCACGGCACCAGGGAGCAGCGCTCCTGGAAGAGGTTGCACATCGGCATGGAGGCGGCGAGCGGCCGGATCACCGCCGCCACGCTGACCGACCGCGACGTTGATGGCGGCCCGTTGCTCGACCAGGTCACGGGCCCGGTGGTAGCACTCACCGGCGATGGCGCCTACGACCGGAGCGCCGTCTACGCCACCATTCACGAGCGCCATCCCGAAGCGGCTGTGGCCGCGCCGCCTCGGGCGGACGCCGTGCTCAGCGACACCGCCTCGACCGTGCCCACGCAACGTGACCACCGCATTCAGGTGGTCGCCGAGACCGAGCGCATGGCTTGGCAGCGGAGCAGCGGCTACAATCAGAGGGCAAAGGTCGAGGGACAGATCGGATGCTGGAAGCAGGTCCTCGGACCGACCCTGCGGTTCCATACCGACCGAGTGCAGGCCACCGAGATCGCCATCGCCGCCGCTGTGCACAACCTAGAGTGTGATCGGTTCAAGCGGAATCGCTTAAAACGTGAATCACACGGAAAACCAATAGCCTAGAGTCTGGACGTTGGTGCAAAAAGGGCGGGCTGGTGGCGGTCTGGAGGGCGAGCGGATATAGAAGCGGCCCGCTGAAGCCGAGACCTCGATGCCCCACAAGACCAACGAGCCGCGCCGCCACAAGATCCCGAAGGCCCGGTACCGTGTGGAGAACTGGGCGGCCTACGATGCGGCACTGCGCCAGCGGGGCGACCTGACGATCTGGGTGACGCCGGAGGCGATCGACGCGTGGACGCCACCCGCCACGAGACGGGGTGGCCGGCCCGCGCGCTACTCCGACCTCGCCATCGAGACCGGGCTGATGCTGCGGCTGGCGTTCGGTCGGCCATGGCGGCAGACCGAGGGTTTGCTGGGCGCGCTCATGCGCCTGCTCGGCCTGGACCTGCCGGTCCCGGATCACACGACGTTTTCCCGGCGCAGCGCCGATCTGGAGATGGCAAGCACCCTGGCCAGGACGGACGGGCCGGTCACCGTGGTCATCGATTCCACCGGGCTGAAGGTGTTCGGCCGGGGCGAGTGGCACCTGGAAAAGCACGGCGGCACTGCGCGCCGATGCTGGCGCAAGCTGCACCTGGCCGTTGATCCCGCCACCGGCGAAATCCTTGCCTCGGCGTTGACGGGCAACGAGGAGGGAGACGCCTCGCTGGTCGGTCCGTTGCTCGACCAGATCACGATCCCGATCGGCGCGGTCCTGGCGGACGGCGCCTACGACGGCGAGCCCGTTCTTTCCAGGGCGGAGTCCATCAACGCGCCGAGTTCTGCACCAACGTCGTCCGGCGGCGATCCGGCGGTAGGCATCGTTGTAAATCAGGACGAGGTCGGATCCCCACAGGACGGCCTTCGCCAGAGGGGAGTCCGACACCAGATCCACGACGACGCGCAGGAGCGCCGGCCAGTCCTTCTCCGGCCCGAGAGGCGTACGGGACCAGTCGAAGGTTCGGATGATCCCGCCGGAGGCACCGCGACAAGCCGGGCCGATCTTCGGGAAACAGGTTTCTTCAGCGTCCATGTCCGTCATCCCGGTTGAATGGGCCACCGCCTTCGGATTGGGCAGACGGCTGGGGGGCACCCAGCGCCTTTGCCGCGGGGCCTTTGTCCGAGGCCCAGAGCCGTCAGGCCGCCTTGATCGACGACAGGAAACGGTCGACATTCACCCGCAGGGTTTCGGCCTGCTGCGACAGGCTGCCGGCCGATCCCAGCACCTGCCGTGCCGCGGCGCCGGTCTCGCCGGTCGCCAGGGTCACGGTGCCGACGATGCCGGACACCTGCTGCGTTCCGGTCGCGGCCTGCTGGACGTTACGGGCGATCTCGCCGGTGGCCGCCCCCTGCTCCTCGACCGCGGCGGCGATCGAGGCCGAGATCTCGTTGATCGATCCGATGGTTTCGCCGATACCGGCGATGGCGCCGACAGCCTCCCCGGTCGCGTCCTGGATCGCCGCGATCTGGGCGGCGATGTCCTCCGTCGCCTTCGCCGTCTGGTTGGCCAGGCTCTTCACCTCGCTGGCGACGACGGCGAAGCCCTTGCCGGCCTCGCCGGCGCGGGCCGCCTCGATGGTGGCGTTCAACGCCAGCAGATTGGTCTGGCCGGCGATGTTGGTGATGAGCTGCACCACCGCGCCGATGCGCTGGGCGGTGTCGGCCAGCCCGCGCACCGTCTCGTTGGTGCGTTCGGCCTGGGTGACCGCCCGCCCGGCCACTTCCGTCGAACGCGTGACCATGCCGGCGATCTCGCGGACCGAGACCGCCATCTCCTCCGTTGCGCTCGCCACCGTCTGCACGTTGGCGCTGGTCTGTTCGGCGGCGGCGGCGGCGGTCGCCGCCTGGGAGCTGGTGCGCTGGGCCGTCGCCTCCATCGCCTGGGCTGTGCTGTCCAGTTCGGTGGCGGCGGCGGCCACCATGCGCAGGGCCTGGGCGGCGTTCTGCTCGAACTGGGCGACCAGCCGGTCGACCGTCTCGGCGCGCTTTTCCTTGGCGGCCTGTTCCGCGGCCTGGGCGGCGGCGAGCCGCTCCGATTCGATCAGTCCGTCCTTGAAGACCTGGACGGCACGGGCCATCGCGCCGATCTCGTCGCCGCGCGAGCCACCATCGACCGCGGCGGCATAATCGCGCTGTGACAGGAGCAGCATCGTTCCGGTCAGCCGCGAAATCGGACTGGAGATGGTTTTCACCGCCAGCCAGCCGCCGAGGATGCAGAGCGCCAGCGCCAGCATGATGGCGGTCACGGTGCCGACGAGCGCCTCGTCATAGACGGCTTCCCCCTCGCGCGCCGCTATCTTGGCTTGGTCGGCATTATAGGTGATCAGGGTTTTGATCGCGCTTTCCGTCTTGAGCAGGGCCTCGCGGGATTCAGTCTGCATGATACCCAGCGCTGCGTCGTTCTGGTTCCGGCGGGACAGCGGAAGCAGTTTTTCGGCGCTGATCGTCTGGAAGTTCCGCCAAATGGCAAGAAATTCGCCGTATAGCGCTTTCTCGCGGTCGTCGTCTTCGACCAGTTTGCGGTAGCGCTCATTCGCTCCGTCAAAATCCTTCAGTGCGTCAGATAGCCGTAGCTCTGCCTTTTTCTGGTTCTCCTCCGTATCTCTGATGATGTGCTGCGCCTCCTGAATACGATATCTCAGGATAGATTCATGTATATCAGAAAGTGCTTGAATGGATGGCAGCGCGTTCTCACGGACGTCTTTCGCCCCTGCGTTCAGCTTTGAAAGTTCAAAGAAAGAGAACCCACTCAGCATGACAAGGAGTACGAGGGCAAGGCCCTGCAAAAGCAGGATCTTCATTCGAATTGATACTCTGTCCAACATGTTCATTTTGGAACCCCTACACATGGGTGGCGTGACACGGGCGGCAGTGTGGCGGCCGGTGGGTCATCGAGGCTTTCGGGAGACACAATGCATTGATACACGCTTTTGCGTGCCCTGTCCCTACGAATTTAGAAAAATTAAAGCAAAATAGAAATTTTTCATAGTCGTTACCTATGACATACATTAGAAGTCACGGTAGAAGCCATTTCACCACAAGAGAGTAGCAATATTATAAAATGAAGTTTTTCCGCAACAATAAAGAATAATTATCGAATTTAGACAGATTTTGAGGAATTCAATTTCTGCAACATTATTTAACCACATCACTGTGTTGGTTAGCTCTTTCTGCCATGCATAGGTAAACGGCTTTGCAAGCCTAAGCATTCATCATCCATTTATTGATATTTATTATGGCTATTCCAGAAAGTGACCTTCAGGTCGGCAACTGTCAAAAAGCGGCAGTACATTGAATAATATGCTTACCGATGCAAAGTCGGGCGTCTTTTCAGCAAAATACACATTAATAAATGTCTAAAATAAATACTTGCGAAAGCATCGATTTTGATGTCAAGAAGCGATTTAAAATCGGAGATTTGATTATGAATAGACTCTCGGAAAGGCTGAAGATTATCAGGGATCATATGAAAGAAACTCAAAGATCCATGTCGAAACGATTCAATCTTGGCGAGAATACGTGGCAGACATATGAACTTTATGGAAAGGCTCCGAAAGGAGAAACGCTTGCGGCCCTCGCCGAACTCGGCTTCGATATCAATTGGTTGCTGACAGGGCAGGGCAGTATGACGATTTCGGGAGATGGGCCGCGGATGCCGCTGCCCCACATCGATGACCGTTTGGTTGGCGAGGCGGTGGAATTCGTCGAGCAGTGGTTGGCGGAACACGACACGAAGTTCGACGCGCCACTCAAAGGAAATCTCGTCGCCGCCATATGCCGGCTCGCCGTCGAAGAGGCTGACAATGAGCGGCCCAGGATCAATCCGGCCGCCGGCAGGCAGATGATGTGGCTCGCTCGACAGATCAACAATTAGCAGGACGCGGGAAAACGAACATATTTTGACTTTTTGCGTCCGCTGATGCTTGGAAATGGCGTTTTCGGCGTCCGTTTTTGTCAAAATGGAGCGCCTTTTCGCGGGTCCGAGACGCCCGGAGCCGCTGTTGAGGCGGAGTCCGGGCGTGATTATGCCTCCGCCAGCCACTTTGGTGCACAATTCGGCGTGAGAGCGGAGTCCACCCGCAGCCGGTGGGGATCAGACACCCTTGCGGGAGGCGGGCATTCCCAAGCTGGTCATGATGTTCATGACTTTGCAGCCATAGGCGGCCTCGACCTGCTGGGCAGGCAAATTCCGGGCACGCAGGGTGCGCCCGATCAGCTGCTTGTAGCGCATCATCGCGACCTCGCCCAAGGAGCGGCGGCCGTAGCGGACGTCCCGCTGCCAGCCCTGCCGACCACGCTCGGCAATCCTACGGATGTGGTGGTCGCGTTGGCCGGGGGCGTCGGCAGCGGCCTCGCTCGGTACCGCGGTGGAGCGTGGCGGGATGATCATCTCGGCGTCGGGTGTGTGGGCGGCGACAGCGCAGTAGACCGGCTCACCGTCATAGGCGCTGTCCGCCAGCACCGTGCCGATCGGGCGCTTGATCTGGTCGAGTAGCGGGCCGACCAGCGAGGCATCGCCGTCCTGCGTGGTCGTCAGCTCCGAGGCGAGGATCTCGCCGGTATCGGGATCGACCGCCAAGTGGAGCTTTTTCCAGCTTCGGCGCGCTTGGCCTCCATGCTTCTCCAATTGCCACTCGCCTTTCCCGAACACCTTCAGCCCCGTGGAGTCGATCACCACGTTGACTGGTCCGTCCGTCCTGGAAAGCGCTGACGCGACCTTCAGATCGGCGCTGCGCCGGGAGTACGTCGTGTGATCCGGAACCGGCAGGTCCAGGCCGAGCAGGCGCATGAGCGAGCTCAGCAAACCTTCGGTCTGCCGCCATGGCCGACCGAACGCCAGACGCAGCATCAGCCCGGCTTCGATCGCCACGTCCGAGTAGCGCGTTGGCCGGCCGCGTCGGCCCGAAGCCGGTGGCGTCCAGGTGGCGATCGCCTCCGGCGTCACCCATATCGTCAGGTCACCGCGCCGGCGCAGCGCCGCATCGTAAGCCGCCCAGTTCTCAACCCGATAGCGGGCCTTCGGGATCTTGTGACGACGGCTCTCGTTCGCCTTGTACGGCATCCGGCTCTCGGCTTCAGCGGGATGCCTCTATACCCGCTCGCCCTCCCGACCGCCACCAGCCCGGCCTTTTTGCACCAACGCCGTGCCGGCAATATGCCGAGCATCGGTTACGCGTCTCAGGCTGTCGGGAAAGGGAGTGGCCGACGTCCGAACGCTGTCGCGAAACGGGGGCTCCATGACCAAGGTGTAAATCCATGCCTTACAGAATTCCATTGACCCGCTAGGTGTAAATCGTTACTTTACACCCATGATCCGTACCATTCAAAACAAGGTGCTCCGGCGCTTCTTCGAGACCGGCAAGGCGGACAAGTTGTCAATCGAGGGGGCAGCCAATATTGCCCGCCTTGGCCGCATCCTGCTGGCGCTCGATGCCGCCGGGAAGCCGGAGGATCTGAACCTGCCCGGCTTCTACTTCCATGGGCTGGAAGACGCTCCGCCACGCTGGTCCGTGCGGGTCACTGCCAACTGGCGCGTCACCTTCGCATGGGACGCTCCCGACGCCATCGCTGTCGATCTGGAGGATTATCACTGATGACTGAAACCCCTCTGCGGCGGGGCCTTGCCCCGCTCCACCCCGGCGCCCTCCTGCGCGAAGACGTACTCCCGGCTTTGGATCGGCCCGTTACTGACATTGCCAAGCTCTTGCGGGTGTCGCGCCAGACCTTGCATGCCCTTCTGAGGGAAGAACAGCCGGTCACCCCGGCCATGGCCCTGCGGCTCGGCAAACTGTGCGGCAACGGGCCGGAGTTGTGGCTCAACCTTCAAGCCAAGCATGATCTTGATCGGCTTGGCCGCGAGATGGCCGCCGATCTCGCTGAGATTCCCACCCTCAACGCCGCCTGAAACCTGGGGGGGCGGCGGCCATTGTCGCGAAAAGGAGGAGCCTTCACCTCCCACTGATGCCGTCCTGACGAAACGGCTCAGGATAGAGGCTCCCCGAGCGGAACGGTCGGCGCCTGCGTTAACAGGGGTAGGGAGTTAACGGAGTACAGCAGCATGACCACGGCTACCTATCATGTCATTCGGTACACCGACGGCCGGCTGTTCTATGAGGGGGAACCTGTCACGCTTGCTGAAGCTCAGGTGATGATCAATGAGGCCATTGTTCGTGGCACCCTTGAAGTGAACTCATTCTTGCACATCGATGAAGACCTATTGGTCATCGAGTTTGACGCCGCACCGTGACGAAGCGGCCCTGCTGCCCTTCAGCTGTCACGGAAAGAGCCATGGCCGCCTCGCCAGCATGTCGGCGGCGATCAGCTGGCCAGCACCGGTTCGGCCGGTTCCTCGATCTCCACCGCGGTCGCCGACACGTCGACGTCGAGGCCCTGCGCTTGGTGCCCGATGTCCGGCGGCGACGGCGCGGTGCCGCCCTGGACGATCACCTCGCCGGCACCGCCGCGGCGATCCGGTTCCGGCTGGCCGCCCCATATTCCATAACGCCCGGTGGCTGTTTTACGCCGCTGGTCGGTCGGCGGGAGCTGAGCCCCCCTCGGGCTGGCACTGTCCGAGCTTATCGCTGTGGCAATAGCGGCGGGGGGAGTTAGACGTAGACGGCGAAATCCTCCTCAACGGCTCGGTCCGTGGCCCTGTCGTCGCCGACCGCTTCCGGACCGGACCCGGCCGGCGCCATTATCACACGCCCGTCAGCGTGTTGCAGGGAGATTCGACAGGTCGAGAAAATCCCTTTTCCAGTTGCCGCTCACACGACGCGGAGGGACTTCGGGCGTCCGAAATCGAGCATGCGGTTGAGGACCTCGACGGCGACCGCGATTTCAGTGGTTTGCGCCGCATCGGTGTGGGAGCGCAGGGCGTCGGCGATCACCCGCTTGAAGCGCCCGATCTGGGCCTCCACCAGGGCGCGTAAATTGTATCGGCTGTCGCGTTGCCAATTCAGCCGCCCGGTTTCGGCGATCTGCTGAAGGTGCCGGTCGCGCTGCGTCGGCGCGGTTCCAGCGGTGTCGCTGAGCACGGCGCCGACGCGCGGCGGCACCACGACCGCGGCCTCCGGATGGCGCGCGTGCATCTCGGCGTAGACGCCCAGACAGTCATAGGCGCCGTCGCCAAGCAGTGCGGCGATCGGGTCCGCCACCTGATCCAGCAGTGGCCCGACCTGTGCGGCGTCATTGACCGCTCGGTCGGTCAGAGCCGCGGCGACAATCCGGCCGCTTGCCGCATCCATGCCGATGTGCAACTTCCGCCAGGATCGCCGCTTCCTCGTGCCGTGCTTTTCGATCAGCCATTCGCTGGGGTCGCACAGCTTCAGCCCGGTGCTGTCCACCAACAGGTGGATCGCGCCGCCGGTCGGGCGTCGCGCCGGCAGGACCATGGTTCGGGCGCGTCGGCCGAGCGTGGTGTGGTCGGGCACCGGGAGATCCAGGCCGAGCAGCTGGAGGATCGAACCGATCAGCCCCTCGGTTTGGCGCAGCGCCAACCGGAACACCGCGCGCAGCGTCAGCGCCGTCGTGATCGCGAGATCCGAATAGCAGGCTTGGCCGCCCGGCGTGCTCCGCGGTGCCGCTCTCCACGCTGCGATCGCCGCGTCGGTGAACCCCGCCGCCCCAACGCCGCATCGTACTCCGCCGGGTTGGTCACGCGGCGCTTCGGTCGCGGGATATGATGGCGGCAGGCGGAATTGGCCTTGTGCGGCATCAGGAAACCATGGGAGCAGCGGAACGGCGGCCCCTCTCTATCGCGGCCGGCGCCTCGCTGCAACACGCTGACACCATCAGTTCAGTCGCCGCCAAGCCGGTCGATTTCCGCAAGGGCATGGATGGGTTTAGCCGACCGCATCGTCGTGTGTTGGAGCGGTTGGGGGGTATGCACAGACGTCCGTCAAAATGAGATCAGCACCCTGGCTTGGCCGGTCAGGGTGCCGCGGCTGGTTTCCGGCCCGTCGGTGAGGGCCACGCCGATGCTCATGCCAGCCTGCAGGACCCGCGCCAACGTATAATCGACGCCGGCCCCTAGCCCTACCAGCGTGGTATCGGCCCGTTCGCCGATGCTCCGAAGGGCACCGACATTGTAGTTGTGGCCATGGCCGACATCGAGAAAGGCAAAGGGCGAAACGGCGTCCTCCACCGGGCCGATCCCGGTACCGCCGAGACGACCCAGGGCGGCGAACGGCTGCAACCTCATTTCGTTGCGCAGCACGAAACCGGCATCGACACTGCCGTCGTTCAGCGTATAGCCGCGAGTGGCGTACAGCCCGCCGATGGCAAGCTGCTCGGTTTCCGGCAGTGCCTTGCCCGCCATCTGGCCCGTGAACTCGGTGTTCCAGGAGACGCCGTCCAGCCATGACACGCCGGTCAGCGGGGTCTCCCGGCTGAATACGCCATAAAGATAGGCGTAATCGGCCTCCTCGACGCGGCCATTGGAAAAGCTGTTCCATGCCGCACGGCTGTTTCCAGGCACCACGCCGGCCCGGTTGACCACGGCACGAAGGTCGACGGTAGTCGAACCGCCCGCCTGGGTCCAGGAGCCGCCCCAGCCGATGGTCAAATCGAACACCCCCGCGGACCCGTTGGCCAACCCAGCCCCCTGGCTCAGCACCTTGCGCGACAGCCACTTGGGCGTCACGCCCCCGTAAAGGTCACCCCATCCGGCAAGGCCCGTGTCGATGTTGGACAGCGCCGAGCGGTAGAGGAGCGGCAGTTCGACGGTGGTGTTGCGGATGGTGAGAAGTCCGCCGGCGCTGTCCTGGGACGTGGCGACAAAGTTGGGTGTCAGGCTGAGCGCCTGCCGTGCGAAAGTCGGGAGGATGATGCGCCCGGCGTGGCTGGCATAGGATGGCCGGTTGCTTCCCGACAGTCTCAGGGAGCCTGGATCGGACACCGCATCGCGGCTGCCGGTCAACTGGTACGACAGGGCGAGATCGTTGAGAGGCTCAAGGCCAGCGGCGAAACCAATGAAGATCCGATCAAGCGCCCTGCTGCGCAGGCTGCCGGTGTTGGACGCTCCGGCATAGACCTGCCACGGCCGTTGTCGGGTGACCTCCAGCGTCAGGTCGCTGGAGCCCGGATCGGAGCCCGGTTCGAATACCCCGTTGAGCTGGCGGTAGGGGAAGCGGTTGAGCCAGTCGAGATCCTCCGAAATACGATCGGCCTCGATCAACGCGCCGGCCGGAGCGCGGATGGAGGCGGCGAGACCGTCGCCGGCCGCGGCGCCGTCCACCTCCCTGACGCGAACTTTCCCTGTTCGGAAGGGCAGGACGCGGAGTTGCAGCACGCCGGCGGTGATCTCCTGGGGCGGGGCGGTGATCGAGACGAACGGCCGCCCGGTCTCACGATATGCTTTGGCCAGGGCCGCCTGGGCCTCCGCCAGCCGCCTTTGCGAGAGGGGCTGGCCGAGAAGCGGGCCGAGCGCGTCGGCGATACGCTGCTGGTCCAGCCCCTCCACCCCCGATGACGTGATGCCCGCCGGGGGATCAGGCATCACCGGATCGGTCAGCCCGATGAGCCGGATGCCCTTGAGGTCGACGCCGAGCGAGGTGTCGTCGGCATCGGCTGCCGGGCCGCTGCCATAGCGCAGGCCGCCGCCCTGACCTGCGATCGCCGGCGGCAGGTTGCGCTCCACCGGTACCGGCGCCTGCGCCGACGCCGCGTCCGGAGACAGTATTTGCAGCAGGACGAGCAGGGCTGCCGAAGCGGCAAGCCATCGTAGCGGTTCGGCCAGCCGGGCGGACGCCGTGGCGTCGCGGTGGGAGGTCGGGCTGTTGGCGGTGGAGCGTGCGACGATCATGGACCGGAATCGTTCCGTTCATCAAGGCATGGAGAAGTGGAGGAACCGGCCGAAACGCGTGTTCTCCGGATGGGGGGCCGCTGTGCAGTCGCTGCTGGCCGCGGCACCGCCGATGCAGGCCGCGGCACCGCCGGCGGTTTCCTGGGAACCGGAGCCGCCCGAGGAGCCTCCAGACGCGCTGGCGGCGGTGGCGCTTGCATCGCCGGATGCTGCTTGAGGACCGGCTGTCAGGAAGGACACCGGAGCATCCTCGTTCCGGAGAGGCTGCGTCGTCGGCGAAGCCGTCAACACCACCCGATTTCGTGGCAGGGCAGCAACGGCGAGAACCTGCGTCAATTCCTCCATCTGCACCGGCCCCGATGGGGGCTGCGGAGTCACGGTTTCCGCGGTGGCGGTCACCGTCAGCACCCCGGGCATGAAGGTGAGGCTATAGTTGGAGGAAGCCGCCAGCATGCCCTGCTCGATGGTGTAGGATCCGGCCGGCGAGGCGGTCCCTGCGGCCGTGCTCAGGACCCCACCGAGCGTGTCGCCGTTGACCAGCCCCTGTCCGCCAATGGTGTAGATCAAGGCCGGGTTGCCAGTACCGATGGGACGGCTGAGGCTGTCTGCCGTCACCAGGATCGAACGGGGAAGCACTGTCAAGGCTCCATCGACGTAGGTGACGGTGTAGTTCGACAGGCCGCTGCCCTGGGCCGACGCCGCGGCGATGCTGTAGCTGCCGACCCCGGCGGTGGCCGCCGTGCCGGTGCTGGACAGGCTGACCCCGGTCACGCTGTCGCTGTTCTTCAGCCCGGTGGCGGTGAAGCCGGTCAACGAGGCGCTGTCGCCGTAGGTCTTGCGCGCCGCGTCGGCGGTGACGGTCAGCGCGGCGGGATCGACCGTCAGCGCGGCGCTGCCGTAATAGAACACGCGATAGTCCGTGCCCTTGGCGCTGGTGACCGTCGCGTTCGACGCGGGCAGGCTGGCGGTGGTCGGCATTGCCGAAACGGCCGCGGTCGGGTCGGTGGCGATCATGGCGCCGGTCAGGGGCAGGCTGTCGCCGGCCTTGCCGAAAATATAGCTGCTGAGGCTGCTCTGCGTGCCAATCGCGGTCACCGTGCCCGAACCGCTACCATATACCGTGTTGGCAGACACGGCCTTGACCCAGGTCACGGGCGCCATGGAGTAGAGAACGGGATAATAGCCACTGCTGGGCGGTACCCAAACGGTGTCGAAATCCCAGCCTGACGCCCCCGTCATGAACGACGCCGTGTCCTGGAATTGCGCCGTCGTCAGACCGGTCATTCCCGTCACCCTGGATGCGGAACCGGCGTGTTCGGCCGTCCCGGCGACGGTGGTGTCGAAATAGGAGGATGTGATGGTGCCGCTGGCATAAAAGCCAAAAAAGCCGCCGACTGTCGAGGATCCCGACACGGCTTTCGCCGCATAGGATTGGCTTATGTTGCCGTTGTTCATCCCGACAAAGCCGCCGACTGAGCTGTTGCCGGATACCGCTCCCCCGGTTGCGTAGGATTGGGAAATGCTGCCCGTGTTGTTGCCGACGAAACCGCCGATGTCCGTTCCAATGCCTCCCGTCACCGCCCCCGTGGCGTAGGACTGGGTGATCGTGCCGGAATTCTTGGCGGCGAAGCCGCCGACCGTGCCACGGCCGGTCACGTCTCCGGTCGCATAGGACTGGGTGATCGTGCCGGTGTTCTCGCTAACCAGACCGCCGATCTCGTCGCCGCCGATCGTGGGTTGCGACACCGTTGCCTTGACGTAGGATCGGCTGATCGTGCCGGTGTTCTTGCCGACTAGACCGCCGGCCGCGGACCCCTTGACGCTTCCGGTGACATAGGCGTTGGTGATGGTCCCGTCGTTTTGGCCGGCAAGACCGCCGACGGTATAGCCGGCGCCGGTGATGGCGAGATCGGTAAGGCCGATGTCGCGGACGTTGCCGGCGGCGCCGATGACGCCGAACAGCCCCTGATTCGTCCCGGAATAATCTTCCGGCCTGATCGCCAGCCGCTGGATGACGTGCCCCTGGCCGTCGAGCGAGCCGGTGAACGGGGTCGAACTGCCTCCGACCGGCACGAACCCGTGCTTGTTTCCACCGATGCTCCACATCCCGGCCGCGTTGCTGCCGCCGGTTTCGCCGGCATCCACGTTGGCGGCCAGTGTGTAGGCGGCGGACAGGTCCAACCGCATCAACTGAAGCTGATGGGCGTTGGCGATGGATGTCGCGTGTTCCGAGCGCAGGAAGGGCCGGGTTTGCCCATCCACAAGATACCAGCTGTTGGCCAGGTCGAAGTTGCCATAGGTGGCGGTGCTGAAAGCGTCCGCCGTCTCGATGCCGATGACGGTGTTGACGGTGCCGTTTCCAGGATCACCGGCTGCGGTGGCCCGCCCCGTCGTGCCCTTGTCCCAATAGCTGGTGTTGATGCTGCCCTCGGCGTTCCGGCCGGCCAGCCCGCCCGCCTTGCAGTCGCTGGCGGTGCAGGTGGCGGCCAGGGTGACCAGTCCCGTCGCATAGGCGTTGGTGATGGTGCCGTAAAAATTGTCGCCCACCAAGCCGCCGACGTAATGCTCGCCATCGCTGGCGTCGATGGTGCCGGTGGCCGATCCGGTGGCATAGACGTTGGTGACGGTGGCGTCCTCGACCCCGCCGAGCAGACCGCCGGCCTTGTTTACCGTCGCCGTGACGGCGCCGGTGGCGTAGCTTTCCGAAAGCGATCCTGCGCCGTTCCGCAGGGCACCGATCAGGCCACCGACGGTTTCGTCTCCGCTCACTGCCCCGGTCGCGTAGGCCTTCGTCACGCTGTCTGCGGAGCTGTCGCCGATGAGACCGCCGACGCTACTGGAACCATGAACCGCGCCGGTCGCATAAACGGTGTTGACGGTTCCATTCTCGGATTCGCCGACAAGACCGCCGACATTGGTGTCTCCGGTCACGGTGACGGCCGCATGGGATTGCGTGATGGTGCCGGTGTTGCGGCCGACCAGACCGCCGACCCCGGTCCTTCCCGTCACGGTTCCCCCGGCGTCGGACAGGGTGATGGTCCCCATGTTTAAGCCGGCGAGAACGCCGACGTCGTCGCCGGCCCCGGTCACGGTCCCGGTGACATGGGTACGGGTGATGGTACCTCCATTGCTGCCGGCCAGACCGCCGACAAAGCCCTTGCCGCTCAAGGTGGCGCCGGTCAGGGTGAGATCCCTGACCACGCCGCTGCCGCCGATCGTCGCGAACAACCCGACATTGTCCGTCCCGGGGGCATTGACCGTCAGGTTGGAGATGGTGTTGCCCAGCCCGGCGAAGGTTCCGTTGAACATTCGGGATACCAGCGCGCTGGTGTAGGTGGTTCCCGCCGCGTCCAGGTTCTTGACCAGCGCATAACGCCCCGTTGCCCCGCTGCTGTCGATGGACGCCAGATCCGCCAGGCTGGAAATCGTCTGGTAGTACTGGAACGTTCCCGTCTCGCCGATCCGCAGAGTGGGGGCGGAACCCGACATCGTGACCGACGCATTGCTTGCGATCGAATAGCCCCGGCCCACGCCGTAATCCAAGTTCAGCCTTGCACTGTCTCCCGTCGCGGTGATCGAGGCGTTGATGACGATGTCGCCGGCCGCGGCGAGCGTCAGCGCGGCGTTGGTAGACCATGTCACGGGCGCCGCCACGGTGATGGTGCCGGCCTGGCTGCCGCCCGATCCGGTGGACACCTCGACGTTGGCCCGTGTCAGGGCGTCGTTCAGGGTGGCGACGCTGAGCACGCTGTCGTTACCGCCGGCGGTAAACACGCCGGAGAGGTCGGAGACGTTGCTGTCCGATCCCGCGGAGATCGTCACGTTGTAGGGATCGAGCAGCAGCGTGCCGAACGCGCCCGACACTGCGGTCAGGTCCGCGGTGCCGTGGAAGGACAGGGTCGCCTTGCCCGACACCTCGGCATCGCCGCCCTTGCCGCCCGCACCGGCCCCCCTCGCCGTGATCGTACCGGCGAAGTCGGTATGCTCGTCCGACCACACGACCACGCTGCCGCCATCGCTGTCGGCACCGTCGGCGGACAGCCGTGCCCCGGCGGCGACGCTGGCCGTCCTGGCGGTCGCCACAGTCTCCTTCAGCGTCTTGCGGGCGGCGTCCTTGCCGCCCTGATAGTCGCCGCCCACCGCGATCGCCCCGCCGCGGCTGCCGGAGACGTCCACCGTGGCCGTGCCGGTCACGGTCACCGCCGTGCCGGTGACCGCCACCGTGCCGCCCTTGCCCGCAGCGTTCTTTCCCCCCTTGCCTTTTTCCTCCTTGCTTTTGCCGGCCGATCCCCTGGCCGACAGCGTGCCGGTCACCGTGGCCTTGCCGCCGGAAACCCGGATGTCGCCGCCCTCGACCGCACCGGTTTCCGTCGTCCGGGTCGCGGCAAGGGTGCCGCCCGCCTCCACCGTACCGCCGTCGCCAGCGGTCAGGAAGATGCGTCCCCCGCTGCTGGCGGTGCCGGTGGCTGCGATCACGCCGCCGGTGTTCCCGGCCAGCGCATAGACGTTGCCGCCATTGGCGCGGATCTCCGCCGCCGCCGCGGCGATCCGCCCGGACGTCGTGGCTGCGGTGTCGCTCCCGCCTACCTTGACCTGGAACTTGCCGCCCTCGACCGCACTATCCTTCACCAGCACCTCATAGCCGGCGGCGAGGCCCACCGTGCCCTTGGGGGCGGTCAGGGTGCCGGTGTTGGTCACCTCCCGCGCGATCAGCGCCACGTCGCCGCCCAGCGAACCGATCGACCCGGCGTTGGTCACCGTCGCCTTCGACGTGCCGGAGAAGCTCTTGTCCCCGCCGTTCAGGAAGGCCGCGTCCGGGATGTCGAGGGTGGAGGCGGTGAAGGACCCGCCGGTGAGCACCTTTCCGCCCGGCCCCACAGCCACACCGGCCGGGTTGACCAGATAGACCGAGCCCGTTGCGGTCAGCGAACCGTCGATGCGCGACGGGATGTTGCCGGTGACGCGGTTCAGCGTCGCGCCGCCGCCATTGTTGATGGCGACGCTGTTCCCCGATCCGATGGAGAAGCTGTTCCAGTTGATGACGGCGTTCCGGGAGGTCTGGTCGATGATGACACTGGTGCCCGACGGGGTGGCGATGGACACCGCCCCGGCGGTGACCGACGGGCCGGCCGGCAAGGTCTGGGCCGAGGCCGGTGCGATGGCGCTTTCCATCAGGGCGACACTGGCGATCAGCCACAGCGATAGCTTGGCCAGGGATCGTCCGGAACACCGGGGCGCCGGGTGCCATGGTGCTCTGGACGATTCCTGGCCGGGCGTGGCACCGTGGAATGCGGCCGGCTTCAGAATATGGGCAGTCTTGGCAAGACACGTCATCGCGCTCACAACGCACCCCTGTCGTTCCGCTTGGTGGCGCACCTGTACCGGCCGCACTCCCGGTGGGCTCGTCCTGACGATGTAGGGCAGCCAGGAGGAGTTGCAGCGCGTCACTTCGGAACACCCAATATTGCAGACCATAAAGGGGTGCCCGATGGTGCGGCACCCCATGTTCATGGGGGCGGTAGAGCATCTCCATGAATATGGGGGAAGGGTCGGGGCGCTCACCGATAAGGGGTTGTTGGTCCGGAAGACGACGATTATCGTCAATTGGTATGTTCATCCCACGCATGAGGGCGGCGGCGGCAGCCAGTCCGAGCCATGCCGTTCGAGGACAGCGGGGAATTCATGTCATCGTGCCCGGACGACCGACCGCTTTCCGGTTTCCATCAACTCACGGTCGTTCTGGTGGAGGACGACCTGCCGACGCGTGATCATCTGGCGGAAACTCTGACTGCATGCGACGACATCGCGCTTCTGGCCACGGCCGATACGCTGGAGGCGGCGCGGGCTGCCTGCGAACATTTCCTCCCCACCGTTCTGATCACCGACCTGCAATTGCCGGACGGTCACGGCACCGACCTGATCCGCGAGGTTCGGGACCGGTATCCCGCTACCGAGATCATGGTGATCTCGGTGCTGGGCGACGAGGACAGCGTCGTGACGGCGATCCGCGCCGGAGCGTCCGGCTACATCCTCAAGGATTCCGAGCCGGTGGACATGGTGGAGGCGGTCCATGGCCTGATTGAGGGGCGTTCGCCCATCTCCGCCTCCATCGCCCGCTACATCATAAGACGGGTCCAGGACGGCTCGTTCAAGGACCGCAAGCCGGCGCCGCTGCTGACCCCGCGCGAGACCGACATCCTGTGGGGGATCGCGAAGGGCTTCACCTACAACGACATCGCCGACCGCCTGGGCCTGTCGCGGCAGACGGTGCCGTCCTACATCAAGAACATCTACCGCAAGCTGGAGGTGAACTCGCGGTCGGAGGCGGTCTATGAGGCGATCGGGCGCAAGCTGATCCAGCTTGGAGAGTGAGGCCGTGGCCGTGCGCCTCGTCGAGGCCCTCGAAGGCCGCGGATGGCTGCGCCTGTTGCGCCGTCCGGTCATCGTCCTGTTCTACCTGACCGTTCTGGCGGTGGGTATCGGCTTGCCGTTGTTCACCCTGTCGCCCCCGGAGGGCGGCATCGAGCTCGATCGCGCCATGTTCCGACCGCTGGAAACCATCGGCCGGCCAGCCGATGTTCCGGAGTCCGCCGTATCCCTGCCCCACAGCTTCAGGGTACCCGGCGCGGGCCGGTTCGGCGGGGGGCTTTACCGGCTGGAGTTCGATCATTCCCCGGACGGCCCGGAGCAATGGTCCGTGCTGATTCCAAACTATTCCGGCCGCATTCTGGTCCGGGTCAATGGTGCCTTGCTGTACGACAGCGATTGGACGCATTCGGGCCGGATCGTCACCCTGATCTGGCCGGACATCATCACGATCCCGGCCCCGGTGCTGAAGGTCGGCACCAACACGCTGGAGATCAGCGCAGTGATGCTGTTCGGCCGGAAGAACTATCTCAGCGTCATCCATGCTGGACCCGATAGCCTGCTGCGCCCGGTGTACCAGCAGCATCATTTCCTTCTGGTCATGCTGCCGCAGCTGCTGTTCGCCTGGCAGTTCGCCTTCAGCGTGATGCTGCTGATCCTCTGGGCGGTTCGCCGTTCCGAATGGTCCTATATCCTGTATGCCGGCATCCTGTTCTTCAACTCGATCAGCAATCTCGTCGTCGTCTTACCCGAGCCTCTGGCTTCTCCGCTGGTCATGCAGCTTTCGAACCTGGCCTTCTGCTGGGTGACGGCGATGCTGGTGCCGTTCGCCTTCAGCTTCGTGAACCGCCGGCCGCCGCGGGCCATCTTCCTGTTAGCGGCATATCCGGTGAGTGTCACCTCGGCATTTTTGCTGCTGCCTCCCGAGATCGTCTATGTCCTGAACTGGTACGTCGCGGTGCCGGTCGCCTGGGGCCTTTCCTTCTGGGCCCTTGGCGTGTTTTCCTACGCGGCCTTCCGGCGAGGCAGCAACAGTGCCCATATCGTCCTGGGCGCTATGATGCTGTCCTTGCTGATGATCCTCCATGAAGTGCCGATCCTCTACGGCCTCGTTGGCAAGCGGCTGTTCATCAACCCGTTTTCCATCCCCATTTTCATGCTTCTCAGCGTTATCAGCACCGTCCTGATGTGGCGCTTCGCGACGGCGCTGAATGCTGTGGACCAGTTCAACGCCAAACTGCGCCGGGAGATCGCCGATGCGGAGGCGGCACTACGCATCAGCTTGGCCCGCGAGCAGGCCAAGGAAAGGGAGATCGCGCTCGAAGCCGAACGGTCGCGCCTGACCCGCGATCTCCATGACGGAATCGCCGGCCAACTGGTGTCGATGGTTGCGCTCAGCCGCCGGACGGATACCAAGGTGCGCGACTTCGGCACCGCGGCGCACAGGGCGCTGGTCGATCTGCGTCTGGTCATCGCCTCGATGGCCGAGGTCGGGGACGATCCCGGCATGATGCTGGCGAATTTCCGGGATCACATCCAACCCCAGCTCCGTACGCTCGGCATCGCCCTGGACTGGCAGATGCACGCCCTGCCTGAAGGGGCCGGCTGGTCGTCTTCGACCGCGCTGGAACTATTCCGCCTGCTTCAGGAGGCGACGATGAACGCCGCCAAGCATTCGGGGGCGGATCGGGTGACGATCGAGATCCGGCCGACCGACGACGGGGTTCGCGTGGTGGTCGCCGACAAGGGATGCGGCGGCGCGGCAGATCGCCCCGGCGGCTACGGGCTTGCCAACATGCGGCGACGGGCACGGGCCATCGGTGCCCGGCTTGACATCGTCTCCGGTCCGCACGGCACCGACATCATTCTGGATCTGCCCAGACCGACAATCAGCCAGCCATGAGGCGGCAGAAGCATCGTCCCCGGACCCGGCGCGGTGTCACTCGTGCAGACCCCGCAGCCCCTTTGCCCGCTTGGCCATAGCCTCATACCAGGGTCAGATAGTTTTAACCTCTGACCCTGGTATTGGGGCCGCGACGGAGGCCGCGTGGGCACATGCCGGCCACGTCCCTCAGAGACCGTTTGAAAAGTGTTGGCGCTAAATGCGCGATGCGATGCAATCTTTGGATGTGGAGCGAAGCGACGCGCAGCCGGATGGCCAGAACGGGCTGGCCGCGAAGCCAGTCCGAGCGCCGGGGTTGTCGACAGCCAATCGGTGAAGGCTCCCGCCGCTACGGAGCGCGGCTACGATGCGGGCAAGAAGATCAACAGGCGCAAACGGCACATCGCGGTCGACACCGATGGCCGCCTGCTGACGGTGAACCTGACCACAGCCGACATTTCCGACTCCGCCGGAGCCCAGAAGATCCTGGAGGCGATGCGCAAGCGTTGTAAGCGTCGTCTGTGGGCTGCCTTGCGGGAGCAGTGTGCCGCGTGCTGAAAGCTGGACGTCGGCAGCGCCACTTGGTGTGGCCGGCTTGGCATCGTGGCAAGCAGCGTGGTTTGCACTATGGCAGTCCAACGTATCGAGGTCATCACCGGAACCGGTGGGCGGCGGACCTATTCGCCCGAGGAGAAGATCCGCTTGGTGGGCGAAGCCCACGGCGGACGTGGCGCCGTCGCCGCGGTGGCGCGCCGCCACGGCGTATGCACCAGCCTGATCTCTCGTTGGCGCCGTCAGCTCGAGAATGAGGAACTGTCCGCCGAGGCTCCGGACTTTGTGCCGGTCCATGTGCTGGCGGCGGCCCCCGCCGGCTTGCCGTCTGCTGTGATGACATCGCCGACGTCGGAGCCGGCGCCCGTCGAGCGCCGTGCCGCCCTGGTCGAGGTGGTGCTCTCCAACGGTCGTGTGCTGCGGGTCGCCGAGGACATCGCCCCCGCCATGCTGCGCCGGCTGGTCGGCGCGTTGGATACTCCATGATCTCGGTTCCCGCCGGGGTGCGGGTCTATCTGGCGATTGGCGCCACCGACATGCGCAAAGGCATGGACGGGCTGGCCGTGCTCGCCCAGCAGGTTCTCCAGCAGGACCCCTTCGCCGGCCATTTGTTCGTTTTCCGCGGCCGGCAAGGTTATCTGGTGAAGGTCCTGTACTGGGATGGCCAGGGCTTCTGCCTGTTCACCAAGCGCCTGGAGAAGGGGCGCTTCGTGTGGCCGATCAGCCGCGAGGGCGTGGCGACGCTCACCCCGGCTCAGCTCGCGATGCTCCTCGAAGGCATGGACTGGCGCGCGCCGCAACGCCCGTGGCGCCCGGAGACGGCAGGGTGAGTCCCGGCCGCCACGCCCGCCGACGATCGGCGCCGGGCCGGTGATCGTTCCTCCTCCGGGAGCCGCCGATCGGGTAGACTCCGGCCATGTCCGCCACCGCCGAGCCGCTGCCCACCGACATCGAGACACTGCGCGCGATCATCGCCGCGCAGGCCGCAGAGTTGGCCGCCGAGCGCCAATGCCGTGAAGCCAGCGAGGCCGAATTGGCCGCTGCCAAAGCCGGCTTGCTGGCCAAGGCGCTGGAGGTGGAAAAGCTCAAGGTCCAGTTGGCCCGGCTGCGGCGCATGCAATTCGGGTGCTCCTCCGAGAAGATCGACCGCGAGATCGACCAGCTTGAACTGGCGCTGGAGGACCTGGAGGCTGCAGCGGCTGCCGAAGGGATGCCGGCTGTTTCCACCAAGCCGCCGGCGTCCTCGCCGGAGAGCCGTGCCCAGGCCGGCCGCCGCAAGCTGCCGGAGCACCTGCCGCGCACCGAGATCGTGCACGCGCCACATGACGCGTGCCCATCCTGCGGCGGTGCCCTGCGTCCGGTGGGCGAGGATGTCTGCGAGGTTCTGGATTACGTCCCGGCGCGTTTCACTGTGATCCGCCACATCCGCCCGGCGCTGTCGTGCCGGTGCTGCGAGGGCATGGTGCAGGCGCCGATGCCGTCGCTGCCCATCGAGCGCGGTCTGCCCTCGGCCGGGCTGCTGGCGCATGTGCTCATCGCCAAATACTGCGATCACCTGCCGCTTTATCGGCAATCGGCCATCTACGCCCGCGAAGGCGTGGAGTTGGAGCGCTCGCTGCTGGCTGACTGGGTCGGCAAGGCGGCGGCACTGATGGCGCCGCTGGCCGAGGCCATCGCCCGGCACGTGCTGGCCGGTTCGGTGCTGCACGCGGACGACACGCCGGTTCCTGTGCTCGATCCCGGACGCGGCAAGACCAAGACGGGGCGGCTGTGGGTCTACCTGCGCGACGAGCGCCCCCATGCCGGACAGGACCCGCCTGCGGTGCTGTACCGCTATACCCCCGACCGCAAGGGCGAACATCCGCAACGGGAGCTTGCCGGCTTCCGCGGGCACCTGCATGCCGACGGCTATGCCGGGTTCGACGCCCTGTACGAGGCCGCTGTCGCCGAAGTGGCCTGTATGGCTCATACCATCCGAACACAATCCAACCTCCGTTGGCAGGCACGTTGCTGATCCAGGGGCGGGACTGCGCAACGGAATGACATGGTGGATCTCCAACGTGTCTTCGTGGACGACGATGCGTTCGACCACCAGCCGCAAGATGGCCTGCCGCTCGGTAATGCTGGCGGTCTGCAATCGTTCACGGATGCGTTCACTGAACGCGGTCAGGCTGGCCACGGTTTCTTGGGCTTGGAGCCGCTGCTCGTGCAGCCGTCGATGTTGTTCATACCGCTGTTCAACCGCATGGCGTTGGTCGGCGAGGAGCCGACGCTGTTCGGCCAATTCCGCAAGGCTGATCACCTCGGCTTGGTAGGCCTCCAGAAGACGCCGATCAGCCCGCTCCAATCGCTCCATGCGGGCCCGCAACTGCTGGCCGGGCAGAGCCTCCCGGGCGTCGATCGCCACGCTCTCCGCGACAAAGTGCTCGAACTGGGCCAGCAGTTGGGACGGATCGCTGAGCAATCGGACAACGTGATCCCAGACTACCTGCTCGATGCCATCCGCGCCGATCATGGCGCGGGGGCATTTGGTTTCCCGTCCTGTCGTCAGCCGATCGACGCCGGCACAACGGTAGTAGCGCAGGCCCGGCCGGCCGCCCTGCGGAGGGAAGCAGCATCCGTGCAGGCCAAGTCCGCAGGTGCCGCACTTCAGCAAGCAGCGCAGCAGATAGTCGTGTTTCTTGTTGCGCCTGTAGGCCAACGCGGCGTTGCGCGCCATCTGGGCATGGACGCGCTCCCACGTGTGCTGATCGACGATGGCGGGCACGGGAATGGCAATCCATTGCTCTCGCGGCCGCAAGCGTCGGCAGGTGCGTTCCCCGCTGTGGTGCGACCGGCGGCGGCTTGGCTTCTTCGGGGCGAAGTACTCGTAGCGGTTGGAATACGCGGTACCGATGTACACCGGGTCGGACAGGATATGGTGGACCACAGACGCCGACCATTGGCGACGCCCGGAGCGGGTGATCCAGGAACTGTCATTGAGCCGCCGGAGACACTGGCGGATGGTCAGCCCCTCATCCGCCGCCCACACGAAGAGTTGGCGGACCATCTCGGCCTCGGCGTCGTCAACGACCAGACGGGCCGGGACGTCTCCGCATCTCGGCTCGTAGCGGTAGCCGTAGGGTGCCTTGCCGCTGAGGATGTGGCCGTCGCGCGCCTTCTGGAGCTTGCCGCGCCGGAAGCGCTCGGCCAGGACGGCGCGCTCGTATTCGGCGATCGCCCCCTGGATCTGGAGCAGGAGCTGATCATTCGGATCGTCCGTAATGGGACGCTGCAAGAAGACCACGTCGCAGTTGGCCCGGCGGAACTCCTCAAGCAGCAGCACTTGGTAGGCGTATTTGCGGGCGAGGCGATCCGGACTGAACACCGCAACCACATCGATGACGGCATCCCGGGCGGCATCTCGCAAGCCATCCAACCCCGGTCGATCCAATCGGGAGCCGCTGCAACCGTCATCGCGGAAGACATGATCCTCGGCAAGGGTGTGGCCCTGGTCGGCGGCCCAGGCTTGCAAGGCGGAAAGCTGACTGTCGATGGTCTGCTGGCGTTCTTGGCGTTCGGTCGAGACGCGGGCGTAGATGGCTGCGCGCATGGTCATCTCCTGGAATCGGAAGGGCTGCCGAACGCGGCGGCGCCGGCCGAGATGTCCGAACTGGCTGGCGCCCTGTCGGCGGCTGGGTCGTTGAGAAGGCGGCGGTAAGCTTGGTCGAGGCGCTCGGGTCCATCCCGTGTGCGGACCGCAACGGAGCGGATCGTCCAGGTCGGCACCACCGCGAGGTGCGGGCCGGAGGGCATTGGGCGGCTCCTGTGTTTGGAAACCACCCCTGACAACCCGCTGCGCCCCTCATCCACAAGGGACCGGGAGGCGCCGTCGGCGCTTGGAGGCGATGAACGGGCTGACGAACCGCACCGGGATCGAAAACCGCAATCCGTCGACTGTGTTCGGATGGTCCACGTGCGCCGGAAGTTCTTCGACGAGCATGCCGAAACCGGCTCACCCCTGGCCGCCGACACACTGAAGCGGATCGGCAGGCTGTTCGGCATCGAACGCCCCCTGATTGGCCAACCGGCCGAGGAGCGCCGCAGGGTTCGCCAGGCGCAAGCCCGGCCCGTTCTCGACGAACTGGCCGCTTTCCTCGACACCGCGTTGGCGCGTATCCCCGGCAAGGGCGACCTGGCCAAGGCAATCCGCTACGCCCGCTCGCGCTGGACGGCGCTGACACGCTATGTCGACGACGGCCGGCTGGAGATCTCCAACAATGCCGCCGAGCGGGCGATCAGGCCGCTGGCCATTGGAAGACGCAACTGGATGTTCGCCGGCTCTGATGCCGGCGGGGAGCGCGCTGCGGCGATCTACACCATCATGGAAACCGCCAAGCTCAACGGCCTCGATCCACAGGCCTACCTACGCCATGTGCTCGCCTGCATCGCCGATCACCCGTATCGCCGAGCTCCTGCCCTGGAACGTCACGATTCCCGAACAGGGGTGAACAGCGCCGGCAACTCATTCATGCCGCAGTCGCCAGACGACGCTTACCAAGCGTTGGCCGTGGATGAAGCACCTTTTCGCCGACAGTGCCCATGATCGCAAGAATCTGATGGACAAGGCTGGCCTCCTCGACTTCACTGTCGGGGTGGCATTCTCACATTAACTTGATCGAGACCGAATGGGGGCCTTCAGCAGCCCGCCGATGCCCATCATACCATCTTGCTGGCACACGTCTCCTGCAGCCAGAGGACGAAGGCGTTGGCACGATAGGCCCGATACTCTGCGGCCGTCATGAGGTGCCGGCGCGGATGGCAAGGCTGGTGAATAGGACCATGGGCGGAGAGAAATTGCTGAGCTTGGCGCGGTGATTTGAAGCGCTTCATTTGTCGCTCACGCACGCGGGTCGGCTGGTGAGAGTTCTCGGCGCGGTTGTTGAGATACTGGCTTTGCCGGTGCTGAACCCTGGGGATGATCTTGGCCTCGGCGGCGCCATACGACCTCAGCTTGTCGGTGACGATGACACACGGCACGTAGCACAAGCTCTTCAGCAGCTTCCTGAAGAAGCGCTTGGCCGCCTTGGTGTTGCGCCGGCTCTGCACCAGGATGTCGAGCACCGCACCCTCCTGGTCAATAGCGCGCCAAAGATAATGCTGAACGCCATTGATCTTGATGAACACCTCGTCCAAATGCCAGTGTCCACCAAGCCGTGGACGCCGGCGGCTTAGCCGGTTGGCGAAGGTCGGGGCGAACTTGCGACACCAGCGCCGGACCGTTTCGTAGGAGACCTCGATCCCGCGTTTGGCCAGGAGCAGCTCAACGTTGCGGAAGCTGAGCGGGAACGTGTAGTACAGCCAAACCGCATGCGCGATCAGCTCGGCCGGGAAGCGGTTGCGGTAATGGGGATCGGGCTCACGTCTCATCCCGCCACCATGCCCAGGGCAGACCCAGCTCGCCAACAACAAGCTTTATGTGACCATGCTCTTGATTATATTATAACCTCGAATTGGCAACAAAACATCTAGCGCCCATTACTGGAGGCCATACGCCAATCTCTTGTTTGGATGACATCGAATAACATCCCACATGCTCGGGAATTTACATTTTAGCCGAAGGAAATCTGATTGATAATTTTTTCATCGAACTCATATAAATTGGAGACAGCCTTTGAGTTTCGAAAGGCAGTTATGGGGGAGTAAATGACGACTGACACTTTTCTACAGATGAAAACAAAAGGGTTGAACCAAAAGAAAGCAAAAGAGTACTGGTCAGACCATGTCGGCAATGCATGCTACAATGTGCAACTTAACTTTAATGATGACGAGATTTTTGAAGCGGATGTCGATTGCAAAGTATTCAGCTTTGGCACCCTTACTCATTTCCGGCTGAATGGATCCCATGAGGCGGAACGTACCCCATATTATATATCGAGAGACAATTCAGAAGCTTTCTGCGTTGCGCTAGTATTGGATGGCAATGCAGAGGTGTCATGTGGCGGCCGTGACCTCATGTGGAAGGGAGAAGGCGTTTATTGCGGCGGAAATTCAACTCCCTACCATTTCGCCGCAGACCGCTCTCTGAACTTCACAGCGATCTACTTCGATATTTCTTACATGCGATCCATCATCCCAAATCCTGAGATCTTACATCTGAAAGAAATGTCCTCGGCGACCGGATGGGGCAGGGCTTTGGCAGCCGTGATGAGGGAGATCACGCCACGGACCATCGATCATCTTGCCCTCCCTCCCGGTGCCGTCGCGGATCATGTCCTGGGACTACTGGCCTTATCGATCGGTCCTGAAATCGATCATTTGACCAGCAGTCAGCGCTCGCTGCGTGAAAGGCTTCGCCAGAATATGCGCGACCGCCTTTTTGATCCGTCCTTGAACCCGACAAGCTTTGCCGCCGAGCATGGAATTTCCGTTCGCACCCTGCATGCAGTGTTCACCGTTTCGGGCAACAGCTTCATGCGGGAGTTGCTTGGCATGCGCCTCTTTCAAGCCCGATCCCTTCTGGAAGACCGACGCTATGATGCCAAAACGATTGCGGAAATCGCCCTCCTTGTCGGCTTCGTGAATGCCGATCACTTCACGGCTCGATTCCGCAAGGCCTTCGGAGTGCCTCCGACCGAATGGCGGAGACGAAGTGGGGGAAAGTAGAACTGTGTCGTCGTTCTGGCATATAGCCCTGTTCTGGGATTTCCGGGCACAACGAAGCACCGCCAAGCCAAAGCCTGTCTACGTTCCGGAACCGTGGCGCCGCGGGACTGAAGCCGCGGCGCCAATGATGGGGCGCATGGTAAACGCCCTCCGCCCCGTCCGATTCTTGTCTTTTGGTTCCGTTCCGCTCTACTGCTTGGGTGAGCGGCAATTCGGATCGTTGCGGGAACGAGAGTGCTTATGGGCGATCATCCATCTCGGCCTCAGCCGCTTGCCACGGCTCATCTCCTGAGAACCGGGGCAGCCTGCCCCAGCCCGTCACCCAATCCCGTCCACCAACTCCGCCCGCTTCACCACGCCATCTACATGGCGGCTGACCTGAGACCGAGGTTTCCTCCGGTCATCGGCAGAGTCTCTGTAAGTTGTGATGCCCGAAGCGGGCGGTGATGGCAAGCCGGGCCGGGGCATGCCCCGGCCCGGCTTGCGATGCGGCTGCGGCGACCTCGGCGGGCGTGGCGCCGCCGAGACCGGAGTGCGGCCGGACATGGTTGTAGTCCTCCTTCCAGGCAGCCAGGACGGATCGGGCATGAGGCAGCGACGCGAACAGCGTCTCGTTCAGGCATTCATCCCGAAGCCGCCCGTTGAAGCTCTCCACGAAGCCGTTCTGCATCGGCTTGCCGGGGGCGATATAGTGCCACTCGATCCGGTGTTCCTGGCTCCAGCGCAGGATTGCCATGCTGGTCAGCTCCGTCCCGTTGTCGCTCACCACCAGCAGCGGCTTGGCGCGCCGGGCGATCAGGGTGTCGAGTTCACGGGCGACGCGGGCGCCAGACAGCGAGGTGTCGGCCACCAGTGCCAGGCACTCGCGTGTGAAGTCATCCACCACGGCCAAGATCCGGAAGCGCCGCCCGTCGCAGAAGCTGTCGGTGACGAAGTCCAGCGACCAGCGCTGGTTTGGCCCCTGCGGCAGCGCCAGCGGCGCCCGCGTGCCCAAGGCGCGCTTGCGTCCACCGCGCCGGCGCACCTGGAGCTTCTCCTCAGTGTAGAGCCGCCGCAGCTTCTTCTGGTTCATGGCATGGCCCTCGCGGGCCAGCAGCAGATGCAGCCGCCGATAGCCGAAGCGCCGCCGCTGGCGCGACAGCTCGCGCAGCCGCTCGCGGACAGCCGCATCATCCGGGCGCCGGGAGCGATAGCGCACGGTCGAGCGATCCGCTCCCAGCACAAGGCACGCCCGCCGCTCGCTCACCCCGTGGTTGGCACGGACATGAGCAACGGCATTCCGCACAGCCGCGGGCGTCACCATTTTTTTGCGGCGACGTCCTTCAGGATGGCGTTGTCCAGCATGGCTTCGGCCAGCAGCTTCTTCAGCCGCGTGTTCTCGTCCTCGAGCGCCTTCAGCCGCCGGGCCTCGGAAACCTCCAGCCCGCCGTACTTGGCCTTCCAAGTGTAGAAGGTCGCCTCGCTGATCCCATGCCGGCGGCACACGTCCGCCGTCTTCTGGCCGGCCTCCTGCTCCTTCAGGATGCCGATGATCTGCTCCTCGCTGAACCGGCTGCGTCTCATCCGTCCGTCTCCTCTCGATGACGGACCCTACCTTTCCCTGGAGGAACTTTCCGGTCTCAGGTCACGGCTGACGGCGCGCCTCCACACAATCCTGCGATGAGGATCTCCACTCGGCCATCAGGCCTCTCGCCACCACGGTGAATAAAGGCGGCTAGCCTCTCATACGGTGAACATCAACCTGATCGTCCAACATTGGGTTGACCTGTCGCGCTTTGCCGGATCGCCCGAGCTGGGCCTTGTCCAGACTGGCGGGCTGATGCGGACTCTGCAGACGAACGATCGGCCGAACCAGCTGGCGCTGGCATTGGAGGCTCTGGGACGGATCATCAAGACGCTCGACCTGCTGGCCTACATCAACGACGAAACCCACCGCCGCCGCATCTTCATCCAACTGAATCGTGGCGAGGGCCGTCACCAGCTTGCCCGTACGGTCTTCCATGGGAAGCGCGGTGAACTGCGCCAGTACTACCGAAGGCCAAGAGGACCAGCTCGGCTCCCCCGGTCTGTTCCTCAACGCCATCATCCTGTGGAACATGATCTTTATGGATGCACCACTCGACCAACTGCGGACGTAAGGCTTCGATGTGGGTGACGAGGATGTGGCGCTGCTGTCGCCGCTCGGTTTCGAACACATCAACATGCTCGGCCGCTACGACTTCACCTTATCGGATGGGGTTGCCCGCGGCGAATTGCGCCTGCTTCATGATCCCGCCCAGGTCATGGACGAATTGGCCTGAGGCTCTAAACTCCCTTATGTCGGCTGTCTGTTCCATTACTCCCGGAACTCCGAATACTACAAGCATGAGGATCAAGCGATTGCCCTGGGGCGTGAGCGCATGCGTAGAGAGAGAAAATACTCCTAAAAGTAATTTTTTGTACTCCGCCGATTACAAATCAGATGATTACGTGATAAAAAAGTACAGATCTTCCCCCGATGCATAGATATATTACTTTATTCATATAGCTAAGTCTTCGAACTATTTTGGACGGGACTTTCTATCAGTGCAGAAAACCCATTCTCTTAGCGCGAAATCGCTGTTTTAGGATGATTTTCAGTCAGAAAGATTTGATAATCATACGTCTGCAAATCACTTGATGACTAGGGAGTTGGCATTGAAACGAGAGATTAATCATAAATTGAAATGTAATCGTTTTCTGCGCCAAGAAATACAGTTCTGCGGCAGAGAAAACCCGTATAGCTTTCCAAGCCACTACGGCCCGATCACCCATCCGGCTAATGATTCAGTTGCGGCTGAAAGCGCAGAAAGCGGCTGAGAACGTGATCATCATGTCCAGAAAAGTGAAAACACCAAGTATCCCAGAAAAGTGAAAACACCAAGTATCAGCAGTAGGAAATCGAGAAGGATTCTAAGGTGTTCTTTCAATCATCAAAGCGCAGCGACGCTGAAGCAGTCCTTGCATCCCTGGATCGCTCGCAAGCCTTCATCGAATTCGATATGGAAGGGACCATTCTCGCCGCCAATGGCAACTTCCTTGTAACGATGGGATATACCTTCGAGGAAGTGAAGGGAAAGCACCACAGTTTTTTTGTCGAGAAAGCCTTCCGGGACAGCCCCGAATACCAGGATTTCTGGAACAAGCTGAAAAGCGGCCAATTCATACGCACGCAGTTCAAGCGCATCGGCAAGGGCGGCAGAGAGGTCTGGCTCGAGGCGTCCTACAATCCGGTCCTGCGCAAGGACGGCACCCCCCGCAAGGTGATCAAATATGCAACGGATGTCACCGACCAGAAACTGGAATATGCCAATCTGATCGGTCAGTTCAACGCCATTAAGAAATCGCAAGCCGTCATCGAATTTACTCCTGACGGAACTATCATTTCGGCAAATGATAATTTTCTTGCAGTGATCGGCTATGGCTTCCCCGAAATCCAGGGAAAGCACCACAGCCTGTTCGTTGAGCAGGAATTCCGGGACAGCCTCGAATACCGGCAGTTCTGGGAAAAGCTCCGTCAGGGGCAATTCCAGCGCCGGCAATTCAAGCGGATTGCCAAGGGCGGTCGCATCATTTGGCTAGAGGCCAGCTACAATCCGATTTTCGACCTGAACGGCTCGCTGTTCAAGATCGTCAAGTTCGCCACGGACATCACCGACCAAGTCAGCCTGCTGGCCAACCTCAAGACGATGATCGATTCCAACTTCACGGAAATCGAGGCTGCCGTTTCGCAATCCAACTCCTTGGCTTTGTCCGTCGGCTCCGCCGCCAGTCAGACATTCGGCAACGTGCAGACCGTCGCAGCCAGTTCCGAAGAATTATCCGCCTCGATCAACGAAATCGCCCAACGGATGGTCGAATCGCAAATCGCCGCCGACCGGGCAGCCGAGCAAGCCCAGTCCGCCGACACCTCGTCGCAGCGTCTTTCACAGGCCGCCGCCGACATGGGCAACATTCTCGGCATCATTCAAAATATCGCAGCGCAAATCAATCTTCTCGCCTTGAACGCCACCATCGAGGCCGCCCGTGCAGGCGAAGTCGGAAAAGGCTTCGCTGTGGTGGCTGGCGAGGTGAAGAACCTAGCCAATCAGGCGGGAAGAGCCACCGAGCAGATCGGCCAGGAAATCGAACGGATTCAATCCACGTCGCATGACGTCGTATCCTCCCTCGGCCGCATTACAAACTCCATCAGGGATGTACAACGGAACGTGTCTGTTACGGCTTCTGCCGTGGAGGAGCAGACGCCGTCACGCGCGACATGTCGTCCAATATGCATAGCGCAGCCATCGTCGTCGGAACGATCACCGGAAACATTGCTCAGATTTCCACTGCCATCAACCAAAGTGCCGATGCATTGCTGAAGACAAGGAACGCTGCGCAGATACTCGCACGTTGAGAAACAAAGAAGTCAAGGTGCAGACCATGATGCACACGGCCATCGCCGACGCTCTGCGGGATTCTCTCACCAATTCCAGCCAATGGCTCAGGATGGTATTTCAACCCCAATATGCCCTAGACGACAATCGTCGTTTGGTTGGTACCGAAGCCTTGATTCGTTGGCGCCATCCGCGTCTCGGAGAGATTTCGCCGGCCGATTTCATTCCCGTCGCCGAAATGATCAACCAGATCGTCGATCTCGATCGTTTCGTTTACAGAAGGATTATTGGGCTGATTCAGGCTTGGCAGGCGTTCGCCGTCAATTTTCCGCCGATCAGCGTCAACATATCGCCTCTGTCCTTATGTATTCCCGGCTTTATCGATGAGCTTATTCAAAACGTTGAAGATGCAGATATTCCTCAACGGATACTGAGAATTGAGATCACGGAGCGTGAGCGTTTGGAAACAAATTCTGGATCCTTGAAGAAGATGGAACTCATAAAGCAGGCGGGGATAGGCATATCAATTGATGATTTCGGCATCGGATATGCTTCTTTTCCATATATCAAGCACAAAATTGCCTCTGAGCTTAAAATAGACAGGAGCTTTGTATCTGGAATTGGACATACATATGTAGATGAGGCGATGATCCGATCAATGATCATCCTTGGGCATTCGCTTGGCCTGAAAATCGTTGCCGAGGGTATAGAGACCAGAGATCAATTTGATTGGCTAAAGACCTCCGGTTGTCAAATTGGTCAAGGATATTTTCTGTCAGTTCCATTGGAATTTGAAGATTATACAAGGTTGATATCGCATCAAGCTTTAGTTCTACATTAATTGCCGCAATGTTCGGTCAATATTTGTTGATCGATTATGCTCGATTCCGCAAGGCACCTTAGAGTGCCTCCAACGAAATGGAGGAGAAGC
Organism: Azospirillum sp. A26; assembly: GCF_042604635.1. Taxonomy (NCBI): domain Bacteria; kingdom Pseudomonadati; phylum Pseudomonadota; class Alphaproteobacteria; order Rhodospirillales; family Azospirillaceae; genus Azospirillum; species Azospirillum sp. A26. Next base: position 42,614 of record NZ_CP170478.1, on the reverse strand, counting down.
AGGGAGACGTAAGCCAGCAAAGGCCGCATCCGCGTGAGAACTTGCCAACAATGATACCCGCGCACTGAGCGCGGGATCAGCCTGCCTTCGGGACGAAGAAAGGGTTGCGCGGCACGCTTGGCCGCCAAGCCCTGCGCCGAAGGCGCGTCGTTGCGCGGCAGCAGGGCTTGCCGCGCCACGCGCAGGGGCATTCATGTCCCGGATGCTGGAAAGCGGCCTGATGCTTGGAAAAGGCCCAGACCACAGTTACGGGTGACGAAGGCGCTCGGCAGGCCATGGCACACCGGGGCTTGTTAAGCTCACCCATGGTGAAGAGGAGTATTGCGCTTTTCAACAGCTTCGACGAAGCGCCAGAGGGCACGTGTTTATCCAAACCAAACCACCAATGGGATAGGATCTCACAATGCAAATACTGAACAGCGCATCCATTCGAATGAAGATTCTGCTTCTCCTGAGCCTCTTCCTCGCACTTCTTATCGCCCTTGGCGGATTTTCATTCTTTGAGATTTCCAAACTCAACGCGGGAGCAAGGAAAGTCCGTGAAAATGTATTGCCATCCATCCAGACACTTGCGGAGATGCATGAAGCCGCTCTGAAGTATCGTGTTCAGGAAACTCAGCACATCCTCAGCGAAACGGAGGATAGCCGGAAAAAGGTCGAGCTGCGGCTATCCGCCGCATTGAAGGCTTTCGACGACGCCCACGACCGGTACCGCCAGATGATCGTCGACGACGACAGGGAGAAAGCCCTGTACGGCGACTTCCTGACTGCTTGGCGGGCTTATCAAACAATCAGCAGCGAAAAGCTCCTCCCGCTGTCCCGCGACAATAACAACATGGGGGCGCTGGCCGTCATGCAGCGCGAAGCCCGCGACGCCGTGACCAAGGTGGAAAACACAATCAACACCTTGATCACATACAATGCGGATCAGGCCGAGATGGCGGCGAAAGCTGGTGAGGCCGCTTACGACGAGGCGGTCGTCGGCACGGTGATCACGATCCTGCTGGCTCTGGCACTCTGCATCTTCGGTGGATGGCTGGCGGTGAAAACCATCTCGCGTCCGATTTCGAGCCTGACCGGCACGATGTTGCTCCTGGCGCGTCGGGACTATGCCGCCGCGATCGATGGCGGCACGCGCGGCGACGAGATCGGCGCGATGGCCCGGGCCGTCCAGATCTTCAAGGACGGGCTGATCGAATCGGACCGGCTCGCCGCCGTCCAGGCCGCGGAACAGGAAACCAAGGAGAAGCGGGCCGAGATGGTCGACCGGCTGATCATCCACTTCGAACAGGACGCCGCCCAAGCCCTGCGTACGGTGGCCGCAGCTGCCGCCGAACTGAACAGCACGGCGCAGGCGATGGAGGCGACGGCCCAAGGCACCAGCACCCAGGCGACGACCGCGGCAGCCTCCGCCGAACAGACTAGTGCCAACGTGCAGACGGTGGCGAGCGCGACGGAGGAGATGGCGGTCTCGGTCCGCGAGATCGCCGGCATGGTCACGCGGTCGACGGCGGTGGCCGGGCAGGCGGTCACCCAGGCCGAACGCACCAACGCAACGGTGCGCGGGCTGGCCGACACCGCCCAGCGCATCGGCGCGGTGGTGCAACTCATCACCAAGATCGCCGGCCAAACCAACCTTCTGGCGCTGAACGCCACCATCGAGGCGGCCCGTGCCGGCGAAGCCGGCAAGGGCTTCGCCGTCGTCGCCAGCGAGGTCAAGAGCCTGGCCAACCAGACGGCGAAGGCGACGGAGGACATCGCCGCCCAGATCGCGGCGATCCAGGACGCGACCGGGGAGGCTGTCGGCGCCATCGCCGACATCGGCGAAACCATCGGCTCGATCAACGAGATCTCGGCCTCGATCGCCGCCGCGGTCGAGGAGCAAGGAGCAGCCACCGCCGAGATTTCCCGCAACGTCCAGCAGGCTGCGACCGGAACGCGGCAGGTGTCCGGCATCATCGGCGCCGTGACCCTGGCGACCGGCGAAACCGGTGCGGCGGCACGGCAGGTGCGGGGTTCGGCCGGCAGCCTGTCGCAGCAGGCCGAAACCCTACGATCGAACGTCGACCGCTTCCTGTCGTCGATCAAGGCCGCCTGAACGTCGCAGATACCCAGGGAAAAAGACCATGAGCAAAAGGAATATGGGCGAAGGGTCCTGTCCAACCGTCCACCTACCCCCGAAGGCCGCGGCCTATTCACCCTGGATGACGAACATGGATGCTGGCGAAGACCGATTGTCGACGATTGGGCCGGCTTGTGGTGATGCCTTGGGGCAGGTCATCCGAACCTTCGACTGGTCCCGCACGGCTCTCGGGCCGGCGGAGGACTGGCCGGCGCCCCTCCGCATCGTCGTGGAACTGATGTCGGGTTCCCCTCTGGCGAAGGCCGTCCTGTGGGGGCCCGACCTCGTCCTGATCTACAACGATGCCTATCACCGGATCGCCGCCACCGGAGATCACGGTGGTGGACGATCCGCCATCCTGGGGCAACCGGTGCGCGGCTGCTTGGCGGATGCCTGGGGACTGGATGCGGCGGCCGTCGAAGCCGCACTGCACGGCGAGGCCGGCCTTGTTTCGGATGTGGAACTGGCAGTCCAGGGGCACGGCATAGGGGAGAAGGCTTGGTTCGATCTGGCCTACAGTCCGGTCCGCGACTCCGGCGGCGGCATCGGCGGCGTCCTGATGACGGCAGTCGAGGTCACGGTGCGGCATCGCGTCGAAGCGGAGAATAGGCGGATCACGCGCGATCTTCAACGCAAGCGCGAATTGCTGGACGCGACCTTCGCGCAGAGCTTCGGCGGCAGCGCCCTGATCCGGGGAACCGATCTCACCATCCTGCTGGCCAATCCCGCCTTCCAGGCCATGGTCCCCGACAGGACGGTCGTCGGACGGGCCGTGCACGAGATATGGCCGGGTTTCTTGCCGCACTTCGAGGCGATCTGCCGTCGGACGCTGGAAACCGGCGAGCCCTATATAGTCAATGACGAACAGGTCATGCTGGAAAGGGACGGTAGGTGCCCTGAACCGGCATGGTTCAGCTGGCAGTTGAGCCGCGTGGCCTTGCCGAGGGAGGAGGGGTGGGGTCTCCTGCTCACGAATTGGGAAACCACCCGGTGGCGGCATGCCGAAACGGCCCTCCACGAGAGCGAGGCCCGGCTTCGTGCGCTGGTGGAAGCAACCTCCTATGTCGTTTATCGCGCCACCCCCGACTGGACCGAGATGCGCCTGATCGGCAAAGGCTGCCGTTCTGCCGATAGGCAGCGACCGAACCGCAATTGGCTGCATGATTACATCCATCCTCAAGACCGGACCTTGGTTGAGGAGGCGATCCGGGATGCCGTTCACAAACGGGAGGCTTTCGTTCTGGAGCACCGGAGCCGCCGCGCGGACGGTACGTTCGGGTGGACGCTTTCGCGAACGGTGCCGCTTCTAAGCGCTGACGGTAAAATCACCGAATGGTTCGGCGCCGCTACCGACGTGACGGAACGCCGGCTGGCGGAGCAACAGATCCAGACGGCGATGGAGGATGCCGAACGCGCCCGCGATACCGCTGAGCAGGCGACGCGGAGCAAATCGCGCTTCCTGGCGGCCGTCAGCCATGACCTGCGGCAACCCTTGCAGTCGTTGTTCCTGTTCCTGGAAGTCGTCAAGCCGCACATCGCCACGGGCGGTCAGGATCCGGCAAGGCATCTGGAAAGTGGATTGAACACCCTGCGCGATTTGCTGGACAACCTTCTCAACATCTCCCGGCTGGATGCGAAGGTGGTCCAGCCCGACATCCAGGAACTTGCCATAGGCGCCGTGATCGGACCGATCGCGGACGCCTATGCACCGCTGGCCGCCGCCCGGGGCCTGGAACTGCAGGTGATCCATAGAAACGAGACAGTGCGCAGCGACCGTGCTCTGCTGGGACAGATGCTGCGCAGCCTGATCAAGAATGCCATACGCCACACCGAGCGGGGGCATGTCTCCATCACCTGCAAGGAGATGGACGGTGCCTTGCGCCTCGACGTCGCGGACAGCGGGATCGGCATCCCGCCCGTGCATCTGGAACTGGTATGGGAGGAGTTTTACCAGGTCGGCAACCCGGAGCGCGACCGCAACCGGGGATTAGGGCTGGGGCTCGCCATCGTGCGTCGCCTTTCCGCACTGCTCGGCCACCCGGTGACGGTCCGGTCGACGCCGGGCGTGGGATCGGTGTTCTCCATCGAACTGCCTCTCGGTCGGGGCATGTCATCCCGCGGTCCCACCCCGATCCCCACGACGCCCGCAATTGGCCGCCTCGCCCTGGTGGTGGACGATGACGTCAACGTGCTGATGGGGCTGAAAATAAACTTGGAACAGTGGGGATTTACGGTTCTGGCCGCAGAGTCCCTCGATCAAGCCCTGGACAAACTCAAGGATGGCCGTCGTCCCCCTGACGTCATCGTCACCGATTACCGCCTGCGCGGGGGGCAGGTCGGCACCGATGTTATCCTCCATCTGCGCGAGAGTATTGGCAGCGATATTCCCGCTCTCGTCCTGACGGGCGAGGCCGACTTCGACCTCAGCGGGAAGATTAGCGGGCACGGCTTGGCCGTCATCCACAAGCCGGCCACGCCCCAGCAGCTGCAGAGGGTGCTGGAGACGCTCACCGGGCGACACTGATGTGGTGGAGGGGCCAAAAGGCACTATTAGTGTTGGCTGGATACTGGTTCTCCCGCACTTTGCGTGATGCTGGCCCCGGCGCCCGGTGTGTTGCAGCGAGGCGAGCGGTGCAAGAGACGCCCCAGTTCCGTTGGTGATCAGGCGACGCGGACGGAGTTCGGGCCTCCGAGGTCGAGCATGCGGTTGAGGACGATGACGTCAATGGCGACTTCGGTGGCCTGCGTCTGATCGGAATGGGAACGTAGCGCCTCGCCGAGGACGCCCTTCCAGTGCGCCATTTGGCTCTCCACGCCAGCCCTCTTGTTGTAGTCGCTGGTCTGCTGCCATCTCATCCGTCCGGTCTCGGCGATCATTTGGATGTGACGGTCGCGTTGGGTGGGAGCGGTCTCAGCCGTGTCGCTGAGCAGGGCATCGCGGCGCGGTGGTGCCACCGCCACGGCTTCGGGATGGCGCTCGTGGACCGCCGCATAGAGGACAGCGCGATAGGTGTCAGCTAAACAACGCCGCCATTATCAACCAAAGACAGCTACGGCCGAGCGGATGCTGATCCCGCCCTCCTTGGTCCGCCGGAGTTGGCGCCCGACGGTGTAACGAAAGACGGCCGGAAGCTGGAGGGTTGGGGGAACACGAGGCCAAAGGGGTCGGATCACCGTCCACCCCTTTCGGCTTCGGCGTTCAACCTGACCTACCGCTCCAGCAGACGTCACGCTGACGGTGTGCACATTTCCCGGCGATTATCCGCTCTGAAGCACATCGGATGCTTGATGAGCACCCGATGTGCTTCATGCGTTCAGCCCGCCAAACTGCGTCCGGCCGAGCCAAGATCGGCGAAAGCCTCGTTCAAGCGGGTGACGATCCCTTGTTCGCCGGCCCGAAGCCATTTGCGGGGATCATAGAGCTTTTTGGTCGGTTTGCCATTGGCCGGGTCAATCTGATGTGCGAAGGCCGTGGAGTTGGCCTTGACGTAATCGCCGATGGACGAGGCGAACGCAAACTGGGTGTCGGTATCGATGTTCATCTTGAACACGCCGTACGACACCGCGTCGCGGATCTTGTCCTTCTCCGATCCGGAACCGCCGTGGAAGACGAGGCTGAGCGGCTTGTCTCCGGCCCCGAACTTGGCGGCGACCGCCTCCTGCGAGGCTTTCAGAATTTCGGGGCGCAATTTCACATTGCCCGGGGCATACACACCGTGGACGTTGCCGAAGGAGGCGGCAATGGTGACATGGCCGATGGCAGAGAGCTCTTCCCAGGCGCGGCAGACATCTTCCGGCTGGGTGTACAGATGGGCGTTGCTCGCCGACTCCTCTAGGTCGTGGCCGATGCCGTCCTCTTCACCCCCGGTCACTCCAAGTTCGATCTCCAGGCTCATCCCGAGCGGTGCCAGCCGCTTTAAGATCTTCACGCACTCGGCGATATTGGTATCGAGCGGCTCCGCCGAAAGGTCGATCATATGGGAAGAGAAGAGAGGCTTTCCCGTGCGGGCCATGTGCGCCTCGCTGTGGTCGATCATGCCATTCACCCAGGGCAAGAGAGACCTGTCCGCATGGTCGGTGTGCATGATGACGCAGACGCCGTAGGCTTGTGCGAGCAAGTGGACATGCTGCGCGGCGGAAACGGCGCCGAGGATGCGCGCGGTCTCGGCATTCGGGCACCCTTCACCCGCGAAGAAGCGCGCACCACCATTGGATAGCTGGATAATTACGTCCGACCTGTTGCGCGCGGCGGATTCCAGAACAGCGTTGAGGCTGTTGGTTCCGACTACGTTCACGGCTGGCAGCGCATAGCCACCAGTCCGGCAGGCATCGAGCAGGGACAGATAGTTAGCTCCCGTGACCACGCCTGCCGGCAGTGAATGTGGCCGTGTAGAATCCGGAATCGACACCGCGCTTCTCCGTTCCATTAATTATAGTGAAGCAGTGTATGCTAAACAGCCGTCGCGCATTTGGATGGGTGGCACCCCTCAACACCGAATCCCGTAAAGCCTATCAAGGCCCGCTATCGCCTAGGTTGAAATATCCCATAGGCCGGGCAGAGTGTCACGGGAGAAATGGGACGTGGAGGGGAGCCCGATAGGTGTCAGCAACAACGCCGCCGTTATCAATCGAAGACAGCTACGGCCGAGCGGATGCTGATTCCGCCGTCCTTTGTCCGCCGGAGTTGGCGCCCAACAGCATAACGGAAGACGGCTGGAAGCTGGAGCGCTGGGGGAACACGGGACCAGAGGGTTTGGATTACCGTCCGCCCCTTGCGGGTCCGGCGTTGGGCCTGACCTGCCACCGTGCGCTGGGCCCAGCGGAAGCCGATCTCGCCAAAATACAGGTCAGCATGGTCGGGGCTGATGTGATGGAAGACGCCGGCGATCGTGCGCCGGACACGATCGTTGAAGCCCTCGGCCGAATTGGCATGCACACTGCCGCGAACGTACTCGCGCTGGGAATGGCGGACGGTATCGTGCGCAGCGAATGCGCTGCCGAAGGCGACGAACGCCTTCCATTCGTCGCTCATCAGGTGCGCGTCAGGATCGACAGCGGCTTCCAGCACCCGCTCGGCCTCGTCGAGCGACAGATCACCAACCACGGCGGCACGGGCCTCGCCCGCCGGCGTCCCTGGTTCCCGACTGCTTGGCCGCTGGACGACCGCGAGAGCTGGCGTCTTCGTCGTACGGGGATGGCCCTTGCGTCCGCGCCCCAGCTTGGGAGGGTTGGGGTCACGGCGCGGCTTGGCGCCGAAGTGGAACTCGTCGATCTCCACTGTCCCGCCCAGCGGATGGTCGCGCAACACCAGGAGCCGTAGGACGTGACCCATTCGCCATGCTGTCGACTGGCTGATGCCGAGTGCTTCGGCCAGACGGATGGACGAGATGCCCTTGTCCGATTGCAGGATGAACCACAGCCCCATGAGCCAGGTCCGCAACGGCAGTTTCGTTCCATGCAACGGGGTTCGCGTCGTCACGGTGAACTGGAAGCGGCAGTCCGGATTGCAGCACTGATAAAGCCCTGGCCGTGACCGTCGTCCCATGTCGCGCCCGGCCAGGGTGATCGAACGCCGCGAGCCGCAGGCCGGACAGAACCGTCCGTTCGGCCACACCATCGCCTCAACCAGCCGGCGGCACCGCGCCTCGTCGCGGAACGCTTCGGTCATCTCCGCCACGGTCCGAATGGCCGTCAGCTTTTCGAGAACCGATTCCATCGCCCCCTCCGTGCTTGATGGCTGAGAGTCGCATGTAAGCGCTGGGGAAGCTATGCTTTACTGTGTTTAGTTGATAATGGCGATATACGCTAAGCGGACAGAGCAAGAACATAGGCTTGTCACGGGGCGTTACGGTCCACTTCTGGAGCTGCTGCAGCCCCATCGCGCGCGTGTTTCACGATGCCAGCCACAGTGTTCTTGCTGAGTCCCAGCTCCAGGCCTGTGAAACAGCACGCAGGTGGGGCTCTTCCGCGCTTTCGGTGCAGATGGTCGCGAGGCATCACGGAAAAGCCACTGATCACGCTTAGGAATCTCAAACCTGCCGCCGCAATCGCGGACCTTGCTCTTTCCAGAGCTGACACAAGCGAGATTCTTATGGGAAATCAATGACGTGCTTTGGATCGGCTTCCGTTGGCTGCACCGAAAGCGCGGAAGAACCGCAGGTGGGCCCCCAAGAGTTCTCATGCCCTCAGTAGGTTACTGTGCCGATCGGTGTCGAAACCTCGTGCCGATTCCCACATCATCTCCCGCCGGCCGGCAAACTTTGCAACATCTATGGACGCCCCCTGCCCTGCAAGAGCGTTTATCAACGTGACGGCTCAAGGTGTCGGTTGCTGCCATCTATCCGGCCTTTGGGTGCAGCCCAAGAGCTGCGGGCCTTGATGAGATCCGCGGATCAGTTCCCAATCAGAGCCTCGAGCTCTTCGGCTCGTTGTTGCAAGCGGGTTTGGCTGATCCCGGTCCGACTTGGTGTGCCATCACGTCGTTCATCGCCCTCGCAACCGAAGGGGAGCTTGCTGTGTCGCGCTCACGACGCTGGTCCGGCGTCTGGTGTGGCTGCATTCATCGTCATCTCATCGTCCAACCTCTCTGTTCGAGCGTCGGGACCACCTCTCCGTCCCGACCTGTCAGTCGTGACAGCGCCGCGCGCGGTGCCGGGCAAGGCCGGCCCTGTGGGCCGCCGCGCCAGCGGCTTGGCCTTGCCGGGTACAAGCCCGGCGCTACGCTTACTCTGGTCGGGGGACCAGCCTTCCACGTCAGGCACCTGCCGAAACCTGGGAGGGGCGCCGGTAGGTCTCACCGCGCGTCATCACCGCCCAAGCGATCCGCGCCGTCTTATTGGCCAGCGCCACGATCGCGACATTCACCGGCCGACGCTCCAACAGCTTGCTGACCCACGGCGAGGAGGAGCGCCACCAACGCAGCAGCGCGCGGGCGCCGTGCACCAGCATGCGGCGCAAATAGCCATCCCCCGCTTTGGAGATGCCGCCCAGACGCTCCTTGCCACCGCTGGAATTTTGCCGCGGCACCAAACCGAGCCAAGCCGCCAAGTGGCGCCCTGAGGTGAAGGTCTTCGCATCACCGATCGTGGCCACCAGCGCCGTCGCAACGATCGGGCCGATGCCGGGGACGGTGAGCAAGCGCCGGCAGGTCTCGTCCCTCTTGGCCTGCTCGGCCAGTTGGGCATCAAGTTCGTCAATCCGGCGTTCCGTATCCCGGAGTTGCTCCACCAGCACTTGCAGCACCGCCTTGGCGGCTGCAGGGACCGCCTCGTCGCCGGGTTCCGCCAGCCGCATCGTCAGTTGCGTGACCTTCTGGGCCCCTTGCGGCGCCACAATGCCGAACTCGGCCAGATGGCCGCGCAGAGCGTTGATGACCTGCGTCCTTTGTCGCACCAGCGTCTCACGCACGCGATGGATGACCAGTGTGCTCTGCTGGTCCTCGCTCTTGATCGGCACGAAGCGCATGCTGGGGCGCTGGACGGCCTCGCAGATTGCCTCGGCGTCGGCCTGGTCATTCTTGTGACGCTTGACGTAGGGCTTCACGTACTGCGGCGGCATCAGGCGCACCGTATGCCCCAGCTTGCTGATTTCACGGGCCCAGAAATGCCCGCTGGCGCACGCTTCCATGCCGACCACACAGGCCGGCAGGTTCGCGAAGAAGCTCAGTACACCATCCCGGCGCAGGCGCTTGGTGAGAACGACCTCGCCGCGCTCGTCGACACCATGAACCTGGAACACTGACTTGGCCAGATCGAGGCCGATGATCATGGGCTGCATGGGAAGGATCTCCGTTTCCAGAGGGTCGATCCCCTTCAGGTGGTGTCACTCACCAGAAACAGGGGGCGTCCATCCCATTAGAGCCCAAATATCGTGCGGCTTTCGCCCAGGGGTGCGGGGTCGCTTGGGATAAGACCGGGACGTTCAACCAGCGCAATGCCATCCCGGTTACAGACGTGACAGCGTGGATTGGCGCGAACCTTATCTCGCCCCATAGCGCGTAGCCGTGTGGCGGCGGCATGATCGGCGCGATGCTCTGATCACAGCAGGTGTCGATGCGCGCCACCTGTTCGAGGACAGGGCATCGGGGGCACGGCGGCAGCAAGAAGGAGAGGCTGTCATGGTGGCCACCCCGTTGCCATCAATCCCGAAAAGTTGGAAGCGGTGATCACCGCCCTCAACGATGGCACCAGCAAAGCCTATGAAACCGTGATCCACGTCTCTGGTGGCGCGATGCGGACCGACGTGGAAGGCCCGCCACTCCGGCTAGGCTGCCATTGAAAGCGGTGGTCAAAGGACGTTCCGCATTGCGCCGACACCGAGGCCGGGCCGGAGGCTGTCCGACGGAAGGAGGGTGTCCCCCGGCCCAACATGTGGACGCCCCCCTGAACCGGTCGCGCGTCTACCGCCTTCCGCCGAGGTAGGCCTTGGGGAACAGCATGTGGACGCCCTTGTTGATGTCGACGAGCTGCGTGACGTGCAGATCCGCGACAAGGCTGCACAGCATGTAGGCCTCGTTGCGCGTCAGGCTGGAGCGCTCGCAGACCAGCCGGACCATCTCCCGCACCGCCTGACGCGCCGCCTCGTCGAGATCGACATTGAGGCCGATCGACATCAGCTTGTCCGGTGTCTCAGCGAAGGGCTGGGTGATGCTCATGTCCTTGCGGACGGTCAGCCGGAAGGTGCCGTTCAGCGCCGTCTCAAGCGCGGTTATGCACACCTCCCCATGGCCCTGGCAGCCGTGACCGTCGCCGGCGGAGAACAGCGCCCCTTCGTTGAAGACCGGCAGGTAGAGCGTGGTCCCCGGGCGCAGATCCTTGTTGTCCATGTTGCCGCCGAAGGCGCGGGGTTCCGGCGAACCGACGCGGCCCCACTCCTTGGGCGGGGCGACTCCCATGATGCCGAAGAACGGGTCGAGCGGGACTTCGGTGCCCCAAGGCAGCACGCCCACCCGCTTTTCGCGGTCCACGCGGATATGGATGCGCTCGTAATCGGTGAATTCCTCCGGCAAGGTGCCGAGCAACGGCAGGATGGCGCAGAAACCCCAGTCCTGTCGCGGCTCGACCTCCAGGATATCGACCTGGAGCACGTCGCCCGGCATCGCGCCCTTCACGTAGATCGGCCCCGTCATCATGTGCGGGCCGACCGGGCCGACCACCACCTTGGACCCGTCGCCGCCGGGGGAAAGCGCCTCGATGGCCCGCCGGTGGTCGGGGGTGACCAGCGCCGGGTCGGGCGGCAGATCTTCCTGAAAGCAGGCCGGCAAGGTGTGGATCTTGACCGTCTCCCCGGACTCGACGGTCAGCACCGGCGGCGTGTCGGCGTCGAAATAGCCCCAGAAGACGTTTTCCGGATTTGCGTGCAACTCTTGCATCAATGGGATCTCCAGTTCAGAAGCGCGCTCGGTCACACCGAGACGAAGGACTTGATCCGCTCATGGTCCATGGCGGACGACTCACCGCTTTCGATGACGCCGCCGCGTGAAAGGACGACGTAGCGGTCGGAAATGCTGCGGGCGAAGTCGAGGTATTGTTCGACGAGGAGGATGGCGATGCGCTCCTTCAACGAAGCGATCACCTCCTCGATGCGCTGAACGACGGAGGGCTGGATGCCCTCCGTCGGCTCGTCGAGGATCAGCAGCGACGGGCGGGTGGCTAGCGCGCGGGCGATGCTGAGCTGCTGCTGCTGCCCGCCCGACAGGTCGCCGCCGCGCCGGTTCCACATCTCGCCCAGCACGGGGAACAGGGTGACCAGCTCGTCGAAGACGGCGTCCGCGTCGGGGATGGCGCAGGCGCGCGACGCGATCTCGATGTTCTGCCGCACGGTGAGGTTGGCGAAGATCTCGCGTCCCTGGGGCACATAGCCGAAGCCGGCGCGGATGCGGCGATGCGGCGGCAGGCCGGTCAGATCGGCGGTGCCATAGCGGACGCTGCCGGAACTGACCGGCAACAGCCCCATCAGACAACGCAGCAGCGTCGTCTTGCCCGCGCCGTTGCGTCCCAGCACGGCGAGGCACTGGCGCTCCTCCATGGCGAAGGAGATGTTGCGCAGGATGTGGCTGCTACCATAGTGCTGGTTCAGCGTATCGACGGTCAGTGTCATCTCAGCGCCCCAGATAAACGTCGCGGACCTTGGGGTCGGCCTGGACGCGCGCCATGCTCCCCTCGATCAGCGGGCGCCCCTCGTGCAGCACGGTCACCAGATCGGCGATGCGCTCGACGAAGGACATGTCGTGTTCGATGACGACGATCGCCCGCTCGGGCGACCGCAGCGACAGCACCAGCTCGGCGGTCCGTTCGGTCTCCACGTCGCTCATCCCGGCGACCGGCTCGTCAAGCAGCAGAACGCGCGGTTCCTGGAGCAGCAGCATGCCGATCTCCAGCCACTGCTTCTCGCCATGGGACAGCACGCCGGCGCGCCGGGTGTCGACGCCGGCCATGCCGATGCGGTACAGCATGGCGTCGGCCCGCCCTTCCTCGTCCGCGGTCAGCCGGTGGCCCATCTCGCGAAGAATGGAGCGGCCGGCCGAGCGCAGGGCGAGGCGCAGGTTGTCGCGCACACTCAGCGCCTCGAACACGCTGGGCTTCTGGAACTTGCGGCCGACGCCCGCCAGCGCGATCTGCGGCTCCGACATGGCCAGCAGATCGAGCGTGCCGTCCAGCATCACCTGTCCGGTATTGGGCCGCGTCTTGCCGGTGATGATGTCGAGCAAGGTGGTCTTGCCGGCGCCGTTGGGACCGATGATCGCACGGATCTCGCCGCGGTTGACCAGCAGAGACAGGTTGTCGATGGCGCGGAACGACCCGAATCTGACCGACAGGCCGTCGATGTAGAGGGCCGGGTGTTGGGCTGGCGCACTCATATCTTGCGCTCCCGGCAAGCGGCGATCCGCCGCCGGACGCCGCCGCCCAACGCCGCCGTATCTGCCAGCCCGTTGGGCAGCTGGATGACCACCAGCAGAACCAGGACCGATAGGATGAAAGGCCAGACCGCGGGGATCCAGGCGGTCAGCAGGAACTTCAGCGTGGTGATGAGGACGGCGCCGAGGAAGGCGCCGACCAGCGTGCCGCGCCCGCCGATGGCCACCCACACGGCGATCTCCAGCGACAGTTCGGGCGACAGCAGCCGCGGGTTCACGATGCCGACCTGCGGCACGTAAAGGGCGCCGGCCACCGCCGCCAGCACGGCGGACACGCACCAGACTGTCAGCTTGATCCACAGCGTGTCGTAGCCGAGGAAGCGCAGCCGCGCCTCGTCGTCGCGCACCGCCACCAGCATGTGTCCGAAGCGGGAGCACACCAGCCGGTCGAGTCCGAACAGCGCGATGGCCGCGGCCAGCATCGACGCGGCGCTCAGTCCGGCCACTGTGGCACGCCCGGCAAGCGGCTGCCCGGCGATCTCGGTGAAGCCGGTCATGCCGTTGTTGCCGCCGAAGCCGGTGTCGTTCCGGTAGAACAGCAGCATCGCCACATAGACCAGCGCCTGGGTGATGATGGCGAAATAGACGCCGGTGACGCGCGAGCGGAAGGACACGAGTCCGAACAGGAAGGCGACCAGGGCCGGCAACGCGACGATCAGCAGCACGATGTAGCCGAGGTGCCCCATGCCGGCGTAGTAGAAGGGCAGTTCCTTCCAGCCCATGAACAGCATGAAGTCCGGCGGCGTGCCGGTCGCCTGGAAGGCCACCGTCACCAGATGCATGGCGATGAGATAGCCGCCGACGGCGAAATAGAGCCCGTGGCCGAGGCTGAGAATGCCGGCGTAGCCCCAGATCAGATCCAGCGCCACCGCCAGCAGACCGTAGACGGCGATCTGTCCGACCAGATTCATCAGATAGACCGATGGGCCGGCGTCAGCCCGCCCGGCGAGCAGGACCGCGACGGCGCAGCCAGCCAGAACCACCGCCAGTGGCGTCGTCAGGCCCCGCGGCGCGGCGACGATCCGCCGCCACGGGGCGCGGGGAGAGGGGGAGAGAGCGTTCATCGGCGCCCCTTTACGGAAAAGATGCCTTCGGGCCGAAACTGGATGAACAGGATGATCATCAGCAGGACGATGACCTTGGCGGCCACCGCCCCGTAGAGCGGCTCGATGGCGACGTTGACCTGCCCGATGCCGAGCGCTGCGACCAGCGTGCCGGCGAGGTTGCCGACGCCTCCCAGCACGACCACTAGGAAGGAATCGACGATAAAGTTCGTGCCCATGGTCGGATTGACGTTGTAGATCGGGGTCAGTGCCAGTCCCGCCAGCCCCGCCAGTCCCGATCCCACCGCGAAACTCAGCAGGTCGACGCGGCGGGTGGAGACGCCGACACATTCCGCCATGTCGCGGTTCTGCGTTACCGCCCGGACGAACAGGCCGAGCCGCGTCCGGCGCAGGACGAGCAGCGCCAGCGCCAGGATGGCGGCGGCGAAGACGATGGCGAACAGCCGGTTCCAGGTCACCACGAAGTCGGCAAAGACGCGGGTGCCGCCGGACAGGTACGAGGGAATGATGAATTCCAGGTTCTGCGTGCCGAACAGCACCTGCACCAGATTGACCAGAAAGAGGCTGATCGCCCAGGTGGCCAGCAGAGTCATCAGCGGGCGGCGGTAGAGATGGCGGATGACCAGCAATTCCATCGCCATGCCGACGCCAGCCGACGCCGCGAAGGCGACCGGGACGGCCAGCGGCAGATACCAGTCGATCATCGCAGGGGCGACGGCGCGGAGCACCTCCTGCACCAGATAGGTGGCGTAGCTGCCGATCATGATCAGTTCGCCTTGGGCGAGGTTGATCACGCCCATCAGGCCGAAGATCACCGCCAGCCCGAGCGCCGCCATGAACAGGATGCTGGTGTAGCTGAGGCCGCTGAACAGCACCGACGCCAGGCGGCCGGCCTGCAACCGGCGGTCCATCGCTGACAGCGCCTCGTCCAGCGCCGCGCGGACGCGGGGATCGGCGGTGTGGTCGGGCTTGCCGGCGAGCGTGACCAGCGCCGTTCGGTTCCGCGCGGTGGGCATGCCCGCGATGTTGCGGATCGCCGCCACGCGCGTCTCGACCGACGGCGCTTCCAGCGACTGGAGAGACTGGACGAGTTGCAGCCGGTCGCGCAGTTCCCCCGCCTTCTGCCGCTGCACCGCGGCCGTCAGCGCGGCGTCCGGCACGATGTCGTACTGCTTTTCCAGCACCGCCACCTGCGACGCCGCCTGCGGCCCAGTGGGATCACCGAGCAGGCCGAGCAGGCTTTCCGACATCTCGACCCAGGCGCGGGTGCGCAGATTGACAACGGGGGATGACGGGGGTTGGGCGGGGGCCGGCATCTCCTGCAGGGTCACCGGATCGCGGTAGGCACTTCCGTCCTTCAGGAGGCGGGGGCCATTGCGGGCGCAGCGCAGATCCCGCCCGTCGAGGGCGGCGAGGATCCGGCTGCCCCAGGCGGGGTCCTCGCGTCCGGCGGCGACCGCCGCAAGCAGGTCCCCGATGGCTTCGGTCATCGGCGTGGTCTTCGCCTCGCAGAGACGCTCCACCACCGCGTCGCGGCTGTAGGCTTGCGGCGCGTCGCCCGCATACGCCCGCCCGGCCCCGGCGAAGACCACGACCGCCATGGCCAGAACCGCCAGGGCGTGGTGATGGCCACGGGACCGGCCCTGGGCGCGCGATAGGAGGCAGTTCTGAATAAAGCCAGTAATCATGCCACACTGACGGACACGTCGGCCGGCCCGACGGGCAGGCCGACGCCGTCCGCTCCCTGGTTCAAGCGTAGGGGCTGAAGGGAACCGGCTTCGGCGTACCCTCCGACTGCCACAGGATGTCGAAGCCCTGCTTGTCGTTGACCGAGCCGATGAAGACGCCGCGTCCGACGTAGTTGTTCTCGCCGGTCATCGACAGAGTGTAGCCCGACGGATCGTCGAAGGTCAGGCCGGGGAAGGCCGCGCGCACCGCGTCCACCTCGGTGGTGCCGGCCTTCTGGCAGGCCGCCGCCCACAGATGGACGCCGTCGTAGGTCGACACCATCGGGTCGATCACCACGTTGTTGCGGAAAGGCAGCTTGTTGGTATCGACGTAGTCCTTC
This sequence comes from Azospirillum sp. A26, assembly GCF_042604635.1. Lineage (NCBI taxonomy): Bacteria > Pseudomonadati > Pseudomonadota > Alphaproteobacteria > Rhodospirillales > Azospirillaceae > Azospirillum > Azospirillum sp. A26. The sequence goes on along the minus strand of NZ_CP170478.1, from coordinate 26,445 downwards.
CAGGCCGCTTTGAAGGCGTCGTTGCGCGGCGAACCGGCGTTCTGGAGATAGGCCCAGCAGTTGAGATGCCCGACCATGGTCGTGGTGTCGAGCCCCTCCAGATCCGCCTCCAGCATGTCGAGCCCCAGCACCGGGATGTCGGTGGCGCGGAGGCCCTGGCTGATCACTTCCTTGAAGAAAGCCGGGATCGAGGAGCCGACCACGGTCAGGATGACGATCGGCTGGCCGCCCGGCTGGCTGGCGAACTGGCGGATGTCGTTGACCAGCGTCTGGAAGTTCGAGAAGTCGAAGGGCACGTAGTGCTCGCGCCAGCTCGCCTCCTTGAAGCCTTTGGAGGTCAGGTAACCCTTGCAGATCTTGTTGATCGTCCGCGGCCACACATAGTCGGAGCCCAGCATGAAGAATCGCTTGGCCGCGCCTCCGTCGTCACTCATCAGATATTCGAGCGCGGGCAGAACGGAGCTGGACGGCGGGGAATTGAGGTAGACGACGTTCTTGGAATTCTCCTCCCCCTCGAAATGCAGGGGATAGAACAACAGGCCGTTGTTCTGCTCGACCACCGGCAACACGGATTTGCGCGACACCGAGGTCCAGCAGCCGAACAGGCTCGCGACCTTGTCCTGGAGCAGGAGCTGGCGGCCGAGCTGGGCGTAGAGCGGCCAATCGGAGCCGGGATCGGTGACCACCACCTCCACCGGCCGGCCGAGCACGCCACCCTTGGCGTTCAGTTCCTTGGCGGCCATGCGGCACACATGGTTAAGGCGACCCTCGGTGTTCGCCATGGTCCCCGACGACGAGAAGAGGCAGCCGATCTTGATGGGTTCGGCGGCCTGGGCGCCGCGGATGATCGACGGCATTCCGAGGGTACCGGCGGCCATGGTGGCCGTCTTCAGGAAGGTGCGACGCTTGACGGCTGATGTGATGAGCTTCATCGCTGACCTCAGTCCTTGCCAGTTGCGGGCTGGACCTACATCAGCAAGCGACGTGCCAATTTTCTTACATTGCGTAAGAATATTTAGATCGTTGAAAAGCATACATAATTTTCATGGCCCGGACCTGGGAGCCCGAACCGTCGCGAACGACGCCCTGAACGAAATCGCACATCTTTCGAGCAAGTGTCCCATGGGTGGGCTGGCCGCACAAATTTCGAGCAGATTGTCGGAGCGGACACTGGGATTCCGCCGCCTTGACACTCCGGTGTGATCGGGGCAGCCTGCCGGTCTGCCCGATCATTCTGGTTGTACCCATATCATGCCGCAGGTGCCGGCCTCCCCGACCTCACTGCAGATACGGAACCTCAACCGGTCGCGCATCCTGACCGAAATTCGGCGTGTTCCGGGTGTATCGCGCAGCCAACTGGCCAAGAAGATCGGACTGACGGAGGCCTCCCTGTCGCGGATCACCCGCGACCTGATCGCCGACGGACTGATCGCGGAGCGGGAGGGTGCCGCCCGTCCCATCAGGGGCCGCCCCAATGTGGGGCTGTGGCTGCGCGCTGACGGAGTCCATGTGCTGTGCGTGGCCCTGACGGCGTACGAGCACAAATTCTCGATCGTCGGCTCGACGGGGGAGCGGGTTGTGGAGGGGTCCATTCCCGGCCTTCCCGGCGCCACGGCCGAAGCGGTCGTCGACCACCTGCGGGACCAGATCGTGGCCCTGCGCAAGCGCCCTGACATCAATCTCGACCGGCTGAGCGGCGTGGCGATTTCGATTTCCGGCGACATCGACGCGCAGCGGCGGATCGCAGTCAGCGCGTCTGGCGTTGGCTGGAGCGACAGCCCGCTCGGACAGCTATTCGAAGATGCGCTGCATGTGCCGGTGGTCCTTCAGAGCGTGTCGAACGCGCTTCACATCGCCGAGGTGCGCTATGGCGAGGGGCAGGCTCCCCCCCACAGCCTGCTGCTGCACGCTGGCCTCGGCATCAGCGCCAGCCTGATGAGCAACGGCATGCTCTCGGCCGGCGCCGAGCATGAAAGCGGAATCGAGCAAATCCTGGTCGGCCGGGGGCCCGGTGATCCGCTGCGGCTGACGGATGTGTCGTCCGGCCGCGCCATCCTTCATCGCCTGGGGCACCCGAGTGCCATCGACGGGTCGGTGACTGCCGACGTCGGGCTGCATCTGGGATTGCCGCACGCCGTCCGTCAGGCCAACGCGGGCGACCCCAACGCGGTGGCCATCTTTGCCGAGGCAGGGCACCGGCTGGTCCAGTCGTTCCTCGGCGTGGTCGCCCTGGTTCACCCCGAGCAGATCATCCTGGCCGGACCGCTGACGGCGGCTCGGCCCTTTGTCGATGCGATCAGGACGGGCCTGCGCGAGTTCACCCGGTCCACGCGGATCCCCGAGCCGGCGATCATCGTCGGCCGTACCGGCTATCTCCGTGCCACGGAGCTTACCGGGTTGGACAGATTCCTGTTTTCGCAGGTCGCCGACGGCCACGTCGCACCCCGCCCCGTGCCGGAAGCGATGACGCCCGATCCGACAGCGTCCGGGGCCATGGACGTTCGGCAGGTCCCTGCGTCGCCGTATCTGGAAGACGCAGTCAGCCGCGGGATCGGCCGGCATTCAGGCTGACCTTCCTTCGAAGCGGTGGATACCTCTGCTAACCTCCGGTTGGAGCGGACGGATGAAAGGCGCTGGGCGCCAAGGTCAAGCATCGGAAATCGTCCGCCTGAAACGCGAACTCGCCCGCGTCCACATGGAGCAAGATATATTAGAGCGGATTTACGCTGACCAGAGACGGTACCCGGCATTTTTGATGAATGCTTTTGCTTCATTGTAAAGCAGCACGCAGGTGGGGTTCATCCGCGCATTCGGTGTTGAGGTGGCGTGGGCTGCAGTGATGGCCGGCGTGGCAGTCGTCAGGCGGTGCACAAGACGCGCTGACGGAGCAGATCGAACTTGGCGCGGCCAAACATCTGCCGCTTGATGAGCTTCAGGCGGTTGATCTGCCCCTCGACCGGGCCATTGCTCCAGGGTTCCTGGAGAGCCGCTTGCAAAGCGTCGAGATCGGCGGCCAGACCTTGAGCGAAGTTACGCAGCGCTGTTGCGGAGGCCACCTCCAGCCACGCGGCGAGGGACCTCTCGCTCTGCCGGCGGAGGAGTTTGCCAAAGTCATTGATGAGGTCTGCCACCTCACGGATGCTTGGCGCGATCGCCCGCACGATGTCGACGAACCGGCGGTCGGCATTACTCAGCGTGGTCGGGTCACTCGTCAGCAGGCGGGCCGCGCGGCGGCTGGATGGCACCCGCCACGACAGCAGGGGAGCATCAGGTCGCTCAGACTCGGCCATTCGCCGCCGTTTGGCCCAGCGGCGCACGATGTCATAGCCGCCCTCGAACCCCTGCTCGACAAGGGCGCGCCAGATGGCGGCGGCGTTGCGCCGTCCACTGCACCATGCGGCCTCGGCGAAGGACGTGTAGCGATCCAGCAGGCTCGGCCCCGGAAACCGTCGATACGGAGTGGCTTCGCCGGCACGAAGCCACCGGCGCACCGCGTTGCGGGCTACCCCGGTCCGGCGGACGATCTCCTTGATCGGGAGCCCCTGCGCGTGCAACTGCGCGACCATGCGGTAGCGCACCTGCCGCCGGGCGTCGGCATTGCTGGGCGACGGTTTCATCGCGTCCGGTGGGAAGGCGCATGCGGACGGGCGAACACCGGAGGCGCACAGCCGTGCAGCTTCGCGCAGTTCAGCGTGGTGGCGGTCCAGGAAGGAGCGCGGGGCGTCCGACGCGTTGACGAGCAGGTGCCACCGATCCGCCACCTGCACGGCGCCCGGCGCGCCGGTGCGGATGGCTTCGGCATAGGGGCCGGATCGATCACGGCTGACCAGCGCGACGGTCGGGTGTCGCTTCGGCCACGCGCGCAGAGGAGCGGCGGAGCGATCCGGCAGCAGGTCGATCACCCGGCCGCGTTCCAGGTCGCACACGATGGTTCCGTAGCGCCGCCTGCGGCGCCATGCCCAGTCGTCGACACCGATCACCCGCGGAGGCGGACACGGTGGTGGCGGCAGTTTGCGGATGAGGCGCAGGATGGTATCGCCGCTCACCGGCATGGCCAGCTTCGACGCCAACCGCGCCCCCGGCTCGCCGCCCAGCACCAGGCCGATCTGGGCTTGAGCCAACGCTAGCCGTCCCGTCCGCCGCTCCTTGCGGGCAATCTCGGGCAGGCGCTCGGCAAAGATACGCGATCCGCAGTGCCGGCAACGGAAGCGACGAACCTGAACCCGCAGAACGATCTGGCATCCCTGCCACGGCAAGTCAGCGATGGTGCGCCAATAGTGGCTGTGAACGTGGTCCGATCCCGTTCCGCAGGTCGGACAGGTTGCCACCGTTCCAATCGTTCGGGCGGTGACGACGATGCGATCCTGCTCGATCATAACCTCCGTCGCTTGAAAGCCGGCCGGCACCAGCGGCAGGGCGCGATCCGAGATCTGCATCATGTGTATCTCCCCGCTCCACATGTGCACCAACAGCTACGAGCCGTCCGTCTCAACACCGAATGCGCAAATGAACCGCAGGTGGGACCCCAAGAATTCTCATGCCATCAGTAGGTTACTGTGCCGGTCGGCGTCGAAACCTCGTGCTGATTCACACGCTGGTCATGCCAACCGTTTCCACTGCCGTCATGAGCCTGTTCTTGAATGGCTTCTCCGAGAGCCTGGAACCGGACGTCCAGGTGGTGCTCGTTCTCGATCAGGCCGGCTAGCACAGAGCGCGGACGCTGATCGTCCCGGACAACATCACGCTGGTGCCGCTCCCGCCCTACAGCCCTGAACTCAACCCCGTTGAGCGCGTCTGGCTGTACCTGCGCGAGCGCTTTCTGTCCCACCAGATCCTGGACGACTACGACGCCGTCGTCCAAGCCTGCTGCGACGCCTGGAGCGCTCTCACCGTTACGCCCGAACGCCTACGCTCCCTTACCAGCTATCCATGGCTCCCGTGTGTCAGTGCTTAAGGCTCGGCGGTATTACTCGCTGCACTGGTCGGGGCGCAGATCGGCTTCGATCAGGTCCGACACATCCGTTACCGGGATGCCCTGCCGATCATTGAACGTGCCCGCCTTCGGCCACGATACGCCGCGACCGATCGCGAAGGCGGCGCGGTACTTGCGCATCATGTTCTTCGGATCATTCGCCAATTCTTCCATGAGGAAGGGCACGGTCCAGACGGAGCGCTTAAAGGGACGCCCCAGCGCCGCTTCCAGCTTGTCCGCGACCTCGCCGTAAGTGACGGTGTCGCCGGCCAGAAAAACGATCTCGTTGCGGAGCGTCGGCTCGAAGAACACGATTTCAGCCGTCAGTACACCGATGTCGTCGGGGGTCGTCAGCGTCACGGCGGTGTCGAGACTGCCGAGCGCGTGAACCTCGCTGTTTTCCAGATCGACAACACCGAAATCCGGCTCGAACAGATAGCTCATGAACATGCCGGTGGAGATGATGACCCACTCGGTCTTGTCCTGCGAGCGCAGCAGCTCGCGCACGTCGAGCTGAGCATCAAAAATGTCCTGCGGCCCGCCACGGCCGATCGCCTCGAAGTCGACGCCGAACTGCCACGGAAAGTAACGAGGGATCCGCGCCTGCAAGGCGGCCTTAGCCAGCTTCATAGGCGTGTCGATTCCGGCGGCATAGCCCGCGCATCCGATCACGGTGTCATACTGCTGGAAAACCGCCGCAAGCTCGTCGACCGAACTCTTCACCAGATCGCCCACAACGATCTCTATCCCGAGGTCGCGAATCTCGCCGATATCGCGCTTCTTGGCCGGCTCATTGGATGCAGCGGCACTGGCGCGCAACAGCACGCTGATCTTGGCTCCATTCACGTTCTTTGCGCGACGCGCCAAGTTGCGCAGTACCGGCATACCGAGTTCGCCAGCACCCAGCACGAGGATGTTTCGTGACTTTACGACGGAGACTGCTTCGTTCATCGTTCTGATCCACTAAGGATTGGTTGCCACCATGATCTAGCAATCCATATGCAAGCGTGAAAGAAGGCACATGCGTGATACTGGGGTCGGATCGTTGAACCGGGACGACGTTCTCAAGTACTCACAGACCGTCTGCGACGGCCTTAGAGATGACGACGACGGATTGAGGCGAGAGGTGCTAGCTCATGCCGGCAATCGCTGGTCGCTCGGCGTCATTCATACGCTCGGCGTGTACGGCCAACTACGCCATGCGGAAATCGGCCGGCGCATGCACGGTGTTACTCAACGGATGCTGACGCGCACCCTTCGTCAGTTGGAGCGTGACGGTTTGGTGATCCGCCACGACTTCGAAGAGGTGCCCCCTCGCGTCGAGTATCAGCTGTCTGACTCCGGCTTGGAGCTACTTGTCCGGATGGTTCCGCTATGGACGTGGATCGTCGAGAACGCGGACAACTTTCGGACAGCAAGGGAGACATTTGATAGAAACCACCCTGGTGAAGTGTCATAGCAGCTGGCCTGAGGGCGCAAACTTCCTTATGTCGGTTTTCTGATCCATTGCTCTCGGATCCCCCACATCGGACCCGAGATTGATCAATTCTGGTGGGCGCAGTTTGGGTGGCCGATCCACAACATTGGAATCGGTCAGTGAGATGGAACTGGCCCAGAAACTGAGGGACACCAATGGTCGGCCCATGCCCTGAAAACGGCAAAGGCCGCCGGCTGGATGCCGGCGGCCTCGCTGTCGCGAATAGGTGGGGTATAGCGAAGGATCGGAAAGTGCTCAGAAGCAGAAAGCTTGACCGAATCTCTCGGCCTGTGGCGCGAGGGAGCGGACACCGGGTGTCCGCCGCCCGCGAGCCATAGGTTGTCGTCAGGTCGGCGCCCAAGCCGCCGAGGTCAGCATCGGATCCCTGGTCTGGCCGGAAAGGGCGGCGAAGCCGGGGACGCCGCCGAAGGCCGCGGCGGTGTCGGGATGCGTGATCACCAGATCCATCGCGTCACGGCCCCAGGACTCGCTGATCGAGGCGAACAGGCTCGTCACATCGGCATGTTCCTCGATCGGCCCAGCTGTCTGGAACGCGAAGCTGTCGGCCGCTACCATCGCAGCCGGCTGAAGCGTGGTCTCGCTCTGGGTGGGAAGCACGGGGGCTGCGGTCGGCCGGCTCACCAACGGAGCGATCGTACGGCGCCCCTCACGCCAGCCAGCTTCGACATAATGCTGGGTGGCACGATCAGGATCATTGTTGAATGCAGCCGCTACATCCGGGTTGAGCTGCATGTAGGTTTGAGCGTTGAATGCAGTCGTAGACCGTCCTTCGGCGCGGCCTGACTGGAGGTAGTGCTTCGCAGCAGTCTCCGGATCGGTGCCGAGGGCGACGATGAGGTCGAAGTTCGATGCCAGATAGTTGTAGGCCTTGAAGGTGACGGTCCGGCCCTCAACCCGTCCTGACTTGAGATACTGCATCTCTGCCGCGCGGGTGTCAGTGCCAAGTGCCGCCTGGAGGTCCGAATAAGAGGCGATATAGGACAAAGGCCGGAACGACGTCGTGTTGCGCCCTTCGAAGCGGCCGGCGTTGATATAGTGCCGCGCTGCCGCGACCTCGTCGGTGCCGAACGCGGCCGCGAGATCGGTGTTGCTTGCCAGATAGCGCAAACCGTCGAAACTGGCCGTGCGGCCTTCCCGCATGCCGCTCAGAAGGTAATGGTCGTCGGCCGCCGCCTCGTTGGGACCGAAGGCATTCAGCAGATCGGAGTTCGAGGCAAGGTAACCGGCCGAGCTGTAACCGGCGGGGAAGAGTGCCTGGACGGGGACATTCGGGCCATACAGATACTGAATGGCGATGACGTCATATGGTCCAAGGGCGTTGGTGCTCGGCACATCCGCCGTGTAGGACATGACGGTGTTGGACTTTTTGTCTTCGCCGCTGGGAAGGGTCACACCGGACTGACCCAAATCGAAAGGATGCTTGAGTCCAAAGGCATGTCCGAGTTCATGCAGAGCCAGATCAAGGGTAACATCGGATTCACCCAGGGTGGCCTTGTTAGCTTCGTTGAAGAAGATGTCACCGCCCAGGCCGGAGCCGGGAGCATTCGCATAGCCGGATGTGGTGGGCGAAAAGCTATGGATGCCGATCTGGATGTCACCCTGACCGGCGCCGACCTCGCGCAGTACAAGCCCACTTGCCGCATCCCACATGGCAGCAGCTTGGCGGACGGTAGCCCGTTCGGCCTCGCTCAGCGGGCGGAAGCCCGGAAAGTTCGCGGCTGTCAGGCCAGGCGGAAGCGGCTGGAGCGCGTTGCTGAAGGAGTAGGTAACCAGAGTCGGCGTGCCCAGCGGCTTCACGTATTGGATACGCTTCGGAACGTCGTAATAGTATGTCCAGCGGACGTTCTGTCCGAGAGTTAAACTATTGATGATCGTGGAAGAATCCAGAGCCATTTTCCGCGTTCCGTTTGGTTGGGTGAGGGCCGCTGGTCAAGCCGTGCGGCCTATCGCCGATCGTTCACATGTTAGAAGTTGTGAGCATGAAGCCCATTTGTACAGCGTTTAGGTGCGCAGAAAGCTCATAAGTTGTTATGACGCAGAAGGATGGGGTTGAAGGATATACACCTCCTCGGCGAACTCAAAATTCGTAGAGCAAATGGCAGAGATGCAAGTGCAAAGAGAAGAAATAAGCACAATACTCGGTTATGTGGTTCCTCTTCCGTTTAGTCATAGCCGAGGAGGAGTTGCATCTTCCGTGCAGGATTCCGATAGACTCATGCGGAAGCACGCAGCAGTTCAGGTCGCGGTTGATACGTCAGATCCGAACGGGAGATTGAGTATGGCGAAGTCGAAACAGGAGTCGAAGGCCCGGGTAAGTGCTTCCAACTTGCCAAAGGGAAGGCGCGCTGTGTCCCGCTGCAGCCGCCGATCCTTTGTGTATGACAACACGAAAGTGCGTGGATTGCCCGGGATGTAGAAACGCGGTGTGAACGTAGGCGTGGCTGCGCGCTTTCATCCGAACCAGTGATGGCGAAAACGGTCGGCCCATGCCCCGGAAATGGCAAAGGCCGCCGGCTGGACATCGGCGGCCTCGCTGTCGCGAATAGGTGGTGAGCGCCACGACGTCCTTTCCTGCTCGGAATGCTTGAGAGCATCTGTACGCTCGCGTTGGCCAGCGTGGTCATAGACTGGTGACATGCGCCCTGTCGCCGTGCGACGGGCGCTGCTACCATCCCTCACCTGTTCCGGGTAGTATTACGTTGCACTAAATGGGTAGACGGGGCGGATATTATGCAGAGGCTCTCCTTTTTGACGGCCATTGTGCTGGGTGTTGCGCTGACTGGATGTCAGTCCAACCGGCACGCGGCCACGCCGACGAAGGCGGCTGTGATTGCTGCTTCCCCGACACAGTACCCCTACAGAGTACAATGGAAAAAGGTCGGGGCTTTTCCAGAACTCTACGCGGCCAACATAATTCGAGAAAAATACAGAATTGAAGAAGTGGAATTCTCCCATAAGGGTTATGCGAAATCCGTCAATGATATTGATTTCGCGTGGATCGATCTGGACGGAAGCGGCTCACCAGCACTTCTTCTGAATGGACTGAGCGGTTATTGTGGAGCGTCGACTTGCTGGACGCAAATTTTGGTCAAACAAGGAACAGAATGGCGAGATATTCCAAACAACTTGAGTGAAGATGTGACCATTGCTGCTGAGATGACGAATGGGATGCACGACGTGCTCTCCCCTCGCAGGCAATATGATCCTGACGTGGTTGGGCTAGTTCGGGAGGCGTTCGACGGGCGTCAATACATAACCAAAGGGCGGGATCGGATTTTGTGCAGCCCCGCGCCGTGCAATTGGTAGCCCCCATGCTTTCGGTTAAGCGGAGGAGTGTTCGATAGGTTTTCGCCGACCGGGGGCATTACACGAAAGCGCGCAATCTATATGGGACCTGGGAGCACGGCATAAACGTTAGGGTCCGGACCCATAAAGAGTCTTTCCGTCAGGGAGCCGTTGTGATTCAACGCCCTGGAAAGGGGCTTTGCGATGAGCGACGGTCAGTTCTGGTTGACGGTGGAGCAGTTCGGGCGGCTTGAGCCGCACCTTCCGCGCGACACCCGAGGCAAGCCGCGCGTGGACGATCGCCGTGTGATCAGCGGAATCGTCCATGTGCTGAAGTCGGGCGGGCGCTGGGCGGATGCTCCACCGGTCTACGGTCCGCGCAAGACGCTCTACAACCGCTTTGTCCGCTGGGCGGCCAAGGGCGTGTGGGAGGACATCTTCCATGCCTTGGCCGCGGCGGGTGGCCCACCGGCCCAGGTAATGATCGACTCCACGGCCGTGCGCGCCCATCGTTCGGCGAGCGGCGGCAAAGGGGGGAGCGTGCCCAGGCCATCGGACGGTCCCGTGGCGGACGAACCACCAAAATCCATGCTCTGAGCGATCCACGCGGGCGGCCACTCGCCTTCCTGCTGACCGGCGGTCAGGTCGCCGATTGCACCGCCGCCGACCGTCTGCTCGACCGGATGCCTGCCACCGACCTTCTACACGGCGACAAGGGATACGACAGCGCCGCTGTTCGCCGGAAGATCGAAGAGGCCGGGGCCGCGCCCAACATTCCGCCACGCGCCAACAAGCGCTGGAAAAACTGCTTCTCTCCCTACCTCTACCGGAACCGTAACGTCATCGAGCGCATGTTCGGACGCCTCAAGGATTTCCGGCGCATCGCCACCCGCTACGACCGGTCCGCCACCAACTTCATGGCCGCCGTCCACATCGTGGCAACCGTCGCATACTGGTTATGAGTCCGGACCCTAGAGCGGATTCCGATCATTCTGGTTCGTAACCGGCGGCAGTGAAGAAGGCTCGACTGTCGGTTGGTGTCACGTTGTCGATGGCATCTCGGATGGCATCCCACAGTTCGGGGAGTGTCCTTGCCGCGGCTTTCCTGAGGTTCGCTTTGATTTTTGAGAATGCCATCTCGATGGGGTTGAAGTCTGGGCTATAGGGCGGCAGGAGCTTCAGGACGGCGCCTGTCCGCTCGATTGCCGCCCGCACGGCCGGAAGCTTGTGGGCGGGCAAGTTGTCCATCACGACGACATCTCCGTGGCTCAGCGTCGGCCCCAGAACCTGTTCGACATAAGCGAGGAAGGCGGCACCGCCCATGGCACCGTCGAGCGTCATCGGAGCGGTGACGCCCGACAAGCGAAGAGCGCCGACGAAGGTCGTCGTCTTCCAGTGCCCATGGGGAACCGCAGCGCGGCAGCGTTCTCCTCGCGGCGCACGGCCGTACATCCGCGCCATCTTGGTGGAGGTGCCGCATTCATCGATGAACACCAGCCGCTCCGGGTCCAGGTCCGGCTGGGCGTCGAACCAGGCTTGGCGGCTGTCGGCTATATCCGCTCGATCCTGTTCGGCAGCGTGCGCTGTCTTTTTTTCCGCGTCACGCCGTGACGTTGGAAGAACCGGCACACGATGCTGGGCAGTGGCCGATACCCCACCGCCTCGTCCAGGCGCTCGGCTACCTCTGCCAAGGTCAGGTCGGGCTTCTCCTCGATCCAGCCAAGGATGAGGTCCCGATGCTCGTCGATCCGATGCGAGCGGACATTGCCACCGCGCTTGTCCGGGCTCAGGTCGCCGCGCGTTCGTGCACGGGCAACCCAGCGGATCGCCGAGGAAACCCCAACCTCGAAGCGCGCCGCAGCTGCCCGGCAAGACGCTCCAGCCGCAACCGCCTCCACCACACGCCGACGAAGATCGACAGACAGGGCTTTCGACATCCAGACCGGCCTCCTTCAACCGGTCCGAAGCTTGAATCACAAATGGCCGCTCGTGGAAATCCCTCGATTCAGATGCCGGTCAATCCGCTCTAGCGTGAGCTGGACGACTGCGCCGCCATTGTCGCTGGTGCAGTACTTGACACATCATGCCGACCAGTCCGCCGAGACAATCCTTCGATCGGCCCCGGTGGTTCCCAGCCGCCTGGTCTCGCGAGAAGACTTCATGGGTAGGCTCATCGCAGCCTTTCCGAAAATCCTCCTCCGGCCAAACCGGATTGCCAACGCAGCCGCCGGCGACCTGAACAGGGAGCAGGCCCACCTGCTTTACTGTCCTCTCTGCCTGCAGGAGGATGATGAACCTTACTTCCGCCGCACTTGGCGCAGCCGGCTGGTGACGGGCTGCGATCGTCACGGCGTGCGCCTCCTGCACGGCTGCCCGAAATGCGGCAGGGATATCGCTCCTCATTTGTCTCGCCATATCAACGGCATCTGCTTTTGCGGCCGTTGCGAGGCTGATTTGCGCGAGGCAGTGACGGTGTCTCTGACCGAACGTGAAGCGGCAGACTCGTTGGACACTCTAACCTATATCGAAACCGTACTTGGCCGTCTGCCGGCTGGAGAGTTGGGTGCCTCCGGTGAAACTCTGATGCGCCGTGCGATCGCCGTTGCATCCGGCGCAACCAACTTCTGGCACCTTTTCTTTGCGCCCAATGAAATTGGCGGCAACCTTGAATGGGTGCGCCGCCCGAAGACCGCCTGGCGGGATGGCATGGCATCAGAGATGGGCGCGGAACGCCTCGCAGGAAAAGGCGCGGCCTGGAGCATGGAGATGTACGGGGTCGATCGGATCGTGCCGTGGAACGGCGAGACGCCCGCCGAGATCGGTACCGGTCGTCTGATTGGCTACGCCAACCGCTACAGCGATGGCGATCCGAACCTGGACAAGCTGCTGGACATGCAAATTGGCGCCCTCCGGCTCATCGGTATCGCCGACACTGCTATATACGTCGATGACGCACAGTTGGGCGTTATGGAGGTTCGGGACGGTTTGCGGGCGGCGCTGAAGACCGTACAGCTTGGCGACACTTTGGTCGTTCTGGGCCTGGAGTTTCTTGGCCGGTCTACGCCGGGTTTCGTCAGGGCTTGCGCCAAGTTGCCAGGAGCTTGGCCATTCCCTAGATCTCCCCTCTCAACGAGGAGGAGACGGATGCGTTGCCCACACTGCCAGTCGGCGAGCACGACCGAGCGTTCGGACCGTACGGCGCATGGGTATCGGCGCTTTCGTTGCTACGACTGCCGGCGCCAATTCAATGAGCGTACCGGCTCGGTGCTGAACCGGCTGCAACTGCCTTCGGACGTGGTGTTCCTGATCGTGTTGTGGCGGCTGCGGCTCAAGCTCAGCCTGCGCGATCTGGCGGAAATCTTGCTGTTACGCGGGCTGGTCTTCAGCCACGAGGCGGTGCGCGACTGGGAGGCCAAGCTGGCGCCGCGGCTCACCGAGGCTTTGCGCCAGCGCCGCCGAGGTGAGATCGGCCGCAGTTGGTATGTGGATGAAACGTACCTCAAGGTGGCGGGTCAGTGGCAATACCTGTACCGGGCCATCGACAGCGACGGTAATCTGGTCGATGTCTTCCTCAGCGCTACCCGCGACCAGGCTGCCGCCGAAACCTTCTTCCGCTCCGCTATCAAGGTCACTGGCATCATCCCCGAGACGATCACCACAGACAAGCACGCCGGCTACCCACCCGCGATTGACGAGGTGTTCGGCGAGGACGTCGAGCACCGAAAATCCAAATACAAGAACAACCATTTGGAGCAAGATCACCGCGGAGTCAAAGGGCGCACCCGCCCGATGCGTGGCTTCAAGTCCCCGGTCAGCGCCGCACGGTTTTGCCGGGCTTACGACGAGGTGCGCAACTTTCTGCGCCCGGCGACCCGGCGCAAGCAGCACATCCCCGCGGTGCGCCGACGGGCAATCCATGTCCAGAGGGTCGCCGCCTAGCGCGACATACTCGCTGTCGCATAATTCACGGCGACCGCCCTCCGGGCCATTCGCATCGCCGGCTCAGGCGGGGCGCGACACCTGACGGAATCGTCTCGGGCGCGGTCATGGTCATCGGGTGGTTCCCTATGCGAGAGCTGCCTGTTGGATGACCGCATCATCGGAACCTGCCCCTGTTTGGAGAAGGGCTGAAAAGGTGGAGATTTGTTGGGCGATTCCTGCAAATCGGCGAATGTTGCAAAAGCTTGCCCGCGCGCGGCTGGAGCGGACGGAATGGAGCGCGCGGTGCCAGAGCCTCCTGCGATGCTGTTTTCAGGATATGGTCGCATCACGCGCACGCACCCGGTCGAAAGCGGCCCAGACACCGTCCGCTCCGTCCCATTGACCGCTGGTGGCGCCTTTCGAATATTCGGTGGCGCGCTGCTCGAAGAAGTTGGCGTGCTCGACGCCGTTCAGGATCTCGACGAGCCAGGGCAGCGGGTGCGGCTTCACCGGCTCGTAGCCGCCGTCCACCGGCTTGAAATAGCCGTAGAGCGTCGGCAGCCGCAGCTGCGTCAGCCGCCAGTCGGCGATGTAGTGGACATAGGCCCGGATGTCCTCCGGCGTCATCCCCTGCACCGGTCCCAGGCCGAAGGCCAAGTCGATGAAGCGCTCCTCCAGCCCGACCATGGTGCGGCAGACGTCGAGGATGTCGTCGCGCACGGAGGGCGTCATGGCGCCGGTCTCGCGGTTCCATTCATGGAACAGCCGGATGATGCCCTCGCAATGCAGGCTCTCGTCGCGTACCGACCAGGTGACGATCTGGCCCATCCCCTTCATCTTGTTATGGCGCGGGAAGTTCAGCAGCATGGCGAAGCTGGCGAACAGCGCCATGCCCTCGGTGAAGGCACCGAACATAGCGAGCGTGCGCGACACGTCGGCCACCGTGCCGACGCCGAAACTGTGCATGTAGTCGGCCTTGTCGCGCATCTCCGCATAGTCGCGGAAGGCGGCGAACTCGGTCTGCGGCATGCCGATGGTGGTCAGCAGCAGGGCGTAGGCGTCGATGTGCACCGTCTCCATGTTGGTGAAGGCGGCCATCATCATCTGCACTTCCAGCGGCTGGAAGATCGGCATGTAACGCTTCAGGTAATTGTCGCTGACTTCCACGTCGCTCTGGGTGAAGAAGCGGAAGATCTGGGTCAGCAGGTTCCGTTCGCCGTCGGTGACGCGGTCGGAGGTCCAGTCCTTGATGTCCTCGCCGAGCGGCACCTCCTCGCCCATCCAATGCACCTGCTGCTGCTTCTTCCAGTAGGCGTAGGCCCAGGGGTAGCGCTCGACATTGTAGGCGGCGGAGCCCTGCAGCAAGCCGACGCGGCCGGTGCCGATCAGGCTGACGGGATCGAGGTGGAGAAGCGAGGTCATGGCGACGGATCCGTGATGGCGGAAAGGAGGGGTGCGGTCGGACCGCCGGTCACTGGCAGGCGAGGCATTCCTCGTAGTCGGTGCGCGGCGTCTGCATTGCCTCCGCCTTACCCATGGCGCTGTCCTTGCCGGCGAATGCGGCGCGCTGCACCGACTTGGAGCGGCAGTAGTAGAGGCTCTTCAGTCCCCGCTCCCACGCCGTCCAATGCAGCATGTGCAGGTCCCACTTGTCGATGTCGCCCGGCAGGTAAAGGTTGATCGACTGGCTTTGGCAGAGGAAAGGCGTTCGGTCGGCGGCGAACTCGATGATCCAGCGCTGGTCGATCTCGAAGGCGGTGCGAAAGACCGCCTTCTCATCCTCGCAGAGGATATCGAGGTGCTGGACCGAGCCCTCATGCTCGATGATCGACTGCCAGATCTCCGGCCGGTCGGCGCCCTTGGCGGCCAGCAGCCTATGAACTGCAGTTAAATTCCAGACTAGTCAGTTAAATTTCAGACTTTTCCAGCTAACTTCCAGACTCGGCGAAGCTCGCGCCGCTTTAGCAGCGCCGTGATCTGATTGGGTATGCCGTGTCGGACCGCAAGAAAGTCGATTGAAGAAGGATTAATCGAGCCGGTTCGGTTGTCCGCGAGCTTCTGGATTACATCCCGGCGCGTTTCACCGTGATCCACCATATCCGCCCGGCGCTGTCCTGCCGGCTCTGCGAGGGCATTGTGCAGGTGCCGATGCCGTCGCTGCACATTGAGCGCGGCCTGCCCTCGGCCCGGCTGCTGGCGCATGTGCTGATTGCCAAATATTGCGATCACCTGTCGCATTATCGGCAATCGGCCATCTACGCCCGCGAAGGCGTGGAGTTGGAGCGCTCGCTGCTGGCCGAGTGGGTCGGCAAGACCGCGGCGCTGATGGTGCCGCTGGTGGAAGCCATCGGCCTGTTAAACAGCACGCGGATGGAACCCCAACAGATCTCATACCTTTAGCAGGTTACTGTGCCGATCGACGTCGTAACTACCTGTCGATTCACACACCCGATCGAGTGGCACTATATCGCTCCGGGCAAATTGATGCAGAATGGTTTCGTGGAAAGCTCCAACGGGCGGCTTGAGGACGAATGCCTGAACGAGACGCTGTTCGCGTCGCTGTCCTCGCCCGAACCATTCTGGCTGCCTGGAAAGAGGACTAGAAATTTGTGCGGCCGCACTCCGCTCTTGGCGGCGTCACACCCGCCAAGACTGCCGCGGCCGCAACGCAAGCCGGGAAGGGGCATGCCCCTTCCCGGCTTGCCATCACTGCCCGCTTCGGGCATCTCAACTCATAGAGACTTTGCCAATAACCGGGGGAAGCTTTGGTCTCCGGTCAATACACGTTCCAGTTCGCAACAATCCAATCATGTACGTTTTTGTGGCTGCGCACATTCGATGGCAGATGATCGTGGATGAACCGTTCGACCTTCTGACCTGAGGCGACTTGCTTGAGGTCATGCTTCGCAGCAAAACGATTGATGAAGTCAAGAACTTCATAGCCTTCGCTACGATTGAGCAGTGCGTTATCAGGGAACCCGGTGATTTTCGGATTATCTTTGTCGTCTTTGGCTTTCCAATTATAGTCTTTATAGATAAGATTTGTTTTCGTCATTAGCGACATCTGAGGAATCCCGTTCAGAGTGAGGCCAAATAGGCGCATACATTAGTATGTATTTCACCGAAATTCGGCTGGCGCTATGCATATGGTTTCAAAAAAGGAAAGCGCAATCTCCTTGTGTGCCCTTACTGGCTGTATTCGGTGTCAATGATACCAATTGATGTCTCATACATAGTGAAGTCGACTGACACCGGATGAGCCAAGCACGGCACCACAGCGGCGATCTATGATCACCGTGAAACTGGACAGCAGCTACTCCATTCCCGGATCGATCATCATCCTGTCCAATTTGGCCTGCGCCTGGACTACACTGTGTTTCGAAAGAGCGCCTCCATGGCTGTTGATACCGGGTCATGCTGCTGGTAAAGCTATTGGGCTTTATACCATGCTCCCATACGCGACTCGTCGCGACTTCTGCTCCATGGGCGCTCCGTTCCCTCTTGGCGTTTTCTCATGCCCGTTCTCATGCCCGCGTCCTGTGCCCTCTGGTTCGCGGGGTGACGGACCATGCTTGAGCTGCTCTGGCAGGCTATCGCAGCGCAGTTGAACAACCAGGTCTTCACCGGCGGGCTGGCGCTGGGCGCCTTCGGTTTCGCCGGCGCGGCGGTCCTACGGCTGCTGCCCTCGCTGGGGCGTTACGTCGTCGAAGCTTGGCTCATCAGCACCGTCACCGTGGACAGCCGTTCACCGATGTTCGATGCGCTGGTCGCCTGGTTTGCCGTCCTGAAGGACGAGCCGGCCGGGCTCGCGTTCGCGACCGGAGTCAGTCTCAACCAGTACGTGGTGGCGGCGATAGCGTCGCGTGTTGGGGCACAAGCTGAAGCGGCGCGCTATACTTCGCCGCTCGGGCGGCTCGCGCGACCCCGGAACGCGCCAAGGACATCCTGGGCCGGTCCGGCGTCAGAAACGCACCGCGTGATGACGATCGCATGGAATGACCGTCCAGGAAGGGAGCTGACTATGAGCGTTTGCGAGCTACAACCGTTGAACTTCTTCCGAGGTTCATTAACCGCCGCCCGTAGGTCTCTGCTTCAGCGCTTGGGCGACGCTGGCGGCTCGCTGGTTGGGGCAGCTCTGTCTACCCGTGAACGGTCCACAGCGTTCGGTATGACTGACGCGGCGGCAAAGCTGGTCGAATGGAATCCACCGCAAAACGGGGCGCGCGACCGAATTGTGGCCGAGTGGACCCTGTCTATCACGGACGCTGGCCGCACCGCCATGCGAGACATACCCCAGGATCTCGACAGCAGGCACGTCGCTGCCTTGCGCCATCTTGATCTGCGCACTTGGCGTAACTGGCAGGATGCTCCTGCTCCAGCCGATGCGCAGGCGTACGAGGACTTGGTGGTCCTCAAGCTGGTCAAGGTCGATGCAGCAGGAGTGCTCTGCCGCCTGACCACGCATGGGGCCGCGGCGGTAGAGGGGTTTAAGATGCTCGGCGACATGTCGATCGAGAAATGGCGCGGTAGTCTCGATTGAAGAAGCGGATCAGCAATCCATCTGCAGATACGGCGGCTCTACGGACGTATAGTCGACGTATCTACCGAGGAGAAAGCCATGGGCACTGAGATCGCCCGCTGGGGCAACAGCCTCGCCCTCCGTCTCCCGAGGCCGATCGCCGATCAGGCTGGGATTGCCGAGGGGACCCCCGTTGAGATCGACATCAAGGGCGACCAACTCGTCATCCGGCCGGCGTTGCCGCGCTACTCGCTGGACGAACTGCTCGCCGGCATCACGCCGGACAACTTGCCCGATGAATCTTTCGACGATGCGCCGCGCGGGCGGGAGCTGCTGTGATGCTGCCTGACCGCGACGATCTGGTCTGGATCGACTACCCCACAGGCGGGGCACGAACAGGCCGGCCGCAAGCCGGCGCTTGTGCTTTCCCCGCGCGCCTATCACCAGCGGGCGCCGTTCACCGTGGTCTGTCCGCTCACAAACAAGGCCAAGGGCTATCCGTTCGAGGTGCCGCTGGCCGAAGGGATGCTGATCGGTGGCGTCGTGCTTGCCGATCAGGTGAAGAGCCTCGACCGGCGGGTCCACCAACTCGATCCTGCCGGTGCCGTGCCAGCACCGGTGCTTCAGCAGGTCCTCGCCAAGTTGGCGCCCCTACTAGCGCTGCGCCTTTGACCATCTAGAAAGGGAGCGTCGTCGGTGCCAATTGCCAGCAGGATTGCTCGCGACCCGGCCGGTCGGCCCAGCTGCGCGAATGCCCGGCCCGCCGACTACCGCCTGCAGATTTCGCGTGTCGACTTGGGCGATCAGCAGCGGGATTATCAACAACCTGGCTGGTCGAGCACTGTGCAAATTCTCCAAGCGGTCACTGCGGCCGATCTTGTCGCAGTATATGGCATCATGGTCAAAGCCTGGGTTTCGGTACCTGCCGCAGCTCCCAGTCGCCTCCTGCTGCCGCCGACACTTTCAACCCGATATCTCCTCGCCCGGATGGGATCCGAGCCGGCGGCGGCCGTCCGGCTGCACTCAGGCGACGACGTTCTTCATCTGGAGAAGCTGTCCGTCCTGCCGCGATTCCGTGGCTCCGGCTTGACCCGTAGGTTGTTCGAGGCAGCCGTCGCGATTGCCCGTGTTCACGGAGTTTCAGCTGTTACAGCTGAGGTCTATGCTCGACATCACTGGGCGTGGCAACGGTGGGGCGCTCGGATTTCTGGCGCACCCGGCTGGATCGATGGAGTTCCGGCAGTGCCCTTGCGGTTCGATATTCGAAACTGACATCTCGGCCCGACCGAAGCCGAGACCACTTTGAGGCTCCGATGCATCAGTCTCCTGTCTGGTCTGTTCGTCACGTAGTGACCCGACTCCACGGGTGCGATCTCGCTGTGACGTGGCGGTCGGACGGTTGGGGATGGGTGGTGACCGTCGCCGGTGAGCATGTCGCCAGCGGGAGAGCACGCAGCCAAGCGAGCGCCCAGGATGCTGCCGTGCAGGCAGCACGACGACACGCGGATGATGGTGGCAAGGTGCAGCTCCCGCTGTTTTGAGATGGGCGCTGATCAGCAGCAGGAGTACCGGCCCGGCCGCCGCGGTGGTGGTGCTGGGCGAGCGCCCGGCGCTGCCCTCCGCCAGCAGACCCTGCGCGTCGACGGCGCCGATCAGCAGCCAAAATTTTCGCGCATGGCGAGCATGCGCGCGGTAGACTACTCCGGCAAACAAAGCGAGGCCTCATGAACCGCCGGCTATCACCCGTGCAAGATCCCGAAGTGCCCGATAGGCGTCGTCCGGCAGATGCCGAGCCTCCGGAGGCTCTTGATCCGGCCGCGGCATTTGCGCTGGGGCAGTGGGGCAGGGCGAAGCGACTGGCCCAGCCTGGTCGAGCGCCGCGCCGGCGCTGAGATGTCCAGGCAGGCATTGACCTGCCGCTGTCTATCAATGGAGTCGCTTGAGGGGCGCCGCACTTTTGGTCAGCTGCCCACCAGCTCATTCACTGGATGAACCTCCATCCAGAATATTGGAGAAAGCCCAAAGGCAGTACATCCTACACGGGCTGAATATGAAGGTCTGATTCATCGTTGGAGTGAGTAGTGGTGGGAAATGAGCGCACCGCTGCATGATTGCGTAATCCGTTTCTGGCGGGACACCGGAACCGGCCGGACGATCGCCGGCACCGGCTTCCTGGTGGCCGGAACGGACGGCCAGACCTATGCCCTGACCTGCGCCCATGTGGCGAACCTCGCGTTCGGCCGCAGCGTGGCCGAGGACCGTTCCCCTCGGGATGGCAGCGTCAGCGTCGATCTGGTCGGCCGGGGCGCCGCGCTCACCCTCGACCTCGTCGAGTGGCGGCCGCCGGCGCCGCTGCGCGAGGCGCGCACGAGCGCGGTGGCCGACATCGCCGTCTTCACCGTGCGTCCCCCCTTCGCCGCGCCGTTCCGCCCGCCCTTGCGAATCGAGCCGCCCAGCCGCGTGGTGCCGCCGGGTGGGCGTGTGCCGTTCCACAGCTTCGGCTTCATGGGAACCCAAAACGGCGTTGCCACCCAGGGGGTGCTGACCGCGGTCGACGCCGGCGGCTGGTTTGTCGCCGATGGCGATGAACGCTTCCAGCGCTTCATCGAGGAGGGGCTGAGCGGCGCCCCGATCTTCGCCGACGGCCGCGTGCTGGGCTTGGTGGTCCAGCGCCTGGAGCGCGACGCCAGGCAGGGGCTGGTCATCCCGGCCCTCGCCCTGGCCCATGCCTGGCCGCCGCTGGCAAGCCCCTATCCTGGCTTGCCCGCCTTCGACGCCGGCACCGCGCACCTGTTCTTCGGCCGCGGCCGAGCCTCCGCCCCGGACGTCGAGCCGTGCGGGACGCTGAAGGCGGTGCTCGACCGCCTGCGTTCGCAGCGGCTGCTAGCGCTGATGGGGGCGTCGGGCAGTGGCAAATCCTCGCTGGCCAAGGCCGGGGTGGCGGACTTCTACCGTCGACAGGGCTGGGCGGTGCTCACGCTGCGGCCGGGCCTCACGCCGCTGCGAAATCTGGCGGAGGCGATCGCCAGCGAGGTCGAGGGGTTGGGTCCCGGTCCGGAGCGCCTGATGGCGATGGACCGCTGGGAACTGGCGTTGGAGGCCGACCGCCTGACGGAGGCGCTGGCGCTGGCGCAGGGGAAAGGCGCGGCCGGTGTCCTGCTGGTGGTCGACCAGTTCGAGGAGTTCTTCCCCGGCCGCGAGGAGCAGGGCGCGAATCGTGTCGGCGAGCCGCTGGCCACGGTCGAGGCGGCGGGG
The DNA here is from genome assembly GCF_042604635.1 of Azospirillum sp. A26. Lineage (NCBI taxonomy): Bacteria > Pseudomonadati > Pseudomonadota > Alphaproteobacteria > Rhodospirillales > Azospirillaceae > Azospirillum > Azospirillum sp. A26. Next base: position 4,995 of record NZ_CP170478.1, on the reverse strand, counting down.
ATCGCGCGCCAGCGGGCGCGGCTCCTGCCGCAGCTGCGACGGGTGGTCGAACGTGGCGAGGCGCATTGCCTGCTGACGGCGCGGCTGGACCTGATCGAGGGCATGGTCAGCGGCGATGCGGAAGCGGCCCGGCTGCTGAAGGATCCGTACCCGATCTTCGTGCTGACCCGGATGGCGGCGCGGGAGGTGCGGGAGGCGATCGAGGGGCCGGCGGCCCTGTTCGGGGTCGCCACCGATGCCGGCTTCGCCACCGACCTCGCCGCCGCGGCGACGCAGGGAGAGGGCCGTCTGCCCTTGCTGCAGGAGACGCTGCGCCAATGCTGGGCGGGGCTGCAGCGCGGGCCCGACGGCTGGTGGCTGCGGCCGCCCAGGGCGGCCGACGGCGGCGAGCCCGCTCAGCTGCTAGAGGAGTCGCTGGCGCGGCGCGGCGACCAGGCGCTGGCGGCGATGGGCGCCGATCCGGTCGACGTGCAGCGGGTGCTGCTGGCGCTGGTGCGGCTGGTGGCGGGCCGCCCGGTGCGCCGTCTCCTGCCGCTGGCCGAGGTGGCGGCGGCGGACCGGGCCCTGCTCGACCGGCTGGCGGACGAGCGGTTGGTGGTGATCGACGGCGAGCGGGACACCGCCGAGCTGGTGCACGAGGCGGTGATGGTGCGCTGGCCGCTGCTGGCCGGCTGGATCGACGAACAGCGGGCGTTCCTGGGATGGCGGGACCGCTTCGAGCGGGATTTCATCACTTGGCGCGACGGTGGACGCGAGGCCAAGGATGCGCTGCGCCCCCACGACCTGGCCCAAGCGCTGGACTGGGAGCGCAGCCCCGGCCGTGTGCGCGGCTGCCCGACCCCGGAGCAGACCGCGTTTGTTCGTGCAAGCCACGCCGTCCATGAGGCGGAGAATCGGCGCAAGGCGGAGCAGCTGCGGCGGATTCGGAAATGGCTGCGAGTGGCAATCGTGGCGCTCGGCCTGATGGTTCTGGCCATCGGTGCCGGCGGGTTCGCGTTCAAGCTCGCGCTGGACCAAACCAAGCGCTCCGAGGAAGAAGCTAGTCGAGCAGACGAGCAAGCCAAACACGCCCAACAGCAGACAAAGTTGGCGCAGGAAAAGACCGAAGCGGCTCAGCGTCAGGAGAGTCGCGCGCTTGCCATTCTTGCCCAGCAAGAGAGCGCTAAAGGCGATCAGGGAACGGCTATGCTGCTGGCGCTGGAAGCCCTTCCTGAACCGGCCTTTGGCGGGAACCGACCGGTGTCACCGGAGGCCGCCGCGGCTTTACACCAAGCCTTGATGCGCAACAAGGAAACGGCGCTTATTGGTCACCAAGCCGGGGTGTCGGTCGTTGCTTTCAGCCCCAACGGCCGCTATGTCGTCACCGCGTCGTTCGACAAGACCGCCCGGCTGTGGGACCTGTCGGGCTCCACGCCCACCGCGACCGTCTTGGAGGGACACGCCAGCGGAGTGCTGGCGGCGGCCTTCAGCCCCGACGGGGGCCATCTAGTCACCGCGTCATCTGACAGCACCGCCCGCCTGTGGAACCTGTCGGGCTCCACGCCCACCGCCACCGTCCTGGCAGGCCACACCGACCGAGTGTGGGCGGCGGCCTTCAGTCCCGACGGAGGCCACTTGGTCACCACGTCGTCCGACCGCACCGCCCGGCTGTGGAATCTGTCGGGCTTCACGCCCGCCTTCACCGTCCTGGAAGGCCACACCGACGTGGTGAAGGCGGTGGCTTTCAGCCCCGACGGGCACCGCCTCGTCACCGCGTCATTCGATGAAACCGCCCGGCTGTGGGACCTGTCGGGCCCTATGCCCACCGCCACCGTCTTGAAGGGCCATACCGGTGGGCTGCTGGCCGCGGCCTTCAGCCCCAACGGGCACCACCTCGTCACCGCGTCGTTCGACAAGACCGCCAGGCTGTGGAACCTGTCGGGCTCCACGCCCACCTCAACCGTCCTGAAAGGCCACACCGACCACGTGCTGGCGGCGGCCTTCAGCCCTGACGGGCGCCATCTCGCCACTGGGTCGGCGGACAACACCGCCCGGCTGTGGGACCTGTCGGGCTCTACGCCCACCGCCACCGTCCTGCAGGGGCACACCGAGCGAGTGGTGGCGGTGGCCTTCAGCCCCGACGGGCACCGCCTCGTCACCGCATCGGTAGACAACACCGCCCGGCTGTGGGGACTGTCGGGGCGCCCGCCCACCGCCACCGTCCTGGAACACTCTGACATGGTGAGGGCAGCGGCCTTCAGCCCCGACGGGCGCCGCTTGGTCACCGCGTCCTCCGACAGGACCGCCCGGTTGTGGGACCTGTCGGGGGGTCTGCCCACTGCCACCGTTCTGGAGGGGCACGCCAATCAAGTGTTGGCAGCGGCCTTCAGCCCTGACGGGCGCCGCCTCGTCGTCGGGTCGGACAACAGGACCGTCCGGTTGTGGGACCTGTCAGGAGCCACGCCCACGTCCACCCCACTGAAAGGGCACACTGGTTCGGTGACGGTGGCAGCCTTCAGCCTTGACGCACACCGTCTGGTCACTGCGTCGTTCGATGATACCGTCTGGCTCTGGGACCTGTCGGAAGCCTCACCCACCGCCACCCCTTTGAAGGGACACACTGGTTCGGTACGGACGGCGGCCTTCAGCCCCGACGGGCGCCACCTCGTTATCGGTGGATCAAGCGATAAAGCTGCTCGGCTGTGGGACCTGACAGGCGCCACGCCCACCGTTACCGTCCTGGAGGGACACACCGGCCGAGTGGAAGCGGCAGCCTTCAGCCCTGACGGGCGCCGTTTGATCACTGCATCGACCGACAAGACAGCCCGATTGTGGGACCTGTCGGGGGACCCGCCCACCGCTACCGTCCTGCAGGGGCACACTGACCAAGTGTTGGCAGCGGCCTTCAGCGCCGACGGGCGCCGCGTGGTCACGGGGTCGTGGGACAACACCGCCCGCATTTGGGAGATGACGGGAGCCAAGCCTACTGCCACTGTGCTGGAGGGGCACACCGACACGGTGAGGGCGGTGGCTTTCAGCCCCGACGGGCGCCGCCTCGTCACCGCTTCGAACGACAAGACTGTCCGGCTGTGGGACCTGTCAGGGATTACGCCCGTTGCTACCGTCTTTGAGGGGCACACCGACCGGGTTCTGACGGCGGCCTTCGACCCCGATGGGCGCCACGTCGTCACCGCGTCGTTGGACAAGACCGCCCGGGCGTGGGGCGTGTACCCGGACACCAACGAGCTTTCCGCTCTGGTGCGCAGCCGACTCACCCGTTGCCTGTCCATTGCTCAACGGGAACGATTTGGTCTAGCCGTAGAGGATAGAACTCGTCCCCGTGACTTCATTCCCGCTCCCGATACGCAAGGCCTGTGCCCCCATTGATCCACCATGTCGCAAACTGCAACCAGGAGGTTCCATGCCAACCCGTCTCGTTCGTTACGACCTCGCCTCCGGCGGCAGTGTCATTGTCGAGGAGACCGTCACCGACCAGGGCGGTCTGGTTGGGGCCGGCGATGTGGTGGAAGCCGCCCGTCAGCGTTTCGAGGAGGCTCTGGCAGGCATCCGGCCGGCGACGGCCGCCGTTCTGGACCAAGTCGCTAGCTTAGTCGACGGACCGGACACGGTGGCGCTGGAGTTGGGCTTTTCCCTGAAGGGCGAGCTTGGGGCGATCATCGCCAAGACGGCGGCGGAGGGGTGCTTCAAGCTCACCATGACCTGGAAGAGAGGCGGTGCCTAATCTCGGGCAGCGCGAACGGGAACGGGCAAGCGACGGCGCGCGGTGCTGGTGCTGATCGCTGCGGTGCTCGGGCCTACGCCGACCGCAACGTCTTACGACCTCGCCGACTGGCTCGGACGCCTGCTCGCCCGGGGGCCGGATGCCGCGCAGGCAGCCTTGCCCGACAGTCGAGCGGACCAATAGCGGCGGTGTGCAGCGGAATCCCGGCCGGCGGATTTCCTGCGAGGAGTAGCGATATGAGCAAAGCGACGTATCCTCTGAAGCTTCCTACGTCCGTTAAGGATGCTGCCGCTCGGCTGGCGCGCGAGGACGGCGTGTCGCTGAACCAGTGGATCGCTGCGGCCGTGGCCGAGAAGGTGGGTGCCGTCGAGACAGCCGCCTCCTTCCTGAAGGCCCGCGCCGGCGCCGCGACCGGCGCAGGGCTAAGGTCCTTTCTGGACAGGGTGCCCGACGTTGCCCCGGAACTTGGTGATGAGCGAGAGCCGTAACATCGTCCATTAAAGGAGTGAGACGTGGAGAAAGGTACCGCGATTGAGCGTCTCGATTTCATTGGTGTACTTGATCCTATTCGCGCTGTCCACGAGCAGATAACAAGACATGGGATCCCTGTAACATTTCACCCTGGTTTCATAAGTCCTCTGTCAGGCTATGGCGCTGACTTTGCATCGGCCGATCTCTATCATGGACATGCTCAAATTTTTTTGCCGGCCGGAAAGATTAGGGCACACCAAGTGTTCCATGAACTAGTACATTTAGAGCGCTCCTACGTCCTGGCCGTGCCGTTCATTAAGGCGATGCCGGCTTGCCTTGACCACCACAAGGCCAACATTCAGGAACTGAGCAACGACTTCGAACATGTCGATGTGATCGCGCGGGAGGTCTCGGTCTATCCGGAGGCGGCGGTCTACTGGGAGGGCGATTTCCTTCGCAGCATAGAGGAGGCCCAACATGCCGAGGTCCCGGCCGAACTTGTTAGCCTGCAGCGGCGGGTGACTCTCCTACGCCAGTGGATTGTTGTTTCGGCAGCGCTGCCTCGCAGCGCCGCTGTAGGTGTTATCAGGTCATTGCTCATCGAGCATAGCCTGTCGGAGGTGGCCGACGAGCTCAGCGAATCATTCCGCCGCGCCGGCAATGACACCCAGGCCAAAATCGTGGCATTCGCCGGGGCGGCCTCCTATCCGCGGCTGGAGACGCTTCAGGTTCTGCAGTACCGTCCCGCCATCCGGCAGTTTCAAGCCTTCCCAATGGTAGCCTGACAAGTCCCAGAAGAGGAG
>NZ_CP170477.1:0-283723 GCF_042604635.1 Azospirillum sp. A26 | reverse complement strand
GCTGTCGGTCCCGTCCTGCTGCCGTCGTCGATGAAGATGCGGGGCGGAGTATGCAGGCTGGCGATGTGGCCTTCGGATGATAAGGACGGGGCGGATTTCGGACGTGGTGCCCCTTATGCGACGGCGCATAGGGGTGGGGGTGGCCCCTGCCCGCAGGCATCCCACCTGTTGGGGACGATCAAGCAAGCTGGAGCTGTATGGTGCGAGGGGTTTGGATGAGGGTGCCGGTCCATTACTGCTGGGGGCTCGCCGCCCTGGCCTTGCTGCCGTCCGCGGCCTTCGCCGATTCTCCCGCCGCCGCTCCCGCCGGGGCGCCGGCGCTGGAGGTGCCGGTGCGCTGCCGGATCGGGGCGGACTGCTTCGTCCAGAATTACGTCGATGCCGACCCGGGGCCGGGGATGCGGGATTTCGCCTGCGGGCGCCTGACCTATGACGGGCACAAGGGGACCGATTTCCGGCTGCCCGACCTGGAGGCGATGCGGCGCGGGGTGGCGGTGGTGGCTGCCGCTCCCGGAACGGTGGCGCGCGTGCGCGACGGGATGGACGACGTCAGCATCCGCCAGAGCGGCGGCGCGCCCGCCGGGCGCGAGGCCGGCAATGCGGTGGTGGTCGACCATGGCAATGGCTGGGAGACCCAGTACAGCCACCTGAAACGCGGCAGCATCGAGGTCAAGCCGGGCGACCGGGTGGAGGCCGGCACGCCGCTGGCCCAGGTCGGGCTGTCCGGCAACACCGAATTCCCCCATGTCGATTTCGGCATCCGCCACGACGGCCGCACCCTCGACCCCTATACCGGCAAGGAGGTCGGGACCGGGGAGGCGCCGGCCTGCACCGCCGATCAAGGCGCCGCCCCGGTGCCGTCGGGCACGTTGTGGAGCGCCGAGGCGCGCCGGACGCTCGCCTACCGGCCGAGCGCCGTTCTCGGCGCCGGTCTGGCGCCCGAGGCGCCGAAGGCGGAGGTGGCCCGGAACGGCGGTTATGGCGGAAAGCCTGTGTCGGCGGACACGCCGGTGCTGGGGGTGTGGACGGAGTTGATGGGCGGGCGCCAGGGCGACCGGGTGACGCTGGAGGTGACCGGCCCCGACGGCCGCCGTCTGTTCCGCAACGAGGGCGCGGTGCCGCGTCCGCTGGCCGTGCTGTTCTTCGGCGCGGAGGTGAAGAAGCCCGCCGGGGGCCCCTGGGCGTCCGGCCCCTACCGGGTGACGGTGACGCTGCGCCATGGCGATGAAACGGTGGTGAGGGAGGAGCGGAGGATCGACCTGCGCTGACGGGGTTGAGTCGGAGCGTGTCGAAACAACGCGAAGGACAGGGCAAGTGACAACTGCGGCGGCAGGGTCACTTGTCACGAAATGAACACCGGATTTCCGTACGAAAGAGTATCTCCGAAAGGATAGGACTACCTCCTTATTAAGTGTTTCCGTCGTGAGATTGCCCGGTATCGGCAAGGCAATCCGGCAATGACAGACACTCAGCAGGCGTTCTACGTCGCGACCAACGGCAACGATTCCTGGTCGGGGCGTTTGGCGGCCCCCAACGCCGACGGCACCGACGGTCCCTTCGCCACGCTGGAACGCGCGCAGAGCGCGATGCGGGCGACCGGCATCCGCGACACCTATGTGCGCGGCGGCAGCTATGCCATGGCGCGCACGGTGACGCTGACCGCGGCCGACAACGGCGTGCGGATCATGGCCTTTCCGGGCGAGACGCCGGTGTTCAGTGGTGGCGAACGGGTCGGCGGCTTCACCGCCATCGGCGGCGGGCTCTATGCCGCGGCGACCTCTGCGACCGGCCTCGACCTTTCCATCGGCGGGGTGCGGCAGAAGGTGGCGCAGACCGGCGACTGGACGGCCGGCGACGCCAAGTCCGGCTGGTCGGTGCTGGAGGCGGCGGCCGGCGGCGCCAGCAAGACCAGCCTGCGCATCGGTGCCGGCGACGGGGCGATGGCGGCGGTGCTGGCCGCCGGGGTGCAGCCCGGCACGATGGTCCAGACCTTCGACACCGAGCGGCTGTCCGACAACATCGTCGGCGTCGCCTCCATCGATGCCGGCAGCCGGACCGTCAACTTCACGCAAGCGGCGAAATACGCCCTGCGCAGCGGCGGCACCTACCGCCTGCTGAACGACGACGCCTTCATCCGCGATGCCGGCGAATTCGCCTGGAGCGCCGAGACAGGCCGGCTGGTGGTGAAGCCGCAGGATCCCGGTGCCCTGCTGAGCCAGGGTGCCGTGGTGGCGCGGCTGGGCACGCTCGTGGCGCTGAACGGGGCGAGCGGCGTCACCCTCCAGGGGTTGACCTTCGCCGACACCAGTTGGGACGGCTCGGCCCTGACGCTGACCAATGCGTCGGGCAACAGCATTGCCGGCAATCGCTTCGTCAATGTCGGCACCGCGATGACGCTGACCGGATCGTCGGCCAACGCCATCGAAGCCAACCGGATGGAGCATCTGGGGGCCGGCGGCATCAAGGTCACCTACGGCAGCAACGGCAACCGCATCAGCGCCAACAGCATGGACGGCATCGGCGAGGTGCTGAAGGACGTCGCCGGCATCCAGCTCTACGGCACCAGCGGCACGCTGATCTCCGGCAACGACATCCGCAACAGCGCGCGCTACGGCATCTCGATCAAGAACTGGGACGGCGCCACCGTCAACACCGACACGGTGGTGGAGTACAACTGCCTCTACAACACGATGACCGAGACCGCCGACGGCGGCGCCATCGAGATGCTGGGCCGGTCCAACGTCGACACCCGCACGATCATCCGCGGCAACGACATCCGCAACGTCGGCGGGCTGGCGACCGACGGGTCGGGCTGGCTCGACCGCCAGAAGAGCTTCGGCATCTATCTGGACGACATGGCCAACGGCGTCACCGTCCAGGACAACTTCATCCAGAACACCGGCTGGGCCAGCGTCTTCATCCATGGCGGCGATTCCAACACCGTCACCAACAACTTCGCCACCCTGTCCAACCCGCGCGAACGCTTCATCCGGCTGGAATGGGTGCCGAGCGCCGGCACCATCGGGCTGCTCAGCAACAACCGGGTAACCGGCAACGTCATCTCCTCCTCCACCGGAGCCGATTATTGGGAGTTCTGGACCCCCGGCTCCTACAGCGTCAGCGGCAACCTGCTGCAGGGCATCCGCGGGCTGAACGGCGGCGACACGGTGTCGTCCGGCCTGTTCGCCAACCCGGCGGCCGGCGATTTCCGGCTGGGCAGCGGTGCCGCGACGGCCCTCGGCATCCATGACCTGGATTGGGGGCGGATGGGCTTCGCGCCGCTGACGGTGCCGGGGATTCCCAGCCCCGGTGCCGGCGGGGGTGCCGGGAGCGGGACCGCTCCGGCGACCGGCACGGGCGGCGCCCCCGCCGCCGCGGCCGGGCTGGCCTTCTCGCCGCTGGCCTACATCGCCTCCTACGCCGACCTGTCGGCCGCCTTCGGCGCCAACGCCGCCGCCGGTGCGGCGCATTACGCCGCCAGCGGCCGGGCGGAAGGCCGGACGGTGAGCTTCGACCCGCTGGCCTACATCGCCTCCTACGGCGACCTGTCGGCGGTCTTCGGCACCAACGGCGATGCCGCGGCGGCCCATTACATCGGCAGCGGCCGGGCCGAGGGCCGGGCGGTGAGTTTTGACCCGCTGGCCTACATCGCCTCCTATGGCGACCTGTCGGCCGCGCTCGGCACCGACCGGACGGCGGCGGCGATGCATTACATCGCCAGCGGCCGGGCGGAGGGGCGGACGGTCAGCTTCAACCCGCTCTCCTATCTGGCGGCCAACCCCGATCTCGCCGCCGCCTTCGGCACCGACACCGTCCGGGCCGATCTGCATTACCTGGGCAGCGGCAGGACCGAGGGGCGGAGCACCGGCTTCAACGCCTCGGCCTATCTGGCGGCCAACGCCGACGTGGCGGCGGCCACCGGCGGCGACCTGACGGCGGCGATGCGGCACTACATCCTGAACGGCCGGCTGGAAGGCCGGGCGCTGAGCCCCGCTGCTACCCCGGCCCCGGCCCGTGCCGCTGCGGCATTGATGCCGGACAGCGCCATGCTCGCCGCCGCCGGTGTGGGGTGAGCATGAACGACATCATGGAGGCGGGGCGCCTCTCGACCGGGAGGCGCATTACCTGAGATTGCAGAAATTAATAAACTTTTAGCTCGCAACGACGTTATCCTTCCTCCGATACATCCTGTCGGGGGGATAGCATGGTTGCGAAGGCTGTACAGGAAGGCGCCATGTCGCCGCTCTCGTTGCTGACGAAGCTGAAGTCGGCACCGCCTTCCGCGCCTCCTCCTGCCCCATCCTCCTCTCCCGCATCCCCCAAGATCGTGTCGCCGACCGCGCCCCAGGCCAAGACTGCGACCGATACGGTGTCGCTGTCGGCACAGGCGGTCTCGAAGATGACCGGGGCGGCCGACGCTCCGGGAGGTCCGTCCGCACAGCCGGTCCAGCTGAAGATCCCAGGCGATCTCAGTTTCGCGGATTTCAAGGCGATGAGTGCGCGCATGGAGAAGGTCATGGAGTATCATCTGGCGAGAGGAAACTTCATCCGACAGAGCATGGAGTCGCTGCGCAGCCAGTTCGGCTTCGAGGGGGAAGGCGAAGCCGCCGGCAACGTCTCGCTGGGTGGCGAGATCGGCAAGGTCGTCGAGCGGCAGGCGGTGTCGAGGGGCATCGCCATGCCTGAGAAATCCCAGGAGGTGAAGGACTGGGAAGCCGAGCGCCAGTCGGGAGCGTCGGTCCCGCCGGACGGCTGGGACAAGTCGTCCCTGATCACGCTGTTCCTGCCGGGATCCCAGGGGAGCGACGACAAGCAGGTGGAAATCTGGCTGGACAACCGGGCCTTCGACAAACTGGGCAAGATGTCGGCCGACGAGGTCAAGGCCGGTCTGGTCGACATGCTGAACGGTCCCGATGCCGCGGCGTCGCAGGCGGCGGTGGACGATGGAGCGTTCGGTGCCGCGATGCGGGCGGACAGCGAGCACCATCCGGAATTCCAGCAATCCAAGGCTCGGCTCGGCTTCTTCGATCCCGAGCAGGGGACGAGCGCCCAGCCCTGGCTGATGATCCAGTCGAGAACCGAGCCGGGCTATGTCCAGGAGAATGCCGGCAAGCTGGTCGATACGGTCATGTCGATCCTCAAGGAAGGGGCGGCCGCACGCACGGCCGGCTGACGCCCTCCCCCACCTGCCCCTCTCCCGCCTGATCGGGTGACAAGCCGGGCGTGAGCCGTTACAACGGCCCGTTCGGCGCCGCTGTCCCGCGGCACCCGGATTTCCACGCGGGGATGATGGCCCAGGCTCTTCTCGACACCCCCTTCGCCCAATCGGCGAAGCCCGGTTCCGGCCCTGCCTCTGGCCCTGGGCAGCCCAGCCCAGGCCTGCCCAGTCCGGGGAAGCCGGCCGGACGGCGGTGGCCGGTGCTGGTCAAGCTGGCGGTGACGGTCGCGGTGCTGGGGGCGCTCGCCGCCGGGGCCGATTGGACCGGCATCGCCGCGCGCCTGTCGGCCGCCGATCCCCTGCTGTTCGCCGCCGGCTTCGCCGTGAAGGCGATGACCCTGCCCTTCGCCTCGCAGCGGTGGCGGGCGGTCGGCCGCGCCGCCGGATTCTCGCTGACCCGCTGGACCGCCTTCCGCCTGCAGATGGCCAGCGGATTCCTCGGCCAGATCCTGCCCGGATCGGTCGGGGCCGACCTGCTGCGCGGCTGGTTCACCTGGCGGCTCGGCCATCCCGCCGGTCCGGTGATGCTGGCCCTGCTGGTCGACCGGCTGATGGCTCTGCTGGGGGTGGTGCTGATCGGGCTGCTCGGGCTGCCGCATCTGGCCGCTGTGGCGCCGCCCGCCGTCGCCGCCACCGTGCTGGCCGGGGCGCTGGTGCTGGCCGTCGCCATGGGGCTGCTGCTGCTGGCCGGGCGCATCCCACGCGACCGGCTGCCGGTTCCCAAGCGGCTGCGCGACGGGGCGCTGGGGCGGACGGTGTGGACCGCCGTGGCGCAGCTACGCGCCATGGGCGGCAACCCGGCCGCCTGGGCGGCGCTGGGCCACAGCATCGGCGTCCACCTCGCCACCATCGGCGCCACCATCCTGTTCGCCCGTTCCGTCGGCCTGCCGGTCGGCTGGCTCGACGGGCTGGCCATCGTGCCGGCCGCCATCGTCGCCGCGGCATTGCCCGTTTCGCTCGGTGGCTGGGGCGTGCGCGAGGGCGCGATGGTCGCCGGTTTCGCGCTGCTCGGCTTCAATGCCGACGCGGCCCTCCTGGTCTCGCTGCTGATCGGACTGTCGATTGCCGTCCTGTCGCTGCCCGGCGGCGTCTTCTGGCTGCTGCTGCGCAACGAGACCGCCGTCCAGACAGCTGCCCAGCCAGACCATCAGACGCCCCTTCAGACCGCTCCCGGCGGGGCTGACGCCTTTCCCACGGATTTTTCGCGATGACCGACCAGCCGACCTCGACGCTTTCCCAGCCCGTCACCGTGACGGCCGTCATGCCGGACACTGCTGCCGGGACGCGCGGCCTCTCCCCGCGCCAGCAGCGCATCCGCTCGCTGTTCGACGCCATGGCCCCTCTGCGCGACCGCTGGGCCGAGCGCAACCGCGCCTTCCATGACGCCGACCGCGCCTATCTGCGCTTCCTGATCCCGGAAGGGGCGACGGTGCTGGAGATCGGCTGCGGCGTCGGCGACACGCTGGCGGCGCTGAAGCCGGCGCGCGGCGTCGGCATCGATCTCAGCCCGGCGACCATCGCCGAGGCCAAGGTCCGCCATCCGCAGCTGGAGCTGATCGCCGCCGACGCCGAGGATCCGGCGACCATCGACAGCATCGAGGGGCCGTTCAGCCACATTCTGCTGTCGGGCACCATCGGCTTCCTGGACGACATCGAGGAGACGCTGCGCCTGCTGCGCCGGGTCGCGACGCCGAAGACCCGCATCATCGTCAGCTACCATTCGCGCGTCTGGGAGCCGATCCTGTGGGCGGCGGAGAAGCTCGGGATGCGCATGCCGCAGGGCAAGCAGAACTGGCTGTCGACCAGCGACATCGTCAACCTGCTGGATCTGGCCGGCTGGGAGCCGGTGCGCCGCGAATGGCGCCAGCTGATCCCGAAGCGGCTGCTCGGGCTGGGCACGCTGGTCAACCGCTACATCGCACCCCTGCCCGGCATCCGCCGGCTGTGCGTGCGCAACTATGTCGTCGCCCGGCCGCAGCCCACCGTCGAGGCGGTGACGGTCGACGGCAAGCCGGCCTCGGTCACCGTGCTGATCCCCTGCCGCAACGAGCGCGGCAACATCGAGAACGCCATCCGCCGGCTGCCCCGCTTCGCTCCTGACGTCGAGGTGATCTATGTCGAGGGCAATAGCCAGGACAACACCTACGAGGAATGCCTGCGCGTCCGCGACGCCTATCCCGACTGGGACATCAAGGTCATGAAGCAGCCCGGCAAGGGCAAGGGCGACGCGGTGCGCGCCGGATTCAATGTGGCGCGCGGCGACATCCTGATCATCCTCGACGCCGACCTGACGGTGCCGCCGGAGACGATGGGGAAATTCTACCAGGCCATGGTGTCGGGGCGCGGCGAATTCGTGAACGGCACGCGGCTCGTCTACCCGATGGCGCCGGAGGCGATGCGCTTCCTGAACTTCCTGGCCAACCGGGCCTTCGCGCGCATCTTCTCCTTCCTGCTGAACCAGCGCTTCACCGACACGCTGTGCGGCACCAAGGTGCTGTGGCGCAAGGATTACGAGACCATCGTCGACAACCGTCACTACTTCGGCGATTTCGATCCGTTCGGCGATTTCGACCTGATCTTCGGTGCCGCCAAGCAGAACCTGAAGATCGTCGAGGTGCCGGTGCGCTACGCCGACCGCAGCTATGGCGAAACCCAGATCTCCCGCTTCACCCACGGCTGGCTGCTCGCCCGCATGGTGGTGTTCGCCTGGAAGAAGCTGAAGGCCTTCTGAGCCCTCACACCGGTTCGGCGGCGGCGAGCGGCAGGAAGGCCTGATAGCCGTCGCGCTGTTCGGTCAGGTTCAGCAGCAGGTCGGTCAGGCTGTCGCGGGCGAAGGTGTCGGTGGTCGAAGCCAGCCGGCGGCGGACGACGGCGATGAACTCCTCCAGCACGTCCAGGTGCAGGGTGGCGGAAGCGAGAACGTCCTGAGCGATCGGGGCGGTCATGATGGCGGTCTTTCGCGGAAGGAAGAGGGTGGCGGCAGGAGCGGCCGGATCAGGCGGCGAGCGCGGTGATGGCGGGTTCGGCGGCGGCCAGGACGGAGCGGTAGGTCTCGCGCTGCTCGGTCAGGCCGGCGAGCAGGTCGGCCAGGCTGTCGCGGGTGAATTCGCTGCTGCTGCCGTCCAGCTTCGACTGGGTGATCGCGATGAACTCATCGACCACATCCAGGTGCAGGGAAGCAGAAGCGAAGATGCTGGCGGCGCATTCGATCTTGGACATGGTGGCGATCCCTGTATTCGAGGTGGAGGCTCTTGCCCGTTCTGATGAGCTTATTGAGCCATTCCGCCAGTTAACGAGGTGTTAAGATCGCCGATTGGTCCTAGGTCGATTGGTGATTACCTCTTCCAAGAAAAACGCCGCTGCACGATTTGGCGGTAGTGTTACTTCTTTCGATGCGGGCATGAAAAAAACGCGGCCGGTCGCCCGGCCGCGTTCTTCCCTGTCCGTCCAGCCCCCGGAGGGACCCTGTCGGGCCGTGTTCCTCAGACCGCCTGGGGCAGCCCGTGGATGTAGCCGACGCCGCCGCTGCGGCGGTTGCGATAGGCGTCGTCGATCAGGGCGGCGACGCTGTCCTTGACCTTGTCGTGCAGGCCCTTCTCCCAGTCGCCGGGGTGCTGGAAGTTGCTCATGATGTAGGAGAAGCCGTTGACGTCGTCGACCGCCTGCAGGCCGGTCGACTCGGCGCCCGCCGGGCAGGACAGCAGGCGCGACAGCTGTTTGGTGTCGACGTTGTAGGCCCACAGGAAGTTGTTGACGTGGGCGCCGCTGTCCTCGCCGATCAGCAGCGTGCGCAGCTTTTCGGAGAATTTGAGGTTGTCCGGGTTGGCGATGCGGTCGGCGTCGGCGGTGTTGCCGATGGCGTCCGGGGTGGCGAGGTCACGGCCGACCAGGGCCGGGACGGCGCTGAAATGCACCGGCACCCACTCGCTGTCGATGGCCGTACCGGCCAGATCGGTCTGGCCGCCCTTCATCGGCAGCTGATAGACGGCGCCGGCATTGATGGTGTCGACCTTGATGCCGCTCTTGCCGTCGCTCATCGACTTGTACATGTAGGACACCGCCATGTAGGCGGTCTTGTCCTTGGCGTTGACGGTGACGCCCTCCAGCTTGGTCAGCGCCAGCGTGGCGCCGACGGTGGGGGCGTAGCGGTGGGTCTCCAGGAAGGCGGCGGCCTTCTCCATGCCCGGCTTGAACTTGACCCACTGGGTCTTGCCGCTGAAGGGGATGAGGGTGAAGGACGGGTCCTTCGGATCCTCCTTCTTCACCTCGACGATGTCGGCGGCCTTCAGGCTGTCGGCCAGCTTTTCGATCTCGGCGCTGGTGGCGTGGCCCAGCTTGACCCACTTCAGGCCGAAGGCGCCGCCCTTGTCGAGATCCTTGCCGGCCTCCTGCTCCATCTTCGCGGCATAGAGGGTGCCGGCGGAGAGGTCCTTGGCCTTGTCGGCGATGAACATGAACAGGCCGCCGTTGGTGGCGTCGTCACCCATCAGCACGGTGCGCTCGTCCGGCATCACCTGCACCAGCTCGTGCGAGATGCGGCCCAGGCAATAGTGCTTCCTGATGCTGCCGGTGCCGTCGGCGTTCACCGTCACTTCCGGCAGGTGGCCGTAGTGGTACGGGTTGGCCTTGGTCTCGTCGCCGAACAGGTTCTTGCTGTAGGCGCGGAACTGGTCGTCGAGCGCCGCCGCGTCCGGCTCGTACTCCTCGCTCGACAGGTGGGTGTTCCAGGGCGACAGGCTGGCGCCGCAGGTGATCCACAGGCCGTGCACGCCGCTGGTGTCGACATTGTGGTACTGCACCAGCTTCAGCGCGCCGGTCTCCTTGTTCTGGTCCAGCGTCAGGACGGCGATCGGCGACGGCAGCTTGCCGTACATCGAGGCGTCCTTGGAATCGCGGGTGGTGTATTCGAACTGGACGACGGCGAACAGCGTGTTGCCGGTGACGCCGGCCACCTTGGCGCCGGGGATCGGGGCCAGCAGGTTGCAGCCGTCCGGGCAGTCGGAGAAGAACTGCGCCGGGGTCGCCAGCGAGGCGTCCACGATCGGCTTGCCGTTGATGTCGACATAGCCGCCGGCCAGGATCGTGCCGCCCTTGCCGTCCGGAACCATGTCGCCGGTGATGAACAGCGGCTGGTAGCCGAGCGCGAAGCTCTGCTTGGAGCCGTCGGCCCAGGTCACGACCATGCTGGATTCGACCGTGGTCTTCGCCTGCGCCGCGGCGGCGGTGGGGGCGGCCATGCCGACGAACTCGACGGCGACCGGCGCGCCCTTGGCGGATGCTGCCTCGGCGCCCGAGGCGAACAGCAGCTCGCCGGCGCCGATGCCGGCGACCGGCAGCAGCGGCAGCCCGGCGAGGGCGCGGAGCACCGAACGGCGCGACGTTTCAGGCAGATGGACGGACAGATCGGTCATGGCGGATGTCTCCCGAACCCTCATCAGGGCAAGCGGCTGGCGTGGGCCGCGCCGCCGGGCCATGGGAGCCCGTTCGGCGCAGCCTTGTTCTTGGCGAGCGTCGGGAAGCTACCGCGGGGATGTTACAGTTTGACGGTCAGCGGGCGCTGAGCATGCAGGTGCGGTCCGACGGCATCGGCAGCGCCACCGGCTTGCCGTCCGCCCCGGTGCCGCGCACCACGCGGCCGCCGGCTTTTCCGTCAGAGGCGGGCTGTTCCGCGATCTCCGGGTCGGTCACCTGGCCGGCGACCGTCCATTGCCGGGTCTGCGGGTCCTGGCAGCGCAGCTCGTAGCGGCCCTTCATCGGCTCGGCGGCGGCGGGCGAGGCGGTCGGGAGGGCGGCGGCCAGGAACAGGGCGGCCATCAGGGGCATCGGGGCGGGACGGATCATCCGGCTTTTCCTCGGCTGGTTGTGTCCGGTGGGCAGGGACGGGACACCGCCCGGGCGATGTCGGCCTGCCAGATCATGCTGACCAGGGCGATCTGGGTCAGCAGATGCATCTCGCCGCGGCCGATGGCTTCCTGCAACTCCGTCCGCGTCAGGAACAGGATCTCGGTGTCTTCCAGATCGTCGGAAATTGGATCGGCGACCCGGCGGCAGCCGGTGGCGTGGAACATGTGCGACCAGGCCCCGCCCTGGTTGGCGTTGACGATGTAGGCGCCGAGGTCGGTCCAGCTTTCCGCCTCCATCCCCGTCTCCTCCATCAGTTCGCGTCTGGCGGCGGCCAGCGGGTCCTCGCCGGGCGACAGATGCCCGCCGGGAAACACCAGCCCGACCTTGCGCGGGCCGTGGCGGTACTGGCGGTAGGTGACGATCCGCCCGTCCGCCGTCTCGGCGAAGATGCAGGCGAAGGACGGCTGGTCGAACTGGTAGTAATCGTCGATCTGCCGCCCATCCGGCAACTCCACCGTCTCGACCCGCACCTTCAGGAACGGATCGGCGTCCAGCAGCTCGCGGCTGCCCAGCACGGTCCAGGGTCGGTGCAGGCGGTAGGGGCGATGTCCGGGCATAGGCTGGGCTGTTCTCTGGCGGGTGCGTGCCGCTATCGCCTATCAGTCCCCGCCCACCGGCGTCCAGCCCCCCTCATGGGGAAGGACCGGGATGGAGCTTCAGGGAGCCACGGAAACTCCCGCCTCCTCCAGCACCTGCGGGCCGTCGGGCCGGAACCATCGGCCTTCGCCTTTCCGCTCTGCTGCCGAGGCACGGCGTCGCGGGTTATAAGCCTTGCGGTCTTGTGAGGACTGAAGAAGGCAGGGGAACCCGATGGCCATGGCCGGTGTCGAACATCGCGTGCTGTACCGCGACCCGCGTTTCTATGCGTCCTTCCCGTCGCTGACCCCGACCGTGACAAGCCAGCAGGGGGCAGGACAGCAGGGGGCGGTCCTGCTGGCTTTCCGGCGGGCCCGCGACCATCGCTGGCTGCGCGGGGCGGAATACCGGGCTGGAGAGACCGGGTTCAACCATGTCGACCATCTCGATTCGCGGTCGCAGACCGTCCTGCTGCGGCTCGGCCCCGATGCGGAGCCGCTGGGAGAGGAAACGGCCCTGCCCCCCGACCCGCAGGCGGCCGACCAGGACGCCAGCCTGCTCACCCTTCGCGACGGCCGCATCCTGCTGACCGGCTTCCGCTGGTATCCGGTGCCGTCGTCCCAGGGGGACGCGCTGCGCGCACTGGGGATCGGGCTGACCGGCAACCCGCAAAAAACCGGCGACCTCTACATCTTCTGGGGCGGCTACAGCCGGCACAGCGACGATGGCGGGCGGAGCTGGACCGCTCACCGCGACCTGCCGCCCCTGCCCGGCCATTCCGACATCGTGCCGGGCCGGCGGCCCTTCCATGGCGGGGCGGTGCGCGGCCGGGCGGTGGAGGCGCCGGACGGCACGATCCTGCAGACCGGCTACACCCACCACCCCTCCACCGGCACCTATGCCAGCCATCTCTTCGCCTCCACCGACCGGGGGGAAAGCTGGGGGCACCGGGCGGTCATCGCCATCGATGCCGAGGCCAGGGCCGGCTTCTGCGAGACGGCGCTGCATCTGGACGCCGATGGGGTGCTGCACGCCTTTCACCGCACCACCGGGCTGGACGATCATCTGGCGACCTCGCGCTCCACCGACATGGGCCACAGCTGGGAGCCGTGGCGGCGCCATGCGGTGGTCGGCCATCCCTATGACGCCTGCCCGCTGCCGGATGGCCGGCTGCTGCTCGTCGGCGGCTACCGCCATGCGCCCTACGGCGTGCGCGCCCGCCTCTACGACCCGCGCCGCCAACAGCCGGACGAGGGGACGGAGCTGGTGCTGCGCGACGACGGGCCGGCGCCGGACCTTGGCTATCCCTGGGCGGCGGTGCTGCCGGACGGCCGCGCCATGGTCGCCTATTACATCTGCGACGCCACCGGCCTGCGCGGGATCGAGGCGACGCTGTTCCGGCCGTGAGGCCGGCGCGGTCTCCCGCCCCTCGCCCGCTTTTTGTCGCTGTCCGGGTGCTTGAGAGTCTGCCACCATCGGGCGGGGGGCTTGGTCGTCGGAGGTTCATCCACCATGGGCGGCACCATGACGATTCCCCCTGCCGTTGTTTTCGGCCGGCTTGCCTTCGGTCCGCGAGCTGCGGAGCCTGACGCCGACAGTGGCCGGCCCGACTGGCTGGCCCGCTGGCTCGACCGGCAGCTGTCTCCCGATCTTTCCTCCGATGGCCATGACGACCCCGAGGTCGAGCGCCATCTCGTCGCGACGAAGCTGCGCATCCGTTATCCCGCCGGGGACGGCTGGGAGGCGGTGGACGAGGACCGGCCGCTGACCTGCCTGGGCCAGCCGATCGAGGCGCTGTGGCCGCTGGCCGCCAACCGTCCGGCGGTCGCCGGGCCGGAGCGGCAGAGGCCGCGGCTGGAGACCGCAGCCGCCACCCTGATCCGTGCCGTCTACAGCCGCTGGCAGCTGCGCGAGGTGCTGGTCGATTTCTGGCACAATCATTTCAACGTCAACGCGGCGGGCGAACCGGCGGTGGCCGCTGCCCTCCCCGTTTATGACCGTGACGTCATCCGCCGCCATGCGCTGGGCAATTTCCGCGCCTTCCTGGAGGCGGTGGCGACCAGCAGCGCCATGCAGGTCTATCTGAACAACCGCTCGTCCCGCGCCGGCGCCGCCAACGAGAATTACGCCCGCGAGCTGTTCGAACTGCATGGACTGGGGCGCGACGCCTATCTGAACGCGCTGTACAACCGCTGGCGCGATGTGCCGGGGGCGCTGCGCGGTGCGCCCGACGGCTACATCGACCAGGATGTCTACGAGGCCGCCCGCGCCTTCACCGGCTGGACGCTGGAGGACGGCGCCGGGCTGGGCGGCGACGCCAGGCTGCCGGTGACCGGCCGCTTCACTTATGTCGAGGGCTGGCACGACGGCTATCAGAAGCGGGTTCTGGGGCGGGAGTTCGACCCCTTCCAGTCGCCGATGGCCGACGGCCATCGCGTGCTCGACCTCATCGCCGACCATCCGGCGACCGCCCGCAACCTCTGCACCGCGCTGTGCCGCCGGCTGGTCGCCGACGATCCGCCGGCCGGGCTGGTCGCCCTGGCGGCGCGGGTGTGGACGGAGAGCCGGAGCAGGCCGGACCAGATCGCCCGTGTCGTCCGCGCCATCGCCCTTTCCCCCGAATTCGCCCGCATCCGCGATGCCAAGGTGAAGCGCCCGCTGGAGCTGGTGGCGTCCTTCGCCCGCGGCGCTGGCATCGACCTCGTCCCCACCAACGCCCTGCTGGGCGAGCTGGACGGCAGCGGCCAGCGGCTGTTCGGCTGGCCTGCCCCGGTCGGCCATCCCGACCGGATGGAGGCATGGCTGGGAGCCGCCGCCATGCGCCGGCGCTGGGGGCTGCTGCTCGGGCTGGCGGAGAACCGTTGGGAGACCGGAGCCATCGACCTCGCCACCCGCTTCCCGGCTCCGCTGCCGGCGGCGGCGGCGGTGGACCGCTGGCAGGGGATGCTGCATGGCGGCGAGCCGGAGCCGGCCACCACCGCCGCCATCCTGACCGGCATGGGGCTGGCGGCCGACGCGATGCTGACGCCCGGCACGAAGGCCAGTGATGACCGGTTGCGGCGGGTCGCCGCCTTCGTGGCGATGGCGCCGCGCTTCAACCAGCGTTGAGGGAGGCTTGAGCCATGACGATTTCACGCCGCGGTGTGATGCAGGGCGGACTGGCGGCCGGCCTCGGGCTGGCCGGGGGCGGTCTGACCGGGCTGCCCGGCGTCCGCAGCCTCGCCTTTGCCGCCGATTCTTCCGCTGAGGCGCCGGCCGGCACGCTGGTGGTGGTGTTCCTGCGCGGCGGGGCGGACATGCTGGCGCTGGTGGCGCCGGCCGACGACCCCGACTATCGCGCCGCGCGGACGCCGGAGTTGCGGGTGATGGCGGAGGGGGCGAAGGCCGGCATCCGGCTGGAGCAGACGCTGGCCCCTTCCCTCGACTTCCGCCTGCATCCGGACGCCGCTCCGCTGGCGGAGCTTTATGCCGCCCGCCGGCTCGCCATCGTCCATGCGGTGGGGCTGACCGACGGCACCCGCAGCCATTTCGTCGCCCAGGACCTGATGGAGCGCGGCATCGCCCGCGAGGAGGATCTCGCCCGCACCGGCAGCGGCTGGGTCGCCCGCTGGCTTGGCGAGGGCGGGCATGGCGAGGGGGAGGGCGGCCGGGTTCCGGCCATCGGCACCGCCGCTGCTCCGGCCGCCGCCCTGGCAGGGCTGGGCGGCGCGCTCGCCGTGCCCGACCTGCGCGGCGGGCTGGCCCCTCCCGGCGGGCCGCAGGCGGCGGCGGTGCTGGCGGCGCTCTACCGGCAGGGCGACGGCGCCTATGAGCGGGCGGCGCGGGCGGCGCTCGACGGGCTGTCGGCGGTCGACGGCCGGCTGCCGCGCGGGACCGACGGCAAGGTCGCCGCCTACGACGCGGAGGGCGGGGCCGTCTATGAGGAGACCGAGGCCGGGCGGGCGTTGCAGACGGTCGCCCGCATGTTGAAGATGGACATCGGCCTGCGGGCGGCCTGCGTCGATGTCGGCGGCTGGGACACCCACGAGAACCAGCAGGGGCGTTTCGCCACCGCCGTCGGCCAGCTGTCGCGCGCCCTCGCCGCCTTCCATGCCGACACCCTGCGCTATGAGCGCGACCTGACGGTGGTGGTGATGAGCGAGTTCGGCCGGCGCCTGCGCGGCAACCGCAGCCAGGGCACCGACCACGGCCATGGCGGCGCCATGCTGGTGCTGGGCGGCCGGGTGGCGGGCGGGCGCATGCTGGGCCGCTGGCCGGGTTTGGCCAGCCACCAGCTTGACCGCGGCGTCGATCTGGCGGTCACCACCGACTACCGGACGGTGCTGTCGGAACTGATCGGCCCGCCGGCGGCACGCGGCTTTCCGGGCTTCCAGGGCGCGCCGCTGGGGGTGCTGCGGGGGTGAGGAACAGGGCGGCGGGGCGGCAAGGGTTCCGGAGCGGCTCTCTCCCTTCTACTGCCACTCCCGCCCGTCCATGTCCTGATAGACCCCGAACCGGCCGCGCACCGCCAGCCAGTCCTCTGCCAGCATTTCGAAAATGTGCAGGTCGATCTCCTGCCTGTCCTTCACCACTTGGCGCTTCAGCACGCCGACCGGGCGGTAGCCGATCAGCGGCTGGCCTTTCAGCAGGCGGGGGCTGTTGGTGCCCAGGATGTGGTTCACCACCTTGCGCAGCCCCATGGCGAAGAAGACGTGGTTCAGCATGTAGGCGAAGTTCAGCGGGGCCGCCCCCATCCGCCCTGCTCGCTCGCCCATCAGCACGCCGATGGTGGCGATCCGCCATTCGGGCTCGGTCACGGTGATGGAGACGTGGCCGGCCGGCACGCCGTCGACGCAGAGGATGCGGTGGACATAGTCGTCGCGCTCTTTGCTGCGCCGCAGCCATGCCTTCTGGCGCTCCACGTCATAGGGGACGACGCTCAGCATCTGGCCGGCGATGTCGGGCCGCGTGCGCCAGTCGAGCATAAGTTCGGCGTGGTCCTCCGTCGGCTCGATGAAGGTGAGCGTTCCGCTCATGCAGCCTCTCCCAGCTGGCGCAGCATCGCCTGATGGAAGTCGAGGATGCGGCGTTCGCGCCGGCCATAGATGCCGGTGATGTGGGGAAGATCGGCGATGCCCGGCCGGCCCTGCTGCACCGCCTCGCAGACCGGGCAGTCCTCGGCGATCACGGTGCTGGCGGACTGGATCAGGTAGGTGGCGGTGGAGCGGTGCAAGGCCTGTTCGCGCGTTGTCTCCAGCCGGGTGGTGGGAAGGAACAGCTGCCACCGCAGGACCGTGGCGTCGGGAGCCACGGGATCGATCCGGTGCGGGATCACCGTGGCGCCGTAGAAGGTCGCCAGATAGAAATTCGGGAAGATGAAGATGTGGCGGTAGACGGGTTCCTCGGCGAAGCGGCGCAGGCGCAGCTTGGCGTCCAGCTTCGCCCACCAGCCGGCGGTGCCGTCGGCCAGCAGCCAGCGGGAATCGCTGTTGGCGCCGTGGCGTTCGGTGACGAGTCCGGTCTGCCAGTCGGAGTGGACGGCGGGATGGATCGTGTCGGGATGCACGGTGGAACCGTGGAAATCGTCCATCGTGTTCTCGACCAGCGCTTTCCAGTTGGCCCGGAACGCGATGCCGACCGGGGCCTGCGGGTTCAGGCAGTTGGCCGACATCGTCGCCAGCCGCTCGCCATAGGGCGCCAGATGCTCGGCCAGGGTGGGACCGCCCTCCTCACCGTCCCTTGGCGCCACGCGGGCGAAGACCAGGGCGCCGCAGCGGTCGATTTGCAAGGGCCGCACCCGGTCCCCGTCGCGGCAACTCCCCTCCATCGACTCGCCGCGGCGGTGCAGCTCGAAGCGCAGGCCGGCCATCTCGGCGGTCAGGAGGTTCGTATCGTCGAACACGCCCATGTAGAGCCAGCAGCGGCTGAAGACCCGCTCACGCTCCTGCGTGAAGGCTTCCTCCGTCCAGAAATGGCTGTGGGGGAGGAAGGCGCCGTCTTCGGGGACGATGCTGTGGACGGGATGCGCGCTCATGCCGGCTGCTCCGCATCGGCGGTTATGGGGGCGGTGGCGGGATAAAGGGTGACGGTGCGGGAGAAGCGGCTGTCTGCTCCGGCTGGCGCGGCGCTGTGCAGCACCAGAGCGCCGTCCGGCGCCTGATGGATGCGCAGGTTGGCGGCGTCGATGCGCTCCCAATCGTCCTCCGGCTCCAGCGCCGCGCCGCGCCGGGGGAAGGCGTCGGACAGGGCCGCCAGCCGGGCGAACAGGGCCGCTCCCAGCTCTTCCTCCAGCGACGGGCCGTCCGCCGCCATCCGGACGAAGACCAGCCGGCCGCAGCGGGCCAGAGCGGCCGGGTGCAGGGCCAGCCGCCGGCGTCCCTCGGCCTCCAGCTGGAAGTCGGTCGGGTTGAAGGGCAGCCCCACCGGCACGCCGTCGGCGTCGAAGCTCCAGCCGTGATAGGGGCAGCGCAGCGGGCCGCAGCCCGCCGGCTCGCTATGGATCACGGCGAAGCGGTGGGTGCAGACGTTGCGGAAGGCGACCACCCGTCCCTTGATGTTCTGCGCCACCAGCGGCACCGCTCCCACCCGCGTGGTGACGAAGGCGTTCAGGGTGGCGAGGTCGTCCGCCATGCAGAGATGGAACCAGCGGTTTTCAGGCCGGCGGCTTTCGGGAGCGTCGTTCTGCATCGCGGGGCCTCAGGCGGTGCGGCCGCCGTCCACCGTGACGATGGACCCGGTCATCCAGCGGCTGGTGTCGGCGAGCAGGTAGGCGATCATGTGGGCGATGTCGTCGGGATGGCCAAAGCCGAGAGGCTGCAGCGTGCGCAGATGCTCGTACTGTTCGGCGGTCAGCTTCTGCTTGCCGCGCTCGATCAGCTCGGTCTCGACGATGGAGGGAACGACGCAGTTGACGCGGATGCCGTCGCTCAGCAGTTCCACCGCCATCCCCCTGGTGGCGGCGATGATGCCGCCCTTGCTGGCGGCATAGACGACGTTGCCGGGCGAGGCCGCCGTGGCGGCAGTGGAGGAGATCAGCGCCATCGCTGCCCGCTCTGCATGGCAACCCTTCTGCCGCAGCCCGCGGGCGAGCGCCAACGCGCTGCCCAGATTGGCCCGCATCACCTCGTCGAAGAAGGCGGCGGAGAAGATGCGGATCGGCCGCAAGGTCTGGATACCGGCGCAGTGCGCGATGCCGTCGAAGGGCGCATCGTCGGCGCACAGCCCCTTCACCCAGCCCGGCACGGCTTCGAGGTCCGACAGGTCGAAGGGGGCGATGGCGTGATCCTCCCCCTCCAGCCGGTCCGCCGTTTCGGCCAGCCGCTCCTCGTCGCGGCCGTTCAGCACCAGCCTTGCCCCCAGCCTCGCCAGCACCACCGCCGTCGCCCGGCCGATCCCGGCCGACGCCCCGGTCACGAGGATGCGGCGGCCGGTCAGGTCCATGGGGTTGTAGGCGGCTGTCATGGCGGGGAAATCCAGGTCGGTGGCGTATCGGGATGCGGACCATAGCACGACGGCCGCCCGACATCAGCGCGTCCGGGGCTGCGGCCTTTTGGTGCGGGCCGCCCACGCTCGTCTCCAAATCGGCGGCAGTGGTGACGGCGGAGCCATGCGGCGCAATCAATCTTTCGGAAACCAATCCGGCGTCACTGTGCGCTATGGTGCCGGACACCGACTGAGACAAGCGCCCTGCCGGGCTGCGAAGACGCGAAGGACAGGACAGCCATGAAAGCCATCATCGACGGCATCCGGATCGCCGGCCTGCGCGCGGTGGTGCCCTCCCAGCGCCATTCCTTTGTCGAGGAGCCGGGCATGTTCACGGTGGAGGAGGCGAAAAAACTGGCCGCCACCATCGGTGTCCAGGAGCGCCGCGTGCTGCCGCCGCCCTATTGCGCGTCGGATCTCTGCCTGGCCGCGGCCGAAGGGCTGATGGAGCAGCTGGGCTGGGATCCGGCGACGGTGGAGGTGCTGGTCTTCGTCTCGCAGGAAGCCGACTACGTACTGCCGGCGACCGCCTGCATCATGCAGCACCGGCTCGGCCTGCCGACCAGCGCGGCGGCCTTCGACGTGCCGCTGGGCTGCTCCGGCTATGTCTACGGCCTGTGGATCGCAGCGAAGCTGCTGGGCGGATCGACGGCGCGCCGTGCGCTGGTGTTGTGCGGCGACAACGCCACCCGTTACCTGCACCCTGAGGACCGCGCCACCCTGCCCCTGTTCGGCGATGCCGGATCGGCCACCGCGCTGGAGGTGGACCTGGCAGCGTCTCCCATCCCGGTGGTGATCGGCACCGACGGCGCCGGCGCGCCGCACATCTTCGTCAAGGCCGGCGGCAAACGCCATAGCCTGATCCCACCGATCGGCACCGCCGGGCGGATCGCCGACGAGGAATCCGCCGCCCAGCTGGAGCGCGACTCCCGCCTGACGCTGAACGGGGCGGAGGTGTTCTCCTTCACGCTGCGCGCCGTGCCGCCGCTGCTGCGCGAGGCGATGGAGCATGCGGGCACCGACGTGGATGGCATCGACCGCTTCGTCCTGCACCAGGCCAACGCCTTCATGCTGGAGCATCTGCGCAAGCGCATGAAGGTGCCGGCGGAGAAGTTCATCATCGACATGCAGGGCTTCGGCAACACCAGTTCCGCCTCCATCCCGCTGGCGATCTGCCACACCATGGGCGCGCCGCTGGCGGCCGGGCCGGTGAAGACACTGATGGCCGGCTTCGGGGTGGGCTGGTCCTGGGGGGCGATGGTGGCGGATCTGGGGCCGATGCCGGAGCCGCAGGTGGTGGATTTGCCGGAGGGCTATCCGGTGCTGGCGGTGTGATGCCGGGCTCGGGGAGATTCGACTTTCCGAACCCGGCATAATAGCTGCGCAGCTCTGGGATCGTTCCGGGAGCGGAGCCTTTATGCTTCTCCATCCATCTTGACCACACAGCGTCCGGCAATGCTGCCGTCACGTATGCCGGCTATGGCGTCGTTGATTTGAGGCAAATCGACTTCGTGGGTGATCAACTGGTCGAGCGGATTCGTCGTTGCGCCAAATAGCTTGAGATAGCGGGGGATGTCCTCGTTCGGCACGGCGTCGCCGCCATGGGAGCCGACCAGGGTCTTGCCGAAGTGGATTGGCAGCGTGAACAGCGTGGATGACTGCCCTGCCTTTGGCACGCCGACCAGCACCACCCGTCCTTGCGGCTTCGTGATGGCATACCCAAGCTCGATGATCCTGGGCAGGCCCGTGTTGTCGACGAATACGTCGGGACCCGCTGTGCCAAGGATCCGCTTGATTTCGGTCTCGGGGTCCGTCTTGGCAGCGTTGATCAAATGTGTCGCGCCCATTTTCTGGGCGAGCGCCAGCTTCTCGTCGTAGAGATCGACGGCGATGATCGGCCATGCCGAAGTCAGACTGGCTGCCTGGACGATGTTCAGGCCTATGCCGCCTGCGCCATAGACCACGAGCGATTCGCCTATTTTGAGCTTGGCATTGTTGACTACGACGCCGAAGCCGGTGGTGATGGCGCAGCCGAACAGGCAGGCAATCCGCATGTTGATGTCCGGAGCAATCCGGGTCACCCGGTTTTCCGCGACGATCGCGTATTGGTTGAATGTGGTGACCCAGCCGGCATTCAGCTGTTTGTTGCGCCATGTATAGCGGGGGGGCACGGACTCGATACCCATCCCTTTACGCCAGTGCAGCACCACCTTGTCGCCGGCGGCGACATGGCGAACGCCCGGACCAATTGCGACCACCGTGCCGGAGCCCTCATGCCCCAACAGATGCGGCAGGAATTTGTCTTCGCCTTTGGCGCCATCGATCTCACCAAGCTGCGATCCGCAGATGCCGCTGTAAGCGATGCGCACGAGCACCTGGCCTGCTTCGAGGGATTGTGGCAGTTCAACCGTGTCGATGACCAGCGGCTTCTTCAATTCCACAAGAATGGCCGCTTGCATGGTGCTAGGAATTGTCATGGTTGATTTACTCAAAATAGATGAAGGAGTGATCTCCGGTATACCCTGTCATTTTGAACCACCAATCCCATTCCTGTGGTGTGCAAAATGCTTCACAGGTTACTTGCCAGTAAAGAAGATTGGCTTTCTCTTGTTCGTTTCTGTATGACTCAACGCAGATGTATTTTTCTTTTCCAACGCGCTCCACTTCACGCAATGCTTTATCCAGATCGTAACTGTGAAGATTGTGCAGCGTCGTCAGGGAAATGACCAAGTCGAACGACTTGTCCGCAAACGGCAGTGCAGTAGCGTTGCCGTGCTGCAGCCGGTCCTTGACTTCTTCTTTGGCATTCGCGAGAGCATAGTCGGATACGTCGATCCCGTAGACTTCAATCCCGGGAACGACTTTGGTGAAGTCATATAGCAGATATCCTTTGCCGCAACCGACATCGAGTACCTTGCTCCCCGGCTTCAAGCCGTAATGTTCGGCCATCGCACGTGCGACTTTTTCCCAACGACCTTCCATGTAGCGATAGCCGCCATAGCAGATGCGGCGATCACCGTCCCAATAGTCATAATCCCATTTTTTAGCCAGCTCAGCCGCCTTCGGCTTGGGAAACTCAGCGTCATTGACCCGTGCCAAGTAATCCCGCTTGGTGCTCTTATGCACCGCCGACATGAAGTCAATGTAGCTCATGTGATACCTTTCTTAATGCCTCATGCAATGACGCCGCAATGGCGATTTGTTTCTTCTTGATTTTTGCTTCGTCTAGGGCCGGGTTAGCGAACTTTCGTCGTTCAAGCGTGAGCGGAACGAAGACGCCAAGCGCGATGCAGCACCATTTGGCAAGATAGATGGGACGCATCAGCGCCGCTCTCTGGTCAAGCAGGGCGGCGGCAGGGAATAGGGCGACGCAGCGCCGCAGGAATTCGGCGAAGCCGTCCGAAGGGACCGGAACAGCCGGCTGGGCGAAAAAATCGCCAAGCATGCGTGTGGGATCGTCCCATCCCGCATATTCGAAGTCGTGGAAGACGATGCCTCCCCCCCGACGCTGCAAGGCGTTGTGGAAGCCGAAATCCGATGGCGAAACGCATCGGTGATCCGTCTTCAGCGCGTCGTCGACCGACAGACCCCGGTCTTCCGCCAATCGAAGGATACGGTCGACGAGGGAGCGCCAATCGTCGACCAGCCGACGGATGAGGGCGGCGGCATCGCCAAGCCCCTCTGGATTGACGGTGAAGAGAACTGACAGTCGGCGGTCGACAAGTTGAATGTGTTCCACCAGGGAGAAGACCGCTTCCGATGCCATCGGCAGACCATCGGCGCGCCGGCGGGCATCCGGAGTGTTGAGCGCTGCAAAGAAGTCGATGGCGGCATCGACGTCTTTAGCCGTCACCTCTCCGGGACAAAAAGGCGCTCCGTCAATGAACTCATAGGCGGCAAGCTGTTCAGCGTCATGACGGGCGATGGGCCGCGGCACTGAACCGGGTGCTGCCGCGTCTGCATAGATGGTGAAACGGAACTCGGTATCGAGCCGATTGCGCGGATCGGACGGATGCGTGAAATAGCGTTTGACCAGGATGACGCGCGATTGCGTTTCCACCCGGAATGCCCGGTTGTTGCCGCTTGCAGGAAGCGGCTCGACCGATGCCACGGTACCAAGGTCCGTAGAGGCGACCAGCGCCGTGATCGCCTCGGCGATTGGACTGGTGACGGCTTCAGGCATCGAGAGCGCCAAGCAGGTCGCTCCATCCTGCGATCTTCGTCAGACCCGGATAGGTGTCGATGTAGTGGCTTTCGGGATCGAACAGCAGCTTGCGAACAGTGGCGGGCATTGCAGGATCAAGCAGGATCTCAGGCAGGTCGTCGACGAAGACGTCGCAACCGATTGCATCGATGCGGGCAATCTTGGCCGGCTTGGTGGTTTCGAAGAAGATGCGGTCCGTCGGCAGGGCAGGCAGGCCATTGCGCATGATGTGAGTGGCAATCCAACGGCGGGCACTGGCATGCAGGTCGTAGGGCGGCCCGGCGAAGGGATGGATCGTCTTGTGGCTGACGATGCTCACAACATGGCCGGCAGAAAGCGCAGCACCGACGAAATCAAGGAAGCCGGGAAAGGCCGTCGCATCTTCCATGCGGGGGCCATAGATCGTTCCCTGAAGCTCGATCCAGGTCTGCTCCAGCCCTTTTGCGCGCAAATGGTCCCTGACCGCCACCTTGTTCCGGGCGACCGGACCGGTCAGCAGTCCTTGCTCCTCCGCCACACGATGGACCAGGCTATCGTAGGAGACGATTGTGTTGTCGAAATCGAGACCGATATGCACGGTATTGCTATCCTAGTTTCTCAAGGATTGTTGCCGCGATCTTATCTGCGCTCAGCATGTACAATGAGCGGGCATAGTCCTGATCGCCGATAACATGAAGAAATTCATCGCGGGTGCCACAGAGCAGCACTGGCGGTACATTCCGTATTCCAGCACGCCACTCGGAAACCGCGCCGCCGAGACCGCCGATGCGGCCATGCTCTTCAATCGTCACCAGCAGCCGGAATCCAGACGCCGTCTGCTCCAGATAGTCGGTGTCGAGCGGTTTGACCGTTGGAAAGCTGGTGACCGCGACCGACAGTCCCTGCTCTTTCAAGATTGCCGACACAGCCAGGGCAACCGGCATGATTGTGCCGGAAACCAGAAGCGCGACATCGTGCCCCTCCTGGACTTCGATCGCCCTGCCAATGACGAGATCGACCTTGCCCGGGTGAATGTCGGGTTCGCCCTTCTTGCCGATCCGGATATAGGATGGGCCGTTGTGCGCCAAGGCCGCCC
Organism: Azospirillum sp. A26; assembly: GCF_042604635.1. Classification (NCBI taxonomy): domain Bacteria; kingdom Pseudomonadati; phylum Pseudomonadota; class Alphaproteobacteria; order Rhodospirillales; family Azospirillaceae; genus Azospirillum; species Azospirillum sp. A26. Next base: position 259,285 of record NZ_CP170477.1, on the reverse strand, counting down.
TCATGCAGCCGACCATTTCCCAAATATCGCAGGGGGCGAAGACGGTCATGTTCGGCAGCGTGCGCAGGATGGCAAGATCTTCAAGAGAATGATGGGTAGGACCGAGCTCGGCATAGGAGAGGCCCGCTCCGGTGCCGACAATGATGACAGGTGCCTCGTGATAGCAGAGGTCGACGCGGATCTGTTCGAAGCAACGGGTGGTGGTGAAAGGGGCGATGGTATAGACAATCGGGCGCAGCCCGGACATTGCCATCCCGGCTGCCACCCCGATCATATTGGCTTCGGCGATGCCGCAGTTGAGGAAATGCCGGCTGCCGACTTTCTTGACGCCTTCGAACAAGTTGTTGCCGATGTCTCCGGACAATAAAACGACCCGCTCATCGGCGCTTGCAAGACGGGTGACTTCCTTGGCAAAAGCGTTTCTCATGCTTCGATCCTAAGCTCTGCGCGCGCCCGACGCACTTCCTCTTCGCTGGGAATCCGGTAGTGCCAGTTGTTGTCGTCCTGCATAAAGGATACGCCGCTTCCCTTGACGGTATGGGCGACGATCGCCGTCGGCCGGTCGGTGGTCCCCACGAAACAGTTCAGTGCGTTCCTGATCGCGGCATGATCATGGCCATCGACTTCCATGGCGTTCCAGCCGAAGGCTGCCCATTTGTCAACGAGGGGGTCTATTGCCATGATCGTCTGGCTGCGACCAGTCGCCTGCCATTTGTTGAAATCGACAATGACGCAGAGGTTGGAAGTTCGCTGGGCCGCTGCCAGCAATGCCGCTTCCCAGACCGATCCTTCATTGCATTCGCCATCGCCGACCAGGACCACCACCCTGTACGGGAGTGTCTGGATCCGTGCGGCGAGCGCCATGCCGAGTCCGATAGGCAGGCCGTGGCCGAGTGAGCCGGTCGCTGCTTCAATTCCCGGCAGACAGGCTGGTGAGGGCGGATGCTCAGCGAAGATGCTGCCGTTCTGGCCATAGTCCGAGAGCTGCGAGTCGTCGTAGAAGCCGCGCATGGCCAGCACTTGGAACAAGGCCGGGGCTGCGTGCCCCTTGCTCAGTATGAAGCGGTCCCGACCAGAGGCCGCCGGCTGCGACGGGTCAAGACGCAGGAAATCGAAGTAGAGTACACTCAGCAAGTCGGTACAGGACAGGCATGACCCAAGATGCGGCGTGCCTGTCCTGTGTGAGGTTTCGATGATCCGGTAGCGCAGCTGGCGGGCTCGGATGTTGAGAGTGTTCAAATCGATCATCGCGAACCTAGCTCGGAACCGGTGAAGAATGAAATCACGGAGCGTGCAACGTGGTCGACTTCCGCGTCGGTGAGTTCCGGGTAGATCGGCAAGCTTATCATATGCCGGGCATTGGCTTCGGTGTTTGGGAAGGAGCCCTCCGTGTAGCCCAGATCCCGCGCAGCCTCCTGCAGATGGAGGGGTATCGGATAATGGATGCGGGTGTCGACGCCGTTGGCGGCAAGATGTGCCATCAGCGCATCCCGCCGATCGGTGCGGATGATGAAGTTATGATAAACACACTCTTCTTGAGGCTGATCTTCCGGCACAGTTGCCAGTCCTCTCAGGCGATCCCGGTAAATTCCGGCAATCTCACGGCAGCGTGCATTCCAGATATCGAGATGAGCGAGCTTGATCTCGGCAAAAGCAGCCTGCATCGGATCGAGCCGCGAATTGTAGCCCCAGAATGCGCAACGCTCGCGATTCTCGAGGCCATGATTGCGCAGCTTGATGATCTTCTCGGCCAATGCATCGTCATCGGTCGTTATAAGGCCACCGTCACCATAGACGCCGAGATTCTTGAGCGGGTGCAGGCTGAAGCCGGCAGCAATGCCGAGCCCGCCGACCCGCCGACCCTGATATCGCGCGCCGATCGCCTGCGCGGCATCTTCGACGACGAACAGGCCGTGGCGGCGGGCGATCTCGTTGATCGGTTCCATGGCGGCGGGCCTGCCGGTGAGATGCACAGGCAGGATCGCCCGGGTCCGTGGGGTCAGCGCCTCCTCGATGAGGGCGGGGTCAATGTTCATGTCCTCGGCGACATCAACAAACACCACCTTCGCATCGGTCGCAGCGATCATCGATGCCGAGGCGATGAAGGAGTTGGGCGCGGTGATCACTTCATCGCCCGGTCCGATCCCCAGTGCCTTGAGAATAAGGAAGAGGGCGCTGGAGCCATCCGCCACACCCACGGCATGCCTGACTCCGCAGAAGGCGGCGACCGCCCGCTCGAACGATGCCAACCGGTCACCGAGAATGTATATCCCGCTGCGGCCAACCTCGCGGAAGGCATCGGTCAGGTCGGATTCTAGTGCCCGAAACTGGCGGGCAAGATCGACGAACGGTACGGAGATTTGGTCAGGCATAGAAGCCTCTGATCAGGTCGATCACCCGGTCCTGCTGGGCCGATGTGATGAATTCATGCACTGGCAGCGACAAGGTCGAAGCGGCAATCCGCTCCGCCATGGGGAAATCGCCGCAGCTATAGCCGAAATCAGCCGCCGCTGGTTGCAAATGCATCGGCGTGGGGTAATGGACCTTTGCATCGATGCCGTGGGCGACCAGATGGCTCTGGAGTTCGTCACGCCGTTCGCAGAGAACCATATAGAGGTGGTAGACCTGCTCGATGTCGGGCTCGCGATGCGGCACCGTCACACCGTCGATCCCCCGTAGATGCGCATCGAAATAGGCTGCATTGGCGATCCGAGAACGGGTGATGTGCTCGATCTTGCCAAGCATGTGGCGTGCGACAACGGCTTGCACCGTATCGAGCCGTGAATTGTAGGCGAAGATCCGGCATTCGTCACGTCCGGCCAGCCCGTGGTTGCGCAGCAATCGCAGCCGATCCGCGTGTTCCGCGACATTGGTCGTGATGATCCCGCCGTCACCCCAGACATTGAGATTCTTCAGTGGGTGAAAGCTGTAGCAGGCGATGGCGCCGAGGCCGCCGACCTTGTGCCCTTTGTAGGTGGCCCTGATGGCGTGGCAGGCATCGGCGATGACCGGGATGCCGTGCCGATCGGCGATGGCCTGAATGCGTGCCATGTCGCAGGGTTTGCCCGACCAGTGCACGGGCATGATGGCCTTGGTCCTCGGTGTGATGCGGGCCTCGATCTGATCGGGATCGATATTGTAGTCGGCCCCGACGTCGGCGAAGATGGGCCGTGCGCCGGCGGTGACGATGGCGCCGACGGTGGCATAGAAGGTGAACGGTGTGGTGATGACCTCGTCACCCTTGTCGACGCCGATCGCTTTGAGGCTGAGGAAAAGAGCGTCGGTGCCGCTGCCGACGCCGATCGCATGAGCGGCCCCGCACAGTTCGGCGAACTCCTGTTCGAGCTTGTCGACTTCGGCGCCCAGCGTGAAGTCGCCGCGCACGACGACCTCCCGGATCTTGTCGAGGATCACATCATGGTCGGCGAATTGATGCGGCAGATAGTTATGGTTGACTTCGAGCGCTCCGGTCTGCCGGTATTGTTCGGGAAGGAAGTTCTGAATCGTCGTTGTCGCCATGTTGGTCCTCTTACGCCTTATGCAGGTAATCTTGCGGCAAGCGCTCGATTTCCGCCAGATTGTCGCGGACCCAGTCGATGGTGGCGTCGACGCCGCGTTCAAAGGCCACGCTGTCCTGCCACCCCAGTTCGGCCCGCGCTCGCGTAGAATCCATCAGATAGGCCTGATCCTTGGCCGGGCGGTCAGGCGCGACCTCGGCCACCGACTCGAAGGCGATGCCTATACGCTGGCAGATGATTTCCACCACCTCGCGGATGGTGAAGAAACGTTCCGGAGAGAAGTGGTAAATCTCTCCGATCCGGCCGTGGTCGATCGTGCGGACAATCGCATCGGCGACATCGTCGCAGTGAATGAAAGCGCGAACTGACACCCCGCCGCCATGCAGCTTCAGTTTACGGCCGGTGAGGGCACAGATGATTGTGCGAGGCACGATGCGGTAGAGCTGCTGGCCCGGACCGTAAAAATTCGCAAAGCGCGTCACGATGGCCGGAAAGCCATAGTGCTGCTGGAAAGCCCGAAGGCTGAGGTCGGTAGAGGTGTGGGACACCGCGTAAGGTGTGCTCGGGGCATAAGCCCAGGTTTCCTTCAGCAATCCATCGGTGCTGCCGTAGACCTCAGGGGTCGAGATCCGGATGTAACTTTCCAGCCAGGGGCACCGGCGCAGGAAATCATGAAGCTTGACCTTGGCAACTATATTGGTCGTGTACCACTGTTCAGGCTGCTGCCAGCTTTCGGCGACCATGCCCTGACCGGCGAAATCGACGACGACGTGAGGCTGGAATTCGCCTATCCGTTCGATGATTTCCGGCAGGTGATTGTTGATGTCGGCTTGCATGAAGCTGTAGCGGGAAGCGTTGTCGTCCCGGCGATAAGGCAGGAAGATCGGCGATCCTTCCGCCGAGCGGTTGATGCCGAGCAGCTGATGGCCGTCGCGCAGGGCGCGCGCCACGAATGCCGCTCCCGCGAACGAATTCGAACCCAGCACTACATATCGCCTACCCACCATCCCCACCCTTCTTACATTCCGTCTGTGACGCTGTCCCGCTTCGAGCACAGCCACTGCATAAGCATGTGGCCGATAATCAGCTGGGTATCCTCGGCGATCTGCATGTCGTCAATGGCGAAATGAATCGGAACATCGGCCAGCTGCTTCGCTTTGCCGCCCGAGTAAGCCACGACTGCATAGCTTTTGACTTCGATGCGGCGGGCCTCTTCAAGGAGCCGCAGGATATTCGGAGAGTTGCCGCTTCCTGACAGGGCCAGCACGATGTCGCCCGGACGGGCGAGCGTGGCCAACTGGTAGGCGAACACATTTTCGTAGCCTTCATCGTTGGCCAGGCAGGTGAGCACGGCCGGGTTCGCCGTCAGCGCGTGAACACGGATGCCGGACCCCTTGCGCTTGGACAAGGGATAGAGCAAGTCGTTGGCGATATGGTTGGCGTTGCCGGCGCTGCCCCCATTTCCCGCAAGGAAGACTTGCGCACCCGATCTCCAGCACTGGAGAAGATCGCCGGCAAGTTGTTCCACGGGTGTCCAATCGAAGTTTTCAAGTACGATCGACAGCCGTCGTGAATAATCCCTGAAGTGCTCCAGCGACGGTACGGCAGCCGAGGTAAAATTCATTTCGCAGCTCCCGACTGCATCCACTTGAGATTATACCACTGATCACTATCCGTGAGCTGGCCCCGGCGATACAGGTCGATCATTTCCTGGATGGCGTCCTCAACCGATTTCCGTGGGCGGAAGCCCGTTGCAAGCAGCCGGTCGGAGTTGATCCGGTATGAGCGAGGATCATTGGAGGGCGAAACGACGACTTCGGCCGGTACATGGCGCGTCACCATTTCGGCGATCTCCATGATCGCCAGATTCTCGAAGCCGGCGTTGAAAATTCCGGTGTGCTGCGGCGTCTCGAGAAGGAACAGATAAAGGTCGGTGATATCGTCGATATGGATGTTGGGGCGGGTCTGCTGGCCGCCGAACACAGTGATGCGGCCGTTGCGCAGCGCCTGCATCGTCAGCATGTTAACCGAAACGTCCAGCCGCATGCGCGGTGAGTAACCACAAACCGTTGCCGGGCGGACGATCTGCACGGTCATGTCGTCGCTGTACGACAACAGAATGCGTTCTGCGCACATCTTGGTCTTATTGTATTCGGAAATCGGCAGCAGAGGGAGATCCTCCGTCACATGCTCCTCTTCCTTGACGCCATAGACGCTGCCCGACGACGCGTAAATGAAACGCTTGATGCCTTGCCGCTTGGCGCGATCCGCCAACTGCATGGTGGCAAGGCAACTGATCTCCCAGGTCAGTTTGGGATCGAGATCGCCGCAGGGGTCGTTGGCAATGCTCGACAGGTGAATGATGGCATCGATGCCGGTCAGATCGATGCCATCGGTATCGCGCACGTCGCCCTGGACAACCTCAAGCTGCGGATGCGGCTCCAGGAAATTACCGAACCATTGGATATCGAATGCCACAACCGAGTAACCGCGGCGCAGCAGCTTGGGAACCAGAACGCTTCCCTTGTAGCCACAAGCTCCGGTAACGAGGACTTTCATTGCTGAGATCTCCAGGCTTTACATCGGTTGCAGACGTTGACCGATCACAACAACACCGTCAACTTGCCGCTCTTGGAATGAAGGGGCCAGTTCCTGGCAAAGGCCAGGGAGGAGAGTGACCATGCGGCCGGCAGGGCAGCGGTTGATGCGGACCGTCATGACCTTTCCGCTCTCCCTTGCCTTGTTCAGGGTAAACCCATGTCAACGGCTTGACGACGCGTGATCGCCTTGTATGGCGGCGCTTCCTTCGAGCGGGAGAACGCTATCATCGAGATGGTGAATAATTAATTGATTCCACGGAGAGATAAATGCTCCGCTTCCGCTATTCCCCGACGTTTGGAATGCCAAGCGTATGATGAAGCATCTGCAGATATGCAAAGGCGTCTTTGCTCCCGGGGGGGGGCGCCCAGTCGGCAAAGCGGGTTGCCGTATGAGGTCCCGGAACATGTTCGATATAAACCACGGGATCAGAGACATAGAGGCACATGTGCCAGACCGGGCGCTCGAATCGCGCCATGAACGGCACCGAAGGTCGGTTGCCGGCCAACCATTGGTGGTCGCGCACGGTGCCGTCGTCGTCGAATCGTACAAGGACGAGAGCGCCCTCCAGCAGGGTGTATGACTTGGCCCCGGACTCGTTGCGATGGGGCGGGAGATACTGCCCAAGGCCCATCGCAATCAGCATCTCGTGCCGTGATGCCGCCGGATCGCCATGCAGCAATATCCTGGCCCGACGACGCGGCGCGGCAGCGGCCCGGCCTTTCAGACTCTCCAAATCTGCCGGGGTGACCGTGGACAAGTCTTCGGTTGCCGCGAGTACTTCTTCCGTCAAAGACTTGAACGTCGTCATCATTCCGCTGCCATGATCCTGCCGATGGTATGCTTCCCCACGCGGGAAGGCCGGATGTCCATCATACGGGCCTTCACCCGCCATGTGTGAAAATCCGCAGGCTTGCCAAGGTGTTCGCGTTTGCCGAGGCGAGATGGGCATGCAGCCGCCGGACCCCGGAGGACAGCGCAGCCGGGTCGGCCGCCTGCAGCCGCCGGGCGACATCCCCTGCATCCAACGGTCCAGCCGGCAGAACAAGTCCGGCACCGAAACGCTCTACCAGTTCAGCCATAGCATCCAGCTGGTCGTCGATCACGATGGGCAGGCTCGCTGCCGCATAGGCCGTGAAGCGTTTGTTGAGCACCAGCACGTCGTTCCCGGCCCCAGCCTCTCCTGGCTGCCGCCGCGGGATGTCGCCGCGATGAAGCCAGCCGAAATCATAGTGCGAGGCCTGGAGGATCTCCGAGAAAGGCCGCGCCCGGAAATAGCCCAACCGCCCTCCTGCAAGAGCCATCAAATCCGCGTAGCACGCGTCATGGGCCGGCTGCGTGTGATAGGCGTTGAAGATGTCGACGGCAATGCCGTCCCGCAGTGCCAGAGCGGCCAGCAGCGGCAGGAAGCGGTAATCGGTCTCCCATGCCGCTCGCAGATAATTCTGTGGAATGCCGCCTGCGTAAAGGATGCGGAGCGGTGCCCGGCCCGGTGCGGAAGGAGGATCGGAATCGGCGAACTCGGGACCGGAAAAAAACGGATGCGCCCTGCCGTGGACAGCAGTCAGCAAAGTGTCCCAGTGCGGTCCCTGGCAATTGGTGACGGTCATGTCGGCATGGCGCAGAGCCCAGGTTTCCGCAAGGCGGCAGCGATCGAGGTGGCGCGGCGATATCGGAACAAGCTCCCTCAGCGTATCGCCATACACCAGCGTCATGTCGTTGGGTTCGAAAACGAACCGCCAGGTCCGGTCTGGCGGACACAACGGCAGTACCCAGTCGTTAAAGTGCGGCATGGTCGCCAGGACCACGGTCTGTGGTTGCAGACGATGGATCAGTCGCAGAACGCGGGTGACGCTGAGGGCCGCATCATGACTGCGATACCACGGGCTCGGCGTCTCGGCCGGATGGGACGACGTGTAGACGACGAGGGCCTCGTCGGTTGGGAAGACATGCCGCAGCGTCGCCTCCGGGATCAGGCTGACCTGGGAGGTGTCCCGGATGATCAGTGTACGGATGCTCTGCAAGTCCGGCAGGTCGACAGGATCGGACGGCGCCAGGGCATCGAAGGCGGCAGCCGTATAGGTGGGAACCAACCGGTCCTCAGTGATGCCGGAACCGATCATGTCGTCGAGGATGTCCTGTTCCCAGACACGGTTGGCGACAATGATCCGGCCGCCGGCGGCTTTGTCCGCCGGCACCACCGGCAATCCGCAATAGCCGTCGTATAGATGGGCTTTGCGGTCGACGAACCCGAGAATTCCGATATCGGTCCGGACTTCCAGGGCACGCACGAGATCGATTCCCTGCAAGCCGGCGCCAGCGATCCAGTAACGGCCGGAGGGAAGCGTGTCGCGGTGGTAGCGGAACGCCACCGCAGCATCACGCGGGTGCCGCCAGATTCCCGTCACCAAATCCCTTGCAGCGGCGATCTCCACGCTGTTTTCGGTGCGGCGGTGAAAAGCGGCGAAGCGTTCAAGAAGACGGTCGTTTTCCATACCGATCCCATTCATGCGGCATCCCTCTGCCGGTGCCGGCGGGAAGGGATCCGATATCCGGTCAAACAACCGGGAGGCCTTGGGCATGCCTGAAACGGGTGGCAGCCGACGGCCTTCCCGGCCCCTCTGCCGTGCATCAGGGCTGGCGAAAGCGGCATCAGCGTCCGGGAAAGAAGAGCGGCCGGGTTCGTTCCGCAAATCCTCGGGCAGGTCGTGCTCCTCCGAAATAGCAGGACGATGCGGCCGCGTCGTCCCACAACCGGACGGCCGGCGAGTCCTCGGCCCTGCCGTGCCCTGCCAGGATATCGAGCCGTTCCTCCAATGCCGAGCGTATGTCCTCGGCATCGTTGTCCCGCGGGATCAGCCCTTCAGCGGCCAGCAGGTTGCCGCTGAAGGTCAGGCCGCGGACCGGTTCCGCCAGGATTTCTTCCAGCGACAGATAGCGCCCTTCACGATCCGACCAGTAGGGACGCCAGGTGAAGGTGACGTTGGAAGGCCACAATTGGGCATAGTTGGAAACGCAGTTGACCAGCACCGACGGGGTGTTGAAGCTGATGGCGACATTGGCCAACCCCGAGGTGGTGCCGAGATAGCATCGGGCGGCGGCGCAGAGGAAGACGTCCATCCAGTCCGATTTCAGCGGGCTGCGGGCATAGTCGATGACCCGCGCCTGCTCGGGAAGCGGCGGCATCGAATGGTCGCCCAAGCGGATCACCCACCCTCCCCGCGCGGTGACCATGTCGATGGCCGGCTGATAGGCGGCGAGGTCGGCGTTGCGGTGGTCCTGGCTCGACCCCACGCCCTCGGCATGGAAGCCGGAGTTGCGGATGTGCATGGCGACGAACCACGCATCGGGTTCCATTCCCGCCGAAACGAGGGCGGCACGGCCGCGGGCGGCGAGGTCGGGGGACAGGCGCAGCAGCGGCGCACGGCCTTCCCGGCTCCAGGCGTCATAGGCGCGGGCGCCGACGTCGGTGAAGGCCTCCACCTGCCCGCCGTCTCCGATCCAGCCGTTGAAGTTCTCCCCGGCATAGCGCTGCAGCGGGATGAGCCGCTCGATCAGCACCGGGTCCTCCACGACGGTGAGGAACGGCCGCCAGCAATCGAGATAGGCCCGGTTCGCCACCAGGTTCGCCGGAGCCAGCAGAATGCCGGGAGCGGATGGGCGCCAGCCGAGTGCCCCGATCTTGAGCCAGGTGTCGAGCATCGCCAGATGGCCGATCTGGGTCACCCATTCCTGCGGCAGGATCCGGACCTTGCCGGTCGGCAGGCCAAGCGCCTCCACCAGATCGTCGCTGAGGCGGAAATCCTGCCCCAAACGCCGGTTCGCCATGATGGCTCCGCCATACAGACGGTTCGCCGCCGCGGTATCGCCGACATGGAGGCGCTTTTCGCCGCTCCTGTTGAAGCCGTCGGCCAGCAGGACGTCGTCCGGCAGGTCCGCCTCCAGCCCCGTTCTGGCATAGAGCGTGTGGTCGTAGCGCGCGGCGTAGTTCTGGTGGGCCATGACGAAGGACGGCATCCGGCGGGTTGCCTCCCGGTAGGCGGCGACGGCACCGGAGACATCGCCCTGCTGCAACCTCAGATCTCCCAGATTTCCGGCGAAGTCCGCCAGATGCGCGACCATTGCGGTCGCGGTCGCCAGGCCGGCCTCGGCAGCCGCCGCATCGCCGGAGGCGTTGGCGCAGATCGCCCGGAGATAATGGACAGGCCCGATCGCATATCCCTGCGCGGCGAGGGAGTCGAGGATGGTCACCGCTTCGGTATAGCGCTCGGAGTTGACCAGGCAGCTGGCGCTCAGCAGTCGCAGCGCCGGATGGTCCGGAGAGCGTTCCAGGGCGGTGCGGGCAAAGCGCTCGGCCAGCGTTCGCTGGCTCGCCGCCGTTGCCGACGACGTCACCAGCTGGGCGGCCTCGGCGACGATGTCCACGGGATCCACGATGGCGGCGTTGCCGGCCATCCTCAGCGCGGTCGCGCACCCCTCGACCAGATGGTCGAAATCGAGAGGGTCCTTGCAGGGCGGAAGCGGTTCCGTCAAGGCCCGTTGCAGATCCGCGGCCTCCCCGATCCCCTCGGCGCCGATGGCGTCGCCGGCCTGGCGGCCGGCTTCGAACGCTGCCATGGCGCGGTCGGGCCAGCCGAGGTCGAGCAGGGTCCAGCCGAGATCGACGGCGGCGCCGCCCAGATCGGGAGCGGCAGCCAAGGCCTGTTCGAAGAGGACCGCGGCCTCGCGCGGACGATCCTGGGAGCGGAAGCGTTTGCCGCGCGCCCACAGGGCCATCGCCCGCTCGGCGGCCGTCGCCGGGGGCACCGCCGGCGCCATGTCGACGCTGCCATGGTCGAACGCGAGTTCGACGCCGTAAAGCGCATCCTGGTCGTCCGGCTCGATGTCCAGCAGATGAAGGAAGGCATCGATGCTGCTGCCGGTGGCGCCGCTCCGGTTCAGCGCATGGGCAAGGCAGCGCAGCGCCGGCCGGTGATCCGGGACGATGCGCAAGGCGCGCCGGGCCATGGATGCGGCCTCGCGGTCGTCGCCGCATTCCCGGAGCGCATCGCCGAGTTCGGCGAACAGGTCGGCATCGCCGGGGCCGGCCCCGAGAATTTCGCTGAGGATGGCCGCCGCCCGCCGTGAATCCCCGTGCAGGCGGGCGATCCGTGCCCGGCAGATCGCCGTTTCGATGGCCGCCGCCCCGTCGGGTGCGCTCCGGTGCGCTTCGCCGGCCTGATGCATGGCCTCGTCGATGCTGCCGACCCGCGCCAGCAGCCGGGCCCGCACCAGCCTCTCGTCCGGCGTCGGCGGAGCCGGGCCGTCGGACAGCAGGGCGGCCAGCCGGGCATCCGCCATTCGAGCCGTCGCGATGTCTTCGGTCTCCAGGGCCACCGCCGTCAGCATGTGCCAGGCCGGGCGTGCCGACGGGAAACGCCGCACCAGATCCTCGGCCATCCGCCGTGCGCCGGCATGGTCGCCGCTGTCGAGCCGGATCCGGCAGGCCCGGGCCGGCGCGCCGGCATGCCCGGCACTGTGCAGGGTGAGGCTCTCCGCCAGCGACAGGGCGATGGAGTGGCGGTCCCGGCGCCGAAAGCCGCGAATGCGCCGGACGATCTCGCCATTGGTGCCGAGCGCGCGACGCAGGATGACCCCGGCCCGTTCCGGCTGCTCCGCGGCAACCATGAAGGCCAGGGCCGTCATGGCTGTCTGCGGGCGGGCGGCCAGTGCGTCGCGAATGGCCCGATCGGCCTGATCGGCACGACCCGAAAACCAAAGGCCGAGGGCCTTGGTGGCCATCCGGTAGGCGGCGTGACGATGACGTTCAGGAGGGCGGAACGCCGTGAAGGAAGCTGATGTCATGCCGTCACCGTCGTCGCAATGCAATCTGTGCAGGGATTTACCGTGAAGCAGGCGCGAATGGTATCGTCAAGTTACTGATGCGGCTTGAAGTCCATCCTGACAGCCCGTGTCGGCGGCTGGACGGGGGCGGGAGCTTGCCTGGCAGGTCCGCCCACCGACGCGGCGACTTTCTCAGCCGCCTTGGGAAAGTTTAACGAATAAGCTGCGCAGCAAAATAGGTTTGATGAACTAGGCCGTTCACAAGCGCCGCCGCCCCATTGCTTTGGTATGCACAAAGATCCACGTAATCTGTCTGGCCATCGAGATAAGCAATATCTGAAACATTGGATGCTTGCAACGCGGCAGCCGAAGAAGTCGAATGGACAAGAGAGATAAGGATACCATTCTTACGGATTCCAGTACCATATCGCGTTCCTGGGCTCGGAATCTCGATGGCTACATTGCCTGTAATCATATAATATCCGGCTATGTTAGGCCGATAGCGATTGTTGGCAGCATCGAAGCCGCCGTCCGTATCAAAGCTTGCGGACGACAGTTGGACTTTCGTCCAGACGGAACTGGGAACGCTCTGGTTCACGCCGTTGAGGTTGGCGCGAAACACGACCGGAGCGGGAGGTCCCGCCAGATCGGACAATGCACGCTCGTCGACGATGACATCGTTGGTGATGGCGGTCATCCCGCTGGTCAGCATCACCCGCGCGATCGGCAGTGTTCCCACTGGAATCGCTGGCGGCGTGAGGCTGTTGACTGTGCCAGCCGCCACGGAGGCCGCACCGGTCGTCCGGTTCACCACGACGCGGTCGATGCGGAAACCGGATGCGGGCGTAGCAAATGGTCCCACAAGTTGAGTGGCGACCTCTGTGAGCGTGGTGCCGAGCAGAAGATGGCCCTGATCGAGCACCAAGGAAAGGTCCGGTGCATTTTGCGCGTGCGGTGCGAAAGCGGCCACGCTGCGCTGGGCCACAGTCCAATTGGTTGCGCTTTGCGGCAGAGCTGTCGGATTAAACGATTGAACAGTCATCGAGAAATCCTTAATGGAAACATTCAATTCCGATCATAGCAAATTTAGTTGTTTATGAAATGGATAATTGCAACTTTATCTGTTCGTTCATACCTGTTTCAACTGCTTCCGGACTGCTCCATCCCCAAAAGCATGGACAAACCCACTGGTAATGGCACGTACCGTGTCCTCCGAAACACGGTGCGTGGTGCCATCCTCGGTACCGAAGGAGCCGCTTCGGTAGACACCAGCCCAGCGAACAGCCTCAAACGCTGGCTAATGATCTGGTCAGTTTGCAAGGCTTGCGCTTGGATACCTCGATAGACCACTTGTGAACTTGGCATAAAGACAGCGATATTATTCAATTATCAAGAGAGAGAATTTTCTATGGCTGAAAAGGCCTCTTGAGCAGTTCGTCGATCATGCAAGAAAAATGCTGCGCAATTCATGCCATAGCTAAAAAATTCACTGGACTCGAAAATCTCCTGATTCTCAAGAAATTCTCGGAATGCGCGGCGCTCTCCATAATAAGGATTGGCTTTGTTGCAGTTCCAGTCATCGAACATCAGGACACAGCCATCCTGTAGAATGTTGTTTTTGAACAGGCTGTCCAGAACCTCTTTCGTAGACTGGTAAAGATCACAGTCGATGTGCACCACCGCGGCCTTGATCTCGGGAGGGGATTGCAGGGTTTGAGCGTAGAATCCACGATGCATGTGAATCCTTTCAGGGCGGATCACCGTCGATAGGCGACGATAAATGTGCTGGTCGATCGACTCTCCCAACTCTGCGACGAAATCATCACTGAAGCGCATGCGCTTGCGCCAGATGTTGCGGCCGGCGATCTCAAAGCTGTCACGGTCTACAGACGAGGTGTATTCCGGAAGGCCATCGAACGAATCAAAGAGATGGATATCAGAGAGCATTCCCAAGTCGCGCATCGTCTCAGAGAAGAGACGCGATGTCCATCCGCCAAGAACACCAAATTCGAGAATTTCCCCCACCACTCCAGAAAGCATCACATATTCAAGCACCCGGAGTATGGCTTCGGAATATACAGCGCGCGCGCGACCCGGATTATAGAAGGTCATGCATTGCGTTGTCAGATCGCGCGCTCCTTCGGCTCGGATCAATGCCTGCAAACGCTGTCGCCCTTCACCGTCCTCTGTGTCGAGTTCCACTGCCCGTACCAGCCAATCCCGTGTCGCGGTGACATCGCCGGCTTCATGGGCTTGTGCAGCGGCAGCCTTGTATTGCGTTGCAAGAGCCAAGCAACGCTGGCGAGCTGGATCGAATCGATAGATCAGACGCGTAGCATGACCGTAATGGCGCAGTGCCAGTTCGTTGTCACCGGCGGCTTCTGCCTCCATTCCGCGCTCATACCAATACTCGGCCCTGAGTTCTTCCGGGTTGCTCGTATTTTCTTTGATCGATGGAGGCATATTCTTTTCTTTCTGGACCGATGTTTATTTTGATCTATGGGAAATCTTTAGTGTCTGGCCGCTCACATCCCTTCCAATTTCTCCCGAACGGCGTCGTCCCCAAAAGCATGAACGAACCCACTGGTAATGGCGCGCACCGTGTCCTCCGAAACATGGTGCGTGGTGCCATCCTCGGCACCGAAGGAGCCACTTCGGTAGACACCAGCCCAGCGAACAGCCTCGAACGCCGGCCAATAGTGAATTGGCTTACGATCTCTCCGTTTGATGACCTGATCGACAGCGACGCGCAAAGTACTCTTTGAAATGCAATCGGCAACGATTGCAGATGAGTATTCAAATGATGCTTTCATCGGTACTGGAGAAACACTAAATACGATATTGATCGTATTTTTCATGTCCCATATTATATCACATATTCTCTCGATATTTTTTATATTTTCCTCAACGGTCGTTGTTCTGAAATCCGCGTGATTCAGCATATGGAATGTATTCGCCTCTGGTTCTGACAATGTAAATCGACCATCTTCTTTACTGAAGAAGCAAGGCGCTACACCAAGTGTAAAGATAACAATGTCCGTATTGGCAATCATATGGCGGATATCGGCTGGATTTTTCTTGTATCTATTTTCAAGGTTTGAAAATACATCCGGGGAAAAAACATCAGATATGTCGTCGATCGCCCATTCCAACAGAGCCCGATTGGCATAGGTGGAATTGATCCGCTCTCCACCTCCAAGGTTCTGGGCTTCGATGCCCAACTTGCCGAGGCGAATGGCAATATTGGCGGCGAAGCAGGAACCGAGTGTTGTCACCCGGCTGTCCATTCGCAACACCCTCGGAAAATCGGAGTCCAGATAGAGGTGTTTCCGGATGACTGTATCGAGGTCCTGAAACTGTGAGATTTTTATCGGGTAACGCAGCAGACGGCGCGCGTTCCCGGACTTCAGGGTCGCCTTTACATCCTCATAGACCCTTTCGTAAATGCCTTCCAACGGGCTCGTGCGTTGCGCAGTTTCAAATTCCTGCGCGGCATTTTCCAGCTTGTCAGTATAGACATACCCTTCACCCAACCGGGTATGCAGCGCCCCTAGCCGGGTCGGATGAATGCGTCGGCCATGATCGGCGGCGTTCTCCTTTGCCGCCCGCTGGAAGAAGGGCAGGGCCTCTATGTTGCGTCCCTGGTAGCACATGGTCTCGCCGAGCCAATACCATGCGTTGGGGTCATCCGGATTGCGTTCGGTCGCCGCCCTCGCCAATCGTTCGGCCTGGACAATGATCGAGAATTGCGGGCCGGCTGACCACAGGACCCTCATCGCACATTCCGTCAGCACGGCGGCGAAGCGCTGGGCGAGCAGCGGGGCGATGCGATGGAACTCGGTGGGGAAATGCGCATGGGCGGCCAGCAGCCTGTCGGTCGCCATCCCGAACCGCTCCAGGGCCATATCGACCCATCCCATTCCGAACAGCCCGCGCGGGTTGTCGGGCCGTTCTTCGAGATACCGGCCGAGAAGGTCCGCGGCCGCATCGAAGCGCTCGCGGTCCTCCCGGGTTTGGCGCGAATATGTCTTGTCGATGATCCACAAGGCCCGATCGACGTCATCCGACACCCTGAGCGTCGAATGGGCCGGCTCGACAACCACATCCGATATGGCGACGCTGGCGGCCAGGGGTTCCAGACCGTTCGGTCCGGGATAATCGATGATCGCGGCCCGGGCCGTCCGGAACACCAGTTCGAGACCCGCGCCGGAGCGGCGCGCGACATCCGCCGGGATAAGCCAGACGGCGGTGATGTGGGGCCTCCGGTCGTCGGCGGACCGCTCGGCAAAGCGGGAAAACCCGATGCGGCGGCAGGTTTCCCCGGCTACGGTCAGTTCGATGCTGTCCGCCGTCTCATCGTCGATCCATCCGACCAGGGTCGCCCGGACCTGCAGTTCGCTGTCGGTCCGGACCGCCAGCTCGAGCGATGCCTGGCAGGACGGGCCGATCCAGGAATAGGCCGGACCGCCGTCCTCGACCCGCGGCTGCCATCCTTCGCCGACGATCGCCTGGTTGAAGGCCAGCCAAAGCCGCTCGGGCAGCTTGCGGCCCTTCTGCTCCGGCGCTGCCGGTCTCGTGTCCCCCTCCTCTGCCGCGTCCTCCCGCGCCAGGGTCCGCGCCATGGCCACCATGCGCCGCAGCTCGTTTCGCACGGTACGTTCGAAAGCCACGCGGGCCCGGTCGTACAATTCCATGTCGTAGGCGTTGCGGTCCTCCAGCACCGTCCGCACCGAACGGGGCAGTTCCGGCCGCTTTTCGACGGGCACCGAAACGTTCAGGCGCCGCTCGCTCGGCCACGGCAGCCAGCCGAACCTGGAGCACAGGATCTGCAGCGCGTTGTCGTACTGCTCATAGACCCCGATCAGGTCGAAGGCTTCCAACCTTTCCACCGCCTTGGTGAAGAGCGCGTCGTCGGCGGGGACGGGATGGCGCCAGTCGCCGCCGAAATGGCGGGTCTGGTAGTTCTCGACGATCCGGACGATCTGCTCGTGATCGCAGTGGATCCACTCTTCCAGGGAGAGGGTCCTTGCCTTCTCCATGACCACGTCGTTGGTCGAATCGATGGTGCTGGTCCAGGACCGGCAGAACCAATAGGCGGAGAGAACCCGGGAGACGGGCTCGCGCAGCATCGAGAACAGGAAGCGCTTCGCAGGCAGCTTCTCTACTTGCCAGCCGGTCCAGTGACCGTTGATCAGATCATAATTGACCAATTCCTCGTCCGGGATTTCATCCATTTCCCATGGAGAAACATTCAATACGCGCTTTCGGTCGAAACGGTTGAACAACTCGCGACTGATCGCATGACCGCCGACCTTGCCGAGGTGCATGAAGCAGAGCGGAAACGGCGACAAAGTCATTCGGATACTCCTCATCCAACCATAGTCTCGAAAGCGCGCCGAACAAGTCCGGGACCGGACGGATGCTACTGTGGGATTAAGGCATTTTGCATAATCCCCGATGCCATCCGCGCTATGCTCTAAAGGGAGACGCTACCACTGTTGGCGGTGGGCTTCAATCGGAGCAGGTTCTCGAGGTCTGCCCCCGGCGCGTGACTGCGGGCGATGGCGCGGCGCTGGAACTGTTAATATTCGCGTTAGCATCTATGAGAAAACAGTAGATATTATCCATATCATAGCCGAATAATTTAGTAATTTCGTTCTCAATTCATCGAATTTTATTGAAGAACAACAACATAATGGATAATCACGCGGCACGGTTTTGTGAATTTTATTCCATAATTAGCCTCATGCGCCGGCCGATGCTGCCGCTCCATGTTGTGCATGCCCGTTGGCATGTTCCCATTCTGGTTACCTGTGGCTATAGTCAGGATTGAACATCTCTTTGCGTGAAAGTGGCTCATGCGGGCTGAAACGGACATGCTGGCGATCGGAATGATCGGCGCCGGCTTCATGGCGCAAGTTGCCCACCTGCCGGCCTTCGCCCGGGTTGCGTCCTGCCGGGTCACGGCCCTGGCCGACGACCGCTGCGATCTGCTCGAGACGGTCGGCAACCGGTTCGGAATTGTCGAACGGCACGAGGATTTCCATGCCCTTCTGGCATCACGATCCGTGGATGCGGTCATGGTGACGATGCCGCGGCGCTGTCAATCGGTCATCGTGCGCGAGGTCATCGCCCATCGGATCCCGGTTCTCAGCGAGAAGCCGCTGGCCCTGACCGCCGCCGTCGCCGAGGATCTTGCGGCAGCGGCCCGTGCGAACGGCACGCTTGCGGCCGCGCTCTACCAACGCCGTTTCGATGCCGGCGTGCGTCTGTTCGCCGAACGGTTCCATTCGTTGCTGGAGAGCGGCGAACTCGGGACGCTGATGCATCTGCGAATGAACAATTTCTGCGCAGCCTATTCCGTGCCCATTCCCGAGCATGTCCGCTCGTCCGGGCCGCGCGCCCACCGCTATCCCGAGGATCCGGATCTTCCCGCCGGCTTACCGGCCGAACTCAGGCGGGACTACGAGTACACCGCCAACGTCGCCATCCATGACATCAACCTGCTGCACATGCTGTTCGGCGGGCGCGGCTTGACGCCGCTGTCATTCCATGTCCGCCGTGGCGGGTGCCAGACCATGGTGGTCGGGGTGCCGGGGGCGGATGCCTGTCTTTCCGTCGGCCCGGCCGATATCGGGACCTGGGATCAGCGACTCGATGCCTATTTCAAGACTGGATGCTTGAGCCTAGTTCAGGATTCCACTCTGGCGCCGCAACCGCGCACCCTCGTCATCGAGCGCAGCGCAAAGGGGGAAGAGTGTTTTCGCCCGCCCGTGGCCCAGCGGATCTCCCCCTTCCATGGCCAGGCATCCGCTTTCGTGGATGCGGTGCGCGGCGTGCCCGTCGCGATTGCAACGGTTGAGGATGCGGTCCGTGACCTGAGCTTGATCGAGGGGCTGTGGCGTATGGCCGCTGTCACGGGGTGACTGAGGCTTCCGCATCGGACTGTCTCGTTTTTAAGCTTTGTGCAATAAATTGATTGTCTCCTGCTTTGGGCCTTACGAGAGAGACCAGGGCTGTCATACTGTAAACAACCGGCTTTCAACCTTTTACTCACCAGAGGATAGTAGGTGGAGACATTGCTTATGGACGTAACGGTCGAAGAGATTGTTGCGCAAGCCGGCAACACAACTCGGGTCGTATTTGTGTCCGGAAACTTCAATGTTCTCCATGCGGGACACCTGCGACTGTTGCGCTTTGCTGCCGAGGCAGGCGACTGCATCGTGGTCGGCGTGACCCCCGACGGAACCCCCGGGGTCAGCGTGCCCGCCGAGATGCGGATCGAAGCACTGCGTTCCATCGCACTGAATCTTTATCCTGTCCTGCTCCGTGAACCTGTGACCGACTTCATTCGCCGATTGCGGCCGGCGGTGGTCGTCAAGGGAAAGGAACATGAAGGCCGCCTGAATCCAGAGCAGGCTGTTGTCGACGAATATGGCGGCAGGCTGCTGTTTTCCTCGGGTGAGGCGACGTTCTCGTCGGTCTCGCTTTTGCGGCGCAACAGCGACGACCATCCGGGCCTCATCCTCAAGCCGGTCGATTATCGACAGCGCCACGGCTTCAGCCTGTCCGGGCTGGGGGAGATCGTCCGCCGGTTCGCGGGGCTGCGGGTGTTGGTCGTCGGTGACCTGATCGTCGATGAGTATATCGCCTGCGATCCGCTCGGGATGTCTCAGGAGGATCCGACCATTGTGGTGACGCCGGTGGACACCCAGTCGTTCATCGGCGGGGCCGGCATCGTGGCAGCGCATGCCGGCGGACTGGGAGCGGATGTTTCATTCGTAACCGTCGTCGGTGGCGACCCGACCGCCGACTTCGCATTGGCGGAATTGTCGGCGGCGGGAGTGACTGCGGTGTTCTTTACCGACAGTACCCGGCCGACGACACGCAAGCAGCGGTTCCGGGCTGCCGGGAAAACGTTGCTCAGGGTCAACCACCTGCGCCAACATGCCGTCGATCATGATATCGCGGATGCCATCAAGCGCGCTGTGCTGGACCGTCTCGATGGTGTTGACCTGCTGCTTTTCGCCGACTTCAACTATGGCTGCCTGCCCCAGCCCGTGGTCGACGCCATAACCGCCGCCGCCGTCGCCCGTGGCATCGTCATCGCTGCCGACAGCCAGGCATCCTCCCAACTGTCCGATATTTCCCGCTTCAAGAACACGAACCTCGTGACGCCGACCGAACGGGAGGCCCGCCTGGCATTGCGGGACTTCGAGTCAGGTCTGCCGATCATCAGCGAACGGCTGCAGCAGCAAGCAAATGCTCAGAATGTCCTGATCACATTGGGGGGCGAAGGGGTTCTGGTCTGGGCCCGGAAGAACGGCGAAGCCGGCACGGAGCGGCTGCCGGCATTCAATACCAACCCGCGCGATGTCGCGGGGGCCGGAGACAGCCTGTTCACATGCACGGCCCTTGCCCTGTGTGCCGGAGCGGACATCTGGACCAGCAGCTATCTCGGCTCCATCGCAGCGGCCTTGCAGGTTGGACGCATCGGCAATACACCTCTGACTTCGGCCGAACTGCTGGCCGAATTTGGCACGACCGGCGCCTGATGATGATCCAAGCCTGACGGAGGCACAGCCATGGATATGCGCGCACTCCTGCTGGCAGCCGGATTCGGGACCCGTCTCAGGCCGCTGACCGACACGGTGCCGAAGTGCCTTGTTCCAATCGGAGACCGGTCGTTGCTCGATCTCTGGCTCGATCTGCTGTTTACCTCCGGCATCGAGCGGGTTCTGGTCAACACGCATCACCATGCGGAGACGGTTTGCCGGCATCTCGCTGCGTCGTGCTGGTCGAACCGTATCGACTGGGTCCATGAGCCGGCGCTGCTCGGCACCGGCGGCACCGTGCTGGCCAACCGGAACTTTTTCAGCGACCGTCCCTTCCTGGTCGCCCACGCCGACAACCTGACGGATTTCGACGTGGCGAACCTGATTGCTCGCCATGCCGCGCGCCCATCCGGCGTCGAGATCACGATGTTGGCTTTCCATACCGACAGGCCCCAGCATTCCGGCATCCTGGAACTTGCGCCCGATGACCGGGTGATTGGCTTTCATGAAAAGGTGGCCGACCCGCCAGGCACTCTCGCCAACGGTGCTGTCTATGTTTTCGAACCTGCGGTGGTCGACGCCATTGCGGCGATGGGAAAACCGACTGTCGATCTCTCCACGGAGATCATACCGTCCTTTCTCGGTCGCATTCTGGCCGTCCGGCACCATGGATACCATCGTGACATCGGAACTCCCGAAAGCCTGCAGCGGGCGAGGGACGATGTCGCGGCGGGTGCGGTCATTCCATCCACGAACGTCACGGCTGACCGGCGGCGTTCTTCCTCCCTGCTTGCGACGGACGCCTTGCCTTGATGACACATCGCTCGCTGACCAAGACCCGGGAGACTTGCCGTCTGTGCGGTTCCGGCAGGCTCGATCTGGCCATTCCCCTGAAGCCGCTTCCCATCGTTTCGCCCAACGTCGGCGACGCCGGCGGGGTCGATCTGACCGCTCCGGCCGATGTGTACCGGTGTGCCGATTGCAGCTTCCTGCAGCTCAACACCATGGTCGATCCGGAATTCCAGTATCGCAATTTCCGATACGTCACCGGGATTTCGGTCGGGCTACGTGAGCACTTCGCGGCGTTGCTGGACCAACTGGCGGATGCCGGTGAATTGGCGCCGCATCATCTGGTGTTCGACATCGGCAGCAATGACGGCACCGTCCTGGCATTGGCAAGGGCCCATGGGGCACGCATTCTCGGCATCGATCCAGCCGAGCAGACCGCCCGTGCCGCCAGTGCCGCCGGTATTCCGACCGTTGCCGATTTCTTCACCGCCTCGGTTGCCGACCGGTTGTCGGCAGAACACGGGCGGGCCCACCTGATCATCTGCAACAACACGCTCGCGAACATCGACGGCCTGGACGACGTCTTTGCCGGGATCGGGGCGATGCTCGATCCTGGCGGCTTGGTCGTGATCGAGACGCAGTACGCGGCGGATATGATCGCGAAGACGCTGCTCGATGTGATCTATCACGAGCACATCTCCTATTTTGCCGTGGTGCCGATGTTGAATTTCGTCGCACGGCACGGATTGGAGGTTTTCGATGCGGAAAGGATCGCGCCGAAGGGCGGCTCGATCCGGTTCCTGCTCCAGGTCCGGGGCGGTCCGCGGCCGATATCGCCACGGGTTGCCGAACTGCTCGCTGAAGAGAATGCTGCCGGCGGCATCGGCGATCCCGCCGTCCTGACGGCGTTCAACGCACGTATTGCGCAGCTCGGGCATACGGTGCGGGAGCGGCTGGCCCAATCCCGTGCCAAGACTGGTCGTGGTCTGGTCTACGGCAGCTCCGTCGGCTGTGCCGCCCTGATCCACTACTTCGAACTCGCGCCGCTGATCGATGCAGTGTTCGACGATACGCCGCTGCAGGACACCATGCGCTCTCCCGTCGGTCCTCTGCCGGTGCTCCCAGGCTCCCGTCTCCTTGATGAGGCGGCGACGGACATCGCGGTTCTGGCTTGGCGCTACGCCGACCTGATCGCTGCAGGTCAAGCCGCCTATCGCGCCAAGGGGGGCAGGTTCTACCGGGTCCTTCCCGATCCGACCTTTGTCGTGCCCTGACCGGCATGGACCGGAATCTGACCAATCGGGTCCATCCCAGTCGTAAGGAAATGGCGAAATGCAGCAGTTGACCCCGGAGCAGATCGAAGCATGGCGTTCCGCCATCCGGCAGGAGACTTTCGCCAATTACCATTACGAGATGGGGGTTGCTCTCGAACGAAACGGCTATTCGACAGAGGCCGCAGCCAGTTACCGGCGGGCGATCGAATGCATGCCTCGCAATGCCCTGGCCCATGCCCGGCTGATCGAGGTTTTGGAACAGGCTGGCTTGGCACAGCAGGCGGCTGCCGTCCGGGATGAGGCTGCGCGTCGCTGCCCCGATTATGCTGAACGCTGGATGGAGGAGCAGGCCGTCACCCGGGCCCAGCAGGCTCTCAGGGCTGAAGACCTGGACGAAGCTGCGATGATCATGCGCGGCTTGTCGGATCTGTCGGCTCGTGGTGCCCTGTTCCTTGCGGAGCTTTCGAGGGCTTTTCGTCATAAGGGACGGTCTGAAGAGGCGGCATTTTGCGTTGATGCCGCACTGAATGCGGCCCCTGCCCTGCTGGAAGCTCAACGGGAACAAGCCTTTCTGGCTTGGCCCAAGCAGCAGATAGAGCTTGTCGAAAAGCTTTTGCAGCCGGTTCTGGCAGCCATGCCCAACGATCAGGAGGTGGCGACGCATTTGGCGTTCTGCCATCTGGTCCGCCTCGACTTTGAAGCCGCCCTTGCTCTAACCACACCGTTTTGCAGGAATCAGACGTCCGACATCTTCCTTGCGATAGCACATGGCAGCGCATTGCAGATCACAGGACGGTATGAGGAGGCCCTTTCCTTCTTTTTCTCCATTCCTCAAGTACAGGATGTCGGGCACGGAGATCGCTGGGGTGTTTTGTGCCGGATCGGATTGGTGCTGCAGGCTTCCGGACGGGATCAGGAGGCTGTTGCCTGCTACGAGGAAGCTTTGGCAACCGCCGGAACGCCAGCGGCAACTTGTGTCGCGCGCAACCATTTAGGACTGGGATTGCTGGGGGTCGGGAATTTGAGCGAGGCGCTGCAGCAGCATGAGGCTGTGGTGGCGGCAGGTGTGGAGCAGAATGCCTGGATGCTCAGTAACCACGCCTTGTCCCTGCTGGCTGTGGGGCGTGAGGAAGAGGCCGATGGGCTTTTGCTGCGGTCACTGTCTTGTCCGGATGCGCCGCAAATCCCATTCCGGAACCATTTGAGACCCCGGTTCCACGATTTACTCGAACAACGCTATGCGCGTCTGAAACGATGACGTGGTGCCTTCATGATGCCGGGTTCCTGGGAACCCGGTCATTGATGGCGGTGTCCAAGAGACATGTTGCGAAATACCCGCTCGGAAAAGCGGGCTGCAATATGAAGAAACCAGGGTGATTTGATGAGGGGACGGATGCCGAGTTCGCTGCGGCGATCTTCGGCATCCCCCTGCAGAATTGTTCATCCATTTCTGGTCATGACTGCCCGGAAGCCGGGAACAGCGATCACCCCACGATCTTCCACGACCCGTCGGGCTGGCGGCAGGCGGTGCCGAAGGCCTGTTCGGTGCGGCCGCCGACGACGATGGTCTGCTGGAACTCGCGGCAGTAGGAGCCGGAGCCGTCATAGCCGTCGCGGACCGGCACGACGGTGCCCTGGTTGCCGGACTGCGGGTTGTTCCAGCTGATCCGCTGGCCGATGGGCGCGCTGTAGGCCTGATAGGCGGCGCGGTCGGCATATTGCTGGTCGGCGCGGTCGAGCGAGGCGCCGATCTCGCGGCCGGCGAAGGCGCCCAGCAGCGTGCCGATGCCGACCGCCACCAGCTTGCCCGAACCGCCGCCGAACCGCGAACCGATCAGGCCGCCGGCGACGGCGCCGCCGACGGTGCCGACCCCCTCCTTGCTGCCCATCGAGCCGGTCTGGCAGCCGGCCAGCGTGGTGGACAGCGCAAGCACGGCGACGGCAGCGATACGGGTGGGGCGGATGTGGGCACGCATCGGAGTGGGCTTTCTTTTTTCCAAAGGGCGCTGTCTCCGTTTATAGCGCAAGCGCTGCCGTTTGTGCAGCCGGTCCATCCCGTTTTTCCCGTCACATTTCCGTGCGGACCGCTCCTGCCGGACCATCAACGGGTGTCTTGCCATCCACCCGCTCCTGCGGCTATCTAGACGGAATGTTTTCACCACCATGAAGAGTGATCGTATGGCGGCCTATCAGGGAAGCCTGCCATTGATGGGCGGCCTGTCGATGCGTCATCCCCGGCCGTCGGACGATGATTTCCTGCTGGGGCTGTTCATGAATGCCCGCCCCTGGCTGGCCCAGGCCCACCAGGACCGCGACTTCATCCGCACGCTCTACGAACAGCAGTACAGCGCCAGGCGGACCGGCCAGGAAACACGCTACCCGCAGCATCTGGATTTCGTCGTGGAGAAGGCCGGACAGCCGGTCGGCCGGATCGTCATGGATCTGGGGCGCTGGGACTGGCGCGTGGCGGAGGTCGAGATCCACAAGCTGGCCCGCGGCAAGGGCATCGGCACCAACCTGCTGCGCAGCCTGCAAGGCTCGGCTATGCAGGTTCGCCTGCCCATGACCCTGTCGGTGAACGAGACGGAAACGCGGGTCCATTGGTTCTATCACCGGCTGGGCTTCGACCTGCTGGTGCATTCCCCGCCAATCATCGAGCTGATCTGGCTGCCGCCGGGCCATCCGGGCATCCAGCATCTGCCGCCGCAGATCCTTCCGCTCGCCTTGCAAGGGGGTGGGGTGGCCTGACGGGTTCCCCTGCCCCGTCCCCGGCCCGGCAGAACCGGCGGTGTCCCCGTCAGTTCAGGACGATTTCGAAACAGGGCCGCTCCGGATTGAGCGGGATCGTCCGGACGATGAAGAAGGGGCCGGACGTGCCGTCGGTCGGATGATCGAGCAGGAAATTGCCGTTCCACAGGTCGCTCTGCCCGAACGCTTCGAAGGTCAGCGAGAAGGACGTGCGCTTCGCCCAGCGGGGCGTGAAATCCGGCCGTTCCTTGACCAGGGTGAGTTCGACCTCGGCGAGCGTGGAGCGGTCCTCCGCTGACAGGAAGCGGAATGTCTGGCCGACATGCGGGGTGAACTGCGAAGCGGTCAGCGTGCTGAAATCGACGGTCATGACAGGGGTTCCGGTAACGGGGCGGTGGTTCGGGGGCCGGGAGACGGCCCGGCCCCGCTGCAAGCGGGACCGGGCCGTCCAGCTTGCGTCAATCGCGGGTCGGGTAAATGCCGAAGGTGAAGATGAACATGGTCACCGCCAGGTAGGGCTGCAGATTGTTGATCGCCACCGGGCTCGCTTGGCCGCCGCCCGGCGAGACAGACACGATGCCGCCGCCGCCCGCAACCGAGACGGTGCCGGTGGCCGAACCCTGCAGATAGCTGCCGGTGCCGGGAGCGGTGGTGCTGTAGGGGCCGGCAAGCGAGGCGCCGGAGCTCGCATCGTCGAACGCAAGGCCATTCAGATAGTTCGGGCCGCTCACCGGGGCGGTGGCGCTGCCGTTGCCGGTGCCGACCGGGATCTGCACGCTGGCGTTGATGGTGGATGCGCCGCCGCTGCTGCCGCTCGGCGTGAAGCTTGCGGCGTGGGTGTGCAACGGCAGGTTGACCAAGCCGAGCGTGGTGGCCGCGGCGCCGCCGGAGCTGGCCGGGTTCAGCGTCTGGTTCAGATAGGGGCTGGCGCCCGAACCGACCATGACGCGGCCACGAAGGTCGGGCAGCTTGAAGTTCGGATTGCCGGTTCCGCCATAGAGGGTGCTGATGAGCGAAAACAACGCCTGATTCTGCTGCACGGGCATTTCCTGCCCCCAGCATTGGGCGGTGCCCTGAGGAGCGAAGACGCCGGCAAACGGGAAGATCAGGGCGACATAGGCATCCATGACGGAACCTCCGGATTCGTTGAAATCGATTGTGACGGACGGCAGCGCCATCGCCGCTGGGGCGAGACACCATACGCGGTGGTAGTAATGTCAGAATATTCCCGCAAATCGCCATCTAAGTCCCAAACATACTATTATAATATGTTTTTTTCCCGATCTGACGAAGCGCTGATGGCTGAGTCGAAGCCCAGACATACTGGAGTATGGGATTTCCAGAGACGATCTGTCTGATTGTGAGGTGTCATATGACGAAAATGAAACATTAAAGAGGAAATTCATCGAAAAAACAAAAATCAAAGCGGGATTTTACAATGCACACCCCCGAATCGGCTCGAAAAAGAGGCGGATCCCGCATCTCTCGGTTACCCGAATGTTTCACTCCATCGCAACCAAGTGGTACCTTCCTTAAAGCTCCACACTTCTTGGTAACCACTTTTGGCCTAGGATCGGGGCGCTATGGCGATCGTCGGCGGAGAGGAAACATGACGCGGTCTCGGGATGCGAAGGGCTTCGGCGGAAACCAACTGCCCGGCAAGACGCGCAAACCATCCTCCTTCGCCATGGCCCTGGAGCCGCGCTTCATGTTCGACGCGGCCGGCGCCGCGACGGCCGCGGAAACCAACCAGCACAGCGAGGCCGCACCGATACCGGACACTTCGGCGGATCACGCGGCCGCCGCGGCATCGGCATCGGCGGATGCCGTTCCTCAAGCCGTCTTCGCGCAACCGGACGGCGGCCGTGCCGCCGCGCAAGCCGCCGCGGCCGTGCCGGCCGTCCACTCCGTCGTGTTCGTAGATACCGCCGTTGCCGACTATGCGACATTGATCAAAGACATCGCGCCCGATGCCAAGGTCATCCTGCTCGATCCCAACCGGGAAGCATTCCAGCAAATGGCGGAAGCCGTGGCAGGAATGTCCGATCTGGATTCGATCCAGATCGTCAGCCATGGCGGCGAAGGCCATCTTTACATGGCAGGCCGCGCTTATTGGACCGAAGGCCTGGAGAGTCGTGCGACCGAATTGCATGCGATCGGAAGCGCCCTGAAGTCCGGTGGCGACATCCTGTTTTACGCCTGCGATGTCGGCGCCGGCGAGCGCGGCCAGTCCTTCATAAACACGATTCACACGCTGACCGGAGCGGATGTCGCGGCATCGACCGACGACACCGGCCAGCGGGAGGGAGAAAACTGGGTTCTTGAGGCTCAGGTTGGAAATATTGAAGCGTCATTGCCGTTTTCTTCGGAATCCCTGCATGAGTTTTCCGGGCGGCTTGCCACCCAGGTGGTGAAAAGCGCAACCGACAGCACGACAGACTCTCTGCGCAATGTCCTCAGCGCGGCCACGGCCGGAGATATCGTTTTGTTTGACCCGACCCTGAAGGGTCAAACACTTCTAATGAATAGCGCAACGGCTCTTTCAGTCACCAAGTCGATCACCATCAACGGCGATATCAACGGCGATGGGATTTACGACATAACCTTGAGCGGTGACAAGGATGCCTCCGGCGCGAACACTCTTGCCAGCACGTCGGATTCATTAGGATTTACCTTCAACGCGGCATCTTCCACTTTTGTCATCAAGAATCTTCGCTTCGACAGCTTCTATACAAGCGCTCCACAATTCGGGACTGTCGCGGTTTCGGCCGGCAGCCTGGAGATCGACCAATGTGTTTTCACCTATAATCGTGGAACGGTGATTGGCCAAGCCAGCTCTTCCGGCAACTCCCTGACCGTTCGAGACACCATCTTAACCAACAATGGCGGATCGAGCACCGTAGACAAACAAGTTCTCTCTCCGATCCGTATCGTCCAAGCCGCGTCTTCTTCAACGCTCGTTGAAAATGTTGTCATAGCGAATAATTCATATTCCTTGAATTTTGCGACCGGCGGAGTTTTTGGCGGAATTACAGTAAACAACAATGCGGTTGCCTTCAGTCTTACCGTCAGAAACACAACAATCGCCAATAATACATTCATAAATACGGCTTCCGGCTATACTGCTGGCGGCGGTGGTATTGGAATTGCTACCGCTGGAACGGGAAGCACCCTGAATGTCTACAACACCATCATTGCCGATAACACGATCACCAACAACTCCGTCTCCAGCAGCTCCCCGAACAGCATTATAGATGCATCGGGCAACAGCGTTACGATAACGGAGAAAAGCAATTACAAAGGAACCACCAATGGGACGACCGTTGCGTTCGTGAATGCGGCGACCAACGACTTCAGGCCGAAGGAGAATGCGACATCGCTCATAAATGCGGGCGACAGTTCCAGCGCCAGCTATTATTCCGCGTCCGGTGACCTCCGCGGCCTGGAGCGCATCCGTGGCGGAGCTCTGGATATCGGAGCTTATGAGGTCCAGTGGGGAACCGGCAACGAGGCCGTGCTGGATCTCGACAGCAACAGTGCGGGCAACAACGCGACGACAAGCACCACGTCGCCCAGCGGCGGGGTTCTGGTCATCCCCTCGCTTGCGATCACCGAACCGGGCGACAGCGACAACCGCCTGCTTTCCGCATCCGTGATACTTTCCAGCGCGCTTGACGGAAGCAGCGAAAGCATTTCCTTGACGGCTGCCGAAATCAGCGCAGCGGCCAGTCTTGGAATTGCGGTGACATACACAAACAGCAACCAGACCATTCTTCTGACCGGCGCGTCCAGCGTGGCGAATTACACGACCGTACTCGGGCAGATCAAATACTACAACTCCGCGGGATCCTATACGGTGGGAACCCGGACCGTTACGGTCGTTGCAAACGACGGTGAACTGAACAGCACCGGGCGGACCAGCAGCATCACGCTCAATGCCTACGTCCCCGTACCGTCCATCACCTCGGCCACCTACAACGCCAGCACCAACCAGCTGGTGGTGACGGGCAGCAACATCACCAACGGCGACAGCATCGACGTCACCAAGCTCACCCTGACCGGCGAAGGCAGCAACAGCTACACGCTGACCGGCAATTCCACCGTCACCTCCGCCCCGGCCTCCAACGTCTTCACCATCACGCTGGGAGCGACCGACCAGGCATTCGTCGAAGGGCTGCTGAACAAGGATGGGACCAGCTCCCAGGGGGCGACCACCTACAATCTGGAGGCGGCGGCCAACTGGGACAGCACGCAATCGGCGCCGGCCGACACGACGGGCAACGGCGTCACCGTCTCCAGCAGCCAGAAGCCAACCATCACGGCGGTCACCTACGATCAGACCAGCGGCGTGCTGACCGTGACCGGCACCAACCTGGTGCATCAGTCGGGGTCGGTGAACGACATCGACCTGACGAAGCTGACCATCACCGGCCAGGGCAGCGGCACCGCCTCGCTGACCGGGGCGGTGGAGATCACCAGCGCCACCAGCTTCACCGTGACGCTGAGCGGATCGACCAAGACCAGTGTGGATGCCCTGCTGAACAAGAG
Organism: Azospirillum sp. A26; assembly: GCF_042604635.1. NCBI lineage: Bacteria > Pseudomonadati > Pseudomonadota > Alphaproteobacteria > Rhodospirillales > Azospirillaceae > Azospirillum > Azospirillum sp. A26. The sequence goes on along the minus strand of NZ_CP170477.1, from coordinate 229,432 downwards.
CGGCACCAGCTCGACCGGCGGCACCACCTACAAGTTCACCGCGGCCGACGACTGGAACGGCCCGATCTTCGGCGACATCTCGGATTCGACCGGCACCGGCATCACCGTCACCGCCAACAGCAACCCGGTGATCGGCAACCTGAACGGCGACAGCGTCCTCTGGGCCGGCGAAGGCCAGACGGTGCTGCTGGATGCCGGCACCGCCGTCACCGCATCCGACACGGAGAACGGTGCAAGCAGCTGGACCGGCAGCGTCCTGACGATCCACCGCTCGGTCTCGGGCACGGCGACGCCGCTGACGTCGGATCTGTTCTCGTTCAACAGCAACGCCGCCTTCTCGGAAAGCGGCGGCACGCTGCTGGACACGGCGAACGCCAACGCCGCCTTCGCCACCGTCACCAACACGAACGGCACGCTGACCGTCACCTTCAACGGCAACGCCACCGCGACGCTGATCCAGACGGTGATGCACAACATCCTGTACCGGAACGACACGCCGACCGGCGACACCGTGATCCGCTACAGCCTGACCGACGGCAACGGCGGCAGCACCACCGCCGACGTGACGGTGGCCAGCGACACCATCTATGTCACCAACACTGCCGATACCGGGAGCATCGATGTCTCGGACGGCGTCAGCCTGCGCGAGGCGGTGGCGATTGCCCTGGCCGACACCACCGGAACCCAGACCATCAAATTCGCCGGCGGGCTGGCCAACGGCACCGTCACGCTGGGCTCGGACCTGGCGGTGACGGAGAACCTGACCTTCGACGCCGACGCCGCCAGCGGCCTGACCATCGCCGGCAGCACCATCACCGTGTCGACCGGAACGGTGCTGACCCTCAGCAACGGCAGCAGCGACACGCTGACCGTCACCAGCAAGATTTCCGGCAGCGGCGCGGTGACCAAGAGCGGCGCCGGCACGGCGACGCTGAGCGGCGGCAACGACTACAGCGGCGCCACCACCGTCGGCGCCGGCACCCTGACGGTCAATGACGGCATCGGCGACAGCAGCGCGGTGACGGTGGCGAGCGGCGCCACGCTGAACCTGTCCGGCAGCGAGACCATCGGGTCGCTGACCGGCAGCGGCGCCGTCACGCTGGGCGGCAACACGCTGACCACCGGCGGCGACAACAGCAGCACCAGCTTCGACGGCATCGTCAGCGGCACCGGCGGCCTGTCCAAGGCCGGCAGCGGCACCCTGACCCTGACCGGGGCCAACAGCTACACCGGCACCACCACCGTCGGCGCCGGCACGCTGGAGCTGAACAGCAGCGCCGGCACCGCGCTCGCCGACGGCAGCGCCGTGACGGTGGCGAGCGGCGCCACGCTGAAGCTGTCGGCGGCGACCGAGACCATCGGCACGCTGACCGGGGTCAGCGGCGCCACGCTGGCGCTGGGCGGCAATGCCCTGACGGTCAAGCAGTCGGCCAACGGGACCTTCAGCGGCGCCATCACCGGCACCTCGTCGGGCAGCCTGATTCTGAACGCCGATGCCGACAGCAGGAGCCTGACGCTGGACGGCACCGCCAACAGCACCGGCTTCGCCGGCGGCATCACCGTCACCAGGGGCTGGCTGGTCGCGACCTCCGACAGCAATCTCGGCGCCGGCACCCTGACGCTGAACGGCGGCACCCTGCGGCTGAGCGGCGCCGTCGGCACCATCGACAACGCCATCGCCATCGGCAGCAGCGGCGGCAGCATCAACGTCGCGCCCAGCGGCAGCGTCACCCTGTCCGGCGCCATCGGCGGATCGGGCACCCTGACCAAGACCGCCTCCGGCAATCTGACCCTGTCCGGCAACAACAGCAGCTTCAGCGGCGCCTTCGCCATCAATTCCGGCACGGTCACCGTCAGCAACGCCAACGCGCTGGGCAGCACCGCCGGCGGCACCACGGTGGCGGACGGCGCAGCACTCTCCCTGTCGGGCGGCATAACCATCGCCGAGAACCTGACCCTGTCGGGCAGCGGCGTGTCGTCGGGCGGCGCGCTGGTCAGCGCCAGCGGCACCAACACCGTCAGCGGCACCGTCACGCTGAACGCCGACACCACCGTCACCACCACCAGCGACCTCACCCTGTCTGGCGTGATCGACGGCAGCAACGCCCTGACCAAGGCGGGTACCGGCACGCTGACCCTGTCGGGCGACAACACCTACACCGGCGCCACCACCGTGTCGGCCGGCACGCTGGTCGCCGGGCACAACAACGCGCTCGGCACCAGCGCCGGCGGCACCAGCGTCTCCAGCGGCGCCACCCTGGCCGTCGCCGGCGGCATCACGCTGGCGGAGAACCTCACCGTCTCCGGCACCGGCGTGTCGTCGGGCGGCGCCCTGCAGGTCACCAGCGGCAGCGCCACGGTCAACGGCACCGTCGCCATGGGCGCCAACACCACCATCGGCGTGTCGGGTACCGGCCTGACCCTGTCGGGCGTGGTCAGCGGCACCGGCTTCAACCTGACCAAGACCGGCGGTGGAATGTTGACCCTGTCGGGCGACAATACCTATACGGGCGCCACCACCGTCAGCGCCGGCGTCCTGTACATCACCCACGCCAACGCGTTGGGCACCGCCGCCGCCGGCACCACCGTCGCCAGCGGCGCCACCCTGCGCATCGACAACGGTCTGACCATCGCCGAAAACCTGACGATCAGCGGCATCGGCGTGTCGTCCGGGATCGGTGCGGTAAAGGTCGACGGCGGAACGGCCACCATCACCGGCACCGTCACCCTGGGGGCGGACGCCAGCATCGGCTCCTACAACAGCGGCGATACGCTGACAATCAGCGGCACGGTGTCCGGCGCCTACAACCTGACCAAGGTCGGCGCCGGCACGGTGGTGCTGAGCGGAACCAACGGCTACACCGGCACCACCACCGTCAGCAACGGCACCCTGTCGATCGCAGGGGCCGGCAACATCAGCAGCGCCGGCATCACGCTGGACGGCGGCACGCTGGCCACCACCGGCAGCGCCGTCACGCTGGCCAACGCCATTGCTCTGGGCAGCGGCCACGGCACTGTCAGCGTCGGCACCGGCAACGCGCTCACCTTGTCGGGCGTCATCAGCGGAGCCAACAACCTGACCAAGGTCGGCGCCGGCACGCTGACCCTGTCCGGCACCGGCACCTACACCGGCACCACCACGGTCGGCGCCGGCACGCTGGTCGTCACCGGCACCCTGAACGGCGCTTCTGCCGGCGCGGTCACAGTGGGCAATGGCGGCACATTGGCAGGCACGGGCACCGTCAATGGCAGCCTGACCGTGCAGTCGGGGGGCACGCTGTCGCCGGGCATCGCCGGCACCAACAACGGCGTCGGCACCCTGACTGTCAACGGCGGCCTGACCATCCAGTCCGGCGGTACCCTGGCGGTCGATCTGGCCAGCACCAGCAGCTACGATCAGGTGAACGTCACCGGGGCGGTGAACGTCGGCAGCGCCACCCTGACCGCTGGCGGCAGCTACACGCCGGTGAAGACGGTCAGCGGCGACAGCTTCGTCATCATCTCCAACGACGGCAGCGACGCCGTCACCGGCAGCTTCAACGGGCTGTCGTCGGGGGCGTCGATCACGCTGAACAGCGGGACGATCACGATCAGCTATGCCGCCGGCAGCAACAGCAACGACGTCGTGCTGACCGGGCCGTCCGACCAGGTGCCGGTGCTGGGCGGCACCTTCACCACCGCCGGCACGGTCGACGACAACGCCACCACCACGCCCTTCGCCAGCGTGACGGTGACGGATGCCGACGACAGCACCGGCACCTTCACCGTCACCATCACCTACACCGCGGCCAACGGCACGCTGTCGAGCGCCGGCGGCGGGCTGACCGGCACGGCCGGCAACTACACCCTGACCGCCACCACGCCGGGCGGGCTGCAGACCCTGCTGCAGGCGCTGGTCTTCACCCCCACCAACAACCAAGTGGTGCCCGGCAGCACGGTGCAGACCACCTTCAGCCTGACCGCCAGCGACGGCATCGGCAGCAGCAGCGCCAACACCAGCACGGTGGTCACCGCCAGTTCGATCAACGACGCGCCGGGCAATCTCGCCCTGTCGAACAGCTCGATCAGCATCTTCGAGGGCACCAACGGCGTGGTCGGCACCCTGTCGGCCACCGATGCCGACACCGGCCAGACCCTCACCTACACGCTGGTCAGCGGCAGCGGCGACACCAACAACGCGCTGTTCAACATCTCCGGCACCTCGCTGCGGGCGAACGACGCCGCCACCCTGACCGGCGGGCAGAGCTATTCGATCCGCGTCCAGGTCAGCGACGGCACCGCCACCTACGAGAAGACCTTCAGCATCGGCGTGACCAACGACCTCGTGGTCGACGTCACCGCCGTCGACGGCAGCGCGCCGGCCGGCACCTATGCGGCCGACAAGGCCGACGGCGGCGGCCTGGATTTGCGGGAAGCGATCGCGCTTGCCAACAACATTTCGGGCAACGTCACCATCCGCTTCGCCAGCACGCTGAGCGGCACCATCACGCTGCCCAGTACGCTGGTGGTGCGCAGCGGCGTGACGCTGGCGATGGACAGCGACACCGACAGCCGGTCGATCACCATCACCGGCAACGGCTTCACGCTGGGCAGCAGCTTCGACGTCAGCGTCGGCGAAGGCGACACGCTGACGATCAACTCGACCCTGGCCGACAACGGCACCGACACCGCGGCCCTGACCAAGAGCGGCACCGGCACGCTGGCCCTGGGCGGCACCAACAACACCGCCAGCAGCAACACCGGCATCAACACCATCACCGTCAGCGCCGGCACCCTGTCGGTGGCGGGCGACGCCAACCTGGGCACCGATGCGGTGACGATGGCCGGCGGCACTCTGGCCGTCACCGGCGCCACCACCATCGACAACGCCATCGCCCTGTCGTCCGACAGCAGCATCACCAACGCCAACGCCGTTACCCTGTCCGGCGCCATCACCGGGACCGGTGGCCTGACCAAGCTCGACAGCGGCAAGCTGACCTTGAGCAATGCCGGCAACAGCTGGTCCGGCGGCATCACGCTGCGCGGCGAGGTGGAGCTGGGCGCCACCGGCACCATCGGCAGCGGCACCATCACGCTGAACGGCGGCACGCTGACCACCACGGCGTCCAGCCAGACGCTGACCAACGCCATCGCCATCGGCAGCAACGACGGCACGGTGAAGACCGCCAACGCCCTGACCCTGTCCGGCATCGTCAGCGGCAGCGGCGCCCTGACCAAGACCGGCACCGGCACGGTGACCCTGTCGGGGAGCAACACCTACACCGGCGCCACCACCGTTAGCGCCGGCACCCTGAGGGCGTCGGGCGGCAGCGCCATCGGCGACAGCAACGCCGTCACAGTGTCCAGCGGCGCCACCCTGTCGCTCGGCGCTGCCGAGACTATCGGCTCGCTGGCAGGATCTGGCAATGTGACGCTGGGGGTCTATACACTCACCACCGGCGGCGCCAACAGCAGCACGACCTTCTCCGGCGTGCTGTCCGGCACCGGCGGCCTGACCAAGACCGGCAGCGGCACGCTGACCCTGTCGGGCGCCAACAGCTACACCGGTTCGACCACCGTTTCCGCCGGCACGCTGGCGGCGAGCGGCAGCGGCACCGTCGGCAACGACAGCGCGGTGACGGTGGCCTCCGGCGCGACCCTGAGTTCGGCGGTGGCCAGCCTGTCGCTGGGGTCGCTGGCGGGTGACGGCAGCGTCTTGATCGGCGCCAACACGCTGGAGGCCGGCAGCAACAACGCCAGCACCAGCTTCTCCGGCACCCTCAGCGGTTCCGGCGACTTCTACAAGCGGGGCACCGGCACCCTTACCCTGTCGGGCACCAACAGCAGCAGCCTCACCGGCACCATGACGGTGCGGGACGGCGGCACGCTGAGCGTGGCCGGCGACGCCAACCTGGGTGCCGGCACGGTGACGCTGAACGGCGGCACGCTGACGGTGACCGGGGCGGGCACCATCGACAACGCCTTCGACACCGGGGTCAACGGCGCCACCATCGACACCGCCGTCGCCGTGACGCTGTCGGGCGCCATCGGTGGCAGCGACGGCCTGACCAAGACCGGCAGCGGCACCCTGACCCTGTCGGGCACCAACACCTACACCGGGCAGACCACGGTTTCCGCCGGCACGATCAGCATCGCCGCCGACGGCAATCTGGGAACCGGCGCGGTCAACCTGGCGGCCGGAAGCAAGCTGCAGGTCACGGGCGCGACCACCATCGACAACGCGGTCGCCCTGACCGGCGACGCCACGGTCCAGACCGACGCGGCCGTCACGATCAGCGGCAACGTCACCGGCAACACCCGCACGCTGACCAAGTCGGGCAGCGGCACGCTGACGCTGTCCGGGACCAACAACACCTCCGGCTCCGGGGTCAGCGGGATCACGGTGACCGCGGGAACCCTGGCGGTGGGGGCGTCCGCCAGCCTGGGCCAGACGACGCTGACGCTGGACGGCGGCACGCTGGCCTCGACGGCGGTCCTCAGCAGCGGAATCGCCGTCGCGCTCGGCGGCGGCGGCGGCACCGTCGACGTCTCGGCCGGTTCGGTCACGCTGAGCGGCACCGTCTCCGGCAGCGGCGGGCTGAGCATCGCCAGCACCAACGCCGGCAATGTCCTGGGGCTTTCGGGGACCAACACCTACACGGGCGGCACGACGCTGGGCAGCGGCATCCTGCAGTTCGGCAGCGACACCGCGGTGGGAACCGGGACGCTGACGATCAACGGCGGCAAGGTGCGCGGGTCGGGGTCCACCGCGCGGACGCTCGCCAACAACCTCGTGCTGGGCGGCACGATGACGATGTCCGGTTCGGCGGCGCTGACCTTCACCGGCACCGTGGATCTGGGCGGCACGACCCGGACGGTCAACAACACCATCACCGAGGCCCTGACCTTGGACGGCGCGGTGTCGAACGGCTCGCTGACGGTGGCGAGCACCAGCACCGGCGCGCTGGTGCTGGGCGGGACCAACAGCATGACCGGCATCACGGTGTCGTCCGGCACGCTGTCGGTCGCCAACGCCGCCAGCCTGGGATCCGGCACGACGACCCTGTCGGGCGGCACCCTGTCGATCACCGGCGCCACCACCATCACCAACGCCATCGCGGTGTCGTCGGGGTCGACGATCAGCAACTCGGCCGCCGCGACGCTGTCGGGCGTGCTGTCGGGGTCGGGGGCGCTGACCAAGTCGGGCAGCGGCACCCTGACCCTGTCCGGGACCAACACCCACACGGGCGCCGTCACGGTGTCGGCGGGCACGCTGGCGGCGACGGGCGGCAGCGCCATCGGCGACAGCAGCGCCGTCACAGTGTCCAGCGGCGCCACCCTGTCGCTCGGCGCTGCCGAGACTATCGGCTCGCTGGCAGGATCTGGCAATGTGACGCTGGGGGTCTATACACTCACCACCGGCGGCGCCAGCAGCAACACGACTTTCTCCGGCGTGCTGTCCGGCACCGGTGGCCTGACCAAGACCGGCAGCGGCACGCTGACCCTGTCGGGCACGAACACCTACAGCGGTGCCACCACCCTGTCGGCCGGCGGTCTGACGGTGTCGGGCGGTTCGGCGATCGGCGACACCAGCGCGGTGTCCGTCGCCGCCGGCACCACCCTGACCCTGTCGAGCGACGAGACCATCGGCTCGCTGAGCGGAGCCGGCACGGTGGCGATCGGCGCCAACACCCTGACCACCGGGGTGAACAACAGCTCGACCACCTTCTCCGGCACCCTGACCGGCAGCGGCGCCTTCAGTCTCGACGGTAGCGGCACGATGACGCTGTCGGGCTCCAACAGCGGCGGCTTCAGCGGAGAGATGAGGGTGCGCGGCGGCGGCACGCTGAGCGTGGCCGGCGACGCCAACCTGGGTGCCGGCACGGTGACGCTGAACGGCGGCACGCTGACGGTGACCGGGGCGGGCACCATCGACAACGTCTTCGACACCGGGGTCAACGGCGCCACCATCGACACCGCCGTCGCCGTGACGCTGTCGGGCGCCATCGGCGGCAGCGACGACCTGACCAAGACGGGCAGCGGCACGCTGACCCTGTCGGGCACCAGCACCTACACCGGGCAGACCACCGTGTCGGTGGGCACCCTGCTGGTGACCGGGGCGCTCGGCGGCACCAGCGCCGTCTCGGTGGCGTCGGGGGCGACGCTGGGAGGCACCGGCTCGATCTTCGCCGCCAGCTCGTCCAACACGCTGACGGTCGCGTCCGGCGCCACCCTGGCGCCCGGCATCGCCGGGACCAACAACGGCATCGGCAGCCTGACCGTCAACGGCAACCTGTCGCTGAGCGGCACCCTGGCGGTCGAGATCGCCGGCACCACCGCCGGCACCGACTACGACCAGGTGATCGTCAGCGGCGGCGTCACGCTGTCCAGCGGCTCCAGCGCCGTCACTGTCGTCCGGGTCAACGGTTTCTCCGCCGTCAACGCCGCCACCTACAAGGTGATCGACCAGACCGGCGTCGGGGCGGTGTCCAGCACCCTGTCGGGGTTGGCGCAGGGCGCCACGCTGAACAGCAACAACGACCTCTACACGGTCGATTACGCTGGCGGCACCGGCAACGACCTCGTCCTGACCTCGCTGGTCAACCCGACCGTCTCGTCGGTCAGCGCCAGCACCGCCGACGGCAGCTACAAGGCCGGAGACACCATCACGATCACCGTCACCTTCAACCGGGCGGTGACGGTGACCGGCACGCCGACGCTGGCGCTGGGCAACAACAGCCGGATCGCGACCTACGCCGGCGGGTCGGGCACCACCACGCTGAGCTTCACCTACACCGTGCAGGCCGGCGATACCTCCGCCGACCTCGACTACGCCTCCACCACGGCACTGGCGCTGAGCGGCGGCACCATCATCGACAGCTCCACCAGCCTCGCCGCGATCCTGACGCTGGCGACGCCGGGGGCGGCCAACTCGCTGGGGGCCAACAAGGCAATCGTCATCGACACCACGGCGCCCGGCGCGCCGAGCGCGGCCGACATGACCGCCGGTACCGACACCGGCACCTCCAACACCGACGACATCACCGGCAACGCCACCCCGACCTTCACCGGCACGGCGGAGCCGAACAGCACGGTCCGGCTGTACGACACCGACGGCACCACGCTGATCGGCACCGGCACGGCGGACGGCAGCGGCAACTGGTCGATCACGGTCTCCACCCTGACATCGGGCAGCCACACCATCACCGCCAAGGCGACCGACGCCGCCGGCAACACCTCGACCGCCTCGACCGGCCTGCCGATCGTCATCGACACCACGGCGCCGGTCGCGCCGGGGACGCCGGTCCTGGCGACGGCCAGCGACACCGGCACGTCGAGCAGCGACGGCATCACCCGGACCGCCACCCCGACCGTCACCGGCACGGCGGAGGCGGGATCCACGGTGACGCTGTACGACACCGACGGCACCACCGTGCTGGGCACGACGACCGCCGACGGCTCGGGCAACTGGACCATCACCAGCTCCACCCTGGCGGCGGGCACGCACAGCCTCAGCGTCAAGGCGACCGACACCGCCGGCAACACCTCCCCCGCTTCGTCGGGCCTGTCGGTGACGGTCGACACCACGGCACCGACGGTGTCGTCGGTGACCGCCTCGACCGCCAACGGCACCTACAAGGCCGGCGACACCGTGTCGATCCAGGTCGTCTTCTCCGAAGCGGTGACGGTGACCGGCACGCCGACCCTGGCGCTGAGCACCGGCCGGACCGCGACCTACGCCAGCGGGTCGGGCGGCACGACGCTGACCTTCACCTACGTCGTGCAGGCCGGCGATACCGCGTCGGACCTCGACTACGCCTCCACCGCTGCGCTGTCGGGCACCATCGCCGACATCGCCGGCAACAGCGCGACGCTGACCCTGCCGGCGACCGGCAGCGGGTCGTCGCTGGCCGGGACCAGGGACATCGCCATCGACACCACGGCCCCGACGGTCACCGCGGTCTCGGCGGTGAACGGCACCTACCGGGCCGGCGAGACCATCGACGTCACCGTCACCTTCTCCGAAGCGGTCGCCGTCACCGGCACGCCCAGCGTCGGCATCACGCTGGACGACGGCACGGTGGTGCAGGCGACCTACCTGTCGGGCTCGGGCGGCACGGCGCTGACCTTCCGCTACACCGTCGGCAGCAATCTGGTCGATGCCGACGGCATCGGCATCGGCGGCTCGATCAGCGGCGGCGGCATCGCCGATCTGGTCGGCAACAGCGCCATCCGCACGCTGAGCGGCATCGCCAGCATGGCGGGCGTGCGCATCGACAGCCTCCCGCCCAGCGTCACCAACGTCACCTCCAGCACCGGCAACGGCACCTACACCACCGGCCAGACCATCTCGATCCAGGTGAGCTTCAGCGAGGCGGTGGCGGTCAACGGCACGCCGACCCTGGCGCTGAACACCGGCCGCACCGCCACCTACAGCAGCGGGGCCGGAACCAGCACGCTGACCTTCACCTACACGGTGCAGGCCGGCGACACCGCCGCCGACCTGGACGCCATCGGCACCTCGGCCCTGGCGGGATCGATCACCGACATCGCCGGCAACGCCGGCAACCTGACCCTGACGATGCCGGGCGACGTGCGGTCGCTGGGGCTGAACAAGGACATCGCCATCGACACCACACCGCCGGCGATCCGCAGCATCGTCGTGCCCGCCGACGGCATGTACGGCGTCGGCAAGACGCTGAGCTTCTACATCCAGGCCAGCGAGGTGGTGATCGTCAACGGCACCCCGACGATCACGCTGGACATCGGCGGCCAGACCCGCCAGGCGGTCTACACCCCCGCGGGCAGCAGCGGGACGGTCCTGCGCTTCGACTATGTGGTGCAGGCGGGCGACAGCGACGGCGACGGCATCGCCGTCACCGGGTTGAACCTCAACGGCGGCGGCATCGCCGACAAGGCCGGGCTCCCGCTGCCCACGGTGCTGACCGGCCTGCCGGGCCTGCAGAACGTCCTGGTCGACACCGTGGCGCCGGACACCCCCCCGGCCCCGGTGCTGGCGGCCGGGCAGGACACCGGCACCTCCGCCACCGACGGGGTGACCAACCTCAACCGCCCGACCCTGGGCGGCACGGCGGAAGCCGGCTCCACCGTCACCGTCCTGGTCGACGGCGTGGCGGTTGGCACCACCATCGCCGGCTCCGACGGCAGCTGGAGCTTCACGCCGACCACCCCGCTGGCCGACGGCACCCATGCCGTCACCAGCCGGGCGACCGACCGCGCCGGCAACAGCAGCGGCACCTCTGCGGCGCTGGCGCTGACCATCGACAGCACGGCGCCGGTGCTGTCGACCCCGGCGATCTCCGGTGTCGACAATTCGGCCAACGTCATCGCCACCGGCCGTCCGACCCTGACCGGCAGCGCCGATCCGAACAGCACGGTCACGGTCATCGTCGACGGCATCGCCGTCGGCACGGCCACGACTGGCAGCGACGGCCGCTGGAGCTTCGCCGTCACCACCCCGCTGGCCGACGGCAGCCACAGCGTGGTCACCACCGCCACCGACCGGGCCGGCAACATCGGCCGCTCGGGCACGCTGAGCCTGACGGTCGACACCCAGGCCCCGACGGTGTCCGGCGGCTCTGCCCCGACGCTGACCGCCGGCGGCACGGCGACGCTGGGATCCGCGGTGTCGCTGTCGGACGCCAGCTCACTGAACCGGGTGACGGTCACCCTGACCGATGCCCGCAGCGGCGACGAGCTGGTGATCGGCGCCCTGCCGGCCGGCATCACCGCGACCCGCGACGGCGCCGGCATCGTGCTGACCGGCGTGGCGTCGGCCGCCGACTATCAGGCGGCGGTGCGGGCGATCGGGCTGCGGTCGAGCGCCAGCGACCCGAGCTTCGCCGGCACGGCGACCAGCCGGTCGATCAGCATCCAGGCCCGCGACCTCGTCGGCAACAGCTCCACCGCAACCACGGTGACGGTTGCGGTGGCCCGCGTCACGACAACGACGACCACCACCACGACCACGACAGCCACCGTCAACACGACCAACAGCCCGGCGATCACCACGCCGGTCACCGGCAGCGGCAACGGTCCGTCACAGTCCGGCGGCTCGGCGCTCGGTTCCTCGTCGAACGGCCCGACCTCCAACAGCTCGTCCTCGGGCAGTGTGTTGGGCGGCAATGTGCTGGGCGGCGGATCGGGTCCGAGCCTGCCGGGCGGCGGCAGCGGCAGCAGCGCCGGCATGCCCGGCAGTTCGTCCAGCACGGATGCCGGACGGTCGGTGACACTGGGCAGTGTCGGCGGCAGCTCGGCCAGCACGGATGCCGGTCGCTCGGTGACGCTGGGCAGCGTCGGCGGCAGCTCGGCCAGCACCGATGCCGGCCGCTCGGTGACGCTCACCAGCATCGGCGGCAGTTCCTCCGGTTCCAGCAGCGGACTGGGGGGAAGCAGCCTCGGTGGCGGTTTGGGCGGCGGGCTGGGCGGTGCCCTCGGCGGCGGTCTTGGTGGCGGTCTGGGCAGCGGCAGCCTGGGCGGCACGGGCCTCGGCGGCAGCGTCGGCACGCCTGGAGGGACCGGCACGGCTACCGGAAGCAACACGGGAACTGCCACCGGCACCAACGGCCAGGGCACGCCCGGCCAGACCGGCACCCAGGGCACCGGCCAGAACAACGGTCAGGGCCAGCTTCAGGGCCAAGGTCAGGGCCAGGACCGGGGCACCGGGCAGGGCCGCGGCCCGACGGCCGGACAGCCGGGGAACCAGGGTCAGGGTCAGGGCCGAGCCCAACAGGGTCAGCAAGGCCAGAATCAGCAAGGTCAGGGTCAGCAAAGCCAGGGCCAGGGCCAGGGACAAGGCCAGGGCGAGCAGCAGGGCCAGCCGCAGAACCAGGGCGCTCCCCAGGATGGCGGCGGCACCCCGGCGGACGGCAGCGGCCGGCCAGCCGAGCGCGGAGCGGACACCCGCGCCGAGATCATGCCGGCCTCCCCCGGTTTCGCCCGCCAGGTCGCCCATGCCCATGGCGGTCCGGCCGGCGCCGCCGACCTGCTGGCCGCGCTTGCCAGCCACGTCCTGCCCGACAGCTGGGCCGCCTGACGGCGGCCCGGCTCATCGCCCTCATTCAAGGTTCCACCCGTCCTCCGTCTCCTTCCCGTGCCGCTTTTTCCTCGTCCAATCCTTTTCCGCCGAACGGAATTGCTCCCACCATGAAGACTTCGACCGCTCACCTCCGCCGCCGCTTGCTTTCTTCGGTGGTTCCCGTCGCCGTCCTGACGGCATCCCTGCTGGCCGCGGGCTGCGCGGTCAAACCCGAGCCGCTGACGGCCGACGAGAATCTGGCGCGCGTCCGCACGGATCTGGGCGTCGTGCTGACCCCGCAGGAGCCGCTGACCAAGGCGGTCTCGATGGACGAGGCGATGGCGCGGGCCATCAAGTACAACCTCGACGAACGCGTGAAGCTGATGGAGGTGGCGGTCGCCACCGACCAGCTTGACCTGTCGCGCTACGACATGCTGCCGCGCGTGGTGGCGGCGGCCGGCTATGTCGGGCGCAACAACGACGCCGGGTCGGAGAGCCTGAACCTCGCCACCGGCCGGCGGACGGGCGAGAGCACCACCGCCACCGACAGGCACCGCCGCACCGGCGACCTCGCCTTCACCTGGAACGTGCTGGACTTCGGCGTCAGCTATCTGCGGGCGCGGCAGAACGCCAATCTGGTGCTGATCGCCGACGAGCGCCGCCGCCGCGTCGTCCAGGGCATCATGCAGGACGTGCGCACCGCCTATTGGCGCGCCGTCGCCGCCGAGCGGCTGCTGACGCGTCTGGCGCCGCTGGAGAAGCGGGTCGAAGGAGCGCGCCGCGACGCCCGCACGCTGGAGGCGCTGCGCGTCCAGGCGCCGCTGCAGGCGCTGAATTACACCCGCACCCTGGTCGAGACGCTGCGCCAGCTGCAGTCGCTGCGCCGCGAGCTGGTGGCGTCGAAGTCGCAGCTGGGCGCGCTGATGGGACTGCCGCCGGGTGAGCCGTTCGAGATCGAGATGCCGGCGGCCAGCGTCATGCAGTCGCCGCCCAAGCTGGATGTCGGCGCCGAAGCGCTGGAGACCTACGCCCTGCTGAACCGGCCGGAGCTGCTGGAGGAGAGTTACAACCAGCGCATCTCCGCCGACGAGACCTGGCGGTCACTGCTGAAGCTTCTGCCGGGCATCGACGTCAACGCCGCCCTGCGCTACGACAGCAACAGCTTCCTGCTGAACCAGCGCTGGGCCGATTATGGCGCGCGGATCAGCTGGAACCTGATCAATCTGGTGTCGGCCCCCGCCACCAAATCCTATGCCGAGGCGCAGGAGGAGCTGATCGCCTTCCGCCGTCAGGCGCTGAGCATGGCGGTGCTGAGCCAGGTGCATGTGGCTGTGCTGCAGTACCGCGAGCTGAAGCAGGAGTTCGCCCTGACCGCTGAGCAGGCCGACCTCGACACCCGCATCCGCTCGCAATACATCAACGTCGGCGAGGCCGGGCAGGTCGGCGAGCTTGGCGTGATCCAATCGGAGGTGACGGCACTGCTGTCCGACCTGCGCCGCGATCTGGTGCTGGCCGACCTGCACAACGCCTATGCCCGCGTGATGGTGTCGGCCGGCGTCGACCCGCTGCCCGAGACGATGGCCGCCAATGACCTGCCCACCCTGACCCAGGCGGTGAGCCGGGGCCTGTCCTCCTGGCAGGAGCGCGCCAACGGCGTGATCCGCGTCAAGGACCTGATGGCCGCGCCCAAGACCGCTGCCAAGGATGCCCCCAAGCCGGAGCCGGTCAAGCAGGACGCGGTGAAGCAGGAGCCGGTCAACAAGCCGGTTCCGGTCGCGGCCGCCCCGGTTGCCGTTCCCACCCCGGCCCCCGCCCCGGCCCCCGCCCCGGCCTCCGTTGCAGCCGAACCGGCTCCGGCCGCCACGCCCTTCGTGCTGGCATCCTCCGCATCGCCGGTGCCTGCATCCTCTCCCGCTCCTGCCCCGGCACCGGCTCCCGCTCCGGTTCAGGCCGCCGCTCCGGCTCCCGCTCCGACGGCACAACCGGCCGCCGCTCCCGCCACCCCGGTTGCGACGGCATCCTTCTCTCCCGTTATCCAGGCTGATCTCGGGGCTTACGCAAGCCACAGGCTTGCCGAGCAGGAATGGGGTATCATCGCCAAACGCCTGGGAACGGAGAGCAACGGGGTTGGCGCCCTGTATGCCGCCACCCGGCGCAGCCAGGACGGCAAGACCATCGTCCAGCTGCGCGCAGGCGGCTTTGCCGACCGCACCGCGGCCGAACGGTTCTGCCATCGTGTGAAGGATAGTCAGCGGGAATGCACTGTTCGTACCCTTTCGGCCCAAGAGCAGCAGTCCGACAGCCAGACCGCCGATCGGCTCGCGTCGCTGTGATTTGTTCCGGTGCCCGGCCCGGCATTGCCGCCGGCGCCGCTCTCCTGATCGCGCTGCTGGGTGGGGGCCTCGCCCCCACCCCGGCGGTGGCCCAGGACGCTTCGCAGGGGCAGGTGCGCGCCCTGATCGAGGCCCGGCGGCACGCCGTCCTCTCCTCCGAGATCCCCGGCCGCATCGCCCGCATGAGCGTCGATGCCGGCCAGAGCTTCAAGGCCGGCGAGCTGCTGGTCGGTTTCGACTGCTCCAGCTATCAGGCGGAGCTGGACGGCGCCCGCGCCCAGCTGAACGCGGCCGAGGTGACGGCGCGGGTCAACCGGCGCCTCAACAGCCTGCGCTCCATCGGCGAGGCGGAGGTGCAGCTGGCCGAGGCCAAGGCCCAGGTCGCCCGCGCCGACGTCCGCAAGGCGGAGGTGCAGGCCCGGCGCTGCGACGTCAAGGCGCCCTTCGACGGCCGGGTGGTCGAACGCCGCATCCAGGAGCATGAGTCGGTCGCCGCCGGCGCGCCGCTGCTGGAGATCCTGTCCGACCGCGACCTGAAGGTGGAGCTGATCGTCCCCTCCTCCTGGCTGGTCTGGCTGAAACCGGGACAGCGCTTCGACCTGCGCGTCGACGAGACCGGCGCCACCCTGCCTGGCGAGGTGGTTCTGCCCGGCGCCAAGGTCGATCCGGCCAGCCAGTCGGTGAAGGTCACAGCTAAGCTGACCGGCGAGGGCGTTCCGTCCGGCATGATCGCCGGCATGAGCGGCACCGCCATCTTCCCCGAACCGGCGGTGTCTTCGCTGCCAACCGGAAGTCAGGGGGCTGGAAACCAGGGAAGCGCCTCCAAGGCCGGAACCGCGAAGCCATGAGCGCCGCCATGGCCCAGACTTCACCTCAGACCCCGCCCCAGCAGCCCGCCCTGCCCCAGGGGGCGCCGCAAGGGGCGGTGCAGGGAAGTGCGCAACCCGTCAACAGCCTGCTGATGCTGCTGGAATTGCAGCGGCAGGCCTGGCGGCAGGCAACGGCGCCGGAGCTGCGCTATCACATCGTCAACCAGACCCGCCGGCTGATCGCCTATCGTCAGGCGGCCTTCCTGGCGGTGGGCGAGCGCGGACGGGCGACGCTGGAGGCGGTGTCCAACATCGCGGTGCTGGAACCGAACGCCCCCTTCGCCCAATGGCTGGAGGAGGCGGTGCGCGCCGTCGCCACCAGGGATGACGCCAACAGCGTCCATGTCGTCGACCCCGCCACCCTGCCCGCCTCCGTGCGCAGCGCCTGGGGTGAATGGGGACCGGCGCAGGTGCTGTGGTGCCCGCTGCGCAAGCCGGAAACCCCGCGGGAGGCGCCCCGGGGCGCCTCCGAGGGAGCAGCGCCCGGCGCCGCGGCGGAAAGCCGGACCAAGGCCGCGCTGCCGCTGGCCGGCCTGTGGCTCGGCCGCGACGAGCCCTGGACCGACGGCGAAATCCTGCTGCTGAGCCATCTGGCCGAAGGCTACGGCCATGCCTGGTGGGCGCTGTCGGGCAAGCGGGCGAAACGGCACGGGCTGCGCCGGGCCCTGCTGCCGCTGCTGGTGCTGCTGGCCGTCGGCGGCGCGCTCGCCATCCCGGTGCCGATGTCGACCCTGGCCCCGGCCGAGATCCAGACCAGCAACCCGGTGATCGTCGCCGCTCCGCTGGACGGCGTGATCGACCGCTTCCATGTGCAGCCGAACCAGCCGGTCGCGGCCGGCCAGCCCCTGTTCAGCTTCGAGTCCACCGTCCTGCGCAGCCGCTTCGAGGTGGCGCGCAAGGGACTGACCCAGGCGGAGGCCGAGCTGCTGACCGCCTCGCAGGCCGCCTTCGCCGACCCGCAGACTAAGGCGCGAGTCGCCCAGCTCCGCGCCCAGGTGGAGTTGCGCCGCGCCGAGATGGCGCTTGCCCGCGACCTGCTGGACCGGGTGACGGTGAAGGCCGAGCGTGCCGGCATCGCCGTCTTCACCGACGTCAACGACTGGCTGGGCAAACCGGTTTCGGTGGGCGAGCGCGTGCTGACCCTGGCCGACCCGCAGGCGCCGGAGATCGACATCATGGTGCCGGTCGGCGACGCCCTGGTGCTGGAGCCGGGTTCCCCGGTGGAGCTGTTCCTCAACGTCGATCCGCTCCACCCGCTGCGGGCGCGGCTGACCCATGCCAGCTACGAAGCCGGCCTGTCGGCCGCCGGCGTGCTGTCCTACCGGGTCAAGGCGGCGCTGGACGCGGGAGAGGCCCCGCCCCGCATCGGCCTGCGCGGCACCGCCAAGATCCTGGGCGACCGCGTGCCGCTGGCGCTTTACCTGTTCCGCCGCCCGCTGGCCCTGCTGCGCCAGTCGCTGGGCATCTGAGGCGCTGCTCCAGAAGCAGCCCCGAAGGCAACCCCGAGGACTTCCGTGTCCATCGCCCTCACTCCGACCGGCACTCCGACCGGCACTCCGACCGGCACTCCCGCCGCTTCCCCCACCGTCGACACCGCCCCGGCCGATCCGCTGGCGTCGCTGCGGCTGCCGGGGTTGCGCGACGATCTGGCCCTGCTGCCGGCGCCGGCGGGACAGGACGGGGCGCCGGGCTGGACCGTCCACGACCCGGTGCGCAACCGCTATTTCCGCATCGGGCCGGAAGGCTTCGCGCTGATCGCCCACTGGCACCATGCCAACCCGCGGGCCATCGCCGCGGCGGTGGCGGAGCAGAGCCTGTTCGAGCCGACGGTCGAGGACGTCATCGGATTCTACCAATTCCTGGCGGCCAACAACCTGACCGTCGCTGCCGACACCGCCTTTCTGGCGCGTCAGGCGGCGGCGCGGCACACCGGCTGGTTCTGGTGGCTGATCCACAATTACCTGTTCTTCCGCATCCCGCTGGTGCGGCCGGACCGCTTCCTGTCGGCGACGGTGGGGCTGGTGGCGCCGCTCTACAGCCGGGCCTGGATGGCCGTGGTGCTGCTGACCGCGCTCCTGGCCGGGCTGCTGGTGGCGCGGCAGTGGGATGCCTTCCTGCACACCTTCCAGCATTTCTTCTCGCCCGAAGGGCTGGCGCTCTACGGCGTCACCCTGCTGGGCACCAAGATCTGCCACGAGCTTGGCCATGCCTACACCGCCAAGCGCTTCGGCTGCAGGGTGCCGACCATGGGGGTGGCCTTCCTGGTGATGTGGCCGGTGCTCTACACCGACACCACCGACGCCTGGAGGCTGGTGTCGCGCCGGCAGCGGTTGGCGGTGGGGGCCGCCGGCATGGCCACCGAGCTGACGATCGCCGTCTTCGCCACGCTGGCCTGGAGCTTCCTGCCGGACGGGCCGCTGCGCAGCGCCGCCTATTTCCTGGCGACGGTCAGCTGGGTCACCACGCTGGCGATCAATCTCAGCCCCTTCATGCGCTTCGACGGCTATTACCTGCTGTCCGACGCGCTGGATGTGCCCAACCTGCAGGAGCGCGCCTTCGCCATGGCGCGCTGGAAGCTGCGGGAATGGCTGTTCGGCCTCGGCATGGCTCCGCCGGAGGAGATGCCGGCGGGACGGCGGCGCATCCTGCTGGCCTATTCCTACGTCACCTGGGTTTATCGGCTGGTGCTGTTCCTCGGCATCGCTCTGCTGGTCTACCACGTCGCCATCAAGGTTCTGGGGATCCTGTTGTTCGCCATCGAGATCGGCTGGTTCGTCGCGCGCCCCTTCCTGACCGAGGCCAAGGCCTGGTGGTCTCTGCGCGACCGTTTCCATGTGAACCTGCGCACCGGGCTGACGCTGGCCGGGCTGGCGGCGGCGGCCGGGCTGACCCTGCTGCCGGTGACCGCCACCGTGTCGGTGCCGGTGGTCTGGCGGGCGTCGGGATTCGCCACCGTCTACGCCCCCTTCCCCGCCCGGCTGGAGGAGACGCTGGTCGCCCGCGGCCAGAGCGTGGTGGAGGGCGAACCGCTGTTCCGCCTGACCGCCCCCGACCTGGAGGGCAAGCTGCGGCAGGCCGAGCTGCGCATCGACTGGATGCAGGAGCAGATCGCCCGCATGACCGCCAGCCGCGAGCAGCTCGACCGCGTGCGGGCGATGGAGGAGGATCTGGCCGCCGCCCTGGCCGAGCGGCAAGGCATTCTCGACAGCCGCGACCGGCTGGTGGTGCGCTCCCCCCTGTCGGGCGTCGTGCGCGACATGGAGGATGCGCTGATCCCCGGCCGCTGGATCGGCCCGAAGCTGCCGCTGGCGACGGTGGTGGCGCCGGGCAGCGGCGAGCTGGTCGGCTATGTCGGCGAAGGCGATTTCGACCGGCTGAGCCCGGGAGCGGAGGCGCAGTTCCACCCCGACGATCCGCTGGCCCCCCGGCGCGCGGCGACGGTGCGCGCGGTCGATCCGGTCGCCGTGTCGGTTCTGGACGTGCCGGCACTCGCCTCGGTCAATGGCGGGCCGGTGGCGGTCGAGGGACAGGCGGGCCCCCAGCCGGGCCAGCAGCCCCATGGCGGCTCCACCCGCAGCGCGCTCGCCCCGGTGGAGGCGGTCTACCGCATCACCCTGGACGTTGAGCCGGTAAAGGCCGGGCCGGCGAATGGCGGGCCGGGCGCAGCCGTCGCACAGGACGGGCCGGAGCGCGTCACCCGCGGCATCGTCCGCGTGGCGGGCGAGGCCCGCAGCATCGCCGAACGCTTCTGGCGCATGGCCGCGTCGGTGCTGATCCGCGAGACGGGATTCTGACCGGGCCAAAGGAGATTCGCCGTCTCGGGGCTGCCCGGATCACCCCAGCCCCGCCGCCAGCATCCCGTCGTCCGACGCGGCGAAGCCGGCCGCGGCCGGGCGGACATAGCCGATCGGGTTGGGGCGCGTCTCGTTGCGGCCATACTGGATGAAGTGGACCAGCGCCTGCTGCTGGTCGCTGCCGAAGGCGCGCTGGAGGTCGGGGTTGGCCATCAGATAGGCAAGCGCGTTGAACCGGGTCGGGCGCCCGGCCGCCTGGCCGATGGACTGGTAATGGGCGGTGGCGGCGGCGGTGTCGGTGCCGAAGGTTGCTGCCAGATCCGGGTTGGCGGCCAGATAGCTCAGCGCGTCGAAGCCGGCGGCGTCGCGCCGCGGTGTGTTGCCGTAGAGCACGACATAGAGCTTCACCTGCTGTTCGCTGCCCGAAAAGACGCTCAACAGGTCCGGATTGGCCAGCAGATAGTCATGGGCGTTGAAGCTGGTGCTGCGGTTCTCCAGCCGGCCATAGCGGATGTAATGCTCCTCCGCCCGCACCGGATCGTTGCCGATTGCGGCGGCGATGTCGCGGTTGGCCGCCAGATAGGAAAGCGCGTCGAAACTTGTGCTGCGCCCCTCCCGCCGACCGCTGGACAGGTAATGGCCCGCCGCCCGCGCGGTGTCGGTGCCGAACGCGGCGGCGAGGTCGGGATTGGCCGCCAGATAGGCCAGGCTGTCGAAGGTGATGCCGCGCCCCTCGGCCCGGCCGGAGGTCACGTAATGGCGGGCCGCCGCCGCCGGGTCCAGCCCGAAGGCCGTCGCCAGATCCGGGTTCGACACCAGATAGCCGTAGCCGTCGAACCGGGTGCTGCGCTCCTCCCGCTGGCCGCTGGACAGGTAATGGCGGGTGGCCGCCGTCGCGTCGGTGCCGAAGGCGGCGGCGAGGTCGGGATTGGCCGCCAGATAGGCCAGCGGGTCGAAGCTGCCGGCCGACCGCCCTTCGCGGCGGCCCAGGGTCAGATAATGCCGGCTCGCCGCAGCGAGGTCGTAGCCGAAGGCTGCCACCAGATCGGGATTGGCGGCGAGGTAGGAGAGCGGATCGAAGGACCGGGTCGCCCGCCCCTCCGCCCGGCCGGCGGACAGGTAATGCGCACGCGCCGCCGCGGTGTCGGTGCCGAAGACGGCGGCAAGGTCGGGGTTGGAGGCGAGATAAACCAGCGGGTCGAAGCCGGCCATCGTCTCGGCCAGCGTGGTCACCCGCAGGGTCACGGTCTGGCCGCTGACGGCCCCCTGGCTGTCGGTGACGGTGTAGGCGAAGGTCCCCGGCGATGCCGGGGTGCCGGTTGGCGCCTGATAGGTCAGGCCGGCCAGATCGGCCGTGCCCAGCGTCATACCGCCGGTGACGGCGGTGCCGTTGGCGAGCCGGAGCGTGCCGGCGGACGGCAGGCGGACCAGCGTCACCGTCATGCTGTCGCCTTCGTCCGGGTCGCTCGGCCGGTCGATGCCGAGCGCGATGGCCGGCCCGGCCTCCAGGGCGGTCAGGGTCTTGTCGCCCTGGACGGCCGGCGGCCGGTTGGCCGGGCGCGAGGCGATGGTGAAGCCGATCCAGCGGCTCCACGCCACGCCGTTGTAGGCGCGCACCGACAGCTCGTCGACGCCGGTCAGGGTGGAGGCGGCGAAGGTGACGCCGGAGAAGGCCGCCGCGGTCAGCGGCACCACCGTGCCGGTCGCCTGGGCCACCCCGCCGACCATGATGGAGCCGGCACCGTTGGTGTTGTCGACCAGCTCATACTGGGTGACGAGGCCGCCGGCCGGATCGGTCGCCGTGATCAGGCTGGCGATGCCGACGGAGGAGCCGATGGAAACCCGGCCGGCCCTGGCGGTGACCGCCGGAGGCAGCAGGCTGATGCGGGTGTCGGCGAACAGGGCGAATTCGACGTCGGTCAGCGTGTCGGTGCCCTCGCCGCCGCCGGAAATGGTGGCCCCGTCGGAGGTGACGGTGATGGTGTAGGAGGAGCGGCTGCCGTTGTAGACCGCGGTGTCGGTTCCGCCGCCGCCCTGCAGCGTGTCGTCGCCGGTCCCGCCGGTCAGCGTGTCGTCGCCGGCCCCGCCAACCAGCAGGTTGTTGGCGCTGTTGCCGATCAGGATGTCGTTGCCGCTGCCGCCGATGGCGTTCTCGATGGTGACGCCGGTGGCGATCGACACATTGCCCACCGCCAGCCCGCCCGAGCCGTTGGGGCCGATGGAGCTGAAGGCGCCGGGGGTCAGGTCGATGCTGACCGCCGAGGCCTGGCCGCTGGCATCGATGGTGTCGGTGCCGCCGGCATCCCAGATGGACTGGCTGACCGCGGCCGTGTTGCTGCCGAAGGCATAGCGGTCGTCGCCGATGCGGGTGTTGGCGTTGGCGCCGTAGAGATACTGGGCCGCCGCAATGTCGTACAGCGCGGGCCCCGTCGCCAGCCCGTTCAGTCCCAGGCTGGGGTGCCTGTTGTAGGACATGATGGTGTAGCGGTAATTGTCCTCGCTCGAGGACAGGTAGGGCGGCTCGCCCCCGCCGCCGGTGGCGTTGTAGTTGCCGGGATGCTTCAGTCCGATGGCATGCCCGATCTCGTGCAGGATGGTCAGGTAGCCGTAGGTTCCCGGCGTCGGGCTGGTGTTGGTGGCGCTGCTGTTGGACAGGTAGACGTCGCCGCCGCCGTCATAGAGCGAGCCGGTCGGATAATAGGCATAGGCGGCGCTGGAGCTTTGCCGGTTGGTGCCGAGGCGGATCGACCCGCCCTGCCCGCTGTTGGCGCTGTCGGAGGTCTCGACGAAGAAGATGTTGGCGACGGCGCTCCAGGCGGCGAAGGCCTGGCGCACCGCGTCGCGCTGCGTGGCGGACATCGGCGCGAAGCCTGTCCCGTCCGAGACGGTGGCGTAGGACGGCAGCTGCTCCATGAAGCTGTAGGTGACGGTTGCCCCGCTGCCGACGCCGCCGCTGCCCCAGCGCGGCGTCCCCGACGCCAGCAGGGCCGAGACGGTGGATGAGGCGGCAGCCTGCGGGAGCATGCCCTGCGACGCTCCCTGCAAATCCGGCGCTGCGGCGATGGCGGGAGCGCTCCAACCGGCAGCGCTGCACAACAGGCAGGAGCAGGCGGGCATCGTGCCGCCTGGGGCGTCGGGCAGGTCGGAGAGGGTGAGTGTCATGACCGGGAGGAAAACCGCACCGCGGACTGCGGCACGGCCACTCTACAGCCTTTCATTCTCCTATCGAAAGGGGCGGTTATCCCGGACCTTTTTTCTCACCGCCGGGCCTCGGGAGTGAGCCGACAGATCATTCCCGACTCTTCGCCTTGATCTGAATTTTGGAAACCGGGAAAGCGCGTCTGTGGACATAGATGGCCTGATCGGGCCTTAGAATGCCTTGCAACTCGCCGTAGATGCCTATGTCCTCGGAGTCTATGCCGTAACGGCTGGCCAGGACGGAATAGATGCTCTGGTCATGGCGATGGTTCTTGTGATCGCCAAAAATCGCACTCTTGATGCAGGCGTAAAGAAACCCCTCATCCACGTAACGCTGGAACCGGCCATTGGATTTGTAACCCTGGATTCCTGCGGATATCTGAGTGGCATCCTTTTCCTTCTCGGATGCCCCCATGATCTTCAAGCAGAGATCATGGGTCCAGGTCTTGTTTTGCCCCCAACCGCCGACGACGAAAATGTGATTATTTTCGATCTTCTCGTAGATGTCCTTGATGTCCCTTAGCAACATCGCCCCGGAATCCAGATAAAAGATGTTATGCCCGTAAGATGCCGCATCCTTGATGACGAAGGTCTTCCAGGCATACTGCTTGGGGGTGAGGAATCCGGGGTATATGTCGGACACCCAGGCCGGGAATTCCACGACCTGGACCTTATGGCACTTTTCCAGGAAAGCGACCTCTTCGCCCGAAAGACCGAGATTATAGACAAGAATCTTGTCAACGGTCGAATCGCTCACTCCATGGACAGTACTGATCAACAGAAGACACGATGAGTAATATTCGGAGTTGCAGCAAGTGACTAGAACATTCGTCATCTTCACTCCATCCGAAAACAAATAGATCTCTTGGCAATAATCGCACCGATATTATCAGAAATATTCCTTATCAACAACCTTATAGATCGCTTTTCATTCCGATCAGCTCATCGAACACCGCTTCGATGCGGTCGACGGACCGGGCGACGGTGAAGTCGCGGGCGCGGTCGCGGCCGGACAGGGCCATGCGCTGCCAGGCCGCGCGATCCTTGACCAGGCTGCGCAGGCGGCCGGCAAGCGCCTCATGGTCCTCGGCGGGAAACAGCAGGCCGTCCACGCCGTCGCGCAGCACCTCGCCGCTGCCGCCGGTGCCGCTGCCGACCACGGTCAGGCCGGCGGCCATCGCCTCCACCTGCGAGATGCCGAAGGGCTCCTGGAAGACGCTTGGGAAGACCAGGACGTTGCAGCGGGCGAACAGGCCGGACAGGCCGCGGCGGTCGAGGAAGCCGGTGAAGCGCACCTTGCCGGTCATGCCGTGGCGCTCCACGAAGTCGCGGCAGCGGGCGGCGAGGTCGGCGTCCGGCGCCTCCCCGGCGAAGGTGCAGTCGAAGTCGATGCCCTCGCGATGCAGGATCGCAAGCGCGTTGATCAGCGTCTGCGGTCCCTTGTAGTTGACGAACAGGCTGGCGAAGGCGATGCACAGCCGGTCGATCGAGGGCATCGCCGCGCGGTGGAAGTAATCGACGCGGGCGCCGGGGTGGATCACCGTGGCGGACAGGCCGTAGCCGCCGGCGGCCAGCCGCTCCGCCACCCAGCCGCTGGCGGGCCCGGCGCGGTAGAGGGGGGAGCGGGGTGCCGCCTCCGGCGCGTAGCCG
This sequence comes from Azospirillum sp. A26, assembly GCF_042604635.1. Classification (NCBI taxonomy): domain Bacteria; kingdom Pseudomonadati; phylum Pseudomonadota; class Alphaproteobacteria; order Rhodospirillales; family Azospirillaceae; genus Azospirillum; species Azospirillum sp. A26. The sequence goes on along the minus strand of NZ_CP170477.1, from coordinate 204,570 downwards.
GGATGCTGGTTGCCCAGGCAATGCAGCACCGGAACCCCCATCTCCCGGGTCAGCGGGTCGAGAAACTCGGTCGCCAGCATGTCGAGGTTGCCGACCAGACAGGCGTCGGCGCCGAAGTCGCGGGCGGTCTCCAGCACGCGGCGGATGTTGGCGCGGATCAGGGCCGAACAGTGGGCCGGGTCGTCGTGGATGAAGGCCCGTCCGGACTTCCAAGTGCCGTAGAGGGTCAGCGACCGGTCGACCTGCGCCTCGATGTCCTCGGTGCCGGCGATGCCCGGCCGGGCAAGCTCGGGGATATCGGCGGTCAGCACCTTCACCGCATGGCCGCGGCGGATCAGCTCGGCCGAGAATTCCCAAAGCTTGCGGCCATAGCCGCCGAACTCCTGCGGCGGGAACAGGTTGGTGACCACCAGGATGCGGCGCGGACGCCCGGTGGAGGGGGCCGTCGCCTGCCGGAACAGCGCGCCATAGCGCTCCAGCCCCGGATGGCCGCCGGCCGCGGCGGCAAGCGCGCCGGCGTCCAGGTCGGGGGCGGGGTCGGCCGTCCCGGCAAGGCCGGCGGCGCGCCGGGCCTCGGCCAGATAGATCGACGCCTCCACCGGGCGTCCGCCCGCCACGCACAGGCGGGCCAGCCCGGCGAGCGCATCCGTCTGCCCGCGGTCCAGCCCGACGGCTTTCAGCAGGAAGCGCTCGGCCAGATCGTTGTCGCGGAAGCGGGCGGCCAGTTGGGCGACGCCGACCATCTGGTCGGGGGTCTGCAACATCGGCTCCAGCGCCGCGAGGCGCGCGCGCCTCACCTCCGGCACCAGTTCCGCCGCCAGATCCGGATCGGACAGCGAGCGTCCGGCATAGCGCAGCACGTCGGCGCACTGGAACAGGATGCCGCCCGCTCCGCCGGAACCGGCGTCGGCCGGCGCGAAGCCCCAGCCGGCCAGATAGGCGGAGGCCTCGGCATGGTCCCGCGCCGAGGCGGTGGGACAGAGGATGGAGGCGCCGGGCAGCCGGACCATCCGGCGGTCGGTCTCGGTCCTGTCGGTTTGGGCCCTGTCGGTCTGGCGGCCTGGCCAGGGCAGCAGCGCCACCGCCTCATCCCGCACGCGGGCGGCGGAGGGGGGCAGCGGCAGGGCAACCGGGCGGGCCGGATCGGGATTGGCCGCGTCGGCCGGCGCGGCGAAGGCCACCCGCGGCAGGTCGCGGACCATGAGGCGCAGGTCGGCGGCGAAGCCGTCCCCTTCGGCGGCATGGACGGTCAGCCGCGACGCGGTCAGCTGCAACCGCTGCAACGCCTCGTAGGCGGCGAGGCGGCAGCGGAAGCCGGCGCCCCGGACCGGCAGGGCGGACAGCCCGCGCCGCTCCCCGCGGACCTCCAGCGCCGGATCGACGCGGTCGTCGAACACTGCGGCGTGGAACTGGGCGCGCTTGACCTGCGGGCTGTGGAATTCCAACAGATGCGCCTGCCCGGCCCGGCGGATCGCCATCGCCTGATCCGGATGGTCGAGGTAATGGCGCACCAGCTCCACCAGCTCGTCCGGCGAGCGGTATGTCGCGAGATGGCGGCCGGGAGCGAAGCAGCGCTCCAGCCCGGCATCGTCCGACAGGGCGTCGGTGATGAGGAAGCCGCCGGCGCCCAGCGCCTCGAAGACGCGCAGGTTGAGGTCGCCGTTCAGCGAGACGTTCAGCGTGATCTGCGAACCGGCATAGATGTCGGCTGCCATCTCCGGCGCCGCCTGCATGCCCACCAGCGGCAGCCCGGCCTCCACCAGCCGGTCCAGCACATGACGCCGCCAGGGATGGAAGGCGCCGATCTGGCCGACGAAGGTGAGCGGACGGTCGGGGACCGCGGGAATGTCGCGCCGGCGCAGCGCATAGTCCACCGCCGGGATCCAATAGACGCGGTCGAACCCCGCCTCCAGGAAGGCATGGGCATGCTGGCGGGTGTGGTCGAGCACCACCGCGTCGAAATTCTCCATCGCGCCATAGGCCAGCAGCGTGCGCAGCGGGCTGGTGAAATGGTGGCTGTCGCCGACCAGCAGCACCTTGGTCCCCGGCAGCCGGTCCAGCCCGCGGGGAAGGTTGCGCCGGGTGGCGTCGGCCTTCACCACGATCAGCTCCGGACGCTGGTGCGCCGGCAGGCAGGCGACGATGGCCGGCAGATCGAACTCGCCGGGCGGGGTGTTCAGCGAGGCGAAGCCGTCGCCCGTCTCCACCGTCGGGCAGTCGGGCCCGCAGAACACCTCGCGCTCCGAGAACAGCGGCCGGCGGTAATAGTCGGGCGGAGCCAGGCAGCAGAACAGCGTGACCGGGTTCGGCAGGCGGGGAGCGGCGAGGCTGGTCACAGCGCGTCCAGCTCCCGCAGAAGGGCGATCAGCCGGCGGGTCGCGGCCTGCCAGCTGAAATGCTCCAGCAGATGGGCCTGCGCCGACCGGCGGGTGCCGGCGGGGTCGTCGATGACCGCGCGCAGCAGCCGGGCGGCTTCGCCCTCGTCGGGGCTCCACCAGCTCTGGCTGGCATAGGCGCCGATGCCGGGGGTGACGGCGCTGGGGATCATGTGCGCCACCTGCGCGTCGAGATAGGCGTGGTAGGCGCTGTGGTCGGGGGCCAGCAGGGTCAGCCCCATCGCTCCGGCCTGGGCCATCGGCAGATCCCAGCCCTCGCCGTGCGACATGCTCCAGTAATGGGTGGAGGCGGCGTGGAGCGACGTCATCTCCGTATCCGACAGCTTGCCTTCCACCAGGAACACCGGCGCCGCCTGGTCCGGCGTCCGGCCGGTCTGCGCCGACACCTTGGCCAGAAGAGCGCGAATGCCGCCGGAGACCCCGGCGGCCTTGCCGGGCTTCAGCAGCAGGGCGGCCGGATCCTCCTTCCGCGTCGTGCGCAGCCAGACCCGCAGGATCCCGTCCAGATTCTTGCGGTCGTTGAAATCGGAGACATTGAGGATGCGCACCGGATAGTCGGCCAGCCGGCGGCCCAGATTGTCGGCGATGACGGCGGGGGAGACGTCCCCTGGGGCGGCGTTCGTCTCCACCCCGGCGGGGCAGATGTGGATGCGGTCCTGCGGATGGCCGGCGCGCAGCCAAGCCGTCCGCGAGGATTCGGTGGCGACGACGACATGGTCGTGGCGCCGGCTGTGGCCCGCCCACAGCGGCGGGATGTCGACCGCCTCGAACATGCTGAAATTGATGGTCTTCAGCCCCGGAACACTCTCCACCGCCGGCGGGGTGGTGACGGTGACGACCGCCTTGGCCCGCACCGGCCGGTCGAGCGAGAGCAGAAGCGGGTCGATCTGGCTGTCCGGCAGATTGTCGGCGCCGCCATAATTCAGATCGACCAGCCGGACCCGGATCCCGGCCGCCACCAGTTCCTGGACGAAGCGGCGGACGACGTAGGCATAGCCGCTGCTGTCGCGGAAGACCCCGCGCACCACCAGCCCGGGCGGCAGGGACGGGTCGGCGGCATCGTCACGGATCGTGCGGGCGGTGACGCAGCGCTGGAGGGCATGGCGCAGCCGCTCGGCGGCATGGTCCCCGGTCTCCAGCGCGGCGGCACGGCGCAGCAGCCGTTCGGCCTCATCGATCCGCCCGCGGGCAAGCGCATCCCGTCCCAGGTGCGACAGCGTCATAACGCAGTCCGGCTCCACCTCCAGCTTGCGGCGGAAATGCGCCATGGCCGCGTCCAGCCGGCCCATCTGCACCAGGGAGTTGGCCTGGTTGAACAGGGCGCCGGAATGGACCGGCACCAGCCGCAGGGCGCGGGCCACCAGCATCGCCCCGTGCAGGGGGGCGGTGTGACGGTCCAGCAGTCCAAGCAGATGGAGCGCATCCGCCTGGGCCGGATCGACCGCCAGGATGCTGCGGTAGAGCGTGATCGCCCGGTCGGTTTCACCGGCCTGGTGCAGGCCGACGGCCCTGGTCAGGAGGTCATGGAGCGTGGTCATGGCACGGGCGCTGTTCTGGAACCGGGGCAGGGAAGATCGGGCATCCGGATCGATGGAGCCGGAAAGCGCAGGAAGATCGGTGAAATTCCTGAGCCTTGCAACAAGGCAGCTTGACCCTCCGGCCGGCGCAGGTGCAATTCAACGCGACTCCGCCCCATCCTTTCTGGGTACCCTTTCATGGTTGCCGCCAGCGAAACCGCCGTTTCCATCGAAATCGAAACCCTGCCGGGGCAGCGGAAGACTGTCCCCGATGCCGTCAAGCAGGCGCTCGACTATTGCAATTCGGGCTGGCTCGACATCAGCATGGACATCTGCGGCCGCATCCTGGCCGCCGATCCCGGCAACGCCCATGCCCTGCTGGTCCAGGGCATAGCCGCCCACAAGAACCGGGAGCCGGCCCGCGCGGTGGCAATCCTGGTGGAGGCGTTGCGCCGCAATCAGGGGTCGGTCGACATCCTCCATCACCTGGGGCTTGCGCTGTTGCAGTGCGGGCATCTCGACCGGGCGGAAGTGGCGTTCGACTGTGTCCTCCAGGGAGCCTCCGACCATGCCGAGGCGATGGCCGGGCTGGCCGACGTGCGCCGGGCCAGGGGCGATGCCGATGGCGCCTACGAGCTGCTGAAGCGCTCGGTCGCGTTGAAGGGCAATTATTCGCCCTCATACATCGCCTATTCGCTGATGCGCTTCGACCGCTCGCTGCCGCCGGGGGAGGAGGGGGGATGGAACCGGCGGCGGGAGGTGCGGCGCGACCGCCCCCGGCTGACCATGGCCTCGCTCGGCTCCTACGGGCGCTTCGCCCAGACGGTGAACGAGTATGTCGCCGTCCGCCTCTATGCCGAGAAATACGGGATGGAGTTCCTGACCCCCGACTGGGTCGGGCATGCCTTCTTCTCCCTCGACGATCCGCGGCTGGACCCGTCGGTGCTGCCGGAATTCCAGGGCTGGCTGCAACAGCGCAAGGACTTCGCCCGCGGTTTCGACGACCGGGTGGCCGACCCCTTCCGCGACCGCGACCTGTTCCTGGGCGGCTCGCCGGTCAACCCGATGCTGACGGAGCGGCGGGCCGACATCCTGTCCTGGCTGACCCCGCGCCCCTGCTGGGACCGCTTCCTGGAGCCGCCGGTGGAGGCGCTGCGCCGCCGCGGACGGACGCTGGTCGCCGTGCACATCCGCCAGACCGACTGGTGGAACCGGGACTACACGCCGCTGTCGCTCTATCTGGACTGGCTGGACGGGCTGTGGCCGACGCTGGAGGATCCGGTGCTGTTCGTCGCCACCGACGAGCCGAGCGTCGTGCCCGAGTTCGCCCGCTTCGACCCGGTGACCCCGGCCGACTTCCCCGTCCGCTGGGAGGGGCTGGAGTATCTGCAGGATTTCCACGTGATGACGCGGGCCGACATCCTGGCGATCAGCACGGGAGCCTTCGCCGCCACCGCCGCCGCCCTGAACCCCTCCCCCCGCCTGCTGGTCCATCCCGAGGAAGGCAACCGCGGGCTGGTGCCGTTCAAGGTGTGGCTGTAGGAGGCCGCAAGGGGGGCGGCGCGCTGCCCCCGCTCCTCCCCCATCCCCTCTTCAGTCCGCCGCTTCCGGCGGCTTGGCCGTCTCGGTTGCGGAGCCGCGCGCCGGGTTCCGCATCGGGTTCCTGGGGTCGAACAGGCCAAGACGCTGGAGGGTCTGGGCGAAGCCTTCGGTCAGCATGGTGATGCGGTCGCTGATCTCGGCGATCTCACGGGCGGAGATGACCGGGGCATCGGCCGAGATGCGGCCGTGGGCGCGGTAGTTCAGGCGGATGGCGACGTCGTCCGTCTCGCCCTGGATCCAGGAACCGTGCAGGATCTTGTTGCGCTCGCGCCCAAGCTCCAGCGCCTCGTCGCAACGGGACACCAGGGCCTTGGCTTCGTCGGCGGGCAGGCGCAGGCCGGCGATGGCCTTCAGCGAGTCGAAACGGGCCTTGACCTGCATGTTGGAGGCGATGGGAAGGAATTCGGTGTGATCGGCGCCGAGCAGCCGGGAGATGCACAGCGACACCATGTCCTCGAGCTGGGCCCAGGACACGGCGATCATGCCGATTGCGCAATACATCTTCACGCTGAGGGGGCCCAGCCGGACCGTCCGCGTCGTCATTGGCCACCCTTGCCATTTTCGTCCCGCCGCCGGGACACAGGACCGAAAATAAGCGTTCCGGACGGTATGGGAAAGCCGTCATTGCGCGGCTTGCAGTTGACAGCCCCCCGCGTTCCATAGGATGCACTGCCCGCTGCACAGGGCGCGGGCATGGACCATGCCCCGGTTCCGTGCCGATACCGTCCCACCGCCCCCCTCGCTGCCGAAGCGCACCATCGGTCACGCAAAGGTATCCAACCCATGGACTCACAGGACATCTCCGCCCCCTCGCTGCACGGCTGCCTCACCGCCGCCATCGACGTCCTGCGGCGCACCATGGACAGCCTGGACCCGGCGAGGGTCGAGGCGGCGGTCGCGGCGGTCACGGCGGCGCTCGGCGCCAACAAGGCGCTGCTGGTCTGCGGCAACGGCGGCTCGGCATCCGACGCGCAGCACATCACCGGCGAACTGGTCGGCCGCTTCCTGAAGGAGCGGCGCGGGCTGAAGGCGATCTGCCTCAGCTCCAACGCGGCCGTCCTGACCGCCTGGAGCAACGATTATTCCTACGACAGCGTCTTCGCCCGCCAGACCGAAGCCTATGGCGAGCCGGGCGGCGTCCTGCTGGGCATCTCCACCAGCGGCAATTCGCGCAACGTCATCGCCGCCTTCGAGGTGGCGAAGCGCCTGGGCATGACCACCATCGCCATGACCGGCGAAGGCGGCGGCAAGATGGCGGCCCTGAGCGACATCCTGCTGGACGTGCCGTCGCGCTCCACCCCGCTGATCCAGCAGGTCCATATCTGCCTCTACCATTACCTGTGCGAGCAGGTCGAAGCCCGTCTGGCCTGATCCCCTCCATGACCTCGTCCACCCTGGACACGCTGAAACGCCAAGCACTGGACGCTTTGGGCGCAGGGCGGCTGGAGGAGGCGGCGGATCTCTACCGCCGCCTGCTGGCGCAGGACGGCGGCGCCGCCGACCTGTGGAACAATCTGGGCGTCATCCTGTCCGAGCTGAAGCGCCCCGCCGAGGCGGCGGCGGCCTTGCGCACCGCCCTGATCCTGCGGCCGGACTACGACAAGCCCTGGGTCGGGCTGGGGAGCGAGGCCTATGGCGCCGACCGGCTGGGCGAGGCGGTGCGCTGCTGGACCCGGGCGATCCGGCTGGATCCGCAACAGGGTGCCGGGCTGTGGTTCAACCTGGGCGTGACCCGGCAGATGCGCGGCGAGGCGGCGGAGGCCGCCCTGGCCTTCGACAGGGCCGAGGCGCTGATGCCGGACGACCCGCGCGTCGCCAGCCAGCGGCTTCTGTGCCTCAACTATCTCGACCTGCCGGGCGAGCGCCTGCTGGCCGAACACCGGCGCTTCGACGAGCGGTTCGGCAAAAGATTGAGCGGGCGGCCGGAGGGCGGAGCTGGCAGCCAGCCCGCGGTCCCTCACGCCAACCGCCCCGATCCGGAGAAGCGGCTGCGCATCGGCTATTTGTCGGTCGAGTTCCGCGAGCATCTCGGCGCCTATTTCCTGACGCCCCTGTTCGAGACGGCCAGCCGCAGCCGGTTCGAGATCGTCTGCTATTCGATCCTGCCGGTCGCCCATGGCGATTCCCACACCGCCCGCTTCAAGGCACAGGCCGACGGCTGGCGCGATGTGGGCCATCTGGACGACGAGGCGTTGGCCGCGCAGATCCGTGCCGACGGCATCGACATCCTGGTCGACCTTGCCGGCCATTCCGGGCTGAACCGGCTGCCGATGCTGGCGTTGCGCCCGGCGCCGGTGCAGGTGACGTGGTTGGGCTATCCCAACAGCACCGGCATGACGTCGGTCGACTACCGCATCGTCGATCCGGTCAGCGATCCGGTCGGCCCGACCGACACCCATGCGGCGGAAACGCTGGTCCGGCTGCCGGCGCCCTTCCTGTGCTTCCGCCCCCCGGCCTCCGCCCCGCCCGTGGTGCCGCTGCCGGCCGGTGCGACCGGGGCGGTCACCTTCGGGTCCTTCAACAAGCTGTCCAAGATCACGGACGCCACCATCGCGCTGTGGGCCGACGTGCTTCGCCGGGCGCCGGACGCGCGCCTGCTGCTGAAGGACCGGCCGCTGTCCGATCCCGGCACCGCCGCCGCGATGAAGGCGCGCTTCGCCGCCGCCGGAATCGACCCGGACCGGCTCGACCTCGTCGGCTTCATCAAGGACGCGGCCGGGCATCTGGCCGCCTACAACCGCATCGACATCGCGCTGGATCCGCATCCCTACAACGGCACCATCACCACCTGCGACACGCTGTGGATGGGGGCGCCGCTGGTGACGCTGGCCGGCTCGCGCCACGCCGCCCGTGTCGGCGCCAGCCTGATGACCGCCATCGGCCTGCCCGAACTGGTCGCCGCCACCCCCGACCGCTATGCCGCCATCGCCGCCGATCTGGCCGGCGACCTGACCCGGCTGATGCGGCTGCGCATGGGCATGCGCGAGCGGGTGAGGGCATCGGCGCTGTGCGACGAGACGCGCTTCATGCGCAACCTGGAAACCGCCTACCGGCTGATATGGCGGCGCTGGTGCGACGATGCCGCAACCGGGCGCCCGGCTTGACAAGCCCGCCCCCCGGCTTCTACCGATAGCCCCGTCTCCCGATCCACCACACCGGACCGCCGCGATGAGCGAAGCGCCGCCCTCTTCCCCCGCCCCCGACACCGCGTCCGCGGTGCACAGCGGGTCGGCCGACCGCTTCGGTTACGAATGGGGCCGCTATGCCGAGCTGAAGGGCATCTACGAGGAGCAGTTCCGCCGCTGGACGCCCTTCATGGCGCCGGAGGACTGGCGCGGCCTGACCTTCGTCGACGTCGGCTGCGGCATGGGGCGCAACAGCCATTGGCCGATGAGCTATGGCGCCGCCGGCGGCCTGGCCATCGACATCGACGAGCGCAGCCTCGCCTCGGCGCGGTCCACGCTGGCGCCGCATCCGGCGATGGAGGTGCGCCGCCAGAGCGCCTATGAGCTGAACGAGGTGGAGCGCTTCGACCTCGCCTTCTCGATCGGCGTCATCCACCATCTGGCCCATCCCGAAACCGCGCTCGCCAACATGGTGCGCGCGGTGAAGCCGGGCGGCCGGGTGATGATCTGGGTCTATGGCCGCGAGAACAACGGCTGGATCGTCCGGTTCGCCGACCCGCTGCGCAAGGCGCTGTTCAGCCGCCTGCCGATCGGGCTGGTGCATGCGCTGTCCCTGCCGCCGACCGCCCTGCTGTGGCTGGCCTTGCGGCTGGGGCTGGACCGGCTGGAATATTTCCGCCTGATCCGGCGCTTCGACTTCGCCCATCTGCGCTCCATCGTCTTCGACCAGATGCTGCCGAAGATCGCCAACTACTGGCGCCGCGACGAGGTCGAGGCGCTGATGACGGGCGCCGGGCTGGAGGATGTCCGGCTTTCCTGGGTGAACGAAATCTCCTGGACGGCCATCGGCCGGAAGCCGCAGGGGTAAGGCGGGACAAAACCGGGAAGGGAACCGGCGGCGCCAGCCCTTTATTGCCGCCGGCAACGCTGTTGGGGTAAGACACCGCAGGTCTGTGCAGCGGGACCGAAGCGTTGGGGTCCGAAGCGTTGGGGGTTGCCATTACCGAGTTCTCACCGGCCTTCATCGAGGCCTTCAACGGTGCCGCCGCCCTGTTCCGGGACGGCCGTTTCGACGAGGCCGCCGCGACCTTCAGCCGACTGGCCGACGAGCATCCCGACATCGCCAACCTGCACGGCAATCTCGGCCTGTCGCTGCGGGCCGCCGGCCGGCCGGACGAGGCGATGGAGCCGCTGCGCCAGGCACTGCGCCTGCGCCCCGCCTATCCGGACGTTCTGAATGCGCTGGGCAGCATCCTGCTCGACCGGCGCAACCTCGATCATGCGCTCATCGCCTTCCGCGAGCTGGCGCGGCTGCGGCCGGACTATCCGGGCGCGCTGCTGACGCTCGGCAACCTGTTCATGTTCACCGGCGACGGGGAACGGGCGCGCGCCGTCTACCGGCTGTCGCTCGCCGTCGAGCCGGACGTCGCGGTCAATTACAACAATCTGGGCGCGGTCAGCCTCAGCCTGGGGTCTCCGCACGACGCGGCGCTGAGCTACCGGCGCTCGCTCGCCATCGCCGTCGACAAGCCGGAATACCGCAAGAATCTCGGCACCTGCCTGCTGATGGCCGGCGACTACGTCAACGGCACCGTCGCCTATGAGGGCCGGCTGGAACAGCCGGTCTGGCGCAAGCGCAACATGCCGGGCACGCTCTGGCAGGGCCAGCCGCTGGAGGGCCGGACCCTGCTGGTGCATTACGAGCAGGGGCTGGGCGATTCCTTCCAGTACATCCGCTATGCCGGCGTGCTGAAGCGCATGGGCGCGCGGGTGCTCTACGAATGCCAGCCGGCGCTGAAGCGGGTGCTGTCGACCGCCCCGGACCTGGACGGGCTGTTCGCCTTCGGCGAACCGTTGCCGCCCTATGATTATTACATCTCGCTGATGAGCCTGATGCACCGGCTGGGCACCACGCCGGACAATGTTCCGGGCGGCGTGCCCTATCTGCGGGCGGAACCGCCGCTGGCGGCCCGCTGGGCGGAGCGGCTGGACGGGCTGGAGGGCGGCAGCCGCCCGGCCTTGCGCGTCGGCATCAACTGGCACGGCAACGAGACTGGCAAGTCGATCCCGCTGGAGTGTTTCGAGGCGATGGCGCGGCTGCCGGGCGTCCGGCTCTACAGCCTGCAGAAGGTGTCGGGCCTGGACCATCTGGCGCGGCTGCGCGACCGCGTGGCGGTGACGGAGCTGGGGGCGGATTTCGACGCCGGTCCGGATGCCTTCCTCGACACCGCCGCGGTGATGGCCAACCTGGATTTGATCGTCTCCTGCGACACCTCGGTCTGCCATCTTGCCGGCGCCATGGGGCGGCCGACCTGGGTGGTGCTGAAATGGTTCGCCGACTGGCGGTGGATGCGCGACCGGCTCGACAGCCCCTGGTATCCGACCATGCGCCTGTTCCGTCAGGCGAGATCCAACGACTGGGCCGAGGTGATGGGCAGGGTAACGGCGGACGTGGCGGCGGAAGCCGCCGCGCGGGTCGCCGGAGGGGCCGGGCGATGACGCTGAACGAAGCGCTGCAGGCGGCGCTGACGCATTTCCGCGCAGGCCGGATGGCGGAGGCCGAGGAAGTGTGCCGCGCCATTCTGCAGGCCGCCCCCGGAACGGGCGAGGTCGCCCAGCTTCTCGGTGTGACGGTGATGATGCAGAACCGTGCGCAGGAGGCGGAGACGATCCTGCGCCAGGCGATCGCCATGCGCCCGGACCTGCCCGACAGCCACGGCAATCTCGGCACCGTGCTCCAAGCGCTGGGCCGCATGGCCGAGGCGTTGGCGGCCCACGACCGCTGCGTCCAGCTCTCGCCCTCCACGCCGGAAGCCTATGTGAATCGCGGCTCGGCCCGGCTGTCGCTGGGCGACCGCAACGGGGCGTCGATCGATTTCGCCCGTGCGCTCCGGCTCAATCCCATCAGCACGCTCGCCGCCGCCAATCTGGGCGTGGCCCTGCGCGAGAGCCATCGCGTGGCGGAGGCCGACCGGGCGCTGCGCCGGGCGCTGGTCGTGGAGCCCGGCCATGCCGAAGCGATGCTGGGCTATGCCCATACCCTGCGCGAACTGGGCAGGCTGTCCGAAGCGAAGGCCGCCTATACCCGTGCGGTGGCGCTGTCCCCGGCCAAGACCGAAGCGCTGTGCTACCATCTGTACCTGATGCAGACGCTGTGCGACTGGGACGATTATGACCGGCTCTGCGGCCGGGTGAGGGAGATCATCGATCAGGACGGGGGCGTCGTCATCCCGCTGGCCGCCCTCTCGATCGAGACCACGCCGGCCCAGCAGGACCGCTCCGCCCGCCTGTTCTTCGACCGGGTGGTCAAGCGCCCCTCCATCGCCCCCTTGCAGCCGCGCCTCCCGTCGCCAGACGGCCGGCTTCGCATCGCCTATGTCTCGGCCGACTTCCACGAGCATGCCACCGCCTTCCTGGCGGCCGAACTGTTCGAACTGCACGACCGCGAGCGGTTCGAGGTGCTGGCCTATTCCTACGGCCCGGACGACGGCAGCGCGATGCGCCAGCGGCTGGTGAAGGCCTTCGACCGCTTCCGCGATATCCGCAGCGTACCGCTCGACGCCGTCGCCCGCTGCATGGCCGACGACGGCGTCGACATCATGATCGACCTGAAGGGCTACACGAAGCAGACCCGGCTCGACCTGCTGTCGCGCCGGCTGGCGCCGGTCGAGGTCAGCTACCTAGGCTATCCCGGGACCATCGGCTGCCCGCACATGGACTATGTGATCGGCGACCGCTTCGTCACCCCGCCGGAGCACCAACCCTTCTATGCCGAGCGGCTGGTGCTGCTGCCGGACGCCTACCAGATCAACGACCGCCGCCGGCCGCTGCCCGACAGCGTTCCGTCGCGCAGCCAGTGCGGCCTGCCGGAGACGGGCGTCGTCTTCGCCGCCTTCAACACCGCCTACAAGATCGGCCCGGCCATGTTCGCCCTGTGGATGCGCATCCTGAAGCGTGTCCCCGGATCGGTGCTCTGGCTGTTCGAGGCCAACCCGCTGGCCGCCGGCAACCTGAAGACCGCGGCGCAGGCCCAAGGGGTCGATCCGGCCCGCCTGGTCTTTGCCCCGCCCCGTCCGCTGGCCGACCACATCGCCCGCTACCGCCTCGCCGATCTGGCGCTCGATACCCTGCCCTACACCGGCCACACCACCACCAGCGACGCGCTGTGGGCGGGCTGTCCGGTGGTCACCTGCCTGGGCGGAACCTTCGCCTCGCGGGTGGCGGCCAGCCTGCTGAATGCCGCGGGGCTGCCCGACACGGTGACGCAGTCGCTGGCCGAATACGAGGATCTGGCGGTGGCGCTTGCCGGCGATCCCGCCCGCCGGGCCGGCTTCCGCAAGCGGCTGGAGGATGGGCGGATGACGGCGCCGCTGTTCGACAGCCACCGCTTCACCCGCAACCTGGAAAGCGCCTATCGGGTCATGTGGTCGCTGCACAGCGCCGGCCGCCCGCCCCAGGGCTTCATCCTTCCCAAGGGCTGAAGGGGGTGGAACGGGAGGGGGCGGCGCTCACCCCTCCTTCGTTCCTTCCAGGACGCCACGCACGCGCTCCAGCAGGTTGCCGCCGGTGAAGAGGTGGCCCGGAAGGCCGGCGGCCCGCGCCGCCGCCATGTCGGTGTCACGGTCGCCGATGACGAAGCTGGCGGTAGGGTCCACCGGCCAATGGGCCATCAGATCGCGCAGCATGCCCGCTTCCGGCTTGCGCCAGTCCGAAACACGGCGATAGCGCTCCACCACCCCCTCCGGGTGGTAGGGGCAATAGCGGACATCGTCGAGATGGGCGCCGTTGCGGCGCAGTTCCTCCCGCATCCAGCCATGGAGGGCGTGGATCGCCTCCTCCTCGTAGCGGCCGTGGGCGACGCCCGCCTGGTTGGTGATGAGAAAGACGTAATAGCCGCGGTCGTTCAGCAGCTTGACGGCGTCGACCGCCCCGTCGACCCACTCGAAACGGTCCCGGTGATGGACATAGCCGTGGTCGAGGTTCAACACCCCGTCGCGGTCGAGGAAGGCGGCCGGCCGGCGGTGCCATCCGGCCGCCAGGCTGTCGGCCCGCGCCAGATCCTGCGGAATGCCGATGTCGATGAAGGTGCCGTCATAGCAGCGTCCGGCCAGTTCGCCGCGTTCGGCCAGCCCGGGCAGCACGTCGCGTTCCAGCGAACAGGGACCGGCGGGAATATGGTCGAGGATGCGGCGGTCCATCCAGTAGATGCCGCCATTGATGAGGCCCTGCCCTCCCTGCTCCGGCCGTTCGGCGAAGGCCTGGATCCGCTCGCCCTCCAGACGGACGGCGCCGTAGCGCGCCGCATCCTCAACCCGGCGCAGCGCCACCCGTGCCAGCGTCCCGCCGCCGAGCGGTGCCGTCAGATCCAGATAATTGATGTCGAAGTAGGAGTCGCCGTTCAGCAGCAGGAAACGGTCGTCCAGCGCATCCGCCGCCTGGACCAGGGCGCCGCCGGTGCCGGCGGGGCTGTCTTCGATCAGGCAGGACAAGGCGACGCCGAAGCGGCTGGAGCGCCCATCGGCCGTCGCCGCCTCCGCGCAATAGTCGCGCAGCACGTCGCCGCGATAGCCGCCCAGCAGCAGCACCCGGTCGAAGCCGAAACGGGCAAGATTACCGATCAGATGGTCGAGGAAGGGTTTCCCCGCCACCTCCAGCAATGGCTTCGGCGTCAGGCGCGTGCGCTCTCCCAGCCGGGTGCCGAGCCCGCCGACCAGAATGACGCATTGGCGGGGAAGCGGGACCGGTTCGGGGAGGGGCATCTGCTCGGGCATGGAAATGGACATGGCCATGAAGATGGGACACTCGCGAAATGCGGGGATCGCGCATCCTCCGGCGGAAAGTGCGCTGAGCGTTGAAAAGGACCTATCATGGCTCCTCTCACCCGTTCAACGCTTCGATAGTGTTCCTGCGGACAGAGTAGAATCGGCAATAGTCCCGCGCGGCCTTCCTCTCCGAGCATCAGATATTCCAAATTTCACACGCATGGATGGAGGTGTGCGGCGAAACTGATCCTTGCGTTGCCAGGCTGGTCCGGACTACCTATGCCGCGGTTCGCCGCGCCGCGTTCCCCCATCCCCGCGGAACAGTCCGCTTTCCCGCGCTGCCGTCGGCGGCGCCCGTCCGCCTGTTGGCAGAGGTCATTGCATGTCCCAGCCCCTGAACATTCTCGTCACCGGCGGTGCCGGCTATCTTGGATCGATCATGGTGCCGGCGCTGCTCGATGCCGGCCATTCGGTCACGGTGCTCGACAACTTCCTGTTCCGCCAGGCCTCGCTGAACCATGTCTGCGCCAACCCGAAGTTCGATCTGGTGCGCGGCGACGCCCGCGACGAGGCGACCCTGCGGGCGCTGACGAAAAGCGCCGATCTCGTCATCCCGCTGGCCGCGCTGGTCGGCGCCCCCATGTGCGATGCCGACAAGATCGGAGCCGAGACCATCAACCGGGAGGCGGTCGTCACCCTGACCAGGATTCTGTCCAAGGATCAGCGCATCGTCATGCCGGTGACCAACTCCGGCTACGGCATTGGCGAGCAGGGGAAGTTCTGCACCGAGGACAGCCCGCTCAACCCGATCTCGCTCTACGGCCGCACCAAAGTCGATGCCGAGAAGGCGGTGCTGGACCACGGCAATTCCATCAGTTTCCGTCTCGCCACGGTGTTCGGCATGGCGCCGCGCATGCGGGTCGACCTGCTGGTGAACGACTTCGTCTATCGCGCCGTCAACGACCGTGCCGTGGTGCTTTTCGAGCCGCACTTCAAGCGCAACTACATCCATGTGCGCGACGTCACCCGTGCCTTCCTGCACGGGCTGGCGAATTTCGACGCGATGCAGGGCCGCCCCTACAATGTGGGTCTGTCCGACGCCAACCTGTCGAAGTGGGAACTGTGCGAGCGGATCCAGAAGCATCTGCCGAAGTTCGTGTATCTGGAAGCGCCCATCGGCGAAGACCCCGACAAGCGCGACTACATCGTTTCCAACGAGCGGATCGAGGCGACCGGATTCAAGCCGGCCTTCTCGCTGGATGACGGTATCCAGGAACTGATCAAGGGCTACCGGATGATCCGGAATGCCGTCTACGGCAACGTCCTGTAACCGGGCATTGCGCCGGCACTGGAAACCCCGGGGCAATGCCCGAGGCAATCACTGAGCGGAAGGACGCTGTGTTCGGGCAACACGGCGGCCTTCCTCGGTTGCGAGGACGAAGACCTCCTCGGCGCAGTAGGACAATCTGACCCAATTGCGCTCCTGAAGAAGTTTTGCACCGGGTTCCCCGACCTGATCGATGGTCGCCTCGCCGTCCTTTTCGAACACCAGGAAACGCAAGAGTTCAATCGGCGAACGCCCTATGGACGCGTGGTCGACAAGCGACGGAAAAGGATGGGAATCTATATATCTTTGGTTGAGTTTCATGATCGGCGCCATCCCGCACATTCTTATTCAATGAATCTCATGTTGTATTAGGCGCGGATTTTTCACAGTTGGGATTCGCACTAATACATTTTCTATACGCCCACCTATGCGGATGGAGCGGATGCGTCTTCGGAGACGGCGATCTGTAGTGCCGCCTTCCTGGGGCGTCCGATAGAATTTATGGAAATCGATGGCGCAACCAACGAACCCGCGCATTGATAAAAACGCGCCCGAACCATATAGTTCGATAACATTCCCATTCTGGCTTCGGCGCATAAATCGATGATTATTGCGACATTTTCCGGTTTTCTCGAATTCATAACGACGGAAAAGATTTACGGCTGGCTCTATAATCAGAGCGAACCGTCGGCATTGAATTTCGTCGATGTTTACGTCGATGGTCAACTCATCGGCGTCTACCCGTGCAACGGCTATCACGAATCCTTGTCCCATCTGCCGAACCGCAATGGCCATGTGATGTTCAGCCTGCCGACGCCGGCAGCGGTCCTGTCGGAATGGGGGGCGGTGGTGGACGTCCGCATCCACGGCACCGACACCTCCCTGTCCGGTTCGCCGATCCGGACGAACTGGCGGCGCGCCGTCATCGACACGGCCCTGTCGGCGGCGTCCGGTCCCAAGGCGCGGCTTTGCCGTACCGCGATCACCGACACGCTGAACGGGACGCGGCGGCTGGCCGAACGATCTGCTCCAGCCGCCGCATTGCGCCCCTCACCCTGGCTGAATGGCGGGCGCAGCGGCGCACCGGAATATTTCGCCCACCAGCTCCACCGGCTTAACGCCGCAGGCTCCTTCCACCTGGACGACGACGACGATCTCGCCGCCTTCATCGCCACGCACGGCGACCGGTTCGGAATCGGCGACCAGGCCCTGGTGCCGGTCGGCGCGGAGCAGGCGCGCCGGCTGGCCGAAGGTCATCCGGACTCCGACGGCCTGTTCTCATCCCGCCTGTTCCGCGCCTATGCGGCGATCCGGCGCAAGGACGAAGGGGCGGAGGATTGGAGCGCCCGGCCGGCGGCCTGGAAGACCTACGACTTCATCCAATGGGCGCTTGGTCAGGTCCGGCTGCCGGCGTCTGTCCTGGCACCGGAGCAGATCGCCCTGCTGAATGCTCCCAGCGGCGTCGCCGCCGCCGCTCTGCCCCTGACCAGATTCTATGCCGAATCCTATCGGCGGGACGCATCCCTGGCGGGCAACTGCTCGCTCTCCAATCAACAGGATCTGTTCGTTGTCCTGCTGGCCGTGACGCTGTGGCTGATCCGCTGGAACCAGGATGAGATCTTCGTGCCGGAGGATGTGCGCCGCCTGTTGCGCACCCCGGTGGAGCATGAGGGGCAATGCCTGGAAGGGCTCGGCTATTTCTGCCAGCGTCTGGGCATTGCGGATGGGGGTGCGATCACCTTCGGGTCCCTGAAGGCGCTCCAGACGGCCCGGCCTGCTTTCCATCGACCGCCGCCGGGCACCGTCCGGTCCCCCCAGCCGGCGGCAGGCGTCAACATCTTCGGTTATCTCAACGGGCTGACCGCCATAGGCCAGAATGCCTGGACCAGCCGGTCCGCCATCGCCGCGGCCGGTTACGAGGTCCGGACGCCGGCGCTCACCCGGTCTTCCCTTTCGGATTTCCGGCAGCTGGACAGCCGGCCGCCCCTGCCGATCAACCTGCTTCATTTCGGCCTGATCGGCGCACCGACCGACATGCTCAACCAGGGCTTCGACCTGTTCCACGGCGCCTACAACATCGGCCTGCTGGTCTGGGAAAGCAGCGCCCTGCCGCTCTCCGCCCGGCTGACGCTCGAACTGCTCGACGAGATCTGGACACCCTCCTCCTACTGCGCCGCCATTTTCCGACGTCATTTCGCCGGACCGGTGGAGGTGGTTCCCCATGCGGTGGATCCGGCCTTCACCCCGCCCGCCGCTCCCGAGCCTGGCACCCCTCGACCGGACCGGCCTTTCCGCTTCTATTTCTGCTTCGACGAGCTGAGCTGGTGCACGCGCAAGAATCCGGCCGGCACGGTTGAAGCGTTCCTTCACGCCTTCCCCGCCGGGACTGAGCCGGTCGAGCTGGTGGTCAAGCTCCGCCATGCCGGCGGTAGCGGGGTTGCAACGTCACACACCGTCCCATCGGCCAGCAACCGGCGCGAGATCGGCCGATTCCACCGGCTGGCGGCGCAGGATTCGCGCATCCGGCTGCTCGACGGCAATTACGAGACGGTGGAGATGGCGGCATTGATGCAGGACTGCGACTGCTATGTCTCGCTGCATCGGGCCGAAGGCTTCGGCTACACCATGGCTGAAGCCATGATGTGCGGAAAGCCGGTGATCGCCTCCCGCTATTCCGGCAACCTCGATTACATGGACGAGGGATGCGCCTTCCTGGTCGGGGGGACCGAGCGCTACATGGCCCACGACGAGTATATCGACGTGCCGCCCGGCTCGCGCTGGTTCGAGCCGGACCTGGACGATGCTGCCGCCGCGATGCGCCGGGTTTTCCAGGACGGCAAGGAGCGGACGAACCGGGCGACCGCCGCCGCCTTGCGGGCGAAACGCGACCTGTCGCCGGAAGCGGTCAGCCGGCTTTACGGCGAACGGGTCAAGGTGGCGTTGCAGCGGCTTTCCAGCCGCTGAACCGACCCGGTATCGAGCGTCTTCAGGCAGCGGCCCCCAATGCAGACAGCAGGTCGGTGACGACGCGCAGGCTGCCGACGGCCACGCCGCACCGACGCGAGCCGTCCCGCGCATGCGGAGCGGTGGCCGGAAGGGTCACGGTCAGATCGGCCGATCCGAACCGCAGCGCCCGCTCGAGCGGGCGTCCCCGGCCCTGACGGTCGAGGGCATAGACGAGTTCGCGGTCCGCCTCCCCCTGCTCCATGGCAGGAGAGGGCGCAGGAGCCGCGACCGGGCGGAGCGCATAGCCGTCGAGATGCAGCTCCGGCACGACGTCACGGTCGATGGCGCTGTCCGTAACGGTGAGCGCGACACGCATCCGCGGATCGGTGAAGACCGGCAGGCGCAGCCAGGAGCTGCGTTCCGGCCCGGTCCAACGCCAGACGCCCTGGCCGCGTTCCCGCTCCGGCCCATGCCAGTTGTCGCCGATCACGGCCGCCGCCCCGTCTTGACCGGGAACAAGCGAAATCTCGGTCACCAAGGCGATGTTGGTGACGATGAGGGTACCGTGGATGGCCAGAGACAGTCTGGTGAGCCGGGCGCCGGGAAAGTCGGTCTCGACCGGAAGCGCCACCCGGATGGTGCCGGCCACCTCGTCGATCCGGATGCAGGAGGCGGGAAGCTCCCGGCCGTCGACCTGGACGGTCAGACAGCCCGGCGCAGGGCGGGGCAGGCGCGGCGCGGACAGGCAGGTGACGACGATGCTGTGCGGCGCCGTGCGCCACAGCCGCTGCGCGGCCGCAAACACGGTGCCGGCATAGAAGGCGTAATGGCGGTGGCCGAGATCGTCATAGACGATGGCCACGGAAGGACCGGACAGCGCCATCATCTCGCTGACCGGACGGCCGATGTCGATCAGGTCGGTGAAGAGGTCGATCAGGGGCAAGCCCCTTCCGGCGAAGCGGCGCAAGGCCGGTATCCGGTCCACGTTCTTCACGGATGCCAGCAGGGTCCGGACATGCCGTGGCCAGTCCTGCCCATAGGCGGCTCCCAGCACCCCGAACCTGTCGTAATCGAGCGGCCGGCCCCCTGCCCAGTCGGACAGCAGGCCGCCGAGTGCCTGGATCCCCGGTCCCCATTCGACCGGAACCTCGGGCAAGCTGGCCGGCGGCTGGGGAGACGGAACGACCGGGGGTCGCCCGCACAGCCTGCCGATGACCGCGGCCAGCCGCTCGTCGTAGAGCGCCAGGCTGTGGGCGCTCTCATAGGTCCGGCGCCACAGGTCGCGGCAACGCCTGCGCCGTTCGGAGCTTTCCAGCAGAGCCAGGACCGCCGACGCGAAATCCAGCGGGGTGTCGCAGACGAAATCGGGATCCATCCCATCCTGCAAGGCACCGCGCAGAGCGAAGGAGGTGGAGACGATCGGCTTCCCGGCGGCGACCGCCTCGATCATCTTGATGGCACCGCCGGCCCCTTCATGGATCGGCAGGATGACCAGCTTCGCCGCGGCATAAAGCGGCGCCACATCGTCGAGCATTCCGGTGAAGACGATGTTGGGATGGTCGGGCCAGTTGCGCGCCCAGGCGATGCTGCCCGCCACGAACAGCGTGACCCCGGCCCGCGACAGATGGGGGAAATAGACCGTTTCCAGGAACCAGATCAGCCCGCGGCAGTTCGGCTCGTGGCCCGAACTGACGAACAGAAGGTCGATGCCCGGCAGCGCCTTGGCCTTGTCGATGACGGTGTCCGCCATGCTGACGGCGGCGTCTGCACTGCTGCCGGTGGCAGCCTCTGCCATGCTGCCGGTGGCAGCGTCCGCCGTGCTGCCGGCGGCGGCCCGGTTCTTTTCCGGAGCCGTCGCGACAATTCCGCAGGAGGCGACCAGGGCACCCAGGTCGGGAGCGTCCAGGATCCGCTCGTATCCGGCGCCGTCCGTGAAAAGCGGCATCGGGAGATGCGAGATGCGATCCCCCATCTCCCCCTTCAGCCGGATCACCTCCAGCTCGCTGAGGCTGACCACATGGCCGCAGCGCCTGAGCATCGCCTTTTCCAGGTCGAATTCCCGCGAATCGAAGTCGCGGTTGCCGTACAGAGCCTTCTGGAAGGACTGGATGTCGTGCATCTCGCACAGAAGCGGGACGCCGTCCCATCCCAACGCCTCCACCACCGGCAGGAAGCGCACATAGTTCAGGACGACCAGGTCGAACCTGGTTTCGCGGGCGGTCTTCAGCAGGTCCGGGGGAAAGGACAGGCCTTGCGCGAACAGCAGGTCGCGTTCCAGCGAATAATGTCCGGCGGCGGCCATCCGGGCCAGCCGGCCGGCGGTGTGCCCATCGAGGTTGGCGGAGAGATGAAACAGGCAGAAGACCTCCGCCACCGGAAGGCTGGACAGACACGCTTCCAGCGCGGCACGCCATCGCTCCATCGCCTCGCCGGTCTCGAAGGTCCGGGTCGAGACGAACACCCCGGTAATCCGGTAGCCCGAACGGGCCAGATGGTCGATCTGGTTGACGGCGACCCGGCTGGCCCCATTGCGCAGCAGCATGGCGTCGCCGTCCATGACCAGGGCCACGCGCAAGGCAGGTTCGGCCGCAAGCACCGGAACCGGGTTTGCGGGAACGGTTGCCAGCAGGGCGCGGACATAGCCACGGGGGTCGGTGCGCTCGCGCCAGTGGGAGCGAAGCCGTCCCGCCGCTGCCGCATAGTCGGGATGGCGGTCGATCATCCCCTGCACGGCTTCGAACAGCCCGTCGGGGTGGCGGTAGACGGCGGCATGCTCCGCGGAGACCTGACCGGCCATCCAGGATCCCTCCGGCACGATCACCGGCTTGCCGGCGACCAGCGCCTCGACCAGAATCCCCGAACTGCGTTCGGCGTAGCTGTCGGGATCGTAGGGAATCAGGACCGCATCGCAGGCCTGCAGCCGGCGGTAATAGTCGGCAGTCGGCAAAGGGGCCGCGGTCAGTTCGACCTGCGGGGCCGTGAATTGCAGAAGCTGGTTGCGCGCCTGAAGCATGCCCGGTTCGCCGCCCGGTGCGTTGAAGTGCGACTGGACGAGGAAGCGTGCCTTGCCGGGGCGGATTGCGGTCCGCCAGAGCCGTGACAGCAGCGACGGCAGCAGATGATAGCCCTTCTCCAGCCGCGCATCGCCGAAATAGCCGATCGCCAGGGGGCCGACCGGCCGGGAAGCCGCCGGCGCGACGGCTTCGGCGGCTTCGGCGTCGCGCCGTTCCACGGGATCCCCGTCCAGCAGGTCGGTGCGGAACGGGATGGGCATCACGGTGAAGGGATGACCGAACAGGCCGGTGAAGGAGCGGGCCAGCGGCTCGGTGTCGCTGAGGAAGCCCAGCTTGTGGCGGAGGGGCGGATCGTCCTGCAGCCTGGCGAACGCACGCACCAGCGAGGACCGCCACGGCTCGTACAGCCAGGACAGGGGAAAGCGGAACAGGAGACGGATGTGCGGCAGGGCAGCGACGGCATCCGCCGGCAGGCCGAGCAGCCAATGCAGGATGTCGTCCGCCTCCTCCCATCCCAGGGTGTGCAGCAGGACGATGTCCCCCCCGGCCGCACCGCAATGGTCCAGCAGGGCTGACAGCTCGTCCGCGATCCTGGTGACGGCGGTTCCCTGCCGGTGGGCCTGGGCGGCCTCCCCCCAGCTCATGGCGAACCAGGGCAGCACATCCAGGCCGATGGAGCCGGCACCCTGGAACAGGGACGGATCGACAGACCGGTTCGCGGCGATCAGGACCGAGAGGCCGAGCTCCTGCGCCGCCCGCGCGACCGACGTGCTGTATTCGTAATAATGGCCGCCGAGCCCGATGAGGGACTGGTCGCAGAGAACAAGGCGATTCATCAGGGCCGCCGCAGAGGGGACAAACAGTTCAGGAATAAAGGAGAATTGCTCCCTGCGTGTCCAGCCCGATATCGATGACCTTGGCCGGGGAAACAGCCTCCGTGACCTGCGCCCGCCGTTCCGGCGGCACCACTATCAGCAGGAAGCCGCCGCCGCCGGCACCGCAGAGCTTGCCGCCGAGCGCACCGTTCGCCATGGCGCGGTCATACAGCTCGTCGATGTGCGGCAGGGTGATCTTGCTCGACAGCGAGCGCTTGATCCGCCAGCCCTCGTCCATCATCCGGCCGAACTCGGCGACCATGGCCTGGGGGTCCTCCATCTCCATGACGGCGACCGACTGGTCGACGAGGTCGAGGAGGGCATCCATCTGCCGGTCCACCTTGCCGGCCTTGGTGTTGCCGATCTGCTCGTCGAGCGTCGCCGACGCATGGCGGGTGACGCCGGAGTAGATCAGCATCAGCGAGTCGACGAAATGCTGCTGCACCGCGCCGGTCATCGACACAGGGGTGATGCGGATGTTCCTGCTGTCGAAGTCGAAGCGGTTGATCCCGCCGAAAGCGGCATGGAGCTGGTCCTGCACGCCGACGCGCTCGTTCAGCAGATCGCGCTCCACGAAGATGGCCCGCTTGGCCAGATCCATCTTGGTAACGCGCTCGTTGCGCAGCCGGGCCAGCAGGTTCAGCAGGGCCACGGTGAAGGCGGAAGAACTGCCGAGCCCGGTGCTGGCGGGAATGTCGGACATGATGTTGATGTCGAGCATGTCGTCGATGCGGTAATGCCGCAGGCATTCTCGCACGACGCTGTGCTCGATCTCGCCGACCTCCATCACCTTTTCCAGCCGGGAATAGCTGACACGGTAACGGTAGTTCTGAATGCCGGAGATTCGCAGCGCACTGATGTAGATATACTTGTCGATCGCCATGCCGACCACGGCACCGCGCTGTCCCTCCTTGCGGAAATGCTCCGGATAGTCCGTCCCGCCGCCGAAGAAGCTGATCCGGAACGGGGTGCGCGACATGATCATCATGGCTGTTACCTTGACAAGGATGCCTGGGCGGGCAGTCCCGGCCGGATGGTTCCGGTCAGGCTGCCGCGGACCTGTGCTCCGCAACGAAGCGCCGGACATCGTCCATGCTGGAAGGAAGGGACGTGCCGCTCAGGCGTCGCAACTTCTCCAGCGAGAGTTCGTAACGCACGACGGCCGCATCCTCGCGGAAGACCGAGCCCGCCCCCATCTCGCCCCCGATATCGCCCCCGATCTCGCGATGCAGATCGCCCAGATGGACCAGCCCCTCGGCTCCGAGATTGACCACCTCGTTGCGCACGCCCCGCTCGACAAGGCGCCAGACCAGATCGGCGGCATGATCGGTGTGGATGAACTGCAGGCGGCTTTCCGGGGAAAGCCACACCGGATCCCCGTTCAGCATGTCGTAGACGGCGTTCTTCTTCAGTCCGGGGCCGACGAAGCCGCCCATCCGCAAGACCAGCCAGGGACGCCGGCTGGCCATCACCAGCTGTTCGGCCAGATGTTTGTGCAGGCCGTACCGGCTGACCCGGGCGAGGTCGATCGCCTGATCCTCGCCCGTCGTCTCCGGCGAGGACGGATCGGGATAGACGTCACCGCTCGACAGGAACACGTAGCTGCCGGCGTCGAAAGCCACCAGGCTTTCCATCACCGACCGCACGGAGGCATCGAAGTCGAACAGCGGATCCCGGTCGGCCAGGAACTTCTTGCTGTTGCCGTTGGCATTGATCAGCACGTCGCACCGGGTGCCGCGCAGCCTTTCGATGTCGTCCCGCCCGACCAGGACGCAGTCCATGCCGCGGGCGGCGAACAGGCGGCGATAGGCGGAGCCGACGAAGCCGTTGCCGCCGATCAGATAGATCAGGGGACGGGGGGTCATAGCCGCAGCCCGTCGCCGCGGTCGGCGTAGTGGGTCGCGAACCAGTCGATGGTGCGGCGCAGCCCGTCGGCGAGCGGGGTCGGACAGGAAAGGCCGAGCGAGGACAGCCGCGCGGTGTCGAAGATCTTGACCATCTGGCCGTCCGGCTTGCCGGTGTCCCATTCGATCCGGCCGGCATAGCCGGTGAATTCGGCCACCGTCTCCGCCAGTTCGCGGATGGAGGTCTCGGTGCCGGACGAGATGTTGACCGGTCCGACCTCGTCGAAGCTTTCCAGGAAGAAGGGGATCAGCGCGGCCACGTCGCCGGCATAGACGAAGTCGCGGGTCGGCTTTCCGGATCCCCACTGGGTGATGCAGTCCACCCCCTGCAGCCGCGCCTCGTGGAAGCGGCGGATGGTCGCCGGGATGACGTGGCTGTCGAGCGGGTGGAAATTGTCGTATTCGCCATACAGGTTGCCGGGGATGATGACGGATGCGTTCAGCCCATGCTGCTGCCGGTAGGCGCGCGCGGCGACGACGCCCATCATCTTGGCGGTGGAATAGGGGGCGCTTTCCGGCTGGGGATAGCCGTTCCAGAGCTGGTCCTCGCCGATCGGGCTGGCCGCCCGGGCCGGATAGGAGCAGCCGCCCATGGGATAGAGCAGCTTGCCGACCTTGAAATGCGCCGCCGCTTCGAACATCAATGCGGTCAGCAAGGTATTGCGCAGGTAGAAATCGGCGGGATAGGTGCGGTTGGCGCCGATTCCGCCTGAATAGGCCGCCAGATGCACAACGGCAGTGGGGCGGATATCCTGGAACATCTTGTGGATCTGGCCACGGTCCATCAGATCGTAGTGCCGGGAATTGACCGCGAAGACGTGTTCGGCCCCGTACCGGTCATTGAGAACCCGAACAGTGTGACGGCCCAGAAAGCCGGTTGCACCGGTGACAAGAATACGATCAAGATCAACCATAATGACCCAAGCCGCTTCGGTGTTCATTTCTTAAGGAATGCTCCACGAAGCTGCGCTCAACGCCACGGAACACCCTCATGGGAGTTCGTTCTGTATAGCAACGGCAACTCCTCAACGTAAAGAGAAGTTTGTCCGGCTCACATGCGTCCGTGCCGATTGCCACAAGCATGCGACAAATCTATCAGTTGATTTTTTTCGATTTTCCCGAGCCCTTCCCGGTCGCCTTCCTGCTCAGGAAGAGACAAAAATGAGGTATTGGAGACCGGATATTCTTGCTTACCCACGCAACCTTTCGTAGGATATCGTCCAATCAATTAGCAAAAATTTTCAGGGCAAATTCCGATGAATGAGAAAGAAGTAAAAAAAGAGATATTCATTATCGGACATGCCCGGTCCGGAACGACGATACTGTGCGATATCCTCAATTCTGACAGGAATGTCTTTCTTCTGAAGGAAGGAGAGATATACTGGCGTACGGAACTTCCGCATTTTCCGGATTTCTTCAATCGGAAGGGCGCTTCCCAGAACCGCACATGGCTCAAGGGGCATTATCTCCCCCCCTGCATACCGCCCAGCCTGCGCGGCGATCAGGTGCTGACCGAACTGGCGAAATTCTATCCGCGCGTCGGCGATAAAATCGCCTTGGGACCGAGGCGGCCGGAGCAGCTTGGCCTGTGGGAACATTTCGCCAAGAATTATTTCCATGCGGATTACGTCTTCACCATCCGGCACCCGCTGCAAGCCATCGTGTCCATGCACCGGATGTTTCCGGCCAACGCCTATGGGGATCTGATCGACACGTGGCTGGAAGCCGTCTCGCTGATGATCCGTTTCATGAGCTTTCTGCCGAATGTCTACGTCATCCCGATGGAGCGCTATTCCGACCGCGTGCTGGAACGGCTGAACGGGTTTCTGGGGACCGAGGCGGTGGTCGCCGGCGCTTCGCTGCGGGCCGCCGCTTCGAACGGTCTGGATGCCCTTCCCGGTCTTTCAAAGGAAGATGAGGATCGGATCGAGCGATGCGGGCAAATCTACAGGGATCTTTACGATTCCTGGGACGAGAACAGCCTGAAATTCTACTATCATCGCAATTTTTACGATTACTTCGAATATTATACCCGAGAGATATCGGCGGTCATGTCTCCGGTCCAGTCACAGTCGGTGAATGCCTATCCTCCGGTACGGACATTCATCAACGACCCACGCCGCGCCGTGCTGGCAGCTTATGCCGAGTGCCCCTTGCCTTTGCCGGAATGGCAGGAAATTGCCGAGGATTATGTCAAAGCGTTCCCGGAAGACGGCTATGGCCATTACATCCTGGCGCTCATGCTGATGAAGCAAGCGGATCATCAGGAGAATGCCCTTCGTCATTTCGACGAAGCTCTCCGCATTGGGTATGATCCCTTCTGGATTAAGTACAACCGGGCGCACCTTTACAAGCAGATTAACAAATGTGCAGAAGCAATTATTGATCTTCAGGACGCAATTGCACTTAGAGGGTCGCATGAGGGAGCACAAAATATGCTAAACAGCCTGTTATCTGAAAATACAATTTGATTTATTTCATAAAATAAAATTGCTATTTGGAAAATTCAGCTCATTGGAGTTGGATATTTGATTAGTCAAGAAGACGTCGGTACGCATTTATCTACAATCAACTTGACAAAAAATAAGATATGGAGAAGATATATTTTAGAGATCCTTATAGAGCGATGGCGGTTATCTTGGATATCGAACAGAGAATAAACGGAATAAAAGGCCAAGTTGATATTATAAGCATACAAATAAATGGCAACTGCACGCCTTGGTACCGTGGAAATACGGGAGAGCCGGCAGTAAACACTGTTGTTCGGGACCTTTGCAAACCAGGGGATACAGTTTTCGATGTGGGTGGTCATATCGGATCAATGACTGTCGCAATGTCGCGGTCTGTCGGTCCTCGAGGCCAAGTCTTTACATTTGAAGCAAGCCCCAGGAACATTCCACAGCTTCAACGCAACATCGTTGCGAATAGCTGTTTCAATTCTCATCTTATTCACTGCGCCGTTTATTCAAATTCTGAAGATATAATTCAGATAAGATACAGCAATGCATCTGCTGCCGATGGCATATATTTATCATCATATAGTGAAAGTATTGATGTCAGCACACTTTCACTTGATGATTTTGTTGATGATACCGGACAAACGCCTTCGTTCGTAAAAATGGACATTGAAGGCGCAGAATATGAAGCCCTGTTAGGATTTAAGAAAACGATAGAACGCGCTCATCCATCGATTGTTCTTGAACAATTTCCAAGCCAAATTCGCTGTCTGACTTTCATGAATGAATTTGGTTATAGAGCTGTTGATGTGGATACTCTAGAGGAGATTACAGAGGAGATCTTTAATTCGGAAAAAAGAACCAGAAATATTCTTTATGTTCACAGGGAATCTCCACCAACCCCTTATCATTATGAGTTCTTTTTCCATAAATATTTTGAAGGATCGATAAACATAGACCCAGCCTCTTCCGAAATTTTATATCATTCTGAACAAATAAAAATTTGTGATGGGCGCCATAGAATATATATGAACTATCCTTTTTCATGGATTTCATCTAATGACACTGTGAAAATTGGCGTTCAAGCATATGGAAAAGACTTTACATTCTATCATGGCCCAAAATCTGCGCTTTATCAGAACCATCGATATTTGATCGTCAATCTTCCCAAAGCAGCCGATTTGGTGATCTGGATAGAGTGTTTGGCCAAGGCAGTGGATACCGAGACTGTCGGCATCACGATTGATCACGTCGTTTCCGAGATCCCATTCCGGAACCGCCGATCGATCGGCGACGGGCTCCTGCCGATTTGACGGATTTGGGAAAATAATCCTTCTTGCTTTGCGGCATTTCTGATAAGCCTCTCCGGATCACGCCCCAAACTGTGCCCGCGCTCATCTCAATGAGCGCGGGCACAGTTGTTTTTGGCTTCTCCAATCGGAGGCACCCTGAAATGCATGCGTTGATCACCGCCGAGGACGCCATGGGACGCCGGACCGATGTGCTTGCCACATCGACCATGGTGTTCAACATTTTCCTGACTGCCGGCACTGCCAAACTGATCCCGGTTCCGTCCGGAGCACGCCATGTCCTGTTTTCCGCCACCGGGAATTTCTGGGTCCGCTTCGGCGGAGCCGTCGCTTTGCCCGTTTCCGACATTCTCGACGGCAGCGGACCGGAATTGAACCCCGCCGCCCGGACGGTCGACGCCATAGCTGCCCTGGGCATGGTGGCCCCGGCCGACTGCGCGGTATCGCTGGCTTTCTACGGGTGATGGCGATGAGCAATTCCTACACCACAACGGCACCGGCCGTTCCTGCGGTCGATCCTGTTTTCACCGGCACCGTTGCCCTGGGACCGGGCAAGGTCACGGCACCGGCACTCGCCGCCGCCGCCGACCGCGACACCGGACTGTTCTTTCCTGCGGGCGATACGCTGGCTGTCGCGACCGCCGGTGCCGAACGGCTGCGCGTCGAACCGACCGGCATGGTTCGGCTGGGCGGCAGCACGGGGGCCGAGAGCCTGCGGGTCGTTCCCCTGGCCGGCGCCACTGTCTGTCTTGTGGCGACCGGGGGCCTGACGGGGAATTCCCCCTCTCTGGGCAGCAGCAGCGGCAATCTTGGCCTTGCGCCTGCTGCCGGGCTGGTGATGAACACCAACACCGGCAGCAATGGCTGCGGTTTCGCCGGCCAAGCATCCGGTATCCATCTCTTCAGCCTGACGCGCGACGCGGGCAACGGCGCAAGGCTGGCAAGCTATGACGGGGTTCGCGTCGTCACCGGTGCGATGAGCGGGGCGACGAGCGGCACGGAGCAGCTTCGCATCGTCAACACACCCAATGCGGTCAACAGCGTGCAGGTTACGGGAGCATCCACCGGAAATGCCCCTGCCTTCGCGGTGCAGGGGACCGATGCGGACATCGGGTTGAAGCTGCTGCCCAAAGGCGGCGGCCATCTCTGGTTCGGCACCTACAGCGCCGGCGCTCCGGCCGCCACCGGTTCCATCGCCATCCGCGATTCCGGCGGCACGATCCGTCAGCTTCTGTGCGCCTAGATCGGGCCGCTTCCCATTTCGCTTCCATATCTTCAGGAGAGTTGGCCATGGCTCTTGAACGCGCCGTTTCCACGCCCTACGGCATCGACGCCACCTATCACCGCATCATCGGCCTTCAGCTTCACTTCGCCGAACGCTGCGCCGACGTGACCCTCGCCTCCTATCTTACGACGGCAGCCCGCCAGACCGATCATCAGCCGCTGGGCGTCATCCAGACCCGGATCGATTTCTCCGAAATGGCTCTGCCCGATGGCTCCGAACCGGGCCGGAGCGAGATCTACCAGGCCCTGAAGGGCCGGGCCGAATGGCAGGGGGCAACCGACTGCTGACGGGTTGTGCGGGGCGGGACAGGCTCATCGCCCGCTTCCGCCCCGCACCCGACCTCATGCCGGCAGGCAGACTGCCGTCTCCCGCTGCAGAGCGGATGCCGCCGGCAGATGCGGGATCATCTTGTCGAACTGCGCACTCCAGTTGAGTTCGCAGCGCACCGCTTCGTAGCAGTTCCGGACAAGCTCCTGATACCGCTCGGTACGCGCGATGGAGATCGCGTAATGGATGGCCGCCTCCAGATGGCGGTTCTCCCAGCCTTCCATCAGGATGCCGCAGTCGTAGCGCCGGATGATGTCGGCGCATTGGGGATTCGGCGTGCAGATCGGCGGCACGCCGGCGGAAATGGATTCGAACAGCTTGTTCGGCGACGCAAAGAACGAATTGAAGTCCAGAGGGCGCCAAAGAACGAAGCGATAGTCGTAATCCTGGACGATCCCATGAAGCCGGGACAGGGGAAGCAGGCCGAGATAGGTCACATTGCCGGATTCACTTCCCTTGCGGACAATCGATCTGGTCGCATCGTCGTCCTGAGGCCCGGCCATATCGATCCGGATGTTGTCCATCTTCAGGCCGGACAGGACATCGCAGAACGTATTCCTGTTGATCGTACCGGCATGAAGGAAGCGGACAGGCCCATCCGCAGCCAGTGCCTGACGGGGCGGGAAGCCCTGGTCGGACGCAACGTTCAAAAGCTCCACCAGGGGCTTCGACGTCCATTCCGGAGTGCGGAGATCGTAAGCCGCCCGGCGCTGTTCCGGAACGGCCACGATATCGACCATGTCCTGAACCATGTCGTTGAAGTCGCCGTACAGGCTGCCGCCATGGATCTGATGCTCGAGGCTTTCGAGCATGTAATAGATCAGCAGGGCCGGCTTATGGCCGGACAGCAGCAGTCCGGGCATGACCGCCCCGTTGGTGACGATGAGGACATCCGGGCGGAAAGACCGCAGGAAGCGCTCGATGAACCGCGCATATTCGATATGGAACACCGGGTCGTGCGGCGGGGTGCGCGTTACGAAGCGCCGCAGGGAAATCAGGTCGTGGGCGAACAGCGCGCGGCGCCCCTTCATGTCCGGCTCGACGACCACAGCTTCGGTCGCGGCGTAATGGCGGGCCAGCGAAGCCGTCAGCAGTTCGATCTGGGGAACGGCGTAACCGAGCGTGATGTCCGACAAGCAGGCGATCTTCAAGGTTCAATCCCTTTCCAGGAAGGCCATGGAACGGTGGTTACCAATCTTGGGCGGAAATCCGCTCGTCCGACCAGCGGGGAGCGGCCGAGGATTGCGCCAGCAGGGTCGAAACCAATGTCGACGGTGCGTTGCGCTCCCGCCACCCGGGAGCAAAACCGGCAACCGAGCGATTGAGAGAGGCGTAGCTGCCGTGCAGAATGGCAATCGCGTCGGCCAGGGATCGGGCGATCTCCTCGTCGGAATTTTCCTCGATGTATTTGATGCCGAGCGCCGTCTCCGCGATGGGCACAGGCGACTTCAGCCAGCGGAGCGTTGGGCGCACAAGCTGGTAGTCGGTCGTGGTGAAGGCATTCAGGAAACCGATCCACAGCCGCGTCGCCTGCGGGATCAGCGGAATGACGACGGACATCCGCTCATCTCCAGCATGACCGACGATGTGATCCCGCCGCCAGAGCTCCGTGGACCGGACTTCCCCCTCCTCCCACTCATCGCGCAGAAGAGCGACCACCACCCGGGTGTGGCTGTCGTGGAATGGCGAGTCATGGCCGAAGGACAGCCAGACATGGGTGCAGCCCGTCGGCACCGAGGATTGGATGTAGGTCGTCTGGTGACGGGAGATCCGAACAGAGCGCGAAGACACCGCCCGGTCAGCGGGCTGGTCCCCGTCATTGGACAGGGTCCGCCACGGGAAGGCCTGCAGGCAGTTCTGTTCGCTGACGATGCTGTCCGGCTCGATGCTGCCGGCATGAAAGGCGTAGGATGCCTGATCGACGATTTCGGACATCCAGGTTCCGGCCGGAACGATCACGGGTTTGCCCGCCGCCAGAGCTTCGGTGAAGATGCCCGAGCTGCGGGCCGTGTAGTTCAGTCGCGTGTAGGGAATTAGCACAAAGTCCGAGCGGTCCAGAAGCTGGTTGTACTCGGGCACGGACAAAGGCCGCGGAAGCGTACGGACGGCGCTTCGGCTCATGGAGCGCAGATGCTCCAGCGCCTGCAGGATTTTCAGCTCCGGCCGCGCCTGAGGGACATAGGACTGCAATTGGAAGCGCAGCAGGCCCGGGGCGACATGGTCGCGGTCGAGCCGGTCGATGGCTGCCGGGATCAGGTGGAAGCCCTTTTCCAGCCTGGCATCCCCGAGATAGCCGCCGACAAGGCAGGAATGGTCCTGCGCACCGGACTTCTGGCCGGCCAGAAGTCCGGTTGGGGGAGTGCCGTGGTCCCAGTGAAGAGTGAACAGGTCGATCGCCTCCTTCAATTTCTGGGCGATGCTGTTCAAGGTCTCGGCGAAATCCCTGCCCTGCCGGTAAGGGATATAGCCGACCGTCCGCGGCAACGGGCAGCGGCTCCGCACCCAACGGACCTGGAAGCGTTCCAGACGATAGAGGCTCATCGACGGCGTGTAGTTGCGCAGAGCCAGCCACACGACACGGCTGTTCGCCGGCACCTTGATCAGGACCGAATGCTCTCCCTGTCCGCGGGAACCGTTCCTGGAAGCCGCTTGCGGGTCACCGGCATGGGCGTGCGGGAAAATCTCGATGACGCGCCGCTCTGTCTGGTCGACGAAAGGCGGTTGGCCGGCATCTCCGCCGCCGATGAACTCGACCGTCAGTTCGGTTGTTGCGCCGGTATCCTTCCACTTGGAGGACAGGGTCACCGGGAATTTCAGCCAGAGGTGTGTGGCGCCTTCCGAAACGGCAATGCGGGTATAGGTCATGCCATTGTGGGTCAGCGCCACGCCTTCCGGCGTGCAGCTTCCGTCCTCTTCACGGTCGACGCCACTCTCATAATACCGGCGCCACCGCAACGCATTCGGATCGCCGGAGCTTTCCGCCAGCACGGCTCCATGGCTGGCGACCAGGGCCGCATGCGTCTGGCTCGCCTGACGGCAAAGCTGCAGGCATTCGGGAGCATCGGCCGGCAGCACGAGCAGCTTGCCGGCCGCCGCCAGATCGGCCAGCGGAAGTTGCGACGATCCATCGCGCAGAAGAATGAGAATGTCGGCTTGGCGCGTTGCCACGTCTGCCCAACGCGCATCGTCCACCGCCACACGGGTGAGAACCGCCGGATGCCAGCGGGCCAGGAGCGGGTTGGGAAGAGAACCGGCATCCTCCTGCACGAGGAAATTGGCGATGCCGGACGCGGTATGGTCGCGCCCCAGCAGCGGCATGATCCCCGCCAGAGCGGCGGAGCCATGGTTCCCGAGAATCGCCACGCGGCGCTGTGAGCGGTCATCCAGTTCCGGCAAGGCGACGGCTTTCCCGACACCGGCCTCGACGCTGACCGGCACCGGAAGCGTGACGAAGGAGAAAGCATCCAGGCGATTGTACTGGTAGGTGAGTTCGTCAGTATCGGTATAGAAGTTGATGCGGGTTTGTGCGCTGACGTCCTTCATGGCATGGAGCGCATGACGCATGGCATGCACCCCCCATTCGCCCGCATCGAACTGATCGCTGTAGCCGCGATAGATGTCCCGGCGGAAGACCAGATGATAGGTCGGAGCCTGAAGGGCATCGCTTTGCAGGATGGCCCAGCGCAGGCCGGCCAGTTCATGAGGCGCCATGCTGGGCAGGAAGATGTGGTCGTCGGCCGTCGGCTTCAGCGCCGCCACAGTGCGGATCAGGGCGGTGGCGAAGGACTGCGCGGCTGCCGTGCGCTGAGCCAGACGATTCCAGCGCTCCGCGTCGGCGGGAGCGCCGGCAGCGGTCTGACCCGCAAGTCCTCTGCCCTTTCCATCCTCCCGCACCAGGGAAGCGGCATCACGAATGCAGGCCCGAAGCAAACGGTAATGAAGGAAGCGGTCCACCTGGGGGTTGTGACCGCGGGTCATCGCCTCCCATTCACGGTCCGCCAGCAGCGACATGGCGGCAGAACGGATGTCAGCCATCCTACGCAAGCGGCGCAGCATTCTCGGCGAAACCGGGAAGTCGGCGCTGTAGTGGGAGAAAGTTTCAATGTCCTTCGACGCTTGCCAGAGCAAACCGAGCCGGGAGTAGCGCGCCCGCAGCAGGGATGCCACATCGGCATCGTCCTTCCATTCCTTCAAGGACGCCTTGACGGTGCTGTTGCCCCAAATGTCATACTCAAATACTCGATGAATCTTGTAAAATTCTTCATTGTCTGCGCTGTACATTTTGTTGGTAAACAGATGCGTCTGGAATGACCGATCCCGGGCACTTGCCAGGACCTGCTCTGCATACACAAGATAGTGCCCACCCTTGCCGACGATGGAAGGGTCGCAAACAATGAATTTGTTCTTCATGATCATGCTTTCGAAGAGCAGGAATCAAACATTGCAATCAGCTGGACCGCTCATCACGAGATTGAACAGCGCATCGGCAATCCTGCCGGCAGCGCGACCGTCTCCATAAGGCGAGCCCCCCTTTGCCATGCTTCGATAATGCCGAGGATCGCGCAGCAAAGCCTGCGCTTCTCCAACGATCCGTTCGGGGTCGGAACCGACCAGACGCGCCACTCCGGCGGCAATGGCCTCAGGCCGCTCCGTCGTATCGCGCAGCACCAGGATCGGCTTGCCGAGCGCCGGCGCCTCCTCCTGCACCCCTCCCGAATCGGACAGGATGATGTCTGCGGCCTTCATAGCAGACACGAAGCCCAGATAGTCGAGAGGAGAGATCAGCGTGATCCGCTCATGCCGACCGAGAATCCGATGAACGGCTTCCTTGACGTTGGGGTTGGGATGGACAGGCAGAACAACCTCGACATCCGAATTCTCCGAAGCCAGGCGCAGAATGGCCGAAAGGATCCGCTGCAAAGGTTCGCCGAAATTCTCGCGTCGGTGCAGCGTTACCAGAACAAGGCGTCGCCCGGAGACGGCTGCATATGGAAAAACAGGAGCGCCATCGGCAATGGACAGGAGGGCATCGATAACGGTGTTGCCGGTAACGAGGATCCGCTCAGCCGGAATTCTCTCCTTCAGCAGATTTTGCCGTGCAGCCTCCGTCGGCGCGAAATGCAACGCGGCGGTTTGGCCAGCCGTAACGCGATTGAATTCCTCGGGGAAAGGATTGCTCATATCGAACGTACGCAAACCGGCTTCCACATGGCAGAAGGGAACGCGTCGGTAAAAGCAGGCGAGCGCGGTCGCCAGAACGGTGGTCGTATCGCCTTGGGCAAGAACGGCGCTTGGGGCTTCGGTCGCCAGAATTCGATCCAACCCTGCCAGAGCCCTGATCGTGAGATCGGCGAGCGATTGGTTCGGCGCCATCAAATTCAAATCTATGTCCGGCTCGATGCCGAAGACGCCCAGAGACTGATCCAGCATGTCGCGGTGCTGCGCCGTGGCGATAACACGAACTGCACACCAGTCCACCAATTTTAAGGTCGATATGACAGGCGCCATCTTGATGGCTTCAGGACGGGTTCCGACGATGCAGAGAATATTTTTTGACACAAGGCTACCCCAAGCTTCTACTCAAACGCCCAGCCCGAGCTTCGGCGTCTTGCCTTCCAATCCGTTTAGCCTCTCATGCTTTCCCAGAAATCATTGAACAATCCGTTATGATTTTTCCGAACATTCGGGCAACCATTGGAACGCTCTATATCTATAGTCATTGGATGAATGTAACATACAGATGTCAACATAGCTTTTCCATTGCATCGACAGCATCATATAATTTTTGTTGGCATTGATATAGATCACTAATTTTTTCAATGAAATAATATGGAGAAGGAAGAAATGTCGCGAAATATTTGACCTGCTATTACTCTATCTGCAATTATATTTATATGACACCATCAAATATCTACACACAATTTTATAATATCACTTTTATGTTGATAAAATTTTGATACAACTTTTCATTTATGAATTTTCATATTCAGGTTTGGTTTCTTCCAATTTCCAATAAGAGTTTCGACAAAATTTTTAATCATCATGAACCATACCGATAGCTTTGAAGAAAGGCCTGCAGCTGACGGCTTTCTTTATCGCGAAAAACGAGATTATTCATCGAATTACGACAAGAAACTGACATGCTGGCAATCGCGACCACGCGGTTAGAGACGAACTCGAGTGATTTGCGCGACCATATGATGCGTGTCGGAAATCCGGATGCCGCCGGCATTCACAGCCCGCGCTTTGGCACCGAAATAACCGGGTGCCAGCACCGTCGCAGCGGTTCGATGCAGATCGACGCGCAAGGAGCAAACGCGGGCGATGGGAGCCAATAAAACCGGAAAAGGGCCGCCCGATCAGGCGGATGGCCTCTCCGGCGCCAGATCGTCCGCCGGCGGTCTCGGGAGGCCTGGGGATGTCCGGTGGACCATCCCCAGGCCTCCCGGCCGGACTATGCGGACGCCATCAGCTTCGGATTCTTCTTCCACTCTTCCATGATGACCTGGGCCTTGTGCCGATCCTCGCTGCCGAGGCTGGCGCCGAGTTCATGGGCCTTGGCCTCCAGCCCGTCACGGTCGGGACCGGGTTGGGTGGCGGCGGCGGCCATGATGTACCAGACATAGGCCTGGATCGGGTTGTGAGCCTTGCTGTCGCGGTTGGCGTAAAGGGCGCCCAGATTGGTCATGGCGCCGGCATGGCCCTGCGCCGCGGCCTTGCGCAGCCAGTCCACGCCCTCGACCAGATCGGGGCGGCCGGCCCAGCCATGGGCCAGCATCAGACCCAGATTGACCTGGGCGCCGACATTGCCCTGTGCGGCGGCCTTGCGGTACCAGACCGCCGCCTCGCTATAGTCGGGGGCGCCGGCCAGACCGTTGGAATGGATCAGGCCGAGATTGAACTGGGCGTTGACGTTGCCCTGCTCCGCCGACCGGCGGCACCATTTTAGGGTTTCCGCATAGTTCTGGGGCACGCCGTGGCCGCGGGCGTACAGCAGGCCCAGATTGACCTGGGCCACCGGATGCCCCTGTTCGGCCGCCAGCCGGTACAGCTCCGCCGCCTTGGCCGGATCGGCCTGCACGCCGGTGCCGTGCTCATGCATGATGGCGAGCGCAAGCTGCGAATTCACGTAGCCCTGGTCAGCAGCGCGTTGATACCAGAAAAGCGCCTGCTCGATGTCGCGCTCCACCCCCTGGCCGTTGGCATAGAGCGAGGCAAGCGCGTGCTGGGCGATGGCATAGCCCTGCTCGGCCGACCGGCGGTACCAGTCGGCGGCGGCGGCGACGTCCTGGGCGACACCCTGACCGTAGGCGTGGAACAGGCCGATGTGGTGCTGCGCCTCGGCATGGCCGCCCTCGGCAGCCTGGCGGTACCAGTGCAGGGCCTGGGCGATGTCCGGACCGATCCCCAGACCATTGGGATAGAGCAGGGCCAGATTCGCCTCGGCCGTCGGCGGGCTGGCCTTCGACACGGTCTTGTACCAGCGCACCGGCAGGGCATTGTCCTGGGCAGCGCCTTCGCCGTTGGCATAGCACAGGCCGAGCGAGAACTGCGCCTCGACATGGCCCTGCTCGGCCGCCTTGCGGAACCAGTGGGCGGCGTCGCCGAAGTCGCGCACCACCCCCTGGCCGCGGGCATAGAGCTGGCCCATGCGGTACTGCGCCTCGGCATGGCCGTGTTCAGCCAGCGGCATCCAGTCGGTGACGGCGGCGGCATAGTCTTCCGCCTCGAAAGCGGCGAGGCCACGCTGGAAATCGGGCTTGCGGGTACCGGTGGATTTGCTTCGCTTCAACAGCTTGCCGAACAAGGTCAGGGCTCCCGCAGGCTTTCGTCGACCCCGCGCAGAATCGGGCGGAGGAAATAGGTGATGATACGGCGCTCGCCGACCTTGATGTCGGCAATCAGCGGCATGCCGGGGATCAGGCGGAAGTTGGAGGGGACATTGTCCAGCGTGGTCGTCAGCAGCTTGATGCGCGCACGGTAGAAGAGCATCCCGGCGGCATTGTCCTTGTTGGAGAAGGAGTCCTCGCTGATCGTCACCACCTCGCCGTCGAGCGAGCCGTGCTGCATGTAGGGATAGGCGTCGAGCTTGACGCGCACCTTGTCGCCGACCTGGACGAAGGCAAGGTCGCGGGCGTCGATGTTGGCCTCGACCTCCAGGGGTGCTCCGACCGGGACCAGGGTGAAGAGCGGCTCGGCCTCCTTGGCGATCGAACCGGGGGCGGCCTTGGGCGAAACCTCCAGAACGATGGCGTCGACCGGGGCGTCGAGCTGGACCAGCGACTGGCGCTTGCGCGCCTTGGTCAGCTGCTCGCGCAGGGCCTCGCGCTCGTTGCGCTGGGAGGTCAGCTCCTCGATGATCTTGCCGTTCCACTGCTGGACGAAAACGTCGCGGTCGGCGAGCAGAGCCTGCAGATCGTGGCGGTTGCCCTGCAACTCGTTCTGGTTCAGGACCAGATTGCGCTCGATGTCGATGCGGTCGCTGGTGGCCTGCAGCAGGTTCAGCTTGCTGCCGACCTGGGTGGCCAGCAGCGTGGAACGCATGGTTTCGATCTCGCGCACCACCTTCAGCCGCTCGTTCAGATGGACGCGGTCCATCTCGTACTTGGAGACGTTGGACTGAAGCCGGGCGAGCTTCTCCTCGTAGCTCTGCATCTGCGACTGGTACTGGGCCTGACGCTCGCGCCACAGCGACTGCTGCAGCGTGCCGTAGCCGTAACGGTCGCTGCCGCCCACGAAGGTCTTGCCGTTATGCTCCGCTTCCAGCCGGTCGATCAGTGCGTCGGCGTTGGCGAGGCGGGATTCCAGCTGGAGGACGTCGGCCTGGGTGAAGGTCGGATCCAGCGTCGCCAGCACGTCGCCCTTGCGCACGACATCGCCGGGACGGACGAGGATCTGCTTGATCGCCGCCATCTCCAGCGGCTGGACCATCACGTTGGGCTCGGTCGAGATGATCTTGCCCTGGGAGGCGACGATCTTGTCCAGGTAGGACAGCGACGCCCAGGCGATCAGCCCGATGACGAACAGCGCCAGCAGATGCAGCGTGACGCGCGCCAGGAACGGATCGGGGGCGTTCTGGATCGCCTCCGTGTCCTTCTGGAAGGCACCGATCGCCGCCTTGCCGCGTGCCTTGGCACGCTTGTCGAGCGGAGTGGCCGGCGTGCGCGGAGCCACGTCGTTGGCGGGAACGCGCACCGTCTCGATTTTCGCAAACTTTTGTGCGGTCGGCTTTTGTGCGGACACGGGCGCGCGCTCCTAGATGTGCCGGTTCTGCTGGTGCCAGAGATGCTGGTAGATGTCGCAGCGCTTCAGCAGTTCATCGTGCTTGCCGCTGTCGACCACCTTGCCGCGGTCCATCACCAGGATGGTGTCGGACGGCACCAGGGACGACAGCCGGTGCGAGATGATGATCATGGTCCGGCCACGGGCGATGTTCATCAGGTTGGCCTGGACGATCGCCTCGCTCTCGGCGTCGAGCGCGGAGGTGGCTTCGTCCATGATCAGGATCTTCGGGTTGGTCAGGAGCGCACGGGCGATGGCCAGACGCTGGCGCTGACCGCCGGAGAGGTTGGACGAGCCTTCCTCCAGCATGGTGTCGAGGCCCTTGGGCAGCCGCTCGACGAACTCGTCGGCGCCGGCCAGTTGGATGACCTTCAGGATCTCTTCGGTCGTCGCCCCCGGCTTGGCGGCGGAGACGTTCTCGCGGATGGTGCCGGTGAACAGGAAATTGTCCTGCAGCACCACGCCGATCGAGGCGCGCAGATGGTCGAGGTCGTATTCGCGCAGGTCCCGGCCGTCGATGCGGATCAGCCCTTCCTGCGCCCGGTGCAGCCCCTGCAGAAGCCTGGTCACCGTGGTCTT
Source organism: Azospirillum sp. A26 (assembly GCF_042604635.1). Classification (NCBI taxonomy): domain Bacteria; kingdom Pseudomonadati; phylum Pseudomonadota; class Alphaproteobacteria; order Rhodospirillales; family Azospirillaceae; genus Azospirillum; species Azospirillum sp. A26. The sequence continues at coordinate 164,863 of NZ_CP170477.1, read as the reverse complement.
GCCCGAGCCGGAGCGGCCCATCACCCCGAGGATGGTGCCCTCGGACGCGGTGAAGGACACGCCGTCGAGCGCCGGCGGCGACGAGGGGGAGTAACGGAAGCGGACCTCCTGGAAATCGACCGTGCCGCGCAGCGGCGTGCGCAGGCCGCGGCCGGTGCGGCCCTCTTCCGGGGCGTGGTTCATGATCGTGCCCAGCATCTGGACCGAGATCGACACCTCCTGGAACTGCTGCACCAGCTGCGCCATCTGCAGCAGCGGCTGGGTGACGCGGCCGGCCAGGATGTAGAAGGCGATCAGGGCACCCATCATCAGGTCGCCGTTCAGCGCCAGATAGGTGCCCAGGCCCAGCAGGCAGGCCATCATCAGCTGGTTCAACGGCTGGGCGACGGTCTGGCCGATGATCATGATGCGGCCGACGTCGAAACGCTGTTCGGCGGCGCGGGCGACGCGGTGGTCCCATTCCAGCTTCTGACGGCCATCGAGCGCCAGCGACTTCACCGTGCGCATGCCGTGGATGTTCTCGATCAGGAAGGACTGCTGGCGCACCTCGGCCTGATACAGCTCCTTCAGCCGGCCTTTGATCAGCGGGATCATGATGCCGATGTTGATCGCCATCAGCACGGAGAAGGCCAGGACCAGGACGGTCAGCGGCACGCTGTACATGAACATGATCGGCAGGAAGATCACCAGCGAGACCGTGTCCAGCAGCGTCATGAAGAGCTGACCGGTGAGGAAATTGCGGATGCGCTCGGCCTGCTGGGCGTTCTTGACGATCTCGCCCGACGAGACCCGCTCGAAATAATGCATCGGCAGGCCGACGAGCTTGTTGAAGACCTGCACGTTCATCTTCGCGTCGATCTTCTTCGTCGCGTAGAGCATCAGGTACTGGCGCAGGTAGGAGAAGGCCGCCTCGAACAGGATGACGCCGACCATGCCGATCATCAGCACGCCGAGCGTGCCCATGCTGCGGTGGACCAGCACGCGGTCGATCACCAGCTGGAAGAAGATCGGCACGGCGAGCGCGAACAGGCTCATCAGGATCGCCGCGATGCCGATGTCGCGGAAAATGCGCTTGTGGCGCAGGATCTCCACCAGGAACCACTTCAGGCCGAAGGGCTGTTCGGTGTCGGTCAGGCCGTAGTCGCGCTTCAGCAGCACGATCTCGCCGGCCCAGGCCTGGCTCAGGCGGATGCGGTCGACCGGGAGGATGAGTTCCTGGCCGGCCAGCGGATCCTGCAGGATGGCGACGTCGGTGTCGCCCTGCTTGCCGAAGCCGAGCACGACCATCGAGTTGCCGTTGCGCAGGCGCAGGATGGCCGGGAAGGCATCGTGGAGCTTTCCGAGATCCTCCCAATCCAGCGTCGTCGCTTCGGCCTTCAGGCCGATGGACTTGGCGACGCGCAGCAGGCGGGCGGTGTCCAGCTCCTCGTTTCCGATGACATTGCTGTGCTGAAGCCGCTCGGCGGAAACGTCCAGGCCACGCTGGCGCGCGACGGCAGCCAGGGAGTGCAGCCCGGTGTGGGCGCAAGGGACTTCGGCAGCGAGTGTCATGGGAACCGCCATAAAGGATAAGGAGTGCGTCGCGAAAGCAAGGTCTTCATACCGCCTGATCACCCGGTTTCGATCGACCGTACGCTCCTTGGGCTCCGGGGCGCGATGAAGCGCGTGCGTCCGCCACCTGCGGACGATGCATACCCACGCGATTCCGCTGGAATAGCAGAATTGGGCCAACAGCGGCAAGCCATCTGTCCCCAATGGCATCCCTCATCCATCATATGTCCCCGGTTCGTGTGTTCGTTGCGGCACAGCGGACCGTAGGGGCGAGATGCCGCTTGCGGACAGTGTGCGGTCGTTGCTATCGACCGATGGCACGGTTCTTTGCCGGCAAAGACTTAACGCCAAGCGGTCAGCCCGATGAAAAAGCCTTCACGAAAGCAGGCCAAGGCGAAACGCCCGGCCATCCCGGCCCCCTCCCCGCGGGCCGCAGCCCCAGGGACACCCACCGGGACGGCTCCGGCGGCGGAGGCCGGCTTCGCGCGGGCGCTGACCCTGCACCGGGAGGGCCGGGTTGCCGAGGCGGAGGCCGGATACCGCAGCGTGCTGGCCGCCGATCCGGGCCATCCCAACGCCAACAACAACCTTGCCATCATCCTGCGCGCCCGCGGCGACTGGGACGAGGCGCTGGGCTGCTACCGCCGGGCGCTTGCCCGCAACGCGGCCGACCCCTTCGTCCACAGCAACCACGGTTGCCTGCTGCTGGACATGGGCCGGGCCGCGGAGGCCGAGGAGGCGCTGCGCACCGCCGTCCGGCTGAAGCCCGACTATGCCGAGGCCCATTTCAACCTGGCCAACATCCTGCGCAACCGCGGCGACCGCGAGAGCGCCCGCGCCGCCTACGGCGAGGCGCTGCGCCTGAAGCCGGACATGGCGGCGGCGCTGTGCAATCTGGGCGACCTGCACAAGGGGGGCGTCGAACTCGCACGGGCGGTGGAATGCTTCGTGGCCGCCCTGAAGGCGGACCCGAAATCGGCCGAGGCCTGGAACAACCTGGGCGAGACGCTGAAGGAGATGGGCCGCATCGAGGAGGCGATCGGCGTCTTCCAGAAGGGGCTGGAGGCCAACCCCACCCATACTCTGATGCACTCCAACCTGCTGCTGGCCCTGCACTACACCCCGGCCGTCCCGCCCGAGACCGTTTTCAAAGCCCATGCGGGATGGGCGCAGCGCCATGCCGATCCGCTGCTGCCCGCCGGCAAGCGCCACGCCAACCCGCGCGATCCCGAACGCCGCCTGCGCGTCGGCTATGTCTCGCCGGACTTCTGCGCCCATTCCGTCGCCTTCTTCGCCGAACCGCTGATCCGCGAGCATGACCGCAACCGTTTCGAGGTGTTCTGCTACCACGCGGCCGCGCGCTCGGACGTGGTCACCGAACGGCTGAAGGGGATGGCGGACGGCTGGCGGTCGCTGGTCGGGGTGGACGACGCGCGCGCGATGGCGCTGATCGAACAGGACGGCATCGACATCCTGGTCGACCTGACTGGCCACACCGCCAACAACCGGCTGACCCTGTTCGCCCGCAAGCCGGCGCCGGTCCAGGTCAGCTGGCTGGGATATCCCGACACCACGGGCATGCGGGCGGTCGACTGGCGTCTCAGCGACGCCATCGCCGAACCGCCGGGCGAGGCCGACCGGCTGAGCGCCGAGCGCATCGTCCGCCTGCCGCACGGCTTCCACAGCTACCGCCCGCCGGTGGACGTCGCCCCGCCGGCCGAGCCGCCGTCGCGCGCCAACGGCCATGTCACCTTCGGGTCCTTCAACAACACCTCCAAGGTGACGGGGGAGGTGGTGCGGGTCTGGTCGGAGATCCTGAAGCGGGTGCCGAACTCCCGCCTGATCGTCAAAAGCGCCCAGATGGGCGACGAGGAGACGCGCCGGCGCTACCTGAACACCTTCGTCCAGCACGGGATCGACGCCGGCCGCATCGAGCTGCTCGCCCGCATCGACGCCGCCAACGGGCACCTGCGCGCTTACGACCGCATCGACATCGGGCTCGACCCCTTCCCCTACAACGGCACCACCACCACCTGCGAGGCCTTGTGGATGGGCGTGCCGGTGGTGACGGTGGCCGGCGCCAGCCATGTCGCCCGCGTCGGCGCCAGCCTGCTGACCCATTGCGGCCTGACCGAGCTGATCGCCGCCGACGAAGCCGGCTACATCGCCACCGCGGTCGCCCTTGCCGGCGATGCGGACCGCTTGGACGAACTGCGCCGGACCATGCGCGACCGGCTGAACGCCGCCCCGCTGACCGACTACAAGGGCTTCGCCCATCAGGTCGAGGCGGCCTACCGCGCCATGTGGCGCGACTGGCTGACCCGCAGCGCCGCCTGAGGGAGCGCCGTCCAGGAGCGTCGAGAGGAGACGGCGCGGCTCGCCGGTACCGTCTCCCGCTCCCAGCAGGCTTTACCGCCCGGAGGTCACAGCCCCCGCAGGCCTCCCTGGCCGGCCGTCTCCAGGAACCAGCGGTAGGTGGTGGCGAAGCCGTCGCGCAGGGAGGTAGGCGCGGTCCAGCCCATCCCGGTCATCCGGCTGACCTCCATCAGCTTGCGCGGGCTGCCGTCCGGCTTGGAGGTGTCGTAACGGAACTCGCCCTCATAGCCGACGACGTCGCGGATCAGCTCGGCCAGTTCCCGGATCGACACCTCGATCCCGGTGCCGACATTGACGTGCGGCTCACCCGAATAGTGCCGGGCCAGGAAGACCAGCCCATCGGCCAGATCGTCGGCGAACAGGAACTCGCGCTTGGGCGCACCCGTCCCCCACAGCTCGACGAAGGGCAGCCCCTCCACCTTGGCGCGGTGGATCTTGGCCAGCAGGGCGGCGGCGACATGCCCCCCCTGCAGGTCGAAATTGTCGTTCAGGCCGAAGAGATTGGTCGGCATCGCCGAGATGAAGTCGCAGCCATACTGGCGCCGGTAGGCCTGGCACATCTTGATGCCGGCGATCTTGGCGATGGCATACCACTCGTTGGTCGGCTCCAGCGGGCCGGTCAGCAGGGAGTCCTCGCGCATCGGCTGCTCGGCCAGCCGGGGATAGATGCAGGAGGATCCGAGGAAGACCAGCTTCTTCACAGCCGTCCGGTAGGCGCCGTGGATGATGTTGGTCTCGATCGCCAGATTGTCGTAGAGGAACTCGGCCGGCCGGGTGGAGTTGGCGAGGATGCCGCCGACGGTTGCGGCGGCGACGAAGACCACATCCGGCTTCGCTTCGGCCATCCAGTCCTCGACCTCGGCCTGACGGCGCAGATCGACGCGGTCGCGGCCGACGGTGAGCAGGTCGCACCGCTCGCGCTCCAGCCGGCGGACGATGGCCGCCCCCGCCATGCCGCGATGCCCGGCCACCCAGACCCGTTTCCCTTCCAGGGAGAAAAGCGATTCCGTCCCCACCCTTGCGCCCCATGCCGCTATGAAAAGCCACCGCTGTCGTAGCATCGGGCCGGCAGGGAATCCAGCCCGCTCCACTCGACTTGACAAGCGCCGGTCCGGCGCGGGATCGTCCGCCCGCTCTTCGGGCCGGCGCCCGGCAGCAGCCGACAGCAACCGCCGACATGGCCGGGCGATGCGGGCCACCGGTGCGGGCGGCCGGATTTGCGCAGAACTGGGGTTTCCATCATGATTCCGAATTTGGCCTTTACCTGGCAGCTCACGGAGGTCCATGGCTGGGGGCTGGTGGGTGTCCACACCGCCCTCTACCTCGCCGATCAGGGCCGGCCTCCGCTGTTGCTGGAAAAGCCGCTGATGGGCACCCTGCGTCCGGAGAACCGCGCCAAGCTGCAGCCGCTGGAGGCACCCTACCAGCAGATCGCCGCCATGGCCGACAACGCCAAGGGCCACATGCTGCTGCTGAAGGAATTCGACGTCCTGCACGCGCTGGGCAACGGCTTCACCGCCGGCGGCCCGTCGACGCGCTTCCGCGGCCGGCGCAACATCGGCGTCATCGCCTATGAGCAGACCCGCTTCACGCCCGAGGTGATGGCCCGCGCCCGCCACTACGACCGCATCGTCGTTCACTCGACCTACAACAGGCAGCTTCTGGAGATTTGGGGTTTCGACAATGTCGGCCTCGCCTTCCAGGGCATCGACCCGACGGAGATGGTCGAGGCGGAGCCGAGCGGCCGCTTCGGCGACCGCTTCGTCGTCTTCTCCGGCGGCAAGCTGGAGTTCCGCAAGGGCCAGGACATCGTCCTGGCCGCCTTCCGCGCCTTCCGTCAGCGCCATCCCGACGCGCTGCTGGTCACCGCCTGGCAGAACGCCTGGCCGGAGGTCGGCATGACCATGGCGGAATCGCCGCTGGCGCCGAAACCGCCACGGACTCTCGCCAACAACATGGTCGACGTGAAGACGTGGGCGATGGAGAACGGCGCCGACGAGGAGGGCTTCGTCGATCTGGGCTTCCTCGGCCGTCATCAGATCGCCGGGATCCTGGCCGACTGCCACGCCGCCGTCTTCCCCAACCGCTGCGAGGGGGCGACCAACCTCGTCGCCATGGAGGCGATGGCCTGCGGCGTGCCGGTGGTGCTGTCCAACAACACCGGCCACCGCGACCTGCTGAAGAGCCCGACCCAGGGCGACGACCTGTGCCTGACGCTGGACCGCCAGGTGCCGGTCGCCGACCGCGACGGCAGCCGCTTCGGCTGGGGCGAGTCCTCGGTCGACGAGCTGGTGGAGGCGCTGGAGCGGCTCTATGCCGACCGTGCCGCCGCCAAGGCCCGCGCCGCCCGCGCCAAGACCTTCATCCGCACCGAGCGCAGCTGGCGCGCCTTCGCCGAAGCGTTCGTCGACGCCACCCAGTAAGCCCGCCGCCGAAAGGCATTTGCCGGATGCCCACCACCCTTGCCCTGCTCTGCCCCCAGGAGGATGCCCGCCATCTCGGCGCGGTGCTCGCCGTCGCCAACCGGGATCTGGTCGTGGTGACGGCGACCGACGCGGCACAGCTGGAGCGGGCGGTGGCGGGCGCCGAAAGGGTCGACCGCATCGTCGCCTTCCGCACCAACAGCATCGTGCCGGCGGATCTGCTGCTGCGGGTCCCGGGTCCCTCCTACAACTTCCACCCCGGGCCGCCCGGCTATCCCGGCCGGCATCCCTTCGCCTTCGCGCTGTATGACGGAGCGGCGCAGTATGGCGTCACCGCCCACGAGATGACGGAGCGGGTGGACGCCGGTGCGATTGTCGGCGCCCTGTCCTTCGCGCTGCCGGACCGGCCGGATGCGGACTGGCTGATCGACCGGACATACACCGCACTGGTCCACCTGTTCGTGATGCTGGCCCCGCAGCTGGCCCGGACCGGCGAGCCGCTGCCCCGCACCAACCTGATCTGGGATCAGAGCCGCCGCTGCACGCGCAAGGCGCTGGACGCGCTGCGCGACCTGCCGCCCGACATCGGGGGCGAGGAGATGGAGCGCCGCATCCGGGCCCTGCGCAGCGTCCGGCACGGGGGCATCCGCCCCCACCTGACCCTGCACGGCCGCCGCTTCGTGCTGGACGAGGATTAGACGGGGATTAGAAGAGGACGGGGATCAGCGCCCCACCCCGTCCAGGGCGTCGAGCAGCCGCGAGGCGGCGGCGTCCCAGGTGAAGCTGTCCATGAGATGGCGGGCGGCGTCGCGGCGTTCGCCCACGGGATCGCGGATGACGCGGGCCAGGATGTCGGCCGCGGCGTCCTCGTCCGGATGCCACCAGTCCAGCCCGTGGAAGGGCGGATAATAGGCGTTGCTGTAGGGCATCAGCGCCGGGCCGGTGGTGCAGGGGATCAGGTGGGCGACATCGTCGTTCAGATAGGCGGTGTAGGCGCTGTGCCTGGGTGCGATCAGGCCGGCGCCGAGGCAGCCGGCACGGGTGATCGGCAGGTCCCAGCCCTCGCCATGCGACAGGCTGAGATAATGGGTGGCCATGGCGTAGAGGCTGGCGATGCCCTGCTCGTCGTAGCGGTCGGTCAGCAGGGCGATGGGGGCGGCCTCCTCCACCCGGCGGCCGGTGGCGCGCATGCCCTGCTCGACCAGCCGGCGCACCTCTCCGGCCAGGGAAGCCCCGCCCTTGCCAACCTTCAGGATCAGGATCGCGTCGTCGTCGGCACGGGTGGCCCGCAGCCAGACCCGCAGAAGCCCGTCCAGGTTCTTGCGCGCGACGAAATCCGAGATGTTGAGGGCGCGCACCCGGTAATCCATCACCGGCCGGCCGCGCGGCCCCATGATGGACGGCGGCATCGCCCCGGCATCCGCCGGATTGGGGGCTATGCCGGGCGGGCAGACATGGATGCGGTCTTCCGGATGGCCGGCGGCGATCCAGGCCAGGCGGGAGGAGTCGGTCGGCACGATCACCCTGTCGTGCTCCCGGCTGCAGACGGCCCAGCTGTCGGGGATCCGCGGCCCTTCGAACATGGTGTAGTTGACGGTCGGCACGCCGGGGATCGGTTCGACCAGCGGCGGGGTCAGCACGCTGAGCGCCAGCCGGGACCGCAACGGCTCGGCCAGCCGGCGCGATGCCGCCTGCAGGATCGGGTCGGCGAAGGACGGGCGCCAGCTCTCCTCGCCCTTCAGCCCGGCAAGCCGCAGAGTCTGACCCCGCTCCATCAGGCTGCGCACGAAATGCTGGGCGAAGTCGCCGTAGCCCGACAGGACCGAGAAGGGCGCGCGGACCAGCAGCCCGTCGGGAAGCTGCGGCCGGCCGGCCTCGTCAGCGATCCGGCGGTAGAGCCGGGCGCGGGCGATGGCGTCGGCATCGGCCCCCGGCATCGGACCGCCATCGCACAGCGTCTGTTCCGCCAGATCGGGATGGCCGAGCGACAGCAGGCATGCCGACAGATGGTTGCGGGCGTCGGTGTGGGCGGGGCGCTGCGCCAGCACGCCGGTCAGGATGGCGCAGGCTTCGGCATGCTCACCGTTCGACATCAGCGATACCGACAGCAGCACCCGGCGGTCGGGGTCGTCGGGGGCGAGCCGGGCGGAGCGGCGAAGATGGCGCGACGCCCCGGCATAATCACCCAGCCCATGCAGCAGGTTGCCCAGCCGGTCCTGCACTTCCAGCCGCTCGGGCATCAGCGCCGCGACCATGCGGAACTGGGCGACGGCCTCCATCCGGGCGCCTTTCGCCTGCTGGATCACCGCCAGATTGATGCGCGCCTGGAAGAAGAGGGGATCGAGCGTCACCAGGCGCGACAGGCGCCCCTCGGCCTCGTCCAGGCGCCCCATCCCGTACAGGATGACGCCGGCGAGGTTGAGCGCCGCGCAGTCGTTGGCGTTCTCATGCAGGGCCTGCTCGACCAGGGCCAGGGCATCGTCGTGGCGACCGGCCCGGTACAGCTCTGTGGCATGCGCGATGTCTTGACCCATGAAGCGGCTATCCACTGACCTGACGGGACGAAGGGCGGAAGGAGGACGGGCGATGCGGGCTTGGCGGAAATCGCGGCTCTCCAGACTGCGGCCATAGCACGGCATGTTTTTTCCGGTCAACCGACGGCGACCCGCTTCCCCGGTCAGCTTGCGGAATTGCAATCCCCACCCCCCACCGGCCATAAAGGCGTCCTGCCCTTCACGAGCCAGTCCATGACCCAGCCGCAGATCTTTCTCATCCCGGCCGTCCAGGCCCACCAGACCGACCGGCTGGACGAGGCGCGGCGGCTGTACCGCAAGGCGCTCATGATCGACCCGGCCCAATCCGACGGGCTGCAACTGCTGGGTCTGGTGGAGAAGCGGTTCAACCGGGCCGGCGCCGCGGTGGCGCTGATGCGGCGGTCGCTGCGGCTGGTCCCGGACTTCACCACGGTGCGGCAGAACCTGTGCCGCACCTTGCAGGGGATCGGCGACCACAACGGCGCCCTGGCCCTGCTTCGGCAGCTGGTGGCCGAGCTTCCCGGCGATGCCGAGACCCTGTACCAGTTGGGCAGCACGCTGCTGCGGCAGGAACGGCGGCGGGAGGCGGCCGGGCCGCTGCGCCGGGCCGCCCGACTGCGCCCGGACCATCTGGAGACCCGCATCGCCCTCAGCGAGGTGCTGCTGCTCGAACCCACCTCGCAGGGCGCGGAGTTCGAGGAGTCCCTGCGCAACGCCAAGGCCGCGGTCGCGCTGGCTCCCGGGAACACGGTCGCCCACCTGCAGATCGCCCTGGTGCTGGAGGAGATGGCCCGCGCGGCCGAATCGCTGGCGGCCTGCCGCCGGGCGTTGCGCGTGGAGCCGGGCATGACCGACGCCCGCCACATCGCCGGCATCAACCGGCTGCGGCTCGGCGACTTCGTCGGCGGCATGGCCGATTTCGAAGCGCGCAAGAACAATGTCTGGTTCCAGGCCGACGGCAGCCCGACCCCGGTCTGGGACGGCCGGCCGCTGCCCGACGATAGGGTGGTCCTGGCGGCCGAGGGCGGCTGGGGCGACATGATCCATTTCGTCCGCTACGTGACGCAGGTCGCCCGCATCTGCGGCGAGGTGGTGGTGGTCTGCCCGCCGCGCCTGCAACGCCTGCTGTCGACCGTGCCCAACCCCGGAAACATCCGCTTCAACCCGGAGCACATGCCTCCGCTCCGGGCGCGGGCGATGTTCCTCAGCCTGCCCCATCTGCTGGGATCGACGGCCGACACCGTGCCGAACCGCCCCTATCTGTCGGCCGATCCCGAGCGGGTACGGCTGTGGACGGACCGGCTGGCCGGGTTGGGCGGCCTGCGCGTCGGGCTGTGCTGGAGCAACGGCGACGCCACCCGCGCCGCCGACCCCAAGCGCTCGGTTCCCTTCGAGTTCGTACGCCCGCTGGCCGCCATCCCCGGCGTCAGCCTTGTGGATCTGCACAAGCAGGACAACGCCGCCAAGCGCCTGACGGATGCCGACGAGGGGCTGCTCCACCGGCTGGGTCCGGATTTCGACGCCGGGCCGGACGCCTTCCTCGACACCGCGGCTGTGATGAAGGCGCTGGATCTGGTGATCGCCATCGACAGCTCCGTCCTGCATGTCGCCGGCGCTCTGGGCGTCCCGACCTGGCTGCCGGCCCCCTACCGGATGGACTGGCGCTGGATGAACGATGCGGAGAGGAGCATCTGGTACCCATCCTTGCGGATTTACCGCCAGGACCGCCAATGGGACTGGTCCGGCCCGATGGCCCGCATCGCCCGCGACCTCGCCCGCGCCGCCGGGGCGAAGGCGGCCGGGCTGTCTCCCGACCTGCTGCCGCAAGCCGGCTGACAGTGCGGGTGGAACATTTGGAACGCCGTGAAACAGAAATCCACGCCTGTTCCATTGTTCCACAGGTGCAGCCGGCTGACGGGTCTTTCTATCACGCGGCAGGGGCGGAGATAAGCGCGGCCTGAAAAATCCACCGCGGCAGGACGGGACGCCGGCGCGCGGTCCCGCTTAGAGTGTGATCGGTTCAAGCGGAATCGCTTGAAGCGTGAATCACACGAAAAACCAAAAGACTAGAGTCCGTCCGGTGCTTCAATAAGCATCAGACGGACTCTAGCGCTTGCGCGCCGCGAAGATGATCGGGGTTTCCCAATGCAGGCGCCGGGCGAGCCAGATCGCCGGCTCCAGCAGGCCGGAGCGGTGGACGAAGGTGACGATGCGCTTGGCGACCGACAGCGCCGCCCAGTCGCCGAATCCCAGCGTGCGCAGCCGCTGCTCGAAGACTCCCCAGCCCCAGTCCAGCACCTCCAGCCCGCCGGGATGGCGGCCGAGCCAGCGGTCGAACCAGGGGCGGTCGATCAGGTTGAGGGTGTCGACATAGGACGGGTCGCGCCCGAACAGCCGGACATACAGCTTCGCCAGCCCGGCCGGCATCCGCGGCAGCCACAGGATGCCGTAATGCCCCTCCCACCAGGAGCCGTAGTTGGGCACGACGATCAGCAGCAGCCCCCCCGGCTTTAGCACGCGCAGCGCCTCGTCCAGCACCGCCGCCGGGTCGCCGACATGCTCCAGCACGTTGGAGGAATAGACGATGTCGAAGCTGGCGTCCAGAAAGGGGATCGCCTCGCCGGTGGCGTCGCGCACCGCGTCCGCCGGCAGGCCGTAATGGTCGATCAGCCGGCGGCAGACGTCGAGGGTGGAGCTGTATTCGCCCATGCTGGGCTCGATGCCGTGGATGTCGAGCCCATGGGCGGTGCGCCCGCGCACCACGGTCATGCCGCAGCCGGACCCGACCTCCAGGATGCGGGCCTTTCCGGCGTCGATGCCGGCGGCCGCGGCCGTCCGCCGCAGCTCCGCCACCTGTTCGTCGGCGCGCGCCTCCGACAGCATGTCGCGCACGACGTCCGCCACCGGCACGCGGGTGACGCCGCCGATGAAGCCGCTGTCGATGTAGCCGCGGGACAGCAGCCGGCCCAGCTCCGTCCAGTCGGGCGTCTCCCGACCGGGTTGAGCCGTCCGGCCCTCCTGCCCCGCCGCCGTCTCAGCCATTCTTCGTCGCCCGGATCACGAAGATCGTGGCGCTCTTCATCCGGCCCAGCCGGTCCTGGATGCACTCTGCCTTGAAGCCGTTGCGCTCGAACAGCGCCACGATCTCCTCGATCGAATAGAAGGTCTTGTAGGGCGGATAATACCAGTCCTCGACCTGGGCCTGGATCGACACGTTGTCGGCGCGGCGGTTGATCTCCTGCCCCTTGAGGACGCAGGCGGCCTTGGTCAGGCCGGTGAAGAAGCCGCCGACCAGCTTGCGCCGGGCCGGCGTGTCCATGTAGGCGCGGCAGAAATGGCGCACGCCCTCATGCACCGGCGACAGCCAGGTCTTCAGGTAGAGGCCGAGATAGACGGTGCCGCCCGGCTTGGTGACGGCCATCAGGTTGCGCATCACCTTCATCGGGTCGGGGGCCATCATCGCGACACCCCAGCACCAGACCAGATCGAACGGACCGAGGTTCGTGTCCAGTTCCTGGAGATCCTGGTGGTGGAACTCGATGTTGTCGCGGCCGAAGCGCTGGGCCTGCTGGCGCGCGGTGGCGAGGCTGTCCGACGACACGTCGACCGACACCACCTGTTCCGACATCTCCGACAGGATGACCGAGCAGATGCCGTGGCCGCAGCCGGCATCGAGCGCCCGGCCGATCTGCCGCTCGGTCAGAGTCTCCAGCATGTACTTCTTGGTCTCGTCGTAGATCGGCACGAAACGGGGCCAGAAGTCGTCGTAGAATTCCTTGGTCGCGAGATCCATGGGGCTGCCCTCCCGCCCGCTGAGGGCGTCGCTTTGGTCGTGATGACGGTGGTCTTAAGGGGTGCCGGACGGCGCCGCGGGCGAAGCCGTCCAGGGGGAATAGGCCTTGATGCGCCGAGCCGACGCATCCGGTTCGACGAACAGCCGGGCATTGCGGTTCAGCAGGGCGGCCAGCTGGCTGTAGCCGCTGTGGGCGCTGACGCCCAGCACATCGGCATTCATCAGCACATGGAAATCCTGCAGGAACTCCAGCCCCGTCCACGGCTTCACCGATCCGTCTCCGGCCGGATCGTCCCTGGCCAGATCGTCAAGCGAGACCGGCGCGAACTCCGCGAAGTCGGCGATGGTCGCGGGATCGTCGGTGGCGATGTAGAGCACCGGCCGGTCCAGCGTCGGCCACAGCGCCTTCAGCCAGTCGACGTACCAGGAGGTCTCGGTGATGGTGTAGCGGAACCAGACGAAGTCGCCGCGGCGGATGTGCAGCGCCACGACCGTGTTGCCGCGGGCCTTCAGCGCCTGCATCACCGGATCGACATGGCCCAGCCATTCCGGCCGCGGCCGCAGCCAGGACTGCACCCGCTCGCGCCACTCCTCGCGATGCTCGAACAGGAACAGCGGCGAGAGGATTTCGACGTCCGGACGCGGGTCGTCGCGCCGCCCGGTCACCAGATCGTTCAGGATGCGCCGGGCGAAATGCATCGGCTTCAACCCGCCGGTCGGCCTGGGGTCGTCGAGGTCGAAGTAATAGCCGCCGACCCAGTCCGGCGTCTCCAGCCGGTAGCCGAATTTCTCGGCATAGAGCCGCAGCAGCACATATTCCAGGACGTTGTGGGCGAAGCGCCCGTGGGTGGCCAGCGTCGAGGAGCAGATGCGCGGCTGCGACGGGTCGGGGTTGGCCGGCCGCTCCAGTCGCCTGCCCTGCCGGGCCAGGACCTGTTGCAGCCCGGCGATCGACTTCACCGTGAAGAAACGGCTGCCATGGCCGTGCACGCCGGCCAGCACCTCCACCGCCCGGTCGACCTCGCCGGCCGCCAGCCAGCTTTCGGCGATGGCGGTCAGGCATTCGATGCGGAAGGCGTTGGGGTCGGCAAGGTGGGGATAGCGGTAGTCGGCGAAGAAGCGCCGCGATTCCTCGTAACGCCCCTGGCGCGCCAGCAGGGCCGACAGCATGTCGATGGCGCCGGCCACGTCGCTGCCCGGGCTGGTCAGCGCCAGCCGCAGCACCTGCTCCGCCTCGCCCTCGCGGCCGAGGCCGGTCAGCACGTCGGCCAGCCGGGTCAGCGCCAGAGCGACGCCGGCGCGCGCGGCGCGGGCATAGCTGTCGACCGCCGCATCGGCCAGTCCGGCGGCATGCTCGGCGTTGCCCCGATTGTAGAGGGCACCGCCCTGCTCCGGTTCGATGGCAAGCGAACGGCGAAAGCAGACCAGCGCCTCGTCCAGCCGGCCGAGTTCGACCAGCAGATTGCCCAGATTCATGTGGGCGGCGGCGAAGTCCGGCCGCAGGACGAGTGCGGTCCGCTGGCTGCCCTGCGCCAGGGCCAGGGCATCGGCATCGACGGCCCCGCCCTGGCGCAGCGCGATGCCCAGATCATGGTAGGTCTCGGCCCGCTGGGGAGAGAGACGCAGCACGCGGCGGAAGGAGACGGCCGAAGCCGACCAGTCGCGCGGGCCGCCACGGCTGCACAGCAGGCTGGCGAGACCATGATGCGCCGCCTCCAGCGCCGGATCGATCGCCAGGGCGCGCCGTTGTGCCGCAGCCGCCTCGTCCACCCGGCCGAGATCGGACAGGATGCCGGCGAGATTGCAGCAGGCGTCGGCCATGTCGGGGGCGATGTCGAGCGCCGCGCGGATCAGCTCGATCGCCTTGTCGCGCCGACCCAGGCGGCGTTCGCTCAACCCCAGCAGATGCAGGGCGGCGGCATTGCGCGGATCGGCCTCCAGGATGCGCAGATACAGCGTGCGCGCCTCGTCCAGGCGGCCGGTGCGATAGAGCCCGACGGCAATCTGCAATGCTTCGGCAACGGTGGTCATGACGATCCGTACTGTGCGGCATCCACGCAAAAGGGCGGCTGGCCGGTTCGGCGCGCACCCTATCGTCACCGGATAGGCGCATCAACTCAGTTGATGGCGATGCGCCGGATATCCCGGCCCCGTCCTCCCGTCTTTCCCCGTGTCCTTCACAGGACACGAACTCAAGAACCTTGCCTTGCCAGGATCCTTTGAGGATATTGCCCGATCATCAACGCCGTACAGATCAAGGGTCGGTCCTTTGCGCAAAGTTGCCCTCATCACCGGCGCCACCGGCCAGGATGGCGCGTATCTTGCCGAGCTTCTGCTGGGGAAGGGCTATATCGTCCACGGCGTCAAACGCCGGTCGTCGTCCTTCAACACGGGCCGGGTGGAGCATCTCTACCGCGATCCGCATGAAGAGGACGTGCGCTTCTTCATGCATTACGGCGACCTGACGGACAGCACCAACCTGATCCGTCTGGTCCAGCAGATCCAACCGACCGAGATCTACAATCTGGCCGCCCAGAGCCACGTCCATGTGAGCTTCGAGACGCCGGAATACACCGCCAACGCCGACGGCATCGGCACGCTGCGCCTGCTGGAGGCGATCCGCATCCTGGGCCTGGAAAAGACCGCGCGCTTCTACCAGGCCTCGACCTCGGAGCTGTACGGCAAGGTGCAGGAGACGCCGCAGCGCGAGACCACGCCCTTCTACCCGCGCAGCCCCTATGCCGCCGCCAAGCTGTACGCCTACTGGATCACGGTGAACTACCGCGAAGCCTATGGCATGCATGCCAGCAACGGCATCCTGTTCAACCATGAAGGCCCGACCCGCGGCGAGACCTTCGTCACCCGCAAGATCACCCGCGCGGTCGCCGCCATCGAGCATGGCCGGCAGGACTGCCTGTATCTCGGCAACCTGGACGCCAAGCGCGACTGGGGCCATGCGCGCGACTATGTCGAGGGCATGTGGCGCATCCTGCAGCAGGACCAGGCCGACGATTACGTGCTGGCCACCGGTGAGACCCACAGCGTGCGCGAGTTCGTCGAGCTGGCCTTCGGCCATATCGGCCGCGGCATCGAATGGCGCGGCGAGGGCGTCGACGAGGAAGGCATCTGCCAGAAGACCGGCAAGGTGGTGGTCCGCATCGACCCGCGCTATTTCCGCCCGACCGAGGTCGACCTGCTGCTGGGCGATCCCAGCAAGGCGCGCGAGAAGCTGGGCTGGACCCACACCACAGCCTTCCGCGATCTGGTCCGGGAAATGGTCGAGTCCGACATTCGTCTGGCCGCCAGCGGGGACGATCACCATTGATCTGCCACCATTGATCTGCCGCCATTGACCCGCGACCGATGAGGCGCCGTTCATGACCATCGGAGCGACGGCCCGAAGCGAACCGAAGACCGCGCTGATCTTCGGCGTTTCGGGTCAGGACGGCGCCTATCTTGCCCAGCTGCTGCTGAACAAGGGCTACACGGTCCATGGCACCTCGCGCGACCGGGAGATGTCGAGCTTCGCCAACCTGCGGCGGCTTGGCATCTTCGGCCGGGTCGTGCTGCATTCGGCCGTGCTGACCGACTTCCGCAGCGTGGTCGAGGTGATCGCCCGGATCCGTCCGGCCGAGATCTACAACCTCGCCAGCCAGGCTTCGGTCGGACTGTCCTTCGAACAGCCGGTCGAGACGCTGAACAGCACCATCAACAGCACCATCAACATCCTGGAAGCGATCCGCTTCCTCCGTCTGGACGCGCGCTTCTACAACGCGTCGTCCAGCGAATGCTTCGGCAACACCGGCGAGCCGGCCGACGAATCGACCCCCTTCCACCCCCGCAGCCCCTACGGCGTGGGCAAGGCGGCCGCCTATTGGGCGGTCGCCAATTATCGCGAAGCCTATGGGCTGTTCGCCTGCTCCGGCATCCTGTTCAATCATGAATCGCCCTTGCGGCCGGTGCGCTACGTCACCCAGAAGATCGTCCGCGGCGCCGCCGACATCGCCGAGGGCAAGGCCGACAGCCTGGAGCTGGGAACGCTGTCGATCGCCCGCGATTGGGGCTGGGCGCCGGAATATGTCGACGCTATGGCCCGCATGCTGTCCCTGGACGAGCCGCAGGATTTCGTGATCGCCACCGGCGAGGCGAACCGGCTGGAGGATTTCGTCGCCCAGGCCTTCTCCTGTTTCGGTCTGGACTGGCGCCGTCATGTCCAGGGCAATCCGGACCTGCTCCGCCCGTCCGACATCGCCTTCAGCGTCGGCAACCCCGCCAAGGCGGAGCGGCGGCTGGGCTGGCGCGCCGAACGCCGGATGGCCGAGGTGGTCGCCGGGCTGGTCGACGCCGAGATGGCGCGGCGCGCCGCCGACTGATCCCCATCCCCGTCCTGTCCCCCCTCTGTCCGGAGAGCGCAGTTCATGTCGGCCAAAAGCAGGCTGGTCATCAATGTCGAGGTCGACGACCGAACCGTCCTGTTTCCCGACGGCAAGTTCCTGTCCCACATCGCCCTGAGCGAAGAGGACATGACAGGCGACGGCGCCGTCCGGCTGGAAGGCGTCTTCCTGTTCAACGAAAGCCGGCTGGGGCCGGAGGTCGCCACCCTGCCGGTGGAGGATGCGCGTGAACTGGCGCGGTCGATCCTCGATGCGGTGTTCCAGGGGCGAACCCAGCATGTCCTGTCGGAGACCGCCAAGGTCGCCGTCGTGTTCAACCCGAACGGCTTCGTCCTGCGCTTCGGCGAGGGCGATGCCCTGCGCGAGCTGTTCATCGGCTCGCCCGCCATCGTCCGTCTGGCTCAGGGCATCCTGCGCATGGCGGACCGGCTGTCGGCCCTGCCCCCCCACTGACGGTTTTCTCCAGCCGCAGCCCATCCGGCGTTACGCCCCCGCCGCGCGCACTGGAGCGGAACGGGTCGTACATCTGCCCGGCGTAGCTTTCCAATCGAGAACGGATGACGGTCGGGCAGATGCTCGATCAGGTCATGGGATCAGGTCATGGGCGCGTTGACATCTTCACCGCATTCCACAAAATAGCCGCCAGCCTCATCTGCTGGCGATCCGTCCAAAAACGGTTCTGTCAGACTCTAGGCCATTGGCTTTTCGTGTGATTCGCGCTTCAAGCGATTCCGCTTGAACCGATCGCACTCCAGCCGACGAGAAGGCAACCCGGCCGGCATCGTTCCGTCCGCTGATTCCGACGCTCAGCCATCAACTTGCCACTGCTCTTATACCAGGGTCAGAAAGTTTTGACTTTTGACCCTGGTATCGGCCGCGACGGCGGCCGCGCGGGCACATGCCCGCGAAGCCAAGGCCCGCGGACGCGGGCCGCCCGGCGTCTGAGGGGCTGGAAAGTGCCGACCGCAGGCCGGAACTTTCCAGCACTGGTATTGCACCTTATCGCATTCTTTCAGGAAGCCGCCCGCAAAGGCCGCTCCTGGAATGCCCTGGATGGCTCGGAGACGAAAGGCGTCAGGCCGCCCGCCGCAGACGGAACTGAAAGCGGAACTGCACGAAAAGAAGAAGGGGCGCCCTTTCGGGCGCCCCTCCTTTTACCGCGATGCTGAAGCCTCGCTGCCGGATCAACCGAGGTTGATGTCGGAGAGCGAGAGCACCGTGCTGTTGTAGACGCCGAGCAGACGAACCTCGGACGAAGCCACCTGGCCGTCGCCGTTGGTGTCGACCACCTGGTACAGGCCGGAGCTGGTGCCGTTGTTGGCCAGAACCAGCGTGCTCGCACCGGCCGACGAGTTCGTCAGCGTCCCCAGGGCCGAGCGGAAGCTGGCCAGGTTCGCATCCGTCAGGCTGCCGCTGACCGCGGAGGACAGGCTGACCAGTTCGTTGGTCATGCTCACCCCGTTGGTCGCCGCGGTCGCCGTGGTCAGCGAAGCGTCGCCGTTCCGGTCCGCCGTCGTCCGAGCCACATCCGTCAGCTGCACCTTGTCGGTGCCCGACTGGAAGTTCGACACCGAGATGAAGCCGGTGTTCGCACCCAGCGCCGCGATGTCGCTGAAGGACGAGTACACCACCGTATCCGTGCCGCTGCCCGACGCCAGGCTGATGCTGTCGCCAGTACCACCCTGGAAGCGGATCGACCCGCTGGTCACCGTGATCGCATCGGTGCCCAGACCGCCGATCAGCGTCTCCACGTTCTGCACCGACATGGTCACGCCGGTGTTGCCGGTGGTGATCACGTCGTTGCCCGTGCCGCCGATCAGCGTCTCGATGCCACGCAGCAGGACGGTCGAGCCGCCGTCGCCGAGGCTGACCACATCCGTGGCCGCACCGCCGACGATGATCTCGATGCCGCTCTCCGCCCGCATGGTGACGCCGGTGTCGCCCAGGATCACCAGGTCGCTGCCGGCACCGCCGATCATCGTGTCGATGCCGCGGGTGATGACGGTGTTACCCGACGCACCCAGGGTCACGACGTCCGAACCGGTGCCGCCGACCAGGAACTCGACGCCCGAAGCCAGCATCGTCACGCCGGCCGAGCCGGTGAAGACGATGTCGGTGTTGGCGCCGCCGGTCAGCGTGTCGATGCCAGAGACCGTGACCGTGTTCGGCGTGTCGCCGAGCGTGATCACGTCGTTGCCCGAGGAGCCGATCAGCGTCTCGACCGCGCGGGTCAGCAGCGTGCTGCCCGAGGTGGCGAGGCTGACGACATCCGTACCGGCGCCGCCGATCAGCAGTTCGATGCCCGAACCCAGCGCCATGGTGACGCCGGTGTCGCCCAGGAACACCCAGTCGGTGCCCGCACCGCCCGACAGCGTATCGATGCCGCGGGTGATGACGGTGTTGCCCGAGGAGCCCAGGGTGACGATGTCGGTGCCCGCACCGCCGACCAGGAACTCGACGCCCGAGACCGTCATCGTCACGCCGGTCGAGCCGGTGAAGACGACGTCGGTGCCAGCACCGCCGGTCAGGGTGTCGATGCCGGTGACGGTGATCGTGTTCGGCGTGTCGCCGAGCGTGATCACGTCGGTGCCGGTCGAACCGATCAGCGTCTCGATCCCGCGGGTCAGCAAGGTGGCGCCCGAAGTGCTGATGGTCAGCACGTCGGTGGCCGTGCCGCCGACCAGGATCTCGATGCCGGTGCCGAGCGTCATCGTGTTGCCGGTGTCACCCAGGAACACGAGGTCGGTGCCCGCACCGCCGATCAGCGTCTCGATGCCGCGGATGGTGGTGGTGTTGCCGGCCGAACCCAGGGTCAGGACGTCGGTGCCGGAGTTGCCGATCACGTAGTCCGCACCCGAGACGGTCAGGGTCGCACCCGCCGAACCGGTGAAGATGACTTCCAGGCCCGTGCCGCCGATCAGCGTCTCGATGCCCAGAGCCAGCAGCGTGCCGCCGGCCGTGCCGATGGTGACGACGTCGGTGCCCGTGCCGCCGATCAGCGTCTCGA
Source organism: Azospirillum sp. A26 (assembly GCF_042604635.1). NCBI lineage: Bacteria > Pseudomonadati > Pseudomonadota > Alphaproteobacteria > Rhodospirillales > Azospirillaceae > Azospirillum > Azospirillum sp. A26. Next base: position 144,785 of record NZ_CP170477.1, on the reverse strand, counting down.
TGCCCGACACCACCATGGTGTTGCCGGCCGTGCCGAGGGTGACGATGTCGGAAGCCAGACCGCCGGTCAGCGTCTCGATCCCGCTGACGAGCAGCGAGTTCGCGGTGTTGCCCAGCGTGACGACGTCGGTGCCGACGTCGCCGGTCAGCGTCTCGATGCCGCGCAGCAGCACCGTGTTGCCGGCCGTGCCGAGCGTGATCACGTCGGTACCGGTGCCGCCGATCAGGATGTCGATCGCCGAAACCAGGGCCGTCGTGCCGCCCGAACCCAGGAAGACCAGTTCCGAACCCGAACCGCCGGTGATCGTCTCCAGCGCATTGGCCAGCAGGGTCGAGCCCGTCGTGCCGATGGTGATGACGTCGGTGCCCGCGCCGCCGGTGACCGTCTCCAGAGCCGAAACCAGCAGGGTGTTGCCGGTCGTGCCCAGGGTGATGGCATCGGTGCCCGAACCGCCGACCAGGGTCTCCAGCGCCGAGACCAGCATGGTGGTGCCGGTGTCGCCGATGGTGATGACGTCGGTGCCAGCAGCGCCGGTCAGGGTCTCCAGGCCGCGCAGGATGACCGTGTTACCGGCCGTGCCCAGCGTGACCACGTCGGTGGTGGTGCCGCCGATCAGGATCTCCAGCCCGGAGGCCAGGACCGTGTTGCCCGACGAACCCAGGAACACGAGGTCGGAACCCGTGCCGCCGGTGATCGTCTCCAGGGCGTTGGCGAGCAGGGTGTTGCCGGCCGTGCCCAGGGTGACGACGTCGGTGCCGACACCGCCGGTGACCGTCTCCAGAGCCGAAACCAGCAGGGTGGTGCCGGTCGTGCCCAGGGTGACGACGTCGACCGAAGCGCCACCCACCAGGGTGTCGATCAGCGAGATCGCCAGGGTGTTGCCCGTCGAACCCAGGGTGACGACATCGGTGCCCGTGCCGCCCGTCAGGGTCTCCAGCGCCGAAACCAGCATGGTGGTGCCGGTCGTGCCGAGGCTGACCACGTCGGAGCCCGTGCCGCCAACCAGCGTGTCGATCAGCGAGATCGCCAGCGTGTTGCCGGTGTTGCCCAGCGTGATGACGTCCGTGCCGGCAGCGCCGGTCAGCGTCTCGATGCCGCGCAGCAGAACCGTGTTGCCGGCCGTGCCCAGCGTGACGACGTCGGTGCCAGCACCGCCGACCAGAACGTCGATGCCCGAGACCGCAACCGTGTTGCCGGCCGTGCCGAGGAAGACCAGTTCGGAGCCCGTGCCGCCGACCAGCGTCTCCAGGCCCGAAGCCAGCAGCGTGGCGCCGGCCGAACCGATGGTGACGACGTCGGTGCCAGCACCGCCCGTCAGGGTTTCCACAGCCGAGACCAGCAGGGTGTTGCCCACCGTGCTCAGCGTGATGGCGTCGGTGCCCGCACCGCCGGCCAGGGTTTCAAGGCCCGAGACCAGCATGGTGGTGCCGGTGTCGCCGATGGTGACGACGTCGGTGCCAGCAGCGCCGGCCAGGGTCTCCAGACCGCGGACGGTGACGGTGTTGCCCGCCGTGCCCAGGGTGATGGCGTCGGTGCCCGCACCGCCGATCAGGAACTCAAGCGCCGAGGCCAGGACGGTGTTGCCCGCCGAACCCAGGAACACGAGGTCGGAGCCCGTGCCGCCGGTGATCGTCTCCAGCGCCGAAGCGGTGAGCGTGTTGCCCGCCGTGCCCAGCGTGATGACGTCGGTGCCCGTGCCGCCGGTGACCGTCTCGAGAGCCGAAACCAGCAGGGTGTTGCCGGCCGTGCCGAGGGCGATGACGTCGGTGGCAACGCCGCCGGTGATCGTCTCGAGCAGGTTGACCCGCAGGGTGTTGCCGGCCGAACCCAGCGTGACGACGTCGGTGCCGCCCTGGCCCGTGAGGGTTTCCAGAGCCGAAACGAACAGCGTGCCGCCGTTGGTGCCGATGGTGACGACGTCGGTGCCCGTGCCGCCGATGACCGTCTCGAACAGCGAGACCGACGCGGTGTTGCCCGTGTCGCCCAGCGTCAGCACGTCGGTGCCGGCGCCGCCGATCAGCGTCTCGATGCCGCGGAGCAGCAGCGTGTTGCCGGCCGAACCGAAGGTGACGACGTCGGTGCCCGTGCCGCCGATCAGGATGTCGATGCCCGACACCGAGAGCGTGTTGCCGGCCGTGCCGAGGAAGACCAGCTCGGTGCCCGTGCCGCCGACCAGCGTCTCCAGGCCCGAAGCCAGCAGCGTGGCGCCGGCCGAACCGATGGTGACGACGTCGGTGCCCGTGCCGCCCGTCAGGGTTTCCACAGCCGAGACCAGCAGGGTGTTGCCCACCGTGCTCAGCGTGATGGCGTCGGTGCCCGCACCGCCGGCCAGGGTTTCAAGGCCCGAGACCAGCATGGTGGTGCCGGTGTCGCCGATGGTGACGACGTCGGTGCCAGCAGCGCCGGCCAGGGTCTCCAGACCGCGGACGGTGACGGTGTTGCCCGCCGTGCCCAGGGTGATGGCGTCGGTGCCCGCACCGCCGATCAGGAACTCAAGGGCCGAGGCCAGGACGGTGTTGCCCGCCGAACCCAGGAACACCAGATCGGAGCCCGTGCCGCCGGTGATCGTCTCCAGACCCGAAGCCAGCAGCGTGCCGCCGACGGAGCCCAGGGTGACGACGTCGGTGCCCGTGCCGCCCGTCAGGGTCTCGAGCAGCGACACCAGAACGGTGTTGCCGACCGTGCCCAGGGTGACGACGTCGGTGCCGACCTGACCGGTCAGCGTCTCGATGCCGGACACCAGCATGGTGTTGCCGAGGACCGAGCCGATGGTGACGACGTCGGTGCCAGCACCGCCCGTCAGGGTCTCGACCGCGGAGACGAACAGCGTGTTGCCGGCGGTGCCCAGCGCGATGACGTCGGTGGCGGTGCCGCCGATGACCGTCTCGAGCAGCGAGACCAGCGCGGTGTTGCCGGTGTCGCCCAGCGTGACGACGTCGGTGCCGGCGGCGCCGGTCAGCGTCTCGATGCCGCGGAGCAGAACCGTGTTGCCGGCCGTGCCGAAGGTGACGACGTCGGTGCCCGTGCCGCCGATCAGGATGTCGATGCCCGACACCGCGACCGTGCTGCCGGCCGTGCCGAGGAAGACCAGCTCGGAGCCGGTGCCGCCGACGATCGTCTCGAGCAGGTTGGCGAGCAGGGTTGCGCCGGCCGAACCGATCGTGATGACGTCCGTCCCGGCAGCAGAACCCGTCAGGGTCTCCAGGCCCGAAACCAGCATCGTGCTGCCGTTGGCGCCGGCGCCGACCGTGATGACGTCGGTGCCCGAACCGCCCGTCAGGGTCTCCAGGAAGCCGATCAGCATGGTGGTGCCGGTGTCACCGATGGTGACGACGTCGGTACCGCCCTGGCCACCCAGGGTCTCCAGGCCGCGGACGAGGATGGTGCTGCCGCCGGTGCCCAGCTGGACCACGTCGGAAGCGGTGCCGCCGACCAGGATTTCCAGGTTGTTGGCCTGCAGGGTGCTGGAGCTGGTGCCGAGGAAGACCAGATCCGAACCGGTGCCACCGAAGATGGTGTCGAGCAGGTTGGTGGACAGCGTGTTGCCGGCCGAACCCAGGGTGACGATGTCCGTCCCGGCAGCAGAACCCGTCAGGGTTTCCAGGGCCGAGACCAGCAGCGTGTTGCCGGCCGTGCCGAGGGCGACAACGTCGGAGCCTGCGCCGCCGGTGATCGTCTCGAGCAGCGAGACGGACAGCGTGTTGCCGGCCGAGCCCAGGGTGACGACGTCGGTTCCGGCAGCGCCGGTCAGCGTCTCAAGGGCCGAGACCGCCAGGGTGTTGCCGGCCGTGCCCAGGGTGATGACGTCGGTGGCAGCGCCGCCGGTCAGCGTCTCAAGGGCCGAGACGGACAGCGTGTTGCCGGTGTCACCCAGGGTGACGACGTCGGTGCCGGCAGCGCCGGTCAGCGTCTCCAGGCCGCGCAGCAGGATCGTGTTGCCAGCGGTGCCCAGCGTGACGACGTCGGTGCCCGTGCCGCCGACCAGGATTTCGACGAGCGAAACGGTGGTCGTGTTGCCGGCCGTGCCCAGGAAGACCAGATCGGAAGCGGCGCTGCCGGTCAGCGTCTCGAGCAGGGAGGCGGTGACGGTGTTGCCACCCGAGCCCAGGGTGACGACGTCGGTGCCGGCGCCGCCGGTCAGCGTCTCGACAACGTTGACCAGCAGGGTGCTGCCGGCCGAGCCGATGGTGACCGCGTCGGTGGCGGTGCCGCCCGTCAGCGTCTCGACGCCGCTGACGACCAGCGTGTTGCCGGTGTTGCCGAGCGTGATGATGTCGGTGCCGACATCGCCGGTCAGCGTCTCGATGCCGCGCAGCAGAACCGTGTTGCCAGCGGTGCCCAGCGTGACGACGTCGGTGCCGGTGCCGCCGATCAGCGTCTCGACGAGCGAAACGGTGGTCGTGTTGCCGGCCGTGCCGAGGAACACCAGGTCGGAAGCGGTGCTGCCGGTCAGCGTCTCGAGCAGGGAAGCGGTGACGGTGTTGCCACCCGAGCCCAGCGTGACGACGTCGGTGCCGGCGCCGCCGGTCAGCGTCTCGACGGCGTTGAGCAGCAGGGTGCTGCCGGCCGAGCCGATGGTGACGAGGTCGGTGCCCGAGCCGGCGGTCAGCGTCTCGATCCCAGCCACCAGGACGGTGTTGCCGGCCGAGCCGATGGTGACGACGTCGGTGCCGGCCAGGCCGACGATGGTCTCGACCCCGGTGATCAGCAGGGTGTTGCCGGCGGTGCCGAGGCCGATGACGTCGCTGGCGGTCGAACCGACAACCGTCTCAAGGGCCGAAACCAGCAGAGTGCCGCCGGCCGTGCCCAGGGTGACGATGTCGGTGCCGGCAGCGCCGGTCAGCGTCTCGAGGGCCGACACCAGGATGGTGCTGCCGCCGGAAACCAGGGTGACGACGTCGGTGCCAGCACCGCCGGTCAGCGTCTCGACGGCCGAAACCAGCAGGGTGCTGCCGGCCGAGCCCAGCGTGACGACGTCGGTGCCAGCGGCGGCGCCGGTCAGCGTCTCGAGGAGCGAAGCCAGGATGGTGTTGCCGGTCGTGGCCAGCGTGACGACGTCGGTGCCGGCGCCGCCGGTCAGGGTCTCGACAGCCGAAACCAGCAGGGTGTTGCCCGCGCCGCCCAGCGTGACGACGTCGGTGCCGGCAGCGCCGGTCAGCGTCTCAAGGGCCGACACCAGGATGGTGCTGCCGCCGGAAACCAGCGTGATGACATCGGTGCCGTTGCCGCCGGTCAGCGTCTCGACAGCCGAAAGCAGCAGGGTGTTGCCATTGTTGCCCAGCGTGACGACGTCGGTGCCGGCAGCGCCGGTCAGCGTCTCAAGGGCCGAGACCGCGATGGTGTTGCCCGCGGTGCCCAGCGTGACGATGTCGGTGCCGGTGCTGCCGAACAGCGTCTCGGCAGCCGAGACCAGCAGGGTGTTGCCCGCGGTGCCCAGGGTGACGACGTCGGTGCCGGCGCCGCCGGTCAGGGTCTCCAGGGCCGAAACCAGCAGGCTGTTGCCCGCGTCGCCCAGCGTGACGACGTCGGTGCCAACGTTGCCGGTGACCGTCTCAAGCAGGGACACCAGAATCGTCGAACCGGAGGTGCCGAGCGAGATCACATCGGTGCCGGCGCCGCCGGTGATGGTCTCGAGCAGGGACACCAGCATCGTCGAGCCGCTGGTGCCAACCGACACCACGTCCGTCGAGGTGCTGCCCACCAGGGTTTCCAGCAGCGAAACCTGCAGGGTGGAACCGGAGGTGAGAGTGATGAATTCGGTACCGGTGGTGCCGATCAGAGTTTCAAGCGCCGAGATCGACAGCGTGTTGCCGGCGGTCTGAAGCGTGATGACGTCCGTACCAGTGCTGCCGATGATCGTAGAATACGTACCTAGCGATAGGGTTGAACCCGTCGTTACGTTAAAGGTTCCAGCCATACTAATCCCCTTCAGGTTTGGTTCGCCGGCGGATGAACCATCTTTAAGGCGCGCGTCACGCTCGGCTGAAGGCAGGCAGAGTCAGTCCTAGCGCGAGCTAACACACCGTGCCCTTGTTATCCGAAGGAATGGACCCAAAGCAACGCGTTTCTACCGAAGTGGGTAGGGCCAAACGCCCGGCTGGGCGAAAGGCCCTATGAGTGATCGTAACCCCCCTATACCACCCCCCAGACAAGTGCCTGGAAAATCTGATAAAATACCCGGTATGGCCAATCCGCAACAGACGGGGTTGAAGTTGGGGTTACCCACAGATCCGACGAATCCGCCCCCATCGGGCCGGGACGGAGGGATCCTGTCCACTCGACTTGTCTCTCCTCCGGCGAGCATTTGCACAGCTTTTCCCGCAGCCGTCACTTCAACTGCCAAGGCCTGGCTTAAGCCCGTCTAGTCGTTGCCGTTACAATTTCATAATGCAGGTAATATTGCCGTTGCCGCGGCGATACGGATGCATGTGCGGCCAGGATCGCACTTGGAGAATTCGGGAACACCCGCTATTCCGTTCCGGCGGCCGGAACGGCAGGCCGCGGGGCCGATGTCTTGTGCCGACACCTCATGCCGTACCGCAGGGCCGATAAGGACGACCGACCAAGCATGGCGACCATTCAGGAGGCACTCGCCGCGGCGGTGCGGCACCATCAAAGCGGCCAGATCGCCGCCGCCGCCCGGATTTACCGCCGCATCATCGAGACCACGCCCGACCAGGCCGATGCCTTGCATCTGATGGGATTGGTCGCCCGGCGTGCCGGGCAGAAGGGAACGGCATTCCATCTGATGGCCCGCGCCCTGCGGATCGATCCGTCGATGGCGGAAATCCGGCTGAACCTGGGCAACCTGTTGCGCGACCACGGGAATGCGGCCGGAGCGGCGGCGACCTACCGCACAGCCATCGCCCTGCGGCCGGATTTCACCGCCGCCTATGAGAATTTGGGCGGGCTGTGCCGCGGGCTGCCCAGCCTGGGCGATGCCCGCAACGCCTATCGCCGGGCGATCCGCCTTTCCCCCGCCGGGGCGGAGGGCCATGCGGGACTGGCCAATGTCCTGCAGGAACGCGACGCCCTGCCCGATGCCGTCGCCGCCTATGTCCGCGCCATCGCCCTCGACCCGGCCAACATGGCCGTCTGCAACAACATGGGCATCGCGCTGCGCGCGCTGGACAAGTCGGGCAACGCGGCGGAGGCGGCAGCGGCATGGCACCGCCGCGCCGTGACGCTCGACCCCGGCTTCGCCGCCGGCCACAGCAGCCTCGGCCTTGCCTTGCAGGAACAGGGACGGCTGGAGGAGGCGGCGGACGCGCATGCCCGCGCCATCGCCGTCGATCCCGGCTTCGTCGGCGGCTATGCCAACCATGGCAATGCCCGCCTGAACCAGAACCGGCTGGACGAGGCGGTCACCGGCTTCCGCCGCGCCGTCGTCATCGACCCGGCCAGCCCGGATGCCCGCCGCAACCTGGGCATGGCCCTGCTGGTCGACGGCCGGCTGGAGGAGGGCTGGCGCGAGTATGAATGGCGGTTGCGCTGCAAGGATGCGCCCACCCTCGCCGACATGCCCAAGCCGCGCTGGAACGGCGAGCCGCTGGACGGCCGCCGCATTCTGCTGCATGGCGAACAGGGTCTGGGCGACGCGCTCCAATTCTGCCGGTATGTTCCCCTGGTGGCAGCGCGTGGCGGCCGGGTGATCCTGGGGCTGCCGGCGCCGCTGCAGCGGGTGATGGCCGGGCTGCCCGGCGTGGAGCGCTTCGTCAGCGGCCAGCTCCCGACCGACGCCTTCGATCTGCATCTGCCGATGCTGAGCCTGGGCGAGGTGTTCGGCACCCAGCTCGATACCATCCCGCACCGCGTTCCCTACCTGTCGGCGGAACCCGACCTGATTGCGCACTGGGGCGGGCGGCTGACGGAAGCAGCCGGCCTGAAGGTCGGCATCGTCTGGGCCGGATCGCCCACCCACGGCAACGACCGCAACCGATCCGTCGGCCTCGCCCCCTTCGCCCGGCTGGCCGCCATCCCCGGCGTCAGCCTCGTCTCCATCCAGAAGGGACCGACCGAGGGGCAGGCCGCAAACCCGCCCGGCGGCTTCCCGCTGCTCAACCTCTCGCCCGACATCAGGGACTTCGCCGACACCGCCGCCATCATGGCCGGCCTCGACCTCGTCGTCTGCGTCGACACCTCCGTCGCCCATCTCGCCGGTGCCCTCGGCGTCCCCGTCTGGGTCCTCGTCCCCTTCGCCCCGGACTGGCGCTGGATGCTCGACCGCGAGGACAGCCCCTGGTATCCGACCATGCGACTCTTCCGGCAGGACAAGCCGGGATCGTGGGACGACGCCCTCAACCGGCTCGAACGCGTCCTGCGCAGCCATGCCGCCCGCTTCACCGAAACCCTGACAGGACCTTCCGACATGCCGATTCTGGCGCCCGTCTCCTGGGGCGAACTTCTGGACAAGATCACCATCCTCGACATCAAGGCGGAGCGCATCGCCGACGCCGACAAGCTGGCCAACGTCCGGCGCGAGCGCGAGGCGCTGGTCGCCGTGGCGGCGCAGGCCGACACCGCGCGGCCGGAGGTCGTGGCGCTGATCGACGGGCTGCGCGCGGTCAACACCACCCTGTGGGAGGTGGAGGACGAAATCCGGGACTGCGAGCGTGCGAAGGATTTCGGTCCGCGCTTCGTCGAACTCGCCCGGCAGGTCTACCACACCAACGACCGCCGGGCGGCGCTGAAGCGCGACCTGAACCGCCTGCTCGGCTCCGAACTGGTCGAGGAAAAATCCTACCAGGCCTACTGAGGCCCGACCGCCCGAAATCCGGCGCCCACCTGCCCCTTCCAAGCCCTCTCCCCAGTCCGAAGGTCCTGCTCCATGACCACCGACACCGCAACCGGGACCGCCAGTCTTCCGACCGGCCAGAGCACGACCGGCCAGAGCGGTCCGGACCATCAGGCCCTGGGTCATCGTCTGGCACGGGTTCTTGAGCTGTGCCGGTCCGGGCGGCCGGAAGAGGCGGAGGAGCCGTACCGCGCGCTGTGCGGCACACCGCCGCAGGATGCAGCCGATCTGCTGTCGCTGGCCGAAGCCGCCCGCATCCTGGGCCGCCCGGCCGAGACCGTGGCCTGGGCCGAGGCGGCGGTCCGCCGGCAGCCGGACAGGGCCGATGGCTGGAGCGTGCTGGCCCTGGCCTTCATCGCCGCCGGCCGCACCGACGACGGCTATGCGGCGGCGGCCGAGGCGCTGCGGCGAACAGGAGAGAGTGGGCAGGGGACGAATGGGCCTGGAGCCGATGGGGCGGGAGGGCACGCGGCGAAAGAGGCCGCGGCGATCCAGGCCCACCGCGCGCAGGCGCTCGCCCGGCTGCGCCGCGGCCAGCTGGCCGAAGCGGCGGCGGCCTGCGATGCCGCGCTGCGGATTGCCGACGGCACCACCCGGCCCAGCCAAATCCAGCCCACCCAGACATTGCGGCAGGCGCAGGCGGAAACGCTGGGCACCCTGGCGCTGGTCCGCATGCTGGAGGGCCGGACCGAGGAGGCCGAGGCGCTGTTCCGCCGGGCACTTTCCCACCGGCCGCTCCTGCCGGAAATCCTGGGCAACCACGCCTCGCTGCTGGCCCGGCTGGGCCGCGACGCCGAGGCGCTGGAACAAGCCGAACAGGCCGTGGCGCTCCGCCCGCGGCTGACCGGAACGCTGCACCTGATCGGCACCCTGCACCATCGCGCCGGCCAGCCGGAATTCGCCATCGCCGCCTTCCACCGGGTGCTGGCGGTCGATCCCGGCCATCTCGACACCCGGCTGCGGCTGGCCGACAGCCTGCGCGTCGCCGGCCATTGGGAGGAGGCTGCCGGCGTCTGCCGCGACGGGCTGGCCCGCATCGCGAACCCGGACGATCCCGCCCGGACGCCGCTGCTGGCCAATCTGGGCGCCGCCCTGCAAACCGGCCGGGACGCCGCGGGCGCTCTGGAGGCCTACCGCGAGGCGCTGCGCCTGTCTCCCGACCTGCCGGAGATCGACAACAACCTCGCCCGCCTGCATCAGGAGACCGGCAACCCCGACGCCGCCATCGAGGAGCTGCGCCGCGCCACGGCCGGCCGGCCGGCCAACCAGCCGCTTCCCCTGCCGCTGCGCCGCGCCCTGCTGTCGCTGCTGATCGCCGCCGGCCGCACCGCCGAGGCGGAAGCCGAAGCCTTCGGCATCGCCCGCACGGCGCCGGAGGATGCGGAGCTGTGTTTCGGCATCGCAGCCCTGTTCTTGCAAGGCGGCTGGCGCGACCAGGCCCTGCCCTATGTGCGCAAGGCGATCCGTCTCGCCCCCGACCTGCCGCGCAACTGGATCGCGTTCGCCGAAGCGCTGCGCGACGCCACGCCCCCCGCCATGCTGCCTGGGGCCGATGGGGGAATGGATGAGGGACTGCGCGCCGATCTGCTGGCCGCTCTCGGCCGGCCGGAGGTGGAGGCCGCCGGACTGTCGCGCGCCATCGCCGGCGTGCTGATGGCGTCCCCCGCCCTGCGCCATCTCGCGGCCCTGCCGGAGGACGCCGGCCCCGCCCAGGACGATGCCAGCCGGGCGCTGCTGGCCGACGGCTCGCTCGCCGGGCTGGCGGAGGATGCGCTGCTGCTGGCCCATCTGCGCGCCGCCCCGGTCTGCGATCCCACGCTGGAACGGGCGCTGACCCGGCTGCGCCAGGTGCTGATGCTGGCGCTGACCGGCCCCGGCCTGCCCGACCGCCCGGCGTGGCGCACCCTGTGCGCCGCCATCGCCGAGCAGTGCTTCCTCAACGAATATGTCTTCGCCGAAACCGATGGCGAGTTCCAGGTGCTGGCGGCGCTGGTCCGCGCGGCCGAGGCCGCGCTGGACCGCAACGAACAGCCGCCGGCGGTGCTGGTCGCCCTGCTCGGCGCCTACCGGCCGCTCTACCGCTGGGACCGAGCGGCCGCCCTGCAGACCCTGTCCTGGCCCGAGGAGATCGCCCGGCTGCTCGACCGGCAGGTCGCCGAACCGCTGGCCGAGGCGGCGATCCAGGCGGAGCTGCCGGCGCTGACGCCGATCAGCAACCCGGTGTCGGTCGGCGTGCGCGCCCAGTACGAGGAAAATCCCTATCCGCGCTGGATGAACACCGGCCTGCTGCCGGAAGCGGTGCCGCTGCCCCGCTTCCTGCACGCGCTGTTCCCGCATGCCGCCCTGCCCACCTCCCCCGCCTGGGACACGCCGGGCTGGGACGCGCCGGAGGTGCTGGTCGCCGGCTGCGGCACCGGACGCGAGGCGATGTGGGCGGCCTCCACCCTGAAGAACGCCCGGGTGCTGGCGGTCGACCTCAGCCGCCGCAGCCTCGCCTACGCCACGCGGCAGAGCCGGCGTCTGGGGCTGGACAATGTCGAGTTCGCCCAGGCCGACCTGCTGGAGCTGGGGGCGCTGGGCCGCCGCTTCGACGTGATCCACAGCGTCGGGGTCCTGCACCATATGGAAGACCCGATGGCGGGCCTGAGGGTGCTGCGCGGGATGATGCGTCCGCACGGCGTGATGGAGATCGGCTTCTACAGCGCCGCCGCCCGCCGCCCCATCCTGGCCGCGCGCCACTTCATCGCCGAGCGCGGCCATCCGCCGACGCTGGACGGCATCCGCCATGTCCGCCGCGACATTCTCGCCCTGCCGGAGGGCCATCCGGCGCGCGCCGTCGCCCATTCCCCGGATTTCTACGGCACCAGCGCCTGCCGCGACCTGCTGATGCATGTGCACGAACTGCACGTCACCCTGCCCTGGCTGGCCGACGCGCTTGCCGCACTGAAGCTGGAGTTCCTGGGTTTCCGGCTGGCCGATCCGGCGGTGGCCGCCCTCTACCGCAAGCGCTTCCCCGAGGATCCGGCGATGACCTCGCTGGCCCGCTGGGACCGGCTGGAGGCGGAGCATCCGATGATCTTCGGCGGGCTGTACCAGGCCTGGGTGCGGGTGCGGGAATGAGGACACATTCTCTCACCCCCATGCCCCCACTCAGGGATTACACTGCACGCGCCCTCGCAGCCTTTTAAGCAGGAAAATCAGCTTTGCGTCTCATCAGCATGTCAGTTTGGGGTTCTTCGCGGATGTACTGGGAAGGGGCCCTGATCAACAGCCGGATCTACAAGGAGATCTATCCGGGCTGGACCCTTCGCATCTACACCGATGAACAGAACGATTTTACGCGCGAGTTGGTCGCAAACGGCGCGCAGGTTTGCCTGATGAGGAACCCGGGCGGCATCTTCGGCATGTTCTGGCGCTTTATCCCCGCATCCGACGAGGGGCTCGACGCCCTGATCGTTCGCGATGCCGACAGCCGGCTGAACGTTCGGGAGGCTGCCGCGGTCGAGGCTTGGCTGGCATCCGGAAAGGGAGCCCACGTAATGCGTGACCATCCGCACCATCTGAATTGGCAGATGCTGGGAGGCATGTGGGGCGTTCGCGGTGGTGTGATTCCAGATATGAAGGAAAAAATCCTGGCATGGAACCGCTGGGAAAACAAACTCGACGATATGTACTTCCTCGCGGAATTGTCTGGCCTGATATCCAGCATAACTGTCTTCAACATGTCAGGGGAACGTCACCGTTTGGCGGAGAACCATTCCCGCCGCATGGTCCCTGTTCATGCGACTACATTGGACAGGTTTACTACGAAAGCAATGTTAAAGACATTTCCCGTCAATAATAAATAAGAAAATAGGAGAATTTTTATGTACTGGATGAACGACCTTCACGTATTTACCACACAATCAGCAAAAAAAGTTTTCGAGAAATTGGGAATTGATGGTCATGACTACTGCATGAGTGATCATTGGAAATTTTTCTATGACACCGATCCCTCCATGGGATTGCCGGCAATCAATCGGCATGAACTCGCGCAACCCTACAACCATGACAATTTTGAGGTTATGGCCAACAATTTTAGTAAATACTTTTCTTCTGTCCAAAATCAGGACGTTGATTTTTTCTATTGCAGCTTCACGTCAAAGATTGCGCATGTCTTTCGGCATTGCGAGAAGAAAATCCATTGTCAGCTTTCCTTCCGTTTTGAAGACAATCACCCTGTTCCACCAACGGAGATTGAGCGCCTCAGAAGCCTTTTGGTCTCGATGGTGGAGTTTGGCCAACTCCATATTTCAGCCAACAACCGTTACGATGAAATGTATTTTTATCATTTCACCGGCATAACTCCGACCTATGCGCCGGCCACCGGCACTTATATGACCGAGAGCTATGCTCCGCAATCGGACCGAATTCTGATCGGTCCCGGTCGCCATTACCCGACCGGAACTGCAATCATGAACAAGCTTGCGGAATATCTTCAGCAGAGCTGTGCTCTACCGGTCCAGACAATCAGCCAAGCCTATCCCAAGGGATTTTCATGGAAAGCACTGTCGCAGCATAAAGCAATCATCGTCATTCCCTATACCGTCAGCAGCGGCGCCTTTTTTGAATATCTTTCGATGGGAATACCAATGTTCTTTCCATCGCCACGCCTGCTAGCAGAGTGGCACACGAAGCATTTCCTGTTGGTCGAGCGTAAATATGCCCTGGAGCGCATGGACCGTTCCACCGTCAAACCTGTGGTGAACTGCTATCCCGATCCGAACAACGATCTGGATTTCGAGTCGGTTCTTTTTTGGCTAAAGTTCTGCGACTGGTACCAGTGGGATGGTGTCACGACCTTCGATTCCATTGAGGAATTGGCCCATCTCCTGCGGACTTTCGATCCTCAAGAAAAAAGCACCCGCCTTCTCGCACAAAGCCAACGCGATCTTCAGAACGCCGTCCGTTCTTGGAAAGCGTTGGTTGGAAAAGGAGCATAAAGATGCTGTTCGGTGTCATCACCACCATTTTTCCTGACGCGCCCGCCATCGGGGTGGTCAGACAGCACGTCGATGACCTGGTCCTTGTAGGGGATCGAAAGACACCTCCCGCTGCATCGTCGGACATCCGTCTTCTGAGTATAGACGACCAATTCGCAGAGTTTCCCGAATTTGCCGGCTTGATGCCTTTCAACCATTACGCTCGGAAAAACATCGGCTATCTCCATGCCATCGCTCGCGGCGCCACCATTCTGTTCGATACGGACGACGACAATGCTCCGACCGCCCAATGGAAGGTTCCGCAGCCTGAGATCGTAGGCGCGATTTCTGGCAAAGAATTTGCCAACATCTACCGTCTCTATTCCGATGACACGATCTGGCCGCGTGGACTGCCGCTGGACCACCTCCAGGATGCGCAAAATTTCACTGTAGAGGAGCGTCGCGGCAGCGATGCAGCCGTCGCGGTATGGCAGGGTCTGGCCGATCTCGCACCGGATGTGGACGCTGTTTGGCGGATGATCTACGACAAAGAATTTATTTTTGAAAAGACCCCGTCTCCCGACCATGTGGTCTTGGATGAAGGCACCTTCTGCCCGTTCAATTCTCAGAACACTCTGTGGATGGATCCGTCCAGTTTTCCGTTCCTTTATCTGCCCTGGACCGTCACGTTCCGCTTCACAGACATTTTGCGAGGATATGTAGCCTCTTTCGGCATCTGGCGACAGGGCAAACGGATCGGCTTCGGACCGGCCACTGTTGAACAAGCGCGCAACCCGCACTCGAATTTCAAAGATTTCCTCAGCGAAGTCCCCATGTATTCGCTCGGTCGAACCGTTTACGATGTGCTGGCCAAGAGCAATCTGAACGGCGGGGATAGCGACTTGCTGGTCATGTACGAGGATCTGGCGAGGGCGGGTATTGTCGAAAAAGAGGAACTCGTCTCTGTGGAGCGCTGGATCAATGAGATCAAGCGCCTGTGCTCCACAGGCCAAGCCGTTCCTTGAGCATAAGAGTACAGATCAGAACCGGTTCGAGCCGAAGCATGTCAATGGCTTCGGTTCCCCGGTAACAGGGGCAGGGCAGCAAGTTTTTCCGATCGTCCATTGCTGTCCTCCGACATCACATGATATCCGGACCATCGGGATATCCGGACTTCGCACATTGGACGGCCATAGAGCAGGCATCATGCAAAACCTCAAAGAAAACAAGGTCTCCATCTGCATTCCCACCCGCAATCGGCCTCATCTTCTGAGGAATATGCTGGATACTATCTTTTCACAAACATACGATAATTATGAAATAATTATTACGGACAATTCCGATAACGATGAAAGCAGGTATTTGGTTGAGAGTTGCGCAGACTCCCGCATTTCTTATCATAAGAATGAAAAAAACCTGGGGATGGATGGTAATGCCAGACGCGCATTCAGCTTTGTATCGGGAGAATTTTTCACATTTACCGCCGATGACGATTTGTGGGAGCCAGACAATCTTCGTCGAAAGGTCAACTTTCTGCGCCGGGTTCCCCAAGTCGATACATGCTTTTCAAATGCCAAACACATTCTGATGGATGGATCGCCCCATCCCCATCCGTTCCAAACAACCTATCGGGACGGGGTGGAGGCAATCGCCGATCCTTACTATCTCAATCCGATTTCTCTTCATTTTCCACCGGACACCCCCTTGTTCGTCAACACCTTGACTGGCGTTTACAGGACTGTCGAATATCTCCCTCTCTTGATAGAGTTTTGGGAGTGCGGATCAGAAGAATACGCTCAATGGTATCTGGGGCTTTCGGGTCGTCAGTTTGGATTCCTATTCGATCCCCTTATCATCATTCGGGATGGAGACCACAATTGGGAAATTCAAACGGAAGGAAACACACTTACTAATTATAGGAAATCTCCGGAGACACGGGCAGCTCAGCTCAACAAGATTTACACGACGCTTCATGAAAAGCACGGCCCAGAATTGAAAATGGTCGATAAAAAAACGGAACTGGTCATTTTTACTTTTCTTGTTGAGCAAATTGGCCAAGAAGCCGTTAAGTATATCAAAAACTTTCCACTCATAAACGTTCAAGATTTCAATAATTATATAATAGAGCGTAATAAAATTCTGAAAAACGGAAAAACTTTTCCTTAAATCTTTATATTTTAGATCTTGTCAGGCGCTTATTAAGCGCCTGACAAGATCTAATCAATTAACACTCGATAATATCCGCACTTATATCGAATTAATATTAGATAGTAATTCTAAGATTAAATCAATATATTATTCTGCAGAAAAATATATTTTTCTTAGACCGCGGGAGGTTTTAATCAGGAATATTAGGATAAATTACATTTATGTGCAATATTTCCCAATTATATTCTCAATATGGAATGCTGAACTCTTCTCAATAAAGAAAGCATTCTTGAATTTTTTCATCTCCGAACATCCATGGGTGGATCGGCCGCTTCATACGGCATGCAAGACACCGAAGGCGCGGTCCGCTTCACCCCTGCCCGGCGATCCAGGCCAGCATGTCGGAAACGCCGCGCCGCGCGTCGATTTTCGGCTCCCAGCCCAGCAGGCGGCGGGCCTTGGCGATGTCGGCGACGAAGATGCGCTGGTCACTGATGCGCGGCGGCAGACGCTCGAACGGCATCTCCACCCCGTGCAGTTCCTCCAGAAGACGGAACAGCTCCAGCAGCGACAGGCTGTTGGCCATGCCGCCGCCGATGTTGAACACCTGCCCCGCCACCGCGTCGGCCCGCTCCACCGCGCTGAAATAGAGGGTCTTCATGTCCTCGGCATGCAGCACGTCGCGCACCTGCTTGCCGGTGCCGCTGATGGTGAAGGGGGCCTTCAGTTGGCCGCGCCCGGCCTGGACCGCCAGACCGCAGAACCAGCCGACCCAGCCCTGGTCGGCGGTGGCGAACTGCCGGCCGCCATACATGGAGGAGTGGCGGAACACCACGGTGCGCAGCCCGAAGACCCGGTGGTGGTCCAGCATCATCTGGTCGGCCGAGCCCTTCGAAGTGCCGTAGGGCGAATGGAAGTCGAGCGGCGCGGTCTCGTCGAAGCCGTCGGGGAAGGCTGGGGCGACGTAGCGGGTCTCGGTCTCCTCGTAGGGCGTCCATTCCAGGTCGCCGTAGACCTTGTTGGTGGAGCTGTAGAGCACCAGGGCTTCGGGCGCTGAGCGGCGCACAGCGTCCAGCAGGTTGAAGCTGCCCAGCGCGTTGACCTCGAAATCGAGCCGCGGGTCGGCCAGCGAGGTGGTCATCGCCACCTGTCCGGCCAGATGGAAGACCACGTCGGGACGCATATCCGCCACCGCGCGCTGCACGTCGTTGGGATTGCGGATGTCGCCGTGGCGGAACTCGAACCCGCCCTGGCCACGCAGCCAGTCGAGGTTCAGCGTGCTGCCCCGACGGGACAGATTGTCGAAGACACAGAGATCCTCGCCTCGCTCCAGAACGGCGGCGGCGAGGTTGCTGCCCAGGAAGCCGCAGCCTCCGGTGATCAGGTAGCGCACAGGAGAACTCCGAAATTTTCAGGCAGGGTTTCGGGCGGGTCGAGAAAGGCCAGAACCCGCCGCATCCCCTCGTCCAGCGGGGTCGAGGCCTGCCAGCCGAGCCTTGCGGCGGCTTTCGCGGCATCGGCGACGATGCTCATCGCCTCGTCCGGGCGGTAGGGCAAGGCGCCCCAGACCAGGGCGTCGCCGCCATGGCCGACGGCCGCCGCCGCGGCCTCGCCCAGGGCGCGGATGGTGATCGGCGCGCCGGAACCGAGATTGACGATCTCGCCAGCCGGGAAGTCCGCCATCTCCGCCAGACGCAGGCAGGCCTCGGCCACGTCGCCGACATAGACGTAGTCGCGCAGCTGGCCGCCGGCGGTCAGTTCGGTCCGCCGGCCGTCGCGGCAGGCGCGCAGGATCATCGGCACGAACTTCGTGTCGTTCTCCAGCGGACCATACATGCCGAAGGGCCGGACCACGGCGAGCGCCAGCCCGCGCGACGCGGCGGTGCCGAGCGCCGCCAGGGTCGCCGCCGCCTTGGTGATGCCGTAGAGGCTGCGCGGGGCCGGCAGCGCGTCCTCGCCGATCGGACGGTCGGAGGGGCCGTATTCGTAGCAGCTGCCGACATGGATGACGCGGCCGGCTTTCGCCTGGGCCGCCGCGCGCACCAGATGCAGCGTGCCTTCCAGATTGGTGCGGGCCGACGCCGCCACGTCCTGGAACCGGTAATCGACACCGTAGGCGGCGCAATGGACGATCAGGTCGGGACGCGCGTCGGCCACCGCCGCCGCGATCTCCTCCCCCGGCGCCGTCAGGTCGAGCCGAACCGGCTCCGCCGCCACGCCGAGACGGGCGAGGCGCCAGTCGCCGCCGTTCTTGCGGCCGGCGGCCAGCACCGTCCAGCCGGCGCGGGCGAAACGGTCGGCGACATGCGCGCCGAGGAAGCCGCCGGAGCCGGTGACGAGGACGCGCATTGGGGCGCGCATTGGGACGCGCATCGCCCGGCCGCCTCAGCCGGCCGTCCGCGCCCGGACGAAGCTGCGGATGACGTCCAGCATATAGTCGATGTGGGCGGCGGTCAGGCCGGGATAGACGCCGATCCACAGGGTGCGGGCAGTGACGATGTCGCTGTTCGTCAGCTCGCCGACGACGCGGTGCGGGCGGCCCTTCATGTAGGGCTGGCGCAGCAGGTTGCCGCCGAACAGCTGGCGCGTGCCGATGCGGGCGCGGGTCAGCTCGCGGGTCAGCTCGTCGCGGCTGAAGGGGGCGCCGGTCGCCACCGTGATGGGGAAGCCAAACCAGGACGGGTCGCTGTTCGGCGTCGCCTCCGGCAGGATCAGCATGTCGGCCAGTTCGGCCATCCCGGCCTTCAGGCGGGCGAAGTTCGCCTTGCGCGCCTCGATGAATCCCTCCAGGCGGTCCATCTGGCCCAGACCGACGGCGGCCTGCATGTCGGTGATCTTCAGATTGTAGCCGAGATGGGAGTAAATGTACTTGTGGTCGTAGCCGTGCGGCAGATCGCCGAGCTGCCAGTTGAAGCGCTGCTTGCAGGTGTTGTCCTGGCCCGGCTGGCACCAGCAGTCGCGGCCCCAGTCCCGGAAGGATTCCAGCGAGCGCTTCAGCTTGGCGTTGCTGGTGAAGACCGCCCCGCCCTCGCCCATCGTGATGTGATGGGCCGGGTAGAAGCTGAGGGTGCCGACGTCGCCGAAGCTGCCGACCAGCCTGCCGTCATAGCGCGCGCCCAGCGCGTCGCAGCAATCCTCCACCACCCACAGCCCGTGCTTTTCGGCGACGCGGGTGACGGCGGCGAGGTCGAAGGGGTTGCCCAGCGTGTGGGCCAGCATGATGCCGCGGGTGCGCGGCCCCACCGCGTCCTCCAGCAGCCGCATGTCCATGTTGTAGGTCGGGATGTCGACGTCGAGGAAGACCGGGACCATCCCGTTCTGCAGGATCGGGTTCACCGTGGTCGGGAAGCCGGTGGCGCAGGTGATGATCTCGTCGCCAGGATTTAGCGCGCGGTCGCCCAGCAGCGGCGAGGTCAGCGCGGTCAGCGCCAGCAGGTTGGCGGACGAGCCGGAATTGACCGTCAGGACGTTGCGGGCTCCGAGGAACTCGCCCAGCCGCTTTTCGAAGGCGTCGTTGAAACGGCCGGTGGTCAGCCAGAAATCGAGGGCGGAGTCCACCAGCAGAGCCATCTCCTCGCCGCCATAGACCTTGCCGCTGACGGGGACCGGCGAGCGCTCGGCGTCGAAGGGCCGATCGGCATGGGCGACCTCCGCATATTCGGCCACCAGATCGAGGATCCGGCGGCGCAGGTCTTCCCGGCGATCCGCGGAACCGGCCGGAGAGGAGACGGCCGGCGAGGAGGAAGAGGAGGTCATGACGGTCTCACGGAAGGAACGGTGATGCGGAAGGACGCCGGCCGTCTCAGGCAACCGGACGGGCCTCGTTATACGCAAGAAGCTGGGCCGACATAAGGGCGGGGATGTCCCCGCCGCGGCCATAGGCGCGATACCACTCGACGGTGCGGGCCAGCGTCTCCGCCAGATCCCAGCGCGGCGCCCAGCCCAGCCGCTGCCGCGCCTTGGCGCAGTCGAGCGCCAGGAATCGGTTCTCGTGCGGGCCGGCGGGGCCGCTGTTGTCGATCCAAGCGGCGCCGTCGCCCCACAGCGCGGCCAGCCGGTCGGCCACCCAGTGGACCGGGCGGGCACTGCCCTCGGCCGGACCGAAGTTCCAGCCCTCGGCATGGGTCGCCGGCTCGGCCCAGGCGGCTTCGGCCAGCATCAGATAGCCGTGCAGCGGGTCCAGCACATGCTGCCAGGGCCGGGTGGAATGACGGTTGCGCACCACCGCCGGACGGCCGTCCAGGAAGGCGCGGATCAGGTCGGGAACCAGCCGGTCCTCCGCCCAGTCGCCGCCGCCCACCACGTTGCCGGCGCGGCCCGACACCAGGGCGACCGGGCTTTCCCCCGGCGGGAAGAAGGACTGGCGGAAGGCGGCGGTCACCAGCTCCGCACAGCCCTTGCTGTTGCTGTAAGGGTCGCGGCCGCCCATCGGTTCGGTCTCGCGGTAGCCCCAGACCCACTCGCGGTTCTCGTAGCATTTGTCGCTGGTGACGTTGACCACCACGCGCACGCTGTCGATCCGGCGCACCGCGTCGAGCAGATGCACCGTGCCCATGACGTTGGTGGCGTAGGTCTCCACCGGGTCGCGGTAGGAGCGCAGCACCAGCGGCTGGGCCGCCATGTGGATGAGGATGTCGGGGCGGGCGGCGGACAGCGCCGCCTCCAGCCGCTCGCGGTCGCGGATGTCGGCGATCTCGCTGCGGTGCAGACGCTCGCGCAGGCCCGACGCCTCGAACAGGCTGGGGCTGGTCGGCGGCTCCAGCGCGTAGCCGGTGACGCGGGCTCCCATGGCGGAGAGCCAGAAGCCGAGCCAGCTTCCCTTGAAGCCGGTGTGGCCGGTCAGGAAAACCGACTTGCCGGACCAGAAGGATGCATTCACGGACATGTTCGCGCTCATCGGGACGGTCACCAGCTCTTACCAGCTCTTCCAGGGCGGGTTGCCGGCGATCCACAGATCCTCCAGCAGGCGCTTGTCGCGGATGGTGTCCATGCACTGCCAGAAGCCGTCATGCTTCCAGGCATGCAGCTGGCCGTCCTCGACCAGACCGCGCAGCGGTTCCTGCTCCCACATGGTGTCGTCGCCGTCGATGTAGCGGCCGACCGTCGGCGACAGCACGAAGAAGCCGCCGTTGATGCGGGCACCGTCGCCCGGCAGCTTTTCCTGGAAGGCGGAGATGCGGTCGCCCTCCAGCTCCACCACGCCATAGCGGCCGGGCGGATGCACCACGGTCATGGTGGCGGCGCGGCCATGCGCCTTGTGGAAGGCGACCGAGGCGGAAATGTCCACGTTCCCGACCCCGTCGCCGTAGGTGAGGCAGAAGGCCTCCTCCCCCTCCAGATAGGGCAGCACCCGCTTGATGCGGCCCCCGGTCAGGGTGGATTCGCCGGTCTCGACCAGGGTGATGCGCCAGGGTTCGGCAAGGCGGCGGTGGACCTCGACCGTGTTGGTCCGCAAGTCGATGGTCACGTCCGAATTGTGAAGAGAATAGCTGGAAAAATATTCCTTGATGGCATAGCCCTTGTAACCCAGGCAGATGACGAAGTCGTTGATGCCGTGAGAGGAATAAATCTTCATGATGTGCCAGAGGATCGGCTTGCCTCCGATCTCCACCATCGGCTTCGGCCGCAGGTCCGTTTCCTCGGAAAGCCGCGTTCCAAGACCGCCGGCAAGTATTACAGCTTTCATTTTCCGCAGCTCTTCCAATTCAGGAGTGGACCATGGCAGACTATTAATCAACCCATGAAGAAACGATCAAGCACCGACGCCCAGGCGCGTCCATGGACGTCAAAGGTCACGGCGGAGAGTTGCCTCACAGACACCAGTCATGCTCGTCGGTGATCTCGGGATCGGGGATGTGGATGTCGCTGCCCGGCGGCAGGGCGACGAGGTTGACGGCGCCCACCCCATCGAAGACGTCCACGGGGTTTCCGGCAAAATTGCCGGGGTGGAACAGGCGCGCCGTGTGCCACCAGACCCGGTAGCCCATCGACCGGATCAGCCCGATCAGGGCGGGCGAGCGGTCGCGCCGGTCATTCTCCACATACAGCACCGGCCGGTGGCGCGCGATCAGCCCGGATGCGCCGCGCAGCACCGCCTCCTCCATGCCCTCCACGTCGGCCTTCAGCAGGCGGCAGGACGGCAGGGTGAAACTGTCCAGCGTCACCACCTGAACCGGCTCGCCATACTCCCAGCCGCCCAGACCGAGGGCGCCGAAATTGTTGGAGCAGGTCGGGTCGAGGGTCGGCACCCGGACGGTGCCGGGCTCGCTCCCCACCGCCAGGCGCCGGGCCCGCACATTGGTCACGCCGTTCAAGGCCAGATTGGCCGAGAGCATGTTGAACAGCATCTCCTGCGGCTCGAACGCGACGACCGTGCCGGACGGCCCGACCATGCGGGCCAGCGGCAGGGTCTGGGCGCCGATGTTGGACCCGACTTCGACCGCCACGTCGCCGGGACGCAGGACCGAACGGAACAGGGCCACCTCATATTCGGCATATTCGCCGTAGAGGTCGAGCGAGCGGCCGACATAGCGGTCGTTGCGGTTGTAAACCATCAGCCCGTGCCGGCACGGCCGCATGCGGTTGAAGCCACCTTCCAAATCCACAGGTCCGCCGATCATCCGCGTCTTTCCCCGTCAAGCCCGGTGTGAGCCGCGCCTTCCATGGCCGCGGTCCATGGCACCTGCTGTAATCCAAAGCCGAAACCGGAAGCCACGACTTTCCGTGCCATGCCCCGGCACCGGCATCCCGGGTCCGGCATTTCACCATGGCACAGGGGCGGGCGAGGCGCTAAACCTAGCCTTCGTCGCCACCTTCGGCAGTCCCTTCGGGAGAGCAGCCCCATGTGCGGTTTCGCCGGCTTCGCCGGACCCGGCGGCGAGCGCGACCTCGCCGTCATGACCAGCATCATCCGTCACCGCGGTCCCGACGACGACGGCGTCTATGCCGACAAGACCGGGGTCGATCGCAGCGGCGCCCTGGCCGTGCATCTGGGATTCCGCCGTCTCGCCATCATCGACATCGAGGGCGGCCACCAGCCGATGGCGACGGCGGAAGGCGATCTGGTCATCGTCTACAACGGCGAGATCTACAACGCGCCGGAGCTGCGCCGCGCGCTGGAGCAGGCCGGCCACCGGTTCGTCACCGACCATTCCGACACCGAGGTGCTGCTGCACGGCTACCGGGAATGGGGCCTGGACATGCTGGAGCGGCTGAACGGCATGTTCGCCTTCTGCCTCTACGACCGCCGTGGCGGCCGGCTGGTGATGGGGCGCGACCGCTTCGGCAAGAAACCGCTGTTCTACGCCGAGACGCCGGATGGGCTGGTCTTCGCGTCGGAGGCCACCGCCGTCCTGTCCCACCCGTCGGTGCCGGACACGCTCGACCGCACCGCCCTGGTCAAATATTTCGCCTACGGCTTCATCCCGGCGCCGCTGACCGCCCATGCCGCCGTGCGCAAGCTGCCGGGCGGCTGCAGCATGGTCTACGATCTGGCCAGCCGCCGGCTGTCGGTCAGCCGCTACTGGGAATACCGGATGGTGGTGGACGACCAGCCGCCGGGCGGTCCCGACCAGTGGGCCGAGCAGCTGCGCGAGCTGCTGGACCGCGCGGTGGAACGCCGCATGCTGAGCGACGTGCCGGTCGGCTTCTTCCTGTCCGGCGGCATCGACAGCGCCGCCATCGTCGCGCTCGCGGCCCGGCACCGCGACCCCGCTACCATGAAGACCTTCACCATCGGCTTCGACGAGCCGAGCTTCGACGAGAGCGGCTATGCGGCCGACGCCGCGCGCCATTACGGCACCGACCATGCCTGCCGCACTCTGAACCTCGACACCGCGGCGGGGATGCTGCCGGAGCTGCTGGGCCGGCTCGACGACCCGATCGCCGATCCCTCCATCCTGCCGACACACCTGCTGTCGCGCTTCGCCCGCGAACGGGTGACGGTGGCGCTGACCGGCGACGGCGGCGACGAGCTGTTCGCGGGGTACGACACCTTCGACGCGCTCAAGACGGCGCGGCTCTACCACCATGCCGTCCCCCGCCCGCTGCACCGGCTGGCGGAGGCGGTGGCCCACCGGCTGCCGCGGTCGGACCGCAACATGAGCTTCGACTTCAAGCTGCGCCGGGCGCTGCGCGGGCTGGGCCACCGGCCGGGGCACTGGATGCCGGCCTGGCTGGGCCCGGCGTCGGTGGAGGAGGTCTCGCGGCTGTTCGGCACCGACCTGACCGCCGACGAGCTGTATGACGAGGCCGACGCCCTGTGGCGCTCGGGCGCCAGCCGGCACGACGTCGACCGCTCCATCGAGTTCTACGGCCGCTTCTATCTGGGCGAGAATCTGCTGATCAAGGCCGACCGCGCCAGTATGTTCTGCTCGCTGGAAACCCGTTCGCCCTTCCTCGACCGCGACCTCGTCGCCTTCGTCAGCCGCCTGCCGGCCGGTGTGAAGCTCCAGCCGAATGGGCTTCGCGGCGGCACCCGCAAATGGATCCTGAAGAAAGCGATGGCCCCGCTGCTGCCGCCGGCGATCCTGTCGCGGCCCAAGAAGGGCTTCGGCATCCCCTTGAGCCGCTGGCTGCGCCACCTGCCCCAGCCGCCGCTGGAGACCGCGGCGCGCATCGGGGTGGACGGCAAGTGGCTGGCGGCGCGCTGGGACGAGCACCGCAGCGGGCAGGCCGACCACCGCGGCCTGCTGTGGGCCTGGACCGCGCTCGCCACCGCGCTGGACCGCCCGACCCGGACCCCGGCACCGACCCCGATGGAAAACGCCGCATGAGCTTAGACAGTCTGGATCGTCCGCTCTCCCGGACGCGCGGGGGAGCGGACATGCACGATGCTGCCCGCTCCGATGCTCCCGCCGGCCGCGGTTCGTCGTTCGCCCGCATCCTGGTCGGGCTGCTGCTGGGGCTGGGGGCGCTGATCGTCGCCTATCAGTTCGGCATGAACATGCATGCCAGCACCGGCCTGCCCTATTGGGACGACTGGGGCTATTTCTTCGGCACCGCCCAGGGCGTGCAGCAGCCGCTGACCGTCCAGTCGATCTTCGCCAAGGACAGCGACCATGTCGCGCCCTTCTTCAAGCTGCTGACCCACGGGCTGTGGCAGGCCGTCGGCGTCGATTTCCTCGCCTTCCGGCTGGTCGGCTGGCTGGCCTTCGCCGCCATGCTGGCCGCTTACGCCCTGGTGCTGCTGCGGGACTGCGTGCGCTCGGCCTGGGATGGGGTGCCGGTGGCGGCGGCCGGGCTGTTCCTGACCGGCACGCTGAACAACGAGTATTTCTATTACCAGCACATGGGGCTGGCCCAGCCGATCTTCTTCACCTGCCTGTTCCTGTTCCTGCACACGCTGGCCCGCGGGCGGCTGGTGCTGGCGACGCTGTTCCTGCTGGCCTTCGGCTCGACCGGGGTGTTCGGCGCCAGCTATGCCCTGGGTGCGGCGGGAGCCGGAGCGGTGCTGGCCCTGCGCCGGGACGGGGAACGGGATGGCCGGACGCTGGTGGCGGTCGGCGGCGGGCTGCTGCTGACCGCGGCGATGCTGTGGATGACCTTCCACGGCTCCTACGCCAATCACACCGGCCAGCCGCTGGTGCTGCCCTGGCACAGCGGCTTCTGGGCCTTCCAGCTGGGCGCCTTCGCCACCGCCGCCGGCCTGCCGGTGGAAGCGGTGGGGGCACCGCTGTCGCTGGCGGCGGGAGCGGCGGCCCTGGCGCTCTGCCTGATCCCGGCGGCGGGCCTGCTGATCGGCCGCGCCGGGCGGGAGAACCGCAACGCCGCCCTCGCCATCGCCGGGCTGATCGCCGGGGCGGTGATCGTCACCATGACCACCGCGCTGGGCCGGGCCGGGCTGTGCGGCGAGGGCATCGCCAACGCCATGCGCTGCGGCACCATTCCGCGCTACGCCTATCCGGTGCTGCTGGCCTTCCCCGCCGCGGTCGCCGGCTGGACATTGCTGGCCGGCCGCCGCACGGGGGTGGGAGCCGCTGCCGGCTTGGTGCTGGCCGCAGCACTCGCCGTCGGCCATGGCGCCGGGACGGACGCCTTCTGGCGGCACTGGAGCGTTACCGGCCTCAACCGCATGGTGGCGGAGCGTGACGCGGCGGCGGAGCGCTGCGTCGCGACATATCTGCACGCCATCCGCAAGCCGGCCGGATCGGACTCTGCCGGGATGGATTGGAGCCAGCCTCTGGTCTGCCCCTCCACCTCGCCGCGCAACATCGCGCCCTTCCTCCAGGCCGCCTACGATCTGAAGGCCGACTTCGTGCGGACGATCCTGGCCGACGCCGCGAGCCGGCCGGAGCGGGGGATGCTGGCGACGCTGCTGCAAGCGGGC
Source organism: Azospirillum sp. A26 (assembly GCF_042604635.1). NCBI lineage: Bacteria > Pseudomonadati > Pseudomonadota > Alphaproteobacteria > Rhodospirillales > Azospirillaceae > Azospirillum > Azospirillum sp. A26. The sequence goes on along the minus strand of NZ_CP170477.1, from coordinate 118,555 downwards.
AGGCTGGATGAAACGTCGGCACGGCTGCTGCTGGAAACGGCGCCGCGCGATGCCGGTTTGCTCGGCTCGCTCGACCGCTTCACGCAGCTTCCCTCCGGCTCGCTGGCGGCACTCGGCTGGGCTGTCGATGCGGCGGTGCCGGCGCCTGCCGCCTTCGTCCTGCTGGGGGTGGGCGACCGCATCGTCGCGACCGCCCCGACCGGCGGTGCGCGGCCCGACGTCGCGGCGGTCCTTAAGGACGGCCGGATGACCGACAGCGGCTTCGCCCTGCCCGTTCCGCCGGACTTGGCCGGTCAGCGGGTGCGGCTGTTCGTGCTGGGCCACGACGGCGGGCTGAAGGAACTGACGCCGCCCGGCGGGGTGGCGGCGACGCCCTGACGATGCCCCGATGCCAAAAGGCCCCGCACCGGGAACGGTACGGGGCCTTTTCTTTATTGGGCCGATCAGTCGCGGAGGCTGCGGTCCGGCGGCGGCGGCTCGTCGAAGTTCAGCATGGTCTTGATCGAATAGTGGCTCTTGCCCTGGCTCTCGAAATAGATGCGGACCAGCAGCTCGGCCAGCAGCCCCATCAGGATGCACATCACGCCGGTGACCAGCCCCATCGTCACCAAGAGCGGCAGCGGCGTCAGGATGAAGGAGATGCCGTCGACCAGCTTCAGGTAGATGGCATAGATGCCGGCCAGCACCGACAGCCCCATGAACATCAGGCCGGCAAAGCCGAAGATGTAGATCGGCTTGGTCTCGTACTGGGTCAGGAACTTCACGACCACGAGGTCGAGCACGACCTTCAGAACCCGCTCCAGCCCGTATTTCGACTGGCCGTGGCGGCGCGGATGGTGGCGCACCGGCATCTCGGTCAGCTTGGCGCCCTGCCAGCGGGCGTAGATCGGCACGAAGCGGTGCATCTCGCCATAGAGCCGGTAGCCCTGGAGCATCTGGCGCCGGTAGGCCTTCAGCGTGCAGCCATAGTCGTTCAGCTTCACGCCGGAGATGGTGGAGATCAGCTTGTTGGCCATCCGGCTCGGCAGCGTGCGCAGCAGGAAACCGTCCTGCCGGTCGGCGCGCCAGCCCGACACCACGTCGTATCCCTCGTCCAACTTGGCCAGCAGGCCGGCGATGTCCTGCGGATCGTTCTGGAGGTCGCCGTCCATCGGCACGATGACGTCGCCGCGGGCATGGTCGATGCCGGCCATCATCGCCGCGGTTTGGCCGACGTTGCGGCGGAAATTGATGACGCGGATGCGGCTGTCGGACGCCACCCGCTGCAACTCCGCCTCCGTCCCGTCGGTGGAGCCGTCATTGACGAAGATGACCTCGAAGCTGCGCCCCAGCCCGTCGAGCGCCGGGATCAGCCGGCCGCACAGAGGGGCGATGTTGTCCTCCTCGTTATAGACCGGGATCAGGACCGAGACGGAAACCGTGCCGGTGTCCGTGGTGGCGGATCCAGGGGCAAGCAGGAGGGTCATCGAACGGGTCCGGAGGCTGCTGGTCATCTGTGGGGGCGATGCCGGGCCATGGTATGGCCGCTGGGTCCGGCAAGCGCAACGGCTAATTGGGCGCAGGAACGGGGATGGCCGCTCGATCGGGCGCGATGCCGTGCGGCGATTCCACGCCCGCCGCCGGGAGGAGTGGGATGCCCGCCCGATGGGCTTTCCGTCTCACCTCACGAACTCGACCGGCGCGTCCGCCAGCCCCCAGACAGGGTTTCCGGTGCCGCAGATGTGGACGTAGCCAAGAGCGGTGAGAAGCTCCTCGATCAACCCGACCACTGCGATATCCTGTTCGAAGATCAGCCAATTCGGACGCTTGCGCCAATCCACGCCCAGGAGGACGCTGAGGTCCGCCCCCTGCATGTCGATGACGAGCAGCAGGTTGTCGATCCCGCCCAACGCAAGGGACCGCAGCGGCATGACATTGACGACGGTTTCGTGGATGGCGGCAAGATAACGGCCGATGTCCGACCGATGGACCTCGCTTTGGGATTGGCTTTCCCGGATCCGGAGTTCGATGCTTTCGCGGAAGAAGCTGCCCTGTCCGTACGCCCGATTGTTCGGCGGCCCGTCGCCATTCATCTCATCGGCGATGTCCGGGAGGATGTGATAGAATTTCCGCCTGCCCTCGTTCGTGCCCGCCGCTATCCTCACCATCAGCGTGTTCGGCCGGACGGCGTGAAGCCTGGACAGAGTCTCGAAACAATAGTCCCGCGGCTCGATCAGCACGGCGGAAACGGCGTTGTGCCGTTCGTCCGACAGATGGCGGTGAAGCGGGCCATCCATCATGCCGCCGGTGCCGATCTGGACCACGCCGCGGGAGCCGGTCATCCTGTCGAAGAAGAGGTCGAGGAAACCCCGCTCGTCCTTCGGCATCGGCAATTGCCGCCTGTCCGCAGGGTGCCGGCCAGTCGCCCAGGATTCATAGGACACGAAGGCGTATCCCGTTCCTTTGGCATCCGTATGCACCTGCTCGACCGGGCAAATCCGGCTGCCGACGCGCTCCCAAGCCGCATGGTTGACATACAGGCGTTCGGACCGGGTGTTGGCGAGGAAGGTCCCCAATGTTTCGTATTCGCTGAAGCCGGAAACTTCGGACAGGTCGGTCGCGGACAGAATGGCGTCGTACCAGCGCTTCCCGTGCCTGTTCTCGATGAACGCGACGAACTCGTCGAGCCACTCCCGGAAGATGGGAAAGCACTGGGCGATGAAGCTGAAATCCACGCGCTTTTCCAGCCCGGTCAGAGCCCGGATGGTCTGGAAATAGGGGAGGTGGTTTTCGCTCCCCTTGAAATAGACGAGATTGCCGTCCTGGATGAAGTTCAGATCGACCAACGGGATCGTGTCGGCGTCCCAAATAAGCAGCACATCGTCCGGAGCGGAGGGCAGGTGCAGGAGGCTGCTGATTTTCACGATTTGCTGATAATACCAGCCGGCCCGGGACCGGCATCCCTCCGGCATCCGCCTGGCGACATAGTCCAGATCGATGTCGGGAGCCGCGGCAGCCTCGGAAATCACCTCGAAACGGGGGTTGCCCACCGCCTTGAAGATCGGAACATAGTTTTCAGGGGTGACGACAACGTAGCGTTCGGCCTTGATGCGCCGAGGAATGGCATACGATGCGTGAATCCAGACATGAATGTCCTTGAGCGTCACAACGCAGACGACATTTTTTACAATCTTCGCCATTTCCCCAGCCACATGAGAAGTTTTGCGAAATATTTTATCTGCTGGTCACTGAAATTCATGAATAACTATACAGAATACATCGAACGCATCGCAAATCCTTCGGGCGGGAGAGAGGTGACGTTTGACTATTCTACAAAAGCAGTAGCGCAAGGCCTTTGAAAAAACCATCGCGCAAAGCCTGCGCTCAAAAATCCCTTTCTCCCGCAACGCCCGGCAGCATCGGTCAGGCGGTTCGATCGGAAGTCCGAAGCACCAGGGGAAAGCGGAGGCGTTCGGGTCAGGACGATGCCCGCTGCTCGCGCAGGACGGTCAGGTCGATGACGGCGCCCAGCATCGCCACCATCACCTGGAAGGCGAGGATGCCGAAGCCCAGCGCCAACGACTGGGCATGCGGGACGCCGACCAGATCGAGCAGGCCGACCAGCGACGCCTCGCGCAGGCCGATGCCGGCGACGGTGACCGGCATCAGCACGATCACCGACATCAGCCCGATCACCGCACTCCACACCGAAAAGGGCTGGTCGATGCCGACCGCCAGACCGAGGGCCTGGCTGCCGGCGACCGCCGCCAGCTGCACCGCGATGCCGCCGGCGACCGACAGAAGGGCCCGCCCCGGCCGGCGCGTCTGGCCGCGCCATGCCTCCAGGAAGCTGCGCAGCGGCCCGAGCAGCCAGGCCTCGCGCTTCGGCCCGGCCCGCCAGCCGAGCAGAGCCAGCAGGAGGGCGCGGGCCGGCGCCCAGGCCAGCAGCCCCGTCGCCGCGACCAGCCCGGCGAACACCAGCCCGACCGCGGCCAGCAGCCCATCGCCGAAGCGCGCCGACTGCATCGCCAGACCGCTACCGGTCAGCAGCAGCAGCCCGGCGATCCCTGTCACCTTGTCGAAGGCAACCGCCGAGACGATGTGGCCGCCGCCCGCTTCCCCCCGATTTTCGTCGCGGCTGAGCCGGTAGGCCTTCACCGCCTCCCCCGCCAGCTGGCCCGGCAGGACCAGCGCATAGAGCTGCGCCACCAGCGTGTAGGCGAGCAGCCGCCCCGCCCGCAGCTCCGGCAGCAGCACCCGCAGCTTCAGCGCATTCAGCACATGCATCAGGAAGAACAGCAGGCCCGCCAGCCCCATCAGCCCCGGCGAGGCCAGTGCCAGCACCCGCCCGACCTCGGCCACGTCGACCCGCCACAGCAGCAGGGCGACCAGCAGCGCGCTGACCAGGGCTTTCAGGCGGGGACCCATTTAAGGATGCCTTTTCATGAAGTCATGAAGTGACGCGATGAGGTTGTTCCCTCTCCCGGGGCAGGAGAGGGGGGAATCCTCACGATCCCGGCCGGCGGGCCAGCACGTAGATGTAGTCGCCATGCGACCAGGAGTTCAGGCGGAAGATGTGGTACAGCGCCTCGGCGAGGAAACGGCGGCCGGGGCCGTAATCGCCCTCGGTGCCTTGGCCGCTGGCGGCCCCCAGCACGTTGCGGTAGAGCGGCGAGAAGAAGGGGAAGCCCCACTCCACCACCCGCTCGACCTCCAGCCCGACCGACTTGATCTTGGCCTGCAGCTCGCCGCGGGCATAGTTGCGGTGATGGCCGACCGTGCGTTCGAAATCGCGCATCCGGCCCTGCAGGGTCGAGACCAGCAGGTAGCGGCCGGTCATGGCGGCGAGGTTGCGGAGTGCCGCGACATCGTCCTCGATATGCTCGACAACGTCGGTGCAGACCACCAGGTCGAAGCGGCGGTCGAGATGGCCGGCGGCGACGTCGAGCAGGCCGAACTCGGCATTGGGCGCCCGGCGGCGGGCGACGTCGATGGCCTTGGCGGCGAAGTCGAGGCCGGTGTAGCTGGCCTGCGGCTTCAGTGGCATCAGCGTGGCGAGCAGCGAGCCCTGGCCGCAGCCGACATCAGCCAAGCTGTCGTAGTTCAGCGGGCGCACCATCTCGGTGACGATGCGGCGCAGATGCCGGCCGGTCGGGCCGTATTTGCGCATGTCGTTCCAGCGGCGCTCCCAGCTGTCGTCGTAATCGACGCCCCCCGGGTGATCGGCCGCGGCGGCAGCGAGAGGAGTGTTGGCGGACTTGAATGCGTCGTCGCTCATGCGGGCCTCCGGCGCAGGATGAATTCGTTGCAGCCCGTCGGCACGCGCGGTGGACGGACCTCCAGCATGTCGAAGCCGAGCGCGTCCATCCGCGCCCGCACCTCGTCGGCACTGGCATATTCGTAGGGGTAGCCGCCGAGCCAGTCGGTCACGTCCACCCAGAACTCCATGCCGCGCTCCTTGCGCAGCGGGTTGGAGCCGGTGATCGCCCAGGTCGCCAGGAACATCAGCGATCCCAGCGTCCAGTCCCAGACTTTCCGAAGAAAGCCCGGCGACAGGTTGTAGACGATCTTGATCAGGGTCCAGATCGGCGAGGTCCAGTGGCGGTTGTAGAGCGCCAGCACGAAGGTGCCGCCCGGCGCCACCAGCGGGGCCACCGTCTCGATGGCCGGCCACATGGATCCGGTGTGGTGCAGCGAGCCCCAGGCATAGACCACGTCGAAACGGCCGAGCGAGCCGGCGAAGCCGCTGTCCAGCGCCGAGCCGCGGCGGAACTCGATGCGGTCGGCCAGTTCGGGCGCGAAACGGCCCAGGTTGCGGCGGGCGACCTCGACCCCGGTGGGGTTGACGTCGAAGCCCAGCGCGCGGGAAACGCCCAGCTTGCCGGCGGCGATGGTGAACAGGCCGGAGCCGGAGCCGACGTCGCAGAAGCTCGCGCCCTTCAGCCGGTCGGTCCCGACCAGCCCCTTCAGGCTGTCGATGGCCGCCACCAGCCGCGGCTCGTCCAGCACGGTGCGCGAGTAATGGTCCCAGTTCTCGCCGAAATCGAAGGCCAGGGCGGATGTCCCGGCCGGGGTGCCGCCCCCGCCCTCCGCCGTCTTCACCGGTTCCGCCACGCTGTCCGATCCCCTGCTGTCCGATCCGCTCTGCCGCGCCGCCATACGCTCCCGAAAGCCGCCGGATGTCAACAGCACGTCAAGCAGCGTGTATCCTTGGAAGGGCGGAGACCGGCGGGCAAGATGAACACGGATTTCACGGATTTCGACACGGATTTCACGGATATGGCATTGCGAAGCAGCCGCTCCGGAAAAGGCAGGCGCATCGCCAAGATCAAAAAAATCCGTGAAATCCGTGTTTTAATCCGTGAAATCCGTGGAGATGTTGCCAAACACTCCCGTACTTCGCAGAAGCGGCCGAACGCCTCACTCCGCCTCTCAATCCACTTGGGCCGACCGGCCCCGCTCCGCCGCTTTGCTCCCGGCGAGCGACAGGTCGCGGTAGGCGGCGGCGACGGCGCGCCAGGAGAAATGATCGACCACCCGGCGACGCCCTCCCTCGCCCAGCCGGCGGCGCAAGGCCGGGTCACCGGCCAGACGGGCGAGTGCTGCGGCGAGTGCCGGGGTGTCGTCGGCATCCAGCATCAGGCCGGTCTCCTCCTCCACCACCAGATCGCGGTTGCCGGCGATGCGGGTCGCCACCACGGGCAGGCCGGCGGCCATCGCCTCCAGAACCACGTTGGGCATGCCCTCGTCGCGCGAGGGGAAGACGAAGGCGTCGGCGGCGCGGTAGGCGGCGGGCAGCTCGTCGCGGCCGAGCCAGCCGCGGAACGCGATGCGCTCCGACAGTCCGAGCCGGGCGGCCTGCGCCTCCAGCTCCGGCCGGGCGGGGCCGTCGCCGACGATGGTCAGGGCGACGCGGTTGCGCGTTTCAGGGGGAAGGCCGGCGAGCGCATCGAACAGCACGTCCAGCCCCTTCTGCCGCACCACGCGGCCGACGAACAGCAGCGACAGGCGGTCGTCGTCGCCCCGCGCGCCGGTGGGCGAGAAGCGGACGGCGTCGACGCCGTTGGGGATGATGGCGACGGGCTGGTCCGGAGCGAAGCGGCGGGCGAGGTCGGCCAGCCCCTCGCTGTTGGCGACGACGGCGGAGGAGCGGCGCCACAGCCAGCCGATCACCGGGCCGGCCAGCCGGTGGTAGAGCGAGATGCCGTCATACTGGAAGCCCGGCACGTCGCCGCCGCGCAGGCTGACCACATAGGGCACGCCCGACAGCGCCTTCACCATCCAGGCCGCAGGACCGCAGGGCAGGCCGAAATAGGCGATGGTGGCGTCCGGGCGCCAGCGGGCGGCGATCCAGGGCGCCATCGCCAGGGAGCTGGCGAGGAAGGCCAGCATCTCCACCACCGAACTGCGGTCGCGGCGGCGGCGCAGGGTGGGGATGCGGCGGATCTCGACACCGTCGGCCCGGCGTTCCACCCGCGGCAGATCGCCGAAGGCGGAGGTCAGCACCAGCACCTCCTCGCCCAAGGCTGCCAGTTCGCGCGCGGTGTTGTCGGTGGCATTCGCCGCCCCGCCGCCCAGCGGCGGAAACTCGTAATTGATCAGCAGAAGCCGCGCCATGCCGCCCGCCACACTCCCCGTTCGACGAGCGCCATTGATGGGCGGTGACGGGCGGCGATGCAAGCGGTCAACCCGCTTCACCGTCTCCCAGACCTTTCCCGGCCCTCTCTCGGCTGTCTTCCGGCCGGCTCCCGTCCTTTGCAGCACAGGCCATCTCTGCTACTGATCCGGCCGGTTCCCGATGCTTCTCCGGAACCGGTTCCTCAACCGGGGCGATGCGGTCTTCCATGAACATCCAGCAAGCCTTCACCACGGCGCTCGGGTTCCAGCAGAATGGCCGGGCCGAAGAGGCCACCCGGCTGTATGGCGAGATCGTTGCCGCCGATCCCCAGTTCGCCCCGGCCATCAACAATCTGGGGCTGCTGCATGCCGACGCCGGCCGCGACGGCGAAGCAGCGGCGCTGTTCCGCCGCGCCCTGAGCCTGACGCCGAACTCGTTGAACGGCTGGACCAACCTGGGGGGGCTGATGGTCCGGCTCGGCCGGCCGGAGGAGGGGGTGCGGGCCTACCACGCCGCACTCCGGCTGAAACCCGACCAGCCGGCTCTCCTCAACGAACTGGGCATCCAGCTGGAGCGGCTGAAGCGGACGGACGAGGCCCGCGAAATCTTCGCCCGCGCGGCGGCCCTGGCGCCCGGCGATGCGGAGATCGCCAACAACCACGGCGCCCTGTTGCGCATGGACAACCAGCTGGAGGAGGCGGCGACACGCTTCCGCCGCGCCATCGTGCTGAACCCGCAGCATGCCGGGGCCTACAGCAACCTGGGATCGACGGTGAAGGACAGGGGGCGGTTCTGGGAAGCGCTGCCGGCCTTCCGGCGTGCGACCCGGCTGGATCCGAATTTTGCCGGCGCCCATTGGAACGAGTCCCTGGTCAGGCTGCTGCTGGGCGACTTCGCCCGGGGCTGGCGGGGATATGAATGGCGCTGGAAGCACGGCCGCCTGCCCTCGCCGCAGCGCAGCTTTATCCAGCCGCGCTGGGACGGCTCGCCACTGCGCGGACGGCGGCTACTGGTCTATTGGGAGCAGGGGTTCGGCGACGTGCTGCAATTCGTCCGCTATCTGCCGCTGCTGGCCCAGTCAATCAAAGGGACAAGCAAGGGGGCAACCGGAGGGGTGGCCGGCGGCGACGGACAGCCGATCTATCTTGAATGCCAGGGGGCGCTGCTGCCGGTGCTGCGCGGCCTGCCCGGCACCATTGCCGTGGAGACCGGCAAGCCGCTGCCCGACTTCGACGTTCAGATCCCGGTGCTGAGCCTGCCGGCGCTGTTCGGCACCCGGCTGGAAAGCGTGCCGTCCCGCGTTCCCTACCTGTCGGCGGAACCCGACCTGGTGGCGCGCTGGGGCGGGCGGCTGACGGAAGCGGCAAAGGACGGGGGCGGGCTGAAGGTCGGCATCGTCTGGGCCGGATCGCCCACCCACGGCAACGACCGCAACCGATCCGTCGGCCTCGCCCCCTTCGCCCGGCTGGCCGCCATCCCCGGCGTCAGCCTCGTCTCCATCCAGAAGGGACCGACCGAGGGGCAGGCCGCAAACCCGCCCGGCGGCTTCCCGCTGCTCAACCTCTCGCCCGACATCAGGGACTTCGCCGACACCGCCGCCATCATGACCGGCCTCGACCTCGTCGTCTGCGTCGACACCTCCGTCGCCCATCTCGCCGGTGCCCTCGGCGTCCCCGTCTGGGTCCTCCTCCCCTTCGCCCCGGACTGGCGCTGGATGCTCGACCGCGAGGACAGCCCCTGGTATCCGACCATGCAACTCTTCCGGCAGGACAAGCCGGGATCGTGGGACGACGCACTCAACCGGCTCGAACGCGCCCTGCGCGAACGCGCGTCCGGATAAGGAAGGGTCAAAGGGCGGCGTAAGGGCCGTCGCGGTGGACCATCACCAGATCGACCTGCCACATCCGCTCGTCCCCGGACCGGTAGAGCGGATCGACGATGTCCCAGACCTGAAACCCATTGGCCGCCATGACATCGACGATGGGAAGCAGGCGGGCATCGCCACCGGCAACCGTCGCCTCGATCGCGAAGACGGCATCCGGCCGCATCAGGGTGGCGGCGCCGGCCAGCACCTCCAGCTCGAGCCCGTCGACGTCGATCTTCACCAGCATCGGCCCGGCATGGCCGCACCTGGCGCACAGACTGTCGAGCGAGACGGCGGGCACCGTGCGCCGGTCGGGCAGACTGCCCGGCGCCGCCCCAGCCACGGCCTCCGCCACGATGGAGGAATAGAGCCGGTCCTCGGACACGGCCAGCGGCACCGTGCCGTCCCGGCGGGCGACGGCGGCGATGTGGTACTCGGCACTGCGCAGCTGTCCGCACAGAGCCTGCAGCGCCGGTTCGTTCTCCGCCACCGGCTCGATCAGCACATGATGGGCGTCGGGAAAGACCTCGTAGAGCGGCGGAGTCCCGGTCTGGGCGCCGACATCGATCACGGTGGCGGGCTGGAAGCCCCGGCCGCGCAGAAGCGACAGCGCCTTGTGCTTGCTTTGGCGGACCATCGTCCGCTGGGAACGGATCAGCCCCAGCAGCGTCGCCGCCATCGGATTGCCCGGGCTGGCGCGCAGGATGGCGCGGTAGAACTCCTCCGCCCGTTCCAGGTCGCCGGAGAGATGGACGTCAAAGGCGATCTTCAGGCCGTCGGCGATGCTCACGGCGACTTCGGCTCCCCTGCCGGCGACCGCGGGCAATCCGTTTTCCGCGATCATGACGGAAGGATTCGCGCACGGCGGCGCATGGATGGCTGATTATAAAAGTGCCGCGCCAGACGGACTGGCGCGGCACAGTTTTGGCTGGAACCCTTTCCCGGGTCCGTAGCAACAGTTGATGATATCTACCCATTAGTTCAAGCGCGTTCTTGCGAAAGGGTCAGGTTTCCGCGTCGCCGGCCCTGTATTTCCCGCAAGGCGGGGTCCATGCGGTTTTTACGGGGACCGCCCCCGCCTGAAAGCCGCGATCCGCGGAACCGCCGGGCGCGACTCGGAACAACGGGTGGAGGGCAGCGGGCGGTGGGCTTGCCAGGGGTGGGGATGCCATGGGATGAAGCGGCGGCCTCCCTCTGCCCACCGGTCCGCGCCATGCCCCTTTCCACCCCCGACGCCACCCTTCAGGCCGCACTCGACGCCGAACGGACGGGAGATCGCGAAAACGCCGGGGCGCTCTGCCGCCGGCTGCTTGGGCAGGGCTCCAGCGGCCGGCACGCCCTGGCCGCGCATGACATGCTCGCCCGGCTGCTGGTGGGGCAGGACATGGCGGCGGCGGCCGATCATGCGCTTTCCGCCTGGAGGATGACGCCCGCCGATCCGACCCGCCGCTCCAACCTGTGGCAACTGCTGACCCATCTGGGCGAGGCCGGCGACGTCGCCCGGTTCCAGGGCCGCCGGGACTGCGTCGGACTGGTGGCGCTGGGCAATGCGCTGCGCCGCGACGGGCAGGCGCTGCGCGCCGAGCGGACCTATCGCCGGGCGCTGGAGCTGTTTCCGGAGATGCCCGTCACGCTGAGCCGGCTGGCCTGCCTGTGCGCCGAGCAGCACCGGCTGGAGGAGGCCGACGCCCTGTTCCTCCAGGCGGCGGAGCGCCATGGCGGACGCGATGCCGTCACCCGCACCGCCCCCGCCTTCCTGGCATCCCTGCGCGAGGGACCGGCGCCCGCCGGCATCCGCGCCACGCTCGCCGAAGGGGCGGGAAGCGCCGACCGGCCGCTGGTGGTCTACGCGTCCTGCGACGCGGTCTATGCACGCAAGTTCCTGCCGACCCTGGTGCGCTCCATCGTCGAGGACAGCGGCCTGGACTGCGCCATCGCCCTGCACCTGATCAATCCCGATGCCGAAGCCGAGGCGACAGTGGCGTCCCTGGCCGCCACCCATGGCGCCGGCCGCTTCATCGTCCTGCGCGAGACCATCGACCTGACGCCGCTGGGCGACAACGCCAAGACCTATTACGCCTGCAGCCGCTTCCTGGTGCTGCCCGATCTGCTGGCCCACTGGCGGCGGCCGGTGCTGATGCTGGACGTCGACCTGCTGGCCATCCGCGACCTGAACCCGCTGCTGGCGACTTCCGCCCACTCGGACCTGGGCGTGATGAGCCATGCGCTGAAGCGGCTGGACATCTGGAGCCTGCTCTACGCCGACGTGCTGCACATCCGGCCGAGCATGGAGGCGTGGCGCTTCCTCGACCTGACCCGGCGCTACATCCGTCACTTCCTCGACCGCGGCCTGCCGGTCTGGTTCCTCGACCAGGCGGCACTTGCCGCCGTCCATCTGGCGGGCTTCGCCGGGCAGGCGGCACCGCGCCTGACAATCTATCCGGTCGACATCCACAGCAGCACGGTGATGGTCGATGGCGAAGGCCGCTATTGGACCGACGACAGCGCCTATTTCTATTCGGTCCGCGCCACCGGCGGCGGCCAGCATGCGGTGCACCGGCTGAAACGCCGGGCCGGCACCACCGCCGACGTGACACAGGGGTGAGGCCGCCCGCCACCACGCCCACCGATAGGACATGGCAGCAGGTGCACAGAACATAAAGTCATGATTTTATGAATCATGATTTCATGCTTCTTCTTCATGACGTGAAACCACTTCCATCTTTCCTGTTCTTGCGTGTAAATCCGCGAAGCTCCCGCTCGGGTCAGCCCGCTCTCCATCCCCTGCTACCGGGAACCACCGCATGGCTCGGATCATCAGTTTCGCCTCCACCAAGGGCGGCGTCGGCAAGACCAGTCTGGTCATGGCGCTCACCTCCGAACTGCGCCGGCGCGAGGCGAGCGTGCTTCTGCTCGACTGCGACCCCAACCGGCATCTGGCCGAATGGGCGCGGCGGCGCAACGATGCCGGCGTGCGGGTGCTGGACGAGATCACGGAATCGAACGTTCGCCAGACGGTGCAGGAGAATGCGCCGAGCTTCGACTACACGCTGATCGACTTGGCCGGATTCGGCAACCTGACCATGCTCTACGCCTTCTCGGTCAGCGACGGGGTGCTGATCCCGACCCAGCAATCCTTCATGGACGTGAAGGAGACTGTGCGCACCTTCAAGGTGGTGGCGGACTCCGTGGGCGTGCTGAAGCACACGCCGGCCTCCAGCGTGGTGATCGTCCGCACCCAGGCTGCCATCGAATCCCGCGTCGACCGCCATGCCCGCGGCCTGCTGGATGAACATGGCGTTCCGGCCTTCCGCACCGAACTGATCGAGCGCTCGCTTTTGAAGGAGATGACCTACACCGGCCACGGGCCGGGCGAGGTCAATCCCGACAGCAACGCCGACCTGAACGTCCGCGCCCTGACCGACGAATTCGTCGCCTTTCTGGAAAGCTCTCCGGCCAACCCGCTGATCCCGCGGGGGTGAAGGCGGGCCACAGCCCCGGGCAGGATGCCGCGGAACTTGGGACATGAAGAGAGCTAATGGTATTTACTTATGATTTCATGAAATGAAATCGATACCTCATGCCATTGCTCCTGGGCAGTTCCGGGCTCGGCCAACTGGGCCTGGTTGACTGGGATCGGCGGAAAAAGCCGATGGGCTGATGGAACGATCCACCAGCGATCAGCACATGGGGGACAGCGGCGTCACAATCGCCAGTCGATGGCTGGAACAGCCTTCGGCTTGATCGAGGGAGCCGGGCAGGGGTGGCAGATAGGCTCCGCAAAATCATATCATGATTTATGATCATGACTCCGTGAGAGACCATAAGGACGATGGAGCATCCGTCGCCTATAATTTAATGACATCATGACATCATAACATCCTGCTCTCGCCGAAATGGCGCGGCTTCCATTCCGCCCATTGGCCGGGGGCCATGCGGAACACTCTGATGCCAAGCCCGGGCCGAAAAGCCCTCCCTCTCAGGCGGAAGCACAGGCTTCATAGAAATTTGGACGGGACGCGCTTTTCCGACAGGCTGCCGACAAATGCCGTGGAGCCCCTCCTTCCGGGACCGCGGCGATCCTGCCAGTCAACCGGGATGCCCAAAAGCCGAAAGCAGAAGCAACCACACGCAGTATTTCATGCCCTGCTTTCATGGCAGCTCTTCATGATATCTTTTCATACAAGAGGCATTGGTCCGGTGGGACATGCCCATCAGTCGCGACATCGCTCATGGCAGTGCTCTGCGTGGATAGGGTGAACAATGCCCCGGTTTCCGCCGTCCCATGCGGTGGATTGCTTGCTTCGCTGCCGCTCACCACCAGCCTCATTTCCACATATGTTTTCATGTCTCGATTTCATGATTTTTTATATGGCGGCGCGTCCCCTCCACCCCCTGTGTTTCCTGCGCCACGCCGGCCGGCTTTCGGCCATGGCACAGCCCAAAGCCTTCATATGTCGCGAAGACAGGACACCAAGTCATGATATTGCTTCATGGCTTATTCAGCCGGCCATCCCCCCAAAGCCGGTGCCGCCCTGACCGGAGTGTCCATGTCGACCGACAGCCCTGCCAAGCCGTCCGTGAAGCCCATCCCGAAGCCGGCCCGCCCTCCACTGGGCGGGATCGGGATCGGTGGGCTGGGCACGGACGACATTGACCCGATCCGTCAGTATGGATTGAGCAAAGGGTTCCTGCCGACCGAGACGGAGCCGCCCGCCCCGCCGCAGGCCGCCGCCCACCAGACGGTCGTTTCCCATCGCGCTCCACAGCCCCAGCCCGTTCCGGCACCGGCACCAGCGATCATCCGTCCGGCCCCGACCCGGCCGTGGCAGGCGATGCTGCCGGACTATCTGGTGGAGGAACTGCGGCAGGCCGCCGCACGCGAAGGCACCGCCCAGAAGGTGATCGTCCTGAAAGCCTTGCGGCAGGCCGGTTTCCGGATCGACGACATCGACCTCCAGGATTTGCGGCGGCGCTGAGCCTCCCGCACCCCAGGACGCACGCAAGGGCGGCCAAAGGGACGGCCAAAGGGACGGTTTGACTCTCCATGAGGAGCCGTCTATCCCCTAGCCGCGCTCTGCTTCCGCTCCAAACCGACTGCAGACCATCAGCGACGACGAGAGATGAAGGCAAACATTACCCAGGCCGCCACGGCGCCATCCCCTTCGGCAGGCTTGCCCCTTCAGACCTCGGCCCGTCCCGCGGCGGCGCCGGTCACCGCCCCGGCACCTGCCCAACCAACCCATGGCCTCAGCATCGACATGCTGGAGCGGATGCTGGAGCAGCAGCCGAAAGACCCCAACGTGTGGAGCGCGCTGGGTGCCCTGCTGCGGCAGGCCGGCAAGCCGGAGGCGGCAATCGCCTGCCAGCGGCGCGCACTGGAGATCGATCAGCGCCATGTCGGCGCCTGGACCAATCTGGGCAACGTGCTGGGCGATGTGGAGCGCTATGACGAGGCCATCGCCGCCCAGGAGCATGCGGTGGTTCTGTCGGGCGGCAACGCCAACCTGCTGTCGAACCTGGTGGTGGCGCTGCGCCACGGCTGCCGCTTCGATCGCGCCCTGGATATCCTGGACGTCGCCCTGCGCGCCCGGCCCAACGATCCGGGACTGCTGTGGGACCGCGCCCTGACCCTGCTGCAGGTCGGCCGCTATGCCGAGGGCTTCGGCGACTACGACTCCCGCCTGTCGCTGCCCAGCTATCAGAACCGCATCGCGCAAGGGCCGATGTGGGACGGCGGGCCGCTCGGCGGCAAGACCATCCTGCTGACCACCGAACAGGGGTTCGGCGATGTCCTGCTGACCGCGCGCTATGCGCCGATGGTGAAGGCACGCGGCGGCAGGGTCCTGCTGGAATGCCATCCCGAGCTGCAACGCCTGCTGTCCGGGGTGGAGGGCATCGACGGTTTCGTGCGCGCCGGCACGGCCTATCCCGCCTACGACGTCCATTGCCCGCTGATGAGCCTGCCGCACCGGCTGGGCACGACCATCGACACGGTGCCGCCGCCCACCCGCCTGGCCGTTCCGGCCGAAGCGCGCGAGAAGGCCGCCCGGCTGGTTCCCGGCCCGGACGGCACGATCAAGGTCGGCATCATCTGGTCCGGCCGCGTCACCTTCAAGGACAACGCGCGGCGCGCCACCACGCTCAACCGCTTCCTGCGCTTCCTCGACGTGCCGAAGGTGCGGCTCTACAGCATCCAGAAGGGGCCGCCGGAGGCGGAGCTGGAAACGCTCGGCACCTCCACCCTGATCACGCCGCTGGGGCCGCATTTCAACGATTTCGCCGACACCGCGGCGGTGCTGGAACGGCTCGATCTGGTGATCATGACCGACAGCTCGGTGGCGCATCTGGCCGGCTCGCTGGGCCGCCCGGTGTGGAACCTGCTGCAGTTCATGCCCTACTGGGTCTATGGCGACGGCAAGGGCGACTGGGCCGAAACCACCCCCTGGTATCCGTCGATGCGCCTGTTCCGCCAGACCACGCCGGGAGACTGGGACAGCGTGTTCGCCGCCGCCGAACAGGCCCTGCGCCAGCTGGTGGCGCTCAGGACCTGAGGCCGGACGCGGGCGTCGTCCGATGGAGGGTCGTTCCCCCTATCCCTCGCCCGACGCCCCTGCGGACCGCCCATAGCGGGCCAGCAACGGGTCTTGCCGTTTCAGGATGCGCTCCAGGTTCGCAAGCGCATCCTCGACACCTTCGGCCGGCTCCACCCACCGGTCCAGTTCGGCGGGAGCAGTGGGCGCGGTCCTGGGAACGGGTCCGCCGGCGATGCCCGTTGCGGACCGCGGCGCCACCTCCCCCAGCATGGCCGCCGAATCCTCCGCCACGAAGACACGATGGGTTCGCCGCCGTGTGATCTCCACGGCGATCTCCAGCCGCTGCAACTCCTCCAGCAGGTCGGTGGCGGCACTGGTGGCACAGCGCAGCCGGGCGGCCAGCCGGGCCGGGCCAATCACCCCTTCCGCCGCCACCGCATCGACGGCCCGGCGGATCCGGGCGTCGCTGCGCCGGTCGCCGACGCGCCGGCGCCAGCCGCGCCAGCGATGCAGCAGAGCGACGAGACTATCCTCCCCCTCCTCCGCCTGCCGGGCGATGCCATCGAGGAAAGCGACCAGCCAGTTCCCACCCGGCTCGGCGCGACGGATCGCCGCGACCCCGTTCAGGCAGGGCAGCGGCAGCGGCGTCATCCCCTGAGCGGTGAGGAAGCGGGAAACAGCCAGACAGGCCCCGCTGCGGTCGCCACCGGCCTCCAGATGGGCAAAGAAGCCAAGCCCGCACGCGATCAGCGCCGCCGATCCAGCCCTGGCATGGGCCTCCTCCATCCGGGCGAGCGCCCCGTCCATGCCGGTCGGAGCGAATGCGGACGGGCCGGGATCGGACAGCATCTGCCGCATCAGATCGAGGGCCAGCATGGTGGCTCCCCAGTCGCGCAGCGCACGCGTGGGCACCTGGGCCAGCAGAGTGCGCAGGCGGTTGGGATCGACGCGACGCCCCTGACTGTCGGCAATCTCGGCAACGGCCTCGACCCGCGACCGATGCAGCCAAGCCGCCAGAACCGGACTGCCGGTGGTTGCCTGGGCCAGCCGCCCGACAGCCTTGGCAGCCTGCTCCAATGGGCCGAGAAGGAGGAGGGGTTCGGGGAGGCGTAAACTCATCGCGTATATATATCAGCAATTTATGGATTTTTGATATCGAAACGACTGCAACCTGTCCAATAGACGCGATGCCGAAAATGGGGTTTTCCACGGCTTCTCACCGGCGATCTCCTGGCCTTTTGTCGCGCACCGGATGCCGGAACCAGGAACCGGGATACCGGCGCTGCGAGCCGGGGCAGCTTCCCACCCCACACTCTGCCTCCATATTCATCCGGGTGGATGTAACCGACTTATATTCTGTACAAAGAGCTCAACAGGCAGGTCTCCGCCCGGATTGCTCAGGACACCCCGATGGCCCTCGTCGCTTACGCCCGTGTCTCCACTGAAGACCAATCCACCGATTCCCAACTGCTCGCCCTGCGGCAGGCCGGCTGCACGACCATCTTCGAGGAGCAGGCGTCGGGTGGCGACCGTGACCGGCCGGTGCTGGCCAAGGCGCTCGCCAGCCTGAAGAAAGGCGACACGCTGGTGGTGGCGCGCATCGACCGGCTGGCACGCTCGCTGTTCCATCTGCTGGAGGTGATCGACGGGCTGGAGCAGCGCGGCGTCGCCTTCAAGTCGCTCAGCGACCCGATCGACACCACCAGCCCGCAGGGACGCTTTGCTTTGCAGGTCCTCGGGGCCGCGGCCGAGCTGGAACGGGCGCTGATCCGCGAGCGCTCGGTCGCCGGGCTCAGGGCCGCGGTGGCCAGGGGGAAGGAGCCCGGCAATCCCGGCCTGCGCCGACGGGACCCTGCCGCGCTGGAAAAGGCACGGCAGGGCCGCGAGACCGCTCGCGACGAACTGGTCGTCGCGCATGCCCAGGAGTTCCTGCCAACCGTCGAGGCACTACGCCCGACCGCGGCATGGGATCAGGTCGTGCGGGCATTGAAAGCGCAGGGGCGGACCCGGCCGTGGGATCGCAAGCCATGGACGCCCAACAGCCTGATCCGCGCCGTTCGCCGGCTGGCCGCAGCGGGGCTGGTTCGTCAGACCATTCTCGATGCGGCGCCCAAGCGGGTCGACAGCACCGACCTCGTGCTGATGGTGGCGGGGCTGGCGCGGACCGAACCCGGCATCACGCTCGATGGCATCGCGCGCCGGCTGCAAAGCATGGGGCAGCGCACGCCGCGCGGTGGCCTGCGCTGGAGCCGGTCGTCGGTGAAGAACCTGTTGGAGCGCGCCAACAATCAGGGGCTGGTGCGAGGATCGCAGAGCGCGTAGCGGGCGGTCTGTCTTCTGCGCCCCGGATCGGCGCCCCGGATCGATGGCAGGACCGGTGACGAGGGAAGGGCACGGGGATCACGCAGGATCGTCGAGGGCCTGCGGCATCGGATCGGCCGCGGCGATCCTGGTCAGGAAGAGGTTGCGGCGGAACAGCAGGGCCTCGGCCTCCCGGCGCTTCACCAAGCCTGGAAGCTGGGTTTTCCTGCCATTGACGGTGGCGTAGACCCAGCGGCCGAACTCGCCGGCGGCCCCCTCATGGTCACCCATGTTGAGCCGCTTCAGCAGGGTCGAGGATTGGAAGTTTCCCCGCCCCAGATTGAAGACGAAGCTGGCGAGCGCGCCGCGCTGCCCGCCATTCAGCGGCACCGTCACCAGCCCGTCGACCACGGCCGCCGCGGCGGCGAGGTCGCGGGACAGCAGCGTTTCGGCCCTTTCGACGGTGATGCTCTGCCCGAGCGTCACACCGTCGGTGTGGCCATAGCCGATGGTCGGGATGCCGGCCGGGCAGAGATAGGCTTTGAGCGACAGGCCTTCGAAATGCTTCACAAGGTCGATGGCGGCCTTGCAGATCGGATCGGGCATGGATCGGGACTCCCGGGCGATAGGTGGGCCGGTGGGTGAGGAGACAGGGGGGAGAGCGGATCCGGCGGAGCGCTGCCGGGACCGTCGGGGCGGCCGCGCTCCGCCGGATCGGGGGCAGGGTCCCGGGGATGGCCCCGGGACCGCCCGCGTCAGGCGACGTAGTCGTAGACGACTTTGACCGGGTAGGGCTTCAGGTTGGTGATGCGGTGGATTTCAGCCCCGGCCGCACCGTTGCGCTTGATCGTGTAATCGATCCTGGCGGCCCCGAGTTCGTACTCGTCGCGGGCCAGAGTCACCGCATCGACGCTGGGCGAGAAGTTCGGGTTGGCCGTCTTCAGCGAGAAGGCGAAGTCGATGGTGCTGTAACTCTCCACATTCAGGTTCGTGAGAGCAGTCTGCAGGGTCAGATAATCGTTGCCGTTGGTGTCGATGCTGGCCCCGCTGTTGAGGGGCACGACAACCCAGGCAGACCCATCCCATTTCCGCCACGTCGCCCGGCCGTCGAAACTGACCAGCCACTTGATGCCGGTACCGGGCGGGGTGGTCTGCATGATCGTCGCTGCGTGAATGGTGCTCCAGTCCGACACGTCGATGCGAGAGGCGTTGGTGGTCGCCACGTAGAAGGGGCCGGTGACGTAGCTCGCGCCGTAGGGGAGGGTCGGCGGGGTGAAGCCGGCGGTCCAGCGGGCGGTTCCGACCGAGATGCGCAGTTCGTCGGTGTAGCCGCTCCAAGGGAGCGTACCATCCGTCTTGTTGAACAGGCGCATGATGGCGGACGAAGACCCGAGATTGCCGCTAATGCCAGTCCACTGCCCGGCAACCGCGCCGTTGAAGTAGGTGGTCAACGTCGAGCCGGAGCGCACGACGGCGACGTGGTTCCAGACATTCAGCGTACGGTTCTGGCTGGTCATCCAGAACGTGGCGCCCGCAATGGTGGCGCCATTGGTGAGTTCGAACAAAATCTGACCGGACCCGCCGGAGCGCACCCGGAATGGACCGTCGATCAGTGTGTTGTCACCCGCGTTCGGAGCGTTGGTCCAGAAGTCGATGGTAAAGTCGCCGGGGAGCAGCCAATCATTGCTGGCCCACAGCGAGTAGTAATTGTTGCCGATGGTCTGGTTGGTTGTCATAGACGCGCCGCCAAACTTGGAGTTGGCTGTGCTAATGGAAATATTCGCCCCAGTCTGAACCGATCCTATCCACCCGCCATCCTTCACCGTGCGCGGATTGCCGTTTGCGGCGACCAGCGCTCCGTTGCCGGACAGTTCCTTGACCCACTTCTGATCGACCGCGCCGTTGAACTCCCACATCAGCGTGGTCATGTCGTCGGCGACCAACGTTGCCGGGGTGAAGTTGGCGGTGTAGCGTGGCTGGCCGTTGGTGATGCGGATGGCGTCGATAGCGCCGGACAGGTACTGATAACCCCAGGCAGACCCGCTCCAGCCTGTGCCAAGATACAGGGCATAGACACCGCTGATCGTGCCGATATTCACTTCGGGGTTGCTTGAAGAAGAGATCACACCGTTCAGGCACACGGCCCAACCACGGGCGTCACGAACAGCGGCGACATGGTTCCAGCCAACACTGGCAGCCCCCGCCGATGCGACAAGCACATCGTTCACGTAAAGCTGCGTACTGCTGCCAGTTCGACACATAAGAGAGCCGACACCGCCGCCGTTGGCGTTATTGCCCAGACTGAAGACGATCCCCTGACCGGCGACGGAGGTCAGGTACACCCAGCCTTCGATGCAGAGCTTGGTGCTGGCCCCGAAATAGATCGGGTGACCGGCGCTCGGGGTGGCGAACTGCATGGAGGCGTACTGGTTAAACCCGTTCAGACCCAACGACGTGGCATGCCCGCCTCGGGTGTAGTCTGCGCGCAGCGACATGCCATTGTTGTTGGCAAAGGTTAGGCTCGGCGTCGTCGTATCCCCGAACGCATTGGTGCCGTAGCTCGACCCGCTGCTGTCCAGAGTTACTTTGTCGCCGTTGGCCCCTTCGAAGTGGCACAGAATGATCGTCCGGTTGTCGGCCGTAGCATATGCGGTGGTCGGCGGGGTGAAGCTGGAAGTCCAGACTGCCTCGCCGCGCTTCGCCCGGAACTCGTCGATGTAGCCACCCCACGGGTTGGACCCGGTGTAGTCAGCCCCGAACGCCCAACCCGCGGCGTTGTTGACCGGCCAGATGGAGTTGGACCCAACCGAGATCGTCGCCCCGAGAACACCGTCGATGAAGCAGTAAACGCTTGACCCGTTGCGGGTCATGGCGACGTGGTGCCAACTATTCGCCGAGAAGGAGCCGAACGAGACACCGTTGGCGAGATCGAAGGAACTGGTGCCGGACGCCAGATAGACCTTCATCACGCCACTGTCATATTGAATTTTCGGCGCGTAGGTTCCAGAGTTTCCGACAAACAGGCATTGAACTCCCGACGCCGAAGTCATGTAGGCCCACACTTCCCAGGTGAAGTTGTCCACTCCCATGCTGAGAAGATCGGCGTGACCTTTCATCTTGTCGAAGATAACAAAGCCACCGGACAGCAGTGCGGAGGTTGTCCCGAACTTGGCTTGGGCAGTGGATAGCGAGCCGGTCAACTGGACCTCGCGTCCGCTATTCGCCCGGTCCTTCAGTACCTGTCCGCCATGGCCGTCGTCAAAACTGAACAGATAGACGGTGTCATTGTCGGTGACGAAGGCGGTGGTCGGCACCGTGAAGTTGGCGCTGTAGCGGGCGATCTTGGAGACGCGGATTTGATCCATCCACCCCGAGAAGTATTCCCGGTTGGCGACATGGCAGCCGATCCTGATCGACTGTGCGGTGTAGTTCCGAGTGTCAGCGATAGCGGACACCGACACCCCGTTGACATACATGGTACGAGTGCCGTTGTAGCGAACCACGGCGATGTGGTTCCAGGCATTCGCCGTTACGAGGGATGCTGTAGAGCCAACCGTCGTCGTGTCAAAGCAGTAGATGCTGATAGTCCCGTCGCCGCGTAGCGAGATTTGAGGGCCGTAATCGTACCCGCTTCCGTCCTGAGTTCGAGCGTCGAGGAACACGCCCGCCAAAACAGTCGGCCTGATCCAGCATTCATATGTAAAGTTTTGCGAGGCGCCGAAGGCATTCTTGGAGCTTTGCGGCACCGCCCAATAGCTTGCTCCGTCAAACCAGCCGCAATGGGTGCCGAACGGCGTGATGCTGCGCTCGTCGATGATTTCGGTCGAGCCATTGACGCCATCGGCGTGGATCAGCAGCTTGGTGGCAGCGTCGGCACCGCCGCCGCCGGTGCTGTAAAGCTGGAACTGGCCGCCGACCTGATCGGTGCCGGTGGCGGCATTCTCCTGGATGTAGTTGGCCTCGGTGTTGTAATCGACGTTGAAGGCCTGACCGACGAACTGCGTGTAGACGGCCGGGATCGTGGTAGCGACCACGTTGATCGTCCCCGCAGCCGGGAGAACGGTCACCGCTGATTTGGTGACCGCGCCGTTTGCAGACGTCTGCAAAGGCGCACCGTTGACGGTCGGGGCAACCTTGAAGTCGAAGGCCGTCGCCGTCGCTTCGGCGACGATGCTGTTGTCCGCCTTAACGGAAACCTTACCGCCCGCCCCGTTATCGGTGACAGTGACGGAACTGTCGCCTTGGCTGATGCCGCTGGTAGACAGTCCGGCAACCGCCGCCGAGATCGCGCTATTGGTCTGGTCTATGGTATAGGAGGTAGCGATTGTCTGAACCGCGTTTCCATTGACGGTCGGAGGGACGGTAAAATTGATAATGCTCGTCGCACGGCTGATCGAGAAGGGCGTGTCGATATAGGCTCCGGCATCGTCGAAACGGTTGATGAAAAAGTCGGTTCCAGCATTGGCGCCGCTTTCGGCAACACCGTTCGCGCCAATGTCCCACCGGTTGAGCGTGCTCGCCCCAACAGTAGCCTGTAGCCTGATATTCTTAACGGCGCCAGGGTTGGTCCGGATACGGATGCCGCCCTCAGCCGCCCCGGTGCTGACGAAGAGGTTGCCGGTAAGAGCGCTGGCGGTGCCGCCGGTCCGTAGAACATAGCGGGTATCGGCCGCGTCGCGGTCCGGGATATCGGTGCCGGCCGAGACACCCACAGCGCGTTTGGACACCGTAGTTGCAGACGTTTGCAAAAGGAGGCCGTTGCCATTGTCGAGCGCGCTGATGGCATCGATCAAGGCGGGGCGGCCGGTCAACCCGCTCCAAGGGGCGCTGTTGGCGAGCGCTGCCGTTCCGACCGAATATTCCTCCCAGCCCGCGCTGTTGCCGATGTTCGCCTCATCCTTGAGATAGAACATCTTGCCAGTGTCGGTCTCCTTGACCGTGTCGCCGATCTGGACGGTCGTCGTGGCCAGTGCATAGCGGGCTGTCTGAGTGGCAACAGGGACAAGCCGCTCAAGAGCCGCAGCGGGCATGCTGGCGAGCGGGACGGTACCGACGATCTTGGTAGCGTCGATGGCCGTCACCGGAATGGTAATGTTGGCCGAGCCATCGAAAGACGTGGCCGTTCCGGTCGCCCCGCCCGATAGGGCGATGGTATGGGCGGTGGTCAGCTTGGCAGCGCTGGCAACGCTGGCCACCGTGATGGCGCTGTCGGTCTGGGTCTTGGTGTAGGTGGTCGTCTTGTCCGCTTTGAGGCCGAGCGCCGTATCGGTTTCCGCTTTGCTGTAGGCGCTTGCAGATGTGTGCAAAACACTGCCGTTGTAGGTGGCCGTCCTGCCCGCCGCCGGGGTGATCGCAACCGACCCGTCCGTCGCGACCAACACCGATCCGCCCGCCTGTTGGATGGTGTCCGGCGACAGGGTGTCGATGCGGGTCTCGATCTCTTCGAGCGCCCCCTGCACCGTGGTCGCCGTCATGCCCGGGATCGCCGCCACCGGCGCGGTCGCGGCATCGAAGCCGAAGGAGACCGCGTGGTTGCCCGGGCTGAAGGTGAGCTTGCCGCCCGGAGCCTGCACGAGGTTCAGCAGGGAGCCGGGGTTGTCCGCTGCGAAGCGTTGCGAGGCACCGTCGCCGACGATGCCGAAATTGGAGCCGCCGACGATGGTCGCGGCGGTCTGGGCATGGCCCTTGGCCTGCTCCGACCAATGGAAGGCGGAATAGACGCCCGGGCTGGGCTGATAGCCGACAGCACCCTGGGCGAAGGCCTGGGACAGATCGCGGGCGCCCTGCGCCTCCGTGCGGGCGGCCACGGCCAGATCGCGGGCGGCGGTGGCATCGGACTTGGCCGAGATCGCGTCCGCCGCCGCCGTTGCCGCCGTCTGCGCGCTGTTGACGGCATTGGTCTGCGACTGGCCAGCCTGGGAGGCGGCGACCTGCGCCGCCGTCATGGAGGAGACTGCGCTGTCGCGGGCCGCCTCCGCTGCGGTCCTGGCCGTGGCGCTGCCGGTCCCGGCGGCCTCCGCCTGCTGCGCGGCGGAGCGGGCGATGTCGGCGGAGATGGCAGCAGCGGAAGCCTTGGCGGTCGCGGTCTGGGCGCCGGTCGCGGCATTGCCGGCGGCGGCCTGCGCAGCGGTCGCCGCAGTGTCGAGACCGGCGGCGCTCGCGGCGGCGGCGGCGGCACTGCCGGCAGCCTCCGTCGCCTTGCCAATAGCGACGGTCGCCTGGGAGGCCGCGTCCAGGGCGTAGGACAGCGCCGATTTCAGGTTGCCGGAGACCGGGGCATCGGTCTTCACCGCCCAGTCCTGCGCCTGCGTCCGCGCCGTCACCGCCGCGTCGCGCGCCTGTTGGGCGGCATCCCGCGCAGCGGTCGCGGTGTCGCGCGCCACCTCGGCCGCCGTTCTGGCGGACAGGGCACCGGTCGCCGCCGTGCCGGCTTCGGTCCGCGCCTCCAGCACGATGTCGCGTGCCGCCTCCACGGCGGCAAGCGCCGCGGTGGCGGACGCCTCCAGCCCGGCGGTGGTGGCGGCGCTGCCGGCGGCCTCATCGGCATGGTGGACGGCGATGGCCGCCTGGGCGGTCGCGGTCGCGGCGGCGGCAGTGCTTTCGCCGGCCTGCACGGCGACGGTCGCGGCGGCTTGCGCCACGGCCTGCCGGTCGGTGGCGACAGCCGTCATCGCCGCCGTGGCATCGGCGGCGGCCTGTCGTGCCGTCGCCACGTCGTCCTCGATGGCGGCAATGATCTGCGCGGCATGCTCCACCACCCCGTCATCGAGAAGCTGGAGCAGGCGGGCCGGGCTTTCGACCAGACGGGTGACACCCTTGCTGTCGGTCAGCGGATATTTGCCGTCGGCATTCGGGCCGCCGTTCGGGGAACCGCCCAGCCAGTCGTCATACTGGTCCTCGCGCACCGCCCATTTCGCGACCATCGCCGCGATCTCCGCGGCCAGTTCTGCGTTGGACAGGGTCGCCGACGCGGCGATGACGGCATAGGCGGACGCCGCCGCCGTCTCGCCCTCCCAAGGGCGGTCGAGGGTCAGCATGCGGTCGTTGGCGACCTCGCGGATCTCGTAGAGCGTCCTGCCGTCGGTGGTGAAGGCGGAGCCCGGACGCACGACGCCCATCCACATGGTGCCGGCGCCGGCGACGGCGGCCGATCCGGGGGTCAGGGCGACGGTGCCTTGGCGATACCAGCCGGCCATGTCAGTTCTCCTCGCTGGGGGTCGTGTCGGAATAGGGGTAGAGCGCGCGGATCGCCGAGAAGTCGGCGCGCATGCGCTCCCATTTGGCGGGGTTGCCGTTCAGCATGTCCTGCTGGGCTTCCAGTTGCCGGGCCGCCGGCCATGCGGCGAGATAGGCCTGCTGGCGCAGCTTCGCGATCTCGTCGCGGGTGCGGACTGGCGTCACCTTCATGGCGTGATCTCCAGAACGAAATGGGCGTCATGATGAGGCCAGGCGCTGACGCGCAAGTCGTAGGTGCCGGGCAGATCGTCGTAATCGAAGCTGCCATCCTCGACCGTGTAGGTGCCGACCGCACCGGAGGCCCGACAGGTGACGGTCACGGTTGCCGGGATGGGCAGAGCGTCCAGACTTTCGATCTCGGGACGCGGGCGCACCGTGGGTTCGGAGCCTGAAAGATCGACGTAGTCGTCGAAGACCGAAGCCTTTGCCTGCAACCGCTCGCAGCCCAGAAGATGCATGTGCGGCACCTCCAGCGGCCCGATGCAGGCGGTCTGTCGGATTTCACCGGTTTCCGGCTTATAGAAAACGTAGGAAGAGCTTGGGTTTCCATTTTGCCCTGAAGCCGCGCCGGAACCGCTCTGAGCTACCGGCGGAGCTTCTCTTTGGGTTTTTTTAAGTGATTGAATCATTTTCTCAACTCGACTGCTGAAATTGCGCAGTAGAAATTGCGTGGATTTCGCCCATAGGCGTCAGACGTTGCTGTTCTCCAGGTGTAGTAACCTGGCCCTGGATGCTCTATCCAAGCATAGGCAACGGAAACCCAGGATGGAGACCAGATCTCTGAGCTGCTCTCGCCGCCACCGTAGCCAGTAACAATGTCGATCTGCCAACCACGCACTGCGGTGATCAGCACACGTTTACCGATTGTCTGAAGACCGACGGTCGCGTCCCACGCTCCCTGCGCCGCATTCATATTGGACGTGGCGAAGTCTTCGATCTTCTGGCCCCGGATCGTCAGATCCTGAATGTGCGCGCTGGAAATCGTTGCATCCCTGATCTTCGCGCTGTCGATCGAGGCGTCCTGGATGAAGGCGGCGGACATGGAGATGCGGGGCACCCCATCCACCCGACCGATGACGAAGGGATGGTCGATGCTGCCCCCGGGGCCGGTAATGCCGATCAGGAAACGGTCGGCCCGCACATAGAACTCGGATCGCACCCCGCTCTCATCGGCCGGGTCCGAGGAAAGGCCGAACCCGCTGACGGCGCCATTGTTGTCGATCTTGACCGTCCACTGCCCCGATAGGCCGTCGGTTACTTTCGAGACCTGCTCGATGGACGAGGTGTGATTGCTGACCGTGCCACTGAGGATGTTTACCTTGCTGACAGCGGATTTAGCCTCGGTAACCGCCAGGTTGACGCTTTCCTGAAAAGACCCGGAAGCATCCTTTATCGCCACGAACGCGCTGTCGATCCGGCTGGCGAGGGCACCGACAGCGTCGACACGGGCAGTCTGCTCGCTGGTCAGCCCCGCCTTCACGCCGTCGACCGATGCACCGATCACATCGAGGCGCGTGGTCAGCGCGCCGGTCGCGGTCGCGTTGGCGGTGATGCGGCTGTCATAGCCGGCCAAGCTCTTGTCGAAGCCGGCGACGACGCTATCGATGCGCTCGGCGTTGGTCCGGGTGTCGTTCGCCGTCGCGGTCAGCTTCGCCTGCACGCCGGCCAGATTGCCGTCCCAGGCCGCGACCACCGTGTCGATGCGCGTCGCCGTCGCCTCGTCCGCCGTCACCAGCGCGGTCAGCTCCTCCTTGACGGTGGCGATCTGCCCGTCGAACTGGGCGGCGACGGTGGTGACCCGGCTTGCCAGCGACTGCGTGTCGTCCTGGACCTGCCTGACGTCCGCCTTCACCTCCGCGACGTCGGCCTCGCGCCTGCCGATCTCGCTGCGGATGCGGCCGTAACTGTCGTTGACGCGCACCAGACCCGACGTGACCGTCTCGGCGATCTTCTCGATCCCGGTGATGCGCTCGGCCATGAAGGGAGCGAGCTTCGATTCCGAGACCAGCTTGTCGGCGAGGTCGTCGTGGGAGATCTGCTCGGTGGTGGCGCCGGTGCCGATGTTCGAATTGACGTCGCCGACATTGCCGCCGAGATCGACGGCGCGCACCCAGTAATAGCGCGTGACCAGCCCGCCCAACCCGGCGCGCACGAAGGCGTTGCCCTTGACCGTGCTGATGACGGCGGCAGCCGGCAGGTCGTTCGCCGCCCCCTCCAGCACCTCGATGTGGGAAAGGTCGGTGTCGGGCGGATTGACCCAGGACAGGGCGATCTGGCGCAACCCGCCTTTGGCGACCAGCCCGGCCGGCTGGCCGGGCGGCGTTCCCTTGCCACGCACCGTGGCCCGGATTTCCGCCGGCGCAGAGCGGCGGTTGTCGTAGGCCAATGCGGTGATGCGGAGCGTGTAGACGCCCTCCGCCGCCGGCTCGATGTCGAAGCTGCCGGCGCGGGTGACCTTCCATTCCTGCCACTGGCCGCCCGGCGTCATCACGTCGGCGCGGTAGCCGGCGATGCGCGCATCGTCGCTGGGCGTCCAGCTGACGGTCAGCCGGGCCTGCGGCAGGCCGTTGACCCAATAGGCGCTCTCCACCGCCGCGAGGTTGGCGGGGGACGGGATGGCGTTGGCAGCGCTCTGGGTCGCCACCGGCTCGATCTGCACGCCCTCCTCGACCCGGGCATATTTGCCGGGCTCGTGCAGCAGGGCGGTGACCTCGTAGACGCCGGGGGACTTCTCGGTGACGGCGCGGACCCGGAACAGGCGCGGGGCGAGGTTGGTGGCGGTCAGGATCCACACCGCATGCGGCTGCGGCACCGCGCCGCCGAGCGGAGCCGCGTCGATGACGAGCTGGCCGGTGGTGTGGTCCTCCAGCACCGGGCGGCGGACCGGGCAGTCGACCAGCCGTCCGTCCGGCAGGGTGAGCGCCAGCACGTGGCTTTGGTTGGCTTCCAGCGTCACCGTGTCGTCGAGGGTGACGACCTGCCGTTCCGGGTCGTAGGCGACCAGCCGCCCGCCGGTGCGCACCAGCGCCCAGTTCGGGTCTGCCAGCTTGACCACGTCGCCCGGCATGACGTCGAGATGGTCGAAGGAACAGCGGTAGGTGACGGTCTCGGTCTCGTGCTGCTCGCTGTCGAGCATCCACAGGCCGAGGCGGCGGGCTTGGCTGCGCCGGGTGCAGCCATAGGCCGTCGCCTCGATCGGCCGCCAGCCGTAGCGCTGGATCATCCCGGCATTCTCGACGACCTCGACCGTCGGGCGGTAGCCGTCATCGGGGTCGTTGAAGGTGATCAGCGCCGCGGTGTGGCGGGCCTTCAGCGCCGTGCCGGAATAGGTGAAGCTGCCGCCGATGACGTTGGCCGGGGTGACCAGCTTGATCGGATCGGCCGGCATGTCGGCGCGGGCCAGCACGCCGCCGGCCGACCAGAAGATCAGGCCGCGGAAGGTCGAGGCGATGGACTGGAGGACGCGGTAGGCCTCGGTCCGGCCGGAGATCACCCCGTTGAAGGTGAAGCGCGGCTCCATGATGTCGCGGCCGCTGGTGTCCAGCCGGCCCGACTTGACCGGCTGGTCGCAATAGACGCCGATGGTGTAGAGCGACCAGCGGTCGACCGCCGCCTCGGAGATCGACTGTCCCAGGCCGTAGCGCCTGTTGGTCAGCAGGTCGTAGAGCACCCAGGCCGGGTTGTCGCTCCAGGCGGTCTTGAGGCTGCCGTCCCACTGGCCGGTATAGGTCCGCGTCTCCGGGTCGTAGTTGGACGGAACTTGGATCTTCAGGCCCTTGACGTCATAGGCCCGCTCGGGGATCGAGTTGCCGAACTGCTCGGCCTTGACCGTCAGCGCAACCAGCGCCGAATTGTCGTAGCCGAACTTGGACTCGACGATCTCGGCATAGTGCGACCAGGAAAAGCTGTTCTGGATCGCGGCGCGGGGCGGGTCGTCGGTAACGCGGGTGACGCGGATGTCGTATGGGCTCCTGCCCAGTTCGCGCAGTCCGACCTTGTAGGACCGCTCATAGGCGCTGGTCGTCTTGCCGGTCACCGTATCGTTGACCAGAACCTTCCAGCCGCCGTCGGCCGCCCGACCCTCGATGGTCAGCTGCACCGCCGATCCGCGCAGGTTGCCGTTGGAGGTGTCCTGCTCGGTCAGCGCGTTCCAGCGCAGCACGATGCGGGCGGCATCGACCTCGTCGCCATGGATGGTGCGGACGACCGGGGCCGCTTTCTTCACTTCGCTCCCGACGCCGACGGTGGTCTCGCTGGCGGTGAAACCGCTGATCGGCTCCTGCGAGGGAATGCCCCGGCGCTCTTCCCAGGTCACGCCCTTGAAGTTCTCCGTACCGTCGGAGGCGATCAGCGGCGTGCCGTCGAAGTAGATGCTCTTCCCCGCATTGACCAGCCCGACGATCTCGCCCTCGCTCAGCAGATCGATCACCCGGGCGGTCGCGGCGGATTGCAGGCTGTTGGGGTCTTCGGTGGCACCGGAACCGCCGCGGCCGGACTTGCCACCGCCCTTGGCCCCCTGGATGCCGCCTGCCGGACTTCCATCCGAAGCTGCTGTGGCGGCGGATGCCGCCGGCTGGGGCTGGACGGTTCCGATCTGCTCCGTATCCATGCCGGAGGAGATGACGGTCGAACCCACCCAGCAGCGGCCATAGACCAGGGGAACCGACCCGCCCTGTTCGCTGACATTGGCCGGACCGGAGAACAGATAGCTCTGCGTGTTGTCCGGCAGGTTGGCCTTGGGCGTCGGCGACAGCATCTGGCTGATACCGGACAGCATCATCGCCGCGCCAAACAGGGCGATCGAACCGTGGGAGATTCCCGCGACAGCCGGAGCGGACATTGCCGCCGAGAAGCTTGCTGCGGCCCATGGCTGCGCCGCGGCAATCGCCACGACCATGACCAGCGCGCCCATGATCGCCTTGCCGGCGCCGCCGTTCTTGGCACCGGCCGGAACCGGGATGATGTGCAGGTCGGCGTTGCCCAACCCGAGCGTCAGGGTGTCGAGGGTCAGGTCGATGCCGCCGCGCGAGCGCGGGCCGCGGACCAGCCGGTAGGAGCCTTCGCGGAAGACCTTGTCGAAATCGGGATGGTTGGCGGCGAGCGCCCGGATCGCCTCGGCGGCGTCGCGGACCTGATAGTCGGCAAGGCGCCCGAATTGGCGGCCGAGCGCGCCGTGCAGATCGATCCTAGCCATGAGCGCAATCCTTGTGACGCAGGATGTGGACGATCTGCCGGTGCCAGGGGCCGAACGGTTCACGGCGCGACAGGCGGCGCGGCAGGTGGTGCAGCAGCAGGCCGCCGTCGAGGACGACGCCGGCATGGTTGGGCACCGGCGACAGCACGGTCATCAGCGCGACGTCGCCGGCCGCCGCCTCGCCGGAACGGACCACCGAGAAGCCGGCATCGGCGAAATGGTCGAGATAGAGGTTCTTGCCGGCGTGCCACCACTCGTCGTCGCGCGGGAAATCCGGCAGCCGGATGCCCCGTTCCAGCTGGAACCAGTCGCGCACCAGGGCGTAGCAGTCGGTCACGCCGTGGCGGAACTCACGGCCGATCAGATCGGGCACCGGCACGCCGTCGCCCCAGAGGATCGGATCGGAGCAGCGCTCCCCATCGGTGGCCAGGATCGCCCAGGGGACCGCGCTGTCGATCTGGCCGCGCATGTCGGCGGCCGACGGGTGGAGCGGCCCGTCGGGATGGCTGTGGATGATGGCGTCGATGGCGCCGGCATGGGCGAGGTAGTCGGCATCGTCGATGCGGAAATGGGCCGCCGGGTCGGCGGCGCGGTTGGACAGGGGCCGGTAGGTGCCGGCCACCACCAGCCCGCAGCTCTCGCGCGGATAGTCGGCCAGGGCGTGGCGCTTCATCGCGAGGATGGCGTCAGCGGTGAACATGCGCTGCTTGCTCCTCTGGCTGTGAGGGGAGGGGCACCCGGATCAGACCCGGATCCGGGAGACGCCGGGAAAGCCGCCGAAGGGCAGGAGATCGGTCGTGTTGGGGTAGCGCAGCCGGCAGTCGGCCAGCCGCTTGCCGCAGGCATCCCTGGCCGGAACGGTGGGCTTGCCGGTCGCGGTGAAGCAGAGACCGCCGGAATAGGGACAATCGGCACCGTCGAACGACCATCCCGATCCGGTCCAATGGCGGTAGCGGCGGGTGCAGCCGTCGCGCAGCACCTGCCGGCCGGGGAGCATAGCGCCCTCCTGGTCGATGGCCGCCGACAGCTCGAACTCGACATGGGTGGCGGTGTGGGCGCTCTTGCGCTCGATCCGGTAGAGGTCGGGCGGGAAGAAGGCGAGCGGGTCGGCGTCCGCCCGGCCGTCGAGATAGCGGTCGAAGGTGCGCAGCCGCCTGACCTTGGCGCCGAGCAGGTCGGAGAACTGGTAGATCAGCGCCGAGATCTGGCGGTTGATGTTGGCGATGCGCAGGCGCGGCGTCGGCAGGGCCCCGGTCGCCGTCCATTCGAACCCTTCGGTCTCCATCTCGACCGGGACATAGGCGATGCCGCCGAACAGGACCGGCTCGCCGCCGCTGCCCGAGGGGGTGAAGTGATGGATCGTGCCGCCGGGATACATGGTCAGGTCCAGCGTGAACAGCGTCACATAGGCACCGGGATCGGGCGACTGGGCGGCGGCGGCAAGCGCCGGCCGTTCATCCCATTTGGGGATGTTGGTCTGGCTCATGGGGATTCCTTGGATGGGCGCCGCCCCCGCCGTCGAAGGGAGCGAAGCGGCCGCGCGGGGTCAGAGGTCGAAGACCTCGACGAAGGTCGCGGAGATGCTGGAGAACAGGTAATGGGTGCGGGTGCGCTTCCATTTGCTGCAGATCGAGCGCCGGCGGTCGGGTTCGCCGGGCGGCTTCCACAGGAAGCTTTCCGCACCCCGCCGGGCCCGCAGGAACTCCTCGATCTCCCGCGCCTGGTCGGTGTCGAGATACTCCCAGCTCAGCGAATACTGGTCGCGGATGTTGTGGATGCCGTCGGGCGCCCGCTGGGTGTAGCTGTCGCCGAAACCGGCGGTCAGCACCTTCACCTCCGGCTCGATGGTGCTGCCGGTCATCGGCGGACAGGGCGGCAGGAAGACCGGCACGCCGTTCTGGCTCGTGGCGTTCTGGCTCGTGGTTTCGCCGGCCATCGCTCAGCCTCCGTAGCTCATGTTGTTCAGCATCCCGCCGGGCCGCATCTGCTGGCGCAGCTCGTTGCCCATCATCGCGCGCAGCTGCTCCTTGACCGACGCGCCGATCCGCTCGGCGAGCGCCTTGTCCTGCTCGCGGTCGCCGGTGGAGCCACCGGCGACATTCACTGTCACCGACTGGGTCACCGCAGGGCCGCCATCCTGCACCGCCTGGATCAGGCGGTCGGCGTTCGTCATTTGTTCCGGCGTGAAGACGGCCTCGCCCTTGCGGGCGATGATCGGGACCTCGCCCGCCACCAGACCGCCGGTGTGGAAGCGGGGAGCGCCGGCGAACAGCCCGGCGGGCACCATCCGCCCCGTCCGGCCGGCTTCACCGACGATGCCGCCGGTGTGGAAGAGCGCCGAAAAGAAGCTGGCGATGCCCGACAGGATGCCACCCAGCGGCCCTTCGGGTTTGAGCAGTGAGGAGAAGAGGCCGGAGATGCTGGACATCAGGCCGCCGAGCAGCCCCTCCGGTTTGAAAAGCGAGGATACCTTCGACCAGATGGTGCCGAGCAGGCTGTCGGAGGTGAAGAGCGAGTTGATGAAACTGGAAAATCCGGTGCCGGTGCCGGCCGTGCCGGCCGATCCGCTGCCAGCTGCCCCATTTCCATTCGCCGACGTGTCGGAGGACGCTTTGGCGTCGTCCTTCTTGTCCGTTTGAGCGGATGCCGACGGATCGCCGGCCTTCGCGGCGGCCTTACCGTTTTCGGGGATGCTGGTCTTGAAGCCCAGCACGTTGAGCAGCCCGGCGCCGGTCTGCTCCGCAATCGCCTTCACGAAGAAATCCCGCAGCTGGTTCCGCATGGTGGTGAACAGCTTCTGAAAGGCGGGACCGATTTGCTGCTTGCCGGTCACAACGCTCAGCACGCCGTCGCTCCAACCGCCAAGCAGGCTTTGCAAGCCGCCGCCGAAGCTGGCCTTCACACGTTCGCCAAGCGGACGCAAGGCAGAGCCCATCACCTCATTGTATTTCTTGGCAGCCTCGTCGGTCTTCTGCGCGGGTGCGTCCGACGGAGCGCCTTGCGCGGCCTTCGCATCGGTTTGCTCTTGGGCAAACTGTCCGGCAGCACTGTAAGGCGCCGCAAAACGGTTGGCCACCGCCTGCGGTGTGGTCAGATCACTACTTGCCTTGTGAAACTCGTCGATCTGCTGATGCAGTTTGTCCAGCCAGGAGTTGGTCCGTACGGCCAGTTCGGTGACAGTGCCGTCCAACCGAACAATGGAAGCGGTGCAAGATTTATCGAACGTGATTGTCATCATCGGGCCGGCGGCGTTTTCAGCCATGGTTTTCCCTTTCTGTTAGCCGAAGCGGGCGCGCAGTCTGGTTCTCGCCTTTTCGGTCAGGCCCGGCTCCCCGGCCGGCCGGCCGCCGTCGGGCAGGTCCGCGAAGGCGAACGGCGTGCCGACCCGCTGGCGCAGCCGGTCGTGCAGTTCGCGGGCGCCGACGCCGGCCGCCGTCAGATGCACCGGCAGCCAGTCGGCCATCTCCTCCGCGCGCAGCCGGTCGATCTCGTTGAACAGGGTCCAGAACATCCGCACCGGCAGCGCCAGCAGGCGCAACGGGTCGATGCCGTAGAAGCGGCTGACGCGGGCGAAGCAGTAGGCGAAATCGAGCCGCGTCAGCGGGCCCGACGGCTCCCCGCTTGCCCGCCCGCGGCTCCCCCGGCTGGCGTTCCCCCGGCTGCCGGTCCCCCGATTGGCCGTCTCCCACCGGATCGATCCCGCGGATGAAGGCCAGCAGGACCAGGAGCTGCCCCAGATCGAGGCCGAGGATCTCCTCGCGCGGGGTGTCTTCGAGATGGCCGGCGATCACATCGACCAGGATCGGGATCTGCGCCCGGTCGCTGCCGGCCTCCTCGAGCTTCCGCTCGATATCCCCGGCTTGCAGGAACTGTTCGACGGTCATGTTCTTCAGGATGCGTTCGCGCCCGCCGATGACGACGCTGCGGGAAACGCGGAACTCATCGAGGTTCAGGATGGTGGGCTGGGGCATGGAGGGTCCCGGTCGCTGGTGGTGGGCAAGGCCCGCGAGGGCGGCCACGGGGACGGAAAGCCCCCGCGGCCGTGGACCATCGCGGTCAGGCGGCCACGGGGGCGCCGAAGGCGGCGATGCGGTTGCCGGCGGTGCCGTCCGGATAGCAGCTGAAGGTGACCTCGTAGACGCGCTCGCCGCCGTTCTCGTACTTGAAGGTGAAGTTGGGCAGCGGCGCGGCCTTGAAGGCGACGAAATCGTCCTTGGTGGTGGAGGCGGGCAGGGCGGTGGGGTGCAGCTTCAGCGGGGCGGCGATGGCCAGCAGGTCGATGTTGACGCCGGAGCGGATCTCGACCCCGACCTCGGCACCGGCCGCGCCGACGCCGACCGCCTGCGGCATCACCGCCAGCAGCTTGGTCAGGTTGGTTTCCAGCATCGGCACCTTGACCGACACCTCGGTGCCGGTGATGACGTCCTTGATCGGGGTCTCGCCCATCTGGTCGGCCTTGACCTGATAGTTCGTGGTCTTGACGGTCACTTCGACGCCACCCTTGGTCGAGCCGAGATCGATGCCGTCGAAGGTGACGTCGCAGATGCCGAGGGCGATGTCTTCGGTAGTGATGGCCATGGGTATAGTCTCCTAATCAGGCGACACGCCAGTCGGCGCGATAGTTGACGATGAAGGTGAAGGTGCTTGCCGTCTCGTCGTGGGGCATCAGCGGCTCGTGCTGGGGCAGGCACGCGATGACGAAACAGCCCCCGGCCGGAGCCGCCCGCAGGGTCAGGGCGTCGGCAATCGCCAGGGCGCGGGCCTCCCCGGCGAGATAGTCGGGATCGTGGGTGCGGACCTGGAAGGAAAGCCGGCGAAGGCCTTGCGCATAGTCGCGGCGGGTTCCGCCCCGCGGCAGGAAGACCGATCCCGCGGCGGTGTCCTGCGGCGCCCGGCCCAGGAACAGGGACCCTCCTTCGGTTCCCAGCCCTTCGGCTTCGACGTGTTTGAGCAATGCGTGCAGCAGCATGGCGTCGGGACTCCGATAAGACGGTCAGAGGGAAAGGCGAATGGCGGGAGGGCATTCGTCCCAGCGGACCTTCATCCGTTAAAAGGATATAATTCCTTTAAACGGATGATTATCTTACCATGCGAGCAGGCGCTATATCTTTTTGGAAAAGCATTCGGAAACAAGGGGTTGACCCGGAATCCGGGGCATGGCCGAGGCCACAGATGGTCTTGTCTCTCGAACGGTCAGCGAAGCCCGGTTCACGGGTATGCCAGGGCTGGGCAGACCGATCCCGATCCTGCCGCTCAGGTTTGTTCGATGCGGTTCCTGCCGGCGGCCTTCGCCTTGTACAGCGCGGCATCGACGCGCTGGAGCAGACTGTCGATATCCTCGCCGGACCTGGCCTGGCCGACGCCGATGCTGATGGTGACCGCTCCGCCGCACGCCATCCGCTGCGCGCTCACCCTCTGCCGCAGGGCTTCGAGAACGCCCAGGGCGGAGGGCAGGTCGGTCTCGGTCAGCAGCAGGGCGAATTCCTCGCCCCCCCAGCGCGCCAACGCGTCCGAGCGGCGCAGCCGGTCCGACAGGGTGGCGGCGACCACGCGCAGGGCATCGTCGCCCGCCTGATGCCCATGGGTGTCGTTGAAGCGCTTGAAATGGTCGATGTCCATCAACGCCAGGATATAGGGGCGCCCGTACCGCTCGAGCCTGGCCGCGGCCTCGCCCACCGCCTGCTGGAACCGCCGGCGGTTCCACACCCCGGTCAGCGGATCGTGCATCGCCGCCTGTTGCAGCTCCGCCTCCAGGCCCTTGCGGTCGGTGATGTCCAGCAGCACGCCGTTGAACAGCACGGTGCCGTCGCTCCGACGGCGCGGCTGGGCGCGGCCCAGCACCCAGCGTCCGCCGGCGATCTCCATCTCGCCTTCCCAGACCCGGCCGGCCCGGCCGGCCTGCCGCAGGCCGCGCCGGACCCGCACCCACCCCTTCAGCGCCATCACAGGCGCCAGAGTCGGCGCGGCGGTCAGGTCGGCATCCGGCCGCACGCCGAACAGGGACGCCGCGGCGGTGCTGAAATAGGTCGCGCGCAAGCTTCCGCCGGGATGGAGTTCGGCCTGGAACACCGCACCCGGAAGGGCATTGGCGAGATCGCTCGCCTGGGCTTCCCGCTCGCGCTCCTCCGTCAGGTCGAAGAAGCTGACGACCACGCCGACGATCCCGTCATTGTTGCGGATCGGGCTGGCGGTCAGGCGTACGGGAAAGGACGTGCCGTCGCCACGGTACAGCACCGTCTCGATCTCGCGCACCGGTTCTCCGGCCTCCGCAACCCGGAACACCGGATGGGATTCCCGCCTTCATCGGCGCCACCTTCATCGGGACCGCTGCTGAAGGAGTCACGAAACAGGAAGCGTCCGATATGGCTGCGGATCAGTTCGCTTTCATGGCGGAAGCCGAAGGCGCGGGTGGCGATGGGATTGACGAAGGTGAGGGCACCCGAGCGGTCGATGCCGCACACCCCGACCTGCACGTTCTCCAGCAGCAGGCGGTTGAACTGCTCGGCCTCGATCACGGCGGTGATGTCGTGGATGATGCACAGCAGAAGCTTGCGCCCGCCGAGATGGATGGGGCCGGCATAGACCTGGACATCGCGCACCGACCCGTCGGCCAGCCGATGATGGAAACGCTGCGGGTAATGGCCGCCCTCCCAGGACGCGATCTCGCGCATCGCCGGCAGGATCGCCCTCCCAAGCAGGTTGATGTCCCAGACATGGAGGCTGCGCAGCCGGTCCCGGCTGTGGCCGTAAAAGACGGCGGCCCGCGGGTTGGCATCGACGATGGCGCCGTCGCGTCCGGGATCGATCAGCAGGATGGGGGTGGCGTTGGTGGAGAACAGCGCATCCAGCACGCCGGCTCCATCCAGGCCGCACACGCTGCCATCGCCCGGCCACAAGGGGAAAGCGCCCGGCCTGGGATCGGCGGACGCCCCGCCGTCCATGTCGCGCTCACCCTGCTCCGCCATTGCGAACTCCCCTCATCGATCGCCCGGGATCGGTCGAACGGCCAGAGAACATGCTGCATATCCTGGCAATCAATTCTATAGGGAATCAAGCTTAAACAAAGCGTTGCCACAGAGTGGGGGAAAGGGCCGGCTTGCATTCCAGCGAGGAGACGTGTCCCGTCCTTTCAAGGGCTCCACGGGACAAAGATTCGGCAGGGCGCCGGCCCCTGCGGGCGATATCCTGATCCGGTTGTTCCACCCGCCCTGTTCTTCTGCCACACACCCTTGCCCGAACGCGCGAACTCCCTCCCGCGGAAGTGGATTTATCCTCGTCTGCGCACCGGCATCCGCCGGCCTTCGGCAACCCTGACAGCAGTGGGAGGTTGGCATGAGTATGATTAGGCGCAGCTCCGCTGAGTTTCTCGGAACATTCTGGCTGGTCTTCGGCGGCTGCGGCAGTGCCGTCCTCGCCGCCGCCTTTCCGCAGGTCGGGATCGGATTGCTCGGCGTGTCGCTCGCCTTCGGCCTCACCGTCCTGACCATGGCCTATTCCATCGGCCACATCTCCGGCTGTCATCTGAACCCGGCAGTCACGGTCGGGCTGTGGGCCGGCGGGCGGTTCCCGGCCAAGGACATCCTGCCCTATGTGCTGGCCCAGCTGGTCGGCGCCTTCGCGGTGGCCCTGGTCCTCTATGCCATCGCCACCGGAAAGGCCGATTACAGCCTGGCCGTCAACGGCCTCGCCGCCAACGGGTACGACGCCCATTCGCCCGGCCAGTACAGCGTCACCTCGGCCCTGGCGATCGAGCTGGTGCTGACCTTCTTCTTCGTGCTGGTGATCCTGGGGTCCACTGACCGGCGGGCGCCGGCCGGCTTCGCGCCGCTGGCCATCGGCATGGCGCTCGTGCTGATCCACCTGATCAGCATCCCGGTCACCAACACCTCGGTGAACCCGGCGCGCAGCACCGGTCCGGCCCTGGTGGTCGGCGGGTGGGCGCTTCAGCAGCTCTGGCTGTTCTGGCTTGCCCCGCTGGCCGGCGGCCTTGCGGGCGGGCTGGCCTACCGCGCCCTTGCCGAGGAGATGCCGGCAAAACCCGCCATCACCGGGCAGCCGGAAAGCTCCACCTGAAGCGGGCGCAAGACGCCCTTATCGCCAACGGGACCGGTTCGCAGAAGATCCGGTCCCGGAATGGCCCGCTTCCCGTGGCACGCCCCCTATACCACGCCGATGTCGCAACGCTCCGCCGCCGTCCACTGTTATTCAGGCAGGACCAACGGCGCAGAAGGCGTATTCATGCGGCAGTTCGACCCCGACTCCAACCCGATGACGGAGGCCGATTACGGCATCGTGCTGGGCCTGTTCATCGGCATCTATCTCGGCCTCCTGGTGGTATCGGCGCTGCCTTGACCGTCAAGGCCCCGACAATCACGGCTGCGACAATCACGGCCCTTCCGGCAGCATCAGGCAGCGGTTCACCAGATTCATCAGCTCGCTCTGGCGGGTGGTTCCGGTCTTGGCGAAGACACTGCGCAGCTGGCTGCGCACCGTGCTGATCGCCACGCCGCGGCGCTCGCCGATCTCGGCCGGGGTCAGGTCGGCCAGCAGGTCGACGACGAGGCCGGCCTCCACCGCCGTCAGGCCGAACAGGGCGCCCAGCCGCTTTCCCAACCCCGGCGTCACCGCGGCCGGGTCGACGATGTAGACCACGGCCCGGATGCGCGCACCGCCGCCCCCGCCCCCACCATCCGCATCGTCGAACGGTCCCGCAGCCTCGGGCGACAGCGGCAGAACGCTCAGCAGGTAGGGCGCCCG
This sequence comes from Azospirillum sp. A26, assembly GCF_042604635.1. Classification (NCBI taxonomy): domain Bacteria; kingdom Pseudomonadati; phylum Pseudomonadota; class Alphaproteobacteria; order Rhodospirillales; family Azospirillaceae; genus Azospirillum; species Azospirillum sp. A26. The sequence continues at coordinate 79,070 of NZ_CP170477.1, read as the reverse complement.
GCCGGAGGGACGCGACACCCGGAGATCGGCCGCCTCCCCCCGGCGCGCCGACGCCCCCTTTCCGCCGGCCGACACCGCCGCCTCCAGCAGATGGGCAAGCCGCCGCGCCTCGCCGCCCTGTTCGGCCTGCAACCGCCCCTGCACAAGCCGCAGGCCGTCCCGCGCATCGATCATCGCCTGCCCGGCCCGGTTCAGGCCGGCGACCCGCCCGGCGGCGTCGAGCAGGGCGACCCCCATCGGCAGCCGGTCGATGACGCGGTCGCTCCAGCGGGCCTCCTCCCGGCCGTCCTGGCCTGCCAGCAACCGGACGCGCAGCCGCATCGCCCGCTGGAGATGTGGGGCGCAGTCCTGAAGAAGCCGGAGCGTCTCGTCGGGAAAGGGGGAGGCGTCGGGGGGCCGATGGAGGCTCAGCACCGGCTGCACCGACGCAAGCTCGCCGCCGTCGGACAAAGTGAGTGCGCACAGCCGGCCCATGCCGTGATCCCGCAGCAGCTCGTTGAAGAAGGCGGAGCGCCGCAGAACCGCATCCGGCACCAGCTCCTCGCCGCGGCGGACGACGCAGCGGTTCAGCAGGCCACGCGCCGCCGCGGCGTTCGCCCAGACGTCGCGGTGGCGGAAATGCGTGGTGTAGTCGGCCAGCTGCCTGTCCGTGATGTTGTGGCGGGCCCACAGCGCGGCGGTCAGGCTGTCATGACGGGGAGCGGCGGTGAACAGGAAGCCATGCGTCGCATCGGTCAGGGCGCAGAGCCGCTCCAGGACGCCTCCCCAGCGCTCCGGGAAGGTCACGGCGTCGTAGATGTCCTCGATCAGCTGGTCAGCGGCATCCACGATAGGGAAATCCTCTGTTTCCGATCAATTTCCCGTAGACAACGTCGCGCGCTCAAGCGCCATCGGTTGCATATGACCATCGTCCGAACAGCTCGTCCGTCATGTGGAGGATGCGATCCCCGGAATTTTCCTTAAAAGTCACAGGAAGAATCCCTGCCGCAGACAGGAGTCTTCGAACCGGAGCACGCCCCCATGACCGCGTCCATGATCGATGACGGCCGAATGGATCATGCCGGCCCATCGCCGCAGCATTGGACGACCGGAGGCAGGGTGCGCTGGGCCCTGGTCGCCGACCGCAATCCGTTGCTGCGCGAGGGGCTGCGGCTTTACCTGGAGACGCTGGGCTGGGAGGTGGTGGCGGGCGGGACGATGGAGGAAGGGCTGGCTCTGCTGGCGCGGTCTTCTGCCGCCTTGTCCGGTGCCATCGGTCCCGACCTGATCGTGTTGGGGGAGACCGGACCGGAGCGCCGGGAAGCCGGAGGGCAGCATCCATCCATCTTCGACCAGCTGGCCGCGATGCACAGTCCCGTCCGCCCTGTCCTGCTGTCCATCGCCGCGGCCAATCACGACCTGATGGTCCGGGCGCGGAACCGCGGCTTCGAAGCCATCCACATCGACATGCCGCCGCTCAATTTGGAGGAATTGCTGCTCGGCTGCGTCCGTCGCATCGAGCGGGGATAAGGCAATGGCATGGTTTCACCATATATTTTCATGAAGACATGTCATTTTATTTTCAAAGCATCTGATTTGGGAAAGCGGCATCCGGGTTGACACCAGGACTGCCAAGCGGCTTCTCAAGCCGACCGATCCTTAAGAGTCCCGATGCCGCCATCATGCCCGACACATCCTCCCAAACCCGGAATGCCGGCCGCCACAGGGCCGCCTTCTTCGACCGCGACGGCGTGCTGAACGAAGACATCGGCTTCGCCCACCGTCCCGACCAGATCACCTGGATGCCGGGGGCCAGGGAGGCGGTGAAGCGGCTGAACGACGCCGGCTTCCTGGTCTTCGTCGTCACCAACCAGGGTGGGGTCGCCCGCGGCCTGTACAGCGAGGAGCATGTGCGCACCCTGCATCGCTGGATGCAGCAGGAACTGAACGCCGTCGGCGCCCATGTCGACGCCTTCTATCATTGCCCGCACCACCCCGATCATGGCGAGCCGCCCTATCGCACCGACTGCGCCTGCCGCAAGCCGGAGCCGGGGATGCTGTTGCAGGCGATGGCAGAATGGCCGGTGGAGCCGAAGAGCAGCTTCCTGATCGGCGACCGAGACACCGACGTGCAGGCGGCGCAGCGGGCGGGCATCGAGGGGACGCTCTACCGCGGCGGTGACCTCGACGCCGTCGTCGCCGGAATCCTGGTAAGGATGGCGTGAGAGCGTAACGGCTAGACCAGCCAGCCTTCGAACGACGGCGCCAGCCACCGCCACAGCAGGACGCCCGCCGCCAGCCAGAGGGCGACCATGACCGCAGCGGCGGCGACGCTGACCGGCCAGGCGGACCGGCGCGCCGCGGCGGCCCGGTGTTCGGCCAGAAGCTCCGGCGGGATCAGGCGGACGACCAGCAGGATGCCGAGCGGCACGATCAGCAGGTCGTCCAGATAACCCAGCACCGGGATGAAGTCGGGGATCAGGTTGATCGGGCTCAGCGCATAGGCGGCGACCGCCATCGCCAGGACCCGGACGCCCCAGGGGGTGCGCGGGTCGCGCGCCGCCAGATAGACCGCCAGCACGTCGCGCTTGATCGCACGCGCCCATCTCTTTGCCGCCGAGAGCATGACCTGCCCGGCCTATCCCGCTCGCTGGACGGCGGAGGACAGGGAGGGCGAGCCGGCGAGATGGTATCCCAGCCCCGACAGCCCGTGCAGACCGACGTAAAGCCCGACCGCCAGGATCAAAGCGCCGGAGACATAGGGGGCTTGGCGGGCGATGCGGCCGAAGGCGCCGGACCAGCGGCGCTCGGCATGGCGCATCCCCACCGCCGCGATCACGCCGGCCGACATCAGGGTCAGCGCCAGCCCGATGCTGAAGCACAGCACCAGCACGCCACCCAGGGCGACCTCCTTCAATTGCAGGCACAGCAGCAGGACGGTGATGGCGGCGGGGCAGGGGATCAGGCCGCCGGTCAGGCCGAACAGGACGATCTGGCCGGTGGTGACCGGCCGCCCGTCGAAGCGGCGGCGGATTTCCTCGGCATGCGCCCGCGCGTGCGCATCCTCCGGCTCGTCGTCATGATGGTGGCGGTGATCATGGTGATGGCGATGGCCATGCTCATGGCCGTCATGATGGTGATGGGAATGCTGCTCCCGCCATGTCCGCGCCATCATCCACAGCGCCACCACGACGATCAGCACCGCCGAGGCGACCTGGAAATAAGGCTCGGTCGTCGCGGCGTCCCACCCCTGGCCCAGCCGCAGCCCGGCGAGCGCCACCACCCACACCACCAGCGTGTGCGAAACCGTCGCCGCCAGCCCCAGCAAGACCGCCTGCAACACCGTGCCGCGGATGGCGACGATGAAGGCGGCCATCATGGTCTTCGAATGGCCGGGCTCCAGCCCATGCAGGGCGCCCAGCAGGATGGCGCTGGGAACGAACAGCCAGGCCTGCCCGGCTCCCTGCTGCAACAGGGCAGCGAAATCCGGCATTCCAGCCCCCTCAGAGGTATTTGGTGATCGCCTTGAACTCGGCGACGGAACGGCGGGATTCCTCCGGTCCGGCATCGACCGCGGCGTCCAGGCAATGGTCGAGATGGTCGTGGATCAGCAGCTTCTTGGCCTCGCGCACGGCGCTTTCCACAGCGTGGAGCTGCTGCGCGATGTCCAGACAGGGGCGTTCGGCCTCGATCATCTCGATGATGCCGCGCAGGTGACCGTCGGCGCGCTTCAGACGCTTGACGATGTCGGGATGGGAATGGTGCGTGCTCATGCCCTGATCCTATCCCCCTGGAGGGGATAGAGTCAAAGACAAGCTCTTCCCCGGCCGGGGTGACGCTTGGGTCGCCACCCCGGTCCGGCAGGGAAATCAGTGGCGGGCGAAGACCTGCGGGCCGCCGGCGGCGCCGAACAGCATGACCTGATAAGGCTGGCCGCTGGCCATATCCATGCCGGGGGCGTCCTGCGGCATGCCGGGGACCGCCAGCCCGCGGGCCTGCGGCCGTTCGGCCAGCAGCCGCGTCACATCCTCGGCCGGCACATGACCTTCCAGCACATAGCCGCCGACTCGCGCCGTGTGGCAGGAGGCGAAATCGTCCGGCACGCCGGCCATCCGCTTCATCGGCGTCACGTCGTCGACGGTGTGGACGGTGACGTCGAAGCCGGCCGCGCGCATGTGCCGCACCCAGCCTTCGCAGCATTCGCAGCTCGCCGCCTTCCAGACCTCCACCGCCGCGTTGCCGGTTGGGACGGCGGCGCGGACCATGCCCGGCAGCCCCACGGACCCGAGGCCGAGCGCCAGGACGGCGAGCGCCGCCCCCCGCATCATCGTCCGTCGTGTCATGTTCATAGAACTTCTCCTAACAGAATCAATGCCTTGACCGGAACGCTCACGGGCGGACGGACAGAAGGCGCAGGGCGTTGGCGGTGACCAGCACGGTGGCGCCGGTGTCCGCCAGGATCGCGGGCCACAGCCCGGTGACACCAAGCACGGTGGTAAGCAGGAAGACCGCCTTCAAGCCCAGAGCCAGTGCGATGTTTTGACGTATGTTGGCCATGGTGCGGCGCGACAGCGCCACCAGCGCCGCCACATCGCCGACCCGGCCGTGCAGGATGGCGGCGTCGGCCGTCTCCAGCGCCACGTCGGTGCCGCCGCCCATCGCGATGCCGACATCGGCGGCGGCGAGCGCCGGGGCGTCGTTGATGCCGTCGCCGACCTTCGCCACCCGCTGCCCCTGGGCCTGGAGATCGCGGACGATGCGCAGCTTGTCGTCCGGCACCAGTTCGGCATGCGCCGCCATCCCCAGCATCCCGGCGACCGCCCCGGCGGTGCGGGCATTGTCGCCGGTCACCATCAGTGAGCGGATGCCGGCGCGCTCCAGCGCCGCGATCCCGCTGCGGACATCGGGGCGCGGCTCGTCGCGCATGGCGATCAGTCCGGTGGGGATGCCGTCGACCATCAGCACCGAGACCGTCTTCCCCGCCTCGGCGAAGGCGGCGGCCTGGTCCGCCTGTGCCGCGCTCAGCGACGATGCCGCGGCCTGGGGCGACAGCAGGGCCACCAGGCGGCCGTCCACTTTTCCGGTCAGCCCGGCACCGGGAAGGGCGGTGACTTCGCCGGCCGCCGGCGGGACGATGCCGCGTTCGGCCGCCGCGGCCAAAATGGCGCGGGCCAGCGGATGGCTCGATCCGGCCTCCAGTGCCGCGGCATCGGCCAGCAACTCCGCCTCGCTGCCCAGCAGAGGGATCAGGTCGGTGACGCGGGGCTTGCCTTCCGTCAGGGTGCCGGTCTTGTCGAAGGCGACGGTGGTGATGCCGCCCAACGCCTCCAGCACGGCGCCGCCCTTCAGCAGAAGCCCGCGCCGCGCGCCGTTCGACAGGCCGGCGGCGATGGCCGCCGGGGTGGAGATCACCAGTGCGCAGGGGCAGCCGATCAGCAGCACCGCCAGGGCGCGGTAGATCCACTCCGTCCAGTCGCCGCCGGAAAGCAGCGGCGGCACCACGGCGACCAGCGCTGCCACCCCGACGATGCCCGGCGTGTAGAATCGGGCGAAGCGGTCGATCAGCCGCTCGGTCGGGGCCTTGCTCGCCTGCGCCTCCTCCACCAGCCGGACGATCCGGGCGATGGTGTTGTCGCGCGCCGCGGCGGTGACGCGGACGCGCAGCGCGCCGTCGGCGTTGATGGTGCCGGCGAAGACCTCGTCGCCTTCGGCCTTCGGTTTCGGCACGCTTTCGCCGGTGACGGGGGACTCGTCAACCGCGCTGCGGCCGGACAGCACGACGCCGTCGGCCGCCACCCGGTCGCCCGGCCGCACCAGGATGATCGAGCCGACGGCCAACCCGGCGGCGGGAATGGGGTGCGGGGCGCCGCCGTCCTGTTCCAGCAACGCCGTGTCGGGGACCAGCGCAGTTAGCCCGCGGATGCCGGCCCGCGCCCGGCCGGCCGCCACCCCCTCCAGCAGTTCGCCGACCAGGAAGAGGACCAGGACCGTCGCCGCCTCCTCCACCGCGCCGATCAAAAGCGCGCCGATGGCGGCGACCGTCATCAGCATCTCGATGGAGAAGGGGGTTCCGGCCCGTGCCGCCGCCAGGGCGCGGCGGGCGACCGGAACCAGCCCGACCAGCAGCGCCAGCGGAAAGGCCCAAGGCTCCGCCGCCGGCACCAGCAGTCCCAGCGCCGTCGCGGCGGCCAGGGCCGCACCGGCCGCCAGGGTCAGCCGAGCCTTGCGGCCCCGCCACCAGGGGGCTTCGGACGCATCGTCGTGGCCGTGGGAATGGCTGTGGGAGTGCCCGTGGGAATGGTCATGAGAGTGGGCGTGAGAATGCGGCTGGGCCTCGGCCCCGCCGCAGCCCCCGCCGCAGCTTGCCGATCCGGCCTCTGCCACCGCATCGGCGGGGATGGCGCCGTAACCAAGCGCCGTCAGCGGACGCACCACCGCATCGACGCCCAGCATGCTCTCGTGCGAGACGGTCACCGTCCCGGCGGGCACCGACACTCGCACCTCATGGATCCCCGGCACCCGGCGCAGCGCCGTTTCGATCTTGGCGGCGCAGGAGCCACAATCCATGCCGGAAACCCGGTAGCGGCTGGTGTGCAGGGCGGTGCCGGCCTGCGCACCAGCCAAGGGATCGGCCAAGAGATCGGGAATGGAGTCGGAAATTGGTCCGTGCATGGAAGAAGCTCCTCGATCATGGCCGTTGCCGGCAGCTCTTCCAAAGCCTAGATCCTCCAGTGACTGGAGGATCAAGAGGGAAATGCCGACCATGTCCAGCCTGCCCGCCACCACGCCATCCCCCCTGACCATCGGGGCGCTCGCCAAGCAGACCGGCGTGAAGATCCCGACCATCCGCTATTACGAGAGCATCGGCCTGCTGCCGGAGGCGCCGCGCACCGGCAGCAACCGGCGCACGTACGACGGCGGGTCGGTCCGCCGCCTGCGCTTCATCCGCCATGCCCGCGAGCTGGGGTTCGAAGTGGAGGCGATCCGCCAGTTGCTGGCCATGGCCGACGATCCGGGCCAGCCCTGCCGGGAAGCCGACCTGCTGGCCCGCACCCATCTGGCCGAGATCGAGTCCCGGATCGCCCGGCTGGAAGCCCTGCGCGACGAGGTGCGGCGGATGGTGGAGGGCTGCGCCCAGGATCAGGTGCGCAGCTGCCACGTGATCGAGGTGCTGGCCGACCACGCCCACTGCCTGCACGACCGGCACTGAAGCCCTGGCTGCGCTGAAAATCCTGGCCGGGACGAACCGCCGCGGCGGGCGGACACGCCCTATGACCTGGAAGCGGTTGCCCAGCGGGCCACGGGGGTTATAGTCAAGCTCATGCAGTGTCGAAACCTTCCGTAACTCCGGCGGGCGCCATAGGGTGGCCTGCAGGAGGATCGGATCGCCATGGCGACGATAAAGGGAGCAGGCTCGGACATGAGTGGGGGAGCGGCGGCAAAGGCGGACCGGAAGCGGGCCTCATGCTGCGGCTTCTGAAGGAAAACCGCCCGCTCCAGCGCATCGGGGCGCTCGGCATCGGCCTGCTGGCGGTGCTATGCGGCGGCACCGCGATGGTCCTGGACCGGCTGCATGGCGAGACGGTGACCGAGGCGATGCTGGGCCTGCGCACGCTCAACGCCTCGCTGGCCGAGCAGACGGCGCGCACCATCGAAGGGATCGACCTGACCGTCAGCGGGATCGCCGAGCAAATCCCGCTTGAGAACCGGCGCAGTCCCGAAGCCTTCAGCCGGCTGCGGACGGACCGGCAGGTCTACGAAATCCTGAAGGCCAAGGCATCCAGCCTGCCACAGATGGAGGCGTTGAGCCTGATCGCCGCCGACGGCACCCTGGTCAATTTCACCCGCCAGTTCCCGGCCCCGGTGCTCGACCTGTCCCAGCGCGACTATTATCTGGCGCTCAAGGATGCCGATCCGAGACGCGCCTATCTCAGCCGGCCGACGCAGAGCCTTATCACCCGGGAATGGACGCTCTACATCGCGCGGCGCGTGAACGACCCGGACGGTGGGCTGGCCGGGCTGGTCGTCGGGGTCATCCGCCTGTCCTATTTCGAGCAGTTCTACCGCAGCCTCCATGTGACGCCGGGCAGCGGCTTCAGCCTGTGGTGGCGCGACGGCATGCTGCTGGCGCGCTTCCCGCCGACGCCGGACAGGATCGGGATCGTCGCCACCGACCCGATCATCGACAGTCAGCTCTCCCAGTCCGGCACCGCCGCGACCACCCTGAAAAGTTCGATCGACGGCGAGGACCGCATCCTGTCGGTCCAGCAGCTGCGCAACTACCCGTTGGTCGTCGCGGTCAGCCGCACACGGGGGGAGATTCTGGCGCGCTGGGAGAGTCAGGCGGTCGTCATTGCCGCCGCCGGGCTGGTCAGCGCGGTGGCGCTCGCCCTGATGCTGTGGGCGATGGCCCGCCAGTTCCTGGCCTACGAGACCGCCAACCGCGCGCTCGGCGAGCGGCGGCAGGCGGTGGAAGCCCGCGACGAGGCGGAGGAGCATGTCCGCCAATTGCAGAAGATGGAGGCGTTGGGCCAGCTGACCGGCGGCGTCGCCCACGACTTCAACAATCTGCTTCAGGCGGTGCGCTCCAGCCTGCACATGCTGGAGGCCGGCGGCGAGCTGCGCGGGGCAGAGAGCCGCCAGGCCCTGGAGGTCGCGAGCCAGGCGGTCGACCGCGGCGCCACCCTGACCCAGCATCTGCTGGCCTTCGCCCGTCGCCAGCGGCTGGCCCCGGCACCGGTCGATCTCGGCGCCCAGGTGGCGGGGATGGCGACGCTGCTGGAACGCACGCTGGGCGGCGCCATCCGCATCCGCATCGACCGCGACCCCGATGTGCCGCCGGCGCTGGTCGATCCCCACCAGTTCGACATCGCCCTGCTGAACCTCGCCATCAACGCCCGCGACGCCATGCCGGACGGTGGCACCCTGACCGTCACCGTCAGCAGCCTGCCGGTGGGAACGGTGGGGGAGGGCATTTCCCCCGCCCTGGCGCCCGGCGGCTATGTCGCCGTGACCGTGCGCGACAGCGGGGCCGGCATGCCGGCGCATGTGCTGGCGCGGGCCTGCGACCCCTTCTTCACCACCAAGCCGGTCGGACAGGGCAGCGGGCTGGGGCTGAGCATGGTGCATGGCCTGACCGCCCAGTCAGGCGGCGGCATCCGGCTGGAAAGCCATCCCGGCCTGGGCACCGCGGTGACGCTGTACCTGCCCAACGCTCCGGCAAAAAGCCTGCCGGGAAGCAGGGCGGACGCGCCCGTCGGCCCGGCGGCCTCCACCGGAACCGACCCGTTGCCCGTACCGTCCGACGCCCTGCGCATCCTGCTGGTCGAGGACGACGCTCTGGTCCGCATGGCGAATGCCGCGGTGCTGGACGAGGCCGGCCTCATGGTGTCGGAGGCCGCCAGCGGCGAGGAGGCCCTGGCTTTGCTGGAGGCGGACGAGGGCATCGGCGTGCTGGTCACCGACTTCGCCATGCCCGGCATGACCGGCGCCGACCTGACCCGCCTCGTCCGCCGTCACCGCCCCGGACTGCCGGTCCTGATCGTCACCGGCTATGCCGAGAAGGCGGTGCTGCAGGATCTGGGGCGCGAGCCCGGCATCCGCATCCTGTCCAAACCCATCCCGCCATCGACCCTGATCGGGCACATCATGACGGCGCTGCGGGACCCCCGCGCCGCCATGGGTGCTGACATCGGCTGCTGAGGCCGCAGGCGGTGCCTCACCGGTCCTGAAGCGCGAAGCAGCCCTTCCCGGCCGTCTTCAGGGCGGTGCAGGCCGCATCGGCCTTCGTCGCGGCAAAGCCGGTCAGCCGGGCCTTGTAGAGGCCACCGGAACGCACGACCGCAGGGCTGGTGCCGGCGGCAAGGGTGCCCAGGCGCTTGGCGGTGGCGCGGGCGCTGTTCTGTGCGGCGGCATGGCTGGCGAAGGCGCCGACCTGGATGGACCAGGGACCGCCCGTGGAGGGACCGCCGGTGGATTTCGCAGCGGACGGCTTCACCGCGGGGGCGCCCACGCTCACCGCCGTGCTGCGCTGGGCGATCGAAGCGCTGTTCTTGGTGATCAGCAGATCCGGCTGCACGGGCGCCGGCCTGGCCGGGCTGGTCGGACGCTTGAAGCCGGCATCCAGCAGGTCGGCCACCCGGTCGTCGCGGGAGTTGGCGCTGTGCCCGCCCATCACCACCGCGATCAGGCGGCGGCCGTCCCGCACCGCCGAGGCGGCGAGGTTGAAGCCGGAGGCGGCGATGTAGCCGGTCTTGATGCCGTCCATGCCGGGATAGCGCGCCATCAGGCGGTTGTGGCCATAGACCGTGTCGCCCTGCCAGTCGAAGCTGCGGCGCTGGAAATAGGCGTAATGCCGGGCGTGGCCGCGGATCAACGCGCGGGAGAGGATCGCCATGTCGCGCGCTGTCGTCCGCTGCAGCCGGTCGGGCAGGCCCGACGCATTGCGGAAAACCGTGCGGCGCATGCCGAGCGCGTGGGCACGAGCGGTCATCTTCGCGGCGAAGGCCGTCTCGCTGCCGCCCAGCGCCTCACCCAGCACCACCGCGACGTCGTTGGCCGAGCGGGTGACCAGCGCCAGGATCGCCTGCTCCACCGTGATGGTGCTGCCGGGGGCCAGCCACAGCCGCGACGGCGGCATCGACGCGGCATGCTGCGACACCACAAGGCTCTGGTCCAGCCGCAGCGAGCCGCGCTCCAGCGCCTCGAAGGTCAGCATCAGCGTCATCATCTTCGTCAGCGATGCCGGATAGGTCAGGGTGTCGGCATTGCGCCCCTGGATGACCGTGCCGCTGCCGGCGTCCATCAGGATCTCCGCGGCGACCGGCCCAGAGGTCTTTTTCGCCGAGCGCTTGGCCAAGGCAGGCAGGGGCGTCAGCAGGACCGCGACCAGAACCGTGAGAACGGTCAGGGAGAGCAGCAGCGTCGAGACGCGGGCGAGCGGGTGCATCGTCTCAGGTCTCCCTAGATGCCGGGGGAAAGGCGGGACAGGATGGGACAGGGCAACGGGCGTCATCCGCCGGCCGGGCCGTCGGACATGGCGTCGGAAGGGCTGTCGGACAGGAGCTTCCGCACCATGGCGCGGAAGGCGTCGACCGCCACCGGCTTGGCCAGCATGCGCATGTTGTGGCCAAGCCCATCCTCGCCGTCGCCGTGCCTGTCGTCCAGGGCTTGAAAGGCATAGCCGGTCAGGAACAGGACCTTCAGATCGGGATAGTGCGCCTGCGCCGCCTCCGCCAGCTGACGGCCGTTCAGGCCGGGCAGCCCGACATCGGTCACCAGCAGGTCGACCGGCGGATTTGCCCCGGCCACGCCTTTGGTTCCCGCTTGGGCATTTGTCAGTTGGGCAAGCGCCGAGGTGCCGTCGGCGGCTTCCAGCGTGGTGTAGCCGTCGCTCTCCAGCACCTCCACCAGCAGCATGCGGACCAGTTCCTCGTCCTCCACCACCAACACGGTGCCCCGCCCGGTCCGGCCGGGCGGCAGCGCGGGCACGGCGGCGGGCTCCGCCTGCCCGGTGCAAGCGGCGGCGGCATGATCGCGCGGCAGGTGGAGATGCACCGCGGTGCCCTGGCCGACCGTGCTGTCGATGCGGACGAACCCCCCGGACTGGAGGGCGAAGCCATAGAGCTGGCTCAGCCCCAGGCCGGTGCCCTGTCCGATCGGCTTGGTGGTGAAGAAAGGTTCGAAGACGCGGGCCAGCACGTCGGGCGGCATGCCGGTCCCGCTGTCGCGCACGGTCAGCACCGCATAGTCGCCGGCCTCCACCCCGGGATCGTTGACGAGGTCGGCCGGTGCGAAAGCGGCGTTGGCGGTTTCGACCGTCACGCACCCGCCGTCCGGCATGGCGTCGCGGGCGTTGATCACCAAGTTCAGCAAGGCGCTTTCGATCTGGTTCACGTCGGCATGGACCGGCCACAGCGTCTCCCCCAGCCGCCGCTCCAGCCGGATCTGCTCGCCCACCGAACGGCCGAGCAGGTCCCACAACCCGGCCACCAGCGCGTTCAAATCGACACGCTCCGGCCTCAGCGGCTGGCGCCGGGCGAAGGCCAGCAGGCGACGGGTCAGGGTGGCGGCCCGGTCCACCGCGGCGCGGGCGGTGGCGGTGAAGGGGGCGATGTCGCTGCGCCCGGCCGACAGCCGCTGGTCGATCAGATCCAGGCTGCTGCTGATCGCCTGCAACAGGTTGTTGAAGTCGTGGGCCACGCCGCCGGTCAGCTGGCCGACCGCCTCCATCTTCTGCGCCTGGGCCAGGGCCTCGCGCGCCTCATCCAGCGCCTGCTGGGCCTTGCGGCGCTCGGTGATGTCGCGGGTGACCTTGGCGAAGCCGCGCAAGGTCCCGGTCTCGTCACGGATGGGGTCGATGACGACGCTGGCCCAGAAGCGGGTGCCGTCCTTGCGCAGACGCCAGCCCTCCGCCTCGAACCTGCCCTCCGACAGGGCGGTGGCGAGCGCGCGCTGCGGCACGCCGGCGGCGCGGTCCTCCGGCGTGTAGAAGCTGGAGAAATGCCGGCCGATGATCTCGTCGGCGGCATAGCCCTTCATCCGGGCCGCCCCCGCATTCCAGCTGCGGACGACGCCGGTGGGATCGAGCATGAAGATCGCATAGTCGACCACGCTCTGGACCAGCAGGCGGAACTGCCGTTCGCCGGAGATAGGTTCCCAGGCGGGCGCGACACGTTCGTCCTTCATAACAACGACTTTCCGGAACACAGGGGGGAGTGAGAAACGGGAACTCCGATGATCCCCGTTCGACGCCGACGGGGTCAATAACCCAATGCGAATAGTCAGGTATTATTACGGCGCATCACGCGGGATGTTCCGGGATTGATCCGGCGCGATTTGAGGGCGGGAAAATTTGATAATAGGGAAATTCGCGGGGGAATTCACGGTCGGGACGGAAAACGACCGTCGCGAGAAAGGGGCGGGCACGAGAAAGGGGCGGGGCGGCGGACCGCCCCGCGAAATCCCTTTGGTCCAGGCTCAGCGCGGGGCCAGCACCATTACCATCATGCGGCCTTCGACCCGGGGCATCTGCTCGACCTTGGCGATGTCCTGGAGCTGGTCACGCACGCGGACGAGCACGTTCAGACCGAGATCCTGGTGCGCCATCTCACGACCGCGGAAGCGCATGGTCATCTTGACCTTGTCGCCTTCCTCGATGAAGCGGATGGCGGAACGCATCTTCACGTCATAATCGTGATCGTCGATGTTCGGCCGAAGTTTGATTTCCTTCAGCTCGATGATCTTCTGCTTCTTCCGCGCCTCGTTGGCCTTCTTCTGCTCCTCGAAACGGAACTTGCCGTAATCGAGGATCTTGCAGACAGGCGGATCCGCCTGGGGCGCCACTTCGACGAGGTCGAGGTCGGCATCCGCGGCGGCTTCCAGCGCTTGGCGGAGCGGCACCACGCCGACCATCTCGCCGTCGGCGCCGACGAGGCGGACCATACGGGCGGTGATTTCACGGTTGAGGCGCGGGCCTTCGCGGACGGGGTCCGCGTCGTAGAGCTTGGCTATGGTGATCTCCTGTGGTTGTGGATAGGTAGAAAGGGACGAGCCCGGGCCGATAGGATCAGCCCAGGATGTCGAGCACAATCTGCCGCAGTTCGCCCCGGGTCAAGCCGGACGGCTCAGGACTGGAGCGAAAATCGGGCTTTTTGCTCTCAACTGCGGCGAATTGGCCAGCGGTGAGGCGGGTGGAGGCCCGCTGGACCGGCGCAAAGGCGGGCGGAGCGGCAAAATGGCCGGCGGTGTGCGAAAGGGCGGAAACGATCGGGGTCGTCATGAAAATCCTCCAGGCCGGATGGGCGGACCGATGGATTTCGGTGCCGGCCGGCTCTTGTTTGTGTGGCGTCGTGAACGGGAGCCGCCGCGGCGCAACACCGCTGCGGTAGGCTCCGATACAGCAAAACAGGCCCCGGTATGGGCATGTTCCAAACGGCCGGCGCCCCCACGAAGGCTCTCTCCCGCGGGAACGGGAAAGGTGGGGGCGGCACAGCCCGAGCGGTTCTGCCCAGACGGTCTTCGGCCAGTCTCCAGATGGGGAGCGGGGTGGGATTTTCAAGCCGCTCCGCACCAACTCCCCGTCTTACCGCCGGACCCGCAGGGAACGTGGGAAGCCCTTGATGGTTTCGTCTCCACCGGACCTGACGATCGGGACGGGCGGCCGAAGGAGAATGGCGATGCGGTGGCAGGGCGGACGGGAAAGCGAGAATGTCGAGGACCGCCGCGGACAGGGAGGCCTGGGCGGCGGGGGCGGGCTCGGGGGCGGGGGCTTCCGCATCGGCCCGGGCGGGCTGGGCGTCGGCGGCGTCATCGTGGTGCTGCTGGTCTCGATGGTGCTGGGGGTCGATCCCACGGTGCTGCTGGGCGGCGGCGAGCAGGGAGACCGGACCACGGCAGACCGCACCCAGATCGGCGAAGCCGCTCCGCGCAGCCAGGCCGACGACGAGCTGAAGCGCTTCGTCTCCGTCGTGCTGGCCGACACCGAGGACACCTGGCAGGGCCTGTTCCAGCAGATGGGGCGCCAGTACCAGGACCCGACGCTGGTGCTGTTCACCGGCACGGTGTCGTCGGGCTGCGGCCGGGCCCAAGCGGCGATGGGGCCTTTCTACTGCCCGATGGACCGCAAGCTCTACATCGACCTCGGCTTCTACCGCGAGCTGCGCGACCGCTTCCAGGCGCCGGGCGACTTCGCCCAGGCCTATGTCATCGCCCATGAGGTCGGCCACCATGTGCAGAACCTGCTGGGCATCTCCGACAAGGTGCAGGCGGCCCAGCAGCGGGCGGGCGGTCAGGCCGAGGCCAACGCCCTGTCGGTGCGGCTGGAGTTGCAAGCCGACTGCTTCGCCGGCATCTGGGGCAACCACGCCAACCGCGACCGCAAGATGCTGGAGCCCGGCGACGTCGAGGAGGCGCTGACCGCCGCCAGTGCCATCGGCGACGACCGCCTGCAACGTCAGGCGCGCGGCACCGTCAGCCCCGACAGCTTCACCCATGGCAGCTCCGCCCAGCGCGTCCGCTGGTTCCGCACCGGCATGGAAAGCGGCCGGCTGGAAGCCTGCGACACCTTCGGCACGGACCGGCTGTGAGAGGATGAAGGGCCGGGAAGAGGCTTAACCTCCCGGCCCGCGCATGAGCCGCAGATAGTCGAGCACGCGGGCGGTGCGCCAGTCGGGGTCGGCCCAGCAGGCGGCCTCCCGGGCGCGACGGCAGGCGGCGACCGCCTCCAGCCGGGGCTGGCCGGTCAGCGGGCGCAGGTCGGCGGGGATGGCGGCAAGACAGGTGGCGGCAAGGTCGGCGGGCGGGGCGGGGCCGGTCTCCAGCCAGTGTTCGGCCTGCTCGAACCGGTCGCGGCACATCAGCGCGATCATGTAGTCGCAGGCCGATTGCAGGCCGGGCGCCAGCCGGCCGGGACTGACCGACAGCACCGGCAGCAGCGGGGCCAGCGTCGGCGCCAGATGGTTGGCGTAGAGCGTCGCCCCCCAATACCGCTCCGCCGTCTGCCGGAAATGGTCGAGGTCGCGCACCGGCACCAGACCGGATTCCGCGACGGGCAGGATCTCCACCTTCGGCTTGGTGACCACCACCGTGTCGTTCGACACGTCGACATAGAGCGCCCCGATCTGAAGCGCGTTCTGGAAATACTGCCCGCGCAGGACGCCCCAGACGCTGTGCAGCACGCCGCCCCCCTCGACGAAGGCGCGCAGCGCGCGCTCCACCGGGCCGGCCGGCTGGGCCAGACGCTGCGACAGGCGGGCGAAGAGGTCGCGGGTGATCTCCTCGCAGCGGCCATAGGGATAGGGCTTGCCGCCGGCCGGCGGCAGGCCGGCGAGCGCCCGGTCGCTCTCCTCGCGCAGATCCATGAAATAGCCGAAGAGGGCCGCCGGGTCGCCGCCCAGATGGCGGACGGTCAGCGCCGACTGGCGGTCGTCCACCGGGGCGATCTGTTGCGGAAGAAGAGGCGGGTGCCGGGCTGTCATGGCGGGTTGGATCTGGGCGAGGGGGCAGGGTCCGGGGAAGTTGGCACCCTTCGCGGTCCCGGCGCCAGGGTTTCCGATCCCAGGCCCCCATGGACGGGTGTTGCCGGCGGAAGGGGGGGTTGCGCAAAGCCATCCCGCCCGTCACACATTCGGCGACCGCAGGCAGGACACCTGTCCGGGCGGTCCAGTCCTTTCGAACGGAACGGCACGATGAGCACAGCGGACACCCAGCCCGACATCCAGGCACCCGACATCCAGTCCCTGGAAAGCGCCTATCGCGGCCGCAGCGCGCGGGTGGCGGTGGTCGGGCTCGGCTATGTCGGGCTGCCGCTGGCCCTGGCGCTGGCCGGGGCCGGCTTCACGGTCACCGGCTTCGACATCGACCCGGCCAAGGCGGCGGCGCTGAACGGCGGACGCTCCTATATCCGGCAGATCGCCGATGGGCGCGTCGCAGAGGCGGCGGCGACCGGGCGGTTCCGGGCGACGACCGATGCCGACGCATTCGCCGCCTGCGATGCCGTGATCGTCTGCGTCCCCACCCCGCTGTCGCCGCAGCGCGAGCCGGACCTGAGCTTCGTCGAGGCCTCCACCCGGCTGATCCGCGACCGGCTGCGCCGCGGCCAGCTGGTGGTCCTGGAATCGACCACCTGGCCCGGCACCACCGACGAGGTGATGCGGCCGATCCTGGAGGAGACCGGGCTGGCCAGCGGCCGCGACTTCTTCCTGGCCTATTCGCCCGAGCGCGAGGATCCCGGCAACATCGACTTCACCACCAGCACCATCCCCAAGGTGGTCGGCGGCGACGACGAGGGCGCGCGCCGGCTGGCGGTGGCGCTCTACGAGCAGGTGGTGCCGCAGGTGGTGCCGGTGTCGGGCACGCGGGCGGCGGAGGCGACCAAGCTGACCGAGAACATCTTCCGCTCGGTCAACATCGCCCTGGTGAACGAGCTGAAGATCGTCTTCGAGCCGATGGGCATCGACATCTGGGAGGTGATCGAGGCGGCGAAGACCAAGCCCTTCGGCTTCATGCCCTTCTATCCCGGCCCCGGCCTGGGCGGCCACTGCATCCCGATCGACCCCTTCTACCTGACCTGGAAGGCGCGCGAGTACCAGATCTCCACCCGCTTCATCGAGCTGGCGGGAGAGGTCAACACGATGATGCCGCGCCATGTGGTCGACCGCCTCGCCCTGGCGCTCGACCGGCAGGCCGGGATCGGGCTCAGCCGGTCGCGCATCCTGCTGGTCGGCATGGCCTACAAGAAGAACGTCGACGACAGCCGGGAATCGCCGGGCTTGCGGCTGATGGAGATGCTGCTGGAGCGCGGGGCAGCGGTCGAGTACCACGACCCCTTCATCCCCGTGCTGCCGGTCACCCGCGAGCATGCCGCCCTTGCCGGCCGCCGGTCCGTCGAGTGGACGGCGGAGCGGCTCGCCGGCTTCGACGCGGCGGTGATCGTCACCGACCATGACGGCATCGACTGGCAGGGCCTCGCCGCCCACTGCCCGCTGGTGGTCGATACCCGCAACGCCATGCGCGCCGTCGAGGGCTTCGCCGACCGCATCGTGAAGGCCTGAAGCGCGGGGCGGAGCCGCAGGCAGCTGCAACAGCGTGGAACGTGCCGGGCGACGGCGTTCCATCCAGCGGGTCGGTTGCTGGGTCGGCGGCGAGGCCGGATGGAACGCTGTGGAACAGGCCGGACGGCGGCGTTCCATCGGTCGGGGAAGTCCCCCTGCCATGCCCCCTCCCATGCCTTGGCACAGGCGATCCTGAACAGGGGGAGGGGAAGGCATGGCGTCGGCTCCGCAACGGCGAGACCGACGCCATCATATAGGAATTTTCTCCGAAATGGCGGCGCTCAGTTCAACGGAGCGCCGCCATCAGGGATGGACTCACATCTCCTCTTCGCCGCCGAAATCGCCCCAGCCGCTGTCCTCGACCGTCTGTTCGACATGGTCGGTGGCGGCGGTGGCCGCATCGGTGGCAGCACTGGCAGCCTCGGCCGCCACCGCCTCGCCGCCGGAGAACATGCTGGAGAGCGCGCTGCCGATCAGCATGCCGCCGGCGACGCCGGCCGCCGTCTGCATGGCGCCGGCCATGAAGCCGCCGCCGGCCCGCGGCTGCTGGGCATAGCCGGCGACGCGCGGGTCGCCATAGGCAGGCGTGCCGGATGCTGCCGGCGGACGACCCCAGGGCGAGCCGGCCGGCATGGCGGCCGCAGGGGCGGCTGCGGCCGGGGCAGAGGCCGGATATGAGGGCTGCGGAGCAGGACGGCTGCTGCCGCCGAACAGGCTGCCGAACAGACCGCCGCCGCCGGACTGGGCCGGGGCAGCGGGAGCGGCGGCCGGGCGCTCGCGCAGCTGGCGCTCCAGCTCCTCGTTGCGGCCCTGCGAGGCGGCGAGCGCCTGCTCCATCATCACGATGGCCTGCGCCATCAGGTAGGGGGCGGCCGGCTGGCGGGCGATCCGCTCGCGGATCAGCGCCTCGGCCTCGGGATCGCGCGGGCCGGATTGCGCCTCGGCCTGATGCAGCTTGGCGAACAAGTCGTCGATGATCTGGCGTTCGGTGTGGTCCATGGCGATGCTCGTCTTCATCAAAAGGTTGGGAATGAGGCGGGGGAAGGAGTCAGGGTCTGGGCCCGGCGCCGACGCCCCGCAGGCGCACGAAGCCGACCGCCCGGAGGGCGGCAAGGCCGACCGCCCGGAGCGGCGGCAAAGCCGTACGGCGCGCCGGAGGGTCGGCGCGCGTCGCGGAAAGATCGGGAGCAGGGAAAGCCGGAGGCCGGGGGCGCTGTCTCAGGGGCAAGGGCATCAGTCCCTCCAAGTGCGGTCACGCCCGTCGGCGCAAGAGCAGGTGAAGAGATCCGACATCGCGACCACGTCTAAGTCGCCAGAGGGGCCCGGATCCGGTTGTAGAGCACGTGGCCCCGTTCCGGCCCGCTTTCAAGACACCCCGCTTGCCTTTTCCTTCCGGAAGAACATATTGCGAACATTCTGAAAGGAAGAGGGAAGCCATCGCGGTGGATGACGCGCTGCTCGACAAACTCGAAATCCTGGCGGATGCGGCGAAATACGACGCCTCCTGCGCATCGTCGGGGGCGAAGCGGCGGACGGGCGGGCCGGACGGCATCGGTTCTACCACCGGGGCCGGCATCTGCCACGCCTATACGCCGGACGGGCGCTGCGTCTCGCTGCTCAAGATCCTGCTGACCAACTATTGCCTGTTCGACTGCGCCTACTGCATCAACCGCCGTTCCTCCAACGTGCGGCGCGCGCGGTTCAGCGTCGACGAGGTGGTGCAGCTGACGCTGGGCTTCTACAAGCGCAACTGCATCGAGGGGCTGTTCCTGTCCTCCGGCATCATCCGCTCGCCCGACCATACGATGGAGCAGCTGATGCTGGTGGCGCGCACACTGCGGCGCGACCATGGCTTCGCCGGCTACATCCACCTGAAGACCATCCCGGAGGCCAGCCCCTGGCTGATCGAGCAGGCCGGGCTGTGGGCCGACCGGCTGTCGATCAACCTCGAACTGGCCTCCGACCGCAGCCTGAAGGAGTTCGCGCCGGAGAAGGACGGCAGCTCGATCAAGGCGGTGATGGGGCAGGTCGGCGAACGCATCCTGGAGGCCAAGGAGGAAAAGCGCCGCTTCTCCCCCGCCGGCCAGAGCACCCAGATGATCGTCGGCGCCGACGCCTCCACCGACCTGTCGGTGCTGGAGACCAGCGACACGCTCTATCGCCGCTATGGGCTGCGCCGGGTCTATTATTCCGCCTTCAGCCCGATCCCGGAGGCGAGTTCCGCCCTGCCGGCCAAGCCGCCGCCGCTCCAGCGCGAGAACCGGCTGTACCAGGCCGACTGGCTGCTGCGCTATTACGGCTTCACGGTGGACGAGATCGCCGCCGGGGGCGAGGGCGGGATGCTGGATCTGGGCATCGACCCCAAGCTGGCCTGGGCCCTGAAGAACCGCGAGCGCTTCCCGGTGGACGTCAACAGCGCCGACCGCGAGATGCTGCTGCGCGTGCCGGGGCTGGGGGCGCGGGCAGTCGACAAGATCGTCGAGGCCCGCCGCCACACCACCCTGCGGCTGGAGGATGTGGCGCGGCTGTCGTCAGGGCTGAAGCGGGCGCGCGCCTTCCTGATCGCCGCCGACCACCATCCGGGCGGGCTGACCGACCGCGCCGATCTGCGGCAGAGGCTGGTGGCGCCGCCCAAGCAGCTCAGCCTGTTCTGAGGGGCTCGGTCATGCGGCATGTGGAGCTGAGGGACGGCGCCGACCTGGACGGCTTCCGCCGCGCGCTGCGCGGGCTGGTCGCGCTCGGCGCCGATCCGGACGGGGTGGTATGGAGCGGCGGGGCAATGCCGTCGCTGTTCGGCGATGCGGAGCCCTTGCCGGTGGATGCGCCGCCGATTCCGCTGCCCCGCCCGGTGGGGGCGTTGATCGAAAGCGTGGTCTGTCACCGCGATCCGGAGCGCTACGCCCTGCTGCACCGGCTGGTCTATCGGGTGGTGCAGGGGGAGCGCGACATCCTCGACCACCATGCCGATCCGCTGGTCCACCGGCTGGCGCTGCTGGACAAGGCGGTGCGGCGCGACCTGCACAAGATGCACGCCTTCCTGCGCTTCCATGATGTGCGAGATCCGGATGGGAGCGAGCGCTACGTCGCATGGTTCGAGCCCGACAATTTCATCGTCGAGGCGACCGCCCCCTTTTTCGTCGAGCGCTTCGAGAGCTTGGTCTGGACGATCCTGACGCCGGTGGGATCTCTGCATTGGGACCGGCGCTCGCTGACGGTCGGGCCGGCGGCTTTGAGGCCGGAGGGGCTCGACCGCGACGACCGCTTCGCCGAGGGCTGGCAGCGCTATTACGAGAGCACCTTCAATCCCGCACGGGTGAACCCGACGGCGATGCGGGCGGAGATGCCGCGGAAATACTGGGCCAATTTGCCGGAGGCGGCGGCCATTCCCGGCATGATCCGCGGTGCCCCCGCCCGCGTCCAGGCGATGATCGAGGCGGAGGCCGCAGCCCCCCGCCGCCGCAACCCCGACAAGGCCGTCGCCGCCATGGCCCGGCAGGAGCCGGCGACGCTGGCCGAGCTGAACCGCATCATCCGGGCGGCGGACCCGCTGGTGCCGGGGGCGACGCAGGCGGTGCTGGGCGAAGGGCCGGTGGGGGCCGCCATCGCCATCGTCGGCGAGCAGCCCGGCGACCGGGAGGATCTGGAAGGCCGCCCCTTCGTCGGCCCGGCCGGGCAGCTGCTTACCCGCGCGCTGGAAGAGGCCGGGATCGAGCGCAGTGCCGCCTACCTGACCAACGCGGTGAAGCATTTCAAGTTCGTCGCCCGTGGCAAGCGCCGCCTGCACCAGTCGCCGACGGCCGGCGAGGTGAAGCATTACCGCTGGTGGCTGATGAAGGAGCTGGGTTTCGTCCGCCCGCGCCTGGTGGTGACGCTGGGCGCCACCGCGGCCCTGGCGCTGACCGGACGCAGCGTCTCGGTGCTGCGGGAGCGCGGGCCGACGGGGTTCGGCGACTGGGAGGGGCTGGTCACCGTCCACCCGTCCTACCTGCTGCGCCTGCCGGCGGGGGAGGGGGCGGAACAGGCCTATCGCGACTTCGTCGCCGACCTGCGGCGGGCGCGGGGGATGGTGGAGGGGACGGCTTGACGACCTCTCCGATGACCACAAGGGTTTACGGCGCTGTTTTCTAGGAAAGCCGGACGGCGTCGGACAAGATCGACACGGATTTCACGGATTTGAACACGGATTTCACGGATGTTTTCAATACTTCGGTGACGTTCGCAAAAATACGGCTTCTATGAGAAAATAAAAATTCGTGAAATCCGTGTCTAAATTCGTGAAATCCGTGTCGATCTTTTCACGAAACCCACCAGGACACCAAGGATCCGCCCCCCTCAGATCACCTCGCGCCGCCGCAGCTCCTCGATCACCTGGGCGACCATCGCGTCGGTGCCGTGTTCGGCGCCCTTCAGCGTGATCTCCGGCGCTTCCGGCGGCTCGTAGGCGCTGTCGATGCCGGTGAAGTGCGGAAGCTGACCGGCGCGGGCCTTCTTGTACAGGCCCTTGGGATCGCGGGCCTCGCAGACCTCCAGCGGGGTGTCCATGAAGATCTCCAGGAACTCGCCGTCCTCCACCAGGGAGCGCGCCATCCGGCGCTCCTCGCGGAAGGGGGAGATGAAGCTGACCAGCACGATCAGCCCGGCCTCCACCATCAGCTTCGACAGCTCGGCGACGCGGCGGATGTTCTCCACCCGGTCCTCGTCGGTGAAGCCCAGATCCCGGTTCAGCCCATGGCGGACATTGTCGCCGTCGAGGATCATGGTGCGGCGGCCGAGACGGTGCAGTTCCTGCTCCAGCCGGTCGGCGACGCTGGACTTGCCGGAACCGGACAGGCCGGTGAACCACAGCACGCAGGGCTTCTGCAGGCCGCCGGCCCGCGCCGCCTTGTCCAGCTTCGAGGCGTGGCGGTGGATGTTGGAGGCCCGGCGCAGGGGGAAGCGGATCATGCCGCAGCCGGCGGTGGCGTTGGTCAGCCGGTCGATCAGGATGAAGCTGCCGGTCTCGCGGCTGTCGGCATAGGCGTCGAACGGGATCGGCCGGTCGAGCGCCAGATTGCAGAATCCGACGTCGTTGAGATCCAGATGCTTGGCGGCGGCATGCTCCTGGGTGTTGACGTTGATGGCGTGCTTCAGCTCGGTCACCTGGGCGCCGACCGTCGCCGTGCCGGCGCGCAGCAGATAGGAACGGCCGGGCAGCAGCGGCTGCTCGTCCATCCACACCACATGCGCCGCGAACTGGTCGGCCACCTCCGGCCGGCCGGCGGCGGCGACGATCATGTCGCCGCGGCTGGCGTCGACCTCGTCGGCCAGCACCAGCGTGACCGCCTGTCCGGGCAGCGCCGTCTCCAGATCGCCGTCCATGGTGACGATCCGCGCCACCCGGCTGGTCCGGCCGCCGGGCAGGATGGCGACCTCGTCGCCGGTGCGCAGCGCGCCACCGGCCACCGTGCCGCAGAAGCCGCGGAAATCCTGGTTGGGCCGGTTGACCCACTGCACCGCCATGCGGAAGGCGCCGAGCTTTTCCTCTGCGGAGGCGTCGACGCTCTCCAGATGGCCGAGCAGGGTGGGGCCGCCGTACCAGACCATCTGCTCCGACGGCTTGGTGACGTTGTCGCCGGTCAGCGCCGAGACCGGGATGCAGGTGACCTCGTCGATGCCGATACGCTGGGCGAAGACGCGGTAGTCGGCGGCGATCCGCTCGAAGGTCTCGCGGTCCCAGCCGACGGCGTCCATCTTGTTGACCGCCAGCACGACATGGCGGACGCCCAGAAGCGAGACGATGGTGCTGTGGCGCCGGGTCTGGGTCAGCACGCCCTTGCGCGCATCGACCAGCAGGACCGCGGCGTCGGCGGTCGACGCGCCGGTGACCATGTTGCGGGTGTACTGCTCGTGGCCCGGCGTGTCGGCAACGATGAACTTGCGGCGGTCGGTGGTGAAGAAGCGGTAGGCGACGTCGATGGTGATGCCCTGCTCGCGCTCCGCCGCCAGCCCGTCGACCAGCAGGGCGAGGTCGAGCTGGCCGGCGCCGGTGGTGCCGAAGCGACCCGAATCCGCCTCCAGGCTGGCCAGCTGGTCCTCGAACAGGCATTTGCAGTCGTAGAGCAGCCGGCCGATCAGCGTCGACTTGCCGTCGTCGACCGAGCCGCAGGTGATGAAGCGCAGCAGGTCCTTGCCGTTCTGGCGGGCGAGATACGCCTGCACCTCGTTCACGATGTCCGAGGGGGCGGCATCCGAGGGGGCGGTGATGGGATCGAGATCCGTCAGCATCAGAAGTAGCCTTCCTGCTTCTTCGCTTCCATCGAGGCGGCGGCGTCCTGGTCGATCACCCGGCCCTGCCGTTCCGAACTGGTGGACAGCAGCATCTCGCGGATGATCTCGGGCAGGGTGGCGGCGGTGCTGCGCACGGCCCCGGTCAGCGGATAGCAGCCGAGCGTGCGGAAGCGCACCCAGGCCATCTCCGGCACCTCGCCGGGCCTCAGCGGCAGCCGGTCGTCGTCGACCATGATCAGCGTGCCGTCGCGCTCCACCACCGGGCGCGGCTTGGCGAAATAGAGCGGCACCACCGGGATGGCCTCCTGGTGGATGTATTGCCAGATGTCCAGCTCGGTCCAGTTCGACAGCGGGAAGACGCGGATGCTCTCGCCCTTGTGGATGCGGCCCTGGTAGAGGCTCCACAGCTCCGGCCGCTGGTTCTTCGGCTCCCAGCGGTGGGAGGATGTCCGGAAGGAGAAGATGCGCTCCTTGGCGCGGCTCTTCTCCTCGTCGCGGCGCGCCCCGCCGAAGGCGGCGTCGAAGCCGTGGGCGTCGAGCGCCTGTTTCAGCGCCTGGGTCTTCATCACGTCAGTGTGGACGGCCGAGCCGTGGCTGAAAGGGCCGATGCCCTGGCGCACGCCGTCCCGGTTGATGTGGACCGTCAGGTCCAGCCCGAGATCCTGCGCCATGCGGTCGCGGAACTCGATCATCTCCCGGAACTTCCAGGTCGTGTCGACATGCAGCAGCGGGAAGGGCGGCTTCGACGGGTAGAAGGCCTTCATCGCCAGATGCAGCAGGACCGAGCTGTCCTTGCCCACCGAATAGAG
Source organism: Azospirillum sp. A26 (assembly GCF_042604635.1). Taxonomy (NCBI): domain Bacteria; kingdom Pseudomonadati; phylum Pseudomonadota; class Alphaproteobacteria; order Rhodospirillales; family Azospirillaceae; genus Azospirillum; species Azospirillum sp. A26. Next base: position 54,463 of record NZ_CP170477.1, on the reverse strand, counting down.
CATGACCGGCTTGTGGAACTGCGCCGCCACCTCGCGCATGATGTGGATGCTCTCCGCCTCCAGCCTTTGCAGGTGGGTGAGGCGGGCAGGCGTGGTCAGGATGGCGGGCAAGCTGGCCTCGGAGCCGGTGACGGGCCCGGAGCCGGGAATCTCCCTGGCCGCGGGGCGGGTGTCGAGAAGCGGATCAAGAAGCATAGCCGGCCTTCTTCTGCATGTCTCCGGCCACGGCATCGAACACGGTCCGACGCTTGCGCGACCATTGGATCGGGCGCTTCGACGGGTCGAAGCCTTCGGGTTTGCTGACGGGGGTCCAGCTGACCTCGCCGTTGCTGCGCGAGGCGCGGGACGATCCCAGGATGGGCAGGTCGCCGATCCGCTCGAACGGATAGCGCCCCTCGTCCAGGTCCAGAAAGCGCATAAGGTCGCGGGCCGTGCCGTCGGGGGTGGCCACCGCATCCTCGAAACGGATCAGCCGGCAGGCGTCGGCGCTCATCCGGCTCTGCGCCTCCAGCGCCGCCTCGGTGCCGAAGCTCCATTCCCGGCAGACGTCGGCGAAGGTCCGGCCCAGGAAGCGCAGCGGCCAGGTGTCGATGGTGGACTGCACGGCGCGGCGGCCGTCGCGCAGCACGATCAGGCAGCGTTCCGCCGGGAACAGGTAGGGGAAATAGCGCATCATCCGGGTGTGGGGAGACTTGATCACCACCGTCTTGCCGGCCGGGAACTCGGCTTCGATCCGGCGCAGGAAGCCGTTCACCATATAGCAGAAGGTTTCCAGATCGTTGAACGACTCACTGTTGCGCCGGTAAAGACGCAGGAAGCGCCCCTCGTAGGTCCGCGCATCCTCCAGCGTGTTCAGGAAGGGAAGCTCGCGGATGCCATAGGGATTGACCAGGACGTCGGGATGCAGCTCCAGCAGGCTCTGGAGATAGTTGGTGCCGCTGCGCGGCATCACGCCGTGCAGGAAGACGATGCGGGGGGCCGGCGCCAGGGCCGGAGCGTCGGACGTCATCCCGCGGACGGACCGGGCGACCGACCGCAGATGGCGTGCGTTCTCCTCGGTGAAGCAGGGATCGAAGAAGGCCGATCTTTCGGTGCTTGGAAGTCGAAGAAGCCGTTTCCCAACGAACCCGATCTCTTTTTGAAGACGATGAACCGCACCGTCACCGAAATGATGCCTCAACGATGTGGCATAATGATCGGCTGCCAGGGTCTTTCCATTCCAAAACACAACAGCCTCCTTTTGCGTCACCGCGTCTCCGGGCGATCCGCTTTTCCCGTGGACCCGGCAATCGGTGCGTCTTTCCTGAAAATCGGCCAAGCGCCCTCTCTCAAGGCTAGTTATGGTCCTGCCGGATACGCTTTTTTAGCTCTAATCCGGATCTAACCCCATGGGCTTACAAATATACGGATGCAATCCTCAATGGTGGACCGCAGGATACGTGGAAACCACATGAGAAGGCATGTCTCTATCTTCACAATAGAGAAGTCGTGTTTGATCGATACTCGTCATTTACTGATACGCATAGAGCGACACTCTCCTGCTTTGTCTGTGGAATTAGCCCTTACAGCACGAATTACTCGAATGTTTATTTTATTGTTTTCGTTCGTGATAACGAAAATTCCTGGACTGTTTCACTACCTATCCGATCTTTCGGGTAAACGAGGGAAACCGAAGGTCCGTTCCCCCACCCGCTCTTTTTCGGCCCCAACCGCCTCTTCCGCGCTCTTCCGCCACCCCTCCGGCCGGGCCGATGCTTTCGCTTGAACGCCGCCGGAGCGGGGGTTATGGTCGGCCGGCCGCAGACGGGGAATACTCTAAATTGTTTAACTCTCAGTCGGGAAACCCTACGGTAGCGGGTTTCGGCGCCGGTCCCTTTGCCCTTTTCCAGACCGCCTGGCATCACAGGTCGCTGATCCTGCGGCTGGCCCGGCGGGAGATCGACGCCCGGTACCGCGGGTCCGTGCTGGGCATCGTCTGGGCGGTGCTGAACCCGATCCTGATGCTGGCTGTCTACACCTTCGTCTTCTCGGTGGTGTTCCAGGCGCGCTGGGGTGCGACGGGGGGAAGCAACACCGAATTCGCCCTGCTGCTGTTCTCCGGCCTGATCCTGTTCAACGTGCTGGGCGAATGCCTGAGCCGGGCGCCCGGCCTCCTGCTGGAGAATGTCAGCTACATCAAGAAGGTGGTCTTCCCGCTGGAGATCCTGCCGCTGGTGTCGCTGGCGGTGGCACTGTTCAATGCCGGCATCGGCTTCGTCATCCTGGTGGTCTTCCATCTGCTGGTGGCCGGGCTGCCGCCGCCGACGGCTCTGCTGCTGCCGCTGATCCTGGCGCCCTTGTGCCTGACCACGCTGGGGCTCAGCTGGTTCTTCGCCGCCGCCGGCGTGTTCCTGCGCGACCTGCGGCAGGTGGTGACCGTGGCCGTCACCGTGCTGATGTTCCTCAGCCCGATCTTCTATCCGATGACGGCGATCCCCGAGCGCTTCCGCGCCATCCTGCACCTCAATCCGATGACCGCGATCCTGGAGCAGTCGAAGGATCTGCTGTTCTGGGGCCGCGTCCCGTCGCCGGTCGAGTGGGGTCTGGCGACGCTGGGCGCCTGGGTGGTGGCGTGGCTCGGCTATCTCTGGTTCATGAAGACCCGCCGGGGGTTCGCCGATGTCGTCTGAGCCCATGTCGTCTGAGACCGACAGCCCCACGAAGGCCCCGGCAGCCAACACCCCCGTCGTCATCCGCGCCGAGGGGCTGGGCAAGGCCTACGCCATCTTCAAGCGCCCGCAGGACCGGCTGAAGCAGATGCTGGTGCGCGGCCGGCGCAAATATTACGACGAGTACTGGGCGCTGCGCGGCGTCGATCTGGAGGTCCGCCGCGGCGAGACGGTCGGGCTGATCGGCCGCAACGGCTCGGGCAAGTCGACCTTCCTCCAGCTGCTCTGCGGCACGTTGACGCCGACCTCCGGCCGCATCGCGGTGGACGGGCGCATCGCGGCGCTGCTGGAGCTGGGCGCCGGCTTCAACCCCGAATTCACCGGGCGCGAGAACGTCTATCTCGCCGCCTCGGTGCTGGGCCTGTCGAACGCGCAGATCGCCGAGCGCTATGAGTCCATCGCCGAGTTCGCGGGCATCGGCGACTTCATCGAACAGCCGGTGAAGCTCTATTCCAGCGGCATGTACGCCCGCCTCGCCTTCGCGGTGGCGGCCCATGTCGACGCCGACATCATGATCGTCGACGAGATCCTGGCGGTCGGCGACGCGTCCTTCACCCAGAAATGCATGCGCTTCATCCACCGCTTCAAGGAGCGCGGCACCCTGTTCTTCGTGTCGCACGACACCGGACAGGTGGTGAACCTCTGTGACCGGGTGGTGTGGCTGGACAACGGGTCGGTGCGGGCCATCGGCCCGGCACGGGAAGTCTGCCACGACTATCTGGCGGCGCTGTACAGCGACCAGGACACCTCGCGCGGCTTCCGCATCGGCGGGGCGCGTCAGGCGCTGCCCCAGGCCAGGCGCGAGGAGCCGGTGGAGGACGCCCGCGCCGAGCTGCTGAAGGGCTCGCAGCTCCGCAACGCCATCGAGCTGTTCGACTTCAACGACAGCGGTCCCTGGTTCGGCAACCGCGGCGCCACCATCACCAACGTCTCGATCCTGGATGCCGAGGAGCAGCCGCTCAACGTGCTGGAGGGCGGCGAGGTCATCGTGCTGAAGGTGGATTGCCGGGCCGACCAGCAGGTCTACCGCCCCATCGTCGGCTTCTACGTGAAGGACAAGCTGGGGCAGAACCTGTTCGGCGACAACACCTTCCTCAGCTACCAGCTCGACCCCGTCACCATCCCGGCCGGGCAGGATTTCGCCGCCCGCTTCCGCTTCCAGATGCCCTACCTGCCCAGCGGCGACTTCTCCATCACCGTGGCGCTCGCCGAGGGCACGCAGGAGGACCACGTCCAGCACCATTGGGTCGAGGACGCGCTGATCTTCAAGGTCCATGCCAGCCACGTCGTGCGCGGGCTGGTCGGCATGCCGATGCTGGCGATCACCCTGGAAGCGGAAGGGGCGTCATCCCCCCGGGCAACGTCCCAACCGGCCCCCGCGACAAAATAGCGACAGGCCGCGGATCCCCCCGGACTGAGGCAGGAAAACCGCAGTTCTGGGCATTGTTGGGCACCGCAAAGCGGGCTCCGGACAGCGGCTTGCATTCCGGCTTGGTGTCAGCGTATGTGTGTCGGCGGCTGTGACGGGACCGTCCGCCGGGCCTGAAAGGGTGTCCCGATGGACCGCTCCCCGCCGCGAAGCCAGGCAGAAGAAGAGGCACAGGTGGATTCGTTTTTGAAGGACCAGGGATCGGACGCTCTCCGTCGTATCTGCCGGCCGATCACGCTCCTGACCCCGGATCTCGTCACGGCGCCGGCCTCCTGGCTCGGCCATGTGCCCTTCGCCTTCTGGATCGTCGAGGCGCTCCGCCCGGACAGCCTGGTGGAGCTGGGAACGCACACCGGCAATTCCTACGCCGCCTTCTGCCAGGCGGTCCGCCATGTCGGGCTGCCGACCTCCTGCTACGCCGTCGACACCTGGGCCGGCGACCCGCAGGCCGGCTTCTATGGCGACGACATCTACAACAAACTCGCCGCCTATCATGACCCGCGCTATGCCGGCTTCTCGCGCCTGCTGCGGATGACCTTCGACGACGCGCTGCTCCATTTCGCCGACGGCAGCGTCGACCTGCTGCACATCGACGGGCTGCACACCTACGAGGCGGTGCGCCACGATTTCGAGACCTGGCTGCCGAAGATGAGCCGCCGCGGCGTGGTGCTGTTCCACGACGTCAACGTGCGCAAGGACGATTTCGGCGTCTGGCGCCTGTGGGACGAGATCACCCGCGACCGCCCGTCCTTCACCTTCCTGCATTCCAACGGCCTCGGCGTGCTGGGCGTCGGCGAGGATCTGCCAGAATCGGTGCGCGAGCTGTTCGCCCTGCAGCAGGCCGGCGGGGAAGGGCTGCGCGCCGTCCGCAACTGGTTCGACCGGCTGGGCGACGCCGCCATCGAGGCCGAGACCATCCAGCGCCTGGAAGAGCAGGAAAAGCACCTGCGCACCGAGGTGGCGATGGTCCGCAAGGTGCTGGACGACCAGATCGCCCACAGCGGCGAGCTGAAGGAGATGATCGAGACCCGCGACCGCGACATCGCCGTCATCCAGGGCTGGTTGCGCGACCATCAGGCCGAGATCGAGCGCCAGCACACCCTGCGCCTGGAGGAGGACGCCGCCCACGGCCGGACGATTGCCGAACGCGACCGCGACATCGCCGTCCTCCAGCAGGACATCGCCGGCATGGAGCAGACCGTCGCCGCGCTGCACCGCGAGATCGCCGGCCGTGAGCAGGCCATCGCCCACCTGCACGGCGTGGTGGCCAGCCGCGACCAGCACGTCCACAGCCTGGTCAACTCCACCTCCTGGAAGCTGTCGGCGCCGGTGCGCAAGCTGGGACGCCTGACCCAGAAGGCCGGGCGTTTCTACCGCCGCCGCCTGCACGCCATCACGCTGGAGCCGCTGCACGACGTGGTGCCGAGCCCGCAGGGCGGCTACGAGGCCACTGGCAGCGATCCCGCCTTCCTGCTGCGCTCCGACCGCGGCCGGCTGCCCGGCCACTGGTGCGTGATCTCCTACCGGGTGGTCCGCGCGTCGGCCCCGCTGGTGCCGGTGATCTATGTCGACGACGGCAACGGCTTCGACGAGCGGACGATGATCCGCCTGCCGGTCGACACGGTGGGCGAGTTCCGCCAGCTGGCATTGCTGCCGCAGACGGTCAAGGCGCTGCGCTTCGACCCGGCGACCCGGCCGTTGTCCTTCGAGATCGCCGACTTCACCATCCGCGAGATCGGCAAGACCAACATCCTGCTCGACTATGTCCAGCAGAACCCGCCGGGGCGCGTGCTGGACTATCTGCGCCGCCACGGCTGGCAGGCGACCAAGCAGCGCGTCCTGCAGGAGCTGCAGCCGAATCGCTGGTCGGCCGACTACAAGTCCTGGGTGCGGATGTACGACACCCTGACGCCGGAGGACGCGGCGGCGATCAAGGCCGACATCGCCCATCTGCCGGCGCGCCCGCGCTTCTCCGTCGTCATGCCGGTCTACAACACGCCGGAGACCTACCTGCGCGAGGCGCTGGACTCCGTGCTGGCCCAGTTCTATCCGGACTGGGAGCTGTGCATCGCCGACGATGCCTCGACCGCCCCGCACGTGCAGACGGTGCTGGCCGAGTACAAGGCGCGCGACAACCGGATCAAGATCGTCCGGCGCGAGACCAACGGCCACATCTCCGCCGCCAGCAACAGCGCGCTGGATCTGGCGACCGGCGATTTCGTGGCGTTGATGGACCATGACGACCGGCTGCCGCCGCACGCCCTCTATGCGGTCGCCGCCGAGCTGGCGCAGCATCCCGACACCGATATCCTCTATTCCGACGAGGACAAGATCGATGCGGACGGCGAGCGCTACGACCCGCATTTCAAGTCCGGCTTCAATCTGGACCTGCTGCACGGCCAGAACATGGTCAATCACCTGGGCGTCTTCCGCCGCTCGCTGATCGAGCAGGCCGGGCGCTTCCGCCTGGGCTTCGAGGGCAGCCAGGACTACGACCTGACCCTGCGCGCGGTCGAGGCGACGGAGCCGGCGCGCATCCGCCACATCCCGGCGATCCTCTACCACTGGCGCGTCTTCCCCGACTCCGCGGCCTTCTCCACGGTCGATCTGCCGCGCGCCACCGCCGCCGCCCACAAGGCGCTGACCGAGCATTTCCAGCGCCGCGGCGTCGACGCCACGGTGGAGACCTCGCCGTCGACCGCCCGCTTCACCCGCATCCGCTACGCCCTGCCGGCCAAGCTGCCGCGGGTGTCGCTGATCGTGCCGACGCGCGACAAGGTGGAGCTGCTGAAGGGCTGCGTCGACGGGCTGCTGCACCGCACCGACTACCCGGATCTGGAAATCCTGATCGTCGACAACAACAGCGAGGAAGCGGCGACCTTCGCCTATTTCGACACGCTGAAGGACGAGCCGCGGGTGCGGGTGCTGACCTACAAGGCGCCCTTCAACTACTCCTCGATCAACAACTTCGCCGCCGCCGAGGCGACCGGCGAGGTGCTGGGCCTGATCAACAACGACATCGAGGTGATGGAGCCGGGCTGGCTGGCCGAGATGGTCTCCCACGCCCTGCGGCCGGAGGTCGGCGCCGTCGGCGCCAAGCTCTATTACGCCGACGGCACCATCCAGCATGCCGGCGTCGTCACCGGCATCTGCGGCGTGGCCGGCCATGTCCACAAGGGCCTGACCCGCGACGCCTACGGCTATTTCAGCCGGGCCCAGCTGACCCAGGACCTGTCCTGCGTCACCGCCGCCTGCCTGATCCTGCGCAAGGAGATCTTCGACGAGGTCGGCGGGCTGAACGCCGAGAATCTCGCCGTCGCCTTCAACGACGTCGATTTCTGCCTGCGCATCCGCGAGGCGGGCCATCTGGTCGTCTGGACGCCCTTCGCCGAGCTTTACCATCTGGAATCGGCCTCGCGCGGGCCGGACACCGCCCCCGACAAGGTCAAGCGCTTCATGGGCGAGGTGGCCTACATGCAGGAACGCTGGGGCGACAGCCTGCTGGAAGACCCCTATTACAACCCGAACCTGACGCTGGACGCCGAGAATTTCGGGCTGGCCTTCCCGCCGCGCACGGTCAAGCCCTGGCTGCGCAAATCCTGCCCCGAGCTGCGCAAAGAGCGCCTGAAGGAAAGCATCTGAGCCATGGACGTCGTCTCCCTCGACATTCCCGACGTTAAGATCATCCGTCCGAAGAAGTTCGGCGACCATCGCGGCTTCTTCTCGGAAACCTACACCAAGAAGACGTTCGAGGCGGCCGGGCTGCACTACGACTTCGTCCAGGACAACCAGTCGCTGTCGGCCGAGGTCGGCACCATCCGCGGCCTGCATTTCCAGCTGCCGCCCTTCGCCCAGGACAAGCTGGTGCGGGTGGTGCGCGGCGCCATCCTGGACGTGGCGGTCGACATCCGGAAGGGCTCCCCCACCTTCGGCCGGCATGTCAGCGCGGTGATCAGTGCGGCGGAATGGAACCAGATCCTGGTGCCGGTCGGCTTCGCCCACGGCTTCTGCACGCTGGAGCCGGACACCGAGGTCATCTACAAGGTGACCAACTATTATTCGCCCGAGCATGACCGTGGCCTGCTGTGGAACGATCCGGAACTCGGCATCGACTGGCCGGTGTCGGCGGACAAGGCGCGGCTGTCGGACAAGGATTACAAGCATCCGACCCTGGCGCAGCTGACCGACCTGTTCTGATGGCGGGTCGGGGTTGGCGGCTCCGGGTTCGGGCGCTCAAAGCTTTTGCACAACGGGGGCCGCGAACGGCCCCGCTTTTCGGCGGTAAGGTGGTTTGATGACGCGCATTCTCGTCACCGGCGGCGCCGGTTTCATCGGCTCGGCGGTGGTCCGCCAGCTTCTCGCCGAAACCGACGCCTTCGTCGTCAATGTCGACAAGCTGACCTACGCGGCCAACCTGTCCTCCCTGCCGGGGGCCGAGGGCAATCCGCGCTATGCCTTCGAGAAGGTCGACATCTGCGACGCCGCCGAGCTGAGGCGGGTGTTCGACACCCACCAGCCCGACGCGGTGATGCATCTGGCCGCCGAATCCCATGTCGACCGCTCCATCGACGGGCCGGGCGAGTTCATCCAGACCAACGTGGTCGGCACCTTCCGCCTGCTGGAAGCGGCGCGCGGCTACTGGTCGGCCCTGCCGGCGGAGCGCAAGGCGGCCTTCCGCTTCCACCACATCTCGACCGACGAGGTGTTCGGCACGCTGGGCGACGACGGCTTCTTCACCGAGACCACCGCCTACAGCCCCAACTCGCCCTATTCGGCCAGCAAGGCGTCGAGCGACCATCTGGTCCGCGCCTGGCACGAGACCTACGGGCTGCCGGTGGTGCTGACCAACTGCTCCAACAATTACGGCCCCTACCATTTCCCGGAGAAGCTGATCCCGCTGATGATCCTGAAGGGTCTGGCCGGCGAGAAGCTGCCGGTCTACGGCAAGGGCGACAACATCCGCGACTGGCTCTATGTCGAGGACCATGCCCGCGCGCTTCGGCTGGTTCTGGAGAAGGGCAAGGTCGGCGAGAGCTACAACATCGGCGGCCACAACGAGCGCACCAACCTGGAGGTCGTCCGCGCCATCTGCGTGCATCTCGACGAGATGGACCCGGCCGGCGCCCCGCACGACCGGCTGATCAGCTTCGTCACCGACCGCCCCGGCCATGACAAGCGCTATGCCATCGACGCCGGCAAGATCGAGCGCGAGCTGGGCTGGACCCCGCAGGAGACCTTCGAGAGCGGCCTGCGCAAGACGGTCGCCTGGTATCTGGAGAACCGCGACTGGTGGCAGGCCATCCTGAACGGCTCCTACCAGGGCGAGCGGCTCGGCTTGAAGGAAGAGGGCCTGACGGACGAAGGAGCGGCGTCGTGAAGGTTCTCGTCCTTGGCAGCAACGGCCAGCTCGGCTTCGAGCTGATGCGCGCCAGCTGGGCGCCAGGCACCGATGTGGTGGGTCTGCCCTATCCCGAGTTCGACGTGACCCGGCCGGGCGACGTGGAAAAGGCGGTCGCCGCCCACGCGCCCGACCTGCTGGTCAACGCCACCGCCCACACCGCCGTCGACAAGGCCGAGAGCGAGGTGGATCTCTCCTTCGCTATCAACCGCGACGGGCCGGGCGCCATGGCGGCGGCCTGTGCCGCGCGCGGCATCCCCTTCATCCACGTGTCGACCGATTACGTGTTCGACGGGACGAAGGACGGCGTCTACAGCGAGGACGATCCGATCAACCCGCTGGGCGTCTATGGCGCCAGCAAGGCAGCCGGCGAAGAGGCGGTGCGGACGGCGACGCCTGAACACGTCATCCTGCGCACCTCCTGGGTCTACAGCGCCTACGGCAACAACTTCGTCAAGACGATGCTGCGCTTCGGCAAGGAGCGCGAGGAGATGCGGGTGGTCGCCGACCAGCACGGCTCCCCCACCGCCGCCGCCGACCTCGCCGCCGCCATCGTGCAGATCGCCGGGACGATTGAGAAGACCGGCGCCGCCGCCTGGGGCACCTATCACCTGACCGGCAGCGGCTACACCAACTGGCACGATTTCGCCGAGCACATCTTCCGGCGGCTGGAAGAGCGCACCGGCAAGCGGCCGCGCCTGACCGCCATCGGCACGGCCGACTACCCGACCCCGGCGCGGCGCCCGGCCAATTCGCGGCTGGACTGCGGGCGCGCCAGGGAGCGTCTCGGCGTCGCCTGCCCGCCGTGGCAGGAGAGCGTCGACCGCGTGATCGACGAGCTGTTCACCAACCCGCCGCAGGCGTGAGGACGAAGACCATGAAGGGCATCATCCTGGCCGGCGGGTCCGGCACCCGGCTCTACCCCGTGACGCGGGCGATCAGCAAGCAGCTGCTGCCGATCTACGACAAGCCGATGATCTATTTCCCGCTCAGCACCCTGATGCTTGCGGGCATCCGCGACATCCTGATCATCACCACGCCGCACGACCAGCCGCTGTTCCAGACGGTGCTGGGCGACGGGTCCCAGTGGGGCCTGAACCTGACTTACGCCATCCAACCCTCGCCCGACGGGCTGGCCCAGGCCTTCATCATCGGCCGCGAGTTCGTCGGCAACGATCCTTGCGCGCTGGTTCTCGGCGACAACATCTTCTACGGCCACGGCCTGACCAACATCCTGCGCGCCGCCGGCGAGAAGACCGAGGGCGCCAGCGTCTTCGCCTATGCCGTGCGCGATCCCGAGCGCTACGGCGTGGTGGAGTTCGACGGCGAAGGCCGGGCACTGAGCATCGAGGAGAAGCCGGTCGCGCCGCGCTCCAAATGGGCGGTAACCGGCCTCTATTTCTACGACAACGACGTGCTGGACATCGCCGCGGCGGTGAAGCCGTCGGCGCGCGGCGAGCTGGAGATCACCTCGGTCAACGCCGCCTATCTCGATCAGGGCCGGCTGTCGGTCGAGCAGATGGGCCGCGGCTATGGCTGGTTCGACACCGGCACCCACGACAGCCTGCTGGAGGCGGCGGAGTTCGTCCGCACCATCCAGCATCGCCAGGGCCTGCAGATCGCCTGCCCGGAGGAGATCGCCTACACCTCCGGCTGGATCGACGCCGAGCAGGTCAGCCGTCTGGCCGAGCCGCTGAAGAAGAACGACTACGGACGCTATCTGCTCGGGCTGCTGGGCTGACGCCGTTCCAGCCGGACAGAGCGGCCGACCGGACAGGATGGACGCCATGCAGGCCCTGACAAACCGCAAGCGCGTCCTCGTCACCGGCGGCGCCGGCTTCCTGGGCTCGCACCTGTGCGAGCGGCTGCTGGCGGCCGGCAACGACGTGCTGTGCGTCGACAACTTCTTCACCGGCAGCCGCGACAACGTCCTGCACCTGCTGGACAACCCGCATTTCGAGCTGATGCGCCACGACGTGACGTTTCCGCTCTATGTCGAGGTCGACGAGATCTACAACCTCGCCTGCCCGGCCTCGCCGATCCATTACCAGCACGACCCGGTCCAGACGACCAAGACCAGCGTCCACGGCGCGATCAACATGCTGGGGCTGGCCAAGCGGGTGGGGGCGCGGATCATGCAGGCCTCGACCTCGGAGGTCTACGGCGACCCGGCGGTGCATCCGCAGCCCGAGGAATATTGGGGCAACGTGAACACCATCGGCCCGCGCGCCTGCTACGACGAGGGCAAGCGCTGCGCCGAGACGCTGTTCTTCGACTATCACCGCCAGCACAAGCTGGACATCAAGGTGATCCGCATCTTCAACACCTATGGCCCGCGCATGCACCCCAACGACGGGCGCGTGGTGTCGAACTTCATCATCCAGGCGCTGAAGGGCGAGCCGATCACCATCTATGGCGACGGCCAGCAGACGCGGTCCTTCTGCTATGTCGACGACCTGATCGAAGGCTTCCTGCGCTTCATGGACACGCCGGCCGGCGTCGCCGGCCCGATCAACCTGGGCAACCCCGGCGAGTTCACCATGCTGGAGCTGGCGGAGAAGGTGATCCGCCTGACCCGCTCGGCCTCGACAATCGAGCACATGCCGCTGCCGCAGGACGACCCCAAGCAGCGCCGCCCCGACATCGCCAAGGCCCGCGCCTTGCTAAATTGGGAGCCGGCCGTACCGCTGGACGAGGGGCTGGACCGCACCATCGCCTATTTCCGCGGACGGTTCTTCGCCTGAGGAGGCGAGGGGCAGCCGGACATACGGTCTTGGATATACAATTGACATATACTTTGTTGGGATATACGGTCTGGATTTCCTGAAGCCTTGCGAGGGCGCCATGGCCGTCCGCACGACCTTGTTCCAGTCCAACCGGACCCAAGCGGTTCGCCTGCCGAAGGATGTCGCCTTCCCTGGAGATGTGCGCGAAGTGCTGATCGTCCGCGAAGGCGACCGGCGCGTCATCGTCCCCGCCGACCGTGCATGGGACGACTTCTTCGACTCTCCTGGGGTCGCGTTTCCGGATCGGGACCAGCCGGCAATGCAGGAGCGCGAAGCGCTGTGATGCTGCGGTACATGCTGGACACCAACCTGTGCATCCGCGTGCTGCGTGACCGGCCTCCTGGCCTGCGGGAGCGGTTCAACGCGGAAGCGGGCGCGCTCTGCATCTCCACCGTCACGTTGGCTGAGCTGCTGCATGGCGCAGCCAAATCGGCACGACCGGTGGAGCAGCGTCACGAGGTCGAGCGCTTGGTTGGCCGGTTGGAGGTGCTGCCGTTCGACGAGACGGCAGCGGGGCATTATGGCGAGATCCGCACGGATCTGGAACGACGTGGAACGATCATCGGCCCGTACGACTTGATGATCGCAGGGCACGCGCGCAGCCGGGGCCTGACCGTCATTACCGGCAACCTGGGTGAATTCCGACGCGTCGATGGTCTGATGTCCGAGGACTGGCTCAGCGACGCATAATCCAGAGAAAAAGATTATCGGGAAAGCACGCACTGCATCCCCTTAACCCCGCTTTCAGCGGACCGGAGGTCCGCCTGTCGCGTCAGCGCAAACTTCGTTTGCGCGTTAGCGGGAGGGAGAGGGGCTCATGAACCGCTCCTCCCAGGAAAGCGCTGAGGCGACGATGGTTTCCAGGTCGGCGTGGCGCGGGGTCCAGTCGAGCGTGCGGCCGATGCGCTCGACGCCCGCCACCAGGGCCGGGGGATCGCCGGCGCGGCGCGGGCCGATGCGCATCGGCAGCGGCTTGCCGGTCACCCGCTCCACCATCGCCAGCACCTCGCGCACCGAATAGCCGCGGCCGTAGCCGCAGTTCATCACCTCGGACGCACCGCCCGCCTCGAGATGGCGGAGTGCGGCGACATGGGCGTCGGCGAGGTCGCTGACATGGATGTAGTCGCGCACGCAGGTGCCGTCCGCCGTGTCGTAATCGTCGCCGAAGATCTGCAATTCAGCCCGCTGGCCGGTGACGGTCTGGGCGGCGATCTTGATCAGGTGGGTGGCGACCTTCGACACCTGGCCGGAGCGGCCCTGCGGATCAGCGCCGGCGACGTTGAAATAGCGCAGCGCGACATAGCGCAGATCGTGCGCCGCCGCGGTGTCGCGCAGCATCCACTCCGTCATCAGCTTGGAGGAGCCGTAGGGGTTGATCGGGTTGGTCGGCGTCTGTTCGTCGATGGGCAGCCGCTCCGGCATGCCGTAGACGGCGGCGGTGGAGGAGAAGATGAAGCGGCCGATCCCGGCCTCGACGCAGGCCTCCACCAGGGCGTGGCTCTTCACCGTGTTGTTGCGGTAGTAGGCGAGCGGCCGCTCCACCGACTCCGGCACGACGATGCTGCCGGCGAAATGCATCACGGTGCCGATGCCGTGGCGGGCGAAGGTATCGGCCAGCAGGGCCTTGTCGCCGACGTCGCCCTCGACCAGCGGCACCCCTTCGGGCAGGGCCTGGCGCCGGCCGGTGGAGAGATCGTCCAGCACCACGACGGCGCGTCCCTGGTCGCGCAGGGCCAGCACCACATGGGAGCCGATATAGCCGGCGCCGCCGGTCACCAGCACGGTCGCGTTGTCGCTCGTGGTCATGTCCGCTCTTCGTCTTCGATTGGGGTCGATGGGGCAGAGTCGGAAGATAGTCGCCCGCCCATGCTGCACTGCGGGCTTTTCCGCCGAACGGGCGACATCATTCGAACGGCCTCCAACGCCCCGTCCTGCCCCGATGGGCGGGCCGGATGGAGAGCGGGGGCGCTAGTCGAGGTAGTAGCGCAGGATGACCGTCCGCTGGACCACCAAGATGCTGACGATGGGGAAGAGCCAGACCATCCAGGTCAGGCCGCGCTCCAGCACGCCCGGAACACCAGAGGACCAGCCGGCTCCCGCGTCCTGCCGCCCGCCGGCGAAGGCCAGCGGCAGCAGGGCCGCCAGCGGCAGGAAATAGCGTCCCTGCACGCCGTCGACCCACAGCTGGCCGACCGGCGTCCACACCATGTAGAGCGCCCCGAACAGCAGCGCCCCGGTCGCCAGCACGACGGCCGCGGTCACCGCCGAGGCCCGCGCCGGCGCGCCGGAATACCAGTCCGCCGCCCGGCGGCCGAGCAGCAGCGGCAGGAAGGACAGCAGCAGGACCAGATAGGCGGCGGCGTAATAGGGCTTGGGCAGCCTTGTATCGACCCAGCCGAGGATGCCGACGAACTGCTGGTAATACTCGTCGCCCCAGACCTGGAAGGTCTTCACCGCGATGGTGAGGACGGCCAGCGGGTTGTCGAGCAGGAAGCGGAGCTGCCCCATGGCGTCGGTCGGGGCATCCTGGCGGATCAGCGGCGTCTGCACGACGAGCGCCATCCACACCGCCCAGCCGACGGCGGCGGCCAGCGAGGCGGCGACCGCGAGGCGCTTCACCGCCGCCCGCTCGGCCGGGACCGCCAGCGGCATCAGGCAGAGCAGGGCGTAGGGCTGCTTGGTCATCCCCACCAGGGCGAAGCAGACGGCACTGGCCCAGACCTCCCCGCTGCGCAGCGGCCGGCCTTCGGACAGCGCGCGGGCCAGGAAGGCGATGCCGAGCGCGGTGACGGTGATGACCAGCCCGTCCTGGCTCATCGAGGCGTAGAGCGAGACCGACATCGGCAGCAGCAGCACCGCGAACAGCGGCAGATGCGCCCGGCCGGCCAGCAGCAGGGCGAAGAAGCCGACGACGATGCAGGTCAGCGCGTTGGCCGCCCGCGCCAGATAGAGCGTCTGCACCACCGGCAGGTCGATGGCCTTGCCGAGCGCGATGGCGGCGGCCTGCGGCAGGTAGAAGAAGGGCGGGTAGGGGGCGGTGTTCTCCGCCGCGACGTTGAAGACCCGGCCGTCCCAGCGGGCGGTGAAGGACTTGGCGAAATCCTCCAGATTGGCCCTCTCGTCCGGTTTGAAGGGGACGTGGTGGAAGGGGAAATAGGCCTCGATGATCGCGACGTCGGACGGGCCGCCCGCCGCGATCCGCCCGTCGGTCTGGACCTTGGCGGCCACCCAGTAGCCATGGGTGATCATGTTGGCCCGGTAGATGTGGGCGGGCTCGTCGGCGGTCTGGAAGGGCGGCAAGCTCCAGACCAGAAAGAATGCCGAGATGGTTGCCAGAACGGCAAAGAGGAACGGACCTATCCGCTGCATCACCAGACCTGTCGCTGAAGGGGCTGGTGGGTGGGTACCCCATCCGCCGGACAGGCGCCACTTGGAAACTTTGACGCAGCCGTAAGAAGGGAAAGCGCCGGGCGCAGGTGGATGCCGCCGGCTTGGAATGCCGATTGCCTGCCGGCCCAGTTCCGGCCTTTCATTCGGATGCAGGCAGGAAATGATGGCTTTCGCCGAACAAGAAAAGATTTGCCGGAACCGGCAGTCCAGCCCCTGACCAGCGGGAAGATTGACAATCCCTATCCTTGGATCGATATTCTTCCTGTGGCCACAAGGCACGAGCCCAAGCGCCCAAAGGGTACCAGCCGCATCACCGGCGACAGCCGGTGTCTGGACCCGGAGTAAGAGGGCCGGCCGTGCGGAAGCCGGTGATTGCTGTTCGCATCAATCCTGCGTGCCTCGTGGCCACCAACCCCATCCCACCTTTCGATGCCGCTGTTCCGGGAATCATCTCTCCCAAATCAGCTTGGCGCCACGCTTGTTGAAATCGGGCAGGCGAACGAGCGGATAGCCGGTTATCACCTTGTATTGGGCAGAAGAAATCCCGGCCAAGGGTGCATGGCTGTACTCGGCAACCACCACCGTCTTGACGATGCCGTTGAATTTCAGAAGCCAGAGCCTGCCATCCCGCTCCAGGTAAAGTTTCTGGTAGCCGCTTGCCGCAATCTGCACATAGTGCTCTACCCTCATGTTCCGGTAGTAGTGCTCGATCTTCGCCTTGTGCTTCCATTCGATATGGGTGAAGCCGAACGACCTGTCGCCGACCGGCAGGATCACCGTGCCGGCTTGGCATAAAACGGTACCGCGATGATCCGCCACATATGGAATGTCCCCGAAGGAAAACGACCCGCCCGGTGCCATGACCGGGGTTTCCTTGGACGGCACCAGCATCGATTCCTGCCTTACCGAATACACCGGGACGGGGTGCGCAACCATCCCAGGGGTGGTTCCCAACCCGTCCTTATACTACCTTTCTGTGACGCAGCCCCGCCACCCGCATCCTCCGGAAATCATCGTCCCCCTTACGGCTCGCGGATGCTTTCGTCCAGTGCGCGGATGACGGGGTAGAGGAAGTAGGACAGGACCGAGCGGGTGCCGATGCGGATCTCGGCCGAGGCGACCATGCCGGGGCTGAGCAGCGTGCCGGCGGGCACCCCCTCCAGCTGGGTGTCGGTCAGGCGGATGCGGGTGCGGAAGACGGCGCCGGCGGCCGGACGGGGACCGTCCGGGTTGATGGCGGCGGCGCCCTGGGAGCCCGAGGGATCGTGGGTGAAGGCGTCGGCGCTGATGGTGCGGATTTCGCCGGGCAGGGTGCCGTGGCGCTGGAAGGGAAAGGCGTCCAGCTTCACCCGCACGAAATCGCCGACCCGGATCAGGCCGATGTCGCGCGACGGGATCTCCGCCTCCACCTCCAGCGGCACGTCGGCGGGGACCAGGGTAACCAGCGGCTCGGCCTCACGGATGACGGAGCCGACGGAGCGCTTGGCCACCTCCAGCACCACCGCATCGACCGGGGCGGTCAGGGTGACCAGCGAGCGGCGGCGCTCGGCCTTGGCGATCTGCTCCACCAGCGTCGCCCGCTGGCGGGTCTGCTCCACCAGCTCCTCCGCCGTCTTGCGCCGCCATTCGTCGACGAAGGCGGCGCGGTCGGCCTGGACGCCGCGCAGCTCGTGCGCGCTCGCCTGCTCGCGATCCTGGAGGGCGGTCAGCTCGTCGCGCATGCGCAGCCGCTCGACCCGCGCCTCCAGCCAGGTCAGGCGGGAGCCGGTCTGGCGCTCCTGAAGCTGGCGGCGGATGTCCTCGACCTCGCCCACCACGGCGAGGCGCTCGGCAAGCCCGGCCTGGGCGCGGCGGCCGGCGGCGAGGGCGCTGTCCAGCTGCCCGGCCTTCTCGTCGAGCGAGGCGAGGCGGGAGCGGTATTCGGCGCGGCGGCGCTCCAGGATGGCGGCCTGGACGGCCGCATCCGGATTGCCGGCGGCGGGGAGGAAGTCGCCGCCGTCCAGCTCGGCGCGCAGCCGGCCGATCTGCGCCTCGACGCTGGCGAGCTTGGCGGTCAGGTCGGCCAGATCCGCCGCGGCGAAGGTGGGGTCGAGCGTCGCCAGCCGGTCGCCGGCCCGCACACGGTCGCCGACCTGCACGTCGACGCCGCGCACCACCGCGGTCTCCAGCGGCTGGGCCACCACCAGCGGCGCCGTGGTCACCAGCCGGCCGCCGGCGGTGACGATGCGGTCGACCTGGGCGAAGCCGGCCCACAGCACCAGCGCCACCAGCAGCCCGGCCAGCACATAGAGGGTGGAACGCGCCGCCCGCGGCAGCGGCGCATGCTCGATGGCCGCCCCGTCCGGCAGATAGTCCAGCGCGAAGCCCGGCGGCGCCGCCGACGGGGCAGGCAGGGCGGCGCGGCGCCGGGCGGGAGCGGGAGGAGGGGCAGGTTCGGGCTTGGCCGGGACGACCTCGCGGCCGGTCTCCGCCTGCGCGGCGTCCCGGCTGTCGATTTCGGGCATCCCTGCTTCGGGCATCTGCGTGTCGGGCATGGCTCAGCGCCCCCGGTTCTGCTGCTGCCACAGATGCCGGTATTCGGCGCAGCGGTCGAGCAGGATGGGATGGGGGGCGAGGTCGAGCAGGCGGCCCTGCTCCAGCACGGCGATGGTGTCGCAGCCGGTCAGGGTGGAGAGCCGGTGGGTGACGATCAGCACGGTGCGGCCATGGGCGATACGCCGCAGGTTGGCCATGACGATGGCCTCGCTGTCGGGGTCGAGCGCCGAGGTCGCCTCGTCCAGGATCAGCAGGCGCGGCTGGGGCAGCAGGGCGCGGGCGATGGCGATGCGCTGCTTCTGGCCGCCGGACAGGTTGCTCGCCCCCTCCTCCACCAGCGTGTCGTAGCCGTCGGGCAGGCGGTGGATGAACTCGTCGGCGCCGGCCAGCCGGGCGGCCTCGACGATCTCCTCGCGGCTGGCCTCGGGCATGGTCATGGCGATGTTGTCGCGGATGGTGCCGCGGAACAGGAAATTCTCCTGAAGCACCACGCCGATGGAGCGGCGCAGATGGGCCAGATCCAGCTCGCGGATGTCGAGCCCGTCATAGCGGATGCTGCCCTCCTGCACGGGGTAGAAGCCCTGGAGCAGCCGCATCAGCGTGCTCTTGCCCGAGCCGCTGCGCCCGACCAGTCCGACGACGGAGCCGGCCGGCACGGTCAGGGTGACGCCGTCGAGCGCCGCCGGCCGGTTGCGGTCGTAGCGGAAGCCCAGCCCCTCGATCTCGATGCGGCCGATCAGGGCGGGGCAGGCGCCGCTGCCCTCGCGCCGGAGTTCGGCCGGGTGGTTCATCACCTCGCCCAGCATGCGCACCGACAGGGCGGTCTCCTGGTACTGGTGGATCAGAGAGACGATCTGGACCAGCGGCGTCACCACCCGGCCCGACAGCATCTGGAAGGCGATCAGGGCGCCGACCGACAGCTGGCGGTCGAAGACGTCGAAGGCGCCGACGGCGACCACCGCCACCATCATCGCCTTCTCCAGGAACTCCGTCACCGTGCGGGCGGCGATGGAGATGCGGCCGACCCGGTAATGGCTGGTCACCGCGCGGGCGGCCTTGCGGTCCCAGCTGCGGCGCTGCTGCGGTTCCAGCGCCGAGGATTTGACGGTGCGCATGCCGTGGATGGTCTCCACCAGCATGGCCTGCCGCTCGGCATCGGCGTTGTAGAGGTCATGCAGGCGGCTGCGGTAGACCGGCACCAATGCCACCACCACCCCGGCGATCAGACCGGCGAACAGCAGGGCCACCAGCGTCAGCTTGACCGAATAGAAGAACAGCACCGGCAGGAAGACCAGCAGCACCAGGCTGTCGAGCACGGTGGACAGCAGGTTGCCGGTCAGGAACTCGCGGATGCGCTCCACCTGCTGCATGTGGCGCACGGTGACGCCGGCCGAATGCCCGTCGAAGAAGGTGATCGGCAGGTCGAGCAGATGGCCGAAGGTGCGGTTCAGCAGGCGGATGTCGATGCGGTTGGCCGCCGCCAGCAGGATGAACTGGCGCAGGAAGCGGAAGCCCGCCTCGAACAGCAGGGCGCCCAGCACGCCGATGGTCAGCACCTGCAAGGTGGCGATGCTCTCGTTCACCAGCACCTTGTCGATCACGATCTGGAAATAGACCGGGACGACAAGGGCGAGCGCGTGCAGCACCAGGGCCGCCACCACCACGTCGCGGAAGGCGGATTTCTGACGCAGGACTTCCGGCACGAACCAGCGCAGGCCGAAGGGCTGGCGGGGATCGGACAGGCCGCGGCGCGGCTTGAGGAAGACCAGCTCGCCGTCCCAGCGCTCCAGGAAGCGGTCGCGCGGCACGTCGATCGGTTCCAGCCGGTCGGCCAGCGGGTCGACGACGCCGACCATCGGCTCTTCGTCGGGACGGGTCGGACGCGACAGGCCGATCAGGATGACGGTGTTGCCGTTGGACAGCCGCGCCAGCAGCGGGAAGACGGGGGGGAGGGACTGCAACCCCTTCCAGTCCAGCCGGCGGACGGTCGCCTTGAAGCCGGTGGCGGCGGCAATGCGCAGCAGATCGGCGGTGGACGGTTCGCCACGGCCAGGAGCGACGCGGGCGCGCAGGGCCGATGGCGAGGCCGACAGGCCGTGATGGCGCGCCACCAGCGTCAGGCAGCGCAGCGCGGTGCTCTCGTCGTGGGTCGGCGCAGCCTCGGGGCCGGGGGGCGGGGCCGGGACGGTGGTGCTGGCGTCCGGCATCGGTCAGCCGAAATTCGGCGAGCGGGGCCGGGTGGGCGGAGCGGCCGGTGCCGCCTGGGAGGGGGCCTGCGAGGGGGAAGCCGGCTGAACCGGGGCCTGCGCCGGGCTCTGGAAGGCCGGAGCGGCGGACGGGGCGAGAGGAGGAACCGGCGCGGCACCGGGCGGCAGCACGCCGGCCGCCTCAAGCCGCTGGCGCATGCCCTCCAGGGCGGAGAGGCTGGCGAGGAAGCCGGGCAGGCTCATCACCACCCGCTGGCGGATGGCGGGCAGCGGCTGGCCGTTGCCGTCCTTGCGCAGGGCCGACAGGCTGAACAGGTCGATGCGGACCATGCCGTTGCCGAAGCCGATGTCGAAGACCCCGTCGGCATAAAGTTCGGGGATACGGTCGTCCGGCGGCGGATCGATGGTCATGCGTGTCTCGGCAAGGAGTGAAGTCAAAGGAAAAGGCTGGGTAAGGCAAAAGCCTGGAGGCGCCCCGACCGTTTTACCCGAAAGACGGGAAAACCACCAAGTCGGAGCGCCTGCAGGACATTTCCGGCACGCAGAAGTCACAACACTATCAAAGCCCGCTCTCGAAAGGCGGGATGAACGATGCCCAACCGACGGGAAGGGCGATCAGCCGAGCTGCGTCACCGCCAGCGTGTAGGTGCCATAGCGGGAACCGACGCCCGCCACCTGGAGGGTATAGTTGCCGGTCGTGGTCGGGGTGAAGGTCAGCTGCGAGTTGAGGCCGGTGCCCGAATCGTCGTCGTAGCGGAGCAGCGTGCCGCTGCTGTCGAAGACACGCAGATAGGGATCGGTCAGGGTGCCGCGGTTGGTGTCCGCGCCTTCCACGTCGATCTGGTAGCGGGTGCCGCGGGTCAGGGCCACGTTGAAGCTGTCGCGCTCATACGGGAACGACAGGACGTCGGACACCGCCGGGAACACCTCGGTCTGGCTGGACTGGCTGACGCTGACCTGATAGGTGCCCGTGCCGCCGCTGGCGAAGCTGCCGGCGGACAGGTAATAGGTCCCGGTCTGGGTCGGGCGGAACTGGATCAGCGCATCGCGTCCGGTGCCGCTGTCGTCGTCCTGGGCCACCACGTTCCGGTTGCTGTCGAACAGACGCAGATAAGGGTCGCTCAGCGTGCCGCTGTTGGAGCTGGCACCGCTCTCGCGCAGCGTATAGAGCACACCCCGCTGCAGGGTCACGGCATACATATCCGTTTCACCGACAATGCTGAGCGCGTCGGTGACCGGGGTGCCGGTGGTCGGGAGCGTCGGGATCCCGGTGGCCGGGTTCGCTGACTGGATCGGAACGATGCGGCGCCCTTCGTAAATGCCGAAGTTCCGGTAATGGTCCAGGGCCGCGCGATACCGGTCGCTGCTGCTGCTGCCGAAAGCCGCCTGCAGGTCGGTGTTGGTCGTCAAGTAGGACGAGATGTCGACGCTGGAGAAGTCGTATGTGGTGCTGCGGGTCTCGCGATAGCCGAAGGTGATGTAGTGCTGAACCGCCAGCGAGGACGAGGAGAAGCTGAGATCGGTGTTCGCGGCCATGTAGCTCGACGCGTCGAAGGTCGTCGTCCGGGTTTCGCGATAACCGACGGAGATGTAGTGCTGGACCGCAGTGCTCGTGCTCACCCCGGCCCGGAGCAGGTCGGTGTTCGCAGCGAGATAGCTCGACGAGTCGAAGGTCGTGGAGCGATTTTCGGTGCGACCCGCAACGAGATAATGGCTCTCGGCATTGCTCAGGGTCACACCAGCCTGAATAAGATCAGGATTGGCAGCCAAATAGCTTGCAGCATCAAATCCGGCGATAGGCATTCTTCTACCCCCCTTAAAGAGTCCTGCCGCGATCCTTTCGGACCCACAGCACATAAAGCTTATTTTTAGATAATTCGATAATATCAATCTTATATTATGACGCATCTATCTATGAATAAATCCTAGATCTATATTTTTTAAAGGAATTCTTTGGAAACTCACTCATTTGTATTTCAAAAAATCTTTGGCTTTGACTGCTTTTGTGTGTATTTTATCGCTTGGCGATACTATGATTTCAGGCTTTTCCCTTTGGAAAAGACTTGGGAAATGGAATTTTGAGATATCTCCCGAATCATTTGCATTGAAAAGAAAACAGCCCTTGATGAACGAGCATCAAGGGCTGTGGACCAGAAGAGCCGGGCAGAATGTCGGAAGTCCGGGTGCCGCCGCTCAGTTGCGGCCGTAGACGTCCTCGAGCCGGACGATGTCGTCCTCGCCCAGATAGGAGCCGGACTGCACCTCGATGATGGTCAGCGGCACCTTGCCGGGGTTCTCCAGCCGGTGGACCGTGCCGATCGGGATGTAGATCGACTGGTTCTCGTAGACCATCACCTGCTCCTCGCCGCGGGTGACGAGCGCGGTGCCGTTGACCACCACCCAATGCTCGGCGCGGTGAT
Organism: Azospirillum sp. A26; assembly: GCF_042604635.1. Classification (NCBI taxonomy): domain Bacteria; kingdom Pseudomonadati; phylum Pseudomonadota; class Alphaproteobacteria; order Rhodospirillales; family Azospirillaceae; genus Azospirillum; species Azospirillum sp. A26. The sequence continues at coordinate 31,590 of NZ_CP170477.1, read as the reverse complement.
GGTGCTTCTGGAGCGACAGGCGCGAGCCGGGGGCGATGGTCAGGCTCTTCACCTGGAAGCGGTCGCCGGTGTGCAGCGACTGGTAGGACCCCCAGGGGCGGTGGACCCGGCGGTGGCTGACCGACTCGCTGCGCCCCTCGGCCTTCAGCCGGTCGACGATGCGCTTGACGTCCTGGGCCTGGGAGCGGTCGGCGACCAGCACGGCGTCGTCGACCACCACCACCACGGCGTTCTCCACCCCGACCACCGCGGTCAAGTGGTTCTCGCTGCGGACGTAGCAGTCACGGGCGCCCTCCAGCAGCACGTCGCCGACGATGACGTTGCCCTCGCCGTCCTTGTTGCCGACGTCCCACAGCGCCGACCAGGCGCCGACGTCGGTCCAGCCGATCTCGCAGGGGACGACGGCGGCGCGGTCGGTGCGCTCCATCACCGCATAGTCGATGGAGATGCTGGGCGCCTTGGCGAAGGCGGCGGCGTCCAGACGGAAGAAGTCGAGATCCTTCGAGCCCTGCTCCAGCGCCTCGCGGCAGGCGGCCAGCACCGCCGGGGCGTGGCGCTCCAGCTCGGCCAGCAGGCGGGAGGCCGGGAACAGGAACATGCCGCTGTTCCAGGCATAGGTGCCTTCGGCGAGGTAGCGCTCCGCCACCTCCAGCGACGGCTTCTCGACGAAGGCGGCAACATTGTAGGCGCCGTCGGCCTCGTCCATCGAATGGCCGCGGCGGATATAGCCGTAGCCGGTCTCCGGCCGGGTCGGGGTGATGCCGAAGGTGACCAGCCGGCCGGCCTGGGCGGCGCGGGCGGCAATGCCGACGGCGCGGCGGAAGGCCTCGGCGTCGCGGATCTCGTGGTCGGCCGGCAGGATCAGCAGCAGAGCGTCCGGATCGTCCGCCGCGACCGCCAGGGCGGCGAGCGCGCAGGCGGCGGCGGTGTTGCGGCCGGCCGGCTCCAGCACGATGCCGCGCGGCGTGCAGCGCGACTGGCGCAGCTGCTCGGCGGCGAGGAAGCGGTGTTCCTGGTTGCAGATCACCAGGGGAGCCGCGAAGACGGCCTCTGCGGCCGCCCCGGCAGCAGCCTGGGAGCCAGATTGCGCGCTGACCCGCAGGGCGGTGTCCTGGAGCATCGTCCGGTCGGAGCAGAGCGGCAGAAACTGCTTGGGATACAGTTCGCGCGACAAGGGCCACAAACGGGACCCCGTACCGCCGGACAGCAGCACCGGGACGATCTTCTGCGCGGAATTGCCGTTCATCCTGCCGCCATCTGTTGTGTGAGCATGTGGTCGGGCGCCGGAAACCCCTGCAGGGCAAAAGCTGAGGGCCGGCGCCATGGCGGTTCGTTATAGACCGTGCTTTCCGCCCTTCACAAGCACCCCTCCGAGACCCACCCGACCGGAGCGCCTCTTCCGGGAGGGGGCGGGCAGGGGGCTGGGCAGGGGACTGGGAGGGGGGCGAGACAAGACTCCAAACATCTCCCCCTCCGGCCTCTGTCCGCGGGGACCGGTCAACGTTGAGGCCAGGGCCAAGGTTGGAGTCTTGTCGCGCCCCCCTGCCGTCCGGCCCCCGCGGACAGGGGCGGAAGGCGGCCGGAGGCGGATCGGACAGGCAATCGGGGGAAAGTCGGGCAGGGCGGGGCGCGACAGAACTCCAAATCCGGGTCCGAACGGCATAGGCGCAGAGGGCGAATCACCGGCGAGTCGGGGTCGATTTGCCTCCGCGACTCGGAAATAAGCGAATCGGAAGCGATTCGGGGTCGAATCGAAATGTCCCGGCTGGAGTCTTGTCGCGTCTGCCGAAAAATCCACAGGCAACACGGACTATCCGCTGGAGTCTTGTCGCGGGAGTTCTGGAGTTTTGTCGCGCGACTCGCGATTCTCTACTGGAGTCTTGTCGCGCAAACTATTAACTGAATCAAATAACCGTACAAATAGTTTGAGCGACAAGACTCCAAATTGCTGGGCACCAACCGACCGTGATATAGCGTTGACCGCAAAGTCGTGCCAAGGTCAGCTCGATATGGGACAGATACACACCCTGATTACCCAGCTGGGACGCGACCAGGCAAAGGCGCTCCAGACGGATCCGGATCAGCGTTCGCTAGTCGATGTGGCTGCTGCCGTCCTCGAAGAGGAGCGGCAGGAGCTTGGCATCACCTATTCGGGTTTTGCTCTGACGGCTCTGCCGCATCGTCGTCTTCCCGATGACCAGCCGTGGGAGCGGCGCGGACATAAGATCCGCTTGCTGATCGAGCCTGGACGACTGCCGATCCGCAACGGTGGCTTTAAGCTTTACGGGGTTCCGTACGGCAGCCGCGCGCGGATGATCCTGCTGTATCTGCAAACCCGGGCGATCCAGACCGACAGCCGCGAGGTCGAGCTGGGCCGCAGCATGCACGAATGGCTCGACCGCATGGGCCTGTCGGTGGGCGGCCAGACCTACCGCGACATCCGCGAGCAGGCCTCGCGCATCGCCGCCTGCAACCTGACCTTCGCCTGGGAGGATGCCCACAGCATCGGCTTCGAAAAGGGGTCGATTGTCAAGGGCGGCATCCATTTCTCGACCAATGCCGGGGCGGAACCGGGCCAGGGGTCGCTGTGGGAAGACCGCGTCCTGCTGTCCGAGGCCTTCTTCCGCGAGCTGAAGGCCCATCCGGTGCCGATCTGGGAGCCGGCGCTGCGCCACATCCAGAACAACAGCACCAGCATCGACATCTATATCTGGCTGGCCTACCGGCTGCACAGCCTGAACCGCTCCACGCCGATCACCTGGCCGGCGGTGTTCGAGCAGTTCGGCGCCGGATACAGCCGCCTGCGCGATTTCAGGAAGCGGTTCATCGAAGCGCTCCAACTGGCGCTTGCGGTTTATCCGGACGCACGGGTCGATGTGGAAGAGCAGGGGCTGATGCTTCATCCCTCGCCGCCGCCGATCCCGGAGCGCAAGTTCGCGCAGCTTTGCCGGTAATTTCGCGGGTGAATTTCGAAGATCGGGCGCTGACGCAAAACACGTTCAGCGCCCGATCCACGTCTGCATCCTATCCGTGCAGCCGTCACCGCCCATGCAGGCGGGGATCCAAGTCTCCTGTTCAAGTATCTGATATGGCTGGATTCCCGCCTTTGAGGGACTGACGGCTTCCAAATATTCTGGACTGGAACGAGAGCCCCACCCCCCTGCGACAAGACTCCAAACTCCTCCGCCCCCCAACCGCTCAGGGATTGGCGCGCAGCGCTCCGCCCAACGGGGTCAGCAGGCGGCGAAGCGCTGCATCCAGAAGGCTTTCATCGAGGCTGCCGGACAGGGCCAATGCCTGGGGCGGCATCATGAAGAACGGGGCATCGCCGGTAGTCCCGCTGCGCTGAAGGGTCGCGGCGAGCGCCAGCAGACGGCGCCCCTCCTCATGCCGCAGCGTGGCATGGACCAGCACCAGCAGGGTGCCCGGCTCGGCGATGCGGGCATCGTTGGGGACGAGCGCCGTGACCGCCGGACCGGAGGCCAGCAGCCCCGACAGCACCGCGGCGGCGCGCCCGCACAGCGCATCGTCTCCGACGACATCCATGGCCGGGCCGCCGTCGGCATCCACCGCGCAGAGCAGGCCGACGCGCTCGATCCGCTGGAAGAAGGGCAAGGGCGACATCGCAGTGGCCTCCATGGGGAGTGTAAGCAGGCCGGCGGCGATCAGCAGCGCCAGGCGTAACCGGCTCAGGAGCGGCCTCATCGCGCCTCCTCCATATCGGCTGTGGAGCCGGCATCGTCCGGCAGGAAGCCGCCGACCTGACGGCGCCACAGCCGGGCATAGGGGCCGTCGCGGCGCAGCAGGGTGGCGTGGTCGCCGTCCTCCAGGATCCGGCCCTTCTCTATATAGAGGATGCGGTCCATGCCGGTGACGGTCGACAGACGGTGAGCGATGGCGATCACCGTGCGGCCCTCGAACAGGCCGAGCAGCGCGTCCTGGATCAGATGCTCCGTCTCGGAGTCGAGCGAGGAGGTCGCCTCGTCCAGCACCAGGACCGGCGCGTCCTTCAGGAAGGCGCGGGCGATGGCGACCCGCTGGCGCTCGCCGCCCGACAGCTGGATGCCGCGCTCCCCCACCACGGTGTCATAGCCGGCGGCGCGCCCCTCGATGAAGCGGTCGCAATGGGCGCGGGCGGCGGCGGCGCGGATCGCCTCGTCGCTGGCCCCCTCGCTGCCATAGGCGATGTTGTCGCGGATGGAGCGGTGGAACAGGCTGGGCAGCTGCGGCACCTCGGCCACCGCGCGGTTGAGCGAGGCGAGGCTGACCGTGGCGATGTCCTGCCCATCGATCAGGATGCGGCCCCCCTGCAGCGGGAACTGCCGGCGCAGCAGGCGGACCAGCGTGCTCTTGCCCGCCCCCGAAGGGCCGACCAGCGCCACCCGCTCTCCCGGCCGGATGGTCAGGGACAGGCCGTCGAAGACGGCCCCCCCTGTCCCGGGCTCGGAACCGGGATGGGCGAAACGGATGTCTTCGAAACGGATAGAGCCGTTGCCGACGGTCAGGTCGGGGCGGCCGGGCGGATCCGGGATCTCGTGCGGGCGGACGATCAGGTCCAGGGCGCCGGACAGGACGCCCAGCTGTTCGAAGAAGCCAAGCATGCGCGTCGACAGGCCCCAGACATTGGCGCCGACGATGCTGGCCAGCGAGAAGATCATGGCGAAGTCGCCGATGCTCATGCGGCCGGCCATCGCCTCCGACACGGCGAGGCCGATCAGGATGATCTGGAAGACCAGCAGGGCGTTGAACAGCCAGAACCACATCTTGGTCAGGAACCAGCGCAGCTCCTTCGACCGGTCGATCTCGCCGGTCAGCGCGTCGGACAGGCCGGCCAGCTCCTGGCGGCGGCGGGCGAAGGCGCGCACCAGCTCGGCATTGGCGATGATGTCGACCATGCGGCCGGTGGTCGACGACACCTCCTCCGAGAAGGCGTGCGACAGCCGCAGGCAGCGCCGGGCCAGCAGGGCCGACAGGCCCAGATGCGCCACGGTCCAGCCGACCAGCAGCCCGGCGAACAGGGTCTGCGCCGAGGCCAGCAGAGTCAGGCCGATGGCCAGGATGACGACGATGCGGATGATGTCGTTGGTCAGGATCTCCAGGATCTGGATGGCGCTCTGCCCGGCCTGCTTGACCTTCTGGCCCAGGTTGCCGGCGAAATTGTCCTGGAAGTAGCGCGGCGAGTGGTCGATCAAATGGTCGAACAGCCGGACCTGGATGGCATGGCGCAAAGCCGGCGAGGTGTGCAGGTCGACCAGCTCGCGCAGGCGGTTGAACAGGGCCGACGCGATCCACAGCCCGCCCAGCAGCAGGAACCAGCGCATCACCTCCGCCGTCCAGGCGGGGGAGCCGGAGGGATGGGTCCCCGATATCCCGGCCCCCGATATCCCGGTGAGCGCATCGACCAGACCGCGCATCGCCACCGGCTCCATCCCCATCAGCCCGATCCCACCGGCGGCGGCGAGGTTCAGCAGGATGGCGCGGCCGAGGAAGCCGTCGCGCACGAACATCCACAGAAAGCGCCAGGGCGAAGAGGGCAGGGGGGAAGAGGACAAGGGGCGTCGGCGCTCCGTCGCGCGATGGGCCGGACGCTGCCGGCGGACAAAGACTTATAGGCGCAAGGCGGCGGGGGCGGAACGGATCCTTCCATGCCGGCCGGCTCTCTCATGGGGAGCCGGACCGGGCGGAGGACGGGCAAGGAGCCGGCGCTGCTCTTAGGCATCGACAGCCGTGACGGATGGTTGCAGGCTGTCGCCCCGTTCCTCCGTTTTCCGGGCATTGTCTTTCCATGCGTATCCTGTTCGTCCACCAGAACACCCCCGGCCAGTACAAGCATCTCGTCCGTCATTTCGCGGCGGATCCGGCCCACCGGGTCGCCTTCATCGGCAAGGTCCGGCGCGAACTGCCGGGCGGCGTGCAGATGGCGCTCTACCGGCCGACCCGCGAGCCGGGGGAAAACACCCACCCCTATATCCGCATGTTCGAAGGGCAGGTCCTGCATGGGCAGGGCGCGGTGCGCGCCGGGCTGGCTCTGCAGAAGGAGGGCTTCACCCCCGATGTGATCTGCGCCCATCCCGGCTGGGGCGAGGCCCTGTTCCTGAAGGACCTGTTCCCGGACGCCCGGCTGCTGCTCTATTGCGAGTTCTTCTATCGGGCCGACGGGTCGGATGTCGGCTTTGACCCGGAGCGGCCGGTGACGCTGGAGACGCGCTGCCGCATCCGCACCAAGAACACCTCCCTGCTGACCGGGCTGGACGCGATGGACTGGGGCGTCAGCCCGACCCTGTGGCAGCGGCAGCAGCATCCCGAGGCCTTCCGCCCGCGCATCTCGGTGATCCATGACGGGGTCGATACCGCGGTCTGCCGGCCGGATCCGGCCGCCACCGTCACCCTGCCCGACGGCCGCACCCTGTCGCGCGAGGACGAGGTGGTGACCTATGTCGCCCGCAACCTGGAACCCTACCGCGGCTTTCCCACCTTCATGCGGGCGGCGGCGGAGTTGCTGCGGCGCCGGCCGAAGCTGCACATCCTGATGGTGGGCGGCGACGAGGTCAGCTATGGCGCGCCGCCGGAGGGGGGCGGCACTTGGCGCGAAACCATGTGGCGGGAGACGATGCTGGACGCCGCCGGCACTCCCAGGCCGGAATCGGCGCGGCTGCATGTGCTGGGCAAGCTGCCCTATGACAGCTACCTGTCGGTCCTGCGCATCTCGCGCGCCCACATCTACCTGACCTTCCCCTTCGTCCTGTCCTGGTCGATGCTGGAGGCGATGGCCTGCGGCGCCGTCATCGTCGGGTCCGACACGCCGCCGGTCGCCGAGGTGATCGAGGACGGGGTGAACGGGCTGCTGACCGGTTTCCACGATCCCATGGCGCTCGCCGACCGGGTGGAGACGGCTCTCGACGATCCGGAGCTGCGCGCCGCCCTGTCGGCCGCCGCAAGGAGGACGGCGGTGGAGCGCTTCGACCTCGCCACCGTCTGCCTGCCGGCGCAGATCCGCCTGCTGGAGGATGTGCAGGCCGGCCGGGTGCCGACGGCCTGATCCGCGTCCCAACAGACCTTGCGCCGGGGGGCGGAGTGAATTAACCCGATCATCAGAAAGCACCGGTTACGGTCGGGGTTCATTTCGATCCCGACGCAGCACCTGTCCCGGATCGGGCCGGTGGGCACCGGGTGCGGCGTTCGAGCGATGCGGCTTTAAAGGACGGAACCGGCGGTGACCACACACTCCAGCAAGGCGGGCGCGACGAAGCCGGAACTTCCTGCGGATGGGTCCGACATGTCGGGCACCGGGCTCGAGGCGGGCTTGCGCATGCTGGACGGCCGGTCGGTGCTGGTGACGGGGGGAACCGGCTCCTTCGGGCGCCGCTTCGTCGAGACGGTGCTGCGCCACGCCAAGCCGCGCCGGGTCATCATCTTCTCCCGCGACGAGTTCAAGCAGTACGAGATGCAGCAGCGCATGCCGGCGGAGTGGGCGCCGACGCTGCGCTATTTCATCGGCGACGTGCGCGACCGCGAGCGGCTGGAGCTGGCGATGCGCGGCGTCGATTTCTGCGTCCATGCCGCGGCGCTGAAGCATGTGCCGGCCGCCGAATACAACCCGATGGAATGCATCCACACCAACGTCTACGGGGCGGAGAACGTGGTGCGGGCGGCGCTGTCGATGGGGGTGCGGCGCGTTGTCGCGCTGTCGACCGACAAGGCGGCCAACCCGATCAACCTCTATGGCGCCAGCAAGCTGGCGTCGGACAAGATCTTCATCGCCGCCAACAACCTGTCTGGCGCGCTCGACACCCGCTTCGCGGTGGTGCGCTACGGCAACGTCGTGGGGTCGCGCGGCAGTGTCGTGCCGCTGTTCCGCAAGATGATCGCCGAGGGCGCCGACCATCTGCCGGTCACCGACGAGCGGATGACCCGCTTCTGGATCACGTTGCAGCACGGCGTCGATTTCGTGCTGTCCTGCTTCGCCATGATGCAGGGCGGCGAGATCTTCGTGCCGAAGATCCCCAGCCTGCGCATTGCCGACCTCGCCCGCGCCATGGCGCCGGACCTGCCGCAGAGGATCGTCGGCATCCGGCCGGGCGAGAAGCTGCACGAGGTGATGATCACCGAGGACGATTCCCGCCAGACCTACGAGCTGGATGACCGCTATGTCATCGAGCCGGCCTTCACCTTCTGGCAGCATGCGCCGTACGAGCGGCTGAACGCCCGCCCGGTGGCCGACGGCTTCCGCTATGCCAGCGACGGCAACGACGACTGGCTCGATGGTGAGCGGCTGCGCACCCTGCTTACGGAAGCGCCCTGATGGCGGGCCCCTCGATGGGGGATTTGCCTTTCCTCCCCTATGGCCGCCAGTCGGTGGAGGAGGAGGACATCGCCGCGGTAGCGGCGGTGCTGCGCGGCGACTGGCTGACCCAGGGACCGGCGGTGACCGGGTTCGAGCGGGCGCTCGCCGCGAGGGTGGGGGCGGCGGACGCGGTGGCCTGCGCCAACGGCACCGCGGCGCTGCGGTTGGCCTATGCGGCGCTGGGCATCGGGCCGGGCGACGCGGTGGTGGTGCCGTCCAACACCTTCCTCGCCACGGCGTCGGCCGCCCGCCATGCCGGGGCCGAGGTCGCCTTCGCCGACGTCGATCCCGACAGCGGCCTGATGGGCGTCGCCGAGGCCGAGGCCGCCATCGCCCGCGCCCGCAACGCCGGCTGGCGCGTCCGCGCGCTTGCCCCCGTCCATTATGCCGGACAGACGGCGCCGATGGACGGGCTGGCGGCGCTCGCGCAGGCGGAGGGGCTGGCGCTGGTCGAGGATGCCGCCCATGCCATCGGCACGGCCTGTTTATCGGGGGGGGGGTTGCCCGGCAGCCGTGAGGTGCCGGTCGGCGCCGGCCGGCCGGAGGTGGAGGCGGGATCGCTGACCGTCTTCTCCTTCCATCCGGTCAAGACCATCGCGGCCGGCGAGGGCGGGGCTGTCACCGGCGGTGACCCGGCGCTGATGGCGCGGGTGCGGCGCCTGTGCAACCACGGCATGACGCGCACGCCCGATCCGGGGGAGGGCTTCGCCGATCCCGACGCCGCCCTGGACGCGGAGGGGAACGCCAACCCCTGGTACTATGAGATGGCGGAGCCGGGCTTCAACCACCGCCTGTCCGACATCCATGCGGCACTGGTGCTGAGCCAGCTCGGCCGGCTCGACCGTTTCGTCGAACGGCGGGCGCGGCTGATGGCGCTCTATGCCGAACGGCTGGCGCCGCTGGCCCCGCTGGTGCGGCCGCCGGCCCTGGTGCCCTGGTGCCGGCCGGCCTGGCACCTGTGCGCCGCGCGCATCGATTTCGCAGCGGCGGGGCGGACCCGTGCGGCCGTGATGGCGGCCTTGCGCGCCCTGGGCGTCGGCACCCAGGTGCACTATATCCCGGTCCATCGCCAACCCTACTGGCGCCGCCGCTACGGCGACTTCGCCCTGCCCGGCGTCATGAGCCATTACGCCCAGACGCTGTCGCTGCCGCTGTTCCCGGCCATGGCCGACACAGACGTCGACCGGGTCGCCGCGGCGCTGGAGCGGGTCCTGTCCTGACGGGTGCCGGCCCGGAACCCCATCGGTCTTCCAGGCGGTCGTCCAGGCGGCCATTCAGGGTCCGGACCGTTTCGCCCAAGCGATTCCGTTAGCGTTTTGGACAGGATGGACCGATAACAATGGCGTCGTCAGGAGGGCATAGACCTAGGTCGAACGGCTGGAAAGCCGGATGACCGGGGTCGGGTCGTCCCGAACGCCTCTTCACAGTGTTTCGCGTACGGACCTCCGAATTTGCTTCGCAACACGCTCTGGAATCTGCTCGGCGAGGGGCTGCCCATGGCGGCGGCCCTGCTGTCGATTCCGTTGCTCATCTCCGCCGTCGGGATGGAGCGTTTCGGCGCGCTGACCCTGATCTGGGCGCTGCTCGGCTATCTGGGCGTGCTCGACCTCGGGCTGGGACGGTCGCTGGTGCAGGTCGTCGCCGACCGGATCGGCCATGCGGGCGGGTCCGGTGAGACGCCGGAGGAGACGCAGGCGGGGCAGGGCTCGGCCAATACGGCAGGGATCGCCGGGCCGGCCATCGCCCTGATGGGCGCCATCGGCATCCTGACCGGCGGGGCGGTGGCGGTGGGCGCCGGGCTGCTGGCCGACCGCTTCCAGCTGGAGACCGGCACCTCGCCGGACGAGATCCGGTTCAGCCTGCTGGTGGCGGCGGCCATCGTGCCGGTCGCGCTGATCTCCGCCGGCCTGCGCGGCGTGCTGGAGGCGCACCAGCGCTTCCGCCCGATCAGCCTGGTGCGGATGACGGTGGGGGTACTGAACTATCTGAGCCCGCTCTTCGTGCTGCCCTTCAGCCAGAGCCTGGTGCCGGTGATCGCCGCCATCGCGGTCGGGCGCTTCATCGGGCTGGTCGGCTATGGCGTGCTGGCGGTGCGGCAGGAGCCGGATCTGCTGCGCCCCGCCCGCTGGGGACGCCCGTCCCTGCGCGGGCTGTTCACCATGAGCGCCTGGATGATGCTGAACAATCTGGTCGGCCCGGCGATGCTCTATGCCGACCGCTTCATCCTGCTCAGCCTGGTGCCGGCGGCGATGGTCGCCTTCTACACCACCCCGTTCGAGCTGCTGTCGCGGCTGATGGTGATCCCCGGCGCCCTGTCGCTGGCGCTGTTCCCGCTGGCCTCCAGCCTGTTCCGGCGCGATCCGCCGGCGCTGGGCCGCATCCTGGATGCCGGCGGCCATCTGACGCTCGCGGTGTTCCTGGTCATGCAGGCCGCCACCATCGTCGGCGGCGAGACGGCGCTGGAGCTTTGGCTGGGGCCGGCCTTCGCCGCCAACAGCGCCTCGGTGCTGTCGATCCTGATGCTGGGCGTCTTCTTCAACGCCACCGCCTATGTGCCCAACACGCTGATCCAGAGCGTCGGCCGCGTCGACGTCACGGCGCGCCTGCAGCTGGCCGAGCTGCCGGTCTATCTCGGCGTGCTGTGGCTGCTGGCCGAGCGCTATGGCGCGGTCGGCGCCGCCGCGGCCTGGAGCCTGCGCACGGCGGTCGATTGCGGGCTTCTGCTGGTCCTGCTGCCGCGGCTGGCGCCGGGAACCGGGACGGTGGCGCTGACCATCGGCCTGCGCGCCCTGCTGGCCGGGGTCGCCGGGCTGGCCGGCCTTCTGGTCGGCGGACCGGTCGGGGCGGCGATCAGCCTGACCGGCCTGCTGGCGGTCGGGCTGGGGGTCGCCGGCCGGCTGCTGCGCACCCGGTCCTGGGAAAAGCTGGCCGCCCCGCTGCGCAAGAACCGGGCCGTCCCGCTGCCCGCCGCGCTGCCGGCGCCGCGGATGAACGGGCAGGCCATCGACGGAGCGGCGGCCGACCGCTCGTAACATCCTGATCGGGGCATCGCCGGCCGGGTCCGGCCATGCCCGGCCGCTGCGGCGCGCAGGTGGTTCCTTTGCCGCCGAAAATGCGCTATGTGAGCGGAAACTCTGTGCAACGCTGGTTGGAGTTCGAAGGCCATGGCCGAGGGTACTGTGGACTATTACGCGATGGTCGAAGAGGCTTGGCAGCTCAGCGACACCGCGCGCGATTACGTGAAGAACGCCGGCCGCGAGGTGGACAACACCGAGCTGTGGGAAAAGCTGTTCGCCTCGTCGCCGCTGATCGACCTGGAGCGCACCCGCGCCGAAGGCGGCCAGCCGCTGCAAAAGATCTTCTTCAAGAACCCCTACGGCCTGCAGTACCGCGCCGACCACAAGGACTGGATCCCGTTCCGTCACGGCGCGCTCGACCCGGCCTATCTCCAGGTCATCTGATCGCGTCATTTGATCGCGTCATCCGGTTGACGTTGCCTGATCGGCCCTGACCCGGCGGCCGGTGCCGTCCTGCGGCAGGGGTTTTGGGGGAGCGTGCATGGCACGGCTGGTGGCGGGGCAGGGCTTCGCCCTCGATCTGGATGAGGCCCGGCTGGCGAACGGCTTCGTCGCCGATGCCTTCACCACCGTGCCGGATGCCTCCTTCATCGCCGCCGGCGCCGGCAGCCAGACCGTCGCGCGCACGGTCGCCGGCCGGGCGCATGCCGCCACGCTCGACTATGCCGCCGCCGGCAGCGGGGCGGAGGCGTCCGTCCGCTTCACCGGCCTGACCGACCGCGATGCGGCCGGGCTCCTGCGCTACCGCATCGAAGGGCTGGATGTCGCCCTGACCGGCGGGACGCTCGACCGGCTCGGCGCCCGCATCTTCCAGCAGATCGACGGCTTCGTCGGGGCGGACGGCAACGACAGCGTCTATCTGGGAACCCCGAGCGGGCGCAGCTTCGACGGCGGCGCCGGCACCGACCGCGCCATCTACACCGCCGACCCGCGCCGCTATGCCGCCCAGGGCGGCAGCTACCGTGCGGAGACGCCGGTGGTGGTGGCGCTGGACAGCCGGCGCTATGCCGTGGTGTCGAGCCGCAACACGGATATCCTGACCGATGTCGAGCTGCTGACCGTCGACGGCCGCACCGCCGCACCGGCGGCCTTCGCCTTCGATGCGCGCAGCTATCTGGCGGCCAACCGCGACCTTGCCGCCGCCTTCGGCGACAACGCGATTGCCGCGGCGGCCCATTACGCCTGGAACGGCCGGAACGAGGGGCGCAGCCTGGGCGGTTTCGACGCGCTGGGCTATCTGGGCGCCAATCCGGATGTGCTGGCGGCGGTCGGCCTCGATGCCGGGGCCGCCATCCGGCATTACTTGGCCTATGGCGCCCGCGAAGGGCGGACAGCCGGCTTCGACCCCTACGGCTATCTCGCCTCCAACCCGGACGTGCTGGCCGCCGTCGGCATCGATCCGGCGGCGGCGGTGGTCCATTACGCCCGCTTCGGCCGGGGCGAGGGGCGCAGCTTCACCTTCGATGCCGCCGCCTATCTGGCGGCCAACACCGACGTGGCGGCGGCCACCGGCGGCGACGCCACCGCGGCCAAGCTCCATTACCTCTCCTTCGGCCGCAGCGAGGGCCGACCGCTGCGGGTGACGCCCGGCCGGTCCGTGACGGCCGCCGCCGAAGGGCTGGCCATGGCGCAGGCCGCTCCCGCCTGGGCGGCGGACCTGCTGATCCCGCAGGGTGCGCCGGTGGCGGTGACCGGCACGACCGGCAACGACACGCTGAGCGGCAGCGCCGCCTATGACGCGCTGGGCAACCCGATCAGCGACGCGGTGGACGGGCTTGCCGGGATCGACAGCTTCGTGCTGACCGGCGCGCTCGCCTCCTACAGCCTGTCCTTCGACGGCAACGGCACCCTGCGGATCAGCGGTCCCGACGGCACCGACACGCTGACCGGCATCGAGCTGTTGCAGGCCACCGACGGGGTCTATCCGCTGGGGTCGCTGGCCGGTTTCTCCCAACCCTCGCTGAGCGGGCTGACCGTCTCGGCCGCGGCCACCGCCGGCAACGACTATCTGGTGGGCGGCATCCAGAACGACGCCATCGGCGGCGGCGGCGGGAACGACACCATCGCCGGACTGGCCGGCAACGACACGCTGTTCGGCAATGCCGGCAACGATGTCCTGCTGGGCGGCGACGGCGCCGACCAGCTGGAGGGCGGGGCCGGCAACGACCTGATGTTCGGCGGGGCCGGGGACGACCTGATGCGCGGCGACGTGATCGACGTCGTCGGCAACGACACCCTGCTGGGCGAGGACGGCAACGACTGGCTCGACGCCGGGGCCGGCAACGACTGGCTGGACGGCGGCGCCGGCAACGACACGCTCTATGGCGGGCTGGGCAGCGACGTGCTGCGCGGCGGCAGCGGCGACGACGTGCTGTTCGGCGACGTCTATTCCGACCGCAGCCACGAGATCTCGGTCAATCCCAACGACACCGTCACCGGCTATGAGGACGTGCTGCTGGGCGGCAACGGCAACGACACGCTGATCGGCGGCTATGCCGCCGACCTGCTGGACGGCGGTGCCGGGGCCGACGTCTTCTCCATCCGCAACCTGAACGAATCCACCCTGGCGGCCCCCGACGTGATCCTCAACTTCAATGGCGCCGTCGTGGCGGCGGAGGCGTTGAGGGGGCTGGCGAGCTATGCCACCGCCGGCGCCGAGGGCGACCGCATCGACCTGTCGGAGATCGACGCCATCGCCGGCACCACCGCGAACGACGCCTTCACCTTCATCGGCACCGCCGCCTTCAGCGCGGCGGGCCAGCTGCGCTATCAGACCTCCGGCACGGTGACGCTGATCGAGGGCGATGTGAACGGCGACCGGACGGCCGATTTCCGCATCCAGGTCAACATCGCCAACTACAGCTTCTCCGCCTTCGACTTCGTGCTGTAGGGGGCGGCGGTCACCCTCATGATGTTCACCCTTGTCAGGACCGAGCGGTTCGAGCAGGAGATCAAGAAGAGCCGTTTCCTGGCCCAGGCCGCCCCGGCCGGCAGCGAGGAGGAGGCGCGCCGCTTCATCGCCACGTCCAGCCTGCCGGATGCCGGCCACAATTGCTGGGCCTTGCGGGTCGGCGACGTCTATCGCTTCAGCGACGACGGCGAGCCGGGCGGGACGGCAGGGCGGCCGATCCTCCAGACCATCGAAGGACAGGGGATGGACCGGGTGGCGGTGGTGGTCAGCCGCTGGTTCGGCGGCATCCTGCTGGGGGCGGGCGGGCTGGTCCGCGCCTATGGCGGCACGGCGGCAAGCTGCCTGAAGGCGGCGGAGCGCGAGCCCATCGTTGCCTATGCCACCCTGTCCATCGCCTGCGGCTTCGCCGAGGAGGCGCGCATCCGCTCCAGCCTGGGCAGCTTCCCCGGCACGCGGGTGGAGACCACCGGCTTCACCGCCGACGGGGTCCAGCTTCTGGTCACGCTTCCCCAGGACCGGTCCGATGCCTTCGTCCGGCTGGTCACCGACATTTCCCGCGGTCAGGCGGTGGTCGAGCGCGGCGGGGAATGAGCGGGCGCAGACCGATGGAAGCATATTTTTCCATAAGCATTCTTATGTGTTTTTCGTCTGCGCGGCGGGCCGGGGTTCGCAATTCTGTCGTTTTGCGTGCATGACATGGCGGGCGGGTCCGTTGCCACGCCCAAGCGTGGGTTGCTATTGTTTTTCCGGTAGTATCCGGAGGATGAATGACCGCCGCGGCATTGCACGCTCTGAACCGCCTGTCCGATACGGCGATCAGCACCGATCCTTTCCCCCATCTGATCGTGCCGGATTTCCTGCCCGCCGATCTGTACGCCCGGGCCTGCGCCCAATGGCCGGAGCCCGCTGCCTTCGGTGTTCTTCAACCCGGTGAGCTGCCGTCGCGCCATCAGGTACCGCTGACCGAAAGCTGGCTGGCCCGGCGCGACGGGGAGCAGGCGGCGGTGTGGCGCGACGTGCGCGACTGCCTGTTCAACCCCGCCATCGTCGCGTCGATGGCCGAGCGTTTTCCCCAGGTCCGCGACAAGCTGGGCTGGGTCGATGCGCTGCCGGTGCCGAACATACGCATCGTCGAGGACCATACCGGCCACGCCATGCTGCCGCACACGGACATCGAGGCGACGATGTTCTCGATGCTGCTCTACATGCCGGCGGACGGCGGCCCGTCCAACCCGCAGGCATCGTCTCTGGGCACGGCGCTGTACCGGCCCCGCGATCCCGATTTCCGCGGACGGGGGATGGACCGCTACCCGCGCGCGGATTTCGAGCTGGTGGCCCAGGCTCCGTACCGTCCCAACCATCTGCTGGCCTATGCGCCGTCCGACCGCTCGTTCCATGGGGTGGAGCCGGTTGCGGCCCCCTGTGAGCGGCGGTTGCTGATTGCCTTCGCGGTGGTGGAGACCCGCCAGCCGTCACGGCGCGGCGCGGTCTGAGGCTGGTCCGCCGTCAGTGCAAGGATGTCAGCACTCTGCCGGCAGCCTGTCCAACCGGGCTTCCAGGCCATTCTCCAAGCCATTGATCGCCTCGGCCCAGGCGTGGGCGCCCCGGATCGGATGCAGATGGTGGTCGCGCGGGTTGGGGCTGCGGTAGGCGTCGGCGATCAGGCCGGTTCCGGGATCGAGGACATGGGCGGAAAGGTCGATATAGGGGAGTCGCCGCCGGGCCGCCTCCGCCGCGAGCAGCCGGTTGTAGCGCATCGTCAGCTCGGTGCGGTCGCGCAGGCTTGCGGTCACCATGTGGCGGGCGCGCGCCACGGCACCTTGGCGATGTCCATCGGGAATGGTGGGAGGAACGGCTCCGGTCACCACGATCCGGCGGTAGCCGGCATCGGTCAGCGTGTCGATGAAACAGGCATAAGCCTCTATGGACTCTGCCAGTTGTGCCTCCACCGACTCGCCCAGCGTCTGCGCCCGCCACCAGATGACGAAGCCGCAATCGACCTCGCCGAGCTGGAGGACCGGCACGACGTCCGGCAGGGCGGGCAGCAGCGCCTCCCGGAAATGGGCGATGGCCTGGGTGTGGCTTTCAGGATTGCGCAGGCCGACGGCCGTGGCGCCGGGGACGATGAGGAACCGGGACGGGCGGCGGAGCAGACCGAGCGTGGCGGCAATCTCGAAAGCCTGAACATGACTGTCACCGACGAAATACCAGCTGTGCATCGCCCGCCTCTGCCTGTCTTGCCGATCACCATACCGGCATCCCGGCAGAAGCCAACGATCCGGGTTGCGGATCGGCGTCCAGGACCGGCGATGTGCTACGGGGGGCATTGTCTGTGCAACCCCCGATGGGGGTGGGGCTGGATATTGCGCCGCTGAACCTTGGAGCCTTGTCGCGGCCCCTCTTTATTTCGGTTTCCCTTGTCGCGGTCCGCCCTGTGGCGGTTCCGGACCAGGCCTCCGGCTGGAAATACGCTACCACTTTCTCGTGTGGGAAAAAAGGTTCCCTATCAGAAGGCGGATTTTTTGGAATAGCTCTGGGTGGTATGGAGAAAAGACGAAATACCCGCCTGCGTATGAGCCTGCCTTCTTTTTATTTAACTGCAACTCTCCCCCGTTCTTGCCGGAGATACTCCGCTTTATTGAGTTGTTAGCGGCGTCTTCCTCCTCACATTTGGGTGAATACGGCCGTTCGGCCTCAATAATCATCACCGGAGTGCGGTGTGGACCGACGGCCGATGGACTGCCCTGTTCCAGCTCCTCTGCCGGTTTCTCTGCCCTGCCGCCATCAAGGAGGATCATCCGTGCGCGACGTACTGATTGCGGACGCCAGGCTCGACGATCTCGATCTGCTGCTCGACCGTTGCCGGCCCGATGTCCGGATCGTCCGGGTCGCGGCCGATGAGGATGGCGGGGCGGCGCTTGCCGACGCACTCGCCGACCGTCCCGCCGCCATCCATCTGCTGGCCCATGGCGAGCCGGGCGCGGTCCGGCTGGGTGCCGGCCGGCTCGACATCGCGGCGCTGTCCGGCCGTGAGGCGGATGGACGGGCGTGGCCGCAGGCCCCCGGCACCGAGATCCTGATCCATGCCTGCGACACCGGCGCCGACGGCGGCCGGTTCGCCCAGGCGCTCGCCCAGGCGACCGGCGCCCGCGTCGCCGCCGCCAGCCATCCGGTCGGCCATCCGTCGCTCGGCGCCTCCTGGGACCTCGACGTGACCACCGGGCCCATCGCCGCGGCCCTGCCCGTCTCCGACACCGGCGCCTGGGTCCAGCGGCTGGCCTACACCGGCACGCCGAGCGACGGCGACGACACGCTGATCGGCGACGACACCGGCAACACCATCAATGGCGGGGCCGGCAACGACAGCATCGTCGGCGGCACCGGCAACGACAGCCTGATCGGCGGCCTGGGCGACGACACGCTGGTCGGCGGCGGCAACAGCGGCCAGTCGGCCGGCGACACGCTGAACGGCGGGCTTGGCGCCGACCATTATGTCGGCGGCAACGGCTTCACCATCGTCACCTACGAGAACGCCACCACCGGCATCACGCTGGACCTGACCAACGGCGCCAACAACACCGGCGAAGCGGCGGGCGACACCTTCGTCGACATCCAGCGCTGGGTCGGATCGGAGCATGCCGACAGCCTGATCGCCGGCGACACCGCCGTCTGGTTCTGGGGCCATGGCGGCGACGACCTGGAGCATGGCGGGGCCGGCAACGACACGCTGGAGGCCGGCGACGGCAACGACACCGTCTTCGGCGGCGGCGGCAACGACCTGATCTATGGCCGCGCCGACAATGACGAGCTGCACGGCGACGCCGGCAACGACACGGTGGCCGGCGGCGGCGGTGCCGACCTGATCTATGGCGGGGACGGCAACGACCTGCTGAAGGGCGACTGGGAACGCGACACCATCCATGGCGGCGACGGCGACGACACCATCCTCGCCGGCATCGTCAGCGCCGGCAGCTATGGCCAGGCCCAGGCCGACCAGATCTTCGGCGAGGCCGGCAACGACCGCTACATCGTGGTCAGCCAGTACGATGCCGGCACCGTCAGCTTCGACGGCGGCGAGGGCACCGACACGCTGGAGATCCGCTCCGACGACCTGACCAGCTACAACGGCTACGATCTGGAATATTACACCGCCGTCGCCTCCCCCGCGATCGACCTGACGGGGATGACGCTGACCGGGGTGGAGCGGCTGGAGCTGACCGGCAGCAAGGCGCATGACGTCACCCTGACCGGCGCCCAGGCGGCCGGCTTCGAGGTCATCGCCGGCAGTGCGGCGTCCGACACCCTGCGCATTGCCGGCAGCGCCGACCTGTCCGGGGTGGCGATGTCCGGCATCGAGGCCATCGAGGTGACCGGCAGCAACGCCACCCTGACGCTCGCCGCTTCGCAGCTGGCCGGGCTGGCCCTGACCAGCACCGGCTCCGGCAACGGCAACGCGCTCGCCGTGACGGCGTCCGGCACAGGAGCCTCGGTGGATCTGTCCGGCGCCACTGGCTTCGGCCGGGTCGCCCTGACCGGCACCGCCGGGGCCGACGACCTGACCGTCGGCGCCGGAGCGACCGTCACCGGCAATGGCGGCGACGACGTCATCCGCATCGCCGCCGGGACCACCGGCGCCGTCACCATCGCCGATGCCGCCGTCGGCGACCGGCTGGTGATGACGGGTGCCGACCTGAGCACCATGCAGATCGAGACGGGCGCCACGTCCACCACCCTGCGGGTCGGCAACGATCTGGCGGTGACGCTGACCGGCAGCTTCGCGGCCAGCCAGTTCCAGGTCGGCAGCGGCGGCAGCGTCACCATCGTTCAGGCCAACAACGCCCCGGTGGCGGAGGCCGGCAAGACGGTGATGGCCCAGGCCGGCGGCACGGTCGCTCTCGGCATCGCCGCCCCGACCGACGCCGACGGCGATGCCCTGACCGTGACGGTCACCGGCCTGCCGGCCGGCGGCGCCATCCAGCTGGCCGACGGCACGGCCGTCACCGCCAACCAGAGCCTGACGCTCGCCCAGCTGTCGGCCCTGACCTTCACTGCCGCCGCCGGCACGGCCGGCGATGCCGGCTCCTTCGCCTACACCGTCACCGACGGCCATGGCGGCACCGCCGGCCAGACCGTCGCCCTGACGGTGAACGCCGCCCCGGTGGCGGAAGCCGACAAGACGGTGACGGCGCAGGCCGGCACCCCGGTCGCTCTGGGCATCGCCGCTCCGACCGACGCCAACAACGATAGCCTGACCGTGACGGTCACCGGCCTGCCGACCGGCGGCACGCTGGCGCTCGCCGACGGCACGGCGGTGACGGCGAACCAGAGCCTGACCGCCGCCCAGCTGTCGGCCCTGACCTTCACCGCGGCGGCTGGCACGGTCGGCGACGCCGGCTCCTTCGCTTACAGCGTTGCCGACGGCCATGGCGGCACGGCAGCCCAGACGGTCGCCCTGACGGTGAACGCCGCTCCGGTGGCGGAAGCCGACAAGACGGTGATGGCGCAGGCCGGCACCCCGGTGGCTCTGGGCATCGCCGCTCCGACCGACGCCAACAACGACAGCCTGACCGTGACGGTCACCGGCCTGCCGACCGGCGGCACGCTGGCGCTCGCCGACGGCACGGCGGTGACGGCGAACCAGAGCCTGACCGCCGCCCAGCTGTCGGCCCTGACCTTCACCGCGGCGGCTGGCACGGTCGGCGACGCCGGCTCCTTCGCTTACAGCGTTGCCGACGGCCATGGCGGCACGGCAGCCCAGACGGTCGCCCTGACGGTGAACGCCGCTCCGGTGGCGCAAGCCGACAAGACGATGACGGCCCAGGCCGGCGGCACGGTCGGGCTTGGCATCGCCGCCCCGACCGACGCCAACAACGACGCCCTGACCGTGACGGTGACCGGCCTGCCCGCCGGCGGCACCATCCGGCTGGCCGACGGCACGGCGGTGACGGCGAACCAGAGCCTGACCGCCGCCCAGCTCGCAGCATTGACCTTCACCGCGTCCGGCACGGTCGGCGACGCCGGGGCCTTCTCCTACAGCGTTGCCGACGGCCATGGCGGCACGGCGGCCCAGAGCGTCGCCCTGACGGTGGAGGCCGCGCCGGTCGTCTCGCCTCCCCCGCCGCCGCCTCCCCCGCCGCCGCCCGTCACCTCTTCGCCGGATCCGGTCGTGGATCCCGTCATTGAGCCGGCCGTCAACCATGCTCCGACGGTGCAGGCCGACAAGACGGTGAGCGCCCAGGACCGGACGGCGGTGTCGCTCGGCATCGCGGCCCCCGCCGACATCGACGGCGACGCGCTGACGGTGACGGTGGCCGGCCTGCCCGGCGGCGGCATCGTGCGGATGGCCGACGGCAGCACCGTGACGGCGAACCAGACCCTGACGGCGGCCGACCTACCGGGGCTGACCTTCCTGCCCACCGGCACGGCCGGCGATGCCGGGTCCTTCGCCTACATCGTCGCCGACGGCCATGGCGGTGTCGCGGCGCAGAGCATCGCCTTGCAGGTGGTCCCGGCGGCCGATCCCGCCTCCACCACCCCGCCGGCCGCCGGCGGGCTGCCGGCCGGCTTCAACGCCCTCGCCTACATCGCCTCCTATCCGGATCTGATCGCCGCCTTCGGCACCAACACCGACGCCGCGACCCAGCATTACCTCCAGGCCGGGCAGGCGGAGGGGCGGACGGTGACCTTCAACCCGCTGGCCTACACCGCCTCCTACCCCGAGCTGATCTCCGCCTTCGGCACCAACACCGACGCCGCCACCCGCCATTACATCGAGCACGGCTATGCCGAGGGCCGGCACCCCAACTTCAGCGGGCTCTCCTACATCGCCTCCTACCCGGACCTGTCGGCGGCCTTCGGCGCCAACGCCGATGCCGGCACCCGGCATTACATCGAGAGCGGCTATGCCGAGGGGCGGGCCGCGACCTTCGACGGCTACAATTACCTCGCGGCCAACCGCGATCTGGCGGTCGCCTTCGGCACCAATGCCGATGCCGCCGCCCGCCACTACATCGAGCATGGCCAGGCCGAGGGCCGGCCGGCCCAGGGCTTCGACGCGCTGCGCTACATCGCCAGCAACCCGGACCTGATCCAGGCCTTCGGTCCCGACGTCCAGGCGGCGGAGATCCACTATGTCCAGAGCGGCTACGCCGAGAACCGGTCGCTGACCGCCTTCGACCCGGCGGCCTATCTGGCGAGCAATCCGCAGATCGCCGCGGAGTTCGGCACCAGCGCCGCCGCGGTCGAGCTGGCCTACATCAAGCGCAGCACCTCCACCGCGGCGGAGGCCGTGGCCGCCGCCAACGGAGAGGCGCCCATCGCCGTCACCATGCTGGCGGCCGGGATGACTGGGTCGCAGGCGCAGGGCATCGATGGAGGCTTCCACGATGCCTCGTCGGGCACGGCGTCCGGCCTGCTGGCGGCGGGCGACGGCGGGCTGTCCAACCGGCAGCGGACGGAGCTTCCGGCGTAAACCCCCTCCCGCCTGTCCACCGGCAGCCCATGGCCGCCGGTGGACATCGGGTGGATGTCGGTTGGACTCATCGTGTTGGACCCATGGGGGGCGGCGGCAAGCCGCCCTTTTTTTGGGAGGTCTCCGTCTCAGCCGATGGGGCTGCGCGAATGCCTCAGTGCTTCCCATCCGGGCGGGAGGGAGGCGGCATAGCCAAGATATGATTTAATCATCATATATAATGATTTCATGAATATATGGCGGACCGCTTACCCCCGGCTGTCCGCCAACTCATCGATCCAGGCGAACTGGCGCGGCAGGCAGACGCTGTGCAGATCGTGGTTGGCGCGGATGAAGGCGCGGGCCTCGGCGCCCAGCCGGTCGCGCGCCGCCCGGTCCGCCAGCAGGTCGGCCACGCTGTCGGCCAGTCCGCGATGGTCGAAGAAGTCCACCAGCCGCCCCGTCCGGTCATGCTCGATGACCTCGCGAACCGGAGCGGTGTTGCTGCCGACCACGGCGGCGCCCGCGCTCATCGCCTCCATCACGCTCCAGCTCAGCACGAAGGGGTAGGACAGATAGACGTGGGCGGAGGAAAGCTGGAGCAGCGGAATGAAGTGGTCGTAGGGAATGTTGCCCAGGAAGAACACCCGTGACCAGTCGGCGTCGGGAATGGAGCCGCGCACCTCGTCGATGAAGATGTCCCGCCAGCTTCCCGACGGCGGCGGCGTGCCATAGGTGACCCCGGCCCCGCCGATGATCAGCACATGGGCCCGGGGGCGGCGGGCCAGCAGCCGCGGCAGGGCGCGCATGAAGCTGTGATAGCCGCGATAGGGCTCCAGGGTCCGGTTGACGAAGGTCACCACCTCGTCCGCCCGCGTCAGCGTGAGGGCGCCGTTCAGGATGGCCCGGGCGTCGGGTTTGGGAGCCACCGCCCCGGTGTCGACGCCGTCATGCACCACGGTGATGCGGTCGCGGAAGAGAGAGGGAAAGCCGTCGGCCTGCCAGCGGGTGGGAGACAGGCCGGCGTCGGCGCTCTCGAACTGCAGCAGGTTCACGGCGTTCTTCAGGCGCAGGCGGCATGGATCGCCGGCATCGGGCACCGGGAATTCGGGATCGAAGCCGGCATCCGCGCCACTTCCATGGAAATAATATTCGCAATAGATGCCCAGCCTGGCCTGTGGCCAGACATCCTTCACGAACAGGCTGTCGCCCCAGCCGGGATGGGCGACGATCACGTCGGGAACATAGCCCTCCGCCTTCATCGTCAGCGCCCGCCGGAACAGCGCCTCGCCATGGATCGCGTTGGTTTCGAATTCAGCGGCCCAGGGATGGACGCCAAAGGCCTGCGGCCGCAACGGGGCGCAGAGGGCCACGGTGACCCCGCCCCAGCCGGCCGGAACCTCCATCGTCCGGCTCAGGGCATGGACCGTGTGTCCGCGCCGCACCAGGCCCGGCGCCAGAGCCTTGAACTGGCCGGGAAAGCTGGGATGGATGAACAGGATCTTCATGGAGGGCGTCACGGTTCGGCGGAGAGGGCTGCGGGGGGCGATCATGCCACGGCGCCAGGGAAAAGCGCCGCTGGAATTTCCCGCTTTCGGTGTGGCGCTCTGAAACCCCGGCCTTTTACGCTTCAAACCTGTCCCTGTTTCGCGGGATCGGATCAGGCCTCCGGAAACGGCCTTGAGGTCGCCGTCTCGAGATCGCCGTCAGGCCGGCGGGGGGCTGGCGGCAACCAGGGTCCGGCGCATATGGAGCGCGGTCAGGAAGCCGACCGCCGCCGCGGCCCCGCCCAGCAGGAAGACGCTGCCATAGCCGGCCCGGTCGGCGAGCAGGCCGGCCACCGGACCGGTCAGGCCATAGGCCACGTCCTGGAAGGCGGCGAAGGCGCCGAGCGCCGTCGCCCGCAGATGCGGCTGCACCAGATGCACCACCTCCCGGCCCATGGCGGGAAAAACCAGGGAGCAGCCGAGCCCGGTCAGGAAGGCGCCGGCAAGGGCCAGCGTGGGGTCGCCGGCGCTCCAGACCAGCAGCTGGCCGACCGCTTCGACCGCCAGCGACCCCATCGCCACCGGCAGGCCGCCGATGCGGTCCGGCAGATGGCCGAAGGCGAAGCGGACAAGGACGAAGCCGACCCCGAAGGCGGTCAGGCCGAGCCCGGCGAACGGCCAGGATTCATGGACGAAGTGCAGGGTGAAGAAGGCGCCGATGGCGGCGAAGCCGATGCCTTGCAGGCTGACGACGGCGCCGTGCAGCCAGATCCGGCCGAGCACGCTGCGGAAGGGCGGCCGCTTGGCGCCAGGATGCGCCGCGACCCCCGTCAGCGGGCGGATCGCCAGCAGCCCCAGCGCCGGCAGCAGGGCGCCGACCGCCATGGTGCCGGCGAAGCCGATGCCGTCCAGCAGCAGGAGACCCAGCGGCCCGCCCGCCGCGAAGGCGCCATACAGCGCCGCCCCGACCAGGGCCAGCACCTTGCCCGAGCGCTGCGGCCCGACGATGCCGATCCCCCAGGCGATCACGCCGACGCCGACGAGGCTTTCGCCCAGCCCGATCAGCAGGCGCCCGGCCACCAGCACGGCGAACGCCGCCCAGGGTCCGGCCCAGGGCAGGGACGGCAGCATGCCGGCGCCGAGCGAGACCAGCCCGCCGGCGATGTAGAGCGCCAGTCCGCGGGCGACCGCCGGCTTGGCGCCGCCGCCGTCCACGAAATTGCCGGCGAAGCTGCGGGTGAGGATGGTGGCGAGGAAGGCGCTGCCGACGCCGAGCCCGGCCCAGAAATTGCCCAGACCCAGGGTCTGGGTCACGAACAGCGGCGTCACCGGAAGGGAGATGGCGACGCAGAGATAGGAGAGGAACAGGATGGCGGCCAGGATGAACAGGCGGGCCTGGGACCGGTCCGGCGATTTGTCGTGCGAGGAATTTTGCGAGGGGGCTTGCGGCTGGCCGCGTGCCGGATCGTGTGTCGGCTGGGGACGCATGGTGTGCTCCACACTGGTCCGCGGTCGACGCGCGTTCCGGACAAGCGAACGCACTCCGACCGCTGGGGATCGTTGAGTGCGTTGGTTGACGTTGAACGCTTACGGCCAGTGTGACTGACGACTGACAGACAGCTAACCGATCCGTCCGGACGGCACAACCCCGAAGACAATGGGGGTATGGCCGCGGCCAAGCGCCGCCGGCACAGCTTGGCCCAGCGGGTGTTTCAGCGGCTCTTGCGGTCGGGCTTCGCCGTGGAGGACGCCATGGAAGGCAGCATCAGATCGATCACCAGACGGTGGCCGCGGTCCTTGTCGGGGGCCAGGGTGGAGACGGCGAGAAGCCGGACCGCTTCGCCCTTGGCGCCCCCCTTGCCATCCGCCTTGCCATCCGCCTTGCCGTCGCTTCCGCCATCCTCGTCGCTGAACAGCAGGCGGGTGCCGCTGCCGGTGCGCTCCGCCCGGTAGCCCAGCGCCGTCGCCGGCAGGCGGCCCGCCGCCGGGGCCTGCCACTGCGTGCCGGGAAGCGTCATCTCCAGCCGGCCGTCGGGGCGGCGCACCGGCGTTTCGAAGCGCGGTTCCTGGTCGAAATCCATCACGACGCGCAGCCCGTCGCCGCCGTTGGCGGTGCGGATGCGCTCCACATGGCGAGGGGCCGCGGTGCTCGCCACGGTCTGGATCGGATTCGGGCGGGCGGGCGCGTCGGGGACCGGCTTGACGCCGGGGCGCAGGATTTCCACCGCCGGCTCCGTCCGCGGGGCGGGGGCGGCGTCCTGCGGTTCGGGCTTCGCCGCCGGCAGCGGGGCAGCCGGGACGGAGGCGGGAGACGGAGCCGGTTGGGGGGGAGCCGTCTGGGCCGGAGTTTCCTGGCTGGGAGCAGCCTGAACGGGAGCCGGCTGGCTTGCGGCGGGCTGCGCCTCCGCCGGCTTCTTCACCTGCTCCACGAAACCGCCGCGGCGGCCTTCCGCGCGGCCCTGCTGGACATAGTGGGCGTAGCCGCTGGAAAGCTGTCCGCTGCGGACGGCGGCGGCGACGTCGGGGTTGGCGGCCAGATAGGCGCGCTCCCGCCAGCCGGTCGGCTGCGCCGTGGCGGTGTCCACGTCCGCGGGGCGGCGCCAGCTGGACAGCAGCGACGGCATCGACCCGTACAGGCCCAGCCCCTCCACCGCCAGCGACAGCCAGAAGGGCATCAGCAGCAGGATCAGAAGGCGCAGGAGCTGGGGAATCGGCGACAAGGCGGCTTCTGTCCGGCGTAGGGAAAACGGCGCCGGTCCCGCTGGCCCGGCTGTCCTGCATGCGTACTCCCAAGCACCGCACCGGGTCTAGGAAAAGCGGACTGTCAAATTGGACCATAGGGGAAACCACGGAAGAGCGTCCGGCGGCCCTTCGGTCCCCTCCCTTCGAACAGCAACGATGCGGGGTACCCCATCGTTCGGGTGGCCGCGCGGGGACCCGATGCTCACCTTCGGTTGGCCGCAGCCGTTCGGCGCCACCCCTTAGAGTTTCGGAACCGGGAAGCCTTCATGGAACAGATGCGAGACGGATCGCCGGCCGATCCGGCGCGGGACCCCTCCCCCCCTCCCCCTGGCGCCCAAACCGGAGCCAATCCTGGCCCGAACCCCAATTCCGGCCCTCCCCCCGGCCCCCGTCTCGATCCCGGCATCGCCGGGCTGGTGTCGGCGCTGCGCATCCTCGGCATTCCGGCCGATTACGACGGCGTGCGCCATGCCTGCGGCGGCGAATCCCCCGACCTGACCGGGCTGGTCCGCCAGGCCCACCGGCTGGGCGCCAAGGCCCGGGTGGTGAAGACCAAGTGGGAACGGTTGGAGCGCACGCCGTTGCCGGCGCTGGTCCCCGGTCCCGACGGCGGATTCCTGGTGCTGGCCAAGGCCGGCGGCGACCGCGTGCTGGTGCATGACGCGGCGACCAACCAGACCCGCATCCTCGACCGCGAGGGCTTCGAGCCGCTGTGGACCGGCCGGCTGATCTGCCTGGGCCGCAAGGGCACGCTGGGCATGGGCCAGCCGCGTTTCGACGCCCGCTGGTTCGGCGCGGTCGCCTGGAAATACCGCGGCATCCTGGGCGAGGTGCTGCTGGCCTCCTTCTTCATCCAGCTGTTCGCGCTGGTGACGCCGCTGTTCTTCCAGGTGGTGGTCGACAAGGTGGTGGTGCACCGCAGCCTGGGCACGCTCGACGTGCTGATGGCCGGCATGCTGGCCGTCATCCTGTTCGAGGCGGTGCTGGGCGGCCTGCGCACCTACACCTTCGCCCACACCGCCAACCGGCTGGACGTGGAGCTGGGGGCCAAGCTGTACCAGCGGCTGCTGTCGCTCCCCATGGGCTATTTCGCCTCGCGCCGGGTCGGCGACAGCGTCGCCCGCGTGCGCGAGCTGGAGACGATCCGCAACTTCATGACCAGTTCCACCATCACGCTGGTGCTGGACCTGCTGTTCACCGTGGTGTTCCTGGGCGTCATGCTGGTCTACAGCCCGATGCTGACGGCGATCGTCGCCGCCTCCTTCCCCGTCTATGTCGCCATCAGCCTGGTGGCGACGCCGATTTTGCGCCGCCGGCTGGACGAGAAGTTCGCCCGCGGCGCCGAGAACCACAGCTTCCTGGTCGAGACGGTGTCGAGCATCGAGACGGTCAAGGCCATGGCGGTCGAGCCGCGCATGCAGCGCCGCTGGGAGGACCAGCTGTCCGGCTATGTCCGCGCGGGTTTTCGCGCCGGCAACCTGAACAACGTCGCCAGCCAGTCGGTGCAGTTCGTCTCCAAGATCTCGACCATGCTGGTGCTGTGGCTGGGGGCCAAGCTGGTGATCGAGGGCAGCCTGACGGTGGGCGAGCTGGTGGCCTTCAACATGTTCGCCGGCCGCGTCGTCCAGCCGGTGCTGCGCATCGCCCAGCTGTGGCAGGACTTTCAGCAGGTGCGGCTGTCGATGCACCGCATCGGCGACATCCTGAACACGGCGCCCGAGCCGTTGCAGAGCGCCGGCCGCGCCGCCATGCCGGCGATCAAGGGCGACCTCAGCTTCGACCACGTTACCTTCCGCTACCGCCATGACGGGCCGGAGACGCTGAGCGACGTGTCGCTGCATATCCCGGCGGGGCAGGTGGTCGGCATCGTCGGCACGTCCGGCTCGGGCAAGAGCACGCTGGCCAAGCTGCTCCAGCGCTTCCATGTGCCGGAGCGCGGGCGGGTGATGGTCGACGGCACCGATCTCTCCACCGCCGACGCGGTGTGGCTGCGCCGGCAGATCGGCGTGGTGTTGCAGGACAATGTCCTGTTCTCGGGCACCATCCGCGAGAACATCGCGCTGACCGACCCGACCATGGACATGGCCCGCGTCGTCGCCGCGGCGAAGCTGGCCGGCGCCCACGACTTCGTCGTCGAGCTGCCCGACGGCTACGACACGGTGGTGGGGGAGCGCGGCGCCAGCCTGTCGGGCGGGCAGCGGCAGCGCATCGCCATCGCCCGCGCGCTGGTCACCAACCCGCGCATCCTGATCTTCGACGAGGCGACCTCTGCCCTCGACCATGAATCCGAACGGATCATCCAGGCCAACATGCGGCGCATCTGCGCCGGCCGCACCGTGCTGATCATCGCCCACCGGCTGTCCACCGTCGCCATCGCCGACCGCATCGTCACGGTGGAGCGCGGCCGCATCGTCGAGGACGGCGCGCCCGATGAGCTTCTGCGGCGCGGCGGGCGGTACGCCACGCTGTTCCGTGGCCAGATGGGGCAACTGCCGGGTGCGAACCCGCCGCCCACCGACGGGCTGATCGAACAGCGGGCTGCGGGCTAAGGGGGAATGAACGCCATGAGCAAGACGACCGCCGCGGTGAAGACCACCCCTGC
This sequence comes from Azospirillum sp. A26, assembly GCF_042604635.1. NCBI lineage: Bacteria > Pseudomonadati > Pseudomonadota > Alphaproteobacteria > Rhodospirillales > Azospirillaceae > Azospirillum > Azospirillum sp. A26. The sequence goes on along the minus strand of NZ_CP170477.1, from coordinate 2,977 downwards.
CACCTCCGCTCCGACCCCTCCTGGGATCAAGCCGCCGGCCAACGCGCCGGGCACGCCCGGCGGCCCGCGTCCGCCGACCAAACTCCAGGGCCGTCCGCAGAAACGCCGCCGCGACGAGATGGATTTCCTGCCCGATGCGCTGGAAATCCTGGAACGGCCGCCCTCCCCCACCGCGCGGACCTTCACCGCGGTCATCATGCTGGCCTTCACCGCCGCCTGCGCCTGGGCATGGTTCGGCCATGTCGACGTGGTGGCGGTGGCGCAGGGCCGGGTGGTGCCGAGCGGCCGGACCAAGACCATCCAGCCGATGCAGACCGGCGTCGTCCGCGCCATCGCCGTGGAGGACGGCCAGCTGGTCAAGGCCGGCCAGACCCTGATCGAGCTGGACCCGACCGAGGCCGCCGCCGACCGCGACCGCATCCGCTCCGACCTGTCGGCGGCGAAGGCCGAGGCGGCGCGGCTGCGGGCGGCGCTGGAGGTGGTGAACGGCAACCCCGCCGCCGAATTCGCCGCCCCGGCCGGCCTGTCGCCCGAACTGGCGCGGATGCAGAGCCAGCTCCTCGCCAGCCAGATCGCAGAGCAGCGCGCCAAGCTGGCCGCACTCGACCGCGAGCAGGCCCGGCGCGAGGCCGACCGCGCCACCGTGGTGCAGACCATCGCCAAGCTGAACGCCACCCTGCCGCTGATCCGCGAGCGGGCGGAGGCGCTGTACGACCTGTCGAAGCGCGGCACCTCGTCCCGCTTCCAGTATCTCCAGCTCCAGCAGGATCTGGTCGGGCAGGAGCAGGAGCTTCTGGTCCAGAAGATCAAGCTGACGGAGTCCGACGCCTCCATCGCCGCCACCGTCGAGCAGCGCCGCCAGACCGAGGCCGAGTTCCGCCGCCAGCTCTACACCAACCTCGCCGAGGCCGAGCGCAAGGCCGCCTCGCTGGAGCAGGAGCTTGCCAAGGCCGACCAGCAGGTCGGGCTGCTGCGGCTGACCGCGCCGGTGGACGGCTATGTCCAGCAGCTGGCCGTGCATACGGTGGGCGGCGTGGTGACCACCGCCCAGCCGGTGATGGTCATCGTGCCGGAGGACAGCCGGCTGGAGGTCGAGGCCTTCATCCCCAACAAGGACATCGGCTTCGTCCAGACCGGCCAGGTGGCCGAGGTGAAGGTGGAGGCCTTCTCCTTCACCAAGTACGGGCTGATCCCCGGCCGCGTCGCCTCGCTGTCCAGCGATGCCGTGCAACAGCAGCAGCAAACCGACAAGGGGACGGACAAGAGCGCGGCGAAGACGCCGGAGGCCGGGTCGGTCTATGCCGCCCGCATCGCGCTGGACCGCGACACGCTGGAGGTCGACGGCAAGCAGACGCGGCTGCAGCCGGGCATGACGGTCAGCGCCGAGATCAAGACCGGCCGCCGCCGCATCGCCGACTACCTGCTCTCCCCCCTGTCGCGCAGCGCCCAGGAGGCCATGCACGAGCGGTGAGTTTCTCCCTCTCCCGGGGCGGGAGAGGGCTTGCTCTTGCCCGCTTTACGCCGCCATGTCGTGTGCGTCGTGCCAAGCGTACAGGCCATGGTCGGCATACTGGAAGGCCGGGAGCAGGTCCGGCGTCCAGCCGGCGACATCCGCCGTCTCATGCGCGTCCGTCCCGTATGTGGCCGCATTGGCCGACACCGCGTGACCCAGCAGGTCGCCGGCCTGAAGCTCCGCCACCTGCGCCTGCGCGGGGGCCTGTACACCGAACAGGCTCTTGTCGGCGGCGACCACCAGCGTGCCGTTCCACCACAGGCCGCTCTGGCCCTTGACCACGTCGTGCCCGTCGAGCGCGCCCTTGTCGTAGGTCACCGCGGCGTCGGTGGCGGCATAGCTGTGGCCGTTGACGCTGACGCTGTTGACGAACAGGTTGCGGTCCTGGCCGCCGGCGAAGCCGTCATTGTCGTACTGGATCTGCACCTTGTGGGCGCTGTCGGCCGACACGGTGGCGGTGAAGGCATAGTTCTTGGCCGCGGCACCCACCGTGGCGCTGCCGACCGCATGGCCGTCGACCAGCAGGGTGAAATGGGCGTTCACGCCGGCCGCCGCGGTGCCCTTGGCGTTGACCAGGATGGCGGCCGTGGCGGTGGCCGGAGCGCCGGGGCCAGGGGTGGGGTCGGGAACCGTCGGCGTCGCCGTCGTGCCATAGAGCTGGCCGATCTTCGCCAGCAGCGCCTGGGTGTTGAGGTCGGTGTAGCCGGTGCCGGCGATCGGCGTGCCGGTCTGCTTCGCCAGCGACAGGAACTCGTCCTGGGTCAGGGCGCTGCCGCGCAGCGCGATGGCCTCCTGCTGGGCGAGCGCCACCGCGGCGGTCACCGAGGGTGCGGAGAAGGAGGAACCGTTGGCCGTCACCGTCCGCCCGGCCAGATCGGTCAGCCGGATGTCGGTGCCGTCGGCGCAGAGGTCGGTGATGCCCGGATTGCGCTGGGCCCAGCCCGGCATGGTGCCGTCGCCGCCCGACGCGCTGACGCAGATGGTGTTGTGGTCGGCGGCGAAATAGGACACGTCGGTCGCCGTCCCGTTCTGCCCGGCATTGCCGGCGGCGGCCGACACCAGCACCCGCTTGGCGGCGAGGCTCGCCAGCTCGTCCGACAGCAGGGTCGTCATCTCCGACGTGGCGGAGCCGCCGGCCAGCGACAGGTTGACGCCGACGACGTTGTAGTCGGAGGCATGGGCGACGACCCATTGCAGCGCCTGCTCGATGGCCGCCCCCGACGCGGTGGAGGTGCCGTCCGGGATCACCTTCAGCGCGACGATGTTGAGGTCCGGCGCCTGCGACAGGATGCTGGAGGTCACCAGGGCGCCATGGGTGTCGGCGTTGGGGTTGCGCGCATCGGCGTCGTTGTTGGCGTAGTCGTGCTGATAGACGATGCGCGCGGCGGAGTCCCAGGTCGGCGACCATCCGCTGTCGATGACGACGACCGTCTCGCCCCGGCCGGTGTAGGTGCTGTTCGCCAT